>NZ_JBITDZ010000013.1:238650-279685 GCF_044454705.1 Actinoplanes sp. NPDC051494
CGACCCCCCCCGCCCCCCGCCCCCGGCCGCCCCCCCCCCCCCCGCCGCCGCCCCCCCCCCCCCCCCCCCCCCCCCCGCTTCTCATTGCCGCGTCTACTTGGTCCTGGCGGCGATCTCACGCTCGCACCCGGGGATCAGGTCCATCCCCCGGGTGATGGACCGCGAATCGTTCTGGTCCCCACCGAGCGCGATACTGATGCCGTCCTCGGACACCTCCACGAACTCGATGCCTTTCTCCTTGAGGCACTTCACCGTGGCCACCGCGAAGTCCCGCGACTCCGGATTGGCCGGGTCCTTCTCCCACGGCGGCAGCGGGAAGTACTGCGGCTCACAGATCTGGTTGGCCTTCTCCATCTTCGACATCTCAGCCTCGGTGGCAGCCCGCGTCCCCGACCGAGCGGCCTTGATGTCCCCGCTCTCGACGCCGTTCTCTTTCAAGCATTTCTGATACGGAGCCAGCAACGCCTCGGACTCCTCCGAGGTCATCCCCAGCGTCTCCCGAGGCCGCTCAGCCTTGACCTTGGCCGAGGCCGACGGCGTGGCCGCGGTGCTCACCAGCGTCGCCACCTTCGCCTCCGCCGGGTCCCCCGCACCCCCCGACGCCCCACCCGGCTCCGACGACCCACAGGCCGCCAGCCCGGTCATCGCGATAGCCGCCGCCACCAGCCCGAAACTCCTGCGCATGAGCCTGCCCCTCTGTCCGACCCGGCCCAGGACTCCCCCGGGCCGAACGGCCAGCCTCCCGGCCAGAAGTCAGGATCATGTGAGGTTCGCCGAACCACCTTCACCCTCGAACAAGTCCTCGAACATCGCTGACATCACAGCGCCGCCGGCACGTCGGGCCCTGCGCGGATACCCCGCCCACCCCGCCTTGAGCATCCTAGGAACCTGGGTTGGCATCCTTCCGGATGGTTGTCGTTCAGCCGGTGATCTGGGGGCGGGCGGCGGTGTTGCCGTGGGTCATCGTGGTGAAGCCGAAGGTGGTGCCGCTGCCGTCCGGCTCGACGGTCATGGCCGGGTGCAAAAACCGGGGCCGGGCCCGGAGGTACCGGTGTTATACCTGCGTGTTCGGACAGCATCGCGAGGCGGAAGCCGGGCCTCGTCGCAGGCCGTCGTGAACCGCCAGACGCACCCTAGGCATCCAGGCAGGAGCCGTCGGGCAGCGGCCCCAGGATCTCGAACGACGATCCGCGCGACGTCCGCGGCACGGTCTCGGTGTCCCCGATGACGCAGACGTCCCCGATCTTGACGGCATACAGCAACGCACCTTCGGGGGCCGGGTCGCCGGGTCGCGCGAGACGCACCACGTGGTCGGGGAAGCCGGCCTCGGTCAAACCTGACCGGGCCACCCGGACGTCGGACTCCGTGGGAGGCAGACGGCGCCCGCCCTCCGCACAGGTGCCGGGCCTCCCGGTGATGCACCAGCCCCCGTCCGCGGCCAGGACGGCGATCATCCCGGCCGTCTCCTCGATGCCCGGAGCGGTGCTGCCGGGGAGGCGGTCACCGGCACCCCGTACCGGCCGGCCGCAGATCTCCTCCGAGGTCTGCCGCAGCGGGCAGATCATCACGAGGCCGGACCCGTCGGCCGGCGGGCCCGGGCCGCCGGGCCGCAGCGATGCCACGGCCGCGACCAGCACCGCGATCCCCGCGGTGGCGGCGAGCCCACCCTTCCGGAACCGCGGGCTCACGAGTACTTGAAGCAGCCAGGCGGGAGCGGAGTCCGATACAGCGGAACAGGCGGGTCACGCCGGCCCCATCGGCGCCGGCCGATCAGAGCTGAGAAGGATCAACGGCGAGCAACGCGTACGTCAGCAGCGCCGTGGCGTCGGCGCCCGGGAAGGCCTCCGCGCCGCAGGTCCCGGGGCACCAGGACGGGGTACGCGATCGCTGGGCGGTCGCGTACGCGGCGTACCGTCCGTCCCGGAACGCCTGTTCGTAGAGGTGCGCGGAGGCGACGTAGCCGAGGCCGGACGCGCCCAGCGGGTCGGCCCCGGCCCGGTCGACCGCGGCGTCCAGCCGGCTCCGCATCGTGGTGCGCAGCGCCGTGACGGGCTCCGGGGCCAGGGCCGCGGCCAGTTCGGCGTTCGCCAGGGCGCTGACGTCGTCGATGCCCAGCGCGGCGTCACCGGCCCGGCGGGCGTCCTTGGCGGCCCAGCCGAGGGCCATCCGGAACCAGTCCCCGGCCCGGGGGTCGCCGAAGCTCCGCGCGGTGCGGGCCAGTTCGGTGGCGCCGAGTGCCAGGTGGCCGGGTTCCTCGCCCCGGCCGCTCGCGAGGCCCAGTGCCCGCACCGCGGCGGCGACATGGGACTCGGCACCGGCCGGGTCCTCCTCGACCTCGGCCCGCGCGGCGAGCGCGAACACCGCCGCCATCTGGCCGGTGCCCTCCCCGGCCGCCGCCCTGCGGTCGAGCGCCGCCACCCCCCGGCGGATCAGCGCCACCACGTCGGGGGTGCCCAGGCCGTAGCGCTCGGCCAGCAGCAGGGCGACGACCGCGTACGCGGTGGTCTCCTCGTCCGGGCGGTTGCGCAGGCGCCGCACCGCGTCGAGGGCGAGCGGCCGGAACAGGTCGGCGGCGGGCGCGACCCGGAACGGCCGGGACAGGGTGCCCCCGACGCGCAACCGGTAGGTCCCGGGTTCGCTGAGCGCGCTGAAGTCGACGGTGCGCAGGCCACCCCGGCGGGGCCCGATCCGGGGCGTGAGCACGTCGGCCCCGTCCGGTCCGACGACCACCGCCCGGACCTCCGCCGTGGTCCGCAGGTAGGCGATCTTGGTCTCGCCGGGCGCGTACCCGGCGCGGTCCAGCCGCAGGACGGCCTCCGGCCGGGGACTCCCGGTGCGGGTGCCGGGGACGACGAGCAGCACGGTGAGCACCGCCACGAGGAGCACCGTCACCTTTGTCACGGGCGCAGTCTGCCCGTCCCGTTCCCGTTCGCGACGCACGCCGGGTACGCGCCCGTCCCGCTCAGCCCTCGCCGCCGCCAGCCGATAAGGCAATGTGGCATCGAAGCGCACACCCGGGCCCATCGCCTGGACGATCAGTCGCGCCCTGACCACCGCGACCGTGCTCAGCATCGTCCTGGTGCTGGTCATCGGCGTCAGCGCCTTCCTGCGTATCGAGCGGTTACTGGCCGACCGCGATCCCGTCGACCGCTCCAACGAGGTGCTCGCGTCGATCGCCCAGCTGCGCGGCTATGTGCAGGACGCCGAACGCGGGCAGCGGGGTTACCTCATCACCGGCGACAGGCGGTATCTGAGGCCGTACACCGACGCGGCCGCGCGGATGCCCGCCACGATCCGCGACCTGCGCCACGCCACCCGGGACAACCCCAATCAGCAGATGCTCCTCAACGGCCTGGAACGGACGTTCGTGGAGAAGAACGAGGAACTCGCCGAGTCCATCCGCCTGCACGACGAGAAGGGGTTCGAGGCGGCTCGCAAGCTCGTCATGTCCGACGAGGGGGCGAAGACGATGGTGCGGATCGAGGCGATGCTCGCGGCGATGCAGACGGAGGAAAAGCGACTGCTGAGAGCAAGGCAGGAGACCAGCTCCCAGAGTGCCGCGACAACCGAGTTCATGATCATTCTGGTCACCGCGCTCGCCGGTGTGGCCATGTCGGTGACCGCCGTGTGGTTGATCCTGCGCATCACCCGGCCGCTACGGGAGGTCACCCGGGCCGCCGACGCCGTGGTCGACGGTGACCTGGAGACGCGGGTGCCGGTTTCCGGGCCCGTCGAGATAGCCCGGATGGCGACCGCGGTGAACGCCTCGACCCAGGCCCTGCTGGAGGCCCGCAACCAGGCGGTCTCCGCGGGCGCGGCGAAGGGCGCGTTCCTGGCCACGATGAGCCACGAGATCCGTACCCCGATGAACGCGGTGATCGGGATGACCGGGCTGCTGCTGGACACCGGGCTGACGCCGGAGCAGCGCAACCTCGCCACGACCGTGCGCGACAGCGGCGAGGCCCTGCTGGTGATCATCAACGACATCCTGGACTGGTCCAAGATCGAATCCGGCCAGCTCGACCTCGAGGACGCGTCGTTCGAGGCCCAGGACTTCCTCGACAGCGCGCTCGCGCTGATGGCGGTGCCGGCCGGCTACAAGAAGATCGACCTCGTCGGCGACGTCGGGCCGAGCTGCCCGCCGGTGCTGCGCGGCGACGCGACCCGGCTGCGGCAGATCGTCATCAACCTGCTCTCGAACGCGGTCAAGTTCACCGACGAGGGCGAGGTCGTCGCGACCATGTCCGCCGGCGACCCCGATCCGGAGAACCGGCTGCTGGTGACGATCGACGTGCGCGACACCGGCATCGGCATCCCGCCCGAGAAGGTCGACGCGCTGTTCAGCCCGTTCATCCAGGCCGACGTCTCGACCACCCGGGTGTACGGCGGCACCGGCCTGGGCCTCGCGATCAGCCGCCGGCTGGCCCACGCCATGGGCGGCGACATCACCGTCACCAGCCGGGAGGGCGAGGGATCCACGTTCACCGTCACGGCCCGGCTGCGCGCCTGCACCCAGGCGGCCGGCAACGGGCGCTCCGACCTGCGCCTCATCGGCCGGTCCGCGCTGGTGGTCGACGACAACGCCACCAACCGGACCGTCCTGCAGCGTCAGCTCGCCGGCTGGGGCATGGAGTGCACGCTCGCCGCGTCCGGCGAGGAGGCGCTCGAGATCGTCGCCGGCGACCGTACGTTCGACTGCGCCGTGCTCGACATGCACATGCCCGGCTTCGACGGCGCCGAGCTCGCCACCGTGCTGCGCGACTCGCCCGGCACCACCGCCATGCCGCTGCTGCTGGCCAGCAGCATCACCTGGCAGCCCCGGCCCGGGCAGCGGGAACTGTTCGACGCGGTACTGACCAAACCGACCCGGTCCAGCACGCTGCACACCACGCTGGTCCGGCTGCTCGCGCCGGCCGAGCCCACCGCCACCCACGAACCGCCACCCGGCGCCACGGCGGCCGTCCAGCGTTCGCTGCGGGTCCTGGTGGCCGAGGACAACCACGTCAACCAGCAGGTCGCCCAGCACATGCTGGCCAAGCTCGGGCACCGGGTGCACACCGTCGCCGACGGCAGCGAGGCCGTCGAGGCCCTGCGCCAGGCCGACTACGACGTGGTGCTCATGGACATCCAGATGCCGGTCCTGGACGGGCTGGAGGCCACCCGGCTGATCCGGGCCGAGCTGCCCGCGGCCCGGCAGCCGTACATCATCGCCATGACCGCGAGCGTGCTCATCGAGGACCGCACCGCCTGCCGCCTGGCCGGGATGGACGACTACCTGGCCAAACCGGTCCGCCTCGACGACGTCGCGGCCGCGTTCGCCCGGCTGAGCGCCGGGCAGGACGTCGCGGAGGCCTTCCGGGCCGGCACCCCGGCCACCGGCGCCGCCGACCCGATCGACGGCATCCGGGCCCGGCTCATCGACATCACCGCCATCGACCCCACCGACGCCGAACGGGCCATGCTGGCCCAGCTCCTCACGTCGTTCACCGACCGCACCCCGCAGGCCGTCGACGAGCTCGAGGCCGCCCTGCGCGCCGGTGACCGGGAAGCGGTCCGCAGCCGGGCCCACACCCTCAAGGGCACGGTCGGCAACCTCGGCGCCGGGGCGCTGGCCGCCCTGTTCGCCCCGCTCGAGGCGGCCGCCCGCGAGGACGACGACCTGCCCGACCCGGAGCAGGTCCTGCCGGGGATCCGCGCCGAGTACGAGCGGGTCGCCCACGCCTGTACGGCCCTGACGACCGAGATGAGGCAGCCCGCCCTGCACTGACGGGGTTCAGCGAGGACTGACCGCCAGCATCGCGGTGAGCTCCGCGGCCGGCACCGGGCGGCCGAACAGGTAGCCCTGGGCACGGCGGTAGCCGAGGTCGATGATCCGGCGGCGTTGTTCCTCGGTCTCCACGCCCTCGGCGACCGCTTCCAGGCCCATCGCGTCGGCGAGCTGGACGACGGCCCGGGCGATCGCGTCCGGGCGCGGGACCGGCATGAACGAGCGGTCCAGTTTGATCTGGTCGACCGGGCAGGTGGCCAGCACGCTGAGGGTGGACGCCTCGGTCCCGAAATCGTCGAGGGCGATCCGGACCCCGAGCGCGCGCAGCTGTTCCAGGCCGTGCCGGGTGCGGCCGGGGTCGACCGCGGTCGACTCGGTGATCTCCAGGGTGAGCCGGGACGCGGCGAGGCCGTGGTCGTGCAGGGCGGCGGCCACCTCCGCGACGAAGTCTCCCTCGTGCAGCTGGCGGGCGGACACGTTGACCGCGATCGAGGCGATCGAGGCGGGCCAGGACGCGGCCTGCCGGCACGCCTCGCGCAGCACCCAGCGGCCCAGCGGCACGATGAGGCCGTTCTGTTCCGCGGCGGCCAGGAACTCGTGCGGGCCGAGCAGGCCGCGCTGCGGGTGCTGCCAGCGCAGCAGGGCCTCGACCCCGACGGGTACGCCGTCCGGCAGGCTGACCACCGGCTGGTAGTGCAGCACGAACTCGTCGCCGGCCAGCGCCGACTGCAGCGTCGAGTTGAGCCGGGCCCGTTCGGCGCGCTGGGTGTCCATGCCGGGCTCGTACCGCTGGTGGCCGCCCTCGCCGCGGGCCTTCGCCTCGTACATGGCGACGTCCGCGCGGCGCAGCAGGTCGCCGGCGTCGTCGCCGCTCACGCCCTCGGCGACGCCATAGCTGGCCCGGACCGCGAGCAGCTGGTCGTCGACCTCGACGGGCAGGCGCAGCTGGTCGGCGATCCGGTCCAGGACCCGGGTGACGTCGGTGCCGCCGAGGTTCTCGAACAGGATCGCGAACTCGTCGCCGCCGAGCCGGGCCACCAGGTCGCTGGGGCGCACCGAGGCGAGCATCCGCTCGGCGACCGCGACCAGCAGCGCGTCGCCCGCGGCGTGCCCGAGGGTGTCGTTGACGAGCTTGAACTCGTCGAGGTCGATCAGCACGACGGTGAACCGGTGGTCCGGGAACGGCGCCCGGGTGTTCTCCGCGACCCGCTGCCCGAACAGCACCCGGTTGGCGAGGCCGGTCAGCGCGTCGTGGGTCGCGTCGTGGCTGAGCCGGTCCTGGGTCTCGCGCACCTGGGTGATGTCGCGGGCGTTGCCCACGATGCCGGCGACGCTCGGCTGGTCGAGCAGGTTCGACAGCACGACCTCCAACCAGATCCAGGTGCCGTCGGCGTGCCGGAAGCGGGCCTGGTAGGTCGCGGTGCTGGTGGGGTCGGTGAACACGGCCACCGCGGCGGCCTGCACCAGGGGCAGGTCGTCGCGGTGCAGGAACGTGCGCAGCTGAGTGCCGAGCAGGTCGTCCGGGTGCCGGCCGAGCACCCGCAGCGTCGCCGGGCTGAGGTACTTCACGTTGTGGTCGCGGTCGGTGATCGTCACGATGTCCGAGGAGTTCTGGGCGATCAGCCGGAACCGTTCCTTGAGCGCCTCGTTGTCCCGGAACGCGTTGACCTGCCGGTAGACGACCAGCGCGGTGAGCAGCACCGCGAAGATCGCGACCACCAGGGCGTTGCGGCCGTCGGTGGCCACGACGTGCAGGAGCAGGCCGTCGACCGCGGCCACCGCCACGTACGGAAGCAGACTGAACTGCCGCGGAGGGCCGGCCGTGGCCGTCGCGCCGCCGGGGGCGGGCAGCTGACGCCGGGCTGCGATCGCGATGGCGAGGCCGGCGCCCGGGATCACCATCAGCAGGGGTTCGAGGCCGCTGTGGTCGCCGAGCGCGATCCCGGCCGCCGTGCCGACGCCGCCGACCAGGCAGGCGCACGCGAACATGTGCAGCACGCCGCGCGGCAGCGACTCGGAGCCGGCCAGGATCAGTTTCGCCACCAGGAAGACGACGATCAGCCCGACACCCATCATGACGACGGTGGTGGCCAGCGCCGCAGGATCGCGGACGGCCTCCAGCGCCGCGGTGTGCCACAGAAAGATCGCCGACGCGGTCATCGTGATGGCGAGGTCCAGCCACAGGGCGATCCGGGAGCGCCCACCGCGCGTGGCGACCGGCAGCCGGGCCACGGCCCACAGCATCGTCAGCGCGCCGGCGCCGTGGATGATCTGCGCGGTGGACGTCAGGTCCGCGCCGGTCACCGCCGTGACGAGCCGCAGGCCCAGGCCACCGGCCATGACGGCCAGCCCCAGCGACGCGGTCCGCCAGAACCTCCGCGCGTACGGGTCAAGGCCGCCCGCCACCGCGGTCCGCGCGCACACCAGCACGCTGAGCCCGTGCGCGACCATGATCAGCACCCACGTGACCGGGGCGGGCGGGAACCACCCACCCGCGGCCCCGACCGCGAACAGGGCGACGCAGACGGCGGTCACCCCGGCCAGCACGCGCAGCGCCCGGCTCTCGAACTCCCTCACTGCCCCCTGATCGGTCCCCCGCGGCCCGGACCTGAGCAAACGACCCGCCCTATCGGGACCAGGCGGCCAGCGCCGGGACGCAGCGCTCGGCGAAGTCCTCGTAGTCGGCGGCGGTGTTGTAGGCGTGCGCGGACAGCCGCAGGTAGCCCACCCCGGCGAAGCGGGAGAACGCGCATTCGGCGCCGAGCTCGTCCAGCACGCGCAGCCGCAGGTCGTCGGGCACCGCGCCGAGCTCGCCGGGCAGGCGGACCAGGCGCAGGGGGCCGGCCGGCATGCCGGTGACGACGGTGTGGTCCTCGCCGGTGAGCTCGCCGAACGCGGCCGCGACCAGGTCCGCGCCCCAGCCGGCGAGCCGGGTGGCGTAGTCACGGACGGTCGCCCAGCCCCACAGGCGGTCGATCCCGCCCAGCGCGGCCGGCGCGGCGAGCTGCCCGGTGACGTCCAGCGTGCCCTGGACGTCGAAGCGGTCCGGGAACGGCAGCGGCGCGCCCCACGAGTCGATCAGCGGGTACAGGCCGGCGGCGTGCGGGCCACGGGCCACCAGGACGCCGCTGCCACGTGGCGCGCAGCCGAACTTGTGCAGGTTGCCGACCCACACGTCGCAGTCGAGGCCGTCGAACGGGTCCGCGACCATGGCCGGGACGTGGGCGCCGTCGACCAGTACGGGGATGCCGCGTTCCCGGGCCGCCGCGCTGATCGCGGCGACCGGCAGGAACCGGGCGGTCGGTGACGTCACGTGGTCCACCACGACCAGGGCGGTCCGCCCGGTGAGCGCGCCGACAACCGCCGCGCACGCTTCCTCCGGGCCCGCCGCCAGCGGTACGTGCGCCACGCGCACCGTGCCTCCGTGGCGGCGGGCCAGGCGTTCGGCGCCCAGCACCACCGCCCCGTACCCGTGATCGGTCAGCACGATCTCGCCTCCGGCGGGGAACGGCAGCCCGGCGTACGCGGCACTGACCCCCGCGCTCGCGTTCGGCACCAGGGCGAGCGTGCCCGGTCCGGCGCCGAGGAACGCGGCCACCTCGGCGCGCGCGGCGGCGATCCGGGGCGGGAGGCCGGCGAACCAGCGCACCGGGGCCTGTTCCATCTCGGTGCGCAGGGCGGCCTGGACGGCGAGCGCCGCGGACGGGACGGCGCCGAACGAGCCGTGGTTGAGGTGCCGCAGGGCCGGGGTGAGCGGCCACGCGGCCGCGGCGGGCCGCCCGTCCGGGGTGGTGAGCGGGGTGGGCGGTCCGGCGATGGTGTCCATGAGTCTCTGATGCTCAGTAACATTTCACAGCACGAGTATTTGGCCGTTCGGGGCAACTATTCCCGCGAACCGAGGGCATGTGACATAGTACTGCGGTGTCCTCTCCTCTCCGGGTCGTCGTGGTGGGCGCCGGCATCGTCGGCGCCGCGACCGCCCGCGCCCTGGCCCGCGCGGGCTGCGCCGTGACCGTGGTCGACCGCGGGGCCACCGCCGGCGGCACGTCCTCCGGCGGCGAGGGCAACCTGCTCGTCTCCGACAAGGAGCCCGGCGCCGAGCTGCGGCTCGCCCAGCGCTCGCTGACCGCCTGGGCGACGATCGAGGACGAGCTGCGCGACGAGCTGCCCGCCGGGTTCCCGGACCTCGAGCTGGAACGCAAGGGTGGCCTGGTCGTCGCGACCACCGGCGCCGGGGCGCAGGCATTGCTCGCGTTCGCCGGCACCCAGCGGGCCGCCGGGGTGCGTGCCGAGACGATCGACGGCGCGCGGGCCCACGAGCTGGAACCGGATCTCACGCCGGACAGCACCGCCGCCGTGTACTACCCCGAGGACCTGCAGGTGCAGCCGGTGGCCGCGACCGAGGCGCTGCTGGCCGCGGCCCGCCGGCACGGCGCGCGCGTGGTCCAGGGCGTCGAGGTGACCGGGCCGCTGCTGGTCTCCGGGCGGCTCGGCGGGGTCCGCGCCGGGGGCGGGACGTTCGAGGCCGACGCCGTGGTGGTCGCCGCCGGTCCGTGGTCCGGCGTGGTCGCCGAGCGGCTCGGCGTACCGCTGCCGGTGCGCCCGCGCCGGGGCACCGTGCTGGTCACCTCGCGCATGCCGCGGCGGATCCGGCACAAGGTCTACGACGCCGACTACGTGGGCGCGGTCGGCTCCGGCTCGGCCGATCTGCAGGTCTCCAGCGTGGTCGAGTCCACCGCGGGCGGCACCGTGCTGATCGGGTCGTCGCGCGAGCGCCGTGGCTTCGACGAGCGGATCGAGGTCCGGGTGCTGACCACGCTGGCCGCGAAGGCGTTGCTGCTGTTCCCGTTCCTGGCCGACGTGCAGGTGATGCGGGCGTACGGCGGGTTCCGCCCCTTCGTCCCCGACCATCTCCCGGTGATCGGCGCGGATCCCCGGCTGCCCGGGCTGTGGCACGCCACCGGCCACGAGGGCGCCGGGATCGGGCTGAGCCTGTCCACCGCCGAGATCCTGCGCGACCTGATGCTCGACGGCGGCCCCGGCGGCGACAACGAGTTCCGTCTCGACCGGCCCACCCTGCTGCCGCACCTGGAAGGAAGCACCCGATGATCCACATCGAGGTCGACGGGCAGCGGCTCGCGGGCCGGGACGGGCAGACCCTCGCCGGGCTGCTGCTGGCCGACGGGCGGGCGTCCTGGCGGCGCACCCGGACCGGCCGGCCGCGCGGCGTGTTCTGCGGGATCGGCGTCTGCTTCGACTGCCTCGTCACCGTCAACGGGCTGCGCGACGTGCGGGCCTGCCAGCGCCGGGCCGCCGACGGCGACCGGGTCGAGCTGCAGCAGGACCAGGCGTGAGCGACGTGCTCGTCGTCGGCGGCGGACCGGCGGGGATGGCCGCGGCCCTCGCCGCCCACCGGCACGGCGCCCGGGTGGTGCTGCTGGAGGCCGGCGACGACGTGGGTGGCCAGTTCTGGCGCCATCGGGGCACCGGCGCGGACGAGGGGGTCTGGCACCACGGCTGGGACCGCTTCCTCGCGCTGCGCTCCGGGCTGACCCGCGTCGAGGTCGTGACGAACGCGCACGTCTGGAAGCTCGACCGGCGCGACGACGCCCCGCCGGTGGTGCACGTGCTCGTCGGGGAACCGGACGGGCAGGGCCGCGAGTCGCGTACCTATGCCCCGGAGACTTTGATCCTCGCCACCGGGGCGTTCGAGCGGACCCTGCCGTTCCCCGGCTGGGACCTGCCCGGCGTCTACACCGCCGGGGCCGCGCAGGCGCTCGCCAAGGGTGAGCGCGTCGCGGTCGGCGCGCGGGTCCTCGTCGCCGGGGCCGGGCCGTTCCTGCTGCCGGTGGTCTCCAGCCTGCTGCGGATCGGCGCCGGGGTCGCGGGCGTCGTCGAGGCGGCCGGCCCGGCGCAGCTCGCCCGCGGCTGGGCCGCCCGCCCCTGGCGGCTGCTCGCGGCCCGGCACAAGACCGCGGAGCTGGCCGGGTACGTCCGTGAGCTCGCCACCCACCGGGTCCCGTACCGGACCGGGGCGGCCGTCGTCGCGGCGCACGGCACCGACCGGGTCGAGGCGGTCACCGTCGCCCGGCTGTCAGCGGACTGGGCACCGGTCCCCGGCACGGAACGACGGATCGCAGCCGACGCGGTGTGTGTCAGCCACGGTTTCGTCCCGCGCACCGAACTGGCCGTCGCCGCCGGCTGCGTCACCGGCCCGGACGGCTCGGTGACCGTGGACGACCGGCAGCGCACGTCGGTGCCCGGCGTGCTGACCGCCGGTGAGCTCACCGGCATCGGCGGCGCCGACCTGGCCCTGGCCGAGGGCGAGATCGCCGGGACGGTGGCCGCCGGCGGGGTGCCCGGGCCGGCCGCGGTGCGCCAACGCGCGGTCTTCCGGGAGTTCGCCGCCCGCATGGCCGCCGCGCACGGCATCCGCCCCGGCTGGCAGGCGTGGCTCGACGACAGCACCGTGGTGTGCCGCTGCGAGGACGTCACCGCCGGCGCGCTGCGGCACGCCGTCGCGGTCACCGGTTCGCGCGGGCTGCGCTCGCTCAAGCTCACCACCCGGGCCGGTCTCGGGCTGTGCCAGGGCCGCACGTGCGGCCGTACCGTCGAGGACCTGGTCCCCGGCCTTCTTGATCCGGGCCGCACCGACCGGCGGCCCATCGCACTTCCGCTACGCCTGGGCGAGCTTGCCACCAGTAACCGAGAGGACGTCCCATGAGTTCCGCACCGACCCCCCTGCGCGGGGTCATCGTCGCCACCGCGCTGCCGTTCAAGGAGAACCCCTCGGCGCCGGCCGGGCTGGAGGTCGACTACGACCGCTACGCCGAGCACTGCGACTGGCTGATGGCCAACGGGTGCCACGGGGTCGGCCCCAACGGCTCGCTCGGCGAGTACTCCGCGCTGACCGACGCCGAGCGCCGCAGGGTCGTCCAGGTCGCCGTCGAGGCGGTCGCCGGGCGCGGCGTCGTCGTGGCGGGCGTGCACGGCCCGGGCTGGCACCAGGCGAAGCACTGGGCCGAGCTGGCCGCCGAGGACGGCGCCGACGCGGTGCTGGCGCTGCCGCCGACGATGTACCGGGCGAGCCGGGCCCAGGTCGTCGAGCACTACGCGAGGATCGACGAGGTCGGGCTGCCGATCATGATCTACAACAACCCGATCGACACGAAGGTCGACCTGGTGCCCGACCTGGTCGCCGAGATCGCCCAGCTGCCCAACGTCGCCGCGATCAAGGAGTTCAGCGGGGACGTGCGCCGGTTGTTCGAGATCGCCGAGCGGTGCGACATCGACGTGGTGGCCGGCGCCGACGACGTGCTGTTCGAGCTGATGGCCGACGGCGCGGTCGGCTGGTTCGCGGGCTTCCCCAACACGTTCCCGGCCGAGTCGGTGGCGATCTACGAGCACATGCTGGCCGGCCGGTTCGTCGAGGCCCGGGAGCTGTACAAGCACCTCGTCGCGGTGTTCCGGTGGGACTCGCGCACCGAGTTCGTGCAGGCCATCAAGTTCGCCATGGACCTGGTCGGGCGCTACGGCGGCCCGTGCCGCCCGCCGCGCGGTCCGCTCACCGCCGAGCACACCGAGCAGGTACGCGCGGACATGAAGCGGGCCGTGGCCGGGCTGGCGGGCTGAGATGCGCGCGTCGCGGCTGTTCTCCGCGGTCGACTCGCACACCGAGGGGATGCCGACCCGCGTCGTGACCGGTGGCATCGGGGTGATCCCCGGTGCCACCATGAACGCCAAGCGGCTGCACTTCATCGAACACCTCGACCACGTACGCCGGTTGCTGGTGAACGAACCGCGCGGCCACTCGGCGATGAGCGGGGCGATCCTGCAGCCGCCGACCCGCCCGGACGCGGACTTCGGCGTGCTGTACATCGAGGTGTCCGGCTGCCTGCCGATGTGCGGCCACGGCACGATCGGGGTGGCCACGGTCCTGGTCGAGACCGGCATGGTCGAGGTGACCGAGCCGGTGACCCGGATCCGGCTGGACACCCCGGCCGGGCTGGTGATCGCGAACGTGGCGGTGGTGGACGGGCACGCCGAGAGCGTCACGCTGGAGAACGTGCCGTCGTACTGCGACCGGCTCGACGCGACCGTCGAGGTGCCCGGGCTCGGCGAGGTGCGCTACAGCCTGGCGTTCGGCGGGAACTTCTACGCCATGGTCGAGCTGGCCGACCTCGGGCTGCCGTTCGACCGCGCTCACAAGGACGAGATCCTGGCCGCCGGCCTGGCCATCATGGACGCGATCAACACGACGGCGCCGCCGGAGCACCCGACCATCGACGGGGTCGACCACTGTCACCACGTCGAGTTCATCGCGCCCGGCTCGGACGCCACACTGTCCCGGCACGCCATGGCCATCCACCCGGGCTGGTTCGACCGGTCGCCGTGCGGGACCGGCACGTCGGCGCGGATGGCGGAGCTGCACGCGCGCGGCGAGCTGCCGCTGGAGCGGGACTTCGTCAACGAGTCGTTCATCGGCAGCCGGTTCACCGGGCGGCTGGTGGGCGAGACCACGGTCGGCGGCCGGCCCGCCGTGCTGCCGACCATCACCGGGCGGGCGTGGGTGACCGGGATCGGGCAGTACATGCTTGACCCGGCCGACCCGTACCCGGCCGGCTTCGAGTTCTGAGGGGTTTTCTGTGGAGATTCTCGCCGCGGCGCAGGCCGCACGTGACGTCATGCGCCGCTCGACAGCGGCGGACCGGGCCGGCTGGCTGACTGCGGCCGCCGACGCGCTGGACGCGGCCGCCGACGAGCTGGTGGCACTGGCCCACGAGGAGACCCACCTGCCGGTCGCCCGGCTGACCGGGGAGCTCAAGCGCACCACGTTCCAGGCCCGGCTGTTCGCCGGCGCCGACCTGGCCCCGGTGACCGTCGAGCCCGCCGACCCGGAGTGGGGCATGGGTCCCAAGCCGGCGCTGGTGCGCACGGTCGTGCCGATCGGGCCGGTGCTGGTGTTCGCGGCGAGCAACTTCCCGTTCGCGTTCAGCGTGTTCGGCGGCGACACCGTCTCGGCGCTGGCCGCGGGCTGCCCGGTGGTCGTCAAGGCCCACCCCGGGCATCCCCGGCTGTCACGGCGCACCGCGGAGATCGTGCGCGGGCACCTGCCGTTTTTCGGCCTGATCGAGGGGGTCGAGGAGGGCCTGACCGCGTTGCGCGACCCGCGGATCAAGGCGGTCGGCTTCACCGGCTCCACCGCCGGTGGGCGCGCGCTGTTCGACATCGCCGCGGCCCGGCCCGAGCCGATCCCGTTCTACGGCGAGCTGGGCAGCGTCAACCCGGTCGTGGTGACCCCGGCCGCGTGGCGGGAGCGCGGCACCGGCATCACCCGCGAGTGGATCGGCTCGCTGACGCTGGGTTCCGGCCAGTTCTGCACGAACCCCGGCATCGTGCTCGTGCCCGACGCCGAGGGCTTCCTCAAGGGCCTGCAACTGCCGGCGCCGGGCCGGATGCTCACCGACGGACTCGAACAGGGGTACGCCGACGCGGTGCACCGGGTCGGCGACCTGCCCGGGGTGCGGGCCGCGGTGCAGGGACCGGCCAACGACGAGGGGGTCCGCGCGAGCGTGCTGCGTTCCAGCGCCCGGGCGGTGCTCGCCGACCCGCGGATGCTGGAGATCGAGATGTTCGGGCCGGCCGGCCTGGTGATCGGCTACGCCTCGCCGGGCGAGCTGACCGAGGTGCTGGAACTGCTCCCCGGGCAGCTCACCGGCACCGTGCAGGCGCTCAGCGACGGCGACGACCCGGTGGCCGCCGAGGTGGTCGAGCTGCTGGCCGGCAAGGCGGGCCGGATCGTGTACAACGACTGGCCCACCGGGGTGACGGTGTCCGGCGCGCAGCACCACGGCGGGCCGTACCCGGCGACCACCGCGCCGACGTCGACCTCGGTGGGGTTGCACGCGATCGCCCGGTGGCAGCGGCCGGTGACGTTCCAGGGCACTCCGGCGACGGTGCTGCCCGCACACCTGCGCTGAGCGGTGGATGCCATACTCGGCACCACGCGATCCATCTGATCTGCGCGATGTGACATTTTAGTGGGGGCGGGGATGCATCCTTCGACCATCGGGCCGGTGGCCGTGGCGACGAGCCTGCGCGGCACCGTGGAGGACGCGGTCGCCGCCGCCATCGTCTCGGGCGAGCTGGCCCCGGGCACCCTGGTGACCGCGCCGACGCTGGCCGCGCGGTTCGGGGTGTCCGCCACCCCGGTCCGCGAGGCGATGCTCAACCTGCAGAAACGCGGGTTCGTCGACGCGGTGCGCAACAAGGGGTTCCGGATCACCGACGTCAGCGAGCAGGACCTCTGGGAGATCGTGCGGCTGCGCCAGCAGCTGGAGGCCCCGCCGATGCGCGAGATCGCCCGGACCCTGCAGCCCGGCCCCGCGGCCGAGCTGCGGGTCCTGGCCCAGACCATCGTCGACGCGGCGGCCACCGCCGATCTGGCCGCCTACCTCGCCGCCGACATGGCGTTCCATCTGCGGCTGCTGGAATTGCACGGCAACCGCCGGCTGGTCGCGATCGTGAAGGACCTGCGCCAGCAGACCCGCATGGTGGGGCTGGCCGACATGGTCGGCACGGCCGAGCTGGCCCGCTCCGCGGCCGAGCACCACCTGCTGGTCGACCTGCTCGAGGCGCACGACGGCCGGGGCGCGGAAACCCTGCTCACCGCGCACATCGGGCATGTCCTCGGCTGGTGGAACGGCCGCTCCGAGGACTGAGCACCACCGCTTCGTGAGCCCGTCCGGCCGAGCCGGACGGGCCGTCGGCGTATGCCCGGGAGCCGCCCTGACCACAGGTTAAAAAACTGGTGAACATCTCTTCACCTGCGAGGTGTGACATACTACTGTCTCCCCCAAGCGACCCAGATCACCGTGCTTGAAGGTGGGACCCTGTGACAAGAATCCAATCCTCGGCGGCGCTCGCTGGGCTGACGGCCGGCGTCCTCGCCCTTTCCGCGTGTTCCGGGGGCGGCTCCTCGTCCACCGGCACCGGCACCGGCGGCAGCGGCGGCAGCGCGGTCAAGGGCGGGACCATGCAGGTCCTGCAGAACGCCGACTTCTCCTATCTCGACCCGGCCCGCGGCTGGGACGGCGGCGTGAACGCGTTCTACCGCCTGGTCTACCGCCAGCTGATCACCAAGGCACCCAACGACGCCCAGGACCCCAACGCGATGGTCCCCGACCTCGCGCAGAGCCTCGGCGAGGTCTCCGCGGACGGTCTCACCTGGACCTACAAGCTCAAGGCCGGCATCACGTTCGACACCGGTGCCCCGATCACCGCCAAGGACGTCAAGTTCGGCATCAGCCGAGGCTGGGACCCCGAGATCGGGATCGGCTCGCCGTACCTCAAGCAGCTGATCGACGCCCCGGCCGGCTACCAGGGGCCGTACCGGTCGGGTGAGCTGGCGACGATCGAGACGCCGGACGACACCACGATCGTGTTCCACCTCAAGGCGCCGTTCCCCGAGTTCGACGCCGCGCTGTCGATGCCCAGCGGCACACCGTTCCCGGTCGGCACCGGCGCGGGCGACACGTTCATCAAGGACATGGTCGCCTCCGGGCCGTACGACCTGGAGACGTTCACCCCGGGCAGCACGATCAAGCTCAAGCGCAACGACAAGTGGGACGCCTCGACCGACCCGGTGCGCAAGGCCTACCCCGACGCGTGGAACTTCACCATCGGCATCGAGGGCGCCACCATCGACGAGCGGCTCATCGCCGGCCAGGGCGCCGACGTCAACGCGATCGCCGGCAGCGTGCAGACCGCCACCATCGCCCGGCTGCAGACCCCGCAGCTCAAGGACCGCGTGCTCAAGGCGCCGTCGACCTGCCAGACCTACATGGGCCTGAACACGACCAAGAAGCCGCTCGGCGACGTCAAGGTGCGCCAGGCGATCGAGTACGCGGTGGACAAGAGCGCGGTGCTGAACGCGACCGGCGGCACCCAGTTCGCGACCGTCTCCACCACGATCCTGCCGGGTACGGTCTCCGGGCACACCGATTTCGACCTGTACCCGAGCGCGGACAACGCCGGTGACCCGGAGAAGGCCAAGGCGCTGCTCACCGAGGCGGGCCTGCCCACCGGCTTCACGATGACCCTGGACGTACGCTCGCACCCGACCGCCCAGCGGCAGGCCGAGGCGATCCAGCAGTCGCTCAAGAAGGCCGGCATCGAGGTCAAGCTGAACGTCATCGACGTCTCGACGTACTACGAGACCATCGGCACCCCGTCGCAGCAGCACGACGCGGCCATCACCGGCTGGTGCCCCGACTGGGCGTCGAGCGCGTCGACGTTCCTGCCGCCGCTGTTCGACGGCCGGCTGATCACCGCGAAGGGCAACCAGAACCTCGCCCAGATCAACGACGACGCGGTGAACACGGCGATCGACGCGGCCAAGAACGAGACCGACCTGGCCAAGGCCAACACCGCCTGGGGCGCTCTCGACAAGCAGATCATGGAGCTGGCGCCGATCGTGCCGCTGAACGTCGAGAACCGCATCTACCTGCCGGGCACCAACGTGGCCGGGGTGATCGCGCCGTCGGGCGACCTCGACTACGGGATCATCGGTCTCAAGGACCCCGCGAAGGGCTGACATGACCCTCCCTTCCACCGAGCTGGGCGCCGTCGTCACCACACCGGATCCCCGGTGGAGCGTGGCGCGGCGCCTGGCCCGCGACCCCGCCGCCGTGGCGTGTCTGGGCTACATCGCCCTGATCCTGCTGATGGCCCTGTTCGCGCCGCTCATCGTGAAGGTGAGCGGCTGGGACCCGTACGAGTTCGACCAGAGCGCGATCGACACCAACCTCGGCGGCGTACCGCTCGGGTCCTGGGGCGGCATCTCCGGGTCGCACTGGCTCGGCGTCGAACCCGGCAGCGGCCGGGACATCTTCGCCCGGATCGTGTACGGCGCCCGCTCCTCGATGCTCATCGCGCTGTCCGCGACGCTGCTCACCACCGCGCTCGGCATGGTTTTCGGCCTGCTCTCCGGCTATTTCGGCGGGCGCACCGACATGCTGATCTCCCGGGTCATGGAGTTCCTGATGGCGTTCCCCGCCCTCATCTTCATGATCGCGGTGCTCTCGGCGCTGCCCGCCGACGACCGGCAGTACCTGCTGGTCGTGGTGATCTCGGTGTTCGGCTGGCCGTACCTGGCCCGGATCGTGCGGGCGCAGACCATGTCGCTCAAGGAACGCGAGTTCGTCGAGGCGGCCCGGGCGTCCGGTGCCTCGCGCACCACGATCGTGTTCACCGAGATCCTGCCCAACCTGCGCTCGACCGTGCTGGTGATGGTGACCATGGCGGTGCCGGGCTACATCGGCACCGAGGCCGGGCTGTCGTTCCTCGGCGTCGGCGTCGTGCCGCCCACCCCGTCCTGGGGCCAGATGATCTCCAGTTCGGTCCAGTGGTACTCGGTCGTCCCGACGTACTTCCTGGTCCCGGGTGTGTTCCTGGCCCTGCTGGTGCTGTCCTTCATGGTGCTCGGCGACCATGTCAGAGCGGCCGCCGAGCCGGGAGGCGCGGCATGATCGCCTGCACCGAGCGGCACCTGCCGGCGGTTCCAGGCGGCGTCGCAGGCGAGGGCCAGAAGAGCATGCCAAAGGAGGGCAGGGCGTGACGCGTTACGTGGTGCACCGGCTGTGGGGCATGCTCGTGGTGCTGTTCCTGGTCAGCCTGTTCACGTACATCATCTTCTTCGCCCTGTCGCCGGACCCGGCGGTGCAGATCTGCGGCAAGAACTGCACGCCGGAGCGCATCGACCAGATCCGCGCGAACCTCGGCCTCACCGAACCGTTCCTGACCCAGTACCTGCACTTCCTGCAGGGGCTGTTCACCGGCCGGGACTACGGCAACGGCGTGCACTGCCCGGCGCCCTGCCTCGGCTACTCGTTCCAGACGTCGCAGGTCGTCACCGACATGATCATGCAGCGGCTGCCGGTGACCGCGGTGGTGGCCGTCGGCGCGGCGGTGCTCTGGCTGCTCGCCGGCGTCATCGGCGGACTGGTCAGCGCGGTGCGGGAGGGAAAGTTCACCGACAGGTTCATCGCCGGACTGACCCTGGCCGGCATGTCGATCCCGAACTACGTGCTCGCCCTGGCGCTGCAGTACGTCTTCGTCGTGTGGTTGCAGTGGCTGCCGTTCCCCCAGGCCGTACCGTTCGCCGACGACCCGGTGCGGTGGTTCCTCAACTTCATCCTGCCGTGGACGGTGCTGGCGATCGGGTACGCGTCGTCGTACACCCGGCTGACCCGCGCCAACGTCATCGACACGCTCGGCGAGAACTTCGTGCGGACCGCGAAGGCCAAGGGCCTGCCACCGGCGCTGGTCTGGCGCCGGCACGCGCTGCGCCCGGCGCTGACCCCGATCGTCACCATCGCCGGCATGGACTTCGCGGGGCTGCTCGGCGGCGCTCTGATCACCGAGACGGTCTTCGGGATCAACGGCGTCGGCAAGCTCGCCGCGGACTCCATCACCAAGAACGACCAGCCGGTCATCATGGCGGTGACGCTGCTCGCGGCGTTCTTCGTCGTGGTCGGCAACATGGTCGTCGACCTGCTCTACTCGGCGATCGACCCGCGGGTCAGGGTGGGGACCTCATGAGCGACCTGCTGACCATCCGGGGCCTCACCGTCGCGTTCGGGGCGACCCCGGTGGTGGACGCGATCGACTTCGCGCTGCCCCCGGGTGGCGCACTCGGGATCGTCGGCGAGTCCGGGTCGGGCAAATCGATGACCAGCCTCGCGATCATGGGGCTGCTGCCGAAGGGCGCCACCCGCTCGGGCACCATCACGTTCGGCGGCGACGACCTCACCACGCTGAGCGAGCGGCAGATGCGCTCGGTGCGCGGCGACCGGATCGCGATGGTGTTCCAGGATCCGCTCTCGTCGCTGAACCCGTACTACCCGGTGGGCACGCAGATCGCCGAGGCCTACCGGGCGCACCGCTCCGGGGTCAGCCGCAGGGCCGGGCGCCGGGCCGCGATCGAGGCGATGGAACGGGTGCACATCCGCGACGCCGGAAGGCGGGTCGACGACTACCCGCACCAGTTCTCCGGCGGCATGCGGCAGCGGGTGATGATCGCGATGGCGCTCAGCACCGAACCCGAGCTGATCATCGCCGACGAGCCGACCACCGCGCTGGACGTCACCGTGCAGGCCCAGATCCTGGAGCTGCTCGCCGAGGTCCGCCGGGACACCGGGGCCGCGCTCATCCTCATCACCCACGACCTGGCCGTGGTCAGCGAGGTCGCCGACGAGCTGATCGTCATGCGGCAGGGCGAGGTGGTCGAGGCGGGGACGGCCGAGCGGATCTTCTCCGACCCGCGGCATCCGTACACCCAGGCGCTGCTCGACGCGCTGCCGCGCATCGACGACGAGATCGGGGCACCATGAGCGACGCGATTCTGTTGCAGGCCCGGGACCTGGTCAAACAATTCCCGGTCGCGGGTACGGCCACCCTGTTGCGCCCGGCCCGTACGTTCACCGCCGTCGACGCGGTGTCGTTCGACCTGCACGCCGGGAAGACGCTGGCGCTGGTGGGCGAGTCCGGGTCGGGCAAGTCCACCACCGCCCGTCTGGCCGCCCGGCTGATCGACGTCACGAGCGGCTCGGTCCACCTCGACGGCCAGGACGTCACGACGGCCACCGGCGCCGCCCTGAACGAGGTGCGGCGGCAGGTGCAGGTGGTGTTCCAGGACCCGTTCTCGTCGCTGAACCCCCGGCACACCGTGGAACGGATCGTCACCGCCCCGCTGCGCTACCAGAAGCGGCCGATGCCGGGCGGCTCGCGCGCGGTCGCCCGTACCCTGCTGGACCGGGTCGGCCTGAACCCCGACCACTACGGGCGCTATCCGGCGCAGTTCTCCGGTGGGCAGGCCCAGCGCATCGGCATCGCCCGCGCCCTGGCCGTCGGCCCGCGCGTGCTGGTCTGCGACGAGGCGGTCTCGGCGCTCGACGTCTCGGTCCAGGCGCAGATCATCACGCTGCTGCGCGACCTGCAGCGCGAGGAGGGCTTCGGCTGCCTGTTCATCGCGCACGACCTGGCCGTGGTGCGGCAGATCGCCACCAGCGTCGCGGTGATGACCGCCGGGCGGATCGTCGAGGCCGGCGACCGCGACGAGGTCTTCGGCAATCCCCGGCACGACTACACCCGCAAACTACTGGCCGCCGTGCCGCGGATCCGCCCCGAGTGGGAAGCCGCACGCCGCCGCCGAGGAGCCGTCGCATGACACCGGTCGAATACCCGCTGCCCGGGGCGTGGGTGCGTGAGTTCACGGTGGACGCGCCGTTCGACGGTGACACCACCATCGAGCTGTTCGTCCGGGAGTTCGTGGATCCTGAGCGCCGGCACGACGATCTGCCGCTGCTGACGTACCTGCAGGGCGGTCCGGGTGGCGCCAACCCGCGCCCGGCCACCGTGGACGGTTGGCTCGCCGAGGCGCTGCGGACCTACCGGGTGGTGCTGGTCGACCAGCGCGGCACCGGGCGCAGCACCCCGGTCGACGGCACGGTCATCAGCGCGTTCCCGGACGCCCGGGCCGCCGCCGACCATCTGCTGCGGTTCCGGGCCGACGCGATCGTGCGCGACCTCGAACACGTCCGCAAGCACTGCTACGGCGGGAAGAAGTGGGCCACCCTCGGGCAGAGCTTCGGCGGCTGGATCACCCTGACCTACCTGTCCACGGCCCCCGAGGCGCTGACCGCGTGCTACGTCTGCGGCGGGATCCCCGGCCTCCCGGCCGACCCGGACGAGGTCTACCGGCGCACGTTCGACCGGATCGCCGGCAAGACCGCCGACTTCTACCGCCGCTACCCGCAGGACGTCGCGACCGTCGCGGCGATCGCCGACCGGCTCGCCGGCGGCACGTACCCGCTGTCGGTGCGCCGGTTCCAGACCCTGGGCGGGGACCTGGGTTTCGGGACCGGGCACGTACGCCTGCACTGGCTGGTCTCCGAGGCGATCCGCCCCGACGGCCGGCTCACCGACCAGTTCCTGGAGACCGCGCTGGTCAAGACCGGCAACACCGGCAATCCGCTGTTCTGGACGCTGCAGGAATCCATTTACGGCGACGGGGCGAACGGGCCGTTCCGCTGGTCCGCGCAGCGCGAACGCGACCGGCGCCCGGAGTTCGACGGGGACCGCCGGCCGCTGCTGTTCACCTCCGAGATGACGTTCCCCTGGATGTTCGAGGAGATCCCGGCGCTGCGCGCGTTCGCGCCCGCGATGGAGCTGCTCGCCGGGCAGGAGATCTGGAGCCCGCTGTACGACCCGGCCCGGCTCGCCGCGAACGACGTGCCGCTGGCCGCCGCGGTGTATGCCGACGACGTGTTCGTCGATGCCGGACTGCAACGCGACACCCTGGCCCGGGTCGGCAACACCCAGGCCTGGGTCACCAACGAGTACGAGCACGACGGCATCACCGACAGCCGGGTGTTCCGCCGGCTGCGGGAGATGGTCCGCGACCGTGGAGGCGAGAAGCGATGACCCTGCCGTATTCGGGCACGAAACCCCCGCGCCTGGCCGATGACAGCCCGGGTTTCCAGGCGTTCATCGCGCAGGGCTGGGCCGACCGCCGGGTCCCGGCACCCGTCGACCCGGCGGCCGCGCGTGCGGCCGCCGAGCACCGGGAACGCCTGCGGGCCGCGCTGCCGGGCCGCACGGTGGTCCTGGCGGCCGGCCACGCGCGCCACCGCAACGGCGACGCCGACTACGCGTTCCGCGCCGACAGCGACTTCGTCTGGGCGACGTCGTGCCAGGTCGAGGGCGCGGTGCTGGTGCTGACCCCGCGGGACACGGTCCTCTACATGCCGCCGCCGGCCCGCCCCGGCGAGCGCGACTTCTATGCGAGCGCGGCTCACGGCGAGCTGTGGGTCGGCCCGTCCGCGGGCTTGGCGGAGTGGTCCGCCGCGTTGGATCTGCCGGTCCGGCCCCTCACGGAGCTGCCGGAGACCGCGGGCACGGAGGTGGGCACCGTCGTCTCCGACCTTCGCATGATCAAGGACGAGTGGGAGATCGCGCAGCTGCGGTCCGCCGTCGACCACACCGTCGCCGGGTTCGCGGCGGTCGCCGACGAGGTGCCGCACGCCGTCGCGGCCGGGCTCGGCGAGCGGTGGTTGCAGGGCACGTTCGACCGGTACGCCCGCACGTTCGGCAACGGGCCCGGATACAGCACCATCGTCGGGTCCGGGGAGCACGCGCCGATCCTGCACTGGGTCCGCTGCGACGGCCCGGTCCGGCCCGGCGAGACGCTGCTGCTGGACATGGGCGTCGAGGCGACCTCGCTGTACACCGCCGACGTCACCCGGACGATCCCGGTCGGCGGCGCGTTCTCCCCCGCCCAGCGCCGGGTGCACGACCTGGTCGAGGCCGCGCACCGGGCCGGCATGGCGCAGGTCCGCCCCGGCGGCTCCTACTCGGACTTCCACTTCGCGTCCATGGAGGTCCTGGCCCGCGGCCTGCACGACTGGGGGCTGCTGCCGGTCTCGGTCGACGAGGCGCTCGCGCCCACCGGCCAGCAGCACCGCCGCTACATCGTCTGCGGCGTCGGGCACCACCTCGGCCTCGACGTGCACGACTGCGGCTCGTCGCGGTACGAGGAGTACCACGGTGCCGCGCTGCGCCCGGGCATGGTGCTGACCGTGGAACCCGGGCTGTACTTCCACGCCCACGACGAGACCGTGCCACCGGAGCTGCGCGGGATCGGCGTACGCCTCGAGGACGACCTGCTCGTCACCGCGACCGGGCACGACGTACTGTCCGGGGCGCTGCCGATCGACGCGGCCGGGATCGAGAAGTGGGCGGCCCGGTGACCCCGGTCTCCCCGTTCCCGCTGCGCGACGTGGACCTGCTCGACGGCGTGCACTCCCGGACCCGCGACCAGATGCTGCACCTCGCCCGGGAGTTCCCCGTCGACCGGGTGCTCGCGGTGTTCCGGGCCAACGCCGGCCTGGACACCCGGGGCGCGCTGCCGCCGGGCACCTGGGAGGACTTCGGGCATCCCGACGAGCAGCCGTGGTCCGGGGCCGATTACCCCGGGCCGGGCGTGGCACCCACCGCCAGCCTGCTGCGCGGGCACTACGCGGGGCACTTCCTGTCGATGCTGTCGCTGGCCTACGCCTCGACCGGGGACCCGCTGCTGCTGGCGAAGACGGACGAGATGGTCGCCGGGCTGGCCGAGGTGCGCGCCGTGCTGGCCGCGACCGGGCGGTACACCCATCCCGGGTTCCTCGCGGCGTACGGCGAGTGGCAGTTCGCCCGGCTCGAGGACCTCGCACCGTACGGCGAGATCTGGGCCCCCTACTACACCTGTCACAAGATCATGGCGGGGCTGCTGGACGCGTACGAGATGACGGGCTCGCGGCAGGCCCTGGAGCTCGCCACCGGCATGGGGCACTGGGTGGCCGGCCGGGTCCTGCGCCTGGACCGGGCGCGGTTGCAGCGGATGTGGGCGCTGTACATCGCCGGCGAGTTCGGTGGCATGAACGAGAGCCTGACGAAGCTGCACCGGATCACCGGTGAACGGTCGTTCCTGGACGCCGCCGGGTGCTTCGAGCTGGACCCGTTGCTCGACGCCGCCGCGGAAGGCCGCGACGTGCTCGCCGGGATGCACGCCAACCAGCACCTGCCGATGCTGATCGGCCACCTCGACCAGTTCGCTGCGACCGGCCGCGACCGTTACCTCGACGCGGCGACCACGCTGTTCGACCAGGTCGTCCCGGGCCGCACGTTCGCGCACGGCGGCACCGGCGAGGGCGAGCTGTGGGGCCCGCCGGGCGCGGTGGCCGGGTTCGTCGCCCGGCGCAACGCGGAGACCTGCGCGACGTACAACCTGCTGAAGATCGCCCGGGCGCTGTTCGGGCGGACCCGGGACACCCGCTACGCCGACTACATCGAACGCGCGTCGCTGAACCACATCGTCGGCTCGCGCGCGGACGTCACCTCGGACACCAGCCCCGAGGTGCTGTACATGTACCCGGTCGACCCGGGGGCCGTCCGCGAGTACGACAACGTGGGCACCTGCTGCGGCGGCACCGGCCTGGAGAGCCACGTCAAGCACCAGGAATCGGTGTGGTTCCACGCCCCCGGCACGCTCGTCGTGGCCCAGTACGTACCGTCGCGGCTCCGGTTCGCCGGCGGCACGGTGACGCTGCGGACCCGCTATCCGCGCGACGGGGCGGTGGCGGTCGAGTTCGACGCCGACTTCGACGGCGAGCTGCACCTGCGCCTCCCGCCCTGGGCCCGGACCGGCACCGATGTCGTG
Organism: Actinoplanes sp. NPDC051494; assembly: GCF_044454705.1. Lineage (NCBI taxonomy): Bacteria > Bacillati > Actinomycetota > Actinomycetes > Micromonosporales > Micromonosporaceae > Actinoplanes > Actinoplanes sp. NPDC051494. The sequence goes on from NZ_JBITDZ010000013.1 coordinate 264,678, forward strand.
GTGCGTCCCGGCCCCTTCCGGCGCGGTGACGTGGTGCGGCTGGACCTGCCGATGCCGCTGCGCCTGGTCCCCACGCCGGACGACCCCACCCTGGTCAGCCTGGAGCTCGGGCCGACCGTGCTGCTGGCCCGCGACGAGGCGACCACCACGCTGCCGATCGCCCCGGCCGCCCACCGGCACGTCGACGGCAGCATCGCCGGGCACACCACCGACGGGGACCTCGTGTCGGTGTTCGGCCGCACGTTCGAGCCCGCCTGGTCCGGCGGTGACCACCGCTACCACATGTACCTGCGCCTCGCCGACGACGAGATCGCGTTCCTGGACACCCCCACCGGTGTCCCCGACCGGCACGACGGCGACGGCTGGTCGTTCCTCACCGGGCTGTGGGGCTCCGGCGGCTTCCCGGACACCGCCACCTTCTTCGCCGCGGTGCACGCCGGGGTGGTGCGGGCGGCCCGGTCCGGGTTGCTGAGCCGGGACGAGGCGATCGTGGTGCTCAAGGCCGCCGCCGCCGCCCACGGGCCGTACGAGTGGACGCTGCCGGCCGACATCGGCGCGGGCGACCCGTTGCCGGTGCTGCGGGTGGACGTCGCCGGGGACCGCACCGCGACCGGCTGGTACACCACCGCACCCACGGTCACCGTCACCACGCTCGCCCCCGCCACCCTGGAGGCGGCCGTGGGCTCCGCGGACTGGCAGCCGGTGACCGGGGTGGTCCCGCTGGGCCGCGACGGCCGGCACGTGCTGCGCGCGCGGGCCACCGACCTGGCCGGCCGGGTCGTGCACGCCACCCGGGAGGTCGCCGTGGACACCGAGCCGCCGGTCGTGCGCACCCGGGTCCGCGCGCTGGGCCCGGACAACGTCGAGATCACCCTGGACGCCGACGACGACGTCTCCGGGGTGGACCGGATCCGCTGGCGCACGCCGGAGACGTTCTGGGGTGTCTACCAGGAGCCGTTCACCCGGGCGCTGCGCGACGAGCCGCAGATCCTGGAGGTCACCGCCACCGACCGGGCCGGCAACACCAGCGCGGTCACCCGGGTCACGCTGCCGCCAGCCGGGTGACCGTCTCCTCGAGGATCCCCCAGGTCTCGTCGTCGTCCTCGGTGGTGCCGTGCGGTTCCCGGAACCGGGCCGCGCAGACCCCGATCTCGGCGAGGTCCCAGCGCAGCCGGTACAGCGCCGTCAGATCCGGGCGCGGGGTGACGCCGGTGGCCGCGGCGTACTCGTCGTCCAGGCCGAGGTCCCACAGGTCGCGCTCGGGCGGGGCGATCAGCGCGGTGTCCCAGTCGATGAGCCGCCAGCCGGCACCGGTGCGCCGGAGTCGCGGCGGGCAACGACCAGCCGTCCTCGAGGGCAGCGATCAGTGCCGGCTCGGGCAGATCCGCGGGCGGCGTATTCATGGGCCGACCATAGGCGCACGGCGTGTCGTCGCAAACAGATATACGGCGACGACTCTCAGCAATTTCCATCAATACGAATCCAGCTTCTCGAGTTGAGGCATTCGCATGCGTTTATTAGCGTGAGAACCGCAAGTCCGACACGAGGAGTGAATTGGTGCGACGCAACAGGAAAATCAGCCTGCTCGCAGGCACCGCCACCGTCGTGGTGGCGGCCGGTATCACCATGCTCGGCATGGGCCCGGCGAATGCGATCGCCAACGGTGAGGCCGTCGAGGAGGGCAAGTACGCGTTCTCCACCAAGCTGACGATGACCGGGATCCCGGTGGCCGGCGGCGGCACCCGCAACAGCGCCTGCTCGGGTGCGCTGATCTCGGCCCAGTGGATCATCACCGCCGGGCACTGCTTCCGCGACGAGAACGGGGTGCGCGTCGAGCGCCCGGTCGCCGCGTCCACCGTGGCGACCGTCGGGCGCACCGACCTGGCCACCGGCACCGGCGGCCACGACGTCGAGATCGTCGCGGTCCGCCAGTCGGCGACCGCGGACGTGGCGCTGGCCAAGCTCGCGACGCCGGTCAAGGACGTCAAGCCGCTCAAGCTCGGCAAGCGCGCCCCCGAGGTCGGCGACACCCTGCGGCTCACCGGGTACGGTTCGCTGACCAGCACCAACCCGGTGCCGGCGACGCACCTGCAGACCGGTCAGCTCACCGTCGAGTCGATCCAGGACGCGACGCTCGGCCTCAAGGGCCTCGCCCCGCAGGCGGACACCACCCCCTGCCCGTACGACTCGGGGGGCCCGTTCTTCCGCGAGTCCCGCTGGCGTGCCCCGGAGCTGGTGGCGGTCGTGAGCAACGGCCCGAGCTGCCCGCACACCGAGGTCGAGAGCCCGGCCCGCACCGACAACCTGGCCCGGTGGATCAAGGACGCCATCCGCGGCTGACGCCGGAGGTCACGGTGCCGGCCGCCGGCACCGTGACCCCGTCCGTGGGGATCACCACATCGGCCCGCACCGCTTACCGACCGGGCTCCGGCCCGGGCAGACTCGGTGGTGTGACGAACAATCCCCTGGTCGCCGACCTGGCATCGCCGCTTCCCGGCCGCGGCAGCCTCCCCCCGCGCGCGCATCTGCACTCCGACGCGCCCCGGCAGAGCCTCGACGGCACCTGGCAGGTGCGCCAGGGCTCCGGGTGGGCCCCGATCCAGGTCCCCGGGCACCTGGCCCTGCAGGGATTCGGCTCCCCGGTCTACGCGAACGCGGACTACCCGTTCCCGATGGACCCGCCGTACCCGCCGGACGACAACCCGGTCCACGACCACCGGCTGGAATTCGCCGCGTCGGCCGAGGTCCTGGCCCACCCGTCACTGCTGCGCTTCGAAGGTGTCGACGGCGCGGCCACGGTGTGGCTCAACGACGTCGAGCTGGGCACGATCCGGGGCAGTCGCCTCACCCACGAGTTCGCCACCACCGGCATCCTGCGGCCCGGCACCAACGTCCTCGACGTGCGACTGGCGCAGTGGTCGGCGCACAGCTACCTCGAGGACCAGGACATGTGGTGGATGCCCGGCATCTTCCGCGGCGTCACCCTGCTCGCCCGCCCCACCGGCGGCATCGACGATGTCTTCGTCCACGCCGGCTACGACAACGGCACCGGCACGCTGCGCGTCGACACCACGTCCGCGGCCGTGATCAGCATCCCGGAGCTCGGGCTGCACGACATCACCCCCGGGGTGGATCATCACCTGCCGTCGGTCCGGCCCTGGACCGCCGAGACACCCACGCTGTACGACGCCCAGGTGCGCACCGACGCGGAAACCGTGCACCTGCGTGTCGGTTTCCGAACCGTGCACGTCGACGGCAGGACGCTGAAACTCAACGGGGCACCACTGTTGTTCCGCGGGGTGAACAGGCACGAACACGATCCGTACAAGGGCCGTGCGGTCGACCTGGAGACGGCCCGCGCGGAACTGCTGCTGATGAAACAGCACAACATCAACGCGGTCCGCACCTCGCATTACCCGCCGAACGCCGGATTCCTCGATCTCGCGGACGAACTCGGTTTCTACCTGATCCTCGAGAACGACCTGGAGACCCACGGCTTCGTCAACAACGAGGACTGGGCCGGGAACCCCAGCGACGACCCGGCGTGGCTGCCCGCGTTCGAGGACCGCATGCTGCGTACCGTCGAACGCGACAAGAACCACCCCAGCGTCCTGATCTGGTCGCTCGGCAACGAAGCCGGCACCGGCTCGAACCTCGAGGCGATCGGCCGCTGGACCAAACGCCGCGACCCGGACCGGCTCGTGCACTACGAGGGCGACCGGCGCTCCACGTACGTCGACGTCTACTCCCGGATGTACGCCGTGGTCGACGAGGTGGAGACCTTCGCCACCTCCGGCGAGGGGCCGCAGCTGCCGTTCGTGCTCTGCGAATACGCGCACGCCATGGGCAATGGGCCGGGCGGGCTCAGCGAGTACCAGGACCTGTTCCACCGGTATCCGAGCCTGGCCGGCGGCTTCATCTGGGAATGGGTCGAACACGCCCTGCACGGCGGCACCACCGACGGCGGGCAGACCAGATGGCTGTACGGCGGCGACTTCGGCGAACGCGTCCACGACGGCAACTTCGTGATCGACGGTCTGGTGCACGCCGACAAGACCCCGGGGCCGGCGCTGGCCGACCTCGCCCGCGTCTTCGCCCCCGTCGGCCTCGACCTCACGACGGAGCAGCTGACCGTCGTCAACCGCCACCACAGCCTGGACCTGGCCCACCTGGAAGCGGTCCTGCTGGTGGACGGCACCGAAACCCCGCTCCCCCTGCCACCGGTGCCCGCCGGCACCACCGCGGTGGTGCCGCTCCACCTCGCGGCGGACACGGTCGCCACCGTGTCCCTGCGTCGCCGGGCCCCCGGCGACGGCTGCCCCGCCGGCCACGAGGTGGCCTGGACCCAGCACGTCCCCGCACGCCCCCACCCGACCCTGCCCGACCCAGCCGTCTCCCAGCCAGCCGTCACCCAGCCGGGCACGGACCGGGCGGGCGCGGCAGCAGCGGGCGGACCGGGCGCGGTTTCGCTACGACTTGGACCGGCGGTGTTCGATGAGCGGACCGGCATGCCCACCCGGCTCGGGGAGCTGGAGCTGCACGACGTCGCGGTGAGCCTGTGGCGGGCGCCCACCGACAACGACCGCGGCACCGGGTGGGAGGAACGGGACCTGCCGCCCATGGCCGTCCGGTGGGCCGGCGCGCGGCTCGACGACCTGCGGTCCCGGCTCGTCGACATCACCACGGACGGCGATGCCCTCGTCGTGCGGACCCGCAGCGGGCCGCCCGTCATCTCGGCCGGCCTCGACCTCACCTGGCGCTGGACCACCGACGGGACCGCCCTCGCGCTCGACCTCAGCATCGACCCGTACGGACCCTGGCCCTGCGACTGGGCCCGCGCCGGCCTCGACCTGCGCCTCGCCGCACCCACCACATCGGTCACCTGGACCGGTTACGGGCCCGGGCCGCAGTACCCCGACACCGGCCAGGGCGCCCGGTACGGCACGTTCACCGCGGACCGGGACACCTATGCGGTCCGGACCGTGCGGCCGCAGGAGCACGGGGCCCGCCGGGTGGACGACGCGACGATCGACGTCGGCGGGCAGGCGCTGCGGGTGCTCGGGGCGGGGGTGCCGCTGACGGTGCGGCCCTGGTCCCGTACCGAGATCGCCAGGACCGGCCATGATCACGAGCTGGCGGCGCCGACCGGGACCTGGGTCTCGATCGACGCCGCGTCGTCCGGGGTGGGCACCGCGTCCTGCGGGCAGGGGGTGTTGCCGCGTTACCGGCTGAAGCCGTCCCCGCAGCGGCTGCGGGTGGTCCTGCGGGCCTGAGCGACGAGGTGCCGGGTGACCCACCCGGCACCTCGTCGCGGGCTCAGAAGATCGAGCTGACCCACTCCGGGTGGTCGATGAACGGGTTGCGGTTGTGCTGGTAGCTGGCGTAGATCACCTGGTTGCGGTTCTTCTCGAACGCGTCCGGCGGGTCCTGGGTGTTCCAGGTCTTCAGGACCGAGAGCTTGCCGATGTACGGGGCACTGCCGTTCGAGACCGAGTTGTTGACCTCGAGGTCGGCGAACGCGTCGTCACCCTCGTACCGCACCGCCATGTAGAAGATCATCCGCGCGACGTCGCCCTTGACCGCGTTGCGGGGCTCCCACGAGTCGCTGTCGGTGTAGTTGCCGGCGGCCCCGGACACCGCGCTGCCACCGGTGTCGAAGTCCTTGTTGTCACGCACCGCGTTGACCGTGACGTCCTCGGGGCGCAGGTGGTGCAGGTCGGTGCCGGGCCCGGTGGCGGTGCCGAAATCACCGTGCGACTTGGCCCAGACGTGCTCCCTGTTCCAGTCGCCGGTGTCGCCGCCGTTGAGCGTCTTGGACCGGCTGGTGCCCGAGTACACCAGGATGACGTTCGACGAGTTCGACGGGTCCTGGTCGGTGACCTTCAGGGCGTTCCACACCGCGTCGTACGACAGCTTGGTCACGCCGCTGGAGATGATGCTGTGCAACGCGTTCTTCAGGCTGTCACCGGATTTGCCGAGCGCGGACGCGTAGTAGGCGTCCGTGCCGCTCGAACTCGTCGGCGTCACGGTCGGGGCCGTGGTCGGGCTGGTCGTGCTGCCCGCGCCCTTCGTCATCGCGGTCGGCGACTTCAGGCCGGCGTGCGAGAAGTACGCGGTCAGCGTCCCGGTCACGGTGATCTGGGTCCGCATCAGCCCGGGATTCGTGAGCAGCCCGAACGCCGACCGGTACGTGCTGGTGATCTGCACGTACAGCATCGAGCCGGTGCCGGTCTGGCTGCTGCTGTCGGCCAGCGCCAGCGCGGTGTCGCCGGTGAAGCCGCTCGTGCGCACCGTGCTGGTGGCGGTCGGCTCCCCGACGACGTATCCGGTCACCGTGCCGGTGCCGCTCTGACTGGCGATCGCCTGGGCGACCGTCATGCTGGCGGCGGCGGCCGGAACCATGACAGGGGCCCGGAAGAACGTGGCTAGCAGGACCAGCGCCCCCAGGAGGGCGGGTGTGGCGAGCACCGCGGTTCGCCGGTAACGCGTCGGCCCGGACATGGTCACTCCGATCACCAGGCTACATAGATGCTGGTGATTCTAGGGTCACACCGGACGGCGCGCGGCCATATCACCTTCGTCATACGCGGGACGCCCGCCCGAGGTCGTCCGATGGTCCGGTCTTCGGCGAAAACGGCCCCCGGCGGAGTCCGATCGGGCACCATTACCCGATCTCCGTCCCACATTCTGGACCCGGGGCCTGTCGCAGTACCACTGGATCACTAGGGTGGCGCCTCATGACCAACCCTCAGTACCAGAACCCGGCTCTCTCCGACAAGAGCAAGCTCGTCGCCGGCCTTCTCGGCATCTTCCTCGGCACCTTCGGCGTCGGCCGCTTCTACATCGGTGACACCAAGACCGGCGTCTGGCAGCTCGTCGTCTCCCTCATCACCTGTGGCATCGGTGGCCTCTGGGGCTTCATCGACGGCATCCTCATCCTCGTCAACGGCGGCGTCGACGCCCAGGGCCGCCCGCTGCGCGACTCCTGACCCACCAGCGCGAGCTGGTCCGGCACTGAGGTAAGCAGCCGGGGCCCCGTCAACGGGGCCCCGGCTTCTTCATGCGCGCCGCCGGCCGGCCGAAGTAGAGCTGCGCCCCCGTCAGGGTGGGGTATGCCTTCCGTTCAGCCAGGATTCACACGAAGTTTTGAGGTCCGGGTGCTTGGCTGCGCCCCATGCGTTCCTTGTTCCGAAGGGGACGGGCCGGACCCGCCCCCGAGCCACCGCCCCGGCCCGCGCACGCCACCGGCGACGAGGCCGGTCATGCCCTGCGCGCGCCCGGCCGGCTGCACGCGTTCAACCGGTACGAGATCAAATACCTGGTGCCCAGCGGCGACCTGCCCGTGCTGCGCGCCGAGCTCGCCGGCCGGATGGACGCCGACAGCCACGGCGACAGCTCGGGATACGGCGTCTGGAGCGTCTACTACGACACCGCCGACCTGCGCTTCTACTGGGAGAAGATCGAGGGCCTGCGGTTCCGGCGCAAGCTGCGGATCCGGCACTACGGCGACCGGTCCACGATCGACGACGACACCATCGTGTACGTCGAGATCAAGCAGCGGGTCAACAAGGTGACCCAGAAACGGCGGGTCGGGCTGCCGTACCACCTCGCTCTGGATCTTTGTGATCGGCAGGTGATGGTGGAGCACGAGCCCGGGCAGCGCGCGTTCCTCGAGGAGGTCCTCGAGCTGGTCTCCGGTCTGCGGCTGCGCCCGGTCGCGATGACCGGGTACCAGCGCGAGGCGTTCGTCGGCCGCGACGCCGACGTCGGCCTGCGGGTCACCGTCGACCAGCGGATCCGCGGCCGGGACCGGGACTTCGACCTCGGCGCGGAGGCGGAGAACCGGCTGACCGTACCGGCCGGGCTCGCCGTCGTCGAGGTCAAGGCCAACGAACGGGTGCCGTACTGGCTCACCGACCTCGCCGCCCGCACCGACATGTCCGTCGTCCGGATGTCCAAGTACTGCCAGAGCGTCGAGGCGTTCGGCCGGGCCCCGCGCTCCATCTTCCACGTCACCGATGAGGACTGACCAGCCATGCCCTTCGAGATCCAGGACCTGTCCGGCACGTTCAGTGTCGGCGACATCGCCATCGCCCTGCTGCTGTCGTTCGTGCTCAGCGCCATGATCGGCTGGGTGTACCGGTTCACCCACCGCAATGTCTCCTACAGCCAGTCGTACGTGCAGACGCTCGTCATCCTCGGCATGCTGATCTCGCTGATCATGCTGGTGGTGGGCTCCAACATCGCGCGGGCCTTCGCCCTGGTCGGCGCGCTGAGCGTGGTCCGGTTCCGCAACGCCATCAAGGAGACCCGCGACGTCGGGTTCATCTTCCTGGTGATGGGCATCGGGATGGCCGCCGGCACCCGGTTCTACAGCCTGGCGATCATCGCCGCGGTCGCGATCTGCCTCATCATCGTGGTGATGTACCGCTTCAACTGGTTCGCGCTCAACGTGCAGCGCCAGGTGGTCAAGGTGCAGGTACCGCCGGACGGGGACCGCACCGCCGGGCTGCAGGACGTGCTGATCCGCTTCACCACCGAGTTCGAGCTGGTCAGCATGGAGAGCATCCGGGGCGGGGCACTGACCGAGATCATGTACACCGTGCGGATGAAGAAGGGCGTCGAACCGGGCGGGCTCATCGCGGCGCTGGGCGAACAGAACGCCGGCCAGAAGGTCACCGTCCTGACCGGCTACGACCAGACGGATCTGTGATGGGGCGGACGCTGCGGCAGCGCATCCCGGTCCGGGTCCGGCATTATTGGAAGCTGCTGGCCGTCTGCGGGGCCTTCGTCGTGACGGTCACCCTGGTCGTCAACACGACCCGGATCCGCCCGTACGTGACCAGCGGTAGCGCCGCGAGCGGAGACCAGGTCACCGTGGACCTCACGGGCTCGGTGGACCTGTTCGACGCCGCGGTGCCGCACAGCATCCAGCTCACGTTCCGCGACGACGACTACCAGCGGGCCCTCGACGCCTACTTCGACGACGGCGAGAAGGAGTACGTCGAGGCCGATCTGCGCATCGACGGCCTGAGCGTGCCGAGCGTCGGCATCCGCCTCAAGGGCAACTCCACCCTCGGCGGCCTGACCCGCAACGGCGTCACCAGCCCACGCCGCGGCGCAGGCGGCGCCCCGGGCGGCGGCGGGCCGGGAGGCGGCGCTCCAGGAGGCGCTCCAGGAGGCGGTTTTCCCGGTGGCGGGCCGGACGGAGGCTTCCCCGGCGGCGGCTTCCCCGGCGGAGCCGATCAAGGCGGCTTCCCCGGCGGCGCCTTTCCCGGCGGCGCCTTTCCCGGCGGGGCCGACCAAGGCGGGGCCGACCAAGGCGGGGCGGACCAGGGTGCGGCGCCGGGCGGGGCTGGGCCGGGGCGGGGTGGGGGGTTCGGGCGGGCTTCGTTGCGGGCCGAGCAACCCGAGACGCTGCCGTGGCTGATCCGGTTCGACGAGTTCGTGGACGGGCGGCGGTACCAGGGGCATCGTGAGGTCACCGTGCGGGTGGCCGGGATGGGCGGTGGCTCGACCGTGCTCAACGAGGCGGTCACCCTGGATGTGCTCGCCCAGGCCGGCGAGGTCGCGCAGCGGTATGCCTACACCACGTTCACGATCAACGATCGGCCGCGGACCGCCCGGCTGGTCGTCGAGCACCCGGACGAGCACTTCGCCGATGGTATCGACGGCTCCGGCGTGCTCTACAAGGCTCTCGCCGGGAGTCAGTTCACCGATCAGGGTGACGACCAGACCGATTATCAGGACGACTTCAAGCAGATCACGAAGAAGGGCAGTCAGGATCTGCAGCCGGTCATCGACCTGATCAAGTGGGTGAACACCAGCAGCGACGAAGCGTTCGCCGCGGACCTCGACAAGCATGTCGACGTGGCGTCGTTCGCCCGGTATGCCGCCCTGCAGAACCTGCTGCTGAACTTCGACGACATGGCCGGCCCGGGCCGCAACTACTACCTCTGGTACGACCTGGGTAGCAAGAGGTTCTCCGTCGTCGGCTGGGACTACAACCTGACGCTCAGCGGCGACCCGGCGCAGGGGCCGCACGCCGCCGGCCGGATGGGTGGTGGGGGCGGCGGTTTCGGCGGGCATGTGCTCAAGGAGCGTTTCCTGGCCGCGCCCGCGTTCACGGAGGTCTACGAGAAGGCCTACGCCACGCTCTACCGGAAGATCTTCGCGGACGATACGGCCCTGAGCGCGCTGGACCGGATCACCGGGGTGCTCGCCACGGTGGACGGTGCCGCCCCGGACACTGTCACCTCGGACGCCCAGCAGCTGCGCACGGTGATCGAGCAGCGCACGACCGCGCTGGCCGCCGACCCGGTCCTCAGGAAGGGGTGACGACCGCCGGACGTTCCCCCGCGCCGCCCCGGTTGACGCGCAGGTAGGCGAACAGTCCGGCGGGCAGCACGAGCCAGAACGACACGATGCGGTAGCCGAGCACGACCGCGGCGGCGACGGCCTGCGGGGTGCCGACCGCGACGAAGCCGGTGAGCAGGCTGGCCTCGATCAGGCCGACGCCGCCGGGGGTCAGCGGGATCTGCCGGACCACCTGCACGGCGAGGTACACGGTGGCGAGCTGGAACACCCCCAGCTCCAGGTCGCAGGCCTGGGCGACGGCGACGAGGCAGCAGAGGTCGAGCAGCCAGTTGAGCACCGCGTAGGAGATCGTCAGGGCCCAGTCGCGCACGCGTACGGTGCGGGCCTCGGCGAGGATGCCCCGCAGGTGGCCGAGCAGCCGGTCGGCCCAGCCCCACCGCAGGTGCCGGGCCGCGCGGACCACGGCGGCGGAGCGGTGGGTCACCGCCCGCCAGTACGCGGCCAGGCCGGCGGCGACCAGGGCGGCGGCGATCACGACGGCCGGGATCACGTGTTCGGCGACCAGGTGCACCCAGGTGGGCACGCCGACGGTGCCGGCGTAGAGCAGGCCGAGGCCGAGCACGGACGCCGCCGCGGACAGCACCATGGCGGTGGCGGCGACCGCGGTGCTGGCGCCCCGCCGTTTGTACTGCCGCAGCGCGAACGCGGCGGACATGGCCGAGCCGGCCGGCAGCACCATGCTCATCGCGGAGCGGCTGTAGGTGATGGCCAGCGCGTCGCGCCGGGAGATCTCGACGGAGAGGGCGGCGAGCAGGGCGCGCTGCTGGCGGGCGAACGCGACCTGGGAGAGGAACTGGACGACCACGGCGGTGGCGAGCCAGCCGACGTTGGCGGCGGCGAGGACGGAGGCCACCTCGGCGGGGTCGGGGATCCGGCCGCGCAGTGCCACCACGACGGCCACGGCCGCGGCGAGCCCGGCCAGCAGGCGCAGCCCGTTACGGCGTACCCAGGAGGGCTTGGCCTGGTCTTTCGAGGGGCCGGTGCAGACCGCCCGGACGACCCGGGAGCGCCGCAGCCGGCCACGGACGCGATGGCGGCGCGCCTTGCCGATAACCTGAGCCACGGGTACTCCCACACCGGTAAACGTTCGTTGACTTAGCCGGGGATCATCCTCGCCCCAATCAACAAGCGTTTACCAGCGGTTGAGCGGACCGTCACACCGAGGGTGAGCTGCCCATCAGCCCGTCGCGCACCTGCCGGCGCAGGACCTTGCCGATCTGGCTGCGCGGCAGCTCTGCGGTGAACTCGATCCGGCGGGGGGATTTGTACCCGGACAGGCGTTCCCGGGCCCAGGCCACCATCGCGGTCGCGTCGGGGTCGGCGCCCTCGACCGGCACGACCACCGCGACGACCTCCTCCCCGGTCCGTGCCGAGGGCAGGCCGACCACCGCGACGTCGGCGACCTCGGGGTGCCCGCGCAGCACGTCCTCGACCTCGGAGGGGTACACGTTGAAGCCGCCGGTGATGATCAGCTCCTTGACCCGGTCGACGATCGACAGGAAGCCGTCCGGGCCCAGCACGGCGACGTCACCGGTGCGGATCCACCCGCCGGGCAGCAGCACCGCGGCGGTCTCCTCGGGCATCCCCCAGTAGCCGGAGAAGACCTGCGGGCCCTGCAGCAGCAGCTCACCCGGCTCGCCCTCGGGCATCGCCCGCGACGGGTCGTCCCGGTCGACGATCCGGGCCCGGGTCGACGGGTACGGGATCCCGATCGAGCCCGTGCGGCGCTTCGCGGACATCGGGTTCCCGACCGTGATCGGCGACGTCTCGGTCATGCCGTAGCCCTCGATGAGCAGGCCACCGGTGATCGCCTCCCAGGTGTCCACGGTCTCCGGCGGCAGCGGCATCGCACCGCTGATCGAGTAGCGCACCGAGCTGAGGTCGGCGCCGCGCTCCCGGGCCGCCGCGGCGAGCCGGTCGTACATCGGGGGCACGCCCGGGAAGAACGTCGGCGGGCGGCGTTTCGCCGCGTCGAGGACCATGCCGGCCTCGAAGCGGGGCAGCAGCACGATCGTCGCGGCGATCTGCACGGCGGTGGTCAGGCACAACGTCAACCCGTACGCGTGGAAGAACGGGAGCACCGCGTAGAAGGTCTCGCCCCCGTCGCGCAGCCCGGGCACCCAGACCCGGCTCTGTTCGGCGTTGGCGGCCAGGTTCTTGTGGGTGAGCACCGCGCCCTTGGGGGTGCCGCTGGTGCCGCCGGTGTACTGCAGGAGCGCGACGTCGTCGACGCCGGGCCCGGCCACCGTGGCGGCGATCGGCGCGGTGCCGGCGACCAGTTTCTCCCACTTGAGCGCGCCGTCGGGCACCGGCCCGGTCATCTCGGCCCGGGTCCGGCGCGCGGGCGGCAGCGGCAGGCGCAGCGCGAGGCGTTTCACCAGGGGCAGCGCCGCGGTCAGGTCGACGCTGACGACGGTGGTGACCGACGTCCTCGCGGCGGTGGCGACGACCGTCGCGGCGACCTTCTCCCAGCAGATCGCGACCGTGGCGCCGTGGTCGGCGAGCTGGTGGGCGAGCTCGTCCGCGGTGTACAGCGGGTTGTGCTCGACGGCGATCGCACCGAGGCGCAGCACCGCGTAGAACGCGACGACGTGCTGCGGGCAGTTGGGCAGGATCAGCGCGACCCGGTCGCCGTGGCTCACGCCGAGGCCCCGCAACGCCTCGGCGGCCCGGGCGACCTGGTCGCCGAGCTGCGCGTACGTCGTGGTGGCGCCGAGGAAGTCGAGCGCGATCCGGTCGGGGAAGCGCGCGACCGCGCCGTCCAGGTTGGCGGTCAGCGGGCGGTCCGGCAGCGTGATGTCCGCCGGGACATCCTCCGGGTAGGCGCCCAGCCAGGGACGATCGTCGGTCATGCGGGCCAGGCTACCGGCCCCCTGCGACAGCCTCGGGGCCTCAGGGTCGACAATGTGGGCGTGGAGACACCGTGGCTCACCCCGGAGCAGCTCGCGGCATGGGTGCGGCTGCTCGGCGTGGTCGAGCTCCTGCCCGGGGTCCTGGATTCGCAGCTGCGCCGGGACGCGCACATCACGCACTTCGACTACTACGTGCTCTCCCAGCTCTCCGAGGCGCCCGAGCACACCCTGCGGATGTCCGCGCTCGCCGACCGGACCACCGCCACGCTCGCCCGGCTGTCCCACGTGGTGCAGCGACTGGAGGCCCGTGGCCTGCTGGAACGCTTCCCGTGCCCGACGGACCGGCGGGCCACGAACGCCCGGCTGACCGACGAGGGGTGGCGGGTGGTGCGCGAGAGCGCGCCCGGCCACGTGGCCACCGCCCGGGAGTACGTCATCGACGCGCTCACCCCCGAGCAGATCACCCAGCTGACCGCGATCACCGACGCCCTGTTGCGCCGCCTCGATCCCGGGGACAGCCGGGCGGCGATCCACCGCCGCTACGACGCGGTGTGACCCACTCCATATAGTTGAAGCAACAATAGTTGTTGCTTCAACTGAACGTCACTGCCATGGTTGTAGCTACAACCAAGTGAACGGAGAACGTCATGGCGCACATCAGCATCATCGGCACCGGAAACATGGGTCAGGCCATCTCGGGCCTGGTCACCAAGGGCGGCAACACCGTCGAGACCGTCAACAGCACGCAGAGCGGCAACCCGGTCACCGGCGACATCGTCGTGCTGGCCGTTCCGTACGGGTCGGTGGCCGAGGTCGTCGCCCAGCGCGGCACGCAGCTCGCCGGCAAGATCGTCGTGGACATCACCAACCCGCTCGACTTCGCGACGTTCGACGGCCTGACCGTGCCGGCCGACGGTTCCGCCGCGGCCGAGATCGCCGCGCAGCTGCCGGACTCGACCGTCCTCAAGGCGTTCAACACGAACTTCGGCAGCACCCTGGTCGCCGGCACGGTCGGCGCCGAGACCACCACCGTGCTCATCGCCGGTGACGACGCCGACGCCAAGGCGCTGCTCGCCGGCGTGGTCACCGCCGCCGGCCTCAAGGCGGTCGACGCGGGCGGCCTCAAGCGCGCCCGCGAGCTCGAGGCCATCGGCTTCCTGCAGATCACCCTCGCCGCCGCCGAGAAGATCACCTGGACCGGCGGCCTAGCCGTCACCAACTGAGCCGTCACCACCGGAAAGGCTTCTTCGTGAACAACGCCACGCTCCGTGACGTGATCATCCTGGTGACCCGGGTCGCCGTCGGCATCGTCTTCATCGCCCACGGCTGGCAGAAGGTCGACGAGTGGGGCCTCGACGGCACCTCCGCCGCGTTCGACCAGATGGGCGTCCCGCTGCCGACGCTGAGCGCCTGGTTCGCGGCGATCGTCGAGCTCGTCGGCGGCGCCGCCCTCGTGCTCGGCGCCGCGGTGCCGGTCGTCGCGCTGCTGCTCGCGGTCGACATGCTCGGCGCGTTCATCATCGTCCACGCCGGCAACGGCGTCTTCGTCAGCGGCAACGGCTTCGAGCTGGTGCTGACGCTGACCGCGGCCACCCTGCTGTTCGCCGTCCTGGGCGCCGGCAAGTACAGCGTGGATCACCTGGTCGCACCCCGTCTGCGGCTCGGTTCACGCCGCACCGCGTCGGTCTAGCTGTGATGTCCCCAGACGTTGGTCGAGGGGTTGTGACCACTCGATCTGAGGATCTTGGATCGATCTGGTGAACAGATGAAGGCCTCCAA
>NZ_JBITDZ010000014.1:0-258421 GCF_044454705.1 Actinoplanes sp. NPDC051494
CGAGCCTGGACAACATGGTCCTGCTCTGCCGACACCACCACCGACTCATCCACCACCCCACCGCCGACTGGACCATCCGACTCAGCCCCGACAGCCTTCCCGAGTTCGTTCCCCCATTCACGATCGACCCGACCCAGCAACCCCGCCGCAACCTCTACCACCTGCGCATCTGAGCATCTGGTCGGCGCGACCGTCATGCCCTTTGCCGGCATAGTGTTGCTCGCGGTGCGGGTGGGTCCGCAAATGCTGCGGCAGGACGTTCGATCCCCGGACGTGCGCAACCCTGGCGAACCTTAGCCCGGTCCGCGGCGTGCACTCTTCGGCAGCGGCAGCGGCAGCGGCAGCGGCAGCGGCAGCGGCAGCGGCAGCGGCAGCGGCAGCGGCAGCGGCAGCGGCAGCGGCAGCGGCAGCGGCAGCGGGCGGTGCGTCGCGCCCTCGTCGACTGGATTGATGACGCTGCCGACCGCATGGCCTTCTCCGCGCGGTGGTTCAGGGGGCCGGCCGGTGTGTTGCAGCGGCGACTTCGGTCAATGCCGTGGCTGCCCTTGGCGTCGTTGGTCTCCCTTCGTGCGGGCGCCCGGCCGACCTCGGCGACCGCGTTTGGCCGGCCTGCCCGGAAGGCCGCACCGGTCTCGGCAGGCGGGTGCCGATTCTCGGCGGATGGTCCTGGCATGTCGGCGGCACCGGGTCACCGGGTCACCTCACGAAGCGCCGTAGCTGAGCGGTGTTGCGTGCCGCTGCTCCCGACCGGCTCCGGTTGGCTGACGCTGGTCTCGAGCCGCAACATCCTCGGCGGCCTCTCCACCGCCGACCACATCGTCCTCGGCACACTGACCGACCAGGAGGCGCGTACGGCGGGCTGCGGCGCTGGTGCATCGCCGCGGACTGTTCGGTTCGGGCGGCTGGTGGCTGTCGGCTGGTTGGCGCCGTTCGCCTGCCGGGATGGCTGTCAGGGACAGCTCGCGCGGGCCTGGACTTCGGTGGTTGAACGGGGTGGGTGGGGCGGGTCAGGGGGTGACTGTTGCTGAGGCGGCGAGGGTCTTCAGGACGCTGGTCAGGTGGGCCTGCATGGCCCGTTCCGCGGCAGCGGGGTCGCGGGTGCAGATGGCGGTGATGATGGCCAGGTGCTCGGGGAGGGAGACCGCTGGGCGGCCGGGAACCAGGGACAGGTGAAACTGGTGGCGGACCATCTGCGCGTTCAGCTGTTCGATGATCTTGGTGGCTGAGGCGTGCTGGGCGATGGTTCGGACCGTACTGTGGAGGCGGGCGTTGAGTTCGGAATAGCGCAACATGTCCGCCGCCTGGACGGCCGCGGTCATCTCCGCGCCCAGGGAGTGCAGCACCGTGATCTCGGCGTCGGTGATGCGTTCCGCGGCGCGGGCGGCCACCAGGCCTTCCACCGCTCGGCGGATCTCGGTGATCTCGATGGCTTCCGGGACGGTGATCTCGCGGACCCGGGCGCCCCGGTTGGGCTGCAGTTCCACCAGGCCCTCGGTGGCGAGGCGGGTGAGGGCGTTGCGGAGGACGAAGCGGCTGGTCGAATACCGCTCCGTCAGCTCGGTCTCGATGAGCCGCTGGCGGGGCGCGAATTCGCCCCGCAGGATGCCCTGCCGCAGCTCGTCCAGTACGTCGCTCACACCTGCCATGGTAGGGCTCCGGTGGTTCTCGCCCGCTGGACCAGTTCGTACCGGTGGGTGCGGATCCTGGTGAAGGTGGGTCCGGGTGTCGACGCCGGCGAACGGTCGTCCATCGGCGGGATGCCACATGCGTGTCGAGGGGGCGTCCGAGTTCTCGCTGAGGCCGACGGTCTCGAGCGCGAGGTACGCCTCGTCGGCCGTAGGGGTCGTGCAGGCCCTTTGGCGTGGGCGAGCTCGGCATCCCCGCGGACGGTCAGCGGCGGAAAGACGTTGTGGCAGTACTCCTGGAGCGCCACGGCTGTGCGGGCTACCGGGGTGCCATCAGGCGGCCCCGGCCCGGCCCCGGCCCCGGGCGGGCAGGCCGGGCGAGTCAGGCCGGCCGGGCCAGGCATGGCAGCCGGGCAGGTCGGGGAGGTAGGGCAGGTCGGGTCGGGTGGGCCACGGCGGGTGGGCCAGGCGTGGCAGCCGGGCAGGCGGGCCGGGTAGGCCAGGTCGGGTGGGCCAGGTCGGGTCGGGCGGGTCGGGCGGGTCGGGTCGGGCGGGTCGGGTCGGGTCAGGCGGGCCAGGTCGGGCGGGCCAGGTCGGGCGGGTCGGGCGGGTCGGGCCGGGCGGGCCAGGTCGGGCGGGCCAGGTCGGGCGGGTCGGGCGGGCCAGGTCGGGCGGGCCAGGTCGGGCGGGTCGGGCAGGCGGGTCGGACAGGCGGGCCGGGCAGGCGGGCCGGGTAGGTAGGTAGTGGACGAGTTGGCGGCGGGGGAGGCTGCCCGCGTGTGAGCAGCGGCGGGGGAAGCTGCCCGCGTTGTGAACGATCGTGGGCGTTGTGCTGCAGCGCCGGACACATTGTTGACAATCTTGTTCGCACGCGGATAGCTTCAATCTTCCCGCGCCCCCGGATCGAGGAGCACCGATGACGTCCGGTCACTTTGTCGTACGAACGGTCGACCGGGCCGACCCCGGGCCGATCGCCGTGCTCCGGGCCGCCGGGGTCGCCACCGCGCACGAGGCGGCCGGCCGGGTCGGGTTGCTCGGCCCCGGGGTCCGGGCCCGGCAGGAGGGCGCCGTCATCGCCGGCTCGGCTATCACCGTGTCCTGTCATCCCGGGGACAACCTGATGATCCATGCCGCGGTGGAGATGTGCCGGGCCGGCGACATCCTCGTGGTGACCACGACCTCGCCGTCCACCGACGGCATGTTCGGTGACCTGCTCGCCACGTCGCTGCTGGCCCGCGGTGTGCTCGGGCTGGTGACCGACGCCGGGGTGCGGGACATCGCCGCCCTGCGTGAGATGGGTTTCCCGGTGTGGGCCCGGGCCGTGCACGCCCAGGGCACGGTCAAGGCCAGCCCCGGCTCGGTGAACGTGCCGGTGGTGGCGGCCGGTCAGCTCGTCCGGCCGGGGGACATCGTCGTCGCGGACGACGACGGCGTGCTGGCCCTGCCCGCCGCCCGGGGGCCCGAGGTTGCCGCCGCCGCCGCGGAACGCCTGGCCGGCGAGACCGCCAAGCGCGAGATCCTCGCCGGTGGGACGCTCGGTGTCGATCTTTACCGGCTGCGGCCGCTGCTCGACGAACTCGGCGTGCGCTATGTGGACCGGCTGCCGTGAGCGCCGAGATCCGCCCGGTCATGGTGACCCCGATCGCGGTGCTGGGGCTGGGCGAGGCCGGCGGGGAGATCGCCCGGGACCTGGTCGCGGCCGGAGCCGACGTCCGGGGATACGACCCGCTGCGGGAGCCGCCGCCGGGAGTCGTGGCCCGCAAGGACGAAGCGGATACGGTACGTGACGCCGGGCTCGTTCTCAGTGTCAACAGCTCGCGCGACGCGCTGCCCGCGCTCCGCAACGCGCTGCCCGCCCTGCGACCGGGGACGATCTGGGCCGACCTGAACACCGCCTCGCCGCAGACCAAGGTCGCGCTGCAGGAGCTGCTCGCCGGCCGGGACGTACCCGTCGTCGATGTCGCTCTGATGGCACCGGTGCCCGGCAAGGGTCTGCGTACCCCGATGATCGTCTCCGGGCCGGGAGCCGCGCGGTATGCCGGCGTCCTCACCGCGCTCGGCGCCGGGTGAGCGTGCAACCCGGTCCGGTGGGCGAGGCGATCTCGCGCAAGCTGCTGCGCAGCGTGTTCTACAAAGGTCTCGCCGCCGCCGTCGTGGAGGCCCTCGCCGCCGCCGAGAAGGCCGGGTGCGAGGACTGGTTGCGGGACAACATCAGTGCCGAACTCGCCGGTTTCGACACCGCGACGATCGACCGGCTCGTCGACGGCACCCACCGGCACGCCCGGCGCCGCGCCGACGAGATGACCGCCGCCGCCGATCAGCTCACCGGCCTGGGTGTGCCCCCGCGGGTCGCCGCCGCCGCCCGGGACCTGCTCATCTCGCTGAGGGACTCATGATCATCGATTGTCACGGCCATTACACGACCGCCCCGGCCGCGCACAACGCCTGGCGGGAGACGTTCGGGGCCGGCGACACCCCGCCGGCGTACCCGGTGATCACCGACGACGAGATCCGCGAGACGATCGAGGGCAACCAGCTGCGCCTGATGGCCGAGCGCGGCATCGATCTGACGATCTTCTCGCCGCGGGCCTCCGCGATGGCCCATCACCGGGACGACGCTGTCACGAGTACGGCCTGGGCGCGCGCCTGCAACGATCTGATCGCCCGGGTGGTGGGTCTCCACCCCGGGAAGTTCGCCGGTGTGTGCCAACTTCCGCAGGCTGTCGGCGTACCCATGTCGGGTTTGATCGCCGAACTGCGGCGCTGCGTCTGCGACCTCGGGTTCGTCGGCCTCAACCTCAACCCCGACCCGAGTGGCGGGCACTGGACGTCGCCGCCGCTGACCGACCCCGTCTGGTACCCGCTGTACGAGGCGATGGTCGAGCTGGACGTCCCGGCGATGGTGCACGTCTCCGCGGTCACCAACCCCAGCTTCCACGCCACCGGTTCGCACTACCTCAACGCCGACACCACGGCGTTCATGCAGCTGGTGCAGGCCGACCTGTTCAAGGAGTTCCCCGGCCTGCGCCTGATCATCCCGCACGGCGGCGGCGCGGTGCCCTACCACTGGGGCCGGTTCCGGGGCCTCGCTGACATGCTCGGCCGGCCGCCGCTGGCCGAATCTGTCATGGGCAACGTCTACTTCGACACCTGCGTCTACCACCAGCCCGGCATCGACCTGCTGTTCCAGGTCATCGACACCGCCAACATCCTGTTCGGCTCCGAGATGGTCGGCGCGGTCCGCGGCCGGGACCCGCTGACCGGCGCCTATTTCGACGACACCCGCCGCTACGTCGACGCCCTCGACCTCGGCGAGAGCGATCGGTACGCGGTCTACGAGGGCAACGCCCGGCGGGTGTACCCCCGGCTCCCCGCGTGAATGTTCCCGCCGCCACGATCTCTATTACGATGTGCCGCGTCCCAACTGGCTGTGGAGAACGAGGCGACAATGCGGTGGTTCCGGCGTGGAGCGGGCAAGCAACAGGTCCAGCATGACCCGGGCCGCGAGCTGGCCCTGGTCCAGGACCTGCGCGAACGGTACGGCGTGCACGTCCAGGCCCGGTTCCCCGACCAGGCCGACGAGGTGGCCCGTCTCCTCACCGGCGACGACGGCCTGCTCGCTGCGGTGGCCGTCGTGCGGGAGTTCGCGGACGCCGCCTACGCCGAGATGTACGCCCAGGCGGCGGCGCTGCGGTTCGCCGTCGACCGCCGCGACTACCGGCCGGTGTGGAAGGCCGCGGCCCCGGACCTGCGCTGGCCGCTGTTCAACCTGCCGGTCGGCCTGCACCCGTACATCCAGGTCACCGCGGCGGTCACGGTCGTGGCCACCCAGGCCCGCCGCATCGTACGGGTGACCGACCCGGATCCGCTGCTCGCGCACCTCTTCGAGATCCTCGACCTGACCGTCGCCGGCTGGGAATTCGCCCGGGTCCGCGTCGACACGGACACCGCCGCCCTCACCGACCGCCTGATCACCGCGGGCCGCGACCTGCGCGCGGCCATGTCCGAGGAACCCCCGCTGCCGCCGCCGGTCCGCGAACTCATGCGCCGCAACAACACCATCGACGTGTACGACGCCACGAGCACCCGGATCGTCGGCCGCATCAACCCCGGCAAGCAGATGCGCGAGTACCTGCTGGCCTGACAGCCACCGGGCCGGGGGTCAGCGCGGCCGGGGGTCAGCGCGGCCGGGGGTCAGCGCGGCCGGGGATCAGCGCGGCCGGACCAGGCCGAGGTCGTACGCGACGATGGTGGCCTGCACCCGGTCCCGGACGCCGAGCTTGGGCAGCAGGGCGTTGACGTGGGCCTTGACCGTGCCGGTGGCGATGCCGAGGGCCGCGCCGATCTCCGCGTTGGACAGCCCCTGGGCCAGACTGACCAGGACGTCGCGCTCCCGGGGGGTCAGCGTGCCCAGGCGCGGATCCCCCTCGGGCGCAGACGTGAACGCCCCGGTGGCGAACGCGTCGATGAGACGCTTGGTGACCGCCGGGCTCAGCATCGCGTCACCCCCGGCCACGACACGGATCGCCGCGATCAGCTCGGCCGGCTCGGCATCCTTGAGCAGGAAGCCGGACGCACCGGCCCGCAATGCCTGGAAGACGTACGCATCCTGGTGGAACGTGGTCAGCACCAGCACCCGCGGAGGACGCTCACCGGCGGTGAGATGAGCGGTGGCGGTGAGGCCGTCCATACCGGGCATCCGGATGTCCATCAGCACGACATCGGGCTCGGCCACCGCGGCCAGCGCCAGGGCAGCGGCCCCGTCCCCGGCCTCGCCGACAACCTCCAGATCGTCCTGCGACCCGACGATGGCGGCCAGCCCGGCCCGGACCATGACCTGATCGTCGACCACCATCACACGGACCGCGATGACGACACCCCCTCAGCTACGACGAACCCGGTTGTCGCGGGCCCGGTTGTGACGGACCCGGTTGTGGTGGGCCCAGTTGTGGTGTGCCCGGTTGCGACGGACCCGGTTGTAGCGGGCTCGGTCGCGACGGTTCCGGTTGTGGTGGGCCCGGTTGTGGTGGGCCCGGTTGTGGTGGGCCCAGTTGTGGTGGGCCCGGTTGTGGTGTGCCCGGCTACGGCGGGGCCGGTTGTGGCGGGCTCCCGGACCGTGTCGGGTACCTCTGGTAAGTCAGGTAACCCGCGATCGGGGCTGATCCCGTTGGTGCTGGCCCGGTCTGTGCTGGCCCGGTCTGTGCTGGCCCGGTCTGTGCGGGCCCGGTCTGTGCGGGCCCGGTCTGTGCGGGCCCGGTCTGTGCGGGCCCGGTCTGTGCGGGCCCGGTCTGTGCCGGCCCGGTCTGTGCCGGCCCGGCTTGGGTCGGCCCGCGCTGCGCCGGCGTTCGGTCCCTGGCCCCAGCCTGTGCCGAGCCCGTTTGTGCCGGTGCTCGCCGCGCCGGGTATTCCGGTGAGCCGGACTACGACGGTGCGGTCCGGGCCGGCGTGGATCTGACCGCCGAGCACCTCGATCCTGGCTTGTGCGGTGTCGCCCGGTGGCGGGGCGCCGGTCACTGTCAGCCGTGGCATCTCATCGCGGTCGACCCGGATCGCGGCGGGCCCGGCCACGCCCTCGAGCAGCACTTCGGCGATCCGGCAGGTGGCGACCTCGGTCACGGTGGGCAGTCCGGCGGCCGTCACGTCTGCCGCCACGTCCACGGTGGCCGAGCACCCGGCGGCCCGCAGCCGCTCGGCCAGCGACCCGAGCGACCCCGGCGGCGCGATCGGCGCGATCGGCGCGACCGGCAGGGTCTGCAGGGTCGGCACGACCGGCGGGCTGGCTGGCCGGGTGCTGGAGGTGGAGGTGGGTGATGCGGGGGTAGACGGTGCAATGGTGGCGGGTGCGGAGGTCGGGGGTGTGGAGGTCGGGGGTGTGGAGGTCGAGGGTGTGGAGGTCGAGGGTGTGGAGGTCGAGGGTGTGGAGATCGGGGGTGTGGAGGTCGGGGGTGTGGAGGTCGGGGGTGTGGAGGTCGGGGGTGTGGGGGTCGGCGGGCTTGCGGGGGCGGGAGCAGTGGGTGGGGACGTTGGCTGGGGGGTTTCGGTGGCGGGGCGGTTGTTGAGGCCGTCCAGGAGGGAGCGCATGGCGGCCAGGGATTGGCGGGCCGCGGACAGGACTGTGGGGAGGTCGGCGTTCTCGGCGGCTCGGGGGACGTCGGCGGCGTGGCGGAGGACGGCTTCTCGGAGGCCGGCTGCTACGCGGGCGCGTTCGTGCTGGGCCCGGGCCGCGGCGTGCCAGAGGGCGGTGGCCACGCTGCCTTCCTCGTGGGCTCGGCGGCGGTCTCGGCGGCGGCGGACCGTCCAGCCGGCCAGCCAGCTGCCGGCCAGGAACGGGGAGTAGAGCAGGAATGCCACGGCGGCGGTGACGACGATGATCATCGCGGTGCCGGCGGGGGAGGTGAGGGTGGTCGGGGTGGTCAGGTCTGCGGGGGCGGTTCCGGTGGGCGGGTCCAGGGCTACCAGGGTGGCCAGGGACAGGGCGGCGGAGGCTCCGGCGGCCAGCGGGGCCAGCCAGGTCAGGGCCGGTCGGGTGCCGCGGGCTGCGACGGAATAGACCGCCAGGAACTCGGCGCCGGTGCCGAACAGGAACAGCCAGCCGCGGGCGGGTGGGGTCGCGCCGGTGGCGGCCAGCAGGGGGCCGAGCCAGGCGGTCAGGGCTACCGCGGCGAGGACCGGCCAGGGATGCTGCCGGCGGCGGAGCAGGGGTGCGGCGTGGGCGACCACGGCGAGCAGGATCAGCGCCGCCACGTCCCCGGCCAGATCCTCCTCGACCACCTCGGAGCCCAGCATCAGCAGGGGCATGGCCAGGGCGAACAGGACCAGGAGCGCGTCCAGCACCGTACGGCTGCGGATCCACCGCGACCGGATCCACCGCGGACGGCTCCGGGCCGGGGTGGTGCCGGGGAGCACGGCGCGGACCCGCCATCCGCCGGTGCCGTGCGGACCGGCTTCCAGCGTGCCGCCGAGCGCCTGTGCCCGGTCGCGCATGCCGCTCACGCCGCGCCCGCCGCCGAGGCCACCGGCCGCGCCCGGACCGGGTGCGGAGCCGTCGTTGTCGACGGTGAGCTCGCCGTCGGCGAAGCGGACGTGGACCCGGCTGCCGGGGGCGTAGCGCAACGTGTTGGTGAGCGCTTCCCGGACGATGCCGTGCACCGCCTCGGCCACGGCGGGTGGCAGGTCGGCGGGTGGCAGGTCGGCGGGTAGCAGGTCGGCGGCGGGCACGTCCACCGTGATCACCTGGCCGAGCTGGCGGAAGTCGTCC
This sequence comes from Actinoplanes sp. NPDC051494, assembly GCF_044454705.1. Taxonomy (NCBI): domain Bacteria; kingdom Bacillati; phylum Actinomycetota; class Actinomycetes; order Micromonosporales; family Micromonosporaceae; genus Actinoplanes; species Actinoplanes sp. NPDC051494. The sequence goes on from NZ_JBITDZ010000014.1 coordinate 8,884, forward strand.
GCGAGGTCGGCCAGCCGGGGGGTGGTGGGCGGTTCGGGGCCCCGGTCGAACGGCATGATCGCCACCAGCTGCCGGAGGGCCTCGAGGGTGTCGTACCCCGTGCGCCGGGCGAACGCGAGGGCCTCGGCGCGCAGCTCGGGCCGCTTGTCGCCGAGCATCTGGGCGGCCGAGCTGTTGACCACGATCGACGTCAGGTGGTGGGCGGTGACGTCGTGCAGCTCACGGGCGAGGCGCCGGCGTTCCGCGTCGGCGGCGTCGGCGTGCGCCTGCCGGGCCTCGGCCAACCGGCGGGCGGCGGCCGCGCGGTCGGCCCGCCAGCGGCCCCGGACCCGGCCCATGACGATGATCAGCCCGTAGACGGCGGCGGTGAGCACCAGGTCGAGCGGATAGCCTCCGCTCACCCCGTCGACGAGGGCCAGCTGCGCGGCCTGCCAGGCCATGACGACACCGAAGACGACCACGGTGGTACGGGCCGGGCGGCGGGCGGCGACGCTGAACAGCGCCACCAGATCGGCGACCGCGATCACCGTCAGGGCGTCGCCGGGCACGACGAACTGCTGGCCGGCGGGGGCGGCCCAGGTGGCGACGCCGAGCGTGACCAGCACCGCGAACAACGCCGGAACCGGGCGGTCGCGCCGCAGACACAGCGCGGCCGCCGTCACGAGCACCAGCAGGCTGACCGCCACGACCTGCACGGGTGGCACGGCGGAGCCGGTCAGCACCGGCACCCCGGGCCACAGCAGGAGCTGGGCGGCGGCGAGCAGCGCGGGCAGGAGCCATTTCATGCGGGCACTTTAGCGACTTCCTATACCTCAGGGTGGGGGTCGGATCCGGCCTGTGGACAGATTCGGTACGGCTTCCCGGCGACCAGACTTGTCCCCATGCTGATGGGGCCCGCGCCGCTGAGTCCGTACCATCGTCTGGTTCGTCCGTCCTGGTGGCGGATGGTGCTGGGCGCGCTGTTCATCGTCGTGGCCGGCGCTGTTCTCGGTTTCGCGGGTTATGCGGCCGGCACCGCGGCCGTGCCGGGCGCGCGGGGTGAGATGGCCGGCGGGTTCCTGACGGTCGCCGGGTTCCTTCCGGCGACGGTGCTCGCCGCCTGGTGGATCCAGCGGCGGCGGCCCGGGACGCTGTCGTCGGTGACCGGGCGGCTGCGGTGGCGGTGGCTGCTGGCCTGCCTGCCGGTCGCGGCCGGGACGGTCACGCTGCTGATGGCCGCGGCGATGCTGCTGCCCGGGGAGACCACGGCGCAGGACCGGCTCGCCGGGTGGGGGCCGTTCGCGCTGTCGATGCTGGTGCTGCTGGTCGTGGTGCCGCCGCAGGCCGCGGCGGAGGAGTACCTGATGCGCGGCTGGCTGCTGCAGGGGCTGGGCGGGTGGTTCCGCGGGCCGTGGGTGCCGATCGTGGTGCAGGCGGTGGCGTTCGCCGCGCTGCATGGCTGGGGTACCCCGTGGGGCTTCGCCGACCTGGTGGTCTTCGGGCTGGTCGCGGGGCTGCTGACGGTGCGTACCGGCGGTCTGGAGGCGGCGATCGCGCTGCACGTGGCCAACAACCTGCTGGGCAGCGTGATCGTGGCGGCCTACGGCGACCTCGGTACGGACGAGACCGCGGCCGACATGCCGTGGCAGGCCGTGGCGGTCGACGTGCCGCTGCTGATCGCGTACGCGGTGGTGGTGCTGTGGCTGGCCCGCCGGCGTGGTCTGAGCGTCACGTCGCCCGGCGCGCCGATCGTCCCCGCCGGGTATTCGCCGCCGCCGGCCGGCCGGCCCGTGCACACAGGTTGAAAACGGCCGTGAACGGGCAGGTAGGAGGCACAACGCGATAGGTGGAGGGTTCCGTGTCAGACAACGGTCCGATGATGTGGGCACAGACGGTCCGGGAGCGAGCCCGTCAGCGGCTCGCCGAGGCGGCCAGCCGCAATGCCCCGCCGCCGTTCCCGGACGACGGATCCGCCACCCCGGTCATGGTGGTGCAGCAGCAGACGCCCGGTGCCGAGGAGGTCCTGCCGCGCGGGGTCCGCACCGCCGCGGCGTGGGCCTGGCGGTTCATCGCGTTCATCCTCGCCGGCTATCTCTTCCTGCACATCGTCGGACTGCTCCGGGTCGTCATCATCCCGGTGATCGTCGCGATCCTGCTGGCCGCGATGTTCCAGCCGGCCGCCGCGGCCCTGGTGCGCCGGGGCATGAAACGCTCCCTGGCGGCCGCGCTGGTGCTGTTCGCCGCGATGCTGCTGGTCTTCGGTGGTCTCGGGCTGATCATCCGGACCTTCATCAGCCAGATCGGCACGCTGTCGTCGCAGGTCAGCGACGGCATCACCGAGGTGCAGAAGTGGCTGTCGCAGGGGCCGCTGCACCTGACCGACACCCAGCTGAGCCAGTACGTCGACAAGGTCCAGGAGGCGATCACCGCCAACCAGGGCGCGCTGACGTCGGGCGCGCTGAGCACCGCCACCACGCTCGGCGAGGTCGTCACCGGCTTCTTCCTGGTGCTGTTCACGCTGTTCTTCTTCCTGCGCGACGGCGCCCAGATCTGGTCGTTCCTGTGCCGGCTGCTGCCCCGCGAGGCCCGGGTACCGACCGCCCGCGCCGGGCACTACTCCTGGCACACCCTGGTCTCGTATGTGCATGCCACGGTCCTGGTCGCGTTCGTGGACGCGGTCGGCATCGGCATCGGCCTGTTCGTGCTCCGGGTCCCGCTGGCGCTGCCGCTGGCCGCCCTGGTGTTCCTGGGCGCGTTCATCCCGGTCGTCGGCGCCACGGTGACCGGTGCGGTCGCGGTGCTGGTGGCGCTGGTCGCCGACGGCTGGGTGAGCGCGCTCATCGTGCTCATCGTGGTGATCGCGGTCCAGCAGCTCGAGGGCCACGTCCTGCAGCCGCTGATCATGGGCCGGGCGGTGGCGCTGCACCCGCTCGCGGTCATCCTGGCCATCGCCGCGGGCATCGTCCTGGCCGGTATCGTGGGCGGCCTGATCGCGGTCCCGCTGCTGGCCGTGCTCAACACCGCCATCCGTTACCTGGTCAGCCATCCGACGGGCGAGCCGACCCCGGACCGTCAGGCCCCGGGCACCGAACCCGCGGACGACGACGAGGCCGAGGCCGACGACGCCCACGCGGAGGCTCGGCGCAGCGCGGACCCCAGCAACCCGCCGCCGTCCGACACCTCGGTCGCCCCGTCGGGTGGTGCCTCGATCCCCGCCGGGAGGACACCATGACCGAGGAACACCGGGACACCGACGTCCAGGAGGACATCGGGGCAGGGGCCTGGTTCCGGCGGCCGGCGCTGTTCGCGATGGCCTTTTCCCGCAGCGGTAACAAGGACCGGGACGTTTCCTAGCCCTGATGGGCCAGGAAGAGGGGCCACTGCGGGGCCGGTCGCGCGACCGGCCCGGTCAGTGGTCCCTCGGCTTCGTGGTCAGGGAGACCCGGAATTCGCGGGGTGATACTCCGACAACGCGCCGGAAAGCGGTACTGAAAGCGCTCTCGGATCGGTATCCGATGTCCTCCGCGATGGCCGTGAGGGAGTTCTCGGTACGCAATGCGGCCCGGGCCAGCTGCATGCGCCACTCGATGAGGTAGTCCAGCGGTGGTCTTCCCACCCGGTTCCTGAAGGTCGCGGCGAAACCCGACCTGGACATCCGCGCGATCCTGGCGAGCTCTTCGAGGGTCCAGTGATGTCCCGGGTCGTCGTGGACGGCGCGTAACGCCGCCCCGATCCCGTCGTCGGTGACCGACGCGAGCCATCCCAGGGGCTCATGCGACGAACCGGCGTGCGACCTCAGCATGTGCACCAGAAGAATCTGCGCCAGATGCTCGAGGACGAGAGACTGGCCCACCTTCTGCGTCTCGATCTCGTGGACGAGGAGGGTCGCGATGTTCCAGAGCAGTTTCCCGTCGGGCGCGTCCGCTTTGACGAGCATCGCCGCGGGCAGCAACGAGAACAGGGCCGAGACGTCGGAATCCTGGAACACGAAGTCGACGCTGCACGTATAGGTGACGGAGCCCGGGGCGATCTCGGGTCCACCGTCGGAACCCGAGCTCCCGAGGCCGTAAGGGGGCGGATTTCCGAGAAGATAGAAATCGCCCGTGCGGAGGAGAACAGGGTCCCGTCCGTCGACGCACAGCCAGCACTCGCCTTCCACCACCACGCCGAGCTTGATGTGGGGAAAGGGGGAGAACCGCGCTCGCCACGGCGCTGTCGCGTGGAGTGGAACGGGCGCGATGGCTTGGGGTCGCGCCAGTGTCAGGGCGTCCCGGAAGGGGTCGCGTGCGTCGAGCAGGACCTCACCGCTGGACGATCCATAATCTTTACTGGACTTCACGTTATGGACTATACGCACCAGGGTGGGAACGATGGAGATCCGGCGGCGGGAGCCGTCAGGTGGGCGGCGCCCACCCGGGCCGGATCGACACGAGGAGCAAGAGGCCATGCGATACCGATATCTGGGAAGATCGGGTCTGCGAGTATCGGAACTGTCGCTGGGGACAGGGAATTTCGGCATGGGCTGGGGGCATGGGGCGCTGGTGCCCGAGGCCCGGGCCATGTACGACGCCTATCGGGAAGCGGGCGGCAACTTCATCGATTCCGCTTCCAATTATCAGACGGGGGATGCGGAGGAATACCTCGCGGACATCATCTCCACGGATCGTGAAGATGTCGTTCTGTCGACGAAATACACCATGGGGTCCTCGGCGGGCAGTGGCCTTCAGCTGACCGGCAACAGCCGGAAGTCGATGGTCCAGTCCCTGGAGCAGAGCTTGCGCCGGCTGGGCACCGACCGGGTGGACGTGTTCTGGGCCCATGTGGACGACGCCGCCACGCCCATCGAGGAAATCCTGCGGGCGTTCGACGATCTGACGCGCGCCGGCAAGATTCTCTATGCCGGTCTCTGCAATTTCCCCGCATGGCGGGTGGCCACGGGTGCCACCCTGGCGCGGCAGCACGGCTGGGCGCCGGTCGTGGCGATCCAGGCCGAATACTCGCTGGTCGAGCGCAGCGCCGAACGGGAGCTGGTGCCGATGGCGGATGCCTTCGGCCTGGGTGTCCTCGGGTTCACGCCGCTCGGCGGTGGTCTGCTGACGGGCAAGTACCGGCGGGGCGAGACCGGTCGCGCCCAGAGCGCCATCAGCCAGTTCCTGCACAAGGAGGACGACCCCGCCACGGCGAAGATCCTGGATGCTGTCGTGAGCGTCGCCCGGGACCTCGGCACGTCCCCGGAGGCGGTGGCGATCAGGTGGTCGATGTCGAAGGGCGTGATCCCCATCATCGGGCCGAGGAGCGTGGAGCAGCTCACGTCCAACCTCGCGGCCGTCGAGCTGGAGATCCCGGCGGGTCAGCTCGCCTGGCTCAACGAGGTGAGCGCGCCCGAGCTGGGATACCCCCACGGACTGTGGACCGAGCCCGAGCAGGTCGCGAAGAACCGGTTCACCCAGCCGTAGGACGCTGATCGCCGTACCGGCCGGCCCGCGGCGGGAGCTCGGCGACCGTCCGCCGGCCACCCTCCGGGGCCCGGCCGGCGGAGAAGCGGCCGCCGAGCAGGTGGACCCGCTCGCGCATGCCGACCAGGCCGAACCCGCCACCGTACGACCGGGGTTCCGTCGCGGGCGGGCCCGGCGACGACCTGCGCGGCCCGGGCCTGCACCACGATCGCGCCGACGTGGTGCGCCACGACGTCGTGCAGCTCCCGGGCGAGGCCCGCGCGTTCGTGTTGCCGGGCCGCCGTGACGGCCGCGGTGACCGCCCGGGCCCGTACGGTGTCGCGGCCCCGTCCTGAGAGCTGTCAGCCCATCGACGCGCCGACGCCCGTACCCGTGGTCAGGTAGTCGGTCCGGGGAAGGCCGCCCGTCGCCTGCCGCCGGCCCTCCGCCTGGGTGGCGTCCGTCGACCGGAAGATGACCTCGTCGCGGCTGCGGCTCTCCCGGACGTCCGGGCCGAGCTCCCAGGTCCGGCCGTTGCCGGCCGCGGCACCGGAACGCAGCACCCCCGACGACGTCCGCAGGGCGAAGCCGGTCCCGCGGTTGCGGAACGCGGTGTTGCTGGTGAGCTCGACCGCCGCGGTGTTGCGCTCGTCGTCGAAACCGTTGCCCGCGTTCTGCCACGCGGCGTTGTGCCGCAGGAGGTGGGCGGCGGACGCCGGGGGAGTGCCACCGCCGAGCACGAACCCGGAGCCGCCGTTGCGGTAGGCCCAGTTGTGCTCCAGCGTCACCCGGCCGGTGAACGCGCCCAGGTCCACTCCCGCGCCGGTGTTGCCGGCCATCCGGTTGCCGCGCAGCGTGTTGGCGTCCCCCGATCCGAACTGGACGTCGAGGCCGGAGCCGTTGCCGGTGAAGTCCGAGTCCAGCACCTGGTTGCCGGTGGTGCCCGGGTCGCGCAGCATCAGTCCGGCACCGGCGTTGTCGTGCACGGAGAGCCTTCGGAAGATCGACGAGCGGCAACCCCGGCAGACGTACGCGTGACTGGGCCCGCCCGTGATCTCGAGCCCCTGCACGGTCCAGTAGGAAGCCTGTTGCGTGACGGCCCACTGGTCCGCGGGGATGCCGGTGGCGTCGATGACCGGCCGTTCGTCCCGGTAGTTGCTGAGCACGATGCGTCTGTCCGCGGTGCCGCTGACCTGGATCTCGATGCCCGCTCGGGGCCGGTAGACGCCGCCGCGCAGCGCGATGGTCTGCCCCGCCCCGACGTTCCGGACGGCCTTGCCCACCGACGCGTACGGTCGCTCGGCGCTGCCGTCCCCGTCGTCGCTGCCGCCGGGCGCGACGTAGATGTCGGCCCGCTGAACGCCGAGGCCGGCGGGTTTTCCGGCAGGGCCGGACCCCGGGTTCGCACTCGGTCCGGGGCTCGGGGCGACGGTGGCCGGGGCCGTCGTGGGCGCGGGTGGCGGTATCGTCCGGGTGGGGGCCACCGCGACCGTGCGGTCCTCCGCCGGGGTGGGCTCGTGATGGACGGCGTAGACGAGCCCGCCGCCGGCCGTGACCACCGCCGCCGTGGTCGTCCAGGCGAGCACCTTGTGCCGCAGGAACGCCGGCAACAGGGAGAAACCAGCGGTCTTGGCCGGCACCGCGGTGGCCAATCCGGTGGCCAATCCGGTGGCCAATCCGGTGACCAATCCGATGGGTACGGGCAGAGCGCCGAGGCCCAGCAGCAACGCCTCCGGGGGCACCAGCCCGTCCCCGTGCCGGGCGCACACCGCACAGTCGCGGACGTGGCGGACCAGCCGCTTGCGCCACAACGGACCGGCGACCCCGTTCCAGGGCCCGAGCAGCCCACCGAGCTCCGCACAGCGAGGCCGGGCCCGCAACGCCCCGACAACGCCCCGGGCCGCGTCGAGCTGCGCCTTCATCCGCTGCACCCGTACGGCGGCATGCTTGGGCGCCACGTCGAGGGCGGCCGCCAGGTCGGCCCGGGTCAGGTCGCCGGCCGCCTCCTGCCACCAGAGCCCGAGCAGCCGGCGGTCGTCGTCGTCGAGCCAGCGGGTGGCCTCGACGAGTTCCCGCTGCTGCCCGGCGAGGACCAGCTCGGCGGTGGCCCGCTCGGCGAAGTCGCCGGCCGGGTCGGGCACCTCGGCCGGTCCGGGGACCAGGCGGTGCCGGCCGGCCTTGCGCGAGCGCATGTACAGCTGGATCTGCCGGTACGCGATGGCGACCAGCCAGGACCGGAACCGGCCCGGGTTACGCAGGCGGGGCAGCCCTCGCAGCGCGTTGAGCATGGTCTCCTGGACGACGTCGTCGACGTCCGGATGCCCGCCGAGGGCCCGTCCCACGATGTTGTAGACCAGCGGCAGGTGCTCGGCGATCACCTCGTCGCGGGCCCCGGTGTCCCCGTCCTGGGCGCGGCGCACGAGCCCGGCGACATCCAGCGAGACCTGAGCAGGGGTCACCGGCCGTCCTTCCGGGAAGCGCAACGATGGAGATCGATGGTTACACGGACGTAACGGGCCTGTAAAGAGATGGCTGGGAGCGCTTCCAGCCACGGGTTGCTCGCTCGCGCACTAGGATCCGGGGATGCGTGACGTGCTCGGGGAGCTGGTGAAGGCTTGGCGCTCGGGGGCGCCCGCGGGGCTCGCGACCGTGACCGCGACGTGGTCGAGCGCGCCGCGGCAGCCGGGTTCCGCGATGGTCGTGCACGCCGACGGGGTGGTGGCCGGCAGCGTGTCGGGGGGCTGCGTCGAGGGGGCGGTCTACGAGCTGTGCCGGGAGGTCGCCGTCTCCGGGCGGCCCCGCACGACGCGGTACGGGGTCTCCGACGACGACGCGTTCGAGGTGGGGCTGCCGTGCGGGGGCACCATCGAGCTGTTCGTGGAGCCGGCCGGGTTCCCGGAGCTCGGGGTGCTGGCCGAGGCGGTCGAGGCCGGCCGCCCGGTCGCGCTGCTGACCTGCGTGGAGGGTGCCGGGGACCGCGTCGGCCGGCACCTGGTCCTCACCGCGGAGAACGGGGCCGGGCGGCCGGAGAGCAGGGCTGGGCAGCCGGAGAGCGGGGCTGGGCAGCCGGAGAGCGGGGCTGGGCAGCCGGAGAGCGGGGCTGGGCAGCCGGAGAGCAGGGCCGGGCGGCACGGGTCGCTGGGGCACGACCGGCTGGACGACGCGGCGGCCGACGACGGGCGGGGGATGCTGGCCGCCGGGCGGACCGGGCTGCTGCACTACGGGCCGGACGGGCAGCGGCGGGGGTCGGGCACCACGGTGCTGGTGACGTCGTTCGCGCCGGCCGCCCGGATGCTGGTGTTCGGGGCCACCGATCATGCCGCCGCGGTGGCCCGGATCGGGTCGTTCCTGGGCTACCGGGTGACGGTCTGCGACGCGCGGGCGGTGTTCGCGACCGCGCGCCGGTTCCCCGGCGCCGACGAGGTGGTCGTGGACTGGCCACACCGCTACCTCGCCGCCGAGGCCGGGGCCGGGCGGCTGGACGGGCGCACCGTGGCCTGCGTGCTGACCCATGATCCGAGGTTCGACGTGCCGGTGCTCGAGGTCGCCCTGCGGCTCCCGCTGGCCTACGTGGGGGCGATGGGCTCACGGCGTACCCATGATGATCGGCTGAAGCGGCTGCGCGCGACCGGCCTGACCGGCGCCGAGCTCGCGCGGCTGGCCTCGCCCATCGGCCTGGACCTCGGCGCGCGGACCCCGGAGGAGACCGCGGTCAGCATCGCGGCCGAGATCGTGGCGCTGCGCTGGAGCGGGACCGGGGAGCGCCTCACCGCGACGGCGGGACCGATCCACGGGTGAGCGGGCGCGGCGCCGCCGGCAGGTGGTCGCTGAGCAGGAGCTGGTGCAGCTCGGCCGAGGCCTCCGCGACCTCGTCCAGGTGGGCGTTGTGACCGAAGGAGCGCGGCCGCGGGATCCGCATCTCGACCATCTGCCGCAGCCGGCCGGGACGGGCACTGAGCACCGCGGTCCGGTCGGCCAGCAGCACCGCCTCCTGGATGGAGTGGGTCACGAAGACGATCGTGGTGCCCATCTCCATGTGGATGCGCTGCAGTTCGATGGCGAGCTCCTCGCGGGTGAGCGCGTCGAGGGCGGAGAACGGCTCGTCCATGAGCATGACCTTGGGCTGCTGGATGAGGGCCCGGCAGAGCGAGACCCGCTGCTGCATGCCGCCGGACAGCTCGTGCGGCAGGCGCGCGGCGAAATCGGTCAGGCCGGTGGTCTCCAGCAGGTGCATCGCCCGGTCGCGGTGCTCGGCCCGCTTCCACCGGAAGATCTCCACCGGGAGCAGGACGTTGTCGAGGACCGAGCGCCAGGGGAGCAGGGCCGGGCGCTGGAAGACCATCGCGACGTCGCGGCGTGGTTTGCGGACCGGTTCGCCGTCGATGAGGATCCGGCCCCCGGTGGGCTTGACCAGGCCGCTGATCAGGCGCAGGAGGGTGGACTTGCCGCAGCCGGAGCGGCCGATGACGGCCAGGAACTCGCCGGTGCCGATCTCGAGGCGGAGGTCCGACAGGGCGGTCACCGGGCCGAACGTACGGGTGACCCCGTCGATGGTGATCATGGTGTGGCCTTTCCGGAGATCGCTGGTGCCCACGGCACGAGGAGCCGCTCGATGGCCGCCATCAGGTAGAACAGGGCGACACCGGTGATCGCCAGCAGGCCCAGCGCGGCGAACGCCATGGCGGTGTCCGCGTTGGCGCCCGAGCCGACGATGACCGAGCCGAGGCCGTGGTCGGGGTTGACCACCTCGCCGATGACGGCGCCGATGATCGCCAGCGGGGTGGCGACCTTGAGCCCGACGAAGACCTGCGGCAGCGCCCAGGCGAGCCGCACCTTCACGAACGTCTGCCACCAGGACGCCGACAGCGACGCGGCGAGCTCGCGCAGGTCGGCGGGGGTGGACGAGAGGCCGGCCATGGTGGAGACGATGACCGGGAAGAAGCTCACCAGGACCACCATCACGATTTTCGGGCTGTCCCCGAAACCCATCCAGACCAGCAGCAGCGGCGCCAGCGCGACCTTGGGCACGGCGTTGACGGCGGCCAGCAGCGGCATGGTCATCCGCTCCACGGTGCGCGACGCGGCGAGCACGACCGCGATGACCAGGCCCGCGACGACGGCGATGCCGAAACCGACGAGGACCCGCTTGAGCGTGATCCAGGTCTCGGAGAGCAGGAACTGGGGGGTACGCAGGAACGAGTCGACGACGTCCGGCGGTGACGGGACGTAGAACGGGTCGATGTCCAGGGCCGCGGTCAGCACCCACCAGAGGCCGATGGCGAGCACCGCCCCGAGCACGGGCAGACCCGCGTTCGTCCACAGGCGGGACGCGCGGGTGACGGCGAGGGTGTCAGTCATGGGGGCTCCCGGTACACGGCGGGGGCGGGACCGGAGCCCCGTCCCCGCCGATGGTCATGCCTTCGGTGTGAAGCTGAAGTCGACGACGGCGTCGGGGGTGAGCCCGGCCGGCATCAGCCCGGCGCCGGAGAGCACCGCGATGCTGCGGGCGACCCGCTGCTCGTCCATGCTGCCGAGGGCCGCGCCACTGGGCGCCTGGGTGTACGGCTTCATCGCGTTGATCTCGCCGAGGGCGGCCGGGACGAGCGCGGTGGGCTCGGCCTTGGTCATCGCGGCGGCGGCCTCGTCGGGGTGGTCCAGCGTGTACTGCAGGCCCTTCATGGCCGCGCCGACGAAGCGCTTGACCAGGTCGGGGTCGCTGGAGATGAGCGACGGCTTGGTGATGATCGCGTTGCCGTAGAGGTCGCTCAGGTAGGTGCTGTACGGCATCACCACGACCTCCTTCTTGGACGCGGTCTCCAGGGCCTTCTTGCTGAGCAGGAACGTGCTGAGGCCGTCGACCTCGCCCTTGGCCATGAGACCGTTCAGCGCGGTGGGCTGCACACCCTTGATGGTCACGGTTGTCGGGTCGAGGCCGGCCAGTTTCGCGTACGCCGGGAACAGCAGCTGGCTGACCGACGCGGTGCCGGCCGCGATGGTCTTGCCGGTCAGGTCGGCCGGCGAGGAGATGCCGGTGTCCTTGGTGGTCATGATCGACACCAGGGTCTGCTGGTGGACCGCGGCGACGGCCTTCCAGTCCTTGAACTCGCCCTTGCCGGCCTGGATGACCGCGCCGGTGAAGTCGAGCGCGGCGAACTGCGCCTGGTCCGACTTGATCGCGGTCAGGTTCTGGACGTTGCCGGCGCCCTTCTGGATCTCGATGTCGATACCGGCGTCCTCGAAGAACCCCTTCTCCTTGGCGAGCCAGACGAACGAGTCGCGGCCGACGGCGCCGAACGCGGTCACGTACGTGATCTTGTCGGTCTTGCCGCCACTGCTGCCGGCGGAGCTGTCGTCGTCACCACCGCTCGAGCACGCGCTCGTGACGGCCAAGGCTGCGGCCATGAGGGCGGCGGAGAGCGCACGGTAGCGCCTGGTCATGAATCCTCCTGGGAGAACCCGGCCGTCGAGCACACGGGTCCGGGTGTTCGGATGACGAAGATGAAGACTCTGACCATTGACTTATGTCACTACCGGCCGGTGTCCGGACGAGATGCTAGAGCACCGATCATGAGCCTGTCACTGACCGATTTGCCCGGCTGTTAGCGCTCACGAACCGGACGATGGTGACGTTCGTCCAGGTAGGAGCTGTGTTGACAGCCGGGGCCACCCGGCGCCATTCTCTTCACAAGATTGTTTGCAATCTTGTCTGCATGCGGCGCGGTGTCCGGGGCGAGGAGAAGTCAGCCCGGGCACGGACGCCCATGGCGGTCTGGGAGCGCGGAGGGCGCTCACGACTCCCGGTGTACCGGTGGCCGGCCACGGTCGGTCGCCGGTACGGGATCATCGATGTGGACGGCGCGCCGGAGACGGTCCGTCGTCCACATCCCAGACGTCAGGTGGAGAGTGTTGTGGATAGCTTCGCGTGCAATGAAGTCGTCGGCGGGAGGGTTGCGGCATGACCTCCCCGATCCGCCGGGCGGTGGGCGCGGACACCGCGTACGACCGGCTCCGCAAGCTGATCTATACCGGTGAGCTGCAGCCGAACGAACGCCTCGTCGAGACCGAGCTGGCCGACCGGCTGGGCGCCACCCGGGCCGTGGTGCGTACCGCGCTGGTCAAGCTCGGCCACGACGGCATCGTGGTGCTGACCCCGAACCGGGGCGCCCGGGTCCGGATGGTCTCGCAGGAGGAGGCCGTCGAGATCCTCCAGGCGCGCGCGGTGCTCGAGGCGCTCGCCGCCCGGCAGGCCGCCGTGCGGGCCACCGGGCGCGAGATCGCCGGCATCCGGCGCACCCTGGCCCGGATGAACGAGAAGTTCGCGCAGGACGACCTGGTCGGATACTCCGAGGGCAACGCCGCGCTGCACGCCGGGATCATCGCCGCCGCCCGGCACGAGACCGCCGCCCGCCTGATCATCGGGTTACGCGCGCAGATGATCCGGTTCCAGTACCGTACGATCCTCGTCCCCGGCCGGCCACCCGCGTCGCTGGCCGAGCACACGGCCATTGTGGACGCGATCAGCGACCGGGACCCGGACGCGGCCGAGCTCGCGATGCGCCGGCACCTCGGTCAGGTCGAGCAGACCCTGTCGCGGACCCCGGGCGCGGCCGCGCAGCGTTTCCCCGCGATCGACATTTCCCAGCCGGCGGATCCGGTCTGAACGCCCCGGAGCCCGCCCGAACCGTCAAGGAGATCCATGTCTGAGCACCCCGTCCCCTCGCAGCGCGCCCGTGCGCTGGTGACCGGCGCGTACGACACGCACGTGCACGTCGCGCCGGACGTGATGGAGCGCCGCATCGACGACCTCGACCTGGCGGCCCGGTTCCTGGCGACCGGGCTGGCCGGGTTCGTGCTCAAGTCGCACTACGTGGCGACCGCGGAGCGCGCGGCCGTGGTGCGCAAGGCGGTGCCCGGCGCCGACGCGCTCGGCGCGATCACGCTCAACGGCTCGATGGGCGGGATGAACCCGGCCGCCGTGGAGATCGCCGGCCGGCAGGGTGCCCGGATCGTGTGGATGCCCACCGTGGACTCCCGCAATCAGCGGGGCAGCACGGCCGCGGACCTGCCCGGTGCCAAGCCGGCCATGTGGGGCGCGTTGCAGAAGGACCTGCACGCCCAGGGCATCGTCCCGGACGTCGTCGAGGTGGTCGGCCCGGACGGAGCGGTGCTGCCGGCCGTACGCCAGGTGTTGCGGGTGATGGCCCGGCACGACCTGGTGCTGGCCACCGGTCACCTCAGCGGTCCGGAGATCATCGCGGTCGTGCACGCGGCCAGGCAGGAGGGGGTGCGCCGGGTCGTGGTCACCCACCCCGAGTTCACCTCGCAGCGGCTGCCGGTCGCCGAGCAGCGTGAGCTCGCCGCCGCCGGGGCGCTGCTGGAGCGGTGCTTCACCACGCCGTACACCGGCAAGGTCGGCTGGGACGACCTGTTCAGCACCATCCGCGCGGTCGGCGTGGAGCACTCGGTGCTCTCCAGCGACCTCGGCCAGCCGTTCAACCCGCCGGTCGAGGACGGCCTGGCGCTGTTCGCCGACCGGCTGCTCGACGCCGGCTTCACCGAGGCCGAGGTGACCCGGATGGCGGTGACCAACTCCCGCTTCGTCGCGGCGGCCCCGGCCACCGTGACCGTCTGACGCGCGATGCCGGGGCCGCGACCGGCCCCGGCATCACCTCAGGACGTGGTTACGACGCCGCCGAGTTGGGGTCCGGCACCGCGTTGGCGCGGACCGTCCGGAAGTTCGCCCGGTACTGGTCGAAGATCGCGTCCGACTTGATCCGGATCATGGCCTCATCGTTCTCCCGCAGCGCCGCGTTGCTGTAGTTGTGGCTGCCGGTGATGACCCACTTGGTGTCCTTCTGGTCGATGTACGTGCCCTCGATGGCCAGGTACTTCGAGTGGATGATGTTCGGGTTCTCCGGGACCTGGTAGACCGCGATGCGCGAGTTGCCGCGCAGCTGGCCCAGCACCCCGGCGTCGGCCTCGGTGTAGATCACGTCGACCCAGCACTTCTCGTTCGCGAGCTCCTTGAGGCGGCGCGCGATGTCGTCCCGGCTGAAGTACCACATACCGACCCGGATGATGGTCCGGTGCAGGTCCGACGTGCCGGTGGTGGTGTTGCCCTCACACGTGATGTTCTCGTTGAGCATGTTGTAGATCGTGTCGGTCGTCTCGTCGGTGCCGGCCCGCGGGAAGAAGTAGACCTTGGCGTTGCCGCTGAGGACCGACGTGTAGTAGTTCGAGTTCTTGACCTTCGCGGCCAGGTCGCTGTGGTAATCGGCGTAGGCGTTGTAGAGCCCGGCGTTACCGACCAGGGTGACCGCGTTGTTCCAGTACACCGTCGCGTTCGACACGGTGAGGTTCGCCGAGGACTGCACCACGACGTTGCTCGAGCCGTTCGTGCTGGAGAACAGGTAGAACTTGTTGTGCATGATCGGCGTACCGGCCGAGCCGATGCACGCGCCGCCGCTGGTGCACACCGACACCCACGAGGCCTGGGTCCGGTCGGTGCCGAGCGCCGTCTTGAGCGAGGTCACCGCGGCCGACGTCGAGGTGTCGTAGTTCACCACCAGCCGGACGTTGACGCCCCGGTCCTTCGCGCTGATCAGGGCGCCGGAGATGACGGTGTCGGTGAAGTTGTACATCGCGATGCGGATCGTCGAGCCCGCCGGGGACCCGTCGATCAGCGTCCGGACGTGGTCACGGATCTTGTACTGCTCGGCGGCGACGAGGGGGTTGTTGAACACCGCCCCGTCGGAGACCGCGGCCGCTGCCGGGGAAGCGGTCAGGACCACCGTGGTGGTGACCGCGGTGAGTGCGACGCAAGCGGCCGCGAAGAGCCGTTTCAGAGACAAGGTTGCCCCGTTCATGAATAGACGATGAACACTTGAGCGGGAGCCTGTCATACGCGAAACAACCTCGCAGTCCCCATTGGACGAACCGGGTCACAGTGGACGTCGCGCGGCAGGTGCAGTCGGTTGACAGATGGCACCGCCGCCGGCCCGTGGGACCGTCGAACACGGTGCGGGAAGGCCCCGCATCGCAGGTCGAAGGGGTTCTACATGCCTTACATCACCGCAGCGGACGGCGCTCAGATCTTCTACAAGGACTGGGGATCGGGTCAGCCGGTGATCTTCAGCCACGGCTGGCCGCTCAACGGCGACGCGTGGGACGTCGAGATGAAGCTCGCCGCCGACAACGGGTTCCGGGCCATCGCGCACGACCGCCGGGGCCACGGCCGCTCGGACCAGACGTGGGCCGGCAACGACATGGACACGTACGCCGCCGACCTGGCCGCGCTCGTCGACGAGCTGGGCCTCACCGACATCCTGCTGGTCGGGCACTCCACCGGCGGTGGCGAGGTCGTGCGTTTCGCGGCCCGGCACGGTGCCGGCCGGGTGGCCAAGATCGCGACCGCGGGCGCGGTGCCCCCGATCATGGTCAAGACCGAGTCCAACCCCGGTGGCCTGCCGATCGACGTGTTCGACGGGATCCGCGCCGGTGTGCTCGCCGACCGCTCGCAGTTCTTCCAGGACCTGTCCGAGTCGTTCTTCGGGATCAACCAGGGTTACGCCGTGTCGCAGGGCCAGCGCGACCAGTTCTGGCGCCTCGGCATGCAGATGGGCCTCAAGGGCGCGTACGACTGCATCAAGGCCTTCTCGGAGACCGACTTCACCTCCGACCTCGAGGCCCTCGACATCCCGTTCTTCCTGGCCCACGGCGACGCGGACCAGATCGTGCCGATCGACGACGCCGCGCTGCGGACCGCCAAGATCGCCAAGAACGTGCAGCTGAAGGTGTACCCGGGTGCCCCGCACGGCATCGCCGGCGAGTACCAGAAGGCCCTCGGCGCCGACCTGATCGCGTTCTTCACGAGCTGAGTACGGCCGATCGCGGCCCCGGCCGGTAGGGTCGGGGCCGATGCGGACAAAAGGGCAGCTCACCGAAGCGATCCAGCGGGACCGGCGGGCGGTGCTCGTGGTCAACGCGCACTCCCGGCGGGGCCGGCAGCTCTACGACAGCGCCCATGAGCAGCTGCTCGCGGCCGGCTTCGAGCTGCTCGGCGCGTACCCCTGGGATCGTGGCCAGGAACTCGAGCGGACCATCGCCGAGGCGATCGAGCTGGGCCCGGACCTGCTGGTCGCCGGTGGCGGCGACGGCACCATCAGCACGGCGTCGCGGCTGCTCGCGCACCGCGACGTCGCGCTCGGCCTGCTGCCGTTGGGCACGACCAACAACTTCGCGCGTACGGTCGGGGTGCCGCTCGAGCTGTCCGCGGCGATCGGCACCCTCACCGGCGGCACGGTCATCGACGTCGACCTGGGCATCGCCGGGGACACCCTGTTCACCAACCACGTCGGCGTGGGGCTGTCCGCCGAGGTCATGGTGTCGGTGCCGGCCGGGCTCAAGCGGCGGGTCGGCCGGCTCGCGTACCCGGTGACCGCGCTCGCTCTGCTCACCCGGCACCGCCCGCTGCGGGTGTCGGTGCGCGCCGACGGCCGCGAGCACACGTTCACCACCCACCAGGTGTACGTGGCGAACGGCGGTTTCCACGCCGGCCGCCCGATCACCGCCGACGCGCACGCCGACGACCGGCTGCTGGTCGCGTACCCGGTGGGTGGCCGGACCCGGTGGCAGCTGCTGCGCGAGACGGCCCGCAACGCGGCGACCGGCCACCGGCGTACGTTGCGCACCGAGCCCTTCCTCGCCACCGGCGAGGTCCTGGTCGAGACCGACCGCCCGGCCCGTGTCGAGGTGGACGGCGAACCGGCCGGCCGCACCCCGCTGCGCATCGGCCTGGCGGCGAACGCCCTGCGCGTGATGGCCCCGCCCGGCACCCCGGACCATTGAGGTCATGACATCGCGCAAGGCACTGCTGGTCACCCTCACCGCCCTGGGCGTCGTCCCGGTGCTGACCGGGGCCGCCGGGGTGATCGGCGGCCTGCGTCTCAGCCCGGACGACACCACGACCACGCCGTACTTCGACAGCGAGTACCGGTTCATCAGCGTCTGGTGGCTGGCGGCCGGCGTCCTGCTGTGGTGGTCCCTGCGCCGGCCGCAGCCGCGGGCGGCCGTGACGCGGGGGATCCTCGCCGTCATGGTGCTCGGTGGCCTGGCCCGGTTGCTGGGGGTGGTGCTGGCCGGCCCGCCGCCGGTGCCGTTCCTGGTGGCCATGGCCGTCGAGCTGCTCGGTGTCCCGGCGCTGCTGGTCTGGCACCGGCGGGTGTTCCCGGTCCGGTCGTGACAGTGGGTCAGAGCAGGGCGGCCACCGCCGGGTACCACTTGTTGGCGATCTTGACGTTGCCGGCGTCGTTGGGGTGTACGCCGTCGTAGGTGTCGGTCGCGGTGTCGAAGCCGGTCCACTGGTCGACCACGGTGACGGGGGAGGCAGCGGTGGTCAGCGACGCCGCCCAGGCCGGGATGGCCGCGTTGAAGGTGACGACGCGCTGAGCGCAGTCCGTGCACGTGGACGGGTTCATCGGGATGATCTTGGCGACGACGATCCTCATGGCCGGGTTGTTCGCGCGCATCTGGCCGACCAGCTTGGTGAACGCGGCCAGGATCGTGGCCGGGGCGATGTTGCTCCAGACGTCGTTCGTGCCGAAGTGCATGAGCACCACGTCCGGGTCGGTGGCGTCGAGCCAGCCGACGAGCTGGTTCTGGTCGGCGACGTTGGTGGCCAGGAAACCGCCGTGGCCCTCGTTCTCGCCGTCGTAGGTGAAGCCGCAGCCCTGGCCCGGCAGCGTGCCGACGAAGTCGACGTCGGCGGCGGGCAGTTTCTGCCACAGCAGGGCCCGCCAGCAGCCCGGTGAGCCGGTGATCGAGTCACCCAGCGGCATGATCCTGAGCGGCGCGTCCCCCGCCGGGGGCGGGGTCGTCGGCGGGGGAGTCGTCGGCGGCGGGGTGGTCGGGGGCGGTGTGGTCGGAGCCGGTGTGGTCGGGGGCGGTGTGGTCGGCGGCTGGGTGGGCACGCTCCCCGTACACGTCGTTCCGTTCACGGCGAACGAGGTCGGGGCGGCGCCGCTCCCGGAGCCGTTGAAGCCGAGGCTGGTGGTCGCATTGGTGGCGAGCGCGCCGTTCCAGGCGGCGTTGCGGACCGTCACGTTCGCGCCGGACTGGGTCACCGTGCCGTTCCAGAGCTGACTCACCGTCTGCCCGGCCGGGAACGCGAACGTCAGCGTCCACGACGTGATCGGGTCACCGAGATTGGTGATCGCCACCGAGGCCCCGAAACCGCCGGGCCACTGGCTCGTGGTGGCGTAGCCGACGCGGCACCCGGCGGCCGCGCTGGCCGGTCCGGCGGTGCCGACGATCGTCCCGGCGGCCAGTGCCGACACGGCTCCCACCAGCAAGATCCTTGATCTGAGCACGGGCTGCCTCCCCTAATCGATAGATGAGCATCATTACATGGGAGCGCTTCCAACACCATTGCCGAGATGTTTCCCGCACTTGACAGCGGCATTAACAGGGGTCAATGTGGGAGCGCTTCCATATCCTGACAAACGTCTATGTGAGGTGTTTGATGCGCAAGCTCCCAGCCCTGGCCGTCGCCGTGCTCGGCGCCGGCCTGCTCGTCGCCCCGCAGGCGGCCCCGGCCTCCGCCGCCGCCCCACGCCAGATCGAGCGGCTCGACCGCGGCCTGGTCAGCGTCCGGTCCGGCACCGGCAACCTGGTGAGCTGGCGGCTGCTCACCGGCGACCCCGCGGGCGTCTCGTTCAACGTCTACCGGGGCACCACCAAGGTCACCGCCACCCCGGTCACCGCCTCGACCAACTACCTCGACGCGGGGGCGGCGGCCGGCTCGTCGTACACCGTGCGGGCCGTCGTCGGCGGCGTCGAGCAGGCCGCGTCGCCGGCCTCGCTCAGCTTCGCGAACGGCTACCTCGACGTGCCGATCCAGAATCCCAACAGCTCCCTGTACGCGGCGAACGACGCCAGCGTCGGCGACCTCGACGGTGACGGCGTGCTCGACCTCGTGCTCAAGTGGGAGCCGCTCAACGCCAAGGACAACTCGCAGTCCGGCGTCACCGACCCGGTCTACATCGACGGTTACAAGCTCAACGGCACCCGGTTGTGGCGCATCAACCTGGGCCGCAACATCCGGGCCGGGGCGCATTACACCCAGTTCCAGGTGTACGACTACGACAGCGACGGTGACGCGGAAGTGGCCATGAAGACGGCCGACGCCACTGTTTCGGGCACCGGGCAGGTCATCGGCAACGGCAGTGCCGACTACCGCAACTCCAGCGGGTACGTCCTCACCGGACCGGAGTTCCTCACCATGTTCGACGGGCGCACCGGTGCCGCGCTGTCGACCGTCGACTACGTGCCGGCCCGCGGGACCGTCTCGTCGTGGGGCGACTCGTACGGCAACCGGGTCGACCGGTTCCTGGCCGGGACCGCGTACCTCGACGGCACGAACCCGAGCCTGATCATGGCCCGCGGCTACTACACCCGCAGCGTGGTGGTGGCCTGGGACTTCCGCAACGGGGCGCTGACGAGGCGCTGGACGTTCGACAGCAACAGCTCCACCAACCCCGGCACCGCGGGGCAGGGCAACCACCAGCTCTCCATCGCCGACGTGGACGCCGACGGCCGCGACGAGATCATCTACGGGTCGCTGGCCATCGACGACAACAGCAACAAGCTCTGGAACACCGGGTACGGGCACGGCGACACGCTGCACGTCGGCGACCTGGACCCGTCCCGGGCCGGGCTCGAGGTGTTCAAGGTCGACGAGGACTCCAGCAAGCCGTCGTCGTGGTTCGCGGACGCCCGTACCGGACAGATCCTCTGGTCGACGCCCGCCAACGGTGACAACGGCCGCGGCGTCTCCGGCGACATCTGGGCCGGCAGCGCCGGCGCCGAGTCCTGGTCCTCGGCGGCCGACGGGGTGCGCAGCCCGTCCGGTGCCGTGGTCGCGAGCCGCAAGCCGAGCTCGACCAACTTCCTGGCCTGGTGGGACGGCGACGTGCAGCGCGAACTCCTCGACGGCACACACATCGACAAGTACGGCACGTCCGGCGACACCCGGCTGCTGACCGCGTCGGGCGTGCACGCGAACAACAGCACCAAGTCGACCCCGTCGCTCTCCGGTGACCTGTTCGGCGACTGGCGCGAGGAGGTCGTCTGGCCGACCACCGACAACACCGCGCTGCGGATCTACTCCACCCCGATCCCGACCGACCGCCGGATCGTCACGCTGCTCCAGGACAGTCAGTACCGGGTGGCCCTGGCCTGGCAGAACACCGCTTACAACCAGCCTCCGCACCCGAGCTTCGCGCCCTGATCCCACCGGTTTGCGGCTCGCTGACAAGATCTCCGCATGGCTACGCCGCTCTATGTGAC
The DNA here is from genome assembly GCF_044454705.1 of Actinoplanes sp. NPDC051494. Lineage (NCBI taxonomy): Bacteria > Bacillati > Actinomycetota > Actinomycetes > Micromonosporales > Micromonosporaceae > Actinoplanes > Actinoplanes sp. NPDC051494. The sequence continues at coordinate 29,643 of NZ_JBITDZ010000014.1, forward strand.
CGGGTCCGGCACGGACCAGCTCGAATTCGGTGACACCGACCGCGTGGTGGTGGGCAGGGACCCCCACTGCGCGGTCGTCGTCGCCGCGAACGGGGTGTCCCGGGAGCACTGCGTGTTCGAGCTGCGTGACCATCGGTGGTTCGTGGTCGACACGAGCCGTAACGGTACGTTCGTCGGCGAGCAGCGGATCACCTCGCACCCGCTGACACCCGGGTCGCCGATCGTGGTGCGCCTCGGCGACCGCGACGCCGGCCCCACGGTGACCGTGCGGCTCGGCGACCCCGGTCTGGCCGAACCGACCGCCGTTGCCGTGACCGCCATGACCGCCCCGGCGCCGGAGACCGTCAAAGCGGTGTACCCGTTCGGTGGCGGACCGCTGACCATCGGCCGTTCCCCGGACAACGCCGTCGTGGTCGACGACCTGCTGGCGTCGCGCAACCACGCCCGGGTCACCGCGGCCCGGCCCGGCGTCGCCGTGGTCACCGACCTCGGCGGGCGCAACGGCACGTTCGTCAACGGACACCCGGTCACCCGGTCCTCGCTGCTGCCCGGCGACCGGCTCACCATCGGCCGCACCACGTTCAGCTTCGACGGCGCCGGGGCCCTGCTCGAACACGGAGAGCTGCCCAAGGCCTCGCTCGCCGCCCAGGACCTCACCGTCCGTTACGGCGAGACGCGCGTCATCTCGGACCTCTCGTTCTCCGTCCCGCCGGGTTCCCTGGTCGCCATCATCGGCCCGAGCGGCGCCGGCAAGTCGACGCTGCTGCGCGCGCTCACCGGGGCTCGCGCCGCCGACGAGGGTCACGTCTTCGTCGACGGCATCGACCTGTACCCGGCGTACGACGAGGTCCGGCACCGGATCGGCCTCGTCCCGCAGGAGGACGTCCTGCACGACCAGCTGAGACTGGTCCAGGCGCTGCGGTACGCGGCGGCGCTGCGCCTGCCCGACGACGTGCCCCCGGCGGTCCGCGACCAGCGCGTCGACGAGGTGCTCACCCAGCTGGACCTGAACTCCCAGCGCGACCTGCCCATCCACCGCCTCTCCGGCGGTCAGCGCAAACGGGCCTCGGTGGCGATGGAACTGCTCACCGAGCCGTCCCTGCTGTACCTGGACGAACCCACCTCCGGCCTCGACCCGCTGCTCGACCGCGAGGTGATGCGCCAGCTGCGCGACCTGGCCGGCCGCGGGCGTACCGTCGTGGTGGTCACCCACAGCACCCTGCACCTCGACTCCTGCCACGCGGTGCTGGCCCTGGCCCGCGGCGGCCGGGTCGCGTATTTCGGCCCGCCCAGCGGCCTGCTCACCCACTTCGGTGCCAGGGACTACGCCGACGCGTTCGCCGCGCTCAGCGAGGAAGCCACCGCCTGGGCCAACCGCTACACGCTGCAGGAACGCCCGCGGACCCGGGAACGGTTCGCCCCGGTCCGCTCACCCAGCCCGCCGCGGCAGGGCGCGCTGCGCCAGACCGGTCTGCTGCTGCACCGGGCGATGACGCTGCTCACCGCGGACCGCCGCCAGTGGATGATGCTGGCCGGGCTCCCGTTCGTCCTCGCGGCGGTGGTCCAGACCGCCCCGCCGGAGGCGAGCCTGCGCTTCGACCCCGGCGGCCCACCGCAGACCGGGGCGGCGACGCTGCTGGTCATCCTCGTGCTCGGCGCCGCGTTCATGGGCATGGCGGGCAGCATCCGGGAACTCGTCGCGGAACGCCCCATCTACCGGCGCGAATGGGCGATCGGCCTGCGTTCCGGGGCGTACCTCGGCTCGAAGCTCGCCCTGAGCGCGCTGATCTGCGTACTCCAGGCGGTGGTCCTGGGGTTGCTGGGTCTGCTGGGCCGCGACCTGCCGGCCTCGGGCATGGTCCTGGCCGACGCCCGCCTCGAGCTGATCGTGGTGCTCGCCCTGACCGCGTTCACCGCCGCGGCGGCCGGGCTGCTGGCCAGTGCCCTCGCCCAGCGCAGCGAACACACCATGTCGATCCTGGTGGTCGCCATCATGGCCCAGCTGGTCCTCAGCGGCGGCCTGTACAGCATCGGCGGCCGTCCCTGGCTGCAAGCGCTCGCCGTGCTCAGCCCGACCCGCTGGGGCTTCGCCTCCGCAGCGGTGACGATCGACCTGCGGGCGTTGCGCATCCTGCTCCCGGCCGACGGCCTCTGGCAGCACTCACTCCCGGCCTGGTGGTTCGCCATGGGCGCGCTCACGGCCCTCGGACTGGCCTTCGTCCTGGCCACCCGTCTCGTCCTGCGCCTCCAGGAGCAGCGTCCCCGCCGATAGGACGTCGCGCAGATACGGGTCGGCCCGGACCCGCGCGAGCAGCTCGCCGGTCAGCTCCACGCCTTCCAGGGCGTTCCAGAGCAGCTCCGTGGTGCCTCGGATGGGGATCGCCGTGGCGGATCCGCTGACGGCGAGGAAGCACTCGACGGCGAGGACCGCGTGCCGGGCGGGGTCGAACCGTCCGGCCAGCATGAGCCGCTGGACGATCCGCAGCACGTCGTCGGCGGGCAACCGCGCCGCGTCCCGGGTGAGGGACCGGAGCAGCAGGGTCACGTACGGCTCGGCCGCGTCGCCCTGGAACGCCACGATCACCGCGTCCCGCGCCCGAAGGTAGGCGGCGAGCAGATCGCCGGGATCGTCGTGGTGGGCCGACGCCAGCAACAGGGTCATGAGGCTGTGCGCGACGGATTCCGACTCCTCGGCGCCGTGCCGCACGAAGGTCGCCACCGCCGCCGGCATGCGCCACAGGACCGGTTCGACGGCGTGCCGCAGGACGTCCTCACTGAGCGCGCCGCTGAGCTGCATCGACTTCAGCGCGGACCGCAGCGGCACCCCGGTGTCGAACGTCCGCAGCTCGGACCAGTCCTGCGACAGGCCGCGCGACCACACCGGGTCGACGGTCAGCGCACCGCCGTCGCCGGCCTCCAGGACCAGGTCGCGGCGGCCGTCCTGCGCCCAGCCGCGGGTGACGCCGATCGTCTCGAGGCTGTCGAGCATGATCCCGCCGGGGACGGCGGCCCGCCACTGCAGGGCGGTGTCGCGCAGCCAGCTCGCCGGGTTCTCCGCGTGCCGGAACAGCTCGGACGCGCGCAGCGGGCCGCCGCACGCCAGGGTCAGCAGCATGAGGTTGAACGAGTACGTCGCCATCCAGTGGTCGGCCCGCTTGTCGACCGGCTGATACCGGCGCTGGACGTACCCGGGGCGGGTGACCGCGGCCCGTAGCCGCTCCGCCAGCCAGTCCCTGACCGGGGCGCCCCGCAACAGGCTGGTGACGAACGGGAGCACGGTCGCGCGGGCGGTCAGCGGGGTGAAGCCGAGCAGCGACTGCAGCAGGTCGTCGTCGTCGGCCGGGCCCAGCCGCAGCGTGCGGGCGCCCGACCGGGCCGCGGCGTCCCGGACCGCCTGCACCACGAGCCGCGCGATCAGGTATTCGCCGAACGTCGCGTGCAGGAACTCGTACGTCTGCAGGGTCCGGTCGTCCTGGCTGGCCTTGGCCCGCTGGATGAAGAAGAACCGGCCGACCATCTCCTGCCCGGCGGTGATCTTCGCCCGGAAGTCCTCGGCGCGCGCCGCGACCAGCGGTTCGAGGCCGAGCCCGGCCAGGTCGTGGTCGAGTTCCGCGGTGGTGACCCAGAGCCGGAGCCGGTGGAACATGGCGAACGCGACCACCGACAGGCGCAGCAGCTCGGCCTCGACCAGCGCGGACAGGTCGCCGTCCGGGCTGTCCGCGTGCATGCGGCGGACCTCGCGGGCGGCGAACTCGCTGAGCAGCCGTTCGTAGAGCTGCCCGGTGTCCAGCGACTCGTCCTGCAGCCCGTCGCCGGTGGCGTCGTACAGCGCCAGCATGAGCAGCAGCAACGGTTGCGCCGCGAGGTCGGGGAAGCGCCGCGGGACGGCGACCGGGAACGGGCGGCGCCCGGCGTTGGTCTCGTTCCAGATCGCGCACCAGCGCATCAGCTGGGCCTCGTCGAACGGTTCCAGGCGCACGGCGAGCCCGCCGGCCGGGAGCCGGGCCCGGTCGGCGACGGCGACCCGGCTCGTGACGACCACCGCGACCGGGCGGCCGAGCGTCGCCTCGCGGTGCTGGAACGCCGCCACCCGTTGCAGGTAGTCGGAGCGGTGGATACCGGTCGCCTGCAGCAGCTCGTCGAAGCCGTCCAGCAGGATCACCGGCATCGCCCCGGCGGCGTCGCGGGCCAGATCGGCCCAGGCCACCGTCTCGCCGATGTCCCCGCGTACGGCCTGCTCGATCTGGTCCTGGATCTCCGCCTCGGCGCCGACCTCGCGCAGCGCGACCCGGACCACCAGGAAGTCCGCGGCCGGGAGCCGGGCCGCGAGGATCCGGGTGAGCGTCGACTTGCCGGCGCCGGGCTGACCGAGCAGCAGCAGCGGTGCCTCGGCCGCCTGCGGCGTGGTCAGATACGTGACCAGGAAACCGGCGAAGTCGGCCCGCGCGCCGGTGTCCCACCACTCGTCCTCGGCCGGTCGCGCACCCGGGCCGGCGGCCTTCACCCGGAACCGCGGATCGATGTACGCCGCGGCCAGGCTCGGCATGATCACCTCGCCGGCGTCACCGCCGAGGATGGCCCGGTCCAGGATCTCCCGGTACGCGGTGGCGAGATCACGGCGCTGGCGCGAGGGAACCCGGTCCGAGGTGGCCTCCCGTAACGCCGCCTCCAGGCTCTCCAGCCCCCGGGCGGCGGCCCGCGACTCCAGCTGCCGCAGCCACGTCGCGAACTCGGGCAGCTCCACCGACAGCCGCCGGACCGCCGCGTCGTAGCGTTCGGTGGCGGTGTCCGGCAACCGTTCGGCCACCAGCCGGGTGACGGCCCGGCGGGCCCGGTCGTCGGCCTCGTCCCATTCGGCCAGCCCGCCGAGGTGGTTGATCATCGCGTGGGTACGGGCGTCGCACCACGCCCGGACATCGCGCAGCAGGCTGTCGTAGGACCGGTCCGGCGCCGGCACCGGCAGCTCGGCGTCCAGCAACTGCGGGAGCCAACCTTCCCGGGCAGGCCCGGTGACCAGCAGGAGCTGGTCGGCTCGGGTGAGATCCGGGGTGGCCAGGCCGGCCCGGGCGAGGCAGTCGTCGAGCGCGTCGAAGAAGGCGGTCACCACCAGGACGCCGTGGGCGGCCTGGAGGCGGCTGCTGCGGTCGTAACGGCCCAGGCCGCGTACCTGATCGGTGATCTTGCCGGCCACCACCTGGCCGAGGCGGGCCACCTCGGCCTTGGCGTCGAAGAAGCCGAGGGCGACCTCGCTGCCTCCCGCGGTGGCCAGGGCGAGGGCGCCGCCCAGCAGGTTGTCGGCGGCCTTGACCAGCGGGCTGGACCCGTCCAGCAGCTTGACCGCGTCGGCGTAGGTGAGGCGCTTGGGCATCACTACACTATGGACGACCGCGGGCCAGCCGGTCGACGCGGCGCAGCGCGTCCGGCAGGCGGTGCGGGCCGGCCATCGCCGCGACGAGGCCGGCGGCGTCCTCGAGCGGGAACCCGGCCGTGGTCACGAACAGCGGTTTCGTGGCGGTGCCGCGCCGCACCGGGATCGCGTGGGTGGCCAGGTGGAACGCGGTCTTCGCCACGCCGATCACCGGCAGGCCGGTGCTGCGGTGCACGTGGGTGCCCAGTCCCGGCGTACCCGTGGGGTCGAGGTCGGCATAACCGTCGACGATCAGCAGCTCCAGTGCGGTGGTGGTGGCCAGGACCGCCTCCAGGGCCGGGAGCTCCCGCAGGTAGAAGCGGCCGGGCTCGTACGCCGCGACCTCGGGGAGCCACGCGGTGCGTTCCTCGGTCAGCTCCGCGAAGCGATCGGTGCCGGCCACGACCAGCGCCGCGTGGGCGCCCCCGGTGTCCGGGTAGTGCACGTCCACCGCGCCGAACCGGTCGAGAGCCATCGGGCCATTGTCTACGACAGCGCGTCGGCCAGGAAACGACCCGCCTGGGCGGTGGCGGCGCGGGCCTCCGGGGTGTCGCGCAGCGTGTCCAGCACGGCGAAGTCGTGGGCCACCCCGAGGTAGCGCACGGCGGTGACCGGGACGTCGGCGTGCCGCAGCCGGGCCGCGTACGCCTCGCCCTCGTCGCGCAGTTCGTCGGCGCCGGCGACGACGACCAGCGCCGGGGGCAGGCCGGCGAGCTGCTCGGTGGTGGCGCGCGCCGGCGAGCAGGTGATCTCGGACCGGGCCGCCGGGCCGGTGGTGTAGCGGTCCCAGTACCACCGCGCGGCCCCGGAGGACGCGTCGGTGATCGGCGTGAACAGCACCTGACCGGCCAGGACCGGGCCGGAGCGCTGCTTGGCCATGAGGGTGACCGCGGCCGCGAGGTTGCCGCCGGCCTCGTCGCCGGCGACCGCGGTGCGCTGCGGGTCCAGGCCGTGCGCGGCACCGTCCGAGGCGATCCACTCCAGGACGGCGTAACACTCCTCGGCGGCGATCGGGTAGCGCGCCTCGGGGGAGCGGGTGTAGCCGACGGACACCGCGGCGGCGGAAGCCCGGGTGGCGAGCTCCCGGACGAGACGGTCATGGGTGCGGGCGCTGCCGGCCACCCACCCGCCACCGTGGAGGTACAGGATCACCGGGAGCGGTCCGGTGGCACCGGCCGGGCGGACGACCCGGACCGCGACCCGGCCGGACGGACCGCCCGTGACGACCCGGTCCTCGAGGTCGGCGGCCGGGCGCGGCACGTCAGCGGACTGGCGGGTGTCGAAATCCCGGCGGGCCCGTTCGACGAGGTCGTCCATGCCGGTGAGCGTGCCCGCCGGCGATGGTCACGGTCGTCCGTCGAACGACTGCACGGACGGCAGCTGCGAGCGGCGGGTCACCCCGAGGATCGGGTACGCCCGGCTCAGATGCGTTCCCACGGTCCGCGCCGAGAGCCCCAGGCGTGCCGCGATCTGGGCGTTCGTGAGCCCCTGGGCGGCCAGCACGACCACCTGCCGCTGCTGGGACGTGAGGCGGCTGCCGGGCGCCCCGTCTCCGCGCGGGGGCGGGGCGGCGGCGGCCAGTTCGGCCTGCGCCCGCTCGCGCCACGCGGTCAGCCCGGAGGTGGCGAACACGTCCCGGGCGGCGCTGAGCAGCGGGCGGGACTCCGCCGGCCGGTGCCGCCGCCGCAGCCACTGTGCATAGTCCATCCGGGCCAGTGCGCGTTCGACCGCCCACTGGTCGCTGCCGGGGTCGGCCAGCGCGAGCCGGAAGTACGTCTCCGCCACCGGGTCCGGGCCGGCCAGCAGGGCCCGCGCGCGATGCCACAGCGCGGTGGTCCGGGCCGAGCGCAACGCGGTCACCCGGGCCTCGGCGGCGGCCACGATCGGGGCCACCTCGTCCTGGCGGCCGAGCACGACGGCGACCTGGGCGAGGTCGGCCAGCGCGAGGTCGGAGGCCCGGTGGTGCACCGGGTGCCCGGCCGGGTCGTAGCCGCGGCGCAGCCGGTGCCACGCGAGCCCGTGGTCGCCGCGGATCCCGGCGAGCTGCGCGCGGGCCCGGTCGAGCCGCAGGTCGTGCACGGCGTGCCGGCCCGGCTGCAGCGCCTCCCGGGCCTGCTGGAGCCGCTCGGCGTGCCCGGGGTCCTCGCGCAGCACCGCGACCGCGGCGAGCGTGGTCAGGGCGCCGGCCCGCACGTCGAGCAGGACGGCGTTGCCGGGGTCCCGGGCGGCGGCGAGGGCCCGCTCCGCGTGCAGCCGGGCGGCGTCGAGGTCACCTGCGTCGAACGACGTCCAGGCCAGCCCGCCCAGCGCCATCGCGTGGTGCAGCCCGGCCGGGGGCGCCAGCTCCGCGGTCCGGCGCAGGTACCGCTCGGCGAGGGCGGTCTCGTGGCGGGCCAGCGCGATCGTGCCGAGCGCCATCGCCCGCTCGTACGGAGCGACCGGCCCGGCCGGACCCGGCCGGGGTGGCCCGGGCCGGGGTGGCTCGTGCAGCAGCCGCTCGGCGGCGCCACCGGCGTCCTCGTCGTCGACGACCGCCCGCCCCCACGTGGTGAGCAGCCCGGTGCCGCCGTCCAGTGCGGTGCCGCCGTCCAGTGCGGCCCGGACCCGGCGGCGGGACTCGTCGTCACCGCGCAGCCACGCGGCCCGGATCAGCGCGGGCAGCTCGGCGGTGGTCGTGACCGGCATCCGTGCCCTCCACGCCGCCTCCCCGGCGAGGTGCGCCTCGCGGGCCGCCCGGAGGTACCGGTCGTGCGCGACGGCCGGGTCGCAGCTGCGCGCGGCGGCCAGGGCGAACGCGTAGACGGCCATCCGCAACCGGCCGTCGTGGCTCAGCGCGGCACCGGCCCGGGCCAGGATCCCGGCGAGCCGGTCGTCGGGGGACGGATCGGCTCGGGCCGCGTGCCAGGCGTGTGCGGGGCTGTCCGCCGGCAGGGCCGTGGCCAGCTCGTGACGGACCTCGCGGCCACGCGCCGGCCCGGCCCGGTCGAGCACCGCCGCGCGGATCACCGGGTGGGCGAACCGGAACCGCCGCCCGGGGCGGAGCACCCCGGCGGTCACCAGGGCGGTCCACACCCCCGGTGCGGCCAGGGACTCCAGGGCGTCCCGGGTCCGCGGCCCGGGGGTCTCCGTGGCGAACGCCGCCAGCAGGGCCGCCCGCTGCGCCACCGGATCCAGATCGTCGGTCATCGGGGCGAGCGCCCGGCGCAGGCGTACCGGGACGGGCAGCTCGGTGGTGGTGACCGCGAACCCGTCCGCCGGGGGCAGCGCCCGGGCCAGCTCGGCGAGCGCCAGCGGGTTGCCGGCCGCCTGGGCCAGCAGGACCCGCGCCGCGGGATGGGTGGTGTCGGCGATCCGGTGCGCCCGGGCCCGGGGGAGCCGGTCCAGCCGGACCGTCCGGGTCCACGGCCCGTCGACCGGGCCGACGGCGCTCGCCAGCAGCGGCACCCCGTCCAGCGCGCGCAGCACCTCCCGGGACAGCTGGTCGAGGCGGTCGAGGTCGTCGACGCAGATCAGCCACCGCCCGGTACGCGCCAGCCGTCCCAGGTCGCCCGCCACGTCCGGGACCGGGGTCAGCAGCCGCTGCAGGCCGGCACCGGGCAGCCGTTCGTCGCCGGGCAGCGCCTTCGTCACGAGCACCTGACCGCCGCCCGCGGTGTGCTCGCGGATCGCCTCGGCGAGCGCGGTGGATCGGCCGGTGCCCCGGGGGCCGTACACCAGGGTCCGTTCGGCTCTCATGGTGTCCCGATCCGGAAGGCGGCGCTCAGGTGGTCGACGGCCTGGCCGACGACCGCGCGGGCGGCCGGGGTCCAGCGCAGCGCGTCGAGCACCGCGAAGTCGTGCACGGTGCCGAGGTAACGCACGGCGGTGACGGGCACCCCGGCCGCCCGCAGCCGCGCCCCGAACCGTTCCGCCGGATCCCGGTTGACGTCCGCCTCCGCGGTGACCAGCAACGTCGCCGGTAACCCGGCCGGCCGGCGGGCGGCGAGCGGATCGGCCAGCGGGTCGGCCGACGGCGAGTACCCGCGCCACAGCCGCCGCACGTCCTCCAGCCGCAACCCGGCGCCGGTGGCGAACTCGGCCGCGGACCCGTCGCGGGGCCCGGGGCGGCCCAGCGGGTACAGCAGCACCATCGCGGCCAGCGGCGGGGCACCGGTGTCCCGGTCGGCCATCGCCACCGCGGCCACCATCGTCGCGCCCGCGCAGTCCCCGGCCACGGCCACCCGGGACAGGTCGGCGCCCACCGGCAGCGCCCCGGACCGGATCCACCCCAGCGCGGCGGTCAGCTGCTCGACCGCCGCCGGGTGCCGGGCCTCCGGGACCCGGGTGTACTCGGGCACCACGACGATCGCACCGGTCTCCCGGCACAGCGCCGCGGCCAGGCGGTGGTGGGTGTCGTAGCCGCCGATCACCCAGCCGCCGCCGTGGGCGTACAGCACGACCGGCGCCCGGGTGCCGGCGTCGTGCGGGACCAGGACGTGCACGCGCATCGGGCCGCGAGCGGTCGCCACGCTCAGCACGTGGTGCCCGGCGCCGGCGGGCTCGGCCGGCGGGACCTGCATGAGCGCCAGCGCCCGCCGCGCGTCGTCGGGCCCGATCGCGTACAGGAACGGCGGGTACAGCGCGCCGGTGACCATCCGCCGCGCGGCCGCGTCGAGTTCGGTCACCGCTGGTCCGCGGTGCTCAGCAGATCGGCCAGCTGGGTGCGGTTGGCGACGCCCAGCTGCGGGAAGACCCGGTAGAGGTGGGATCCGACGGTGCGCGGCGAGAGGTACAGCCGGGCGCCGATCTCGCGGTTGCTCAGCCCCTGCGCGGCCAGCCGGACGATCTGCTCCTGCTGCGCGCTCAGCCCGGCGAACGGGTCCGGGCGGGACACCACCGGGGTACGCAGCTCGGCCCGCACCCGGGCGGCCCACCCGGCCGCGCCCACATGGTCGAACGCGTCCAGCGCGTCGACCAGCACGTCCTGGGCCGCCCGCGGCTGCTGGGCCCGGCGCAGCAGGTCGGCGCGCTCGACGGCGAGCACGGCCCGCTCGAACGGCCACCGCCGTGCCCGCGGGTCGTCCAGCACCGCGGCCATCCGGGCGGCGGCGACGCCCGGGTCGTCCTCGCCCAGCGCCCCGGTCAGGTCGGCCCGGCCCCGCCGGCGGGTGCTGAGCCAGCTGGTGCCGGCCCTGCTGGTGCCCGCGCCGGGCGCCGGTCGGTCCCGGCCGGTGCGCCGGGCCGCGGCCGCGAGATCCGGGAGCACCAGCGCCCGCCAGTCGTGCTCGACCGCGGCGGCCGCCGACAACAGCCGCCAGGCCTCGCCGTGGTCGCCGCCGGCTGCCGCGGCCAGGCCCCGTGCCCAGTTCAGGCGCAACGCGAAGACGGGTACGCCGTACGGGTCGAGCGGGCCCGCCGCGAGCAGCTCCCCGGCGCGGTCCGGGCGTCCCCGCAGGTACGCGACGACGGCGAGCACGACGTGGACGCCGGTGCGCAGCAGGGGCGTCTCGCTCATGACCGGTGACGACTGCAGCGGCACCAGCCACCGTTCGGCCTCGGTCCAGCGGCCGGTGTCGACCAGCGCCCAGCCGGCCGCGCCCGGTGCGGCCAGGTACGTGTTGGCCGCGGCGCCCTCGACGAGCGCCGTGACGGCCGGCCCGAGCAGGCGGACCGCGTGTTCGGGCTCGTCGAGCAGCAGCGCGGCCGCCCCGACGGTGGCCGCCCGGGACATGTCCCGCAGGTCGGTGGTCTCGCGTTGCGCGAGCACCTCGGCCCTGACCTGCTCGCCGGGCGCCGCCAGGGCCCGCGCGAACAGGAACGGCGGCCCCGGCGTGGTGGTGATCCGGGGCACCGCGGTGCGCAGGGCGGTGCGCAGCTCCCCGTCGCCGAGCAGGAACGCCGGCAGCGCCGCGGTGACGAGCAGGCCGGGCGGGACCGCCGCGCCGGTCCGGCGGATCGTGCCGGCCAGCAGCGCCGACGCGGTGTCCAGCTCGCCGCGCACGGTGTGCAGCCAGGAGCCCAGGCCGACGACGTCGGCCTCGACCCCGGTGATGTCGCCGTCACCCAGGGCGGCCCGGGCCCGGGTGAGCAGCGAGCCGGCCCAGCGGACCCGGCCGGCCGCCGCCGCGCGCATCCCGGCCTCGAACAGCATCATCGCGCGCTGCCCGCCCACCGCGTGGTCGTGGGCCTGTTCGAGCAGGCCGACCGCGGTCACCGTGCCGGCGCCGTCCAGCAGGCGGGCCGACCCGGCCAGCTCGGCCGCCAGCTCCGGGTCGGGCCGGTCCGCGGCGGCGGTCCGGTGCCACAGCCCGCGCAGCGGGTCGGTCGCGGTCGCGGCGAGCAGCCGGTGCGCGTGCCGCCGCGCCCCGGGCCCGGCCGCCTCCAGCACCGCGTACTCGACCAGCGGGTGCCGGAACCGGACCAGGTCGTCGGCCACCGTGATCAGGCCGGTGTCCTCGGCCGGGCGCCATGCGGCGAGCGTCACCGCCGGATCGGCCCGGGCGATCACGGCCAGGCTCCGTTCGCCCGCCGCGGCCAGCGTCAGCGCCCGTAGCGACAGCTCCGGCAGGGCCGCGACCCGGCGCGCGAAGACCCGCGTTTCGTCGCTGCCGCCCGCGCCGTCGGCCCACTCGGCGTACTCGCGCAGCGCGAGCGGGTTGCCCGCGGCCCGCCGGATGATCTCGTGGCGGGCGGACCCGTCCGGTGCGCCGGGCAGCGTGTCGAAGAGCTGTTCGGCCTCCTGACCGGCCAGCGGGGGTACCACGATCGGGCGCACCAGCTCGGCCAGCTCCCCGGGCACCCGCTCGGTGCGGCAGACGAACAGGGCCACCGCGGACAGCTGCGCCCAGGAGAGCACCGAGGCGAGTGTCAGCAGCAGGTCGAAACTCGGCGCGTCGACCCGGTCCACGTCGTCGACGACCAGGACCAGCGGCCGTTCCCCGGCCAGCTGCCCGGCGATCACACACATCGCACCGCGCAGCGCGAGCAGGTCGACCTCGTGCCCGGCCCCGTCGAGGGCGCTGCGCACCGCCCGGCCCTGCTCCGGCGGCAGCTGCGCGACCTCGGCGCGTTCGAACAACGGCCGCAACGCGGAGTACGGCCCGCCGGTCGCGTCCCCGCCGGTCCGGACGACCGGGTGCCCCAGCGTCCCGGCCCGGGTGGCGAACGCCCGGGCCAGCGTGGTCTTGCCGATCCCGGCGTCGCCGACCAGCAGCGCCGCGCCGGGCCCGTCCAGCAGCGCCGCCAGCTCGGCGCGGACCCCCGGGCGCCCGACGAGGCCGGGCGTGTCCTGATCGAGGTCCATCACGCCATTGGATCACGCGACGCGGTGCGGACCGGTGCCTGAGCGGGCCGCTATGGGGTACGCCTCAGCCATGGTCGAGGGCTTTGCCGACGACGAGCGGGGATACCTGATCGGCGGGGACCCCACATTCCGGGACGAGGCGCTGGGCCGGCAGAAGGCCGTCGATGCGAACCTGGCCGGGCCCGGGCGCTGGGCAGCGCCGGTGAGCAGGCCACCATCGACGGCATCAAGCCGCCACCGATGCGTGGTTCACCGCGCTCGGCACCGAGTTCACGTCGTATCCGGGCGACCCGAAGGCCGCTGTCACGGTCGCGATGGGTGCCAACCGGGACCTGCGCAAGAGCTACGAGACCCTGCTGGCGGACGAGATCGGCCGGGCCGACGACGCGCTGGTCGCGGGCGAGGACTTCGACGCGACGGTACGTGACATCCGTACCCTGGTCATCGCGGTCTTCGTCATCGGGGCGGCCGTCGCGGTGCTGCTGGCGCTGCTGGTCGCCCGGATGATCGTGGTGCCGTTGCGCAGGGTGTCCGGGGTGCTGGAGGCCGTGGCGGACGGTGACCTGTCCCGCGACGCCGATGTCGAGCAGCGTGACGAGGTCGGCCGGATGGCACAGAGCCTGCGCCGGGCCACCACCACGCTGCGGCAGACCGTCAGCGACCTGGCCAGTCACTCCACCCGGCTGGGCGCCGCGGCGGGCTCGCTGGCCGCGACGAGCCGGGAGAGCACCGGCAGCGCCGAGGCGGGTGCCCGGCAGGCCGCCACCGTGGCGGAGTCCGCGGCCACCATGTCCGCGACCATCCAGACCGTCGCCGCCGGGGCCGCGACGCCCGGTGGTCAGGTCGCCGCGACGATCACCGATGTTGCCGCGTCGGTCCAGCTCACCACCGTCGGCGTCGGTGCGGCGAACCGGGCCGCGGGGCAGCTCGCGGAGATGTCCGGCGACCTGCGCGCGATCGTGGACCGCTTCACGCTCTGACCCGGTTCGCCGGGGGCCGGACACCCGGTGCGGCACGCGGAGGCGGGATGGCCTTATGATCTTGCCGCGTGATCCGCAAAAGACTGTCCACAATGGTTGTATGTGGGCTGGTCGGCATCTCCAGCGTGCTGGGTGCCGCACCGGCCTCCGCCGAGCCCGGTGAACCCGCCCGGGCCGAACCGCCCCGGGTCGAGCTGGTGCTCGACGTCAGCGGGTCCATGCGGGCCGACGACATCGACGGGGAGACCCGGATCGCGGTCGCGAAACGCGCGTTCAACGAGGTCGTCGACGCGCTGCCGGAGACCACGTACCTCGGGATCCGGGTGCTCGGCGCGACCTATCCCGGTGACGACAAGAAGGTCGGCTGCAAGGACACCCAGCAGATCGTCGAGGTCGGGCCGGTCGACCGGGACGAGGCCAAGGACGCCATCGCCGAGCTGAAGCCCACCGGATTCACGCCGGTCGGCCTGGCGCTGCGTGAGGCCGCCAAGGACCTCGGGGACATCGGTTCGGCGCGGCGGATCGTGCTGATCACCGACGGTGAGGACACGTGTACGCCGCCTGATCCGTGCAGCGTGGCCCGCGAGCTGGCGGCCAAGGGCACCAAGCTGGTGGTGGACACGCTGGGCCTCGCGCCCGACGAGAAGACCCGCAAGCAGCTGGTCTGCATCTCCACGGCGACCGGCGGCACGTTCACCGCGGCGCAGAGCGAGGAGGAGCTGACCGACCGGGTCAAGCAACTCGTCGACCGCGCCGCCGTGCCCCCGCCGGTGGCTCCGGCACCGGTCGCCGGCGCCGAGGACTGCGGGCAGGCGCCGCTGCTGGCGCCCGGCGTCTACACCGACCGCGAGAAGATCAGCGAGCACCGCTACTACCGGGTCCCGGTACGGTCCGGTCAGGAGTTGCGGGCCTCGGTGAGCGTCGCGCTGGACCGTCCGGTGTCGCGCGACTACGGCGTCCTGCTGAAAGCGGCGACCGCCGACGGCCGTGAGCTGGTCCGCGGCACCGACGCGGGCAGCGGGCGGGCCGACGTGCTCTCCGCCGGCCTGCGCTGGTCCGGTGACGAGGAGCCCCGGCCGAAGGCCAGTGGGGACACCGACGACGACGAGGACGTGGCCACGACCACCGACGTCTGCCTGATCGTCAGCAACTCGTTCGCGTCGTCGACGGCGGCGAGCGCGCCCGGTATGCCGCTGGAGCTGAGCATCGACGTGGTCGACGCCTCGAAGGCCCCCGACGCGCCCGGCCTGGGCCGCGGCTTCCTGCTGTTGCTCGTGCTGGGTATCGCGGGACTGCTCGCCGGGGTGCTCTCCGGCTGGCTGACCCGCTGGTGGATCGCCAAGTGGCGGGAGAACTGATCATGCGGAAGACCCTCATCGCGGCCATCGGCGCGACCATGATCGGCGTGCTGCCGGCGACCCCGGCGCTCGCCGCGCCCTCACCCGCCCCGGCCCCGGCGGTGAACATCGCCGGGACCTCGTTCCTGACCGCCATCGCCATCTCGCCGGACCAGCAGGTCGACGTCGCCGCGGTCACCGGCGACTACCTGTACTGGTCGTTCACCGCGCAGGCCGGTCAGCGCCCGGACCTCACCGCGACCGTCGAGCTGCCCCCGGCGGCCGACCGCAACGGTGCCCAGGCGTGGACCGTCGAGGTCTTCGACGGACTGCGCCGCCGGCAGGCGTGCGTGGCGGGGGAGCAGAGCCCGCAGGCCGCGGCCGACGACACCGACGTCACGCTGCGCTGTCAGCTTCGGCAGGTCCGCTCGTGGGCCGAGCCCTGGGACGGCGACCCGCTGCCGGGTACGTACTACGTGCGCCTGTCCAGCACCGAGCTGCCGGACAAGGACCTGGGCCTGCCGGTGACGGTGGGCCTGCTGCTCGCCGCCCCCAAGGGCGACACCGGCGCGGACCAGGGCGTGCTGGCCGCGCCACTGGTGCCGAACAACCGGCCGGGCAGCGTGCTGACCGGTGACGTGACCAGCTCGGCCGCGCCGGTCGACGACGACGAGGGCATCAGCTGGGACTGGATCCCGGACTTCTCGTCGCGCTGGTTCTGGACGGCCGGCGGTGGCGTGCTCGCCGCGATCATGGGCCTGATCGGCTTCTCCTGGACCCGTAAGCGCCGGGTCACCGCCTGACGCGTCCCACCGGGCCTACCCCATCGGTACAGCGGTGACCACCACGTTGTCCCGGTAGTGGCCGGTCCGCCGGTCGAACTGCCCGCCGCACGTGATCAACGTGAGGCGGGCAGCGCCGTCCCTGGCGAAGTACTTCTCCAGCGGGATCGCCGTCTTCGCGTACCGTTCGCGCGCCACCACCGAGAACTCCCGGCCGGCGCCCTTCCCGGTCACCGTGATCCGGTCGCCGGGGCGCAGCTTGCCGAGCCGGAAGAACGCGCCCTTGCCCTGCTCGGCGCTGTCCACGTGCCCGGAGATCACGATCGAGCCCGCGGTCGCCTCCAGGCCGGGCCCGAACTTGTACCAGCCGACCTCGTCCACGCTGGGCGGCACCGCGAACTCCCCGTCCCGCACCCCCGCGGGCGTCACGGTCGCTTCGAGGTCCAGCGCCGGGATCAGCAGCCTGCGCGGGGCCTCGATGCGTGCCGGCCCCGGCTCCGGTTCCGGCGCCGAGGTGGTGGGCCGGGCGCTCTCCAGGACCGTGACGATCGGGGCGCCGACGTCGGGCGCGGTGCGGGAGCGGCAGGCGGCCACCGTGAACGCCAGGACCAGCGCGATCCCGGCGGCGGTCAGCAGGGTGGCGCGCCCCGGCCGGAACCGGGGCGCGCGGTCCGAAGACCTCATCCGCGTACGGACAGAGCCCGTCGCCGGGTCAGCCCGGCCCCGAGCAGCAGCAGGATCCCGGCACCGCCGAGCGCGTACCAGGCCGGGTTCAGGCCCCGGTCGGCGAGCCCGCCGCTGCCGCTGTCCACGCCGCCCGGCGCCGAGTGCAGCCCGTCGATCGTCTGGGTGACCAGGTCCAGGCTCTTGTCGTCGGCCGAGCCCACCGCGTACACGATGGTCGACGTGCCCTCCTTCAGGGACAGGTCCGCCGGGCCGAGCACCCGGGTGTCCGTACCCGTCAGCACGACGTCGGCGGAGACGGTGCCGGCGTCGAGGTCGGCCTTGGCCTCCTTCGGGTTGGTCAGGTTCTCGAAGACCGGCTTCCCGGCGGCCCGCACGTCGACGCCCGGGGCCGCGGCGGTGTGCCGGACCACCAGCCGCGCCTTGCCCGCCGCCAGCTTCTTCGTGTCGTTGACGAACGGCGTCAGCGTGGGCTTGCCGTCGGCCGACAGGTGCGCGACCAGGCTGATGTCCGCGCCGCCGGGCACCTTCGCGTCGTCCACCGTGAGCAGCGCCTTGTCCAGGTCGTCGCCGGGCTTCGTGAGGGCGATGTCGTACGTGCCCTCGGGCAGCGTCAGCGGGCCCGCGACCTTGCCGGGCTGGAAGTCCGGTACGGTCTTCTTCCCGTCGACGTAGACGTCCACCGGCTGACCGGGGATGCCGTGCACGACGGAGACCTGCGACGACGCGGCGTACGCCGGGGTCGCGGCGACGGCGCCGAACAGCGCCACGACGGCGACGCTGCCGAGCAGGGGCATGATGCGCATGAGCACTCCTGGGGTATCAGGGATCGGTCACCCATCACTTCGCCCGGGACCCTCTGCATGGATGCACACGAATTCACTGCATCCAGAACGCGCACCGGGAGCGAAGGAACGGATGAAGGCGTGCCGAAGGGGGGTCGATGAAGCCCGAGGATGAGCTGGCCGTGCGGTTCGGCGGCGGCGACGAGAGAGCGCTGCGCCTGGCGTTCGACCGCCACGGCGGGTCCGTGCTCCACCTCGCCCAGCGGATGCTCGGCAACCGGGCCGACGCCGAGGACGTCACGCAGGCCACGTTCGTAGCCGCCTGGCTGGGCCACGAGACGTTCGACCCGGCGAAGGGCTCGCTGCTCGGCTGGCTGCTGGGGATAGCCCGGCGCAAGGTCGTCGACCGGCTGCGCTCCGCGGCCCGGGAGAACCGGGTCGCCGAGACCGTCCAGGCGCTGCTGCCCTCGTCGGCCGGCGACGACACCCCGGACGAGGTGGTGGACCGGCTGGTGGTCGCGGACGAGCTGGGCCGGCTGCCGGCCGAGCAGCGCCGCACCCTGGAGCTGGCGTTCTTCGACGATCTGACGCACCCGCAGATCGCGGCGGTCACCGGACTGCCGTTGGGTACGGTCAAGAGCCACATCCGCCGCGGTATGGCGAACCTGCGACAGCGTTGGGAGGTGGACGGTGCGGCATCTGGATCCCGATCGGCTGGTTCTTCTCGCGCTCGCTGAGGACACCGCGGAGCCGGACGAGACCGCCCACCTGACCGGGTGCGGGCAGTGCCGTGACGAGCTGGACGCGCTCGAGCACGTGGCGCGGGCCGGTGCGGAGTCCGGCGGCATGCGGGACCTGCCGCCGCCTCCGGACCGGGTCTGGGACGCCATCCAGGCCGGGCTCGCACCCGTGCCCGCCCCGGTGCGGGTGAAGGCCCGCCGGCGGCTGTCCCCGGTCCTGGCCGCGGTGGCGGCCGCGGTGCTGGCGGTGGCCGGCACCCTGGTCGTGCAGCGGGTCACCGCGCCGGCCCCGGAGGCCGTCACGGCCCGGGCCGCGCTGGCACCGCTGGCGGACGCACCGGCGTCGGCCGGCGGCGCGGCCGAGGTGCGCGCCGACGGCGAGATGCTCGTCGACGTGACGAACCTGCCGCTGACCACCGGCTTCCACGAGGTGTGGCTGATCGACCCGGACGACCTCACCAGGATGGTGTCGCTGGGCAACCTGCCCGACGGCCGGCAGGCGGTGCTGCCGGTGCCCCCGGGCACCGACCTCAACCGTTACCGGCTCGTGGACATCTCCGACGAGGCGCACGACGGCGACGCCGCGCACTCCGGCAAGAGCCTGCTGCGCGGGGTCCTCACGTCCTAGGCGTCTGACGGACCCTGGTCAGCGGATCCCGTCGAGCGCGGCGGCCAGGTACGCGGTGGCGTCCTTGATGTCGACCTCGCGCATGTGCAGCGGGCCGGTCTCGGTGATCCACGCCCGGTCGGCACCGCCCGCGTACATCGGCGCCAGGCCGAGGTCACGGACCAGCTGGGACGCGGTGTCCCGGGCGTCGGTGAAGTCGGTGCAGAGGAACTCGGCCAGCAGCGGGTCCCGGCCCCGGCGGGCGTCCAGCACCTCCACCGGCAGGGTGTTGAACGCCTTCACCCAGTGCACCCGGGGCGACCACCGGGTGAGCTGTTCCAGCCCGCCCTCGTCGAGCGGCGGCGTCGTCGCGTCCAGCACCGGCTTGCCGGCCAGTACGTCGCCGACCTGGTCCAGCACGCCGTGGGCCGCGGACCAGTCCGGCGCGAACAGCACGGCGTCACCGAACGCGGCGGCCTGCGCCGGGCCGGCCGCCCCCGGTGTGCTGGCGACCACCTCGTGGCCGGCCTGCGTCCACCACCGCGCGAGTGCCCCGCCGATCTCGTCGTGCCCCGCGATGACCCCGATCCGCATAGGCCCAGCTTGCCGTTTCCGGGCCGGGATGTCCGGCGGTCCGGCGAAACTCAGGCGGCGGCCGCGAGCCGGTTGCGCCCACCGCGCTTGGCCGCGTACAGATTGGCGTCCGCCCGGTCGTAGAGCTCGTGCCCGGCCTCGCCGGTGCGGCACGACGCCAGGCCCATGCTCAGCGTGACCCGCAGGCCCGGGGCGATCGTCGACCAGTCCCGGGCCAGGATGACCTGCCGGATCCGTTCCGCGACCTGGCGGGCCTCGAGCTCGGTGGCGGACAGGAACAGCGCGAACTCGTCGCCGCCGAAGCGGATCGCCACCTCGTCGTGCCGGCAGTGGGCCCGCAGCACCGCGGCGATCTCGCCCAGCACCCGGTCGCCGACGCCGTGCGAGAACGCGTCGTTGATGTCCTTGAAGCGGTCCACGTCGATCAGCAGCAGCGCCCCGGAACCGGTCACCGTCGCCATCCGCCGGTCGAACATCCGCCGGTTGCCCAGCCCGGTCAGCGCGTCCGAGGTCGCCGCCTGGTCCGCGCTGGTGCGGGCCTCCTCCAGTTCGATGCGCCGGTACGCCTGCTGCAGCATCGTGCGCCGGTCCAGCCGCAGCTGCCAGAGCATCTTGATGTGCGCGTGCAGGGCGGCGAGCACCGTGCTGGTGGCCTCGCCCGGGGTGTCCAGCGCGGCGGTCACCGCCAGTTCGTACTGGAACGTGAGCGTCTCGGTGGACAGCACGCACAGCTCGGCCGCGGCCAGGAACTCGCGCCGGGCGCCCCGCAGCTCACCGGCACCGCGCAGCACCAGGCCGTGCGCCAGGTGCAGCAGCCGGCTCTCGTGGTGCTGGCCCGCGGCGCGCATCGCGAGCAGGTGTTTGTCGACCAGGGACTGGGCATCGTCGTGCCGGCCCTGCTTCGCGTACCCGACGGCCAGCAGCGCCTCGCCGAGCGGCAGGTCGGGGCCCTTGTCCGCCCAGTAGCTCAGGATCGTGACGCCCTTGTCGAGGATGACCCGGGCCTCCTCGTGCCGCTGCACGTGCTCGAGGCGCAACGCCCACTCGAGGAGGAACTCGGCGTACTGCAATTCGGCGCCGGAGCGGTAGACGTCGTCGGGGTTCTCGAACGCGTCCATGGCCTGCAGCAGCGCGGTCTCGGCCAGCTCGAACAGCTCGGCGGCCCGGGCGGCGTCACCCAGCGACGCCATCGCGGAGAAGTAGCGCAGACTCTTGCGGGGCACCACGTCGAGCATGGCCATCGCCCGCGCCACGTGGTGCAGCCCCTCGTCCATCCGGCCGACCTGGATGAGCATCCGGGCGGTGTCCGCGAGGATCTTCGCGTCGGTGGTGCGCGGGCCGGTCCACGGGCCGTCGTCGTCGACCAGCTCCTGGCCGATGAGCAGCGCCTCGTCGGGGCGGCCGAGCGCGCTCAGGGCGTACATCCGGCCGAGCCGGCTGACCCGGTAGGTGCGGCCGTCGCCGAGCAGCCGCAGCACGGCCTCGGCCTCGTCGGCGGCGATCACCGCGTCGGAGTGCAGCCCGCGGATGGTCAGGTCGTGGATGTGCAGGCCGAGGCCCGGGAAGGCGCCGTACGGCGAGACGACGGCCGGCAGACGGTCGGACGTCACCGTGCCACCCCCCGTCCCGTCGTCGCGCGGTCCTGTCGGCACTAAAGTCGGTCGGCCCGGGGGAGAGGTGAGCCTTCCCCCGCACTTGAGCGGGTGCTCAAATCGGATAGGATGCCGGAGACATGACGCCCACCCGCCAGAAACTCATCGACGGCGCCCTCGCGGCCATCCGCGAGCACGGTATCGCGGGCGTCTCGGCGCGCACCATCGCCACCGCCGCCGGGGTCAACCAGGCCCTCGTCTTCTACCATTTCGGCACCGTCGACGACCTGCTGGCGGCGGCCTGCGAGAGCGCCACCGCGGCGAGCGTCGCGTCGTACCGAAGCGCCCTCGCGGGCGTGACCAGCCTGCGGGAGCTGCTGGCGGTCGGCCGTGAGCTGCACGAACGCGAGAAGGCCGGCGGCAACGTGGCGATCCTCGCCCAGATGCTGGCCGGCGCCCAGACCGACCCCCGGCTCGCACCCCCGACGGCCGCGGCGCTGGCGCTGTGGACCGCCGAGATCGAGACCGTGCTGCGCCGGGTCCTCACCGGCTCGCCGTTCGGCACCCTCGCCGAGCCGGCCGGGCTGGCGAAGGCGGTCTCCGCGGCGTTCGTCGGCCTCGAGCTGTACGAAGGCGTCGACGAGCCCGGCGCCACCACGGCGTTCGAGGCGCTGGAACAACTGGCGGTGCTGGCCGAGGTCGTCGACGACCTCGGCCCGGTCGCCCGCCGGGCGCTGCGGGCCCGGCTGCGCCGCATCCCCTAACCCGCGGCCGGCTGCCAGCCGAGCGCGGGGCCGAGCTTCGTGGCCATGTCGGTCAGGATCTGCACGTAGTCGTCGTGCTCGAAGCTGAACGGCAGCGCGAACGCCACCTCGTCGACCTCCCGGAACGCGGCATGCGCGGACAGCTGCTCGGCGAGCTGCTCGGACGTACCGATCAGGTCCTTCGCGAACATCATCCGGGCCGGGCCCTGCGGCGCGGCGGTACGGGGCGTGCGCTTGTCCACGTACGCCGCGTACCTGGCCTTCTGGTCCGCGGTCGCACTGTCGGTGGGGATGACGACCAGCCCTTGCGACACCCGGGCGCGCTCGCCGTCGGGGTGGGCGGCACGGAACGCGCGGATGTGCGACAGCTGGATCTCGGCGAAGTCCTCGGCCTGTTCCGCCTTGACCACGCTGCTGGTCAGGAAGTTCATCCGGTGCTCACCGGCCCACTGCGCCGACCGCAGGCTCGCCCCGCCGTACCAGAGGCGCTCGCGCAGCCCCGGCGCGTGCGGCTCGACCCGCTCGGAGAACACCTCGACCACGCCCTTGGCGCCGCTGAAGTCGGTGATCTGCTCCCCGGCGATGTTTGCCAGCAGGCGTTCCACCCGCCGGTAGCTGAAATCCTCGGCGTCCGCGGTGTCCGGGTAGAGCGCGTCCTTGACGGTGTCGTAGTTCATCGGCGGCCCGACGCTGACCCCCGGGTTCAGCCGCCCGCCGGACAGCAGGTCGGCGGTGGCCAGGTCCTCGGCCAGGCGCAGCGGGTTCTCCCAGCCCAGCGGGATCACCGCGGTGCCCAGCTCGATCCGCGAGGTGCGCTGCGACGCGGCCGCCAGCACGGCCACCGGCGAGGAGATGCCGTACTGCAGGTGCCGGTGGCGCAGCCAGGCACTGTCGAACCCGAGCCGCTCACCGAGCTGGATGATCTCCAGCGTCGACTCGTGGCCCGCACGCGGGTCGGCCCGGTCGAACAGGCCGATGGTCAGGAAGCCCAGCTTCCGCAGAGGTTCAGTAGGCGACGGCACGGCCCTATTCTCCCTGTCCGCGGGTCCATCCGATGGCGGGGGCGATGTGCTTGGTGATCGTTTCCAGGATCCGGGCGTTGTACTCGACGCCGAGCTGGTTGGGCACCGTGAACAGGACGGTGTCCGCGGCCCGGACGGCCTCGTCGGCGGCCAGCTCCGCGGCGATGCGGTCGGGCTCCCCGGCGTACGTGCGGCCGAAGCGCGACCGGGTCCCCTCGAGCAGGCCGACCTGGTCCTCCTGCTCCTGGTCGCCGAAGTAGATCCGGTCGATCTCCTCGGTGATCGGCAGGACGCTGCGCGACACCGAGACCAGCGGCTCGCGGGTGTGGCCGGCCTCGCGCCAGGACTGCCGGTACAGCTCGATCTGCTCGGCCTGCAGCTTGTCGAACGGCACGCCGGTGTCCTCGCTGAGCAGCGTCGAGCTCTGCAGGTTGGCCCCGATGGTGGCGGCCCACTGCGCGGTGGCCCGGGTGCCGGCGCCCCACCAGATGCGGTCGCGCAGGCCGGGGGCGTGCGGGGTGATGGCGAGCCCGCCGCTGACGCCGCCGGTGCGGGCCGGGTCGGTACGGGCGACCGCGACTCCCTCGATCGCGGCGAGGAAGACCTCGGTCTTGCGCCGGGCGTCGTCCGCGGCGGTCGAGCCCTCCCCGGGGAGGTAGCCGAACGCCTCGCTGCCGCGCAGGGCGGTCTCGGGGGATCCCCGGCTCACGCCGAGCTGCAGCCGGCCGCCGCTGATGAGGTCGGTGGCGGCGGCCTCCTCGGCCATGTACAGCGGGTTCTCGTATCGCATGTCGATGACGCCGGTGCCGATCTCGATCCGGCTGGTCCGCGCGCCGATCGCGGACAGCAGCGGGAACGGTGACGCGAGCTGCCGCTCGAAGTGGTGCACCCGCACGAAGGCCCCGTCGACCCCGAGCTCCTCGGCCGCTTCGGCCAGCTCGATGGTCTGCAGCAATGCGTCGGCGGCACTGCGGGTCTGCGACCCGTTGACATCACGCCAGTGCCCGAACGACAGGAACCCGATCTTCTTCTTCACGTCGCCCTCAACCGTCGTCACGCTGCGGTCATTCCGCAACCTATCCTCCTAGGATGCCACTCCTGGCAACGGGCGGGCGCGCCTGCGGATCAGCCCTGCGGGTGGATCGCGATGAGGAGCTCGAACGTCGGCTGCCCCGGGGTGGTGCCGGCGTCGAAGCGCTCGACGAGCTCCAGCAGGGAGTCGCGGAACTGCCCGGCCCGCTCGGGTGCCATGGCGGTGGCGGTGTAACTGACCACGACGCGTTCGGCGTCCGGGGCCTGGCGGTCCATGACCGTCCGGCCGGCGCGCAGGCCGCTCAGGATGTTGTCGTGCACCTTGTCGAACAGGGTGGTCACGACCTGGCCCATCTCCTCGACCGGACCGGTGGCCGGGCCGCCGGGCCCGCGCTGGAACGTGATGCTCGGCTGGGCCGCCGCGTAGTGCTTCTCGATGATGCCGTTGACCACGGCGGTGGTGCGGACCTCGAGCAGCCCGCGCTGCTCCAGCAGGGCCAGGTGGTAGTAGAGCTTCTTCGGCGGCATGACGATCGCCGTCGCGAGTTCCTTGGTGGTCCACGTGCGCGCGGTGTCCGCCATCATCAGCTCGAGGATCGCGAGGCGTGCCGGGTCCGCGAGGGCCTTGAGTGTCTCCACGTCCTGCACCATGCGTGGTTCGGCCGTCATTGGTCGATTCCCTTCAAACGAGGACGTCTCACATCATAGTCGCGATGTCGAACAGGTTTCGTATGACGCCCCTAATTTGGATGCTTGACTTCGACTGATCGTCTGGCAAAACTTGGACGTCTCTCGATGGATGGTCCACAGGGGAGTCAGGGGTGTTAGGCATGCTGATCGATACCTGGTTGCTGCAGCACGCGGCGGAGCTGGCGGAACAGGCCGGAACGCAGCTCGCGTTGACCACTCACGCGCTGCAGCGGGAGGCACACACGTTCATGGAGGAGATCACCCACGCGTCGGGCATCCTGAACCCCCTGTTCACCGAGTCCGTCAACGGTGGCTGTGCCGAGAACTGATCGGCCGCGCCCCAGCCGGTACACGGTCGTCAGCGCGACATCGTTCCGGCACCCCTCGGGGCGCGTCGTACGGCCGGTCTTCCACACCGCGACGACCCGGGTCTACCTCGTCGACCCGGCGACCGCGGACCGGCTGGCGGGCGGCCCGGCCGGCGGTGATCCGGCCGGTGAGGATCCGGCCTCGGACCAGCGCCTGGTGGACGCGGGCCTGCTCGTCGACGCGGGCCGCGACGAGGCGGGCGAGGTGATCGCGGCGGGCCGGGCGGCGGCCCGGGACCGCCGGGTCCGCGAGTTCGTGGTGATGCCCAGCGCCTACTGCAACATGGGCTGCGGCTACTGCGGGCAGGCCCACGAGCGGGGCGCCGTCTCGGGGGACCATCGGGCGGCCCTGGCCCACCGGGTCGGCCGGGCCGCGCGGTCCGGCCGCTACGACCGGATCGCGGTGCGCTGGTTCGGCGGCGAGCCGATGATGGGTTTCGCGGTGCTGCGGGACCTGTCGCGCCGGTTCGTCGTGAGCGCGGACGAGGCCGGGATCGCGTACTCCGCGAAGATCGTCACGAACGGCACGCTGCTGGACGCGCGCAAGCTGCGGGCGCTGCACCGGGAGTGCCGGGTGGACTCCATCGAGGTCACCCTGGACGGCCCGGCCGCCGCGCACGACGTGTCGCGGCCGCTGAAGCGCGGGGGCGGCTCGTTCGACCGGATCGTCGCCGTGCTGGCCGCGGCGCTGCGCGACCCGGAGCTCGACGGCCTGCGGTTCGTGGTCCGGACGAATGTCGGGGTGCACAACGCCGGCCTGGCCGAGCCGTTCGCCGCGGCCCTGGCCGGCGCGGGACTCGCGCACGACCGGGTGGTCTGCTACCCGGCACCGCTGCACGACTGGGGCAACGACGTCGCGGACCTGGCGGTGCCGCGCCGGCGGATGGCGGACACCGAGATCGCCTGGTTCCTCGCCTACCAGCGGCACGGGCTGCGGTTCGGTCTGCTGCCGTCGGCCACCCGGCCGGTGGTCTGCGCGGCGACGACCCGGCACAGCGAGGTCGTCGGTGCGGACGGGCGGATCTTCAGCTGCACCGAGCAGCCGCTGGTGCCGGGCCAGGAGAAGGCGGACCTGGGTGACGTCGGCACGGTCGCCGCGGACGCGTTGCGCCCGGTGGGTGCCTTCGACGACTGGTACGACGCGGTCGACGCGGGTGAGACCCCCTGCCGCGGGTGCGCCCTGCTGCCGGTCTGCGGCGGCGCGTGCCCCAAGCTGTGGCGCGAGGGCTCGCCGCCCTGCCCGTCGCTGCGGGAGAACATCACCGACCGGATGGATCTGTACGCGCTCACGGCCGGATACCTCCCGCAACGCTGACCACAGGTTCACCGGCGGGTCCCGAGTGCCGCCCGGACCAGGCCGGGCACGTGCAGTTCGGTGGTCAGCTCGCCGTACGACACCCGGACGAGGCCGTGGCCGACGAGGGTGTGCAGACCGTCGACCACGTCGTCCAGGCCGCGGCGCAGGGCGGCGGCGACGTCGGTGACCGGCACCGACCGGGCCAGTTCGCCGAGGATCGTGCGCAACCGGTCGTCGAGCCGCTCGACGACGGAGCCGAGCAGGGCGCCGATGGTGCTCGGCCGTTCGTCACGCGAGCCGGGCACGGCCAGGTCCAGCAGGCCGGCCGGGGGGATCTCCAGCAGTTGCCCCAGGCTGAGCACCCGGCCGCGTTCGGCCACCAGCTCCAGGGCGAGCGGCAGGCCGTCGAGGCGCCGGCAGATCTCCGCCGCGGCCGCCGTCGCCGCCGGCCCGGGGGTGAAGCCCGGCCGGGACTCGGCGAGCCGGTCGAGCAGCAGCCGCACCGAGGCCACGCCGGACGGGTCGGCGCCGTCCTCCGGGCCGGGGGTGGGCAGCGGTGAGACCACGGCCGGGTGCGCGCCCGGGACCAGCCACGGACGGCGCGACGTGCTGACGACGCGCAGGCGGGGACAGCGGTCGAGCAGTTCGGGCACGTCGAGGGCGAGCGTGCCCTCGGCGAGGCCGTCGAGCACCAGCAGCGCGTCGTGGCCGCCGATGACCTGGCGGACCTGGGCGATGCCGTCGCGGTCGGCGTCCACGAGCGAGCGCAGGGAGCGCATCAGCGGGCCGTACGCGGTGCCGTGCCGTTGCAGCGTGCCCATGTCGTTGCCCATCCACAGGATCGGCCACCGGTGGCGGGCGCCGAGCGTGGTGGCGAGCTCGGCGGCGACGCGGCTCTTGCCGGCGCCGGGCAGCCCGGAGATGGTGATCATCCGGCGGCGCCCGGAGCCGAGGACCCCGGCCAGCGCGTGGACCTCGGTGTCGCGTCCGACGAGGGTGTCGGCGGAGCGCGGCGCGACGCAGGCGCCGGCGTCGAACGGGCCGGTCGGGCGCCGGTTGAGGCTGGCGCTGACGAAGTGCTCGCGGGGCGGGCCCTGCAGCCGCAGACCGTCGGCGAGCAGGTGGATGGTCTGGGTGCGGGCGTTGGCCCGGCCCGACTCGAGGTCGCGGATGGCCCGCGGGCTGACGGTGGAAAGGTCGGCCAGGGCCCGCTGGGTCAGCCCGGCGCGGACCCGGTGATGGCGCAGCAGCTCGGGGAACGGACGTTCGGCGGTGCTGGTGGTCGGATCCGTCACGGGGGACCTCGCCTCGTCTGAACTTCAGCGAACATCCAAATTATCTTGGATGTCAGAGAGCGCTGTCAACGGTCGTCCGGGGGGATCGGCGGTCCAGCAGGTCGAGGGAGACCCCGAGCAGCGCGACGGCCAGCGGGTCCGACGAGTCCATCGCCGCGTGCTCGGTCAGCCGGGCCAGCAGGTTGCCCATCGGCGGCGCCGAGTACGCCTTCTCCCGCCGCCGCAGCAGCGACAGGCTCAACGCGGCCTGCCCCGCCAGCAGCTCCAGCAGCTCGATGTCGTCGAGCTCCCGCTCGGCGTCCCCGCCCCGGCGGTCCAGTACCTCCAGCACCCCGATGCACTCCCCGTCGGCGACCAGCGGCGCGGCCATGATGCTCGACGGCAGATAGCCGGTGGACTCCGCCGCGTCCCGGGCGAACTTGTCGGTCGCCGACACGTCGGTGATCAGGCTCTGGTAGCTCGCCGCCACCCAGCCCGCGATCCCGGTGCCGGCCGGGAACCGCCGGCCGACCAGACTCTGCTGACCGGCGCCGGCGACCGCCGCGAAGATCAGCTCCCCGGACTCCGGGCTCACCATGAACACCGAGGACGCGGCCGCCGCGTACACGTGCCGCGCCACCGCGACGACGGACTGCAGCAACTGGTGCTCGGTGACGGCGCTATGCGGTGCGCGAGACAAGAACTCCACCTTCATCCCCCTCGGTCGATACGTTGGTGGCGCAGTGCAGCAGCACGCTCTTGAGCTGGAACGGCGTCAGCCACGGGTGCTTGCTCAGCACCCGGGCCGCGATCCCGGAGATGTGCGGCGCGGCGAAGCTGTTGCCGGTGTTGCGGGTCATCCCGCCGCCCGGGCTCGCCACCGGCACCCGCACGCCGCGGGCACAGAATTCCACCGGCGGCGCGGCGTTGTAGTAGTACCGCAACGGGTCCGGCTCGGCGTGGCTCGCGACCGAGACGACCGAGGCGAAGTTCCACGGGAAGCTCTCGATCGGCAGGTTGTGCGCGGCCACCACGAGCGTGGTGCGGCGGAAGTACGCCCGGTCGCACAGCTCCGCCAGCCGCCCGCGGAACTCCAGCCGGGCGGTGGACAGACTCATGTTGATGATGTCGAAGTCCTGCTCGATCGCGTGGGCCAGCCCGGCGATCAGCGCGGCGGCACTGCCCGAACGGCCGTCCTCGAGCACCCGCATCGAACTGAGCCGCACCCCCGGCGCGACCTCCCGGATGATCCCGGCGCACGCGGTCCCGTGCCCGGCGGTGTCCTGCGGCGCGCACTCCTGGACCCGGGGCACCCGGCCCGCCTCGGTCACCACCTGCCAGGCCCGGTCGACCGGGGCGACCATCGGGTGGGTGCCGTCGATGCCGCTGTCCAGCACGCAGACGCGTACCCCGGTGCCGTCCGCGCCGTCCATCGCCCAGGCCCGGTCGACGCCGCCGAACAGGCTCGCCGGCACGTGCTCCTCGCGGTAGCCGGTCGCGGGCATGCTCCACGCGGGCACGCCCGAGAAGTGCCCGGGACGTTCGCGGCGCCACGGCGCGGGGGTCACCGCCATGCGCGGACCGGTCGGGACGGCCGCTCGGCGCCGACGGTGGCGTAACTGGTGATCGCCGCCCGGGCCATCGCGGCGGCCGCGTCCGCGTCACCGCGGTCGCGGTGCGCGTGGGCCAGGTCGAAGCAGACGTCCCCGCGCAGGCAGGGATCGTCGGTCCGGGCGAGCAGCGCGGTCGCCGCGGCGAGCGGGTCCCCGTCGCACCCGAGACGGGCGGCGGCGGCCAGGGCCAGCAGGTGGCCACGCAGATCCATGTCGTCCTGTCTCTCCAGAAGGGGGCCGAGCTCGGCGCGCGCGCCGTCCCGGTCGTGGTGGGCCAGCTCGCGGGCCGCCTGTACGCGCTGGGTCAGCGCGGTCGGCACGTGCCCGGCCCGGTCCAGGGCGTCGGCGGCGCGCCGGTAGTGCCGCCCGGCGCCGGCGTGGTCGCCGTCGAGCGAGCGGACCAGCCCGGACGCCTGGTCGACGAGGACCTGGCCCATGGTGAGCCGCAGCTCCGACACCGCCTCCTGGGCCTGCGCCAGCGCGGTGTGCGCGCCCGCGCTGTCACCGGTCAGCGCGAGGCACCGCGCCCGGGCGGCCAGCACCGGCACCAGCAGGAACCGGTCGGCCGCGAACCGCCGGGCCAGCTCCGAGCACCCGGCCAGCTGCTCGGCGAGCGGGACCGGCGCCCACTGCCGCAGTTCGCACAGCGCCACCAGCAGCCGGTCCTGCTCGTAGTCGTCGCCGAGCAGCCGGGCGTGCGCGAGCGCGTCGCGGGCCGACTGCTCCGCCGCCCCGAATCGGCCGTTCCCGAGCTGGAGCAGCATGCGCAGCTGCGCCGCGCGGCAGGCGGAGAGCGGATCGGCGGGATCCGGGTCCGGGTCCGCCCCGGGCGGCGTCCCCACCCCGCGCCGGGCCTCCAGCAGTCGCCACTGGATCAGGCAGGCGTCACGGGTGCGCGGGTCCGTCACCTGTGGCAACGCGCCCGCGATCACCTCGACCGCGCCGCCGGTGTCGCCGGTGAGCAGCAGGGCGTCGCTGAGCCGCAGCACCGCGACCGCCCGGCACCGGCCGGTGTCGTCGGGCAGCACCGCCAGCGCCCGGCGCAGCAGCCCGACCGCGGCCGGCACATCGCGTTGCCGCAGCGCCGCGGTGCCGTCGGCGAGCAGGGCGGCGGCCGCGTCCCGGGCCAGCGCGGTCAGCTCCGGGTCGTGCGGGCGCAGCGCGGTCAGCAGGCGGACGGCGGCGTCGAGGTGGAACCCGGGGCTGACCCCGTTCGCGGCGAGCAGCCGGTGCCAGCCGAGCCGCTGGTGCTTGTCGAGCCGCCCGTACGCGACCTCGTGCACCGGCTGCTGCACGAACGCGTACCCGTCCGTGCGGTCGGTCCGGCGCAGCACCTGCCGCCGGACGAGCGCGGCCAGGTCCGCGGCCAGGTCCGCGGCCAGATCCGTGGCCAGATCCGTGGCCGGGTCCGTGGCGGTGACCGGCCGGCCGAGCCCGGCCAGCTGGCGCGCCGAGAACGAGGAACCCACCACCGCCGCCGCGCCGAGCAGGTCGCGTTCCGCCGCGGGCATCCGGTCGATCATCGCGCCGACCAGCGCGGTGATGGTCGCCGGCACCTCGGGCCCGTCCGACTCGACCATCAACCGGATGAACAGCGGGTTGCCGGCGCTGTGCGCGGTGACCCGCTCGACCAGGTCCATCCCGTGCGCCTGCACCTCGGCGTCGCCGGCCACCAGCAGGCCGGCCAGCAGCGTGCTGTCGGACGGCCCGAGCGGGCCCAGGTCGAGCACGTCGTCGTCGCCGGCCACCCAGGGCACGGCCAGGTCCATCAGCTCCGGCCGGGCCACGCACACCATCAGCACGGGCACCGCCCGCAGGCTCTCGCGCAGCTCCCCGATGAGCCGCAGCAGGGACGGCCCGGCCCATTCCAGGCTGTCCCACACCACGACGAGCGGCGCGGCCGCGGCGATCAATTCCCGGGTGGCCCACGCGATGTCCTCGACGCCCGGTGCCGCCGCGGCGCCGCGCAGGCCGTCGAGCACCGCGGTGATCCGCGCGCCGGATGCCGGGGTGACCAGCGCGTCGAGGACCTGCAGCAGCGCGGTGTGGTTGCCGGCCGGCCCGTACGAGGGACAGGTCGCGACCACCGTGGCGCAGCCCGCGAACGCGTCGCGGACCAGGCGGGACTTGCCGACGCCGGGCGGGCCGAGCACGGTGACGGTGCGGGTGCCGCCGTCGCGGACCGCCCGCTGGAACGCCGCCCGGAGCCGGGCCCGTTCGGCGTCCCGGTCCACCATGGGCGATCCCGCGTCGGCGTCCTGGTCCGGGGTGCCGGCCGGACCCGCCCGCCACGCCGGGACGGGTGCGGCCTTGCCCTTCAGGCTCAGCGGCGCCACCGGCACGAGCGTGAAGTGCGGTGCCGCCAGGCGCGCGACGACCTCGTTGACGATGACCTCGCCCGCGGTGGCCGCCGACTGCAGCCGCGCGGCCAGGTTCACCACGTCGCCGACGACCCGCAGACCGGCCCGCGGCGAGTGCGTCACCAGGGCCTCGCCCGCCGCGATCCCGCAGTGCACCTCCACCGGCGTGCCACCGGGTGCGAGCAGGGCGTCCGTACCCGTGCGGATCTGGGCCGCGGCCCGCAGCGCCCGCAGCGCGTCGTCCTCGCCGGAGCGCGACGCCCCGAACACCGCCATGACCGCGTCGCCGATGAACTTCTCGATGACGCCGCCGTGCTCCTCCACGGCGGCCGAGCAGATCCCGTAGTAGGTCTCCAGCAGGTCCTGCAACGGTTCCGGGTCCACCCGCTCGGCCAGCCGGGTCCAGCCGACCAGGTCGAGGAAGAGCACGACCACCAGCCTGCGGCTCACGATCGCCTCAGAGCAGCTTCAGGTCGTGGGCGAGGACCTCGCCCTCGGCCGCCAGCAGCCGGCGCTGCACCGCGACCAGCGCCACGGTCTCCTGTTCCGTGAGGTCCGCGAGCACGTCGCGCTGGGCCTGACTCAGTTGATCGACCGGACATCCCGCGTCGCGCAGGGCACCGAGGGCATCATGCATGTCACTCACCCACCAAAGAGAGTTCCGGCATCGGACGGTCCCCCGCAGGGGGGTCATGGGGCGGCGGCCAGACGCCGACCGGCAGCAGCCGGTGGGCGTAGCAGTACGCCACCAGCTCGGCCCGGTTGCGGCACCCGAACCGGCCGAGCAGGCCACTGATCTCCTCGCCGACGGTGTGCCGGCTCAACCGCAGCTCACGGGCCGCCCGGTCGGTGGTGTGCCCACAGGCCAGCATGCCCAGCAGCCGCAGGTCACGGCCGGAGAGAACGTTCATCGGATCCCTTTCTCAGCGCGCGGCCGAACAGTTCGCGCAGCATCACCGCGGCCATGAACGTGACGCCGTGCCAGCCGGCCCGGCGCTCGTAGAACAGCCAGTCGCCGTCCGGGTTGGCCTCCAGCAGGACCACCTCGCCGGTCCCGGTGATCAGCAGGTCGAACGCCGCGTACCGCAGTCCCCACGCGGCGGCCAGGGTCCGCACCACGGCCCCGGCGGCGTCCGGGCAGTCCACCCGGGTCACAGCGACCCCGGCCGGGTCCGTCCACCGCGCCGCCGGGTCGCCCTGGCGCACCCGGAACGCGCAGATCCCGCCGTCGACGTAATAGACCCGCAGCTCGCAGGCGTGCGGGACGTATTCCTGCACGACGACCGGGCGCCCACCGGGGGAGCGGGCACCCGCCGCCGCGTCCCGGTCCAGGACGACCGGGAGACTGGGTCCCCAGTGACGGGGATCCGGCTCAACGAGCCGGAAGTCGGGGGTCTTGACGATCACCCGGGCCGAGCCGACGCGCCGGGCGCCGTCCGCGACGTCGGTGGTGAGCACCGTGCGGGGGGTGCGGACCCCCAGCCGCCCGGCCGCCGGCAGCTGTGCGGTGCCGGCCGGGGCGGTCCCGGGCAGCGCGGTGACCGCGGCGTCGGCGACCTGGCCGAGCAGCCCCGACCACGCCGCCGCGGCCAGGGCCGGCACCGAACCGGCGGGACGCGCGTGGGCGGTCAGCGTGCCGGGGGCGAAGTGCCGCACCCAGGTCACCACCGGCCGGACCCGGACGCCGCCGCACCGCACGATCCCGGAATCCGGGTCGAAGGAAAAGGAACCGTCCGTCGTGGTCATGAAAACGGACGGAATATGCATCGCGCCGGTGAGTTCCGCATGGACACCGGCGAGTTCCGGGCCGCCGGCCCCATTCACCAGCAACACCACGGAATTGCCGTCCCCCGATTGTTCCATGGCTCGATGGTAGGGACGCGGACGGCCGTGGAATGGCAGATAGGAGGCAGCTGTGCGGCAGTTCCGATCGATGAGGTTTACCGGCGATCGAGTTCCCGTAGGTTCGGCGCAAAGCAATCGGGGAGGGGAGGGATCATGTCGGGTGACGTGGTGAGCGCGGTCGAAGTGACCAAACGCTACCGGGGCAAACAGACGCCGGCGGTCGACGGCATCTCGTTCGGCATCGGCGCGGGCGAGACCGTCGGGCTGCTCGGGCCGAACGGTGCGGGCAAGACGACCCTGATGAAGTTGATCTGCGGGGTCACCCCGGCGACCAGCGGGACGGTCCGGGTGTTCGGCCTGGACCCGGTGCACGACCCGGTGGTGGCCAAGAGCGGCGTCGGCGCCATGCACCAGTCCGGCCCGTACGACGAGATGCTGTCCGGCCTGGACAACCTGCGCATCGCCGCGCGGTTCCGGGGGGTGTCCTGGAAAGCGGTCGAGCCCTGGGCCACCGAGGTCGCCGACTACCTGGGCCTGACCGAGGCCCTGCCCCGGCTGGTCTTCCAGCTCTCCGGCGGGCAGCGCCAGCGGCTGCAGCTGGTCCGGGCCCTGCTCACCATCCCCCGGCTGCTGATCCTCGACGAGCCCTCCGCGGGCCTCGACGTCGCCGGGCGCCACCAGGTGGAACGGTTCGTGCGCTGGCTGCGCGCCGAGCACGGGGTGACCGTGCTCTGGACCAGCCACCACATCGAGGAGATCGAGCGCAACTGCCAGCGGGTGCTGGTCATCAGCGCGGGCCGGGTGCTGCGGTTCGCCGAGCCCCGCGAGCTGGTCCGCGAGTACGGCGGCAGCCGCCTCGTGGTGACCGTCGCCGACCCGGTCGCGGCCAAGGTCGTCGCGGAATGGGCCGACGGCGCCGGTTACCGCGCGACGGTCGACGACGCCGAGGTGCACATCGACGGGACCGCGGGCTACGACGTGCTGCCCGCGCTGACCCGGCACTGCCAGGACGCCGGCGTCGCGATCAGCGGCTTCGGCACCGCCGCCGACTCGCTGGAACAGGTGTTCCTGCGGATGACCGAGAAGGGCTGACATGACCGCGCTGACGTTCCGCAACACCCCGCCGGTCGCCCCCGCGAGGGCCGCCGACCTGTCCGCGGTGTTCTACCGCGAGTACGCCCTGCTGGCCCGCAACCGGGTCAACCTCATCTTCGGCCTGGCCCCCACCCTGGTGTACCTGCTGCTGGTCAACACCGCGCTGGGCAACGTGGTCGGGGACATCGACTACCGCGGCACGGCGCTGCCGTTCGAGGTGTTCCTGCTGCCGATGGTGCTGGCCATGTCGATCGTCAGCGCGTCCGGGACCACCGGCATGGCGCTGTTCCAGGAGGAGATGAGCGGCGTCTCGACCCAGTTGTGGTCCTGGCCGCTGCGGCGCTCCCGGTTCCTGCTCGGCAAGATCCTCGCCGGGGTCTCGCTGGTGCTGGCGCAGAGCCTGCTCGCCCTGGTCGTCGGCCTGGTCCTGTTCCGCTACCAGGTGCCGCTGTCGCACTGGGTCACGCTGCTGGCGGCGCTCGTGCTGGCCGCGGTGGCGTTCAACGGCCTGTTCCTGGCGGCGGCGATCCTGATCCGCGACTACCGCACGTTCTCGGTCCTCAGCAGCATCTCGGTGCTCGTGCTGGTGTTCACCGCGCCGTCGCTGTCCCCGGCCGACCAGCTGCCCGTCGTGCTGCGCTGGATCTCGGTGGTCAACCCGGTGACGTACGCGATCGACGGCATGCGCGACGGTGCCGTCTTCGGCCTCGGCCGGGCCTGGCCCAGCCTGGTGGTCCTCGTCGTGGTCGGGGTCGTGGCCAACGCCGTCGCCGCGCGGGCCCTGCTGCGCCGCACCGAGAACCTGTGAGCGGGGCCCGGATGCGGACCGGTACCCACCCGCTGTCCTGGCTCGGCACCACCGCGGACCGCGCCCGGCTGCGGCTGCCCGGCACCGACCGGGCGGTGCCGCCGGAGGCGACCCGGGCCATGGCGGACCGGGCCGCGGCGGCCGTCGGGATCACCCGGGTCGCCGACGTCACCCGCCTCGACACCATCGGCATCCCCACGTTCCAGGCCGTCCGCCCGCTGTCCACCACGCTCGCCGTCGCGCAGGGCAAAGGGGTCACCGCGGAGCTGGCCCGGCTGTCCGCGGTGATGGAGTCCGTCGAGACGTGGCACGCCGAGCAGCCCCTGCCGAGCGAGATCACGGCGTCCCCGCGCGAGGTCACGGACCGGCTCACCTACGACGTGTCCGCGCTCGCGGCCTGCACCCCCAGCGTCCTGCACGACGACCTGCCGCTGGACTGGACCCCGGCCCGGTGCCTGACCGACGGCACGCCCACGCTCGTCCCGGTCGAGGTCGTCCGGATCTCCCTGGAGGCGCGCACCGGCTGGAACCCCCCGGTGTTCCTCGCCTCCACCAACGGCCTGGCCAGCGGTAACACGCTGGTCGAGGCGACCCTGCACGGGCTGTACGAGGTCATCGAGCGCGACGCCACCACGGCCGCGCTCGCCGCGGGCAACCTGGGGACCCGGATCGACCCCCGCAGCCTGGGTTCCGCGGTGGCCGACGGGTTGTGCGCGCTCGTCGACCGGGCCGACGTCGCCATGGAGGTCCGCCTCCTGCCGTCGCCGACCGGGCTGCCGTGCTTCCTGGCCTGGCTGTCCGGCCACGACTACCCGGGGGCGATGTTCGGGTTCGGCTGCCACCTCAGCGCGGAGATCGCCCTGACCCGCGCGCTCACCGAGGCGGCGCAGACCCGGCTCAGTTACATCGCCGGCGCCCGCGACGACCTGCACGACGACATCGACGAGGGCGGAGCGAAGCGGCGCCGGGAACCGGCCGGCACCGCCGTCGCCGTCACCGGCCTGCTCCCGGCACCGGCGCGGCCCGCCAGCCTGCTCGACGACCTCGCCGACGTCACCGCCCGGGCCGCCGCCGCGTTCGGGCACCCGCCGCTGGTCGCCGACCTGAGCCGGGACGCGATCGGCGTCCCCGTGGTCAAGGTCGTGGCCCCCGGCGCCCGGATCACCACGGAGGTGCTGTGATGACGGTCCTGGTCTACGCCGGCCCCACGATCACCGCGGACGCGGTGCGGCGGGTGCTGCCGCAGGCGGGGATCCGCCCGCCGGCCGCGCGCGGCGACCTGCTCGGCGAGGACTGGAAGCCCGGCGACGTGGCGGTGCTCATCGACGGGTTCTTCCGCGAACGCCGCTCGGTGGGGCACAAGGAGATCCTGCGGCTGCTCGCCGCCGGTGTCGACGTGGTCGGCGCGGCCAGCATGGGCGCGCTGCGGGCGGCCGAGCTCAGCCCGTGCGGCATGCGGGGCGTCGGCGAGGTGTACGCCATGTACCGCTCGGGCGAGATCGACGGCGACGACGAGGTCGGCCTGCTGCACGGTCCGGCCGAGCGCGGCTACCCGGCGCGGACGGTCGCGCTGGTCAACCTGCGGCACGGCGTGCGCGAGGGCGCCCGGTCCGGCCGGGTCCCCGCGGCCGCCGGGGCCCGGATCATCGCGGCGGCCAAGGCGCTGCCGTTCATGGACCGCTCCTGGGAGGTGCTCGCGGCGGCGGTGCCGGCCGGTGACCGGGACGCGCTGAACACCCTGGAACAGGGCATCGCCTCCGGTGAGTGGGACCTCAAGCACCGCGACGCGGTGGCCGCCCTGCACGCCGCGCGCGACCGGCGGGCGGCCCCGTCCCGGCCGGCGGTCACGTTCCCGGGCATCAGCGAGCACCAGGCGCTCGACCGGCGCTCCCGGCACGAGTACGCCCCCGGCCGGTGGCGCTCCGACCTGGACGTCCTCGATGCCGCCCGGCTGTTCGACGCCGGGTACCCGGCCCGGCACGAGCGGGTGCTGGGTGCCCTGCTCGACGGCATCGCCACCGCCGCGGGCACGGACACCGCCGGGTACGCGTACGCGAAGCTGGGTGTGGGGGAGACCCTGCCCCGCCCGCTCGCGAAGTGGCTGACCGACGCGGAGACCACCGGCCTGACCCCGGCCGAGCGGATCCGTCTCGTCATGATCCGGGTCTGGCCGGTCTGGCAGTCCGTGGACTGGCGCCCGGCGGTGCTGGCCGACCTGCGGGCGGCGCCCGGCTGGCCGGACTGGGAATGGCTGGTCACCGCCGCCGACGAGGCCACCGAGCAGACCCGGCACCGGCTGGCCGCACCGCCGCCGGCGATCCGTGCGCAGATCTTCCAGCGCCACTGGCGGGGCCCGGGCACCACCCCGGACATCGAGATGGCCCGGCGCGGATTCTGTTCGGCGGCCGAGCTCGGCGCGACCGTGGGCCGGTACTTCGCCCTCGACATGCGGACCCGGGGCACCCGGTGACCGGCACGACGCTGACCGGCTTCGACCCGAACGCCGCCCGGCACCGGGCGGACCCACACCCGATGCTGGCCCGGATGCGGGCGCAGGTCCCGGTGTACCGGCACGTCAACGGACACGGCCGGGTCTTCTGGTACCTGACCCGGTACGCCGACGTCCAGCGGGCGCTGCAGCACCCGGACCTGGGGCGGCAGGCGGACCGGCTGCCGCCCGAGCTCGCCGCGCCGCACCGGCTGGCCGGGTTCGATCCGCTGGCCGCGTGGCGGCGCAACGTCTTCCACCTGGATCCGCCGGACCACACCCGGCTGCGGCGGCTGATGGCCCCCGCGTTCGGCGCCCGGCACGTCGCGGCGATCGGCCGGCACGTCGACCGGGTCGTCGACGACCTGACCAGCGCCATGGCCGCCGGGTCCGGCCCGGTCGACGTCATCGCGGCGCTGGCCCTGCCGCTGCCGGTGCTGGTCGTGGCGGAGCTGCTCGGCTTCCCGCTCGGGGACCGCGACCGGCTGCGCCGCTGGAGCGACGAGATGGCCCGCTCCGGCGACCCGCTGCGGATCCGGGTCGCCGGTGCCGAGTTCGGCCGCTACCTCGCCACGATGCTCGACGAGCGGCGCGGGGACACCGGGGACGACCTGCTGGCGCACCTCGTCCGGGCGCGCGACGCCGGGCTGCTCACCCGGGCCGAGCTGATCGCCGCGGTGTTCCAGCTGCTCATGGCCGGGGACGAGACCAGCGTGAACCTGGTCGGCAACGCGGTGCTGGAGCTGCTGCGGCACCCGGCACAGCTGGCCCGGCTGCGGGCCGATCCTGGCCTCATCGACACCGCGATCGAGGAGGTGATCCGGTTCAACGGGCCGGTGGGGCACACCGGGCTGCTCTACGCGCTCGCCGACGTCGAGTTCGGTGACACCGTCGTCCCGCGGGGCGACGTGGTCGTTCCGGTCCTGCTCGCCGCGAACCGGGACCCGGAGGTGTTCGAGGACCCGGACGTGTTCGACATCGGCCGTACCCCGAACCGGCACCTGGGCCTCGGCCACGGCATCCACTACTGCCTCGGGGCGGCGCCGGCCCGGATGCAGGCCCG
Source organism: Actinoplanes sp. NPDC051494 (assembly GCF_044454705.1). Taxonomy (NCBI): domain Bacteria; kingdom Bacillati; phylum Actinomycetota; class Actinomycetes; order Micromonosporales; family Micromonosporaceae; genus Actinoplanes; species Actinoplanes sp. NPDC051494. The sequence goes on from NZ_JBITDZ010000014.1 coordinate 68,152, forward strand.
CGCGGCGGTCGGCACGCTCGTGCGCAGATTCCCGTCCCTGACCCTGGCCATCGACCCGGCCGGGCTGACGTGGACACCGGAGCTCTTCCTGCACGGCGTCCGCCACCTGCCGGTATTCCCCCACGGAGAGCCCCGGTGAACTACACCCCGCTGACCCACATGGCGTTCGGGTACGCCACCTCGCAGATCCTGCACGCTGCCGTCCGGCTCGGCGTGCCCGACGCCCTCGCCGGTGGCCCGCTGCCGGCGGCGAAGCTCGCCGCCGGGACCGGCTGCGACCCCGAGGGCCTGGCCCGGCTGGCCCGGGCCCTCGTCGTGCTCGGCGTCCTGGCGGAAACCGATGACGGGTACGCGCTGACCGAGCTCGGCCGTCCGCTGTGCACCGGCCATCCCGCGTCGCTGCGCACCGCCCTGCTGCTGCTCGGCGACGCCGCGACCTGGGCCGCCTGGGGATCGCTCGCCGACGCCGTGCGCCTCGGGGGATCGGCGTTCGAACACGCCCACGGCCGCCCGCTGTTCGACCACCTCGCCGGTGACCCCGTGCTGTCCGACCTGTTCGGCACCGCCATGGGCGACGGCACCGGATGGGTCACCGCCGAGCTGACCCGGGTGCACGACTTCAGCGCCGCGCGTCGGGTGGTCGACCTCGGCGGCGGCAACGGCACGCTCCTGGCCGCGGTGCTCGCCGCCGCCCCACGGGCGCACGGTGTGCTGGTCGACAGCGCCGAGGGCGCCGTCCGGGCCGCCGAGACGCTGCGGCGCTCGGTGCCGCCCGACCGCTGGTCGGTCGAGCCCGGCGACTTCTTCGACGCCGTGCCACCGGGCGACGTGCTCCTGCTCAAGGGGATCCTGCACGATTGGGACGACGACCGGTGCGCGGTGCTGCTGCGGCACTGCCGGCGTGCGATCGCCCCGGACGGGCGGCTGCTGATCCTCGAGCCGGTGGTGCCGCCCCGGGCCGGGCCGGGAGCCGCCGCATCCGTGCTGAGCGATATCGCCATGCTCGTGCTGACCGGTGGAAAAGAACGCACGGCAGCGGAATTCCGTACCCTTCTGGATTCTGCCGGATTTGCTTTGTCCGGGATTTCCGGGACGTTGTCGGGGACCTCTACGCGCATTCTTACCGCCGTTCCAACCCACATTCATGGGGTTGTGTAACAACTGTCAACGCCAGCATTCTTCTTCCAACACCCCAACGGAAAGGAACAAGGCCATGGCTTACAACTCGGTGGAGGCCCTCCGCGAGGCCGGCATCATCGGCGGACAGATGTCGCCGGAGCTCGAGGAGTTCTACGGCAGCCTGACCCAGCAGGAGACGGAGGTGCTCATCTCCACCAAGAGCCGGCTCGTGGCGCTGTTCCCGGACGTCGCGGCCCACTCGCAGCAGTGGTCCACGCCGGAGGCGGCCGAACAGGGCTTCGACGCCGCCATGCTCTGCGCCTGTGGCCTCTGGGCCGGTTCGGGCCAGGCCAACTAGTCCGACCAGAACCGCGGGTGTGGCCTGGCGGACGGGCCACACCCGCACCGGACCGGAGCACAAGTCGCAATGCAAGGGAGGCGTCGATGCGCGGGAACCTGGTTCGCAACCGCGGCCTGTTCGAGGTGCCGCAGGACCTGACCTACTTCGTCAAGGGCGAGGACCACCTCGTGATCAACCCCCGGGTCGGCGCCCGGTGCCTGCTGACCCCGGCCGAGTTCCGGATCCTGCGGGCCCTGGCGGCCGGGGAACGGGAGCCGCTGGAGGCGGCACCGGAGACCGAGAAGGCACTGGCCAAGCTGATCCTCAACTGGATCGTCTACTTCAACGGCCACCGCCCGGCCATCACGGTCAGCGAGGCCCCGCTCGACATCGCCTACTACGCGATCACCGACGGCTGCAACCTGCGCTGCCCGTACTGCTACGCGTCGTCGGAGAAGTGCCTGCCCGGCGAGCTGAACACCGCCGAGTCGATGGACCTGGTCACGCAGATCGCCGAGCTGGGCGCGCGGACCATCGTGTTCACCGGCGGCGAGCCGATGCTGCGCAAGGACCTGTTCACCGTCGTCGAGCACGCCCGCAGCGTGGGTCTGCTGGTCAACGTGATCACGAACGCCACGATGATCCGCAACCAGGCGATCGCGGACCGCTTCGCCGAGCTGTTCGACGCGGTCACGGTCAGCGTCGACGGCGGCACGGCCGAGACCCACGACCGTACGAGGGGCGCGGGCGCGTTCGCCAAGACGTACAAGGCCCTGCAGATGTTGAACAAGGCCGGGGTCGTACCGCGGATCAACCACATCATGACCTCGGACAACATCGACGAGCTGGAGGACTTCGCGGCGTTCGTCGACGGTCTCGAGGTGCACAGCGTGCGCCTGATGAACCACAACGAGCTGGGCCGCGGCGCCTCCGACGAGTACGACTTCGGGTGGGCCGACCACCTGCGCGTCCAGCAGCTCGTCTGGACCTCGCCGATCGCCAGCAAGCTGCGCCCCGACGGCCCCCGGCCGGTCAGCCCGTGCTCGGTCAAGGGCAACTGCGGCATGGGCGGCAACGAGATCTACATCAACTCCCTCGGTGACGTGTACCCGTGCAAGCTGGTCACCGGGCGCCCGGAACTGGCCGGCAACATCCGCGGCAAGCGGCTCACCGACATCTTCGCCGGCCCGGTGCTCGGCGCGATGCGCCGCAGCACGGTGTACGGCGGGGAGTTCCACGCCGACTGCGACAAGTGCTACATCAAGGCCAACTGCGGCGGCGGCTGCCGGGCCACCCACATGTCGCTCTCCGGCGACCTGCGCAGCAACGACCGGCACTACTGCCGGATCCTGCGGCACGGCGTCGTCACCCAGCTCTGGCAGGAGGCCGGCGTCAGCCGCGCCGAGATCGCCGCGCACGACCAGGAGATGACCATGCCCCGGATGGTCTCCGGCGACGCCGTGCACGAGGTGCACGACCAGTGGCGCTCCTACGTCCCGAAGCCGGTGCCGGCGATCCGGCCCGGCGAACTCATCCCGATCATGCCGGTCCCGAGGAGGTCCGAGAATGTCCCTGCACATCAGTGACAGCGTCATCTGGAACGAGACCGCCGACGGTGTCTCGCTGTACCACACCGACACCGGGGAATTCCGGACGCTGAACAGCACCGCCGCCCAGATCTGGGTGCTGGTGGCCGACGGCGGCGACCGGGAGGACGTGATCACCCGGCTGTCGCTGGTGTTCGGCGCCGGCAACGCCGCGGTCGGCGCCCGGATCCGCTCCGACGTGGACGCGTTCCTGGCGTCGATGCTCGCCCAGGGCATGCTCGACGAGAAGGTCCCGGCCTGAGATGAGCACCGCGGTCGTTCTCGGCGGGGGCTTCGCCGGCGTCCTGGCGGCCCGCGTGCTCACCGCGGGTTTCGACCGGGTCGTCCTCGTGGAGGGCGACCGCTACCCGCGGCACCCGGGAGTGCGGGCCGGCCTGCCGCAGGCGCACCACAACCACGTGCTGGTGACCGGCGGCGCGCGCGCCCTCGAGGAACTGCTGCCCGGCACGCTCGCCGAGCTGGCCGCGCACGGCGCGCACCGGCGCGGGCTGACCGGGGACGCGCTCATCCTCAGCGACGCCGGCTGGTTCCGGCGCCACGAGACCGGGTCGTTCGTGATCTCGTGCAGCCGGTGGCTCACCGACCACGTGGTGCGCCGCCGGGCGCTGGCCGGCACCACGGTCACCGTGCGGGAGGACACCCGGGTGCTGGGCCTGACCGGTGACGCCGGCCGGGTCACCGGGGCCGTCGTCGCCGGGCCGGACGGGCGGGCCGCCCCGCTGCGCGCCGACCTCGTGGTCGACGCGACCGGGCGGCGCTCCCGGGCCCCGCGCTGGCTGGCGGAGCTCGGCGGTGCCCCGGTCGAGGAGCGGACCGTCGACCCCGGGTTCGCGTACTCGACCCGGGTCTACCGGGCGCCCGACCGCCTGACCGCGGCGATGCCGGCGATCATGCTGCACCCCCGGGGCGGGTACGGCGCCACGCTGTTCCCGATCGAGGACGGCCGGTGGATCGTCACGCTGACCGGGTCCCGGGAGCGGGTGCCACCCGCCGACGCACCCGGGTTCGAGGCGGCCACCGCCGGCCTGGCCTCCCCGATCCTCGCCGAGCTGCTGGCCGCCGCGGCACCGGACGGCGCCGTCCGGCCGTACCGGGGCACCGCCAACCGCCGCCGTTTCTTCGAACGGCGCTCTCCCACCGCGGGTCTGCTCGTGCTGGGTGACGCGCTGTCGTCGACCAACCCGGTCTATTCGCACGGCATGTCGGTGGCCGCGCTGAGCGTGCGCCGCCTCGCCCGGGAGCTCGCGAGCACCGGTCCGCACGCCGGGCTGCAGGCCGCGGTCGCCGCCGAGGTGGACCTGCCCTGGCGGATGGCCGTCGACCAGGACCGCCCGCCGGCCCCCGCACCGCGGCGGGCCCTGGCGCTCACGCCCGCCCTCATCGGCGCGATGTTCCACGTCCAGACCCTGGCCGGCGGGCCACCCGTGGGGCTGCCCGCCGGGCGCGCCCAGCCCGCGCTGAGCACCGACGAGGCCGTCGCCCAGTTCCCGTGCCTGTCCGACTGGAGGACCCACCGGTGATCCCGCTCCCGTTGCTGTTCGCCGCACCCGCGTACCTCAGACCGGAGGTCTCCCCGGACGGCACCCGGCTGTTCTTCCTCGCACCCGACGACGGCGTCCTGAACGTGTGGACCTCGCCGGTCGGCGACCCGGAGGCCGCCACCGCGGTGACCCGGGACCGGGGCCGGGGGATCCGCACGTACGGCGTCTGCCACGACGACCGGACGCTGTTCTACCTGCGCGACGACGGCGGTGACGAGGGCTGGCGGATCTACCTGGTCGACCTCGCGACCGGTGCGGAGCGCTGCGCCACGCCGTTCCCCGGGATCCAGGCCCGGATCCTGGCGCACAACCGCTGGCACCCCACGACGGTGCTGATCGGGCTGAACCGCGACCGCCCGCACCTGCACGACGTGTACGCGCTCGACCTGCCCACCGGCGAGCTGACCATGGTCGCCGAGAACCCGGGATACCTGAGCTGGATCATCGACACCGACCTGCGGGTGCGCGGCGGCACCACGATGCGCCCGGACGGCGGCACGACCGTCCACCTCGACGGCGCGACGTGGCTCGAGGTGCCGTACGAGGACGTCATGACCACCCGCGTCGCCGGGTTCGCCCGCGACGGGCAGACGATCTACCTGATGTCCTCGATCGGCACCGACGCCGGGCAGTTGTACGCCGTCGACGTCGCCACCGGGGAGCGCACGTTCGTCGCCGGTGACCCGGCGCACGACATCCGCCAGGTGGAGCTGGACCCGCTGACCCACCGGCCGCAGGCGGTGATCGTGGCCGGGGACCGCGACGAGTGGCTCCTGCTCGACGAGGACCTCGCCAAGGACCTGGCCCGGATCCGCGCCGAGCTCGCGCTGCGCGGCCTCGACGCCGAGGTGTACGCCGACCGCACCGACCGCACCGACCGGCTCTGGACCCTGACCGTGGTGACCGGGGCCGGCCCGATCCTCTACTACCTGTACGACCGCCCGGCCGGTGAGCTGCGGTACCTGTTCAACCACCAGCCCGAGCTCGACAACTATGAGCTGGCGCGGATGGAACCGTTCGCGTTCACCGCCCGCGACGGGGTGCCGGTGCACGGCTACGTGACGTGGCCGGCCGGGCGCGAGCGCCGGGACCTGCCGGCGGTCCTCGACGTGCACGGCGGCCCGTGGGCCCGCAACTGGTTCGGCTTCGACGAACAGGCCCAGTGGGTCGCCGACCGCGGGTACGCCTGTGTGCAGGTCAACTTCCGTGGCTCCACCGGGTACGGCAAGCACTTCCGCAACCTCGGCGCGAAGCAGTGGGGCGCCGCGATGCACACCGACCTGCTCGACGCGGTGGCCCACCTGACCGGCACCGGGGCGGTGGACGGGGCCCGGGTGGCGATCATGGGGCTGTCGTACGGCGGCTACGCGGCGCTGGCCGGCGCGGCGTTCAGCCCGTCGGTGTTCGCCTGCGCGGTCGACCTGTGCGGCCCGTCGAACCTGCTCACGATGCTGGCGGCCGGGGCGCCGTACCGGACCCCGCTGACCGCGTTCATGCACGCCAACGTCGGTGACCCGGAGACCGAGGCGGCGATGCTGTGGGAGCGCTCGCCGCTGTCGCGGGCCGGCGACATCACCATCCCGGTGCTGGTGGCGCAGGGTGCCAACGACGTCCGGGTGCCCCGTGCGGAGGCCGAGCAGATCGTCGACGCCCTGCGCGCGAACGGGGTGCCGCACGAGTACCTGCTCTTCTCCGACGAGGGTCACGGTCTCACCCGGCCGGAGAACCGGGAGACCTACTACACCGCCGTCGAACGTTTCCTGGCCCGGCACCTCGCCCCGAAAGGATCATGACAATGGCAGAGACACGCACGTGGGGGACCAGGCGCGGCGGCGGTGACGCCGTGTACGGCCTGGGCATCCTCGGCGCACTCGTCTACTACATCGGCGCGGCGACCGGCTTCTGGGCCGGGGTCCTCGGCATCCTGAAAGCGCTCGTCTGGCCGGTCTTCCTGGTCCACGACCTGCTCCGGTACCTGGCGGGGTGAACCGCGGCGCCCCGGCGTGCGTACTCCTGTCGTGCGAGTACGTCGTCTGCGGGGATCCGCCGGTCTGATCGCCGCCCTCGCCGCGGGCGCGCTGCTGCTGGCGCTGCCGCCCGCCGCGCCGGGCCGGGCGGCGGCCCCGTCGTCGCTCGCGCTGGCCTGGCCGGCCGCGAGCAAGGCCACGCTGCCCGCGACCCTGCCGGACGGCACCGCCTACGAACCGGCGCTGTTCCTCGACGCCGGCACGTCGGTCGGCACCGCGCCGTCGGCGGACGGGACATCCCTGCGCCTGCTGAAGCGCGGCGCCGACGGCCGGACCCAGGTGCTGCGGAGCCTGCCCGCCGCGCAGAACCCGTCGTTCCAGAGCCCGGCGGCCGGCGCGGACGGCCTGCTCGCCTGGTTCGAGCGCACCGACGCCGGCGGCCTGCGGCTCTGGGCGGCGGACCCCACCGCACATCTGGTGACCGCGGACGTCGGCCAGGTCCGCTTCTACCGCTCCGAGAACGACCTGAGCATCGCCGAGGGGCGGCTGCGCTGGGTCGCGCTGGGTGCCGCGAACGTCACCGAGCTGCGGTCGGCCGCCCCGGGCGGAGGACCGGTGGAGGTCCGCACCGAGCCCGGCTCGTGGCGCCTGGCCGGATGGCCCTGGCTGGTCGACGGCGTCACCAGCACCACCGGTGCCACCACGCTGCGCAACGTCACCACCGGCACGGACGTGCCGATCACGGGCACCCGGAAGGCGGCAACCGATTGCAGTCCGGCGTGGTGCCAGGTGGTGTCGCTGGACGAGGACGGCTACAGCCGCATCGAGCTCATGCGCCCGGACGGCAGCGAGCGCGTCGACGTCGCCGGCGACACCGCGGCCACCGAGATCATCGACGTGGCCCCGCTGGGCCGCTTCCAGGTCTTCGTGACGATCGGCGCCAACTCCGAGCTCACCGGCAACGCGCAACTGCTGGTGTACGAGATCGCCACCCACCGCACCGTGCGGATCAGCCCGGACGCCGGCCAGATCGCCTACCGCAACGGCGTGCTGTCGTGGTCCACCGGCAACCTCGACACGTTCGTACGCCACAGCCTGGACCTGCGCACGGTGAGTCAGAACAGCGACAGCTGACCGGGGGTCGGGTCGCGGCGCGCGGTCATGCTCTTGCGGAACACCCACGGCCGCAGGTCGGGGATCGGATCCTCGTCGCGCGGCTCCGGGTCACGCTGCGGGGGCACCCCGCCGGTCAGCGCCCACAACGACGGCCCCAGGTTGATGCCGCGGGCCCGCAGCGCGATCCGGAACGTCGCCAGGTTCAGCGGCAACCGGGTCGAGGACAGCTCCGGCACCGGCAGGTCGGCGCGCATCCGCATGAGCCGCTGGTTGCGCTCCACGGTCTCGCGTACGCCGTCGGCCAGCAGCCGGCCGGTGGCTCTCGCCCCGACGACCTCGCGGACCAGGTGCTCCTGACCCCCGTCCAGCGCCATCCACACCGCGTCCATCGAGCCGAACGCGGCGAGCAGCTTGGCCGCGGTGGCCTCGCCGAAACCGCGTACCCCGGGCAGGTTGTCGGACGGATCGCCGCGCAGCGCGGCGAAGTCCCGGTACTGCCAGGGCTCGACCCCGCACAGCTCGCTCAGCCCGGCGTGGTCGACCAGCACCGCCTCGTCGAGGCCGCCGTTGCGGATCCGCAGCACCGACGTGTGGTCGTCGATCAGCGCGAACGAGTCCCGGTCGCTGGTCATCAACACCGAACGCCACCCGGCGGTACGGGCCGCGGCAGCCGCGCTGGCGAGCACGTCGTCGGCCTCGTACGCGGGTGGCACCACCGTGCGGATCCCGGCGGCGGTGAGCAGCTCCGGGGCCCCGGCGAGCTGTTCGGCCAGGTCGGCGGCCTTCGCCGGGCGGTGTGCCTTGTAGCCGGGGAAGTCGGCCCGGCGCGCGGAGTCGTCGGGGCAGTCGAAGCCCACGATCAGCGCGTCGGGTCGCAGGTAGGCGGCGGCCCGGGCGATGAACCCGACCAGCCCGCGCAGCGCCCACACCGGGCGCCCGTCCTGGTCGAGCCACCCCTCGCCGGCCCCCGCGTGGTACGCCCGGTGCAGCAGGCTGTTGCCGTCGAGCACCAGGAGCAGGGGAGGGGTGGACACCCGGCCGAGTCTAGGGCCTACGCGAACAGTTCCTTCAGGGCCGTTCCCGCCATCGATACCGCGCCGGGGACGTGCCCGTTGGGGATCATGTTGAGGGTGATGCCGTCGACGCCCTGGCCGAGCGCGTCCCGCCGCAACGTCTCGACGACCTGCTCGGGCGTGCCGGCGACGGCGAGTGCCCGCCGGCCCTCGGGCAGCGTGGCGACCAGCGTCCCGGCCTCGGCCTCGGTCTCGGCCATCACGACCGTGGCGTGCCAGGTCGTCGGCAGGGTGGCCGGGTCACGGCCGATCTCCTCGCAGCGCTGCTTGAGCACCGCGACCTTGTGCCCCAGCTCGGCCCGCGGGCAGATGATGTTCATGTGGTCGGCGAACCGCGCGGCCAGCCGGAACGTCTTCTGCTCCCCGCTGCCGCCCAGCATGATCGGGATCGTGGGGCGCAGCCGCGGGTTGTTCATCGCGCCCCGGACCTTGTACCACTTCCCGTCGACGGTCGGCTCCTCGCCCTTGAGCATGGGCGTGATGATGGTGAGTGCCTCCTCGAGCCGCTCGAACCGGTCGGTGAACGTGCCGAACTCGAAGCCGTAGTCGTCGTGCTCCTGCTCGAACCAGCCGGCCCCGATGCCGAGCAGCGCCCGGCCCTTCGAGATCACGTCGAGCGTGGTCACGGTCTTGGCGAGCAACGGCGGATTCCGGTACGTGTTACCCGTGACCAGCGTCGACAACTGCACCGTCGAGGTGGCGGTGGCCAGCGCCCCGAGCGTCGTGTACGCCTCGAGCATCGGGTTGTCCGGCGTGTTGATGCCCGGCAGCTGGTAGAAGTGGTCCATCACCAGCACGGTGTCGAACCCCGACGCCTCGGCCTCCCTGGCCTGTGCGATCACCGTGTCGAACAACGCCGTCACCGGCACGCCGGGGTAGGTGAAGCTGGGGATCTGGTATCCGAGCTTGATACTCACAACGGCCTCCGTGGAAGAGAGCGATCACCGACATCTTGTCAGCTGCGGATTCGGTGGAAGGATGGGCCTGCGACCAGTGATCTGCTTCATCAGGAGGCCGGATGTCCGCCAAAACCGTGCTGCACAACGTTATCGGCGGGGCCGCCGCCGCGCCGGTGGACGGGCGCTACGCGGACCTGATAGACCCGTCGACCGGGGAGGTTTTCGCGAGCGCGCCGGTCTCCGGCAGGCAGGACGTCGACCGGGCGGTGACGGCGGCCGCCACCGCGTTCGAGAGCTGGCGCGACACCACGCCCGCCGAGCGCCAGCTGGCCCTGCTCAAGTTCGCGGACGCCGTCGAGGCCCGGGCCGACGAGCTCGTCGCCGCCGAGTCCCGCAACACCGGCAAGCCGCTGGGGCTGACCGCCAGCGAGGAGCTCCCGCCCGCGATCGACCAGATCCGGTTCTTCGCCGGCGCCGCGCGACTGCTCGAGGGCCGCTCCGCCGGGCAGTACCTCGCCGGGTACGAGAGCTACGTGCGCCGCGAGCCGGTCGGCGTCTGCGCGCAGGTCACCCCGTGGAACTACCCGCTGATGATGGCGGTGTGGAAGATCGCGCCCGCACTGGCGGCCGGCAACACGGTGGTCCTCAAACCGTCCGACACGACGCCGGTCACCTCGGTGCTGCTGGCCGAGATCGCCGCCGAGTTCTTCCCGGCCGGGGTGTTCAACGTGGTCACCGGCGACCGGGACACCGGCCGCGAGCTGGTCTCGCACCCGGTGCCGCAGATGGTGTCGATCACCGGGTCGGTGCGCGCCGGGATGGAGGTCGCCGGCTCCGCCGCCGCCGACCTGAAACGCACCCATCTGGAGCTGGGCGGCAAGGCCCCGGTCGTGGTGTTCGACGACGCCGACATCGCCGCGGCGGCCGCCGGGATCGCCGAGGCCGGCTACTTCAACGCCGGGCAGGACTGCACCGCCGCGACCCGGGTGCTGGCCGGGCCGGGCGTCTACGAGGACTTCGTCGCCGCGCTCGCCGAGCAGGCCAAGGGCACCCGCACCGGCGCCCCGGGCGACGAGGACGTGCTCTACGGCCCGCTCAACAACGCCGGCCAGCTGGCGCGCGTCAGCGGCTTCCTCGACCGTCTCCCCGGCCACGCCACCGTCGAGGCCGGCGGCACCCGGCAGGGCGAGCGCGGCTACTTCTACACCCCCACCGTGGTCGCCGGGCTGCGGCAGGGCGACGAGCTGGTCCAGGACGAGGTGTTCGGCCCGGTCATCACCGTGCAGCGCTTCACCGACGAGGACGAGGCGGTCCGCTGGGCCAACGGCGTCGAATACGGCCTCGCCTCCAGCGTCTGGACCCGCGACCACGGCCGGGCCATGCGGATGACCCGGCGCCTCGACTTCGGCTGCGTCTGGGTCAACTGCCACATCCCGCTGGTCGCGGAGATGCCGCACGGCGGTTTCAAGCACTCCGGGCACGGCAAGGACCTCTCCGTGTACGGCCTGGAGGACTACACCCGGGTCAAGCACGTCATGCACTACACGGGGGAGTGAGCGTGACCTCCTCAGCCGACCTGCACAAGCGCCGCTCGGCCGCCGTCGCGCGCGGGGTCAGCTCGGTCATCGCGTCGTACGTCGACACGGCCGGCGGCGGCACCCTGCGCGACGTCGACGGCCGCGAGTGGATCGACTTCGCGTCCGGCATCGCGGTCACCAACGTCGGCAACAGCGCGCCCCGGGTCGTCGAGGCGGTCCGCGCCCAGGCGGAACGCTTCACCCACACCTGTTTCATGGTCGCCCCCTACGAGTCCTACGTGGCGGTCTGCGAGCAGCTCATCGACCTGGCCCCGGGCGCCGGCGAGAAACGGGCGGCCCTGTTCAACTCCGGCGCCGAGGCGGTCGAGAACGCCGTCAAGATCGCCCGCCACGCGACCGGCCGCCCCGCGGTGATCGTCTTCGACCACGCCTACCACGGCCGCACCAACCTCACGATGGCCCTGACCGCGAAGAACATGCCGTACAAACAGGGTTTCGGCCCGTTCGCCCCGGAGATCTACCGCGTCCCCATGTCCTACCCGCTGCGCGACGGCGGTCTCTCCGGCCCCGAGGCCGCGGCCCGGGCCGTCGACACCATCGAGAAACAGGTCGGCGCCGGCAACGTGGCCGCGGTGCTCATCGAACCCGTCCAGGGCGAGGGCGGCTTCGTCGTCCCGGCCCCCGGCTTCCTCCCCGCGCTGGCCGCCTGGTCCCGCACCGCCGGCGCGGTCCTCATCGCCGACGAGATCCAGACCGGCTTCTGCCGTACGGGCTCCTGGTTCGCCGCCGAGCACGAAGCCCTCGAACCCGACCTCGTCACCACCGCCAAGGGCATGGGCGGCGGCCTGCCCATCGCCGGCGTGGTGGGCCGGGCCGACCTGATGGACGCGGTGCACGCGGGCGGTCTCGGCGGCACCTACGGCGGCAACCCGATCGCCTGCGCGGCCGCCCTCGCCGCCATCGAGACCATGCGCGAGCTGGACCTGAACGCCGCGGCCCGGTCCATCGAGGCCCGCCTGCTGCCCGCCCTGACGGCCCTGCGCGACCCGGGGATCGCCGAGGCCCGCGGCCGGGGCGCGATGCTGGCGATCGAACTGGTCCACCCCGGCACCCTCGACCCGGACCCGGCCCGCACCGCCGCGGTCGCCCGGGCCTGCCATGACGCCGGGCTGCTGGTGCTCACCTGCGGCACGTACGGCAACGTCCTGCGTCTTCTGCCACCCCTGGTGATCGCCGACCGTGACCTCGACCGCGGCCTGGAGATCCTGCGACAGGCTTTGCTCTAAGATCCTCGGCATGTCATTCCTCCGTGCGTAGGGGCGAGCAGCCGCCCCTTCCACCCAGCGGCGCCGTGTCCGGTGCCGTCTCTTCCGAGGAATCGTCATGCCTTCTTCCTACGCTGCTGTCCTGCGCACCCCACTCGCCGCCCGCACGTTCGGCGCCGCCCTGGTGGGCCGGCTCTCGTACGGGATCGTCTTCCTGTCCCTGACCCTCGCCGTCACCCGGGCCACCGGTTCGTACGCCACGGCCGGGTTCTTCGTGGCCCTGTTCGGTCTCAGCAGTTCGGTGCTGTCACCGCTGCGGGCCCTGCTCATCGACCGGCACGGCCTGCGCCGGGCGCTGCTCCCGATGGCGATCGGGTACGCCGCGCTGCTGTCCGCGATCGCGGCGCTGACCTGGCGCCCGGGCACCCCGGTGACGCTGCTGTGGGCCCTCGCCGTGGCCGCGGGCGCACTGACCCCACCGCTGGGCCCGGTCATGCGGGCACTGTGGACCGAGCTGATCGCCGGCCGGGACCTCCGGCACCGCGCGTTCTCCCTGGACACGGTGGCCGAGGAGCTGCTGTACGTCACCGGGCCGCTGCTGGCCGGCCTGCTCACCGCCCTGGTCAACCCGTCCCTGGGCGTCGCCGTCAGCGCCGCCCTCGTCCTGGCCGGCAGCCTCGCCCTGTCCGGCGCACCGCTGACCGCCCGGCCGGCCCGGCCGGGCACCGCCTCCGCGCGCCCGGCGGCGGGGCTGCTCCTGCCGATCCTGATGTCCGCGGCGGTGGGTCTGTGCCTCGGCGCGCTGGGCCTGCTCGTGGTCGCGTTCGCCGACCAGCGGGGGCACCTCGCGGCGGTGGCCTGGATCGAGGCGGCCCTGGCCGTGGGCAGCGCCGCCGGCGGCCTCGCGTACGGCGCGGTGACCTGGCGGTCGCCGGGCCGGATCCGGCTCCCGCTGCTCGTCGGCGCACTGGGCGTGCTGCTCGCGGTCTCCGGCGCCGCCGCGGACCTCGTCGTGCTGGCCGCCACGGCCGCCCTCGCCGGCGTGGTCGTCGCACCGGCGCTGACCACGGCCTACCTGCTCGCCGACGAACGAGCGGCGCCGGACGCCCGGACCCGGGCGGGGGCCTGGGTCAACACGGCGTTCAACCTCGCCAACGCCGGTGGCACGGCGGCGATCGGGCTGCTCCTCGGGCACTTCCCGCTGAGCGCGTGCTTCGCGATGGCCGCGGCCCCGGCGATCCTGGTGTCGGCGATCGCGCTGATCCGCCGCGGTAGGCCCGGGGCCTTTAGCCGGTGCTGAGGCCCCCGGCTCAGTGCCGGCGGCGGCGCAGGGACGCGTCGGTGAGTGCCGGGGGGACGTAGCCGGCGTCGTCGGCGGCGAGCGTGCTGCCCGGCGGGACGATCTTGTCGATGCGGTCCAGCAGCTCGTCGCTGAGCACCACGTCGGCGGCGCCGAGCTGCGACTCCAGCTGAGCCATCGTGCGCGGGCCGATGATCGGCGCGGTCACCGCCGGGTGGGCCGCCACGAACGCCAGCGCGAGGTGGACCAGCGACAGACCGGCGTCGTCGGCGAGCTGCGCGAGGGCGTCGGCGGCCGCCAGCTTCGCCGCGTTGCCCGGGTACGTGACGTCGTACTTCTCCGGCATGTAGCCGTACCGGGCGCGGTGGGTGTCCGGGGTGCCGGCCCCCTTGCGGTAGGCGCCGGTGAGCCAGCCGCCCGCGAGCGGGCTCCAGGTCAGCACGCCCATGCCGTACTTCCCGGCGACCGGCAGCACGTCGGCCTCGATGCCCCGGGTCAGCATCGAGTACGGCGGCTGCTCGGTGGCGAGGCGTTCCCGGCCGCGGCGTTCGGCGACCCACTGCGCCTCCACGATCTCGTGCGCGGGGAACGTGGAACTGCCGAAGGACCGGATCTTGCCCTGCCGGACCAGGTCGGTCAGCGCGCCGAGCGTCTCGTCGATGTCGGTGCGCGGGTCGGGGCGGTGGATCTGGTACAGATCGAGGTGGTCGGTGCGCAGCCGGCGCAGGCTGTCCTCGACGGCCCGCATGATCCACCGGCGCGAGTTGCCCCGCATGTTGACGTCCTCGCCCATCGGGTTGTGCACCTTGGTGGCCAGCACGACCTTGTCGCGCCGCCCGTTCGCCAGGGCCTTGCCCACGATCTCCTCGGACTCACCCTGGGAGTACATGTCGGCGGTGTCGACGATGTTGATCCCGGCGTCCAGCGCGGCATGGATGATCCGCACGGACTCGTCGTGGTCGGTGTTGCCCCACGCGCCGAACATCATCGTGCCCAGACACAACGGGCTGACCTGCATGCCGGTGCGCCCCAGGGTACGGAATTCCATCGGGTGGTCCTCATCGTGAGCCGGGACTGTCGCCGACACGATACCCAGGGGCTCCGACATCCCCGCCCGGAGCGCTCCCCCTGGGGTTCGGGGGCCGGTTCCGCCGCCCATGCTGACCGCGGTCCGCGAATCCGGGACCCGCGTCACCCTGCTCGTCCCGACCCGCCGTACCCCGGGACCGGTCGTACGGCACACGAGCCCGACGACGGTGGATCGCTCATCTGACGCCCGGACAGGCGCGATCGATCTGTCCGGCCCCGGTCACCGGCCGGCGCCGGAGCCCGGCGAGCAAGGGCAGGCGGGCGTTGTGAACGGCAGATCCGCGCGCAGCGTGGCGATCTGCCCCATGTCGGTCACCCGGAGCACGACGTGGATGGGGTGCGTGGGCCGGCAGAGGTGCATCGTGGAGCCGGCCGGCAGGGATGCTCGCAGGCGGGCCAGAAAATTCGGCAGGGCGGAGCAGGCGAAGGTGACGCCGGCCAGGTCGATGACCACGGTGGTCGGCGCGATGGCGGACAGGTGCGCCGCGACGCTGCTCAGCATGACGGACGCTGCCAGGTCGATCTCGCCGGAAAGGCAGACCAGCGCCGACGGCGCGCCGGGATCGGCGAGCACGACGATGTCGAATCCCGAGGGTGATTCGGGTTTCACGGTGTCACCTCGGCAGGGGTCGTCCATCCATCTGCCGGGGGCCGGGGCAGCGGTCCGGCGGACCGCACCGTGGACACTATCGCTACCGGGTGCGCATCGCCCAGGGGGAGCCGTACGCGGTCAGCAGGTCCAGGAACGGCACCGCGTCGAACGCCTCCGGGCCGAGGACCCCGGTTCCCGACCAGGCGCCGGCGGCGAGCAGTTCCAGCGCGACCACCGGGTTGACCGCGGTCTGCCAGACCACCGCCTGGGAGCCGTACTCCGTCATGGACCACCGGTTGTCCACCACGTGGTAGAGGTAGACCGTGCTCGGCCGGCCCTGTTTGTCCAGGCCGGACACCAGCGTGCCCGCGCAGGTGGCTCCGGTCATCCGGTCGCCGAGCGTGGCCGGGTCGGGCAGCACCGCGGCCACCAGGTCGCGCGGTGACACCATGGTGCCGCCGACGTCGACCGGCTGGGTGCGGTCCAGGCCCAGCGTGCGCAGGGTCTTGAGCACGTCGATGAACTCCTTGCCCAGGCCGTACTTGAACGTGACCCGGCCGGCGTCCACCCAGCGGGGGATGAGCAGCACCTCCTCGTGTTCGACGTTGACGCATTCGACCGGCCCGATCCCCGCGGGGAAGTCGAACGTCTCCGGTTCGCTGAACGGCTCGGTGGTGAACCAGCCCCGGTCGCGTTCGTAGACGACGGGCGGGTTGAGGCATTCCTCGATGGTGGTCCAGATGGAGAACGACGGGGCGAACGGGTGGCCGTCGACGACCAGGTTGCCGCCGTCCCGGATGCCGATCTCGTCGATGGTGGAGAACAGGTGGTCGGCCGCGTAGCGCGCGAACACGTCCGACAGGCCCGGTTCCACGCCCATGCCGACCAGGGCCAGTCCGCCCGCCGCCGACCAGGCGTCCTGCCGGGCGAACTGGGCGTCGCCGAGCCGGACCCCGGTCGACGCGTCCGACATGGACATGGCCATGTCGAGGTAGCCGGCTCCGGCGGCGAGGGCGCCCTCGAAGACGGGCATGACGAAGCGGGGGTCGACCGCGTTCAGGACGTGCGTGACTGCGTGCTTGCGGCAGAGGGCGGTGACCTGGTCCGCTGAGGAGGCGTCGATCCGCTCGGCCACGAAGCGGTCGTCGTGGTTCGCGGCCGCCCGGGCCCGGGCCGGGTCGTGGTCGGCGACGACGAACCGGTCGAAGAAGTCGCGGCGGGCGGCGATGCCGGCCGCCGCGGTGCCCACGCCGCCCGCGCCGATGGTGAGGATGCGCATGGTCGTCCCTTGGTCGAAAACCGAAACCTTGTTTTGAGAGCGTTGTGGCGACGGAAACACTTGTCAAGAGCGCGAGAAGCTGCGATAAACGTATGTGCACGGCGGGGCGGGAGGGGATGGAACAATCCTGGCGTGACGGACCAAGCGCTGGACAGCGTCAACAAGCAGATCATCGAGCACCTGCAGCGGGACGGACGGATGTCCTATGCGACGCTCGCCAAGACCATCGGGCTGTCCGAGGCCGCGGTGCGCCAGCGGGTGCAGCGCCTTCTCGACGGCGGTCTGATGCAGATCGTCGCGGTCACCGACCCGTTGACGCTCGGCTTCGCCCGGCAGGCGATGGTCGGGGTCAAGGTGCTCGGCGACATGCGCCGGGTGGCCGACGAGCTCGCCGCGATCCCGGAGGTCGACTACGTGGTGATCTGCGCCGGCGGCTACGACATGCTCGTCGAGCTCGTCTGCACCGACGACGCGCACCTGCTCGAACTGCTCAACGACAAGATCCGGGCTGTCGAGGGGGTCTCCGCCACCGAGACCTTCATGTATCTCAAGCTCGCGAAACAGACCTACGCATGGGGAACCAGATGAGTCAGGACCTGTCAGCCGCGGCACGCGACCACCTCTGGATGCACTTCACGAGGCTCTCCTCCTATGCCGGCCCCGATGCCGGGGAGGTGCCGGTCATCGTGCGCGGCTCCGGTCCGTACATCTACGACCAGCACGGGAAACGCTATCTGGACGGGCTCTCCGGGCTGTTCGTGGTGCAGACCGGGCACGGTCGCACCGAGCTGGCCGAGGCCGCCGCCAAGCAGGCCGCCGAGCTGGCGTACTTCCCGGTGTGGTCGTATGCGCACCCGGCCGCGATCGAGCTCGCCGAACGTCTCGCGTCGCTCGCGCCGGGCGACCTCAACCGGGTCTTCTTCACCACCGGCGGGTCCGAGGCGGTGGAGAGCGCCTGGAAGCTGGCCCGTAACTACTTCAAGCTGACCGGCAAGCCGATGAAGACCAAGGCGATCTCCCGCGCGGTCGCCTACCACGGCACCACCATGGGCGCGCTGTCGATCACCGGCCTGCCCGCGCTCAAACAGCAGTTCGAGCCGCTCGTGCCCAGCACCATGCGCGTGCCGAACACCAACTACTACCGGCGCCCCGACGAGTCGATGAGCGAGGAACAGTTCGGGATCTGGGCCGCCGACCGGATCGCCGAGGCCATCGAGTTCGAGGGCCCCGAGACCGTGGCCTGTGTCTACCTCGAACCGGTGCAGAACGCCGGCGGCTGTTTCCCGCCGCCGCCCGGTTACTTCCAGCGGGTCCGCGAGATCTGCGACCGTTACGACGTGCTGCTCGTCTCCGACGAGGTCATCTGCGCGTTCGGCCGGCTCGGCGAGTACTTCGGATCGCAGCGGTACGGGTACCAGCCCGACATCATCACCTGCGCGAAAGGCCTCACCTCCGGGTACGTGCCGATGGGCGCGATGATCGCGTCGGAGCGCCTGGTCGAACCGTTCCTCACCGGCACCGCGACGTTCGCGCACGGCATCACGTTCGGCGGGCACCCGGTGGCCTCCGCGGTGGCGCTGACGAACCTCGACATCTTCGAACGCGAGGACCTGAACGGTCACGTCCGCGCCCAGACCGGCGTCTTCCGGTCGTACCTCGATCGGCTCCGGGATCTTCCGATCGTCGGCGACGTGCGCGGTGACGGCTACTTCTTCGGCATCGAGCTGGTCAAGGACAAGGCCACCAAGGAGACGTTCGACGAGGCCGAGTCCGACCGGCTGCTGCGCGGCTTCCTGTCCCAGGCGCTGTTCGACGCCGGGCTGTACTGCCGCGCCGACGACCGCGGTGACCCGGTGATCCAGCTCGCCCCGCCGCTGATCTGCGAGGAGGGCCACTTCGTCGAGATCGAGCAGATCCTGCGCGACGTGCTGAGCGAGGCATGGACCAGGATCTGAGCTTCTGGCTGCGGTCCCTGCCCCCGATCGCCCGGCGGCCCGCGCTGCCCGGCGACAGCACCGCCGACGTGGCGATCGTCGGGGGCGGCTACACCGGGCTGTGGACCGCCTACTATCTGGCCGCCGCCGCGCCGCACCTGCGCATCGTGGTGCTGGAGAGGGAGTTCTGCGGCTTCGGCGCGTCCGGGCGCAACGGCGGCTGGTGCTCCGGGCTGTTCCCGGTCGCGTTCGACAAGCTCGAACGCCGCTACGGTACGGACCACGCGCTGGCCATGACCGGCGCGCTCGCGGACGCGGTCGACGAGGTCGGCCGGGTCGCCGCGGCCGAGGGGATCGACTGCGACTACGCCAAGGGCGGCACGATCACCCTGGCCCGGACGCGGGCCCAGCTGCGGCGCGCCGAGACCTCCCCGGACTTCGTCGACGCCGCCACGGCGTCGGCCATGTGCGGTGCCACGGACGTGCTCGGCGGGACGTACAGCGCGGACTGCGCGGCCGTACACCCCGCGAAGCTGGTCCGTGGCCTCGCGGCCGCCGCCGAACGACGCGGGGTGACAATCCACGAGGGCACCCGGGTCCTGGGCATCGCGCGCGGTGCGGTCGTCACCGACCGCGGCACGGTCCGCGCGTCGATGATCGTGCGTGCCCTCGAGGGCTACACCGCCACCCTGCCGGGCCATCGCCGCGCGCTCGCCCCGGTCTACTCCCTCATGATCGCCACGGCCCCGCTCGACGCCGCGACCTGGGAGCGGATCGGCCTGGCGCGGCGCGAGACCTTCAGCGACGAGAGACACCTCATCGTGTACGGCCAGCGCACCGCCGACGACCGGCTCGCGTTCGGCGGACGGGGCGCGCCCTACCATTTCGGATCCCGGGTGCACGCGTCGTACGACCGGGATCCGGCGGTCTTCGCGGCCCTGCGCCGCACGCTGACCGGCATGTTCGGCATCGACCCGGAGATCACCGACTCCTGGGGCGGCCCGCTCGCCGTCCCGCGCGACTGGATGCCCTCGGTCGGCCTGCGCGACGGCCTGGCCACCTCCGGCGGCTACATCGGCGACGGGGTCGCGGCGGCCAACCTCGGCGGGCGCACCCTCGCCGACCTGATCTCCGGAAACCTGACGGACCGTACGACGCTGCCCTGGGTCGGGCACCGCTCCCGGTCCTGGGAACCGGAACCGGTCCGCTGGCTCGGCATCAACGCGGCCCTGCGCGGTACCGCCCTGCGCGACCTCTGGGAACGCCGCCGCTGACGGCTCAGGCCGGGCTGAAGTCCCAGAGGGAGAGGCCGGCCCGGCGGGTCCAGACCGCGATGCGGTCGAGCGCCGGGTGGAACGCGAACGCCGGCCGGCCGTCGTCCACGTCGAGGACCGCGAGCGGGGTCCGGCCGGCCGCGTCCCACAGCCGCACCGTGCCGTCGGCCGACGTGGTGCCCAGGTGCCGGCCGTCGGGGGACCAGGAGACCTCGTGCACCGGGCCGGTGTGACCGGTCAGCGCGGGCCGGTCCGCGGCCGGGTGGAACGCGACGTGGGTGCCGGTCGCCGCGGCCAGCACCCGGCCGTCCGGGGACCAGGCGATGCCGCGTACGGGTCCGGGGTGCTGCCACGTCCGCAGGCACCGGCCGTCGGACCAGAGCCGCACGGTGGCGTCGGCCGAGCCGGTCGCCAGCGTGTAGCCGTCGGCCGCCCAGGACACGGCGGTGACCTCGCCGGTGTGGCCGGTCAGGACGTGCCGCGGCCGGTCGGCGCCCGGCTCCCAGATCATCGCCCGGTGGTCGCGTGCCCCGGACGCCAGCCGGGACCCGGTCGGCGACCACGCGATCGCGCCGACCCAGTCGTCATGGGCGCGTAACGGGCGGCCCGGCTCCCACACGAAGACGCCGTCGTCCCCGCCGGCCGCGGCCAGCCGGGTCCCGGACGGCGACCAGGCCACCTGATTGACGAGGCCGTCCACGGTGGGACCGGACGCGGCGGTGTCGGTGTCGGTGTCCACGAGCTGGATCGCGCCGGGCCCGGCCGGAACGGCGAGCCGCCGGCCCTGCGGCGCCCACGCCACATAACTCGCCGGCGCATCGGCGGCATCGCCCTCGACTGGACGCGCGGTGATGGGAACGGAGCGCAGAGTCTGCATCAAGGACCCGAGCCTAGCCCGTCGTCCACCGTTGCACTATCGCTGAGACCCGCCGACGTGAGCCCGGTCTCCTCTTCCGGCACGCCTTCGCCGGGCGGGGCGACGGGGGGACGATAGGGCTATGGCGACTCCTCTTTCCCTCCTCGACCTCGCACCGATCTCCTCCGGGCAGACCGCGAAAGAGAGCTTCGAGGCCAGCGTCCAGCTCGCCCGCGCCGCCGAGCACGCCGGTTACCGCCGCGTCTGGTATGCCGAACACCACAACATGGCCTCGATCGCGTCGTCCGCGACCAGCGTGGTCATCGGGTACGTAGCGGCGCACACCGACACGATCCGGCTCGGCGCCGGCGGCATCATGCTGCCCAACCACTCACCCCTGGTGATCGCCGAGCAGTTCGGCACGCTCGCCACCATGTTCCCGGACCGGATCGACCTCGGCCTGGGCCGCGCCCCCGGCAGCGACCAGGCCACCATGCGCGCCCTGCGCCGCGACAACTCCTCCGCCGACACGTTCCCGCAGGACGTCCTCGAGCTGCAGGGATACCTCAGCGGCCACTCCCGCATCCCCGGCATCCAGGCGGTGCCCCGCGCCGACGCCCCGGTCCCGCTGTACATCCTCGGGTCCTCGCTGTTCGGCGCCCAGCTCGCGGCCCAGCTCGGCCTGCCCTACGCGTTCGCCTCCCACTTCGCCCCGGACGCCCTGCACCAGGCGGTCGAGGTCTACCGGGCCACGTTCCAGCCGTCGGCCCAGCTCGCCGAGCCGCACGTGATCGCCGGCGTCAACGTGATCGCCGCCGACACCCACGACGAGGCGGTGGCCCAGATGACCGCGTCCTACCGCGCGCGTACCCGCTCGTTCCTGACCCGGGGCCCGCTCGGCCGCAACCTCACCGACGCCGAGATCGACGAGTTCCTGGCGTCCCCGAGCGGCCGCAACCTCGCGGCGATGACGAAGTACACCGCGGTCGGCACCGCCGACGAGGTCCGCGACTACCTGGAGACGTTCGCCAAGGAGGCGGGCGCCGACGAACTGATCACCGCCCACCACGCCCAGAACGTCACCGACCGCGTCCACTCGGTCGAGCTGACCGGCGGCGCCGTATAGCTCTTGGTCCCCGGGGCGTACGGACGGGGGCCGGCTGGTGCCGACCCCCGTTGACGCGGTTGTGCTCAGTTGTGCGAAACCCCGGAGGGGCCCATCCACCACGTCTGGCCGTTGCGGGTGGGTCTGATGCTGTGCGACGTTGCAGGTCCGACGTAGGAACGACTGCCGTTGTAGCAGGTCGGCTGCGTGACCACATCCTGCGTGACGTTCGCGTACGCCCGGCCGTAGACAAGGTCGTCCCCGGCGTCGCCGCCGGACCAGGAATCAGAGATCATCGCCCACATGTACTTCACCGAACCGCCTTGCGGGCAGTTCCCCTGCCATGTGGGCGCCGAGATGTACACCCAGTAGTTCCCGGCTGCCTGCGCCGGCGCCGGGCCTGGAACCGAACTGGCTAGCAGGCCGACGGTCAACGCGGCGATCCCGTTGATGACTCGGCGTGCGTTCATGTGATCCCCCTTGGTGAGTGCGGTCAGGCCGGCAGGTACCAGCCCGCGTATGGCTTGGTCTCGTTACGTTCCACGATCGACATCACGTGGACATCGGTGTAGGTCCGCTCGGCCGTCGACACCGCGGTGCCGTCGCCGAGGCTGATTGCCGCATGACCGTCCGGGTAGTCACCCTCGCCGTACCACCAGACGGTCGATCCGGCCGGCGGGGTTCCTTCCGTCTGGAGCTGCCCACGATGGCTCTCGGCCCAGTCGTTCGCACTGGTGTAGCCCGCACCGATGTCAATGCCCGAGCTCAGCAGCCAAGCATCGCGGGCGAAGTCGGCGCACATGTTGTGGTAGCTGTCGGTGCCGAGCCGCTGTTTCGCCCAATCCACTGCCTGGTCCGCGGCTGACACGGCGTCGGCCGCCGCCACCGTCACGACGTCCGCATGGGGTGCGGTGGTCTGCGCGGCAGCGTCCGCCGGCGCCGCGCCGGAGAGCAGGACCAGGCTGACGGGCAGGGCCGCGACGGCGGCCCCTACGTGATCGACCATGAGGCTCACTCCTTCGAGTCGAGTGGCAAACGCAACGACGGTGATCCCGTCGTTACGCTCAGCTCAACACCGATATCCCCTGGTGGACGCGGCCGACGGACGACGACGGATGACGACGGACGACGACGGACGCCGTCAGCGCAATGACGGATCAAGCCATGCCGGGAAGGCGCGACATGTCTCTGGACGAACGACCCGTCGATGACACCTTGACGCCGGCCCGGGCGCTCGCGGACGAACTTCGGGCGCTGCGGCGCTCGGCCGGCGATCCGGGCTTCGCGAAGATGGCCTCTCTGGCCCGGGGCAGGGTTTCGAAGACTGCCATGAGCGACGCGGTGGCCGGCAAGCATGTCCCGAAATGGGACACCGTGGAGGCGTTCGTCGATGTGTGTGGAGCCGACCCCGAACTGCTCCGCCCATCATGGGAGCGGGCCCGCCTGCGGAATACGCCGCAGGCGCCCAACCTGTTGACGGCGGTCAGCGGCGACGCCAAACGATGGCGATGGCGATGGCCCGTGCTGCTGGTGATCGTGACCGCAGCACTCACCGGGACCCTCACCGCGATGACCCTGGCAAGCTTCCACCGGGACCCGGTCGTTCACCCGGTCGTGCGCCCGATCGCCGCTCTGGTCGTCCAGAACAAGATCGCGGTCGGCCCCGCTGACCTGCTCGAGGATCCCTCCGGCCCGGCTTACCTTTCCGGTCGGACCGAGTCATTCTGCGCGGCCAGAGGTTGCAAGGTGCGCGGAACCGAACTGGACTCGGGGGCCGTTGTGGCCGTCACCTGCCGGACCGACGGTGAGCCGATGGTCAACTACAACGCCGACTCGGTCCCGGTCCAGGACAATCCCGGCCGGATCCGGTCTGTGTTGTGGTATCGGGTGGTGTTTCCCGACGGACGGTCCGGGTTCCTCTCCGAGGTCTACGTGGCGCCGGAGTACCGGGGCGGCATGGGACTCGGCACGTGCCCGTGAACGATGACGAGGCGGCGGCCAGCTGACACCCGGCCCCAACGCGGGAGGCGATGAGGCCGGGTGCACCGGATCAGTGGCGGCCGGTCAGGGCCTTGCGCACGCTGGGCAGGTAACCGTCGCGGTGACCCGCGGCGGTCGGGTGGAACGCGGCCGGGTCGGCCGGTCCGGTGATCCACGGGTCCGCGCCGCACAGTCCGTGGCCCGCGAAGGCCGGGCGGACGTCGGCGAAACGGGCCCCGGCCCTCCTCGCCCGGCGGGCGATGGTCGCGTCCAGCGTGTCCACCGCCTCGTTGAGCGCGACCCGCTTGGTCAGGCTCATCGGCACGGTCGCGCACACCTCGGTGGGTTCGAAGAAGCGCGCGTAGCCGGTGACGACCAGCGTGGCGTGCGGCGCCCGGTGCTTGACCGTGCGGTACACGCTGTCGAGCCGGCCCGGCAGGACCTCCGCCGAGAACTGCTTCGCGGCGGCGACCACCGCGAGGCAGTCGGCGTCGGTGCCGAGCAGGCAGGTGCGCACACCGTTGCCGAAGCCGAGGTCGTTGCCGCCGATGGTGACGGTCACCAGCTTCGTGCGCCGGTTCAGGCCGCCCAGCTGGTTCGCCAGCAGGTCGGCGGTCGTCGCGCCGCTGCACGCGGCGAACGTGAACGGCTTGCCGGCGGCCAGCAGCGACGGGTACGCGTTGTCGCTGCGCAGGCACTCCGCGTCCAGGTACGGCGGTGCGCCGACCCCGGAGGCGTACGAGTCACCGAGCGCCACGTACCGGGTGGTGGAGGCCGAGGCGTCCGCCGCGGTCGGCACGAGCACGGCGGTGGTGACCGCCGCGATGACGGCACCCAGAATTCTGCGGTAAGACAAAGACATCTCCCCCGTTCGGACGTCCCGTGTGGACGTACTCACGATGGTCAACGTATCCCGGCGCCTCAAGTTCACCCGGGTCCGGTCATCGGCCCGCGCCGGACCCGGGCCAGCGCGTCCCCGGCGGCCGCGCGGGTCATGGCGGCCAGGGGCGTGGACGCCATCAGGGCCACCTCCTCGAGCGGCGTGGTCAGACCGTCGAGGAAGCGCAGCACCCGGTCGCTCGGGTTGGCGGCGAACAGGCGTTCGTAGAACTCCGGGGCCTCGACCAGGCCGGTGTCCCAGGCCCGCAACGCGACCGCGTCCATCCACCGGTGCCGCCGCGGGTACGGCGCCCGGGGCACCGGCGCCTTGCCCCGGACCAGCGCGCCGGCGATCTGGTCCGCCTGCCGGCGCATCGCCGAGAACGTGTACCCGGTCGACGCCCGGGTGGCACCACCGGCGGTGCCGAGCCGGACCACCCGCGCCGACGGTCGCAGGATGAACGGCGCGTCGGTCATCGGGATGGCACCGTTCTCCACCTCGTGTACCGACAGACCGGATATCCCCAGCACGGTGAGGTACGCCCGCAGCGCCGCGTCGTACGCAGTGTCGGTCAAGGTCGCGGCGGAGAACTCGGTGTACTCGACGAGCGCGGAGGTGGCACTCGTCGGCAGCACATACCCGAACGACACCCCGCGGGCCGGCTGGGGCGTGCGGAAGTCCATCAGCACCGCCGCGGACGGGTCGAACACCGCCGTCGGCGACTCGACCCACCACCCCCGGAAATGCTGTAACCATGAGGTACGGCCGGGGCGGGCCGGCGCCGCGGGCCGGGAATCCAGCGCCCACCGTGCCCGCACGATCCGCTTCCCGTCCCCGTCCAGCACCGCGACGCCGGACCCGTCATCGACCAGCCCCGACACCACCGAGGTCACCAGTCGCGCCCCCAGCCGCTCTCGAGCCTGGACCGCCAGTGCGAAAACCGGTGCCGACCGCACCATCGCATAGCGCATCGGTGCCAGCGCGAGCCGGCGTCGCCGCTCGACCCCGACCAGGTCCACGCTCGCCCACGAGCTCTCCAGGACCGGATCGAGCTCGTCCTCGGCCCCGGTCCAGAACGCCCACGTGCGGTCCCGGTGCTCCTGCGGATCGATCACCGCGATCCTGAGCCCCCGCACACCACGGCGCTGCAGCGCGGCCAGCACCAGCGACCCGGCGCCCCCGCACCCGATCACCGCGAGATCGACATCCACCCGGCCATTCTTGCGCTGCGGCCCCGCGCCGGGCCCACCGGGTGTCAGCTCCGGTCCGGTCGTCCCGGAGCGGGTCTCAGGAGTCGAAGCCGAGGCCGACCCGGTCGAGGGTGCGCAGCCAGAGGTTGCGGCGGCCGTCGTGGCGGTCGGCCTGGGCGATGGACCAGCGGGTCAGCTGGATCACGCCGGTGCGGACCGGTTCCGGGGGGAAAGGGACCGGTTTGGTACGGACCAGCTCCAGCGACGTGAGCTCGGTGCGCCGGCCCGACAGCAGGTCCAGCATCACGTCGGCACCGAAGCGGGTCGCCCCGACCCCCAGGCCGGTATAGCCGGTCGCGTACGCGAGCCGGCCGCCGTAGGCCGTACCGAAGAAGGAGCTGAAGCGGCTGCACGTGTCGATGACGCCGCCCCATTTGTGGGTGAAGCGGACGTCGGCCAGCTGCGGGAACGTGTCCGTGAAGTGCCGGGCGAGGAGGGTGAACGTCGCCTCCCGCTGGTCGTGGTCCGACGACAGCCGGCCGCCGCGGTAGTAGACGGCGTCGTAGCCGCCCCAGAGGATGCGGTTGTCCGACGTCAGGCGGTAGTAGTGGAACTGGTTGGCGGAGTCGCCGACGCCCTGCCGGTGCCGCCAGCCGATGGACGCGAGCTGCGGCGCGGACAGCGGCTCCGTCATCAGCGCGTAGTCGTAGACCGGGATCACGTAGTGCCGCAGCCGGCGCAGCAGGCTGGTGTGTGCCCCGGTGGCCAGCGCCACCCGGGGCGCGTCCACCCGGCCGCGCAGCGTGTGCAGGCGCAGTTTGGCCGGCAGCGCCTCGATCCGGTCGACGCGGGTGTTCTCGAAGAAGCGCACGCCCAGGGACAGACAGGCCGCTCGCAGGCCCCAGACCAGGCGGGCCGGGTCGACCATGGCGCAGCCGGTGCGGTCCCAGACGCCGCCGAGGTACGTGGGGGAGTTCAGTTCCGCGCGGACCTCGGCGCGGTCCAGCAGGGGCAGGCCGGTCTCGCGCAACGCGTCGAGTTGCCAGGGGGCCGTGGCGACGTGCAGTTCGCCCGTACGGGAGAAGTCGCAGTCGATGTCGTAGCGTGCGACGGCGGCCGCGATGGCGTCGAGGTTCTCGCGGCCGAGCCGTTCCAGGGTGTCGATCTCGCCGGGGAAGCGGCTGGCCCCGTTGTCGAAGCCGTGGGTGAGGCTCGCCGCGCAGAAGCCGCCGTTGCGTCCCGATGCCGCCCAGCCGGCTGTCCCGGCCTCGATGACGACCACGTCGCGGCCGGGGTCGCGTTCCTTGGCGAGCAGCGCCGTCCACAGGCCGCTGTAGCCGGCGCCGACCACCGCGAGGTCGGCGGTCTGCGCGCTCAGCAGCGGGTCGGCCGGGGCCGGGGCGCCGGGTTGCTGGAGCCAGTAGGGGACCGGGGCGGCGTCAGCGAGCACGGCGGGGCCTGGCCCGGATGCTGGTGCCGACCGCGATGAGGACCCCGGCCAGGAAGATCAGCGTGCCCATCACGTTGACCTGAGGGGGCAGCCCGACCCGGGTCGCGCCCCAGATCCAGAGCGGGAACGTGGTGGTGGTGCCGGCGGTGAAGTTGGTGACGACGAAGTCGTCGATCGACAGGGCGAACGCCAGCAGCATGCCGGAGGCCACCGCGGGCAGGATCAACGGGAACGTGATCTTCCAGAACGTGGTCCAGGCGGTGGCGCCGAGGTCCAGGGCGGCTTCCTCGATGGACCGGTCCAGGGTGAGCACCCGGGCCCGGACCACCACCGCGACGAACGAGATGGAGAACATCACGTGCGCGATGGTGATCGTCACCGTGCCCAGGCCCACGCCGAGCGAGACGAACAGCGTGAGCAGCGACGCGCCCATGACCAGTTCGGGTGACGACATGGTGGCGAACATGATGAGGTTGACCGTGCCGGAGCCGCGGAACCGGTAGCGGCCCAGCGCGTAGCCGATGCCGGTGCCGAGCGCGCCCGCGATCAGCATCGTCAGCAGCGCGATGACCAGGGATACCACCAGTGCCCGGGTGAGCTCGTCGAGGGCGAACACCCGGCCGTACCATTTCAGGGTGAAGCCGTCCCAGGTCTGGTTGTACCGGCCCGGGGTGTCGTTGAACCCGAAGACGATCATGACCAGGACCGGCAGGGTCAGCCACGCGATGATCGCCCAGGTGTACACGCGCAGGATCCTCATCGGGCGGCCACCTTCATGACGTCCTCGGTGCCCAGCGCCCGGGCGTAGGCGAAGACCCCGAC
Organism: Actinoplanes sp. NPDC051494; assembly: GCF_044454705.1. Classification (NCBI taxonomy): domain Bacteria; kingdom Bacillati; phylum Actinomycetota; class Actinomycetes; order Micromonosporales; family Micromonosporaceae; genus Actinoplanes; species Actinoplanes sp. NPDC051494. Next base: position 96,368 of record NZ_JBITDZ010000014.1, read on the forward strand.
GAGCAGGACCGCCATCAGGGTGAACGACAGCGCCGAGGCGGTGGGGTAGTTCGAGCTGACCAGGTACTGCGACTGGATGACCTGGCCGATCATCGTGGTCGAGGAGCTGCCCAGCACCGCCGAGTTGACGTAGTCGGAGCTGGCCGGCACGAACGTCATCAGGACGCCCGCGAAGACCCCGGGCAGCGCCAGCGGGAAGACGACCGTGCGGAAGGCGAGCAGGGGGGACGCGTACAGGTCGCGGGCGGCCTCGACCACCCGCGGGTCGATGCGTTCCAGGGCGACGTAGATGGGCAGCACCATGAACGGCAGGAAGTTGTAGACCAGGCCGAGGATGACCGCGACCGGGGTGCCGAGCAGGTGGAAGCTGTCCGCGAGCAGCCCGGCGTCCTTGAGCGGCCCGAGCAGGATGCCCTCGTCGGTGAGGATGTAACGCCACGAGATCGTGCGCAGGACGAACGAGACGAAGAACGGCAGGAGCAGCAGGAAGAGGTACGAGGCCTTGCGCCGCCCGCCGTGGAACGCGATCCAGTACGCGACCGGGAACGCCGCGGCGATGAGCAGCACCGTCGCGACGGCTCCGTAGATCAGCGAGCGCACGATCTGGGTGCGGTAGTTGACGATCGCGTCGGTGTAGGTCTGCCAGTGACCGGTCAGGACGTACCCGTTGACGATGTCGCCCTCCTGCAGCGACAGCGACAGCATCGTGACCATCGGGACGACGAAGAACAGCAGCAGCCAGAGCCCGCCGGGCAGGACCAGCAGGTACGGCGCGAGTCGGCGGCGCACGGCTCTCAGCTCAGCACGACGGGTTCGAAGATGCTCTGGAACTCCTGCTGCTCGGCGGCGGTGGCGAAGTCACGGTAATAGTGCAGCCGGGCGTAGTCGTCGGGCCCGGGGAACACCAGCGGGCTGTCCGCGATCGTCTTGTCCTTGATCTCGGCCTTCGCGGCGGGCACCGGGCAGACGTAGTTGATGTACTCGGCCAGTGTCGCCGCGTTCGCGACCTCGTAGAAGAAGTCCATGAGCTTGAGCGCGTCGACCGGGTTCGTGGCGGTGACCGGGATGGCGAAGTTGTCCGTCCAGATCGTGCCGCCCTCCTCGGGGATCACGAACTTGAAGTCCGTACCGTCGGACACGTTCTTCTGGAAGACGTCGCCGGACCACGCCTGGGTGAGCCACACCTCGCCCTTGCCGAGCGCGTCGATGTAGCTCTGGTCGTAGTAGTTGCGCAGGATGCCCTGGGTCTTCTGGTCCTTGAGCTTGCCGGCGGCCGTCTTCCAGTCGGCGGCCGTGGACGTGTCCGGGTTGATGCCGGCCGCCATCATGCCGAAATTGCCGAGCTCCTGGGTGTCGGAGAACATCCCGACCTTGCCCTTGAACGCGGGGTCCCAGAGGTCGGCCAGTTTCGTGATCGGCCGCCCGGTCTTCTTCTCGTCGTACGCGATGCCGGTGATGCCCGACGTCCACGGCACCGAGTACACGTTGCCGGGGTCGAACGCCTCCTTCGCGTACGCGGGGTCGGCGTTGGCCTGGTAGTTCGGCAGTTTCGTGAGGTCGAGCGGCGCGAGGAAGCCGGAGTCCTTGAACTGCTTGAACTGGATGCCGTTGGTGATGACCATCAGGTCGTAGCCGATGTCCTGCTTGGCGGCGAGCTGCGGCTGCACCTTGGCGAACCAGGGCCCCATCTCCTGGATGACCTCTTCGTACTTGACCTGCACCCCGGTCGCGGCGGTGAACTTCTTCAGCTCGGGGTGCCCGGGGTCCATGTACAGCGGCCAGTTGGCGAAGTTCAGCTTGCCGGTGCCGGTCCTGCCGGCCCAGAACTTCGCCACCTCGTCGGCGGCCGGCGCGCTGGCACCGGGGGAGCCCTTGCCCTTGACCCCGCAGGCGGCGAGCGCCATACCCATGCCGGCCATCCCGGCCAGCCTCAGAAAATCGCGACGGTCTCTCATCAGACTCCGATCGGGTACGAGTGCTGCGGGCTCCAGGTGAGGAACACGCGGTCGCCGGCTCCGGCCAGGTCCTCGGCCGAGTACGCGTTCTGGTCGAAGACCACCAGGTCGGCCCCGGCGGACGTCCGGACCGTGTAGTTCGTGGACGTGCCGTGGTAGACGACCTCGGTGACGACGCCGGTGAGCACGCTGCAGTCCGTGGTGGTGGGTTCGTCGCGGCTCAAGTCGATCTTCTCGGGCCGCACCGAGATCTCCAGGGTGGTCCCGGCGCTGACCGCGGCGGGCACGAGCACCTTCTCGCCCGGCCCGAACTCCAGCACCGCGATGCCGCCGGTGACCGAGGAGACCGTGCCGTCGAGGATGTTGGAGGTGCCGATGAACCCGGCCACGAACCGGGTCGCCGGCTTCTCGTAGATCTCCCGGGGCGTGCCGAGCTGGTCGATGCGCCCGCCCTCCATCACCGCGATGCGGTCCGACATGGTCAGCGCCTCTCCCTGGTCGTGCGTGACGTAGACGAACGTGATGCCGACCTCGCGCTGGATGCGCTTGAGCTCGATCTGCATCTGCTGGCGCAGTTTGAGGTCGAGCGCACCCAGCGGCTCGTCCAGCAGCAGTGCGCGTGGCCCGTTGACCAGGGCCCGGGCCAGCGCGACCCGCTGCTGCTGCCCGCCGGACATCTCGCGCGGGGATCGTTTCTCCATGCCGGTCAGCGAGACGATCTCGAGCATCTCGCCGACCCGGCGCCGGATCTCGGCCTTGGCGACCTTCTTGCGCTCCAGACCGAAAGCCACGTTCTGGTACGCCGTGAGGTGCGGGAACAGCGCGTACGACTGGAACACCATGTTGACGTCGCGCTTGTTGGGCGCGACCCCGGTGACGTCCCGGCCGTCGAGGAACACGGTGCCGCCGGTCGGCTCCTCGAACCCGGCGATCATCCGCATCGTGGTGGTCTTCCCGCAGCCGGACGGCCCGAGCAGGGAGAAGAACTCGCCGGTGCCGACGGCGAGGTCCAGTGCGCGGACGGCCGGCACCTTCTCGCCGTGGGAGAGGAATTCCTTGTGTACGCCGACGAGCTCGATCGCGGCCGTGTCGCTCATGTCCCGCCCACCTTCAGCCGTGGTAGCTCATGACGTGCTTGATCCTCGTGTATTCCTCGAAGCCGTACATCGAGAGGTCCTTGCCGTACCCGGAGTGGCCGAAGCCGCCGTGCGGCATCTCGGAGACGAACGGCAGGTGGGTGTTGATCCAGACCGCGCCGAAGTCGAGCCGCCGCGACATCCGCAGGGCCCGGCCGTGGTCGCGGGTCCACACGCTGGCGCTGAGCCCGAAACGCACGTCGTTGGCCCGGCGCACGGCCTGGTCCTCGCCGGTGAAGCGCTGCACGGTGACGACCGGGCCGAACACCTCGTCCTGGATCATCTCGTCGTGCTGGTGCAGCCCGGCCACGACGGCCGGTTCGAGGAAGTATCCCCGGTCACCGATGCGCCGCCCCCCGGTGACGATCTCGGCGTGCCCGGGAACGCGGTCGAGGAACCCCCGGACCCGGTCGAGCTGGACGGCGTTGTTGACCGGCCCGAGGAACGCGCCGGGGTGGTCCGGCCCGCCGACCACGGTGTTCTTCGCGGCGGCGGCCAGCGCGGCGGTGAAGTCGTCGGCGATCCGCTCGTGCACGAGCACCCGGGCGGCGGCGGTGCAGTCCTGCCCGGCGTTGAAGTATCCGGCCGCGGCGACCGCCGCGGCGGTGGTGGCGATGTCGGCGTCGTCGAACACGACCACCGGCGCCTTGCCGCCGAGTTCGAGGTGCACCTTCTTGAGGTCGGCGGCGGCGGACGCGGCGACCTCCATGCCGGCCCGGGTGGAGCCGGTGATCGACACCAGCTGGGGCAGCGGGTGGGTGATCAGGGCCCGGCCGGTGTCACGGTCGCCACAGATGACGTTGAACACGCCGGGCGGCAGGAACTCGGCGGCGATCTCGGCGAGCAGCAGCGTGGTGACCGGGGTGGTCTCGGCCGGTTTGAGCACCACTGCGTTGCCGGCGGCGATCGCGGGCGCGAACTTCCACACCGCCATGACCATCGGGTAGTTCCACGGGGTGACCTGCGCGCAGACCCCGATCGGCTCGCGGCGCACATAGGACGTGTGGTCGCGCAGGTACTCCCCGGCCGAGCGGCCCTCCAGCATCCGGGCGGCACCGGCGAAGAAGCGCAGCTCGTCGAGGAGCGGTGCCATCTCCTCCCGCCGGGTCGCCTCGAGGGGTTTGCCGGTGTTGCGGCACTCGGCGGCGATGATCTCCTCGGCGCGGTCCTCGACGGCGCCGGCGATCCGCAGCAGCGCCCGCTGCCGGTCGGCGGGGGTGGTGTCGCGCCAGACCTCGAACCCCGCGGCGGCGGCCTCCATGGCCACCGCGACGTCCTGCTCGGACGAGACCGGGGCGTGGGCATAGGTGTCACCGGTGGACGGGTTGACGACCGGGGAGGTGCGCCCGTCGGCCGGTGCGGTGTAGGACCCAGCGACGAAGTTGAGCAACGGTGACGGATCCCTCCCGGTCGGCGTGGACGGACCTTGACACATGCAAAGCCGCCAGGACAAGGGAATCCGAAGCTGTTTTCAAGAACGAAACTGAATCCTCGGTACGTCGCCCGGGTTGCGACGTATTCCGGGTTGTCCGAGCGCCCGGAGCACGGAAAACGGCGCCGCCCCGGCCGGGGCGGCGCCGTTCACGGTGCGGTGGCTCAGAGCGCGCCGAGGGCCTTGCCGGCCTCGCGGGCGGACTGCTGCGCGCCGGAGTGCATCTCGGCGGCGAGGTCCTTGAAGTCGTCGAGGGCCGGGTTCTGGCCGACGAGGGTGAACTCCCGCTCGACGACGGTCAGGTCGGCGCCCCACGAGTCGGCGATGATGCGCTTGAGGAACGGGGTGGAGTGGTCCCAGCCCGCACGCGGGGTGCCCGCGCCGTACGCGCCGCCACGGACGGTGGCGAGCACGACCTTCTTGCCGGCGAGGAACGCCTGGCCGTACGCCTTCGGCGCGGTGGAGATGAGGTCGATGTACGCCTTGAAGTGCTGCGACGGGCCGTAGTTGTAGAGCGGCACGGCGAACAGGATCGCGTCGGCGGCGAGCAGCTCGTCGACCAGCTCGGTGGCGAGCGCGGCGGCGGCCTTCTGCTCGTCGGTCTGCTCCGCCTCGGGGGTGGCACCGGCGGCGAGGGCGGCGCCCCAGTAGGTGGCCGGGATCGGCTCGGTGCCGATGTGCCGGCGCTCGACGGTGTCGCCGGGGCGGGCGGCGAGCCACTCCTGCTCGACGATGTCCGCGATCTCGCGGCTCGCCGAGCCCTCGACACGGATGCTGGCGTCCAGGCGGAACAGGGTCATGGGGGTTCCCTCTCTCGGTTCAAGCTTGAACTCCAAGCTAGCACGGTAACTTCAAGATTGAACTCAGGTGCGATCTCGGTCACTCCGGCCTGGAATCCGGGACGTAGGCTGTGCGCCATGCAGGAGACGAAGTGGCTGGACGACGACGAGCGCGCGGCATGGATGGCCCTGGCGAGCCTGATCTTCAAGCTGCCCGCGGCGCTCGACGCCCAGCTCCTGCGGGACAACCACCTCACCCTCTTCGACTACTTCGTGCTCTCCGCGCTGTCCATGCACCCGGAGCGGGCCATGCGGATGAGCGAGCTGGCGGTCTTCGTCAGCGGCTCGCTCTCGCGGCTCTCCAACGTCGCCAAGCGCCTCGAGCAGCGCGGGGTGCTGCGCCGCGAGCCCGACCCGGAGAACGCCCGCTACACCCGGGCCGTGCTCACCGACGCGGGCTGGGAGCTCGTGGTCGCGGCGGCCCCCGGGCACGTCGCCGCGGTCCGCCGCTACGTCATCGACGGCCTGAGCGAACCGCAGGTCGAGATGCTGCGCCAGGTCGGCTGCCAGGTCGCCCGCCGGGTCGAGGAGAACCCGATCGCCTGTTAGGGCCGTCACGCCCCGGAACCAACCGTCCGGCATGAACGACCAGTAACCGTGCGAAGTATGCGATGGGTGCCGGTGGCCGCCACCGGGGCAACGGCGGCGGTGCTGGCCGGGGCGCTCGTGTTCGGCGGCGGGATCGACGCCCGGGTGCTGCCCGGGCTGCCCAGCCCCGGCCCGGTCACCGCCTGGGCGCTGCCCGTGCTGACCGCGACCGCCGACCTGCTCGGCATCGCCACCGTGGGCGCCACCGTCACCGCCGCGTTCCTGCTGCCCGGCGACGGGCGCGGGGTGGCGGCGCACGGCTGGCTGCTGCTGCGCCGGGCCACCTGGGCGGCGCTGGCCTGGGCCGTCACCTCCCTGGCGGTGCTGTTCTGCACCCTCTCCGACGTGCTCGCGATACCGCCGTCGCAGCTCGGCATCCGGACCGTGCTGAGCTTCGCCACGTCCATCTCGCAGGGGCAGTCGCTGCTGCTGCAGGCCGGGCTCGCGCTCGCCGTGGCGGTGCTGTCCCGCGCCGGGCTGTCGCGCGGTCTCGCCGCTGTCACCGCGGTGGTGGCCTGCGCCGCGCTGCTGCCGCCGGCGTTCACCGGGCACTCCGCCGAGGCCGGTGACCACCAGCTCGCCGTGTCGAGCCTGGCGGTGCACATCCTCGCCGCGTCGCTGTGGGTGGGCGGCCTGGCGGGCCTGCTGGTGGTGCGCCGCCACCATCGCCTCGCCGACGCGGCCCGGCGCTACAGCACCCTGGCCCTGGCCTGTTTCGCGGCCACGGCGCTCAGCGGCGCGGCGAACGCGGCGGTGCGCCTGGGTGGGTGGTCGCCGCTGGTGACGTCCCGGTACGGCGTCCTGGTGCTCCTCAAGGTCCTGGCCCTGCTGGCCGTGGGCGTGCTCGGCGCCCTGCACCGCACCCGCACGTTGCCGGCCCTGGCCGGCGGCGCGCCGCGGGCGTTCCTGCGCCTCGCCGCGGGGGAGCTGGTCGTGCTCGGCGCCGCGGTGGGCCTGGCTGTCGCGCTGTCGCGCAGCCCCACACCGGTGCCGCAGAGCCCCGAGGTGCCCGACCCGCTCGTCGAGCTGCTCGGCTTCGACCGGCCCGGCCCGCTGAGCGCCGCCCGGCTGCTCGGCGGCCCGCTGCCCGACTTCCTGCTGCTGACGCTGACCGTCGCCGGGATCCTCGCCTACCTGGCCGGGGTGCGCCGGTTGCGGCGGGCCGGGCACCCGTGGCCGGCGTCGCGCACCGCGTCCTGGGTGGGCGGGCTGCTGCTGTTCGCCGCGATCACCGGCCTCGGCGTCGCCCGGTACGCGTACGTGCTGTTCAGCGCGCACATGGTCCAGCACATGGTGCTGTCGATGGTGGTGCCGATCCTGCTGGTCGGCGGTGCCCCGGTCACGCTGGCTCTGCGCGCGCTGCGCCGGCCGGCCGACCCGCAGGTCCGCGGCGCCCGGGAGTGGCTGCTGATCGTGCTGCACAGCCGGATCGCCCGGGTGCTCAACCACCCGGTCGTCGCGCTCGGCATCTACGTCGCCAGCCTGTACGCGCTGTACATGAGCGACCTGCTGGCCACGCTCATGCGCCACCACCTCGGCCACCTGGCGATGCTGCTGCACTTCGTGGCCGCCGGCTACCTGCTGTTCTGGGTGCTCATCGGCACCGACCCGGGCCGCCGCCGGATCTACCCGGCGCTGCTCACCCTGGTGCACTTCATGGCGATGGTCGCGCACGCGTTCTTCGGGTTCGTCCTGCTGCAGTCCACCACCGTGATCGCGGCCGGCTGGTACACCGCCGTGCACCCGGACTGGGCCGCGCCGCTGCTCGCCGACCAGCACCTCGGGGCCGGCCTGGCCTGGGCGTTCGGCGAGATCCCGGCCGCCGTGGTCCTGCTGCTGCTGGTCCGCCGCTGGATCCGCGACGACGAGCGCGAACAGGTCCGGGTCGACCGCGCCCTGGACCGGGCCGAGCTCAAAGCGTCAGCCGATCAGGGCAGCAGCTGATCAGGGCAGCAGTTGATCCAGCCGGGGCGGCGCGGTGAAGATCCCGTCCTCGGTGCCCAGCTCGGCCAGCCGGTCCAGCGATGCCCGGTTGATGTCGTGCGGCCAGTCGGGCAGGATCATCGCGGTCCGTACCACGTCGGTGATCGGCGTGTAGGTGCCGATGATGTCGCGCACCTGCTCGGGGTGCGCGGCCGCGTACGCCAGCGACTCGTCGATCGCCGCGGTGAACCGCGCCGCGAGGTCCGGGTCCTTCTCGAGCAGTGCCGTCCCGGCGAAGTACAGCGCCACCGTCAGGTTCGCGGCGGTGTCCACATAGTTCGACGCCACCACCTGTGATCCCTGGGTCAGCGCCTCGGACAGCTGCGGCTCGACCACCCAGGCGGCGTCGACGGTGCCGGCCTGCAGCGCCGACGGCATCGCGGCGAACGGCATGGCCTCGAACCGCAGGTCGCCCGCATTGCCGCCGTCCTTGCGGATCGACGCGCGCACGGTGGTGTCCCCGAGGTTCTTCAGCGTGTTGACCGCGATCTTCTTCCCGGCCAGGTCCTTCGCCGACCGGATCCCGCTGCCGTCGCGCACGACCACCGCGGAGAAGTCGCGTCCCGGCCGGCCGGTCGAGGCGACCCCGTTGGCCACGGCCCGCAGCGGTGCCCCGCCGGCCGTCGCGGCCATCAGCGACGTCGCGTTGCTGAAGCCGAACGGGTACTTCCCGGCCAGCACCCCCTGCACGATCGCGGCACCACCCTGCTCGGGCACCAGCGTCAGGTCGATGCCCCGGCTCGCGAAGAACCCCTTGGCCCGGCCGAGATACGCGGGTGCGACGTCGATGATCGGGATGACCCCGACACTGACCCGGTCCGGTGCGTCCTGCGGCCCCGGGTCGTCCGAGGTGCAGCCGGTCAGGGCGGCGGCGACGAGGAGCAGGACGAGGAACCGGGGCAGGGCTGGCAACCGGGGCAGGGCTGGCAACCGGGGCAGGGTGACCTTCACGCCGCCGGACGCTACCGCCCGTCACCTGCGCCGGGAAGACACCGAACGGCCTCGATCCCTTCGCGTCCCTGGCACATTCGGGCGTTTCCCGGCCCTGTTTTCCTCGGATGGTGCACCGGCCGCCCGCCCGTGCGGCACGGGACGGCCGGTGCGTCAGCTCAGAGGCGCGGGCCGGTGCCCCGGCTGTCCGGGTCGCCGACGACGTGGACGGCGGCCTCCTCGGCAGTGGCGGCGCCGGAGTCGATGCCCACGTCGGAGGCGACCGAGTCGGCCTCCTCGTCGGGGCCGAGGCCCTCGTCCCCGGCGACCAGGCGGCCGGACCGCGGCTCGGCGTCGTCGCCGCGCCGGATCAGCTCGTCCTCGTCGGTGTCGTCGTCCGCGTACGGGTCGATGTCCGGCTCCTCCTCGGCGAGCAGCTGGTCGAGGGACTCGCCCTGACGCTGCTCGGCGGCGGTGGTGCCGAACCGGTCGGCGCCCGCGTAGCCGTCGGCCGCCTGGTGGCCGACGTCCAGCGGGTCACCGACGGCATCGTCGTCGAGCGTGTCCGACGCGTCGAGCACCCCGTCGTCCTCGACCGCGTCCCACTCGTCGTCGCGTTCGTTCTCAGGCTCGGTCACAGTCTTCTCCCCAGTCGGCGGTCAACCCTGGGAGATTAGCGCCGATCTAGATCATGACCACGCGCGGCGGGGCGAAACCGTTGAACCGGGAGGCGTACACGCTGGTGTACGCGCCGGCGGAGCTGACCAGGAGTTCGTCGCCCTCGCGCAGGTCCGCCGAGAGCAGCACGTCGCGGGCGAACGTGTCCTGGCTGTCGCAGGTCGGGCCGGTCAGGTGGAACGCCCGCCGCAACCGGGCGCCGCGGGCGTCGTGGATGGGATAGCGCAGCGCGCCACCGGACTCCAGGACCTCCATCAGGCCGTGGAAGACACCGAGGTCGGTGTGCGCCCACCAGCCCGACGGCCGTTCGGCCACACCGATCACCCGGCAGCGGAACCGGCCGGCCTCGGCGACCAGCGCCCGGCCCGGTTCGGCGAAGACCTCCACCGGGTAAGGCAGGCGGGCGATGCCGTCCGCCGCCACCCGCCCGAACAGCTCGAGGTCCGGCACCGGTTCGTCGTAACGGGCCGGGAAGCCGCCGCCGATGTCGACCATCTGCAGCCGGATGCCGACCTGGGCGAGCCGCTCCAGCACGACCGCGACGTCGCGCAGGGGACGGTCGAGGGCGGTGGGGTCCAGCGACTGCGAACCCATGTGGAACGTGATCCCGTACGGCGTGAGCCCGAGTTCGCGCGCCTGCACCAGAAGACCGACGGCCCCGGGGACGTCCACGCCGAACTTGCCCTCGCTGGGCACGACGCTGTCCGTACCGCCGGTCATGAGCCGGGCGTACACGCAGCTGCCCGGTGCCTCCTCGGCGACGCGGCGGACCTCCTCGAAGGAGTCGACGCTGAACCGGTAGACCCCGGCCGCGGCGGCGCGGGCGGTCTGTTCCCGGGCCCGGACCGGGTTGCTGAACAGCATGTCGTAGGGCTGGACGCCGGCCGCCACGAGCAGCTCGACCTCCTGGATGGAGGCGACCTCGAAGCCGGACCCGGCACTGTGCAGGGTGCTCAGCACACCGGGGTGGTTGTTGCACTTGGTGGCGTAGAACGGGCGGACCCCGGGGAAGGCGGCCCGGAACGTGTCCAGGGCGGCCACGATCCGGCCGGCCCGCATCTCGAGCACGGGTCCCGGGTGCACCTGACGTGCGGGAGCGGGGGTGGCGACGATGTTGGATGAGCGGCGCAACGAAGGCCCCTTACGCTAAGTGGTCTCGTCAATGCGGAGAGTGTTTCGTCAGTCTGCCACCGATCTCAGGAAAGGGCTATGACCTGCAAGCATGGAGATCGATATGGCATTGATCATCTGCAAATTGCAATTCGGGGCGCCCCTGAGGACGCCCCGAATGCTGTGCGAAGGCCGTGAACTGCGCCTTTGCGCTATCTTAAATTGATCATGGAGCTACCGGAAGTTGACGTTGCGTATCCACTTCCCGGCTGTGCGTGCCTATCGGTAGTGTCTCTCAGCGGAGATCGAACTCGCCGCTCTTGGCCGAGTTCACGAACTCGGACCAATGCGCCGGGTTGAAGATGAGAGCGGGACCCGAAGGGTTCTTGCTGTCACGCACGGCAACGGCTGTGTCGAGGATTGCGACCTCGACACAGTTGTTGCCGCCGTTTCCGTTGCTGCGACTGGACTTCTTCCAGACAGCGGCGTTGAGATGGTGCGTCGGCATGCCTTTGCACCTCCCTTCGATATGCGATTGTGCGACGTGAAGCCTCCTACGCGCGTAGGAGGCTTTCGATCATCTTAAGGGTCAACCGGGGGTCCAGTGCCCTGGTGCTCAGTCGCTCGAACTCCGCACGGTAACGAGCGACCTCTGAATGTTGCTCTTCGTAGAGGTCACCCGCAAGTCCCTCCAAGTAAACTACATCCAAATGAGTGGTCTCCCGGAACTCCAAAAGTGCTGCTGAACCACCGAGGAAGGTGTGTTCGCCGGCATCGAACGGGAGGATCTGGAGCGTCACGTTGGGTAATTTAGCTGTGTCAATGAGATGGCGGAGTTGGTCATCCATGACCGTGGGGCCGCCTACGGAGCGTCGCACCACCGACTCATCGATGATCGCCACCAGTTCGAGCGGATTCGCCCCGGTCAGCCGGCTCTGCCGCTTGAGCCGCAGCGCGATCCGGCGGTCGGTCTGCGCCGGCGGGTCCATGGACCGCCCGGTCCGCATCAGCGCCCGGATGTACTCCTCGGTCTGGAGCAGGCCCGGCACGATGATGGGTTCCCAGGCCCGCAGCGACGAGGCCTCCGCCTCGAGGCCGACGAAGTTGCCCGGGCGCATGATGTCGCGGTAGTCCGTCCACCAGGTCTTCTGCTTGGACGAGCGGGCCAGTTCCAGCAGGGCCTCGCGGTACTGCTCGTCGTCGATCCCGTACAGCGTGAGCAGGTCACGCACGTCACGGGGGGTGACCGCGACGCGGGCCGTCTCGATACGGGTCACCTTGGCGGCATGCCATTCAAAATGCCGCGAGACGGTTTCCTGGGTGAGTCCGGCGCGTTCGCGACACCGTTTCAGCTCTGTGCCCAAACGACGTCGGCGCAGCGTGGGACCCTCGTCTGTGGACACCCTGACTCCTCGATCTTGGGATGTCGATTACCCGGTTTCGATCTTCCCATGATCCATGGTGGACATCACGGGCTGATCCGGAGTCTAGTACTTCTTGCATTGACCTCCGAGTCGGGTACATGATGCTTCCGACAGCGAGTTATTGCCTTCTAACGGGTTGTTGCCCCGTCGACAATTCGCGTCGATGTGTCTAAGGAGTGGCGGCGTGCTGGCTGACCAGTTCTTCCTGATCGCACACGAGGACCGGACCGGCCGGTCACGGCTGCACCCCCGGGCTACCGGCCTGGGCCTCGCCGCCGCCCTTCTCGGGGAGTTGGTGCTCGAGGGACGGCTTCGCATCTACGACGGTGACTTGCACATCGAGAGTCGTCAACCACCGAGGGACTCGCTGTCGCATTCTGTACTCGAGTTGCTCATCGCACAACCGCAACATCGCGACGTCAAGACCTGGCTCGCGTACCTTTCCCAGGACGCGGCGGAGCGGGTCGGGGAACGATTGATGCGCTCCGGTGCGGTGGAGTCGGTGACCAGGCGCCGCATGCTCAGTGTGCAGACCTTCTACATGCCCAACAACGAGGCGCAGCGCAATGCCGCGGCCTGGGCGCCGATGCGCCTGGCCAACATCATGGTGCGCGGTCTCGACATGTCGACCGGTGACCGGCTCCTCGCCGGCCTCGTGGTCGCCACCGGCCTGACCCGCTTCGTGCTGTGGGACTTCGAGGTCCACCGGCAGGCCCTCACGCAGCTCCCCACCGCCATCGGGACGCTGCCCGAGGATTTCCGTCAGCTCATCGAGCACACCGAGGCTTCCGTCGGATCCGTGCTCGCCGTCGGTAGGCGGTGAGTCCGGTCGGTCGTCATCACCGCCGGCGGGACAATTTCGATCAATGGGCTGGGAGGCTCTTGATGGCGCGTAAGGACATGTCCGAGCCCGATATCGTGTCGACGGCCCTGGCCCGGAACCGGCTCGGCGTTCCTTCGGTGGTCTTCTTCGGCGTCGCCGGGGCCGCCCCGCTCACGGTCGTGATCGGGGCGATCACCACCATCTACGCGGTGGTGGGCAACACCGCGGTCCCCATCGTCTACCTGGTCGTCGCCGCGATCCTGTCGATCTTCACGGTCGGGTTCGTGGCCATGAGCCGGCACATCGTCAACTCGGGGGCGTTCTACTCCTACATCAGTCACGGACTGGGCCGCATCCCGGGCGTCGGGGCCGCGTTCGTCGCGCTCCCCGCGTACGCGCTCATGCAGATCGGTCTGTTCGGTCTGTTCGGGGTGGTCGCCTCGGGGGTGCTGGAGGGTCTGGGCATCACGGCCGGCTGGTTCACCTGCGCGATCGTGGCCTGGGTCCTGGTGTCGGTGCTCGGCCTGCTCTGGATCGACCTCAGCGGCAAGGTGCTCGCGGTGCTGCTGGTCGCCGAGATCGCGATCGTGGTGATCTACGACGCGGTGATGGTGGCGAACCCGGCCACCGGCTCGGTCTCGTTCGCCACGCTCAACCCGGCGCAGGTGTTCTCACCCGAGGTCGCGGCCATGATGGTGCTCGCCATCGGGGGCTTCGTCGGCTTCGAGGCCACGGTGGTGCTGTCCGAGGAGACCAAGGATCCGAAGCGGACGATCGCCCGGGCCACGCACCTCGCGGTTTTGCTCGCCGGTCTGCTCTGCGGGCTGTCGGCGTGGGCGATGTCGGTCGGCGCCGGGCCCCGCACGATCGTGGCGGCGGCCAAGGCCGACGAGACCGACCTCGTCTTCAACCTGGTGAGCCCGCACGTGCCCGAGGTGCTGATCAACGTCGGCTACGTGCTGTTCATGACGAGCATCTTCGCCGCGCTGCTCGCGTTCCACGCGGCGGTCTCGCGGTACCAGTTCGCGCTCGGCCGCGAGGGCGTACTGCCCCGGGCCTGGGGCTACACCCACCCCCGCACCGGCGCGCCGATCGTCGGCTCGATCACCCAGAGCGTGCTCGCCCTCGGGGTGCTGGTCGTCTACCGGATCACCGGCGCCGACCCGCTGGTCTACCTGTTCGCGTGGCTGACCGTGGTCGGCGGCCTGGGCGTGCTCATCCTGATGTGGAGCGCTTCCGCCGCGGTGATCATGTTCTTCATCCACCACAAGGAGCACAGCGAGAACCTGTGGCGCGCCAAGATCGCCCCGATCGTCGCGTTCATGCTGCTCAGCATCATCCTCGCGGCGACCGTCATCGGGCTCGGTGACCTGCTGCAGGTGGAGCCGGGCTCGATGTTCCACTGGCTCTTCCCGACCGGCTACCTGATCTGTGCGATCGCCGGCTTCATCTGGGCCGTCATCATGCGGGCCGCCCGTCCGGAGGTCTACGCGGCGATCGGCCGGGGCGCGGACGGCGGCGGGTTCATCTCGGACTCGCCCCGCCGAGGCAGCGGCTCACCCACCGAGATGCTCAGCGCCCGGGCCATGCTCGCGGCGGGCGCGGCGTCCGCCGCCGGTTCCGCCGGGGCACCCCCGTCGCGGGACGAGATGCCGCCGGCGCCGGGCCGCCCGGGGCCGGGTCACCAGGGGCCGGGTCACCAGGAGCCGGTTCACCCCGGTCAGGGCCATCCAGGTCAGGGCCATCCCGGTGAGGGCCATCCCGGGCAGGGCTATCCGGGTCAGGGGCCGGGCCAGCCCGACGGGGGCCAGTGGGGAACCCCGCCGGCGTCGTCACCCTGGGGCCCGCCACCGCCGATGCCGTCGCAGCCGTCCCAGTGGGACGAGGAACCGCAGCCCCAGGCCCCGCACGGGTCCGCCGCACCCGGCCGATCGGTGTGGGACACCCCGTCCGAGCCGTCGCGGTGGGAGTCACCGCCCGAGCCGTCACGGTGGAAGTAGCAGCTTTGCCGAGAACCGCGCCGGAACCGCCCGCCGATCCCGATGGAAGGAGGTCCCCGATGCCGACCGGGATCCGTCAGCCCCCCAAGAGCCCGGATCCGGTCGAAGCGGCGGGCGGTCGCCGGCGTGTCAGCCCCGCTCCACGTCCAGAACGAACCTAGGCGGCCTGCGGGAACTGGTAGATCCAGAACTGCTGGGCGTCCATCATCTCGGCCTCGCAGTTGCCGGAGAAGCGGTGCAGCATCAGCCTGATGACCCGGCTCATCTTGCGCTGCTCGTCGTTGTGACCGCAGAAGTCGAGCCCGATGATCCCGTTCTGGGCCGCGGCGAACAGGTACATCGCCTCGACCAGGTCCGAGAAGGACGAGCTGGCGCGGCCGGTCGGCAGTACGGCCACGAAGCCGCAGTACCAGATCTTGTGCTGCGCGTACAGCTCGGGCCAGCGGTGCTCGAAGTACTGCGGTGAGATCAGCGGCATCGCGTCGAGGTCGTTGGTGTACGTCGACATCCCGACCAGATTGCCCTCGTCGTCGAGACTCAGGTACTTCTGCACCCGGCCGTCGCGCATGACTTCCTCGAACTCGCCCCAGTACATCAGGTGCCGCTGGACGGCGAGCGCGTTGAGACCCCGGAAGGACTCCTCGTACATCTTCCACGCGTTTTCGATGAGCTCGTCGTCGTTGATCTGCTCGACAACCTTGATAACCATGCGATGCTCCCCGATCTCGCTGATGGGCGAGGCCACCAACTGCCATGAACGTCAAGCCAATCGATGGGGCCTTGTGACAACAGCGTACGGAGAGTGATTCGCAGATTACAAGCAGTGATTTATGCCAAGGTCAACGTGTCCTGAAATGAACGGAACAGTGATCTTCCTCCCCGCGAATCCCCAGTTCACGCCACCCCCGGCCCGGCTAGCGATCGAGTCCCGAAAGGACGGTCATCGGGCCCTCCGTGGGGCCATTGTCGTGCAGTCCTCGGAGTCCAGAACCCGTGACCGATTCTGATCAGTCCACTTGATCTTCAGCCCGGTTCGCCGTACGGTCCGGGGTCATTTCTGATCTTCTTTTGGCCCGGTCGTCCGCCCTCGGCGGGGTGTTCCCGGCGTCCGCCCGCAGCGCGTGATGGTGGCGGCGGTCACCGAAGAACGCGACCGCGGCGAGCCAGACGCCCGCCAGGGCCACCAGGCCCATCCAGCCCTGGAGCAGGATCATGGCTCTGATCTGGCCTTTCGCCCACTGCATGCCCCGCGGCCGGCACCCCGCCGGGCTGGTGTCGAGCAGGTCGCACGGTGGGTCGACCCGTTCGACCGCGGCCCGGGTCTGCACCCCGTCGGCCGGGAACGCGGTCAATCTCGGTCGCATACCGTCCAGTTCCTGCGGCAACCAGGCCTGGAACGCCCGCAGCATCGCCGCGTGCCCGCGTTCGTTGGGATGCAGGCTGCTGTGCGACCAGTTCCTCGGGTTGAACCGCTGTTCCGCCACCCCGCGCACCGACCGGATGCCGATGAAGGTGAGGCCCGGCCGGCCCTGGTTGTCCGGGTCGCAGAGTTGCAGGTGCGCGTCGGCCAGGGCGTTCTGCATGCCGCCGAGATAGTAGAAACCGAACTCGTTCGCGGTCTGCGCCACCACCCGGTTGAGCCCGTCGGTCACGAACCGGTGCAGGAATTCCCGCTCCCGCCGGGCCAGCGAGACGTCCGCGCAGCGGCCGTCCAGATCGATCGGATCCGGGTACGGCACCACGACCACCGGCGTCCGCGGGAACAACGTGTCGAGTTGCCGATAGGTGTCGCGCAACCCGGCCCGCACCTGCGGGAGCGCGTCGGTCCACAGCCGCGACTCGTCGTCGCAGTTGCCGGGGGCCAGGCACATCAACCCGATCGTGGAGAACCCGGCGTCGTTGCCGCCGACACCGACCACGACCAGACTCGGGGTGTACGCGGGCCCGTA
Source organism: Actinoplanes sp. NPDC051494 (assembly GCF_044454705.1). Classification (NCBI taxonomy): domain Bacteria; kingdom Bacillati; phylum Actinomycetota; class Actinomycetes; order Micromonosporales; family Micromonosporaceae; genus Actinoplanes; species Actinoplanes sp. NPDC051494. The sequence continues at coordinate 113,215 of NZ_JBITDZ010000014.1, forward strand.
GTCCTGTAGGTACCGGTCGAGCTGGGTGCCCGCTTCCCCGGTCTGCGGCTCGGGATCCGGCGCGTCCGGGCGTACCGCAAGGGTGGGGGTCTGGATGTTCCTGGTCCGCGCCCGAGAGCAGGCCAGGAACTCGACCCGGCCGAACGGGCGCTGCTGCCCGGCGGCCGCCGCCCACGCGGTGGGGGAGCGCCGGCACTGGTTGCCGCCACCCTCGTCGGTGCCGCGATAGTAGGTCGACGCGCCCTCGCCGGACAGGTAGGAATCACCGAACGCCACCATCAGCCGCCGCCCGTCCCGCTGCGGGCGCATCTGCTCCGGCTGGTCGGCCGGGATCGGGGTGACCCCGAGCAGCGCGATGACACTCATGGCGAACGCGATGTCCGCCTGGGTCATGGAGGTCAGCGCCACGATCAGCAGCGCCAGCACGAGCAGCGCGCCGAGCAGCCACGGGGACCGGGTCAGCCACCACAGGAGACCGGCCGCGAGCAGGAAGGCGGCGGTGCCGGCGAGCCCGGTCCGGAGCCGGTGCGGCGGCGGCGCGGCACCCAGGCGGCGGACCGCGGCCTCGGAGAACAGCGCGAGACCCAGCGGGATCAGGCCGAGCAGCGCGACGCCGAGCAGCACCACTTCGAGGACCACCCAGACCGTGCCGGAGCCGGCGCCCAGCACGAGCACACCCAGCGCGGCCAGGAGCGCGCCGCCGCCGAGCAGGCCCAGGGCGAGCGCGAGGCGGCGGTCCTCGGCCAGGGGACCCTGCCGCACCCGGGTGATCGCGGAACCGGCCACGAAATACAGGACCAGGATCCCGAGCATGGCGGTCCCGGCGCTGTGCCAGAAGGCGTACGAGACGACGAGCGCGACCGCCACGGCGAGCAGGACCCGGGCGGTGCGCCGGGAGATCAGCCACTGCTCATGATCGAGGCTGTCGTAGTACTGGCCCCGGATCCACAGTGTCGCGGCGATGACGAACAGGGTGAAGAAGACCTGAATCGTCAGCGACGGGGAACCGGAGCGGGCGAAGATCAGCAGCAGCGCGAGGGCGGCCGCGAACACCGCCGTCCGGCGGGCCGGTCCATGATCCTTACCGGTCATCGCAACGTCCTTTCGATTATCCACAGGTCGCCCCCGCCAATCGACGCCGGACGATAGGCTAGGGCATCGATCCCCCTCTGGAGGTGTGGCCGGTATGCGAAGCCCTCGACGTGGCCCGGCGGCCCCGGCCCGGCGGCTGGCCGCCGTCGTGGCGGGGCTGGCGACGATCGTCCCCGCCTCCGCGGCGGTCGCGGCGCCGTCCGGTGCGGCACCGGCACCGGCTGTCACCGCCGCGGGCACCCAGCCGGTCCACGGCTACGCCCAGGCGATCCGGGAACGGGTGTGGGTGCAGGTCCCGGTGGACAGCGACGCCGACGGCCGGCCCGACCGGGTGGCGGTGCGGATCATCCGGCCGCGGGACTCCGGACCGGGCCTCAAGGTGCCGGTGATCTTCCAGGCGAGCCCGTATTACGCGGGGCTCAACGACGTACCGAATCATGACGACATCGACCGCGACGCCGCCGGGGCGCGCCGTGACGGGTCTCCCGGCACCGGCCGGGCCGCCGAGACCGTGGTCTTCTCCGGCTACCTGGACAACTACTTCGTGCCCCGCGGCTACGCGGTGGTCTTCGCCGACAGCCTCGGCAGCGGCGGCTCCACCGGCTGCCCGACCTCCGGCGGCCGCAACGAGACCCTGGGCATGAAGGCCGTCGTCGACTGGCTCAACGGCCGGGCCCGGGGCGTCGACGAGGCCGGCGCGCCCGCCCGCGCGAGCTGGTCCACCGGCCGCACCGGCATGATCGGCGTCTCCTACAACGGCACGCTGCCCAACGCGGTCGCCGCGACGGGCGTCCGCGGCCTCGAGACCATCGTGCCGATCGCGGGCATCTCCAGCTGGTACGACTACTACCGCGCCAACGGTGGCGTGGTCGCGCCCGGCGGCTACCAGGGCGAGGACACCGACGTGCTCGCGAAAGCCGTGCTCACCCGGGAGAATCCCGAGGTCTGCGCGGGCGTGACTGCCGCCCTGGAACACGACCAGGACCGCGCGACGGGCGACTACAACGCGTTCTGGGCCGAGCGTGACTACGTGCGCGACGCCGCGAGGGTCCGGGCCAGCGTCCTGCTGGTGCACGGCCTGCACGACGACAACGTCCGCACCCTGAACGCCGGCCGGTGGTGGGACGCGCTGGCCCGCAACCACGTCCCCCGCAAGATCTGGCTGCACCAGGCCGGCCACACCGACCCGTTCAACGTACGCCGCGACGTCTGGCTCGACACCCTGCACCGCTGGTTCGACCAGTGGCTCTACCGCATCGACACCGGCATCATGAAGGACCCGGTCGCCGACGTCGAGGTCGCCCCGAACGTCTGGCGCACCGCCAGGACATGGCCGGTCCCCGGGACGAGGCCCACCACCCTCGCCCTGGGCGGCCCCGCCCCCGACGGCCGCCCCGGCACGCTGCGGTCCCGGCCCGGCCCTCCCGGCGGCCGGCAGACGTTCGTGGATGATCCTTCCCGGACAACCGCGGACCTGGCCGCCGACGGCATGTCCGCCGACCCCAACCGTCTCGCCTACCTCTCCGAGCCCCTGACCCGGGAGACCCGTCTGTCCGGCACCCCGCGGATCACCGTCCGCGCCGACCTGGACGGCAGATCGCCCTACCTGACCGCGCTGCTGGTCGACTACGGCACCGCCGAGCGGTACGCCGGCCTGCGCTCACTGTCCACCCAGGACTGTGTCGGCCCCGGCATCCCCGAGGACCCGGGCTGCTTCAACCAGCGCGTCCACGTCACCGCCACCACCGCGTCGGAGATCGTCACCCAGGGCTGGCTCGACGTCCGCAACCGCTTCTCGGCGGCGGTCACCACCCCGGTGAGCGCGGGCCGCCCGTACACCTTCCACTGGAACCTCCAGACCCAGGACCACGTCTTCGCCCCGGGCCACCGCATCGGCGTCATCATCCTGAGCACCGACCGCGACCACACCCTGCGCTACGCCCCCGGCACCGAGGTCGGCCTCCGCCTCGGCGTCTCCCAGGTGGTCCTGCCCCTGTCCTCCTGACCCCGGGTCTGCGCGGCCCCGCTCATCCTGGTGGGCCGGGGCGCGGCGCCGATCCCTGAGCCGGGCGGGGCCGTTGTCCGGGTCGGACCCAGCGCTGGACGAAGGAGAGAGCCACGTCGCAGCCCTAGCGCCGGCCACTGCCGACAACAAGGCGGGTCCGACCGCGGCGTCCTGTTCGCGACGCCGGAACCCGCCGGGATCCGCACCCGGGATCCGCACCCGGGCCCAGCGCCGGCCCCAGCACTGAACCTGGATCGGGCCTGGATCGGGCCCGGGACCGCGGGCATCACCCGTTCCGGGCCCGGTTCGACGCGGAGCCACCGCCTCCTGCCCGCGCACTGCACACCGGGCCCGATGACGGCCGTGTCCATGCACGTCCTGGCCTCCGCGTAGGGCATGCGACGGTCGCTCGGGCCCGCCGTAGGCGACGGTCCGGCCGCACTCATCGACCGTGGCCGCGCGGGCTTCACCGGCCGTCCGTGCCTGGACCCGGCGACGCCGCGTCCGGTGCCGGCCCGGCCGCGGGCCGCGATGCGGGGGACCGGCGGGGACGCGGTCGTGTTCGAGGACGACATGACCGGGTGGGGGATTTTCTGGACCGGATCGGCGGCGGCGAGCCGCTGGAGTTCGCGGGGGCTCCACGTCGCGGCGACCGACGGTGGTGCCACGCTGCTGCCGTGGTGGCGTTCCTCGAGCGGATGGTGGACGCCGTCGCCGACGCCGAGCCCGGATTCGCTCATCGGTGCCCGGGAGACGTTGCGGGGCTACTCGTGGCTGACGCTGGTCCCCGCCGCGCTGGTAACCGGGGGCGGTGCTGCTGCGGGCGACCGGGCACTTCCGTGACTACGGCGACGCGGAAGCGGCCCGGCTGTTCGCGACTCTGCGCGACGTCCTGCCTCCGGGCACCCGGAGCTCGGCTTTCCGGAGGCAGGCGGACGTACCGGGCCGGTGAGGCGTCAGGTCAGGGCCAGGGCGGTCTCCGGGTCGAAGAAACGCAGCGCCGCGGGTGGGAACGTCAGCCGGATCCGGTCGCCCGGGGCCGCCCGGAACGTCGCGGCGGTCTGCACCTTCAGTTCACCACCGGCCCATCGTACGGTCAGCAGGATGGCCGACCCGGTCGGTTCCGCGACCTCGACCTCGGCCGGGATGTCGCCGTCGGCGGCGATGGTGATGTTCTCGGCGCGGATCCCGGCCAGGATCTTCCGGTCCGGCCAGCTCGACAACGCGGCGGGGGCGGGCAGGGACTGATCGTCGACGACCAGGCGTCCGTCGTGGACGGTCGCGGTGAAGAAGTTCATCGGGGGAGCGCCCAGGAAGCTGCCCACGAACTGTTCGCCCGGGCGGTCGTAGACGTCGAGGGGGGCGCCGATCTGGGCGATCCGGCCGTCGCGCATGACCGCCACCCGGTCGCCGAGGCTCATGGCCTCGGCCTGGTCGTGGGTGACGTACAGCGTGGTGGTGCCGAGCCGGGAGACGATCTTCTTGAGTTCGGCGCGGAACTGCATGCGCAGCAGCGCGTCGAGGTTCGACAGGGGTTCGTCCATGAGCAGGACGTCGGCGTCGACGGTGATGGCCCGGGCGACCGCCACCCGCTGGCGCTGGCCGCCGGAGAGTTGGGCGGGGTACCGGTCGAGGTGGTCGGTGAGGTCGAGGAGTTCCGCGGCCCGGTCGACGCGGGTGTTCCATTCCTTCTTGTCGACCTTGCGCATGGTCAGGCCGAAGCCGATGTTCTGGCGGACCTTGAGGTGCGGGAAGATCGCGTAGGACTGGAACACCATGGACAGGCCCCGGTCGCGGGCCGGCAGCGCGGTCACGTCGCGCCCGGCGATGGTGACCGTGCCGCTGTCCGGGGTCTCCAGCCCGGCGACCATGCGCAGCAGCGTGGTCTTGCCGCAGCCGCTCGGGCCGACCAGCACGAGGAATTCGCCGTCGGCCACGTCCAGGGATATGTCGTCGGTCGCGCGGCGGCGGCCCGACGGGTACGTCTTGACGAGGTTGCTGACTGTCACACCGGCCATGCGGACGTCCTTATCTGAGCGTGGTTCCCCACATGTTGAGCAGGTAGCGGCGGGCCACCGCGATGAAGATCAGGGCCGGCACCACCAGGGCGAGGCCACCGGCGAAGCGGAACGCGAGGGGGGAGTCGGCGAGCGTGGCGAGGACCTGGGCGGGCAGGGTGCGGCGGTTGAGGGTGAGGATGCTCGCGCCGAGGACCTCGTTCCAGGACAGGACGAACGTGAACATCGCGGAGGCGGCGATGCCGGGCAGGGCCTGGGGTACGACGACCCGGATGAACGCCGCCAGCGGGCTCGCGCCGAAGATCATGGCGGCCTCCTCCTGTTCCCGGGACACGCCGAGGAAGATGGCGGAGGTGATCAGGATCGTGGTCGGCAGCGCGAGCGCCGTGTGCAGCAGCGTCACGCCGTACGTGGTGTCGTAGAGCCCGGTGTCCAGGAAGATCCGGGCCAGCGGCACGGACAGCACCACGATCGGCAGCGCCCGGGTGAGCAGCAGCGCGAGCTGGTACGCGTCGCGCCCCCGGAACGCGTAACGGGACATGGCGTAGCCCGCGGGCAGCCCGATGAGCAGCGACAGCGCCACCGTGCTCAGCCCGATGGTGAGCGAGTTGAGCAGGCCGCCGACGATGCCGGTCGACTGCAGGAACGTCGTCATCGTCTCGCCGGACAGCGAGGTCGGCAGCAGCGACAGCGGGAATGCGTTGAGCGACGCGCGGCTCGACAGCGCGGCGAGCGTGATGAGGTACAGCGGGACGCCCATGAACGCGGTGATGACGACGCAGGCGAGCTGCACCAGGACCCGGTTGCGCGACATCAGCGGGCCTCCGGGGAGCGCATGAGCCGCAGGTATCCGACCGCGGCCACAATGGACAGCACCAGCACCACCAGCGCGATGGCGGTGGCGACGTTCGGGTTCTGCAGCTGGTAGTACCACTGGTAGGTCTCGCCGACCAGCAGCGGGAAGTTGCGCCCGGTCAGCGCCTGGGCCACCGCGAACGCCTCCAGCGCGAGGATGGTGCGCAGGATCAGCGCCACCTGCAGGCTGGGCCGCAGCTGGGGCAGGATCACGTGCCGGACCCGTTGCCAGTACGTGGCGCCGAACACCGCGGCCGCCTCGTCGTAGTCGCGGGGCACGCCCTGCAACCCGGCGATGACGATGACGAAGACCAGCGACGTGGCCCGCCACAGCTCGGCGACGACCACGGCGAGGAACATCGTGCCTGGGTTCTCGAACGACAGCCACGCGTAGGTGCCCAGGCCGAGGCTGTCGAGCACCGAGTTGAGGTAACCGCGGTCGGTGAAGATCGACAGCCAGACCAGCCCGGCGGCCAGGTCACTGATCGCCAGCGGCACGACCCAGATGTAGAAGTGGAACCCGGCGAAGCGCGGGCGTTCGCGCATCAGCAACGCCATGACCACGGCGAGGACGAACTGCAACGGGATGAGTACGACGATGAGCAGCGCCGTGTTCCGGGTCGCCTCCCAGAAGTACGGGTCGTCGGCCATCCTTCGTACATAGGTGGTGGTCGGTCCGTCGGGCCCGGAGAACGCCTGCGTGACGCCCGCGATCAGCGGCCAGAGGAACAGGGCGGCCATGAAGACGATCGAGGGCGCGATGAGCAGCAGCGCCGCCGGCGGGCGGGTCCGGCGCATCAGGCCGCCCGGCAGTTCTCGCCGACCGGGTCCGGCTTCCAGCAGGGGATCTTCAGCTCGTCCATGATCTTGTTGAGCTCCCCGGCCTGGGCGTCGAGGACCTGCTGGACCGGTTTGCCGTCGAGGCAGATCTCCTTGAAGCAGTTCTTGAAGATCTGGCCGACCTCGCCGTCGCGGGCGCCGAGCCCGACCGGCGGCAGCGACAGGATCGCGTTCGGTGCCTCCCGCTGGGCCCTGATCGCCGCGGCCGCGAGCGCGATGGCCGGCGGTAGGTCGGAGGGGATCGCGACGTTCGTGACCGGGAAGAACGCGTTCTGCCGCAGCACGTCGAGCTGCACCTCGGGGGTGGTCAGCGCCTTCAGGACGTCCTTGGCCTTGTCCGTCTCGGGGGCGCCCTTCGGGATGCCGAGCCCGGCCAGCACCAGCATGTAACCGAGGCCCTTGGGGCCGCTCGGTGCCGGCACCATCAGCCAGTCGTCCGGCTTGTCGGCCGGGGCGCCGACCAGGCGGGCCACGTGGTCGAAGCCGATCAGCACCTCGCCGCGCTGCAGCGGTTCCTGCAGGTTGTCGTAGTTGGTGGAGCCGCGGGAGGTCTGCGCCCAGAGCTGCTTCATGTATTCCCACGCGGCCGCCGCGTCCGGGCTCCGGAACGTGGTGATCTGCCCGCCGGTGAAGCTCGGCAGCAGGAAGCCCTGGAAGAAGCGGTGGTAGAGGCCCTTGGGGCCGGCCGGGATCCCGAGGATCGGCTTGCCGGTGGCCTGCTGCCCGGCCGTGGTCCACGCCAGGAGCTGGTCGTAGGTGAGTTTCTGCACGTCGGCGCCGCTCGGCAGCCACTCCAGAGCCTTCTTGTGCACCGCGAGCACATAGCTGGCCTGCATCCACGGGATGTACTTCGTGGTGGTGCCGCCGAGTTTCGCGAGCTCGGTCAGCTCCGCGGCGAAACCGCGGTCGGCGAGGCCGGCGAGCACGTCGTCGAGATCGATCAACCTCTCGGCGTGCTGCGCCAGGTCACCGTGCAGCGCACCGACGGCGCTGACCTGCACCTTGCCGGCGTCGACCTGGGTCTGCAGGGTGGAGGCGAAGATACCGGTCTCGACCTGGTTGAACGCGACCTTCTCGCCGGTCACCCGGGCCTGCAGGATCTTCTCGAAGCGCTGCTTCTCCTCGACCGGGCTGAACTGGTTGGACATCAGCGTCACCGAGCCGGCGCCGCCGTCCGCACCGCTGGTGGAGACGCCCCCGCACGCGCTGAGCAGCGGCGCCGCGGCGACCCCGGCCCCGAGCGCGAGCAGGGAACGACGACTCAGTCCTCTGTGGTCTCCGATCATGACCACAATCTATGTGAGGTCCGGCGATTGCGCGCGTGTTACGTCATCGAACCGATAGGTCACAAAGCCTGCAGCGGCCGCCGATCCTGCCGATACGGCTGGTCACAGGGACAACAGGGAGCTGAGCGACCGTGGCTTTTGGCAGGAAAACGCGCGATGAGCAGACGGCCGCGGCCGAGCGGGCCGAGGTCTCGGTGGCCGACCAGGTCCGGGCCGAGCTGGAAGCCGTGCACCGGCAGCTGGCGGAGCTGGAGGCCGCCCGCAACGACGAGGCGGAACGTTTCACGCTGATGACCGAGGCCGCCGGCATCGGGCTGTGGGACATGGATGTCGTCGCGCACGACCCGGTCAATCCGAACAACCCGTTCCAGTGGTCCCAGGAGTTCCGCCGCATGCTGGGATTTCGGGACGAATCGGACTTCCCGAACATCCTGAGCAGCTGGGCCTCGCGGCTGCACCCCGAGGACGCGCAGCCCACCGTCGACGCGTTCCTGGGTCACCTGAACGACCGCACCGGCCGGACGCCCTACAACGTCGAGTACCGCCTGCAGCTCAAGAACGGCGACTACCGCTGGTTCGTCGCCACCGGGGCGACGAAGCGGGACGGCACCGGTCGGGCGCTGCGGGTCGCCGGCGGCCTGCGCGACATCGACAACGAGAAGCAGCTCATGGAGCGCAGCGAGTCCCAGCTGCGCCAGCTCGCGTCGTCCACCACCCAGCTGGCCGGCGTGAGCACCGATCTGACCAGCTCGGTCGACGCCGCGGTGGCCCGGGCGACGACCGCCGCGCAGACAATCGCCGCCCTGGACGCCAGCAGCGCCAAGATCGGTGAGGTGGTGAAGCTGATCACCGGCATCGCGTCGCAGACCAACCTGCTCGCGCTCAACGCCACCATCGAGGCGGCCCGCGCGGGCGAGGCCGGCCGCGGGTTCGCGGTCGTCGCGCACGAGGTCAAGGAGCTGGCCACGGAGACCGGCCGGGCCACCGAGAGCATCTCCGAACAGGTCCAGGGGATCCGCGCCCAGACCAGCGACGCGGTCCGCAGCATCCAGGAGATCGAGGCGGCGATGCAGACCCTCACGTCGACCCAGCGTGCGATCGACGACCTGGTCCAGGGTCACCAGATGGCTTAGTGCCTCGCTGCCCGCTTCACCGCTTCGACGTCCTGCTTCGTGCTGTCGACGGCGGCGGTCGGCGCGGGCGGCACGGCCTGCTGGACCTGCTTCCTGCCGAGCAGTGCGGCGACCCCGGCGATGACGAACACCAGCACGGTGACCGTCAGGGCCGCCAGCCACGCGGGCCACACAAGCGCGAGCGCCGCACCGGCCGTGAGCAGCAGCGCGCCGACACCGTAGAGGGCGAGCACGCCGGCACCACCCAGCAGCCCGGCGCCGGTCCCGGCCCGTTTCCCCTTCTCCACCATCTCGGTACGGGCGAGCGCGAGCTCCTCGCGTACGAGTTCGGAGACCTGGGCGCTCATCCTGCTGACAAGGTCGCCGGTCGAAGCCTCCTGGTGCCCGTCCAGATGTGTCCGTGTATCCGTCATGCTCTCTGCGTACCCGTCCTGAGCAGCGGTAATCACTCACCACCCGATAGCGTGGCGATCCCGGCGAGGATGAGGTCGACGCCGGCGAGGAACTGCGCGCGGTCGTCGTGGTCGCGCAGCCGGTCCGCGAGGCCGCGGACGAACGGGAACTCCCGCGGGTCGAGGGCCGCCCACGTCGCCGCCACCTCGCCGAGGGACCTGCGGCAGCTGCTGCTCGACTCGCTCCCGGCCGGCACCGTCGCCTGGGGGCACCGGGTCACCGTGGTCCGCCCGTACGGTGACGGCCGGCACGAACTCACCTTCGCCGACGGCACCACCGTGCCGACCACCCTGCTGGTCGGGGCGGACGGTGCCTGGTCCCGGGTCCGGCCGCTGGTGTCCGGCGCGCGACCCGCGTACGCCGGCACGTCCTTCGTCGAGACCTACCTGTTCGACGCCGACGAGCGGCACCCGGCGAGCGCGGCGGCGGTCGGCACCGGCGCGATGATGGCGGTCACCCCCGGCAAGAGTATCCAGGCGCACCGCGAGGCCGGCGGCGTCCTGCACACGTACGTCGCGCTCACCCGGCCGGCGGCGTGGTTCGACGGCATCGACTTCTCCGACGCCGGTGCGGCGGGCGCGCGGATCGCCGCGGAGTTCGAGGGCTGGGCGCCGGAGCTCACCGCCCTGATCACCGACGGGGAGACGCCGCCGGTGCATCGTGCGATCCACACCCTGCCGATCGGGCACCGGTGGGACCGGGTGCCGGGAGTGACGCTGCTCGGCGACGCCGCCCACCTCATGCCCCCGAACGGGGAAGGCGCCAACCTGGCCATGTTCGACGGCGCGCAACTCGCCGGCGCCATCGCCGCCCACCCCGGCGACGTGGAGGCAGCACTGACCGCCTATGAGCGGGAACTCTTCCCCCGGGGCGCCGACGAGGCCGTCGAGGCGGTCCGTGACTTCGACATCTGTTTCGGCGACAAGACCCCCGGCAGCGTCATCGGCCTGTTCACCGGTCAGGGGCGGTGAGGCCGCCCGCGGCGTTCAGCAGGCGGCCGGCGAGGGCGGTGACAAGGTCGTTGAGCTCGGCCGGGCGCTCGATGGTGAACGGCCGGTCGAGGGACGCGAGCAGGGCCGGCAGCCAGTCGAGGCGTTCGGTGCGGAGCTCGACGCGCTGCCGGCCCCCGGCCGACGCGACGATGGTGGCGAGGCTCGCGGGCAGCACCGCGCGGATCTGCTCGGGTGTGCCCTGGATGTGCAGGGTGACCTCGTACCGGTACGGGGCCCGGGCGATGCCGGCGAGCACGCGCTGGGCGGGATCGAGGTCCGGGGGCGGGATGAACGAGCCGGGCAGCGGGCGGGCGTCCGCGATCCGGTCCAGCCGGAACGTACGGTCCTCGCCGATCCCCGGGTCCGCGCCCGTCACGTACCAGCGGCCCTCGTGCGCGACCACACCGTAGGGGTGCAGGGTACGGGCGCTCGGCCGGCCGTGGCGGTCGGCGTAGCGGATCGCGACCGGCTGACGGGCGCGGACCGCCGCGGCCAGGGTGAGCAGGACCGCGCTGTCCGGTGCGGGCGTGCGCGGGGGAGAGCCGGTGAAGCTGATCGAGGCGAGCACCGCGTCGATCCGGCGGGCGAGCCGGGCGGGCAGGACCCGGCGGATCTTCGCGGTGGCGGTCTCGTTGGCGGTGCCGTCGGCGGTCAGCAGCCCGGTGCGGCGACCGGCGATCAGGCCGAGCAGCACGGACAGGGCCTCGTCGTCGGTGAGCATGAGCGGCGGGATCCGGCTGCCGGGGCCGAGCCGGTAGCCGCCGTAACGCCCGCGGACCGACTCGACCGGGACGTCGAGGTCGATCAGGTGCTGCACGTAACGGCGCACGGTGCGTTCGTCGACGCCGAGCCGGTCGGCGAGCTCGGCCCGGGTGCGGATGCCGCCGGACTGGAGCAGTTCGAGCAGCGTCAGGACGCGGGCGGTGGGCCGGACCACATGATCTCCGATAGTAGGGCCACATCATCTCCCATAGTGGGCGGATTCTGTCCCCTATTGATTCTACGGTTGCCGGCATGGATCTTGTTTCGGCACGCATCATCACGCAGGACGTCGCCCGGCTCGTCGCTTTCTACGAGAAGGCGACCGGCACCGTGGCGCAGTGGGCGAACCCGGAGTTCGCCAAGCTCACCGTCGGCTCGGCCACGCTCGCGATCGGCAGTACCCGGACCGTCCCGGGCCTGGCCGAGCCCGGCGGGAGCGGCCCGGTGATCATCGAATTCCTCGTCGACGACGTGGACGCGGCCCGGCAGCGACGGGGCGACGTCATCACGGACGTGGTCTACGAGCCCACCACGATGCCGTGGGGCAACCGGTCGCTGCTGTTCCGCGACCCCGACGGCAACCTCGTCAACTTCTTCCGGCCGCTCTGACGCGAGCGGGCCGGCGGGAAGGCGGGCCGGTCAGGTGGGGGGCGGGGCGGTCAGGTGGGGGGCGGGGCGGTGCTGCCACGCAGGACCAGCTCCGCCTCGACGTGTTCGATGTGCGGGTCGCCGCCGCGGCCCCGCAGGGCGAGGGACATGGCTCGGACGCCGATGTCCTCCAGGGGGAGGCGGACCGTGCTCAGCGGTGGGGTCACGTCCACCGAGATGGGCATGTCGTCGAAGCCGATGAGGCTGATCCGGCCGGGCACGTCGATGCGCTGTTCGCGCAGGTAGGCGAGCGCGCCGACGGCCATGGAGTCGTTGAGGGCGGCGATCGCGGTGAGCGTGGGGTCGCGGGCCAGCAGGTGGGCGGCCGCCGCGTGGCCGCCGGTGCGGTCGAAGTCGGCGTACTCGATGTGGCGGTCGGTCAGGTCGTGGCCGTGCTCGCGGGCCGCGGCGCGCAGGCCGGTGAGGCGGTCGGCGGTGGTGGTGAGGTGCCGGGGGCCGGCGATCACGCCGATGGTGGTGTGGCCGAGGCGGTACAGCGCGTCGGCGGCGAGGCGCCCGCCGTGCTCGTTGGCCGGGACGATGGCGTCGCCGGCGTGCTCGTGGCGGCCGATGACCGCGACCCGGCCGCCGGTGCTCTCGAAGACACGCAGTTTGCGGTCGAGGCGCCGGGTGGTCTCCGGGTCGATGTATCCGGAGCCGGCGAGCACGACCGCGGCGGTGCGGTGGGCGTGCAGCAGGTCCACATAGGCCAGCTCGCGTTCCGGGTCGCGGTAGCTGTTGCAGATGATGACCAGCCGGCCGTGCTCGGTGGCGACGCGTTGCAGGCCGCGGGTGATCTCGGCGAAGTAGGGGTCGGAGACGTCGTGGACGATCACCCCGACCGCGCTGTTGTGGGCCCGGGCCAGCTGCTGCGCGTTGGCGTTGGGCACGAACTCGAGCTCGGCGACGGCGGCCAGCACCCGCTCGCGCAGGGCCTCGGCCACCGGTTTGGGGCTGTTGTTGATGATGCGCGAGACGGTGGCGGTGGACACCCCCGCACGCCGCGCGACGTCCGCCAGAGTCGCCACCCGCCCAGACTAGCCGAACCAGCTCTTGAGGTTGGGGCACGCCTGTCGGTAATGTGCCAGGAAAGCGCTTACCTCAGGGGGTACGGTTCATGACCACTCGGGTTCCCGTCGGGATCGTGCTCAACGGCGTGACCGGCCGCATGGGTTACCGTCAGCACCTGGTCCGCTCGTTGCTGGCGATCCGCGAGGCCGGGGGAGTGCCCCTGCGCGACGGCACGCTGCTCTGGCCCGAGCTGCTGCTCGTCGGCCGCAGCGAGGCCAAGCTGCGCGACATCGCCACCCGGCACGGGCTGACCGACTGGACCACCGACCTGGGTGCGGCGCTGGCCCGCCCGGACATGGCGGTCTACTTCGACGCCCAGGTCACCAGCGAGCGGGAGAAGGCCATCGGGCTGGCCATCGCCGCCGGCAAGCACATCTACACCGAGAAGCCCACCGCCACGACGCTGCACGGCGCGATCGAGCTGGCCCGGGCCGCCGACGCCGCCGGCCTGCGGCACGGCGTCGTGCAGGACAAACTCTTCCTGCCCGGCCTGCGCAAGCTCCAGCGCCTGGTGGACGCCGGCTTCTTCGGCAAGATCCTCTCGGTACGCGGTGAGTTCGGTTACTGGGTCTTCGAGGGCGACTGGCAGCAGGCCCAGCGCCCGAGCTGGAACTACCGGTCGGCCGACGGCGGCGGCATCGTGGTCGACATGTTCCCGCACTGGCACTACGTGCTGGAGCAGATCTTCGCCCCGGTGCGGGCGGTCACCGCCCACGTCACGACGCACATCCCGCGCCGGTGGGACGAGCGGGGCGAGGCCTACGAGGCGACCGCGGACGACGCGGCGTACGCGATCTTCGAACTGGAGGGTGGCGTCGTCGCCCAGATCAACTCGTCGTGGGCCGTGCGGGTCAATCGCGACGAGCTGGTGGAGTTCCAGGTGGACGGCACCGAGGGCAGCGCCGTCGCGGGCCTGCGTAACTGCCGGATCCAGCACCGGGCCACCACCCCGAAGCCGGTGTGGAACCCGGACCTGCCGGTCGGGCACTCGTTCCGCGACCAGTGGCAGGAGGTCCCGGACAACGAGGACTTCGACAACGGGTTCAAGGCCCAGTGGGAGATGTTCCTGCGGCACATCGCGCAGGACGCCCCGTACACCTGGGACCTGTGGGCCGGGGCGCGCGGCGTGCAACTCGCCGAGCTGGGTCTGCAATCGGCCCGTGAGGGTCGCCGCATCGAGCTGCCGGAGCTGGAGCGATGAGCGTCGAACTCCCCGACGGAGGCTTCAGCTTCACCGGTGCGGGCGCGCAGTGGGCCGCTCCCGGTGGGCGGTTCACCGGCCGGATCGGGTACGCGGCCGCGCACGTGGTCGCCGACCCGCTCGCCGAGAACGTCCCCGGCGCCGCACCCGCCCCGGACTGGGAGGCCACGCTGGCGTTCCGGCGGCACCTGTGGTCGTACGGCTTCGGGGTCGCCGAGGCGATGGACACCGCGCAGCGCGGCATGGGCCTGGACTATCCCGCCGCCCGCGAGCTGATCCACCGCTCGGCGCGCGAGGCCGCGGCGGTCGGCGGCAGCATCGCGGCGGGTGTCGCCACCGACCAGCTGCCGGCCGGCCCGGCCACCCCCGACGAGATCCACAAGGCGTACGCGGAGCAGCTCACCGACGTCCAGCAGGCGGGCGCGGTGCCGGTCCTCATGTGCAGCCGCCATCTGGCTGCCACCGGCGCGGGCTCCGGGCAGTACCTCGATCTGTACGGACGACTGCTCGCCGAGACCAGCACACCGGTGATCCTGCACTGGCTCGGACCGGCGTTCGACCCGCTGCTGACCGGCTACTGGGGATCGGACGACCCGGCGCGCGCGGCGGACACCGTCCTCGAGCTGATCGCCGCGCACCCCGGGCGGGTCGACGGGATCAAGCTGTCCCTGCTCGACCTCGACTTCGAGGTCGCGCTGCGCCGCCGGCTGCCGGCCGGGGTGCGCCTCTACACCGGCGACGACTTCAACTATCCGGCGCTGATCCGCGGCGACGAGCAGGGTTACTCCGACGCTCTGCTGGGCGTGCTGGCCGCGATCGCCGCGCCGGCCGCGGCCGCGTTACGGGCGCTCGACGACGGTGAGCTCACGGCGTACGAGGAGATCCTGACCCCGACCGTGACCCTGGCGCGCCACCTGTTCGCGGCCCCCACCTGGTTCTACAAGACCGGGATCGCGTTCCTGGCCTGGCTGGGCGGCCACCAGGACCATTTCACGATGATCGCGGGCGCGCAGAGCGGCCGGTCGCCGCTGCACCTCGCCCGGCTGATCCGGCTCGCCGACGCGGCCGGTGTGCTGCCCGACGCCGACCTGGCGTCCCGGCGGGCCCGGGCGTGGGCGATCACGGCGGGGGTCACGGCGTGAACCGGTTCTCGCTCAACCAGGCCACCACCCGCGGCTGGCCGTTGCCGGAGCTCGCCGCCGGCTGCGTCGCGCAGGGCGTCACCCAGGTCGGGCTGTGGCGCGAGGAGGTCCAGGAGTTCGGTGTCGCCCGGACGGCCACGCTCCTGCGCTCGTTCGGGTTGTCGGTGACCTCGCTGTGCCGCGGCGGTTTCTTCGACCGCCCCGACTGGCTGCTCTCGAACCGCCAGGCCATCGACGAGGCGTACGACCTGGGCGCACCGGCCCTCGTCCTCGTCTCCGGGGGCCTGCCCGCCGGCAGCCGTGACGTGGACGGCGCCCGCGCCCACATCGGCGACGCGATCGGCGAGCTCGTGCCCTACGCGCTGGCCGCCGGTGTGCGGCTGGCGATCGAGCCGCTGCACCCGATGTTCTGCTCGGACCGCTGCGTCGTGTCGACGCTGGGCCAGGCCCTCGACCTGGCCCGGCCCCATCCGGCCGAGGCGGTGGGGGTCGTCGTGGACACCTACCACCTGTGGTGGGACGACACGGTGTGGGCGCAGATCGCCCGCGCCGGGGCCGAGGGCCGGATCGCCAGTTTCCAGGTCGCGGACTGGATCACCCCGCTGCCGGCCGGGGTGCTGCTCGGCCGGGGCCTGCCCGGCACCGGCTGCGTGGAGCTGCGCCGCTTCCGCGAAGCGGTCGACGCGACCGGTTTCACCGGCCCGATCGAGGTCGAGGTCTTCAACGAACAGGTCTGGGCCCGCCCCGGCGCCGAGATCCTCACCGACACCCTCGAGGGCTACCGCAAGCACGTCCTCTGACCCGCGGGCTATTTCCCGGCCGTGCGGGAGACGGCCTCGAAGGCGGCTTTCGCGCCGGTGAGGAAGCGCAGGACCACGTCGCGTTCGGCCGGGGTGAGGCCGGCGTCCAGGACGGCCAGGGCGGCCAGCATGGGCCGCAGGTGGCCGATGATCTCCGCGCGCCCGGATTCGGTCACGTGGATCTCCAGGCGGCGGCGGTCGGTCGGGTGCTTGCGGCGCTCGACGTGGGCGTGGCGTTCCAGGCGGTCGACCACGCCGGTCGAGGCCGCGGTGCTGATGTCGAGCAGCCGGGCCAGCTCGCTCGGTGTCGACGGGGACTCGACCAGGCGTTGCAGCGCGTCCAGCTCCGTCTCGCTCAGCCCGGCCCGCCGCGAGAGCGTGTGCCGCAGCCGCACCGACTCGGTCACGAGCTCGCTCACCGCGGTCATGGTGAGCGGCAGCGGGTTGTCGAACGCGTCCATTCTATTTCACCTCCTTAGTTGCTAAGCTGCTTAGCGAAATGCCCGACGTCGGGAGTGTCGCATGAAAGTCCTGATCTCCGGGGCCGGTATCGCCGGGCCGGCCGCCGCCTACTGGTTGCACCGCTACGGCGGGGACGTGACCGTCGTGGAGAGCGCGCCCGCGTTGCGCGCCTCCGGGCAGAACGTCGACGTCCGCGGGGCCGGGCGGCAGGTAACACGTCACATGGGTATCGAACACCAGATCGCCGCGGCCTCCACCGGCGAGGTCGGCACCCGCTTCGTCGACACCCACGGGCGGACGGTCGCGGAATTCCCGGCCGGCACCACCGACAGCGGCGGCGCCACCGCCGAGCTGGAGATCGTCCGTGGTCAGCTCGCCCGGATCCTGGTCGACCTGCCCGGCGACGCCGTCACCTACCGCTACGGCGACCGGATCGAGAACCTCACCCAGGACGACGACGGGGTCACCGCGACGTTCCGGCACGCGCCGCCCGAGCGCTACGACATCGTGATCCTCGCCGAGGGGATCAACTCGCGCACCCGGGGCACGGTCTTCGGCGACCAGGTCCGGATCCGCGACCTCGGCCAGTACAACGCGTACGGGACCATCGCCCGCACCCCCGGCGACGACCGGTGGTGGCGGTGGTACCCGGCGGGCCGGGGCCGGGCGGTCACCCTGCGCCCCGACAACGTCGGCACGACCCGGGCCACCCTGTCGTTCCTGTCCCCACCGCGCGGCTACGAACGCCTCGACCCCGCCGGCCAGCTCGCTGTGCTGCGCGAACGGTTCGCCGGCGCCGGCTGGCAGGCCCAGCGGGTCCTCGACGGCCTCACCGGCGATCTCTACCTCGAACGGGCCGCCCAGATCCACTGCCCGTCCTGGTCCCGGGGCCGGGTCGTGCTGCTCGGCGACGCGGCCTGCTGCGCCTCCCCGATCAGCGGCATGGGCACGAGCCTCGCGCTGACCGGCGCCTACGTCCTCGCCGGCGAACTCGCCATCCACGACGATCACCGCCGGGCACTCACCTCGTACGAGACGCTGCTGCGGCCGTACGTGCGAAAAGCGCAGCAGCTGCCACCCGGCGCACCCCGCATCGCCAACCCGAGGAGCGCTCTGGGCGTGCGGGCGCTGCGCACGGCCCTGCGGCTGGCGGCCAGCCGCCCGGCCCGCCGCCTCGGCGACCGGCTCTTCACCCCACCGGCCGACGCGATCACCCTCCCCGAGTACGCCGGCCGGGTGTCATGAGGACGGCGACCGGGATCACCGCGACCGACGTCGTGCGCGAACACGCCCGGCGGGTCCTCGAGGCGCCCTTCCGCGCCGACCAGGCCCGCCGGGACCGCGCCGACGACCTCGCCCGCCGCGGCTACCGCATCGTCACCGGCGGCCGCACGTCGGCGTCCACCTGGGAGGTCCGGGACTGGCGCACCGGTGACCTCATCGTGGCCGGCACCCGCGCCGACGTGGCCCGGCTGGACCCGGGCGGCACGTGGTACCACGCCGACAACCTGTACGCCGACGTCCCGGTCCCGGACGTGTCGACGCCGGGACTGCCGCCCTCGCTCGCCCGGGTCGTCGAGGACTGGCTGGCTCACCCCGCGACCCCCGACGAGGAGATCGCCGAGTTCGTCGGCTGGACCGTCGCCAGGGTCCGCGAGCACCGCTGACAGGGTGCCGCGAGGTGGTCGGCGGCGGACGGGAAACCGTGCCCTCCGTCACCGCACCCGACGACCCGCCGGGCCCAGCCCCCGGCCGCGCGCATGACGGCGGCGTCGGGTCCGGGCCGTCCGGCGCGGCCTCACGGGCCCGGTTTCGGCGACGTCGCGCTCACCCTGGTGTTCAGCGGCGATGATCTGTTCATGGATGCCGCGTTGCTGGCCGAGTTCGACCGGCTGAGGGACTACCGGACCGCCTCGGGGTGGAACGAGCTCGTGCGGGTCTGCGAGGCCCTCGCGGTCGCCGGGTGGGGGGACCGGGCGCCGGTCGAGGCCGTCGCCGAACGGTGGATCGACGGCTCGTTCTACACGGAACTGCGGGACCAGCGGTTCCGGGTGGTCGACGGATCCGCGCACCGCTGGTCCCGGCGTGGCGGCGGCTTCGTGCGCGAGGGCGGGCCGGACGTGGTCACCGCCACCGAACTGCACACGCAGCGGATCCTGCCGGCGAAGAACCCGGTCAGGTTCGTGCGCTCCGGCAACGTCCAGGGCGAGGCCGCGACGTTCGTCGCCGAGCTGCGGCGGCTGCGCGACGTGCTGGACGACCGCCTGGCGCGGCCTTACGGGCCGGGTTTCGGCTACGTCGCACTCACGCTCGCGTTCAGCCATCCGTACGACGGCCCGGGTCTCGCCACCGAATACTTCCACGACGAGATCGGCCCGCCCGCCGCGCCGGACGCGAGACCGTTCGTGCGTCCACGGCTGGCGATCGGCCGGCTGACCACCCGCCGCGGCGAGGTGGTGCTGCCGGTCACCCGGCACTACACCGACGCCGAGGCCCGCGCTGATCTCGCCTGGCAGACGGCGGACTTCGCCACGGATGTGCACACGATCCTCGACGGTCTCGCGGTCAAGCTCCGGCGCCGGGCGCCGCGATACCGGGTCGCCGACCTGAGCGCGGACGTACGCGAGATCCTGGGGCCCGTCGGTGGTGCACGGGCCGTCAGTCCTGGGCCGGGCTAGGACCCGGTCGGCGGCTGGGTCTTCTGCACCGGGGCCGCCGAGATGCGCAACGGCCGCGCCCCGGCCACCCCGCACCGGCTGAACCTGTTCGACGGCGCGAGCGGGAACGCCGTACCGCTGCGGGATCTGAGCTCGCCCGGCGCGCCTGGCGATCCCAACCGGGTCGACCTGCGGTTCGGCACGGACCGGTCCGGCGAGCTCTATCTTCTGGCCAAGGCCAACGGCAAGATCTGGAAGGTGACCGGTACGAAGACCTTCGCCGCGGCGTCTGCAGGAACGACCACGGTGCACCGCACGATGCGCGCATCCAGCTGGACGCCGGTGACACCGGCCAAGTGGCAGTTCACCGGTTCCGAGGTGATCCTCGCGGAGGCGGGCACGGAACGGCCCGGCCCGCGCCGGCCGTTCGAGTACGCGATCCTGACCACGGGCCCGGAGCTGACCTCGGCCGACATCAAGGCCGAGGTGCGTCTCGACGAGGAGGTCGAGATCACCAACCGGGACGTCATCATCGTGTTCGGCTGGCGTTCGGACACCGAGTTCTATTACGCGCACCTGTCGACGGACAACACCATCTATCCGCACAACGGCATCTTCAAAGTGAACAACGCCGACCGTGAACGTATCGACCATCAGTGGAACGGTCGCTCACGGGGCGCCAACCCGGCGATCATCGACAAACAATGGCATGACGTACGGGTGAAGCATCTCTCCGCCACCGGCGAGATCGCGGTCTACGTCGACGGTTCCACGGACCCGCTGATGACGGCCCGTGACACGACGTTCGGTTCCGGCCGGGTCGGTTTCGGCTCGTTCGACAACATCGGGCGTCTGCGCGATCTCACGGTGACCGGCACCCCGGCCGCCTGAGCCTCCGGTGTCGTTCCGGCTGCCACGGGGAGCCGGAACGACACCGGTCGCTACCGCCCTGGACTGCGGAAACGTTCGCGCCCACGGTGACAGACAAAGCCGCCGTGCCCGCGATCCGGGTCGGCCATCGCGGCCATCGCGGCCATCGCGGCCATCCCGCCAGGTCGGCCTGCTGCCGGCCCGAGGTCCTACCGCTGCTCCGCCGGGAAGGGCGGTGCGGCGGCGGCGAGGCGGTCCCATTCGGCGGCACCACCGGGCAGTGGCCACGCGCGGGTCCGGGCCGCGAGTGGCGGAAGACCGGCGAGGTGGAGTCGCAGCGAACGATGGGCGGCCTCCGCACCGGGTACGCCGAGGGTGACCTGCTCCGCCGCCCGGTCCAGCGCGGTCTGCTGATACGCCGTTGCCCGCCGGGCCTCATCGGGCTCCAGTACGTATTCGGTGGCGAGCACGAGTACGGCGGGGCGCATACCCTCGGCCTGCGCGGCGACCAGGCGATCGTGCCCGTCCAGCAGCAGGTACCCGTCGAGGCCGGTGACGCTCCACAGCAGCAGCGGCGGGAGCGAACCCTCCCGCGCGTCCGCCGGGCCGGACAGCGGTCGCAGCGGCACCGTGCCATGCCATCCGGCACCGAACCAGTCGAGCGTGGTGGCCGGCCATTCCCGTACGAGATCATGGCCCAGCCTGCCCTCCGACAAGCACCAGCGTCCCGCGTACAGCGGCCCGATGTCGGATTCGCGCAACCACCCGGCGAACCGCTGCTCCCAGCCGGCCACCGTCACCCGCCGCGCGTCATCCGCTCGTAGCGGCGGTAGCGGCGACCGGTAGCCGCCCGTCCGGACCAGCTCGACGTCGTAGTTGTGCGGATGCACGCGGGCGAGCAGTATCACGCGTTCACTTTGCCGAACGAGCATCCGCCGTCCGCTCGCCACCTCGAAGCGCAGGCCGGGCGTGCGACGGGTGACGTCCATCGGGGCAGCCTATAGGTGGTCCTGCTCAGGGCGGCAAGCTCAGGCCGGCAAGCTGAGGCCGGCAAGCTGAGGCCGGCAAGCTGAGGCCGGCAAGCTCAGGGCGGCAAGCTGAGGCCGGCAAGCTGAAGCCGGCAAGCTCAGGGCGGCAAGCTCAGGGCGAGCGGTGTGTGGCGGCGAGCGGTGCGTGGCGGCGAGCGGTGCGTGGCGGTCGGTTCAGGCCAGCAGGCTCAGGGCGGCGGTGCAGGTGATGCCGAGACCGACCACCAGGATGACGGTCGCGGTGAGGGCCGGCAGGCGGTGCGTCGCCAGCCGGGCCCAGCGGCCGGACCCCGCGCGGCGCAGGCGGTCGCCCCAGCGTGCCAGCGCGAAGCCGATCCCGGTGAGGGTCGCGGCCAGACCGATCCCGTACGCGAGGACGAGCACCACCCCGTACCAGGCCCGGCCCAGCGCGGTGGCCCCGAGCAGCACGACCACGGCCGAGGGGCTCGGGGACAGGCCGCCGGCGAACCCCATGGCGAGCATCGTCCGTACCTTCAGCGGCTCATCCGGCGCGGGAACATAGTGCGTGTGCGAACGTCCGTCGCCGTGGTCGTGTGTGAGCACCCGCGCTCCACCATGGACGCCGTCCGCCTCGTGCACGGACGAAGCGACATGTTCAGGCGAGTGATGTCCGTGTCCGTGCACTTGCCCATGGTTGTGGTCAAGGTCGTGTGTTCCCGCGTGGTCGTCGTGCGCATGGTGGTGGTCATCGTCGTGCGGGTGGTGCTGGTCGTGCGCACGGTCGTGCACGCGCGGGTGGTCGTCGTGCGCATGACCGTGGTCAAGGTCGTGCGGGTGGTGCTGGTCGTGCGAGTGCGGGTGGTCGTGCGAGTGCGGGTGGTCGTGCGTGTGGTTTGTGGCGGACACCGATGTGGCGGAAAACGACATGGTCGGCAGGCCCGCGCCCACCGAGAGAGAGGAGGGCAGGGTGACAGAGACCGGGCTGCGATCGGCTGGGCCGGGTGAGGCCGCGTTGGGTGAGGCCGCGTTGGGTGAGGCCGCGTTGGGTGAGGCCGCGTTGGGTGAGGCCGCGTTGGGTGAGGCTGGGCTAAGGGACGCTGGGGGGAGAGGCGCTGGGGTGAGGGATGCTGGGGCGAGGGATGCGGGGGCGAGGGATGCGGAGAGGGGGATGGAGGTGGACAGGAGCAGGGTGTCGTCGTGGTGGTGGTCTCGGGTGATGGGGGGATGGGTACGGGTGAGGGCCACCCGGGTCCGGTGGTTGCGGATCGCCCGGGTGAGGAGTTGGGCTCCGACCAGGGCCACCAGCAGGCCGCTGGTGAGTTTCAGCCAGTTGTAGAGGGAGTCCGGCGCCAGCTGGACCGAGGTTGCCAGGATGGTGCCCAGGGTGAGGACGCCCAGGGTGTGGGTGACCGCCACCGAGCCGGCCACCGTGAGGGCCGGTCCGAGGCCGCTGGGGCGGGATCCGCCGGGGGTCGCGTCGCGGGCCCCGATCAGATAGGCGGCCATGATGGTCTTGCCGTGGCCGGGGGCCACCGCGTGGGCTCCACCGAGGACGATCGCGATCGCCACCGCGAGGATGCCGATGCCCAGTGTGAGATCAGGATGGCCGACCAGGTCGGTGAACCAGGCGGTGAGGCGGTCCACGTCGCGGGCCTGGGTGCCGGGGGTCACCGGGAACGGGGCCGGGGCGGCCGCCGGGCCGCCGGGGTGGACGGTGAGGGTCGCGGTGCGGGTGTTCGCGGCCGGGACGCCCGGGGGGTACGCGGTCAGCCGGGCGCTCGTGCTGCCCGACGGTACGTCCGACGTGGTGAGGGTGACGTGGTCGCCCACCGCGGTCACCTCCCGCCAGCCGATGCGGTCGGGGAACATGTCCTGGCGGTACGTGATCGTGGTGGTCGTGTCGATGTCGGTGGCGGCGTGCAGGACGCATTGCAGGCGCAGCGTGGTCAGGCCGCCCGAACCGGTGGGGAACGTCAGGCCGGCGGCGCGGGCGGACAGGGGCAGCTGTTCGCCGGCGACGGTCAGGGTGGCCGATTGTGCGGCTGCCGTGCACGTTTGCTGGGCGTAGGTGTCGTTCTCGGTGGTCGTGGTGGTGCCGTCGCGGTCGGTGTCGATCTCGTCGTGCTGGGCCTGGTAGGCGGGGAGTTCGGCCAGGTCCAGGAGGTAGTCGACGTCCACGCCGGCCGGTGACACGCGCAGACCGGCGTACTGGTTGGTGGTGAAGTTGCCGAGCGGGTGGGCCTGGGCCGGCGTCGGCAGCATGAGCGCGGTGCACAGTCCGATCATCGTCGCGGACAGTCCGAGCATCATCGCGGCTGTGCGTCTGGGGATCACCGGGCACCGTCCAGGCGGGCGAGTTCGGCGCGGGCGTGGGCTCCGTACCGAAGCGAGAAGTGGGGATTGATCGTCAGGGCCGTGGCCAGGTCGGTGCGGGCGCCGGCCCGGTCGCCGAGGGCGAGGCGGATCATGGCGCGCTGATAGTGGGCGCGGGCGTCGCGGGTGCCGAGGCGCAGACCCCGGTCGGCGTGGGTACGGGCCTCGCGGTCCCGGCCGGCCGCGTGCAGGGCCCAGGCGTACGCGGTCTCGACGGTCACGCTCGGGCGGGCCTTGACCAGGGCGCGTCCCTTCGCCACGGCCGCCGACGGGTCGTCGTGGTCGGCGTAGAACAGGACCAGGTCGATGTCCGTGGTGGCCGGGGTGGTGCCGGGCAGGTGGGCGCCGGCCCGGATCAGGTTGTCCACCGTGGTGGCCTCGGCGGTCCGCCCGGCGGCGGTGAGGGTGTCGGAGAGCGTCACCAGGTGGTCGACGGTCGGCAGGATGGCGGTCGCGGCCCGCAGGTCGGTGACGGCGGAGGCCAGGTCACCGCGGGCCGCGCTGATCTTCGCCCGGTCCGCGAGCAGGGCCGGCTGCCCGGCACCGGCCGCGGCGGTGAAGGCCTGGGTGAGGTGGGTGGTGGCGGTGTCGAGGTCGCCGGCGTTGAGGGCCAGTTCGCCGAGGTGGGTCAGGGCGAACACGGTGTCGCCGGGCCCGGCCGCCACGTCGAGGGCGCGGCGCATCAGGTCCGTCGCCCGGGCGGTGTCGCCGCGCAGTTCGAACAGGTACGACGCGCGGCCGAACGAGCCGGTGTCCGGGCGCAGGTCGAGCATGTGCTGGACCGCGGCCGTCGCCTCGGGATAACGGCCCAGTTCGACGTACGCGTCGGTGAGCACCCCGTACGCGTCGGCGGAGAAACTGTCGGCGGCGACCGCGCGGCGTGCGTACCCGAGGGCCCGGTGGAAATCGTGACGGGCCGCGGCGAGCGCGCCCAGTCCGGTGAGCGCGCCGGCGTTCTCCGCGGGCCCGGCGGCCAGGGAGCGCCGCAGGGCGGTCTCGGCGGCGGGGTAGTGGCCGGGGTCGGAGGTCAGGCGGGCGAGCTGGACCTGGGCCATACCGAGCTGCGCCCAGCTCTGCCAGTCGCCGGGGACCTGGGTCAGGTGGGTCTCGGTGCGCTGGACGTAACGTTCGAGGTCGGTGGTGGCGCCGGGGAGCGAAACCGCCCGCGTGGGGGCGTCGCGCAGCGGGCCGAGCAGGATCCCGGCGCCGGTGAGCAGCGCCACGGCGAGGGAAATGATCAGGACCGGCCGGAGCCATCGTCTTCGCACCGGCAAATAGTGCATGACGGACCTTAACTTTTGTTCCTGACACGAGTAAGAAAATGCCGATATCCCCCCAATCCATGGCAATAAGGGCTACGAAGTCAGATGGGGCGGTGGCACCGGAGCCATCCGTCCGTCAGATTCCGGGGGAAGTAATGAAATTTGCTGTATCCCGCCGACGCCGAGGCTTGATGGCCTTCGCGGCGATCGGTGCCTCGGCCGCGTGTGTGGCTTCGCTGGCACCTCTGCAGAGCCAGGCGTCCTCGCACCGCGAGGCACCGCTGATCTCGTCCACGCCCAGCCTGGACAACACCGACCTGTACGCGTTCGTCAGCCCTGACAACGCGGACACCGTGACGTTCGTGGCCAACTGGACGCCGTTCGAGGAGCCCAACGGCGGCCCGAACTTCTACCCGTTCGCGGAAGACACCGCGCACGAGATCAACATCGACAACGACGGTGACGCCCGGGCGGACATCATCTACCGGTGGACGTTCACCACGACGTACCAGAACGACGGTACGTTCCTGTACAACACGGGGCCGGTGACGTCGCTGACCGACAAGGACCTGAACGTCCGTCAGACGTACAAGCTGGAGCGGCTCTCCGGCGGCAAGACCAAGACGATCCTCAAGGCGGCGCGGGCGGCACCGTCGTTCACCGGCAAGGCGTCGATGCCGGACTACGCGGCGCTGTCCAACGCGGCCATCACCTCGGCCGGCGCGGGCTCGAAGTCATTCGCCGGCCAGGCCGACGACCCGTTCTTCGCCGACCTGCGCGTCTTCGACCTGCTCTACGGCGGCGACCTGTCCGAGGTCGGGCAGGACACGCTCAAGGGCTACAACGTCAACACGATCGCGCTGCGGGTGCCCAAGAAGGACCTGGCACTCAAGGGCGACGCGACGCGCAACCCGAACATCGGCGTGTGGTCGACCACGAGGCGGATCGGCGCCAGCATGGCCGGCAAGCCGGCCACCACGGTGCAGGTGTCGCGGCTCGGCATGCCGCTGGTCAACGAGGCGGTGCTGCCGTTGCGGGCGAAGAACGAGTTCAACGCCACCAAGCCGCAGGACGACATCAAGTTCCTCAAGTACGTGACCGACCCCGAGGTGCCGCGTCTCATGGAGGCGATCTACGACATCAAGGCGCCGGCCACCCCGCGTAACGACCTGGTCGAGGTGTTCCTCACCGGCCTCTGCAACGACTGCGGCCCGGTCAAGGCCGAGCTCAACTCGCAGAAGCTGAACAAGGACGTCGACGCCAAGAAGTTCGCGCCGAGCGAGCAGCTGCGGCTCAACATGTCGGTGGCCCCGGCCGCGACACCGAAGCGACTCGGTGTCCTCGACGGGGACCTCGCCGGCTTCCCGAACGGCCGTCGCCTCACCGACGACGTCATCGACGTGACGATCCAGGCCGCCGAGGGCGTCCTGCTGCCCGGCGCGCCGGCCGCGGTCGCCACGCTCAGCGACGGGGTCAACGCCAACGAGCACGACTTCCGTACGGTGTTCCCGTACGTGAGCCTGCCGAACGAAAAGGGCGTCAACCGCAACTGATCCACCGCTGTGACGAAGGAAGGCCGGGCCGCGAGGCCCGGCCTTCCGCCGTGTCGGGGTCCATGGTCTGCGGGGCAGCCGGAATCCACAGGGGAGGGTAAATTCGCCGTCATGTCCGCCGCGTTGATCGACGAAGCCCTCACCCTCATCCAGGACAGGTACATCTTCCCCGACAAGGCAGCCACGGCGGCCGGGCTGATCCGGGCCCGCCGGCTGGCGGGGGACTACGCCGGTCTCGACGAGGCCACGCTGGGCGAGCGGCTCACCGCGGTGCTCCTCGAGGTCACGAACGACAAGCACCTGCGGATCCGTACGCGGGATCCGGCGGTCCGGGAAGCGATGACCGAGGAACAGATGGTCGCGGCGTACCGGGAGCGCCTGGCCTCGGTCAACTACGGGATCGTGCGGGTGGAGCGGCTGGACGGCAACGTCGGGCTGCTGGAGATGAACGAGATCCCCGAGGCGGGCACGGGCGGGCACGCCGTCGCCGCCGCGATGGGGCTGCTGGCGCACACCACGGGGCTGATTCTCGACCTGCGGGGGTGCCGGGGCGGTACGCCCAACGGCGGGAACTTCCTGACCAGCTACTTCTTCGCGGACGACGAGACGCATCTGCTGGACATCTACGACGGGGCGAGCGGGAAGACGCGGCAGTACTGGAGCCTCGCGTATCTGCCCGGCCCGCGGTACACCGGCAAGCCCGTGTACGTGCTGACGAGCGGGAGCACGTTCTCCGGGGGCGAGGAGATCTGCTACGTCCTGCAGGCACACGGGCGCGCCACCGTGGTGGGGGAGACCACCCGCGGCGGTGCGCACCCGACGGCGTTCCTGCCGCTGTCGCCCACGATGGAGGTCACCGTGCCGGTCGCGCGGGCGATCAGTCCGGTCACCGGCACGAACTGGGAGGGCACCGGCGTCGTGCCGGACGTCGCGGTGCCCGCCGCGGATGCGCTGAGCTGGGCCTACACGGCGTCGGCGCGGTAGAGCACCACCTGGTCCGGGTGCACCCGGGGGCAGGCCACCCCGGCGCGTTCCAGCGCCGCCCCGGTGAGGACCTGGCCGGTCCGGTCGTCGCCCCACCAGGCCGGCGGGATCAGGCCGGAGGGCCTGCGGCCCACGATGACCGGCCGGACCCGGTAACGCCGGTCGGGGGTCAGGCCGCGCAGCCGTAGCCGGACGGCCGGGTTGGGCATCAGGCTGTCGGTCGCGACCATGGCGAACAGGGCGCGGTTACGGTCGGGGGCCAGCACGCCGTGCACGAGCAGCCGGTCGCCGTAGCCGTCCATGCGCACCACGTCACCGGCGAGCAGCAGGCCGCGCTGCTCGCGGTAGAAGGCGATCCACTCGCCGAGCTCGGTCAGCTCGTCCACGGTGGCCCCGGCCAGGTCCCACTCGACGCCGAGGTGGCCGAAGACCGCGGTGCCGGCCCGGTAGGACAGGTCGTGACGGCGGCCGGTGACGTGCGAGCGGCCCGACGCGATGTGCGATCCCATGAACTCCGGCGGGATCAGCTGGGTGGTCCAGCGCATCATCGCCTGCCGGTCGTGCGGGTCGATGTTGTCCGACACCCAGACCCGGTCGGTGCGTTCCAGCACCGCCAGGTCGACCCGGGCGCCACCGGACGAGCACGACTCGATCTCCAGGTCCGGGTACGCGCCGCGCAGCTCGTCGAGCAGCCGGTAGTAGGCGAGCGTCTGGGCGTGCACGGCGGGCCGGCCGCCGCGGGTCCGGTCACCGGCCTCGACGAGATCCCGGTTGTGGTCCCACTTGACGTAGCCGATCGGGTACTCCTCGAGGATCGCGAGCATCTGGCCCTTGATGTGCTCGTACGCCTCGGGGATCGCGAGGTTGAGGACCTGCTGCTGTCGCGACTCGACCGGCCGGTCGTCGCGGGCCGCCATGATCCAGTCGGGGTGGGCGCGGGCCAGGTCGGAGTCCGGGTTGACCATCTCCGGTTCGAACCAGAGACCGAACTGCATGCCGAGCGCGCGGACCCGGTCCACGAGCGGGTGCAGCCCGCGCGGCCAGACATCGGCGGAGACCACCCAGTCGCCGAGGCCCGAGGTGTCGTCGCGGCGGGACCCGAACCATCCGTCGTCCAGCACGTAGCGTTCGACCCCGGCGGCCGCCGCGCGCTCGGCCAGGTCGAGCAGCCGGTCCAGGTCGTGGTCGAAGTAGACCGCCTCCCAGACGTTCAGCGTCACCGGGCGGTCCGCACCGACCGGGCGCTCGCGGGCGCGCAGGTGCCGGTGGAAACGCCGGGCCACCTCGTCCAGGCCGTGACCGTACGCGGCGTACACCCACGGGCTCTCGTACGCCTCACCGGTGCCGAGCCGGATCTCCCCGGGCAGCAGCAGCTCACCGCCGCCCAGGAGCTGCTCACCGGTGTGGACCTGCTCGGCGTAGTGCAGGTGGTTGCCGCTCCACGCGGTGTGCACGGCCCAGATGTCACCGGCCGCGAACCCGAACCCGGCCGTGCCGGCGTGCAGCAGGTACGCACTGTCCGCGCCGGTGCGTCCCTTGCGGTTCTCCCGCACGTGCGCGCCGGACCCGAACGGCCGGCGCTGCGGCACCCGCTCCAGGTTGTGCCGGCCGGTGAAGTCCAGCAGCTCCACCGCGTCCGGGGGGACCGGCAGGGCGAGGGCGAGGGCATCGACCGTGTACGTCCCCGGGTCCTGGTTGCGCACGGTCGCGCGTACCCGAAGCAGGCCGCAGTCGCGCAGTTCCAGGACCACCGTCAGGTCCAGACGGCCGTCGGACGCCCGGGCCGTCAGCGTCGCGGCCCCCGCGGCGGTGAAACCCCGCACCGGCGCACCGTCGACGGTGACCTCGGTGACCGTCCACGCCGGCGACCAGCCGGCACCGTCGAACGAGCCGCTCAGACCGGGGCGGCCGGCCCAGCCGGTGCGCTGCTCGGGCAGCACCGACAGGCGCGGCCGGGGCTGGATGTCGTTGGACCCGGCGACCGGCTCCGCGGTGGTGATCAGGGCGGCGGCGAGATCGGCGTCGAGGCCGGGCAGCTCGCGACCCCAGTACCGGACGGCGGGAAGCTGATCGCCGGCCGTGTCGACGAGAACGGTGACGCCCCCGGCGGTGAGAACGACGGTGGTGCCGACGTCGGACAACATCCGGTGAACCCCCAGGTGTGTTTGTTACAACGGTGTGTCAAGGTGCCGTGTCAGGGTGCGTGGTGACTCTGCGATCATCAAGCTCATGCGGTTGCTGACAGCGTTGCACGCGGACCAGGACGCCGAGCGCAGTGTCACCGTCGACGGCGTGCCGGTGTCGCGGCACGAGTTGCTCGGCCGGGCCGCCGCGCTCGCGGAGGAGCTGGACGGCGTAACCGTGGCCGCGGTGCACGCCGTGGCCGGCCTGCCCACCGTCGTCGCGATCGTCGCCGGGCTGCTCGCCGGGGTGCCGGTGGTGCCCGTACCGCCCGACGCGGGCGAGCTGGAACGCCTGCACGTGCTGCGCGACTGCGGCGCGACCGTGATGCTCTCCGACGACCCCGCCGCGGCCGGCACCAGCGGCCTGCCGGTCGTGCCGGTCAGCGGCCCGTCCCGGTCCGGGAGCGTCCCGCCCGATCCCGCCCCGGAGAAGACCGCGCTGATCCTGTACACCAGCGGGACGACCGGGCCGCCCAAGGGCGTGGTGCTGTCCCGGGCGGCGCTCGCCGCCGACCTCGACGCGCTGGCCGAGGCATGGGACTGGACCGCGGACGACACCCTCGTGCACGGGCTGCCGCTCTATCACGTGCACGGCCTCGTGCTGGGACTGCTGGGCGCGCTGCGGACCGGCTCACCCCTGGTGCACACCGGACGACCCACCCCTTCCGCGTACGCGGCCGCGGGCGGCAGCCTCTACTTCGGTGTCCCGACCGTGTGGTCGCGGGTGTGCGCCGACCCGGCCAGTGCCCGGGCCCTGCGGGGTGCGCGGCTGCTCGTGTCCGGGAGCGCGCCGCTGCCCGTACCCGTCTTCGATGATCTGGTGTCACTGACCGGCCAGGCCCCGGTCGAGCGGTACGGCATGACCGAGACCCTGATCACCGTGAGTGCCCGCGCCGACGGCGACCGTCGCGCCGGGCACGTCGGCCTGCCCCTGGCCGGCGTCGCCACCCGGCTGGTCGCGGCCGATGGCCCGGTCCCGCACGACGGCGAGACGATCGGGGCGCTGGAGGTGCGCGGCGCCACCCTGTTCGACGGCTACCTCGGGCAACCCGCCGCGCTGACCGACGGCTGGTTCGCGACCGGTGACGTCGCCACGATCGGGCCGGACGGCTGGCACCGCATCGTCGGGCGGGCGTCCACCGACCTGATCAAGACCGGTGGCTACCGGGTCGGCGCCGGCGAGGTCGAGGACGCGCTGCTGCTGCACCCGGCCGTGGTCGAGGCCGCCGTCATCGGGACACCCCACGACGACCTGGGCGAGCAGATCACCGCGTTCGTCGTCACCGGCGGGCCCGCCGGCCCGGACGAGCTGATCGGTTTCGTCGCCGCCCGGCTCGCCGCCCACAAACGCCCCCGGGTGGTGCACCTCGTGGCGGAGCTGCCACGTAACGCCATGGGGAAAGTTCAGAAAAGCCGTTTACCCCGGGGAGAGAAGTTCAGTTGAGTATCACCCTTGCCGACGTTCGCGACGCTGCCGACAGCCTGAAGGGGGCGGCCCACCGCACCCCCGTGCTCCGGTCGCGGACCCTCGACGCGTTCGTCGGCGCCGAGGTCCACGTCAAGGCCGAGAACTTCCAGCGGATGGGCGCCTTCAAGTTCCGGGGCGCGTACTACGCCTGTTCGCGACTCACCCCCGAGCAACTGGCGAGCGGCATCGCGGCCTACTCGTCGGGCAACCACGCCCAGGCCGTCGCGCTGGCCGCGCAGGAACTGGGCAGCCACGCGGTGATCCTCATGCCCGAGGACTCACCCGCGTCGAAACGCGCGGCCGCCGAGGGTTACGGGGCCGAGGTCATCACGTACGACCGCTACCGTGAGGACCGGGTCGCGCTGGCTGCCGCGCTGTGCGCCGAGCGGGGGCTCACGCTGATCCCGCCGTACGAGCACCCGGACGTGATGGCCGGGCAGGGCACCGCCGCGCTCGAGCTGATCGAGCAGGCCGGTGACCTCGACGCGCTCGTGGTGCCGGTGGGCGGTGGCGGGCTGATGGCCGGCAGCGCCACCGTGGCGAAGTCGCTGCTGCCGGGGATCCGGATGATCGGCGTCGAGCCCCGCGACGGCGACGACACGAAGCGTTCCCTCGAGGCCGGCGAGGTGGTGAGCGTGCCGGTGGCCCGGACCATCGCGGACGGCCTGGCCGCGCCCGCCCCCGGTGACCTGACGTTCGCGGTGAACCGGCGGCTCGTCGACGAGATCTTCCTGGTCGGCGACGACGAGATCTGCGACGCCATGCGCTTCGCGTTCGAGCGGATGCGGGTGGTCATCGAACCCAGTGGCGCCACCGGGCTGGCCGCGCTGCTGTCCGGCCGGCTCAAGGTCAGCGGCCGGGTGGGCGTGGTCATCTCCGGCGGAAACATCGACGTGTCCCGATTTGTGAGCCTGCTCTCCCGATAGGAACCGGCAAGTACCTGACCGGACGATGGCTTTCCGGTCCGGGGGTGTACACAGTGGCCTCTCCGGGGAATTGGCTGGGGGGCCGTGATGACCGCGACAACCGGTTTCGACCGTGGTGAGGTGCAGGACAGCGCCGACCGTCTGCACGCCGAACGCCTGCGGATGGCGCCGGACGAACCCGGCCTCGTGCCCACCGGCCGGGGCTGGGAGCCGGCGCAGCGGGAGATGGCCGAACTCTGGGCGGACGGCCCACCGGCCACCATCGCCGACGTCCTGGACATGCTCACCCGGACCCAGGCGATCATGGACCTGCTCCCGCCGCCGGCGTCCAACCGGGTCGCGGCGTTCAACTCGCTGTACTTCACCATCACCGCCCGGGTGGGTGCGGCGCTGACCGGCCCCGAGGTACGCGACCCGGTGTTCCTCGAGATGCTCGACGTCGAGTTCGCCAAGCGCTACTTCATCGCGCTGCGGATGTGGGGCGAGGAGGACCACGGCACCCCGGACGCCTGGGAGGTCCTGTTCCGCCGCGCCCAGGACGAGAGGGTGAGCCGGCTCGCGGCGGCGGTCCTCGGCGTCAACGCGCACATCAACCACGACCTGGCGCTCGCGCTGGTCGCCACGTGGGAACGGCTGGGCACCCCGCCGGGCGCCGAGGCGCACCCGGACTACCTGCTCATCAACAAGATCTTCTACCGGGAGATCCCGCACCTGCGCCGCCGCTACGCCAGCCGCTGGCAGCTGCGCCTCGACGACCTCGCCGGTGAACTGGACGACTGGAGCCAGCGGGTGCTGGTCGCGGCGACCCGCGCGCACGCCTGGGACCAGGGGCGGCGACTGTGGGAGCTGCGCCACGAGGACAAAGATCTCGAGAAGGCCCGGCTGCTGATGGATCGCGCGTCGGCGTACGTGGGCGAAATGCTGATCACCGGCGACGGCATGGTCAACCGGACCGGCTCGGTGCTGCGGGTCTGCCGTAACGCGGTGCGAGGGTCGTATCGCCGGGTGATCGGGCGCACCGGGCGCTGAGCGGCCTCAGCCGATGGCGAGGCGGTTGCGGCCGTCCCGCTTGGCCGCGTACAGCAGTTCGTCGGCCCGGTTGACCAGCGAGTGCGCGTTGTCGTCGGGGCGCATGGCGGTGAGGCCGATGCTGGCCGTGACGCTCAGCCCGGGGGCGACCGACGTCCAGTCGTACCCCTGGATGGCCGCCCTGAGCTGGTCGCAGCGCCGGGCCGCGACCGCCGGGTCGGCGTCCAGGACGAGGATGAACTCCTCGCCGCCGTGCCGTCCGGCGTGACCGCCGACCGTGCGCATCAGGTCCGCGACCCGGCACAGGACCATGTCGCCGATCGCGTGGGTGTAGGTGTCGTTGACCGCCTTGAAGTGGTCGAGGTCGAGCAGGGCCACACAGACCGGGCCACGGCGGGTCGCCGGGGTACGGGTCAGCGTCGCGAGCCGGTCGTCGGAGCGCCGGCGGTTCCACAGGCCGGTCAGCGCGTCGCGTTCGGCCATCTCGCGGAAGCGTTCGGTGGTGCGGCGGGCCTCGTCGACCGCGAACTGGGCGTGCGCGACCCGGGCCATGACCTCGCTGCGTTCCGAGCGGCGCACCGTCCAGGCGTTGTGGAACTCGACCATCTCCCGGTACGCGGCCGCGAAGTCGCCGAGCTCCGCGTAGCAGGCCGAGATCATCTTGCGGGCCGTCGCGTCGACGTCGGCGAGCTGGTCCCGGGCCGCCATCTCCCGGCAGGCCCGCAGCGTGTTCAGGGCCGCCCCGGCGTTGCCGTCGCGGCGCTGGATGTCGGCCAGCGTCATCAGCGCGTTCGGGATCGCGTCCGAGTCGGTCGCCTCGGCGGTGGCGATGGCGTGCTCGATCACCGTGGTCGCGTTCACCTGGTCACCGGTCTCCAGCATGATCCGGGCCACCGTGTCGGCGCAGGACGCGTTCAGCGGGGCACCGGTGCGCTCGCTGCACATCCGCATCCGCTCGGCCAGGTCGACCGCGGTGCGCATGTCACCGTGCGTGTACGCGCACCAGGCCCAGTTGTTCAGGTTGGCCAGGATGAGCGCGGGGATCCGGGTGGCGTCGGCCAGCTCCTGCGCGACCCGGAACTCCCGGTGCGAGATGCCGCCGATGCGCCGGTCGTTGACCTGCAGCGCCAGCACGATCGCGTGGTCGGCGCGCAGCACCGCGGGATCCCCGGGCTGCAGCATCCGGCTGGCCGGGTACGCGTTGCGCACGGCCTGCGCGCTGTCCCCGATGCGCCACAGCCCGCCGGCCACGACCGCGTGGGCGTGCGCCACCACGATCCGGTCACCGGTGCTGGACAGCACGGCCCGGGCCTGCGCGATGCCCTCGGGGGCCCGGCCGCCCCGGTTGTACAGCTCGGCGACGACGAGCCGGCCCAGGTCGGCGGTCTGCCGGTCGCCGGTGCGCTCGGCCGACCGGACGAGCACGTCGGCCCGCTCGGCGAGCCCCTTGTGGCTGACGTAGATGTCGGCGACGAGGCTGTCGAGGGAACCCACTACGATCCCGGG
The DNA here is from genome assembly GCF_044454705.1 of Actinoplanes sp. NPDC051494. Lineage (NCBI taxonomy): Bacteria > Bacillati > Actinomycetota > Actinomycetes > Micromonosporales > Micromonosporaceae > Actinoplanes > Actinoplanes sp. NPDC051494. The sequence goes on from NZ_JBITDZ010000014.1 coordinate 147,775, forward strand.
GGCGGTGTTCATGGTCGTGGCATCGGCACCCGAAAAGCAACCTTGAGCGGTCGGGGGCCGACTTGAGCAGGGCCTGAGCGAACCCCTAGGTTCCTCATATGGTTTCCCTCGCCGACCGTGCCGGCCGCCACTACCCGCTGGACGAGCCCCGCTGGCGCGGCGAGGACGGGTCCCCGTTGCTGGTCACCCCGCTGCCCGGGATCACGCGGGACGACATCGATTCCTCCGTACGCTCGCAGTGGCGCTATGCGGCCGCCCTGCCCCGCCCGGTCGACCATCCGGTGTCGCTGGGGGAGGGCTGCACCCCGTTGCTGCCGTTCGAGGTCGACGGCCTGTCACTGAGCGTCAAACCGGAATGGTTCAACCCGACCGCCAGCTTCAAGGACCGCGGCACCACGGTCATGGTGTCGACGTTGAGGCAGCAGGGCGTGCCCGCGATGCTCGAGGACAGCAGCGGCAACGGGGGATCCTCGGTGGCGGCCTACGCGGCGGCGGCCGGGATCACGGCGACGATCCTCGCGCCGTCGTCGACCTCGGCGGCCAAGATCCAGCAGAGCCGGGTGCACGGTGCCGCGGTCGAGCTGGTCCCCGGCACCCGCCAGGCCACCGCCGACGAGGCCGTGCGCCGCTCGGCCACCACGTTCTACGCCAGCCACAACTGGCACCCCTTCTTCCTGCAGGGCACGAAGCTGCTGGCGTACGAGATCTGGGAGGACCTGGATCTCACCGCACCGGAGGCGGTGGTCCTGCCGTGCGGCGCCGGCAGCCTGGTCCTGGGCCTGCACCTCGGCTTCGGTGAGCTGCTCGCGTCGGGCGCGATCAAGCGCCGTCCCCGGCTGCTGGTCGCCCAGCCGGCCAACTGCGCCCCGCTGGTGGCCGCGTTCGAGGCGGGCGCGACCGCGGTGACGCCCGCTGGCTGGACGCCGACGCTGGCCGAGGGCACCTCGATCGCCCAGCCGGTCCGCGACCGCGAGGTCCTGGCGGCGATCCGCGCGTCGCAGGGCGCCATGGTGGCGGTCGCGGAACAGGACATCGCACCGGCGATGTTCGAGCTGGCGGGCCGCGGTCTGTACGCGGAGCCGACCAGCTCGATCGTGCTCCCCGCGATCCGCACGTTCGCCCGCCGCGGCCTGCTGTCCGGCACCGGCCCGGTCGTGGTCGTGCTCACCGGCACCGCCCTGAAGGCCGCCGACACGGTCGGCGGGCTCCTCACCCCCTGAAGGGACACCATGGCCCGCGTTCTCGTCACCGGCTCCACCGACGGCCTCGGCCTCGCCAACGCCCGCACCCTCGCCGGGCAGGGCCACGACGTCGTCCTGCACGCCCGCACCCGGCAACGCGCGGCCACCGTCGCCGGCCTCGGCGCGGCGGTCGTGATCGGCGACCTCAGCGGCGACGCGCAGACCCGCGACGTCGCCGAGCAGGTCAACGCGCTCGGGCCGGTGGACGCCGTGATCCACAACGCCGGGGTCTACCTGTCGAGCGAGCGCATCGCCACCACCGACGGGCACTCCCGCACGCTGGCGGTCAACGTGCTCGCCCCGTACCTGCTCACCGCGCTGATCGACCGGCCCGGCCGGCTCGTGTACGTGACCAGCGGCATGCACCTCGGCGCCGGCGCGGACCTCGGCGACCTGGACTGGACCGCCCGCCGGTGGCACGCCGCCCAGGCTTACGCGGAGAGCAAACTGCACGTCACGGCGCTGGCCGCGGCCGTCGCGCGGCGGTGGCCGGCGGTGCTGAGCAACGCCGTCGACCCCGGCTGGGTGCCCACCCGGATGGGCGGCCCGTCCGCCCCCGACGACCTCGCGCTCGGCCACGACACCCAGAGCTGGCTGGCCGTCAGCACCGACCCCGAGGCCCAGGTCACCGGCCACTACTGGCACCACCGCCGCCACCGGACGCCCGCCCCGGCCGCCGCCGACCCCGCCTTCCAGGACCGGCTGTGCGCCGCGCTCGCCACCATCACCGGCACCGCGTTGTTCTGAGCGGGGATCTCACCGGCGGTCCCCGGCCGTTGTGAGTCGGCGTTGCGAAATAGGCGATGGTCAGCAGCTGTCGCGTGACCCCGGAACAGGACGCCGCAGCTGCCGGCCCGCTCACCGGGTTCTACCCGGACCGGTTCGGGGGCACCGCGCCCCCGCAGGAAGCCGCTCGGGCCGATGTAGCTGTTGCCGGGGGATGTGGTGGGTGGAGGCGTACCGGGTGGGCCGGGCGCCGTCGTCGTCGCTCTGGGCGAGCAGGCCGCCGATGGCGTGCGTGACGCGGCTGGTGAGCGTGCTGTTCGCCACCACGCAGGGCATCGCGACGGTCATGGACGGCGCGATGGTCCCGCCGGACCTGCTCGACGGTCTGGTGGAGACGGCCGTCGACCAGTTCGTCCGGGGATCCCGCGCCGGGTGGCTCAGGTCAGCATGAAGTGCACCGCGGTGGCGAGCATCGGCCACAGCGGGACCCGGGGGCCCAGCGTCGCCTGGAACGCGTGGTACAGGTCCGCCTTGCCCGGCCAGACCGTGTCCGTGGGGACGTTGGCGTCGTCCAGCTGGTGGAACCAGGAGCCACGCTCGTGGTCGATCAGGAACTCGGCGGTGTAGTCCCACCACTCGCGGTAGCGGTCGGCGTAGACCTGTTCACCGGTGAGCGCGTACAGGGCCGCCGCGGCGTTGATGCCCTCCGCCGCGACCCAGTGCATGCGGTCGCGGACCACCGGGCGCCCGGACCAGTCCGTCGTGTAGACGAAGCCCGGGGCGCCGTCGACCGCCCAGCCGTCGGCCACCGCCCGGTCGAACAGCTCCCGGGCCGCCGTCGTCAGCCATTCCGCGTTGCCGCCGACCGGGGAGGCCGCGGCGTGCAGCAGCAGCCGGGACCATTCGAGACCGTGGCCGATCGTGGCACCGTACGGCTTGAACGGGTGGTCCGGCTTGTCGGCGTTGAACTCGGGCAGCGGTGCCCAGTCGCGGTCGTAGTGCTCCGGGATGCGCCAGTGGTGGGCCTCCGCGGTGGTCACCACGAAGCGGCAGATCCGTAGCGCGCGCTCGGTCCACGCCTGGTCGCCGGTGACGCTCGCGACCGAGAGCATCGCCTCGACGGTGTGCATGTTGGCGTTGATGCCCCGGTAGTCGTCGAGCGTGGTGAACGCCGTGTCCCAGGTGTCCGCGCACATGCCGGCGCGCTCGTCCCAGAACCGTCGCAGGAACACCGCGCACGCGTCGTCCAGCAACCCGGCCGCGCCGGGCAGTCCGGCCTGGGCCGCGCTCGACGCCGCCAGCATCACGAAAGCATGGTCATAACAGGACTTGCCGGGTTCGGGCGTGCCGTCGTCGGCCACCGACGAGAACCATCCGCCGTGGGTGGTGTCGCGCAGCCGGCCGGTCAGCCCGGCCATCGCCTGCCGGGCGACCGGGCCGGCGCCGGGCACGCCCAGCAGCGCCCCGATGGCGTACACATGGGTCATCCTGGAGCTGATCAGCAGCGATGCCGGGCGTCCCGGCACCGGGACGCCGGCCCCGTCGAGCCAGCGCGCGCCGCCCCCGGGGTCGGCGGTGCGGCGGCCGAAGGCCAGCAGATCGCGGCTGTGCTGGTCGAGCCAGCGGTGATGGGCTTGACTCGTCGGCCACACGGACATGTCGATCACTTTAGGTCAGCCAGTTACCCGGCGGTCACCTCGGGGAGCGGGTGAACGTCATGTCCCGGCGGATGTCGGCGCGCGGGCTGGTCACGGCGTCGATCAGGTAGTTCTGCCGGACGGTCCACGGGTCATGGTCACCCTGCGCGGGGAACAGGTGCCGGGAACGCTGTACGTACCCGGAGGTCAGGTCCAGCAGCGGGCGGCGCGGGCCGGGGCGCTCGCGCGGTGTCGCCGAGGCGTAGCCGTGCCGGGCCATGTGGGCCAGCAGCCGGCAGACGTAGCGGTGCGACAGATCGGCGCGCAGCGTCCAGGACGCGTTCGTGTAGCCGATGCAGAACGCGAAATTCGGCACCCCGCCGAGCATCACGCCCCGGTAGGCCACCGTCGACCCGGGATCGACCGGCGTGCCGCCGACGCTCAGGTCGATGCCGCCGAGCGGCTGCAGCACCAGGCCGGTCGCGCTCACCACGAGGTCCGCGCCGAGCAGCCGGCCGTCGGTGAGCCGGACGCCGCCGGCCTCGAAACGCTCGATACCGGCGGTGACGACCTCGGCGGCACCCGAGCGGATCGCGTCGAACAGGTCACCGCCGGGCACGACGCAGAGCCGCTGGTCCCAGGGCTCGTACGCGGGGGTGAAGTGCTCGTCGAGATAGGCGGGATCGTCCAGATGCCCCAGCGCCATCCGCCGCAGCAGGGCTCTGACCCGGGCCGGGCGGCGCCGGGCCAGCTGATAGAAGGCCTGCGACACCAGGACGTTCTTGGCCCGCACGACCCGGTGCGCCACCCCGGCCGGCAACCGGTTGCGCAGCACGCCGGCGAGCGGGTCCCGCTCCGGGAGCACCGCCATGTACGTGGGGGAGCGCTGCAGCATCGTCACATGTGCCGCGGTCGCGGCCAGGGCGGGCACGAGCGTCACCGCGGTGGCGCCACTGCCGATGACGACGATCCGGGCGCCGGTGTGATCGAGATCCGGTGGCCAGAACTGCGGGTGGACCAGGCGGCCCCGGTAGTCCGCCAGCCCGGGGAAATCCGGTTGATGGCCGCTGTCGTAGTCGTAATAGCCCGTGCACGCGTACAGGAAATCGCAGGTGAACGTGCCTTTGCCGGTGGTGACCGTCCAGCGCCCGCCGTCCCGGGCGGCGGACCGGACCCGGGTGCCGAACCTGATGTGCGGCAGGATGCCGCCGTCGCGCGCGGTGTCGCGCAGATAGCGCAGGATCGACGCGCCGGACGCCATCGACCGGTCGCCGTGCCACGGCCGGAACGGGTAGCTCAGCGTGAACATGTCCGAGTCGGAGCGCACTCCGGGATAGCGGAACAGGTCCCAGGTGCCGCCGAGATCGTCGCGGGCCTCGAGGATCGCGTACGTGGTGCCGGGGCGGAGCCGCCCCAGCCGCCAGGCCGCACCGATCCCGGACAGCCCCGCACCGATGATGAGCACGTCGTAGTGATCCGGCATACGAACAGTATCCACCCCCTATTGCAGAGATCCTCTGCGATAAATATCCTGCCCCGATGGAATCGCACCTGTCCCGGGCGGAGACGCTGCGCGCCATGGCACACCCCCTGCGGATCCAGATCATCGGATCGCTGCGGGTCGACGGGCCGGCCACCGCGGCGCTGCTGGCCCGCCGGCTCGGCACCGACTCCGGCCAGACCAGTCACCACCTGCGCCACCTTCATCGGTACGGGTTCGTGCTCGACGCGCCCGAGCTGGGCAAGGGGCCCCGGGGGCGGGAGCGGTGGTGGAAGGCCGCCACGGAGACGACGACCTGGAGCACCGATCCGGCGCAGCTCGGCCCCGGCGGCGCCGAGGCGGCCCGGGCGATGACCGGTGCGGCCCAGCAGGTCTGGGACGACCTGCTGGAACGCTACCGGGCCGAGGCGGCCCGGCTCGAGTGGAGCGCGGCCTGGCGCGGTGCCGCCGAATCCGGCGACTTCGTGCTGCGGACCACCCCGGCGGGCCTGCGTGCACTCTGGACCGATGTCGGCGCGGCGGTACGCGACCACGACCGGGGGCCGGACGGCGGCGACGACGCCGAACAGGTCGTGGTGATCGTGCACGCGTTCCCCCGGCGGGCCGGCCGATGAGCGGGCCGGTGAACGCGGCCGCCGGGCTCTGGCGCAACCGGGACTTCAATCTGCTGTGGACCAGCCAGTCGCTGTCCGACCTCGGCACCGCCGTCGCCGGCATCGCCATCCCGCTGACCGTCCTCGTGCTGACCGGGTCGGCCGTGCAGGCGGGCCTGGTGGGCACCGCGGCCGCGGTGGTCCGGCTGGCGTGCCGGCTGCCCGCGGGCGTCATGGCGGACCGCCTCGATCGGCGCCGGATCATGCTGACCTGCGACGCGGTGCGGACGCTGGCGTTCCTGGCGCTCGGGCTCGCGGCTCTCGGCGGGCACGCCGGGCTCGCCCTGCTCGCCGTCGTCGCGGTGCTCGACGCCGGATGCGGTGCCGTCTTCGCGACCGCCGAACACGCGGCGCTGCGCAACCTCGTCCCCGCCGGGCAGCTCACGGACGCGTTCGCCCGCAACGAGGCCCGCTCGTACGGCACCTCGCTCGCCGGACCGCCGCTGGGCGGATTGCTGTTCGGGGTGGCACGCAGTGTGCCGTTCTTCGCCAACGCCGCCACGTACCTGGCGTCGATGGTGGGAGTCGCGCTGATCCGTACGCCGATGCAGGAGAAGCGCACGGAGCCGCCGGCGAAGCACGGTGCCGCGATGGCGGAAGGGCTGCGGTTCGTGTTCGGCAACGCGTTCCTGCGCGCGCTGCTGGCCGTCGCCGCCCCGCTCAACCTCGCCGTCACCGGGATCCTGTTCACCATCATCATCAGCCTCCAGCAGCGCGGCACCCCGCCCGCGCTGATCGGCACCGCCGAGACGATGCTCGGGGCCGGTGGCCTGCTCGGGGCGCTGGCGGCACCGGCTCTGCAGCGCCGGATGAGCCTGCCCACGCTGGTGCGCGCCATCTGCTGGGCCGCGGCCGGGCTCATGGTGCTCAGCGCGCCGCTGAGCCACACGGTCCTGGCCGCGGTGCCGATCGGGGTGGCCGTGTTCCTCGGCCCGGCCGCGAACGCCGCGCTGTTCGGATACCAGGCGTCGGTGACCCCGGACCGCCTGCAGGGCCGGGTGGTCAGCGTGATCCTGCTCATCGCGATGTCCGCGGCCGCGGCGGCCCCGATCCTGGCCGGTGTGCTGGTGGACGCCGCCGGCCCGGTGCCGGCGATCCTGCTGTTCGCGGCCACGGTGCTGGGATCCGCCGTCGCGGCCACGTTCGGCCGGGGGCTGCGCGGGATCCCGGCACCGCCGTCGCGGGTCAGCTCACCGCGATAGTCAGCACCGCGGGATCGCCGCTGCTCCAGATCCCCCGGATCCGGCGGTTGGTGATCGTTCAGCCGGTGGTGCCCCGGCGCAGGGTGTCGTCGTAGGTGCCGCCCATCAGGAACTGGCCCCCGTCGCGGACGTGCTGGGCGATGAACGTGGCACGGGTGGTCGCGACGTCGCCGGTTTCGATATTGCCGGTTTCGAGGGTGCGGACCTCGACGTTGCCGATCAGGTGCTGGGTGGCGTCCAGCGGGCTGAGGAAGCCCCGCGCCGACGCGACGATGGCATCCCGGCCGTCGGCGGTGGCGTTGGTGTAGTCGCCCCGGGCGTCGAGGGCGTAGCAGGCGGCGAGCAGGTCCCAGTCGCGGGTGTCCATGGCGCGGGCGACCGCGTAGATCACGGCGGTGACGTCGGCCCGGTCGGCGAGTTCCTGGAGGGTCATGACGGTGCTCTCCCTTGAGTCTCCCATTGCGGTACTGAACAGTTCCGGAACTATCGCGTACTGTTGCGCCGTGATCAACTCCTCTGCCGTCGGACGTAAGCGGGATCACTCGCGGGACCCGGAGATCCTGCGGGCCACCCTGGACGTCCTGGCCGACACCGGATACGCCGACCTCACCATCGAGATGGTCGCGGCCCGCGCCGGCGCCGGACGCGGCACGATCTACCGCCGGTGGGCCGGCAAGGACGACCTGATCCTGGCCGCGATCGCCTGCACCGACCGCGCCGACCTCGAGGCCGACCGGCTCCCCGACACCGGTGAGCTGCGCACCGACCTGCTCGCGATGCTCGACCCGGACTGGCTCGGCGGCAGCGAACGGCGGCTGCGGATCCTCGCGAGCGTCACCGCGATGATGGGCCGCACCCCGGAGGCGGCGGCCGCCGTCCGCGAGGCGATCGTCGAGCCGTCCGTGGCCGCCTACCGGCACCTGATCCAGCGAGCGGCCGACCGCGGTGAGTTCCCCGGACCCGCCGACGTCGACGCGCTGGCTCAGGTGATCCCGTCGATGGCCGCCCACCGCGCGCTGTTCCTGCGGCAACCCGTCGACCTGCCGTTCTTCACGTCGATCATCGACGGCGTGCTGCTGCCCGCCCTCACCCGGGGCGGTCAGTCCACTCACCCCTGACGGGCCGCCGTCATCCTGTTCGGTTGCCCGCCGCCCTGTTCGGTTGCCCGCCGCCCTGTTCGGGTCGACCGCCGCGTTGTTCGGTTGCCCGCCGCTCTGTTCGGGTCGCCCGCCGCCGTGTTTGGTTGCCCGTCGCCGTGTTTGGTTGCCGCCGTCCTGTTCGGGTTGCCGGCCTCCCTGTTTGGTTGCCGCCGTCCTGTTCGGGTTGCCCGCCTCCCTGTTTGGTTGCCCGTCGCCGTGTTGGTTGCCCGTCGTGCTGTTCGGTTGCCCGCGCGCCAGTGGCCGGCCCATTCGGGTTGCGCGCCTTGCCGTTCGGGTTGTGCGCCGGCCGGGGTGATGTGCCGTCCGCCTTGATGTGCGGTCGCGTGCCTGCCCGAGGCCCGATTCTGTCGCCTTCTTCCGGCCGGCTTCCGGTTTTGGCTATCTGCCTGCCTTGCGCTCCTCCGATCCATTCAGTCTCCACGGTAGCTCAACTTTACATACGTAAGCTTACGACGTAAGCTTACGGTATGACTTCTGAAGACCTGATCAACTCCTGGCTGCGACTGTGGAACGGTGACTACGCGCTCGCCGACGAGATCGTCGCGGACGGGTTCCGGCTGCATGCCGCGATGGTGGACGGCGGTGACGGGAGCGCGATCGACAGCCCGAAGGCGCTGGTCGGGTGGATCGCCCAGACGCGCGCGGCCATGCCGGACCTGCGCTTCACCATCGAGGTCGGGCCACTCACCGACGGCGACCATGTCGTGGTGCGATGGCGGGCGGCCGGCACCTACGCCGGGGGCATGCCCGGTGCGACCGCGCCGGCGGGCACCGGCATCGACTTCACCGGGACTGACATCCTGCGGATCGCCGACAGCCGCTTCGTGGAGTACTGGATCAACTCCGACACGCTGCTGCTCATGACCCAGCTCCAGGTGGTGGCCGCCTGAACGGAGGCGGATAGGGTCGGGCCGTGACTGAGACCGAGGCCCGGAGCCGCAACCGCCGCGGAGAGGGCCAGCGGCTGCGGGCCGACATCGTCTTCGCAGCCGCCACAATCCTCGACGAGACCGGTGACGAACAGGCGGTGACGCTGCGCGCGGTCGCCCGGCAGGTCGGGATCGCCGCGCCGTCGATCTACCGCCACTTCGCCGACCGGCAGTCGATCCTGCTGGCCATCGTCCGCGACGCGTTCGCCGATCTCGAACGTCGCCTTGCCGCCGCGGCCGACGGCGATGACCCGCAGATCGGCGAGGTGGTGGCCCCGGACGTCGCGGTACGGCGGCTGCGCGCGGTCTGTGACGTCTATCTGGACTTCGCGGCCGAGCAGCCGCAGCGCTACCGGGTCATGTTCGGCGGCCTGTGGAGCGCCGCCGATGCCGTCGCGGAAGCGGCGATCACCCCGGCCGAGGCAGCCGAGCTGGGCCACGACGCCCTGCAGGTGTTCATCGACGCGCTCTCCACCTGCGTCGATGCGGGCAGCTCCACCAGCGACGACCCGTCCGCCGACGCGGTGGCGCTGTGGCTCGCGCTGCACGGCCTGGCCCACCAGCGAGCCGTCAGCACCGCCTTCCCCTGGCCCCCCACCATCGTCGACCGTCTCGTCCTCCCCCTGGCCCACCTCAACCTCGCGCGCTGACCTCGCGCGCTGACCACCCGGCAACGGGCCCGGCCCTCGCAAACCTGGCCACCCCTCACCTGGCCCAGCCTCTTACGCCCTGACCGCCCGGCCCTGGCACGGCCCTCGCGCCCTGGCCCTCGCGCCCTGGCCATCGTCACCTGGCCACCCTCACCTGGCCCCCTCACCTGGCCCCTCACCTGGCCAGCCTTACACCCTGACAGTCGGCACAGGGACGGCCCTCGCGCCCTGGACAGCTGGCACCGGGACGGCCCTCGGGTCCTGACGGTCCTGCGTCGTGACCGGCGCCTGTCCTGGCCGATCCTCGCTCCGGCCGGCCGCCCGGCACCGGGGCCGGCGGCGCTGCGGCCCGGTCTCCACGCTCCGTGGTTCTTCTGCACCTGATTCCCCAGCACCTGGTTCCCGGCGCCCGATCTGCCGGCGCCCGATCTGCCTGCGCCCGAGTCCCTGGTAGCTGGCTTTTTCGGGTGCCGGCCGTTCGCCTGAGGAGCCCGGTTGGTCTCTCACGCTGGTGCGGTCAGGCTGCCCGAGCCCACCCGCTCATCCCGGTGCGGTGCCACACCGGGATGAGCGGGCGGCGCCGGCGGTGCCGATGGCGGGCCGGCGTTCGGAGCTGGCCCGGGGCCGGGCGCCTTGGGGCCGGTTGGCGGCCGGCTTCGCCATCGGGAGCGGGAGCTGGTGCCCGTACTTCTGGGAAGTGATCTTCTGGAGGTCTCTGATCAGCGATGATGCGGGGATGACGGTACTGGCGGCGCGGCTCCCGCGAGGGGCGAGACTGTCGCCGGAGTCCATGCGGGAGCGGCACCGGATCAACACGTGGCTGCTGGCTCTGCATGTGCCGGCGCTGATCGTGGTGGGCCTGGTCGGGCCGAGGCCGGTGTGGGAGGCGTTCGTGATCCCGGGGGCGGTCGCCGCGGTCGTCGGGCTGTCGACGGTGCCGGGGGAGGCCCGGACCCGGGCGACGATCACCGCGGTCGGGCTGATCGGCACCACGTTCGCCTTCATCGAGCTGTCCGGCGGCATGATGGCGATGCACATCCACCTGTACGCCGTACTCGTCTTCGTGGCGTTGTATCAGCAGTGGCCGCCGCTGGTGTGGTCGGTGATCGTGATCCTGGTGCACCACGGCGTGCTCGGGCTGGTCGCCCCGGAGCGTGTCTTCGGCATGGCGCACATGCACACGCTGCTGGCGCTCGGGCAGGTCGCCCTGCACGCCGGGTTCGCGACCCTGGAGATCGTTGGGATCGTGGTGTTCTGGCATTTCGCCCAGCAGGCCGAGAACGAGACCGAGCGGCTCACGACGGCGGCCGCCGGTCAGCAGCAGGCCGTGGAGCAGGCCGAACGCGACGCCCGGAGCAAGGTCGCCGACGCGGAGCAGGAACGCACGCGGGAGCTGGCCGAGCGGGCCGAACGGATCTCGGAGCAGGTCCGGGACATCAGCGGCGAGGCGCGGTCGGCGATCGAGGCGGTCACCGCCGTGGACGCCGAGCTGGCCACCCTGGCGTCCGCGGTCCGGGACGTGTCGGCGCGGTCGGGGGAGGCCGCCTCGAACGCGTCGCAGGGCAAGGACAGCGCGCTGACCGCGGCCGGGAAGGTGCGCACGCTGGAACGGTCGGTGGGGGAGATCGCCGAGGTCAACGCGTTGATCGCGCAGCTCGCGGCGCAGACGAACCTGCTCGCGCTCAACGCCACCATCGAGGCGGCCCGGGCCGGGGAGTCCGGGCGGGGCTTCGCCGTGGTCGCGAACGAGGTCAAGACGCTCGCCCAGCAGACCGCGAGCTCCGTCGAACGGGTCAACTCGGTGATCGAGACGATCGTCGCGCAGACCGCGGACGTGGCCTCGACGTTCGAGTCGACGACGAGCGCGGTGACCGACATCCACACCGTGCAGACCGACATCGCGGTGTCGGTCGAGGAACAGGCGGCGGTGCTCAGCGAGGTGACCCGCCAGCTCTCGACCGCGACCCAGGCCGCCCAGCGCGTGCTGAGCGGCCTGGAACGACTCTAGGAGTCCGCGTCGGCGGTGCGCAGGGCCTGCAGGAACAGCTCCGCCGGCTGGGCGCCGGAGATGCCGTACTTGCGGTCCAGGACGAAGAACGGCACACCTGACGCACCGTACGCGCGGGCCTGCTCGATGTCCTTGTTGACGTCGTCGGTGTAGTCGTCGCTCTCGAGCACCTTGCGGGCCTCGTCACCGGGGATGCCCAGCTCGTCGGCGAGCTCGACCAGCGTGTCGGTGTCCAGGGTCCGGGCCTCGATGAGGTTGGCGCGCATCAGCCGCTCGTGGGCCTCGGCGCCGAGCCCGTGGTCCTTGGCCAGCTGCAGCAACCGGTGGGCGTCGAACGTGTTGACGCTCACCGCGTTGTCGAAGTCGTAGTGCAGCCCCTCGGCCTCGGCCAGCGCGCCGACCTGCGCCTGCATCTGCTTGATGCGTTCCGGGGAGCCGAATTTCTTCGCCAGGTTGGCCTGGGTCGGCTCGATCACACCCTTGGGGTGCGACGGGTCGAGCTGGAAGCTGCGCCACACGATCTCGACGTCGTCGGCGTGCTCGAAGTCCTTCAACGCGGTCTCGAGGCGCCGCTTGCCGATGTAGCACCACGGACAGACGACGTCGGACCAGATCTCGACCAGCACGTTCGGTGTTCCTCTCAGTTGCAGCCGTCGTCGGAGCAGGTCTCGGCGTCGCCGTCGCCCAGCAGGATCAGGGGCGCGGGTGCCGGCGGGGGTGGCGGCGGTGCGGGTTCGGTTGTCACCGTCCCATCATGCGCGGTCGTCGCGGCGATCGGCCAGAACGCACTTCGAGGTAAGTGCCGGCCGGGGTGTTAGCGTCGGGCGCTGAGGCGATGATCGGGGGGATCGTGCGTAAGCCTGGGGGAGTGTTCTGCGTCGAGGGCCAGTGGGAGGACGACCTCACCGAGCGCGGGTCCGTGCTGCCTACCCTTGAGCTGCTCGAACGCCTCGGCAGCATCCGGTTCATCCACCGCGACACCGCCACGGTCGAGGAGCTGCACTATTACCTCGACACGTGGCTGTCGCAGAAGTACAAGGACTACAAGGTCGGCTTCTTCGCCCTGCACGGACAGCCGTCGCAACTGTGCCTGACCGCGAGGACGACCGTGGAGCTCGACGAGATCGGCGCGTGGATGTCCGGCCGCTGCGCAGGTCGTACGCTGTATTTCGGCAGTTGTTCGGTCCTGCGCACCTCCGACCGGGTGCTCAAGGAATTCCTGCACGAGACGAAGGCCACCATGCTGGTCGGCTTCACGAAGTCGATCGACTGGGTCGAGTCCGCCGCGTTCGAGACCGTGGTGCTCAACACACTCGTCAACGGCGGCCGGATCGACAGCGTCGAGCGCCTGGTCCGGTCGACGCGCTGGGCCGCGCTCGCCGACCACCTCGGCTTCCGGGTGGTCTACGCCAACGGCCGTACAGGTTAGCCCTGGGCGTACGCCGCGAACTGCTCGATCAGCCCCCGCGGTGCGTCGGCCCGGAAGATCAGCTCCAGGTTGGCGGCGGCTTCGCCCGCCGAGGCGGCACTGCGGGGGAAGAGCGCCGTCTCGTACGTGGTGAGCGCGCTCTCCACGTCTGCGGGGCTCGCGACGATGGCGGCGGCGAGCTCGGCGCCGTCCAGCATGGCCAGGTTCGCGCCCTCCCCGGCGAACGGGGACATCAGGTGCGCGGCGTCCCCGAGCAGCGTCACCCCGGCCACCCGGTCCCACCGGTGCCCGATCGGCAGCGCGTGGATCGTGCGGTGGACCAGTGGCCCGTCCGCGTCCCGCGCGATCGCCCGCAGGGCCGGGTGCCAGTCCGCGAACTGTGCTCCGACCTGCCGCCGGGCCGTCTCGTCGTCGGGGAAGCCGTCGCTCGCGAGGTCCTTGAACGCCAGGTAGAAGTGCAGGCTGCCGTCGGTTTCGCGGTGCGCGAGCACGCCCTTGCCGTCACCCAGGGCGAAGAGCATGCCGCCACCCACGATCGCGGCGAGCTCCGGGTGCCGCGCGTCCGCGTCGTGCAGGTCGGCCTCCACGAACGAGATCCCGGTGTACGCGGGGAGCGCGCCGGACACCAGCGGCCGGATCCGGGACCAGGCGCCGTCCGCCCCGACCAGCAGATCGGCGGTCAGCGACGAGCCGTCGGCGAACGTCAGCCCGCCGTCCGGACGCGCCCCGGTGACCTTGGCGCCCCACCGCACCGTGCCCTCCGGCAGCGAGTCGAGCAGCAGGTCACGCAGCTGCCCGCGATTCACCTCGGGGCGCCCGCCGTTGTCGTCGTCGGCCTGGTCGAGAAGGACGGTGCCCGCCTTGTCGAGGATCCGCATGGCCTGGCCGCCGGGGTGCACGAGCGCGTGGAACCCCTCGTACAGTCCGGCGGCGCGCAGCGCGACCTGGCCGTTCTCCTCGTGGATGTCGAGCATGCCGCCCTGCGTGCGGGCCGCGCGCGACGGCTCGGCCTCGTAGACGGTGGCGGCGATGCCGTGCACGTGCAGGACGCGGGCGAGCGTGAGGCCGCCGAGCCCGGCTCCGACGATGGCGATGGAAATGGTCATGGTTTCTCCTTGGAGGTGAACGAGTTCGTGACGAACGTGTTCGTGATGGCCGCGAAACTAGGCGGGCGGGACCGCCGTCACGGCGATCCCGGCGATCAGAGCGGTGAAAGCCCAGCGCAGGCGCTGCTCACCGGTGCCGGACAGCAGGTGCTCGCCGGCCGCGGTGATGGCCGGATGGTCGGTGTCGGAGACGCCGCGCAGCATCTCTTCCAGGGGCTCGTCGTCGGCCCGCTCGGACCGGGTGCCGTGCTCGGCGGCGGTGGCGATGGCGTGCTGGAGCAGCAGGTCGACACCCCAGGCGGCCTGGGCGGCGGGCACCCCCTCGGCGGCGAGCAGGGTCAGTGCCGAGTCGATGAGCCGCAGGTAGTGCGGCCCCGCGGGGCGCAGCGTGAGCACCGACCGGGCCACGCTGGGATACCGGAAGAGCAGCCCGGTGACCGCGGTCAGCAGCTCCACCAGGGGCCGGTCCGGACCCAGGTCGAGCTCGCCGAGCAGCTCGTCGAGGACCGCGCCGTGCAGCTCGGCCATGTTCGCGACGTAGACGTACAGCGACGCCGGCCCGGTGTCCAGCTCGGTGGCGAGCCGGCGCATGGTGACCTTCTCCAGGCCCTCCTCGCGGGTCACCCGCACCGCCACCGCCACGACGCCGGCCCGGCTGAGGGCCGGCTTCGCGGGGCGGTCCCGGCGGCTGACGGGGGTACGGCGAGTCGTCATAACGCGATCGTAACGAACATGTTCGTCAGGCCGCAAGGGGGTGGTCGCTACCAGGGGACCTCGCCGTCGTCCTCGAAGAAACCGCCGGTCGGGCCGCCGTCCGGCAGCATCGCCAGCCGGATCGCGGTCGCCGCGCCCTGCTCCGGGGTGCGCACGCCCCGGAAACCGTTGAGATCGGTCGCGACGAAGCCGGGGCACGCGGCGTTGATGAGGATGGCCGTGCCGGTGAACTCCCGGGCGTACTGCAGCGTCACCGCGTTCAGGAACGACTTCGACGGCGCGTACGCGACCGCCACCGGGCCGGTGGTCGTCACCCCGCCAGCGCCGGACTGCCGGGTCAGCGAGCCGACGCTGCTGGACATGTTCACGATCCGCGGCGCGGCCGAGCGGCGCAGCAGCGGCAGCATCGCATTCGTCACCCGGATGACCCCGATCACGTTCGTCTCCACCACGGTCCGGATGATCGAGACGTCGACCCGGGTGGGTTCCTGCGGCATGCCCCCGGTGATCCCGGCGTTGTTGACCAGCGCGTCGAGATGCCCGTACCGCTGCTCGATCAGCGTGGCGGCGGCGGTGGCGCTGTCGTCGGCGGTCACGTCCAGCGGCACCCCGAACGCGTCCACGCCGGCGGCCCGCAGTTTCGCGACCGCGGCCTCCCGGCGCTCGTTGTCGCGGGCACCGATCCCGACCGTGTAACCCCGGGCGCCCAGGCCGGCCGCGATCTCGTACCCGATGCCCTTGTTCGCGCCGGTGACCAGCGCAATCCTCGTTTCGCTCATGCCACCGATCGTCGCCACCCGGCGTCACCCCGGGCAACACCGACTGGGTCCGGTGCGATACCGCACGGGTATCGCCGCGCTGCCGGCCCGCGCGTAGGCTCGGTGGCGTGGAGACGCGTGAGCTGCGATTCTTCGTCGCCGTGGCGGAGGAACTGCACTTCGGCCGGGCCGCCCAGCGACTCGGCATGGCCCAGCCGCCGCTGTCGCGCGCCATCCGCCAGCTCGAACGCCGCCTCGGCACCGCGCTGTTCGAACGCACCAGCCACCGGGTCGCCCTCACCGCCGCCGGCACGGTCCTGCTGGACGAGGGCCGCGCCGCACTGGACGCGGTCGAGGCCGCCGAACGCCGCGCCCGCCGTGCCGGAGCCGCCGCACCCGGCCGGGCCGGCGTGGTCCTCGCGGTCAAGGCCGGCGCCTCCACCGAACTGCTGGCCAAGCTGCTCGGCGCCTACGCCGCGGAACCCGGCGCGGTCCCCGTCGAGGTCCTGCTGTGCGGCCCCCGCCAGCAGGAGCGGATCCTGCGCGACGGGCGAGCGGACGTGGCCCTGCTGCACCGCCCCTTCGACAGCACCGCCGGCTTCGACACCGAGGACCTGCTGACCGAGGGGCAGGTCGCGGTCCTCCCGGCCGGGCACCCCCTGACCGTCCACAGTCACCTCACTCTGGCCGACGTCACCGGCGTGCCCGACCTGCCGATGCCCCGCTGGCCCCGCGACGACGGCACCTACCCGGACGGCCCCGGCCCGGAGGTGCACGACCACACCCAGCTGCTGCAGCTCATCGGCCTCGGCCGGGCCCTGACGGTAGCCCCCGAATCAGCCCGGAACCAGCTCCATGCCGACGTCGTCACCGTCCCCCTGCTCGACGCACCCCGGGTGACCACGGTGATCGCCTGGCCCCCGCACAGCCGCTCCCCGGCCGTAGCAGGTCTGGTCCGCACCGCCACCCGCCTCTGACGCCCGGCCCGGCTCATCGGTCGCTCGCGCGGACACATGCGGATGTGCGCACATCGTCCCATGGTGATTAGACCATGTAATTGAAAATGATTACCGTTTGGCGCATGAACCGAGTCTTCCGTCTTGTGCTTGCCACCGGTGTTGTCGTCTCGCTCGCTGCCTGCGGGAACTCGAACGACGCGGCCGCTGACGCCGCCTCGCCCGGTGCGTTGAAGGTTGTCGCCACGACGCCCGAGGTGGCTGATTTCGTGCGGCAGATCGGTGGGGACCGGGTCGCCGTGACGCAGATCATCAAGCCGGGCGTCGACCCGCACGACTACGAGCCCACGCCGGCCGACCTGCAGGCCATCGGCGCCGCGAAGGTGGTCGTCGAGAACGGGGTGGGGCTGGAGGAATGGCTGGAGCCCACGATCGAGGCCACCGGGTTCAAGGGGTCGGTCGTCGATGCGAGCCAGGGCGTGACGCTGCGCGAGGGTGGCCACGAAGAGGAAGGCGAGCACGCGGAGGAGGAGGCCGGCGGCGAGGAGCACGACCCGCACATCTGGCACAACCCCGCCAACGCGAAGATCATGGTGACGAACATCGAGAAGGCGCTGTCCGCCGCCGAGCCGGGAGCCGCCGGGGCATTCGGGGCGAAGCTCACGTCGTACGCCGCGGAGCTCGACAAGCTGGACGCCGACAACGAGGCCGCCTGGGCGACGATCCCGGCCGCGCAGCGCAAGCTCGTCACCAACCACGACGCGTTCGGCTACTACGTCGACCGGTACCAGCTGGAGTTCGTCGGCTCGGTCATCCCCAGCCTCGACACGTCGGCCGAGCTGTCCGTGCAGCAGCTCGACGACCTGGTCGCGAAGATCAAGGCCACCGGGGTCAAGGCCATCTTCACCGAGAGCTCGCTGCCGCCGAAGTCCGCGGAGGCCATCGCGGCCCGGGCGGGGGTCACGGTCGTCGGCGGCGAGGACGCATTGTTCGGCGACAGCCTCGGACCGCAGGGTACGGAGCAGGGTACGTACCTGGGCGCCGAACGGCACAACACGGCCACGCTCACGGCGGCCCTCGGTGGCTGACCCGGCAATCCCCCGGCAGTCCGCGCGGGGCACCGCGCTGCGCGTCGAGGGCGCCAGTTTCGGATACCGGGGCCGGGCCGTGCTCAGGGACGTGGAGCTGACCGTGCCCACCGGGGGGACGCTCGCGCTGGTCGGTCCCAACGGTGCCGGGAAGTCCACCCTGATCAAAGCGGTCTCGGGGCTGGCCGAGCTGGTCGGTGGTGAGGTCACCGTGCTCGGCCGGCCGTTGGCGAGGGCGCGCGGGCTCGCCGCGTACGTTCCGCAGGCCGAGACGCTCGACCCGGACTTCCCGGTCAGCGCCGCCGACGTCGTGCTGATGGGCCGCTACCGCCGGATCGGCTGGTGGCGCCCGACCGGGCGTGCCGACCGGGCCGCCGCGCTCGCCGCCCTGGACCGGGTCGGGCTCGCCGGCCGCGCGAAGGTCCGTTTCGGGCTGCTCTCCGGCGGGCAGCGCCAGCGGGTCCTGGTGGCCCGGGCGATCGCCGCCGAGGCGCGGCTGCTGCTGCTCGACGAACCGCTCAACGGCGTCGACGCGACCAGTCAGGAGGCGGTGCTGCGCGCGCTCGGCGACCTCACCGCGGACGGCGCGGCGGTCATCATCAGTACGCACGACCTGGCCGTCGCCGCCCGGATCGCCGACCAGGTCTGCGTGCTGAACACCCGCCAGTGGGCGGCCGGTAAGCCCGGGGACGTGCTGGTGCCCGAGGTACTGCGGGAAGCGTACGGACGTCACGCCGTCGATCTTCCCGGCGGCCGGACGATGCTGGTGGAACCCTGATGCTCGACGCCCCCTTCATGGTGCGGGCGCTCGCCGAGCTGACCCTGCTCGCCCTGGTCTGCGGGCCGGTCAGCGTGTTCGTGTTCGCACGCCGGCTGTCGTTCGTCGCGGACGCGCTCACCCACACCGTGTTCCCCGGCGTGGTCGTCGGGTTCATCGCCGCCGGCACCGAGGGCGTGTTCGGCGGCGCACTGGTCGCGGGCCTGGTCACCGCCGTGGTGCTGACCCTGCTGACCCGCGGCGGACTGCTCTCCGACGACGCCGCCACCGCCGTGGTGCTGACCGCGCTGTTCTCCGTGGGAGTCGCGCTGGTGTCGCGCCGGTCGTCGTACACATCGGATCTGACGTCGTTCCTCTTCGGCCGCATCCTGACCGTGACACCGGGGCAGCTGGTGGAGACCGCCGTGCTGGCCGTCGTGACGCTGGCGCTGGTGGCGTTCGGCGCGCGGGCCTGGGTGTTCCGCTCGTTCGACGCGGGCGGCGCCGCGGCGGCCGGCTTCCGGATCGCCCGGCTCGACCTCGCGCTGAACCTCGTGGTCGCGCTCGTGGTCGTCGCGGCGGTCCGCGCGGTCGGCACGATCCTGGTGCTGGCCCTGCTGATCGTACCGGCGGCGGCCGCCCGGATGCTCACCGACCGGCTCGTCGCGATGGCCGCGGCCGGGACCCTGCTCACCCTGATCTGCGGGTACGCGGGCCTGTGGCTGAGCTGGACGGCATCGGTCGACCACGGGATCCGGCTCACATCGGCGACCTCGGTCGTGCTCGCGCTGGTGCTCGCGTACGTGCTGTGCCTGCCCATCGGATATCTGCGGAGGCGGCAATGACGTACGCGTATCTCGAAGCCGTGCTGGCCGGCGCGCTGGCCGGCCTCATCGGTGTGCAGGTGGTGCTGCGCAAGCTGTCGTACTTCACGATGGCGCTCACCCACGCCACGTTCCCCGGCGTCGTCGCCGCGGCCATCCTCGGCGTGAGCATCACCCTCGGTGGCGCGCTGGCAGGCATCGTCGTGGCCTGCGGGGTGGCGGCACTGACCCGCCGCCGTGGCCAGGACGCGGCGGCGGCCACCGGCGTGGTCGTCTCGGCGGGCTTCGCCATCGGCGTGGGCCTGGTCGCCCTGCGCGACGGCTTCAGCCGCGACCTGTCGTCGTTCCTGGTCGGCAGCATCGTGACGGTCGGCCGCACGGATGTCATGACCACGGCCGCGGTGCTCGTCCTGGTCGCCCTGGTCCTCACGTTCTCCGGCCGTACGCTGCTGTTCACCGGCTTCGACGAGGCCGGCGCCCGGGCCGCGGGCTACCGTCCCGGCCTGGCCGACCTGCTGCTGCTCGTGACGATCGAACTGGTCATCGTCACGATCGTCCCGGCGGTCGGCACGATCCTCGCCCTCGCGCTGATCGTCGCCCCGGCCGCCGCGGCCCGCGTCTGGTCTGCCCGGCTCCCGGTCATCACGGTCCTGTCCGCCGTCCTGGGCATGCTCAGCGGCATCGCCGGCCTCGCCCTGTCGGGCACCTGGAACATCGCGGCGGGAGCCTCGATCACCCTGGTGGCCGCGGCGATCCTGGCCGGGTCGCTGACCCTGCGCCGAGCCACCCAGGGCATCGCCGGCCTGAGGGAGGCCACCCGATGATCCCCAGAGCGGTAACGGTCCTGCAGGCCATGGCATACGAACACCGCCTCCACATCCTCGTCCTGCTCAGAGCAGGCGAATCCACTCCCGACAACCTCGCCCGCCGCCTCCAGGTCGACACCACCGTCGTCGGCCACCACCTCCGCTACCTCCGCGACGCAGCCCTGGTATCCCGCCGCCGAGCCGGCCGCAACGTCCACTACCGCCTGCGAACCCCGGCAGTCGACCGCCTGATCGCCGAAGTCCTGCACTACGCCGAGGGCTGACCCCTCGCCCGCCCCTCAGCCCACCCGCCCCTCCTACCCTCCGCAGCCCTACTCACCCGACCCCGCGGCCGTCCCTGCCCGCGGCCGTCCCGACCCTGCGGCCGTCCCCGCCCACGGCCGTCTCGCCTGCGGCCGTCTCGCCTGCGGCCGTCCCGCCTGCGGCCGTCCCGCCCGCGTCGGTGCTGCCGGCGGCTGTCCCGCCTGCGTCTGCTCAGCCGGGTCTCGCCCAGCCCGCGTCCGCGCGGCGCCGGCCTGAAACATCGCGGCCCGCCTTCCTGCGCAGAGATCGACTCGGCGTGGCTGTGCACGGAGGCGGCCGAGCTCCCGACGCATGAAGCTGACCTGTTCGGCAGCCGTTTCGTCTGCCGGAGCCAGGCGGCGCCGGAGCCTGCCCGCGTACCCGCCCCTGCCCCAGCGGCGAGGAAACGGATACCCCCGTCCAGGACAACGACGGCGTACCACCGGTAGTGGTGGTGAGGGTCAGCAGGTGAGGTGGCACCGGCATCGCGATCGACGTCCGCACCGAAGTGCCGGCCCGTCTCCGCACTGACACCACCGTGCGGTGTCCGGTTCGCAGCACAGCGTCTCTCCTCGGTGAGGCCAAAGCCCCCGCGCCGCCTGGGGACTGCCACAGGACGGCGGCTGGGCCTGGATCCGCGGTCCCACCCGAGGCCACCGCGATAGGGGGCCTCGCCGAGAACCGCTCAGAGGAACCGGCCGAAGAGTGGGCACCGCCGGAACCCACGTCCGCGCCGGTGCCCGAGGTCGTGCCCACGTCCACATCCACGCCCGCGCTGGTGCTCGTGCCGTTGTCGGTGGCGGAGGCCGTCTCCTTGCCCAGGCCCGAGGTCGTGCCTGTGTCGGAGAGCGTGCCTGCGCCCGTGCTTGGACCCGGGCTCGAGGCCGTGCTTGGGCCCAACGTCGTGCTTGGGTCCGAGGCCGTGCTTGGGCCTGACGTCGTGCATGTGCCAGGGGCCGTGCTTATGTACGAGTCCGTAGGTGCGCCCGGCGTCGTGCCCGGACCGAAGCAGCCGGTCGAGGCCATGCGCGGAAACCGAGACGCAGCGGTGACCGGGCCTGCAGCCGGACCTACGGTCGTGACCGGACCTACGGTCGTGACCGGACCTACGGTCGTGACCGGACCTACGGTCGTGACCGGACCTACGGTCGTGACCGGACCTACGGTCGTGACCGGGCCTGTGGTCGCGGCCGGGCCTGTGGTCGTGACCGGACCTACGGTTGCAACTCGATCTGCGGTTGTGACCGGACCTACGGTCGTGACCGGACCTACGGTCGTGACCGGACCCGTGGTCGTGACCGGACCTACGGTCGCAACTCGATCTGCGGTCGTAACCGGACCCGCGGTCGCAACCGGGTCTGGGGCCGCGGAGACGACCGGGGCCGCCGGCACCGACTTCAGAGCTTTCTCCAGCGCCTCCCGCAGTACCTCGAGCGCACTCTCCACCCAGGCATCGCCGTACTTGTCACGGAGCCTACGCACACACACGACATGATGACGATATTTGCCCCACGCGCGACTGACAGCGTGGTCATGACGGAACTGTTCGCGTTCCACGGAGTAGTTGCGGGACCTGGTTCGGTCACGCATTACCGCGGTCTGCTCCCGGGTGAACAACTGCATCTGGCCCACGTATCAAATTATCCCTCGCGCCGGCCGTGAACGCCCCTCCGGATAAGCGCTGGAAGTGCGGCCATTTTCACACTCCGCCAAATCCCACTGTGGTTGCCGGAAGTGCGGAAGCTCACTGACGTAACCCCGACAGCGGGATCCTCGGTGCTCCGGACCGGCGGCGGAGTAGGCTGTTGGCAGAGGCTAAATCGCGCTGCGTGACACCTGAACAGTGAACTTCAGCAAGATCAATTACTGGTCGTCAGCGACTCTCACTGAATGGTTCATGCAGTGAATCTGCGTCCAGGATCATAGCTTGCATATAATTGATCTCATCGTCATTCTTGTCTACGTTGTGAGGCATGTTTGTCCGCGCCACTAAGGGGTCTTCAGGCCGTTTTAAATGGCTGCCTGCCGGTTGGTGGAGACCATCGACTGGGCGGAGCGCGCCGGGTCCGAATTGCCGGTGCCGGACAGTTGGCCCGCCGGTTGTGACACCTCGCGGAATGGCCAGGTCGGGCCTGGGAGCGGGGCGGCGACGAGGTGGGGGAGGTGTCTCGCGGGGTGCCGGACCGGAGGGCCACCCGGTGAGGTTGTGGCTCACCGGGCGCCGGTGGTCCGGGGGCTGCAGGGGTACGACCGAGTGGGCCCGGGGCCTCGGTCCAGCGTCAGGAGAGGGCCCAGCCTCAGGAGAGGGCCCAGCCTCAGGGGAGAGCCCAGCCTCAGGGGAGGGTCCAGGTCTGGGCGGCGGAGCCGTCGCAGGGGGTTACCCGGGCGGTGGCTCCGGAGGTGCCCGGGTCGGTGAGGCAGAGGCCGGTGGCCGGGTTGACCAGGGAGTTGCCGGGGCCGGTGCGCCATTGGGCGCTCTCGCGGTCGTCGCAGGTCACCGAGCGGACCTCGCCGGCGGTGGTGGCCTCGGTGCAGTGGCCGGCCACGGTGAGGGTGCCGGCGGTCGTGAGGGTGAAGCTCTGGTAATTGATTTTGCTGCAGCCGGAGACCTGGATCGGGGTGCCGTCGATGCCCAGCAGGCCGCCGAAGGCCAGGCAGCGGCCCGCGGACGAGGTCACCGGGCCGGTGCGGTCGGTGGCCGGGGGCGGGTTCAGGGTCGCCGTGGGTGTGGGTGCCGTGGTGGCGGGGGTTGTGGTGGTGGTAGCCGGGTCGAGCGGCGCCTGGTTCTGGGGCGGGGGCGCGGATGCCGGGGCTCCGGCCGGGTCCGGGGAGGACCCGGGGCGGGCGGACGCGGCTGCGGACGAAGCCTTGGCACCCTGGCTCGGGGCGGTCGTGGCGGCCGGGGAACCTGAGCGGGTCGCGGCGGCGCCGGGGCTGGTGGTCTCCCCGGGGGTGGCGAAGCTGGGGTTGATCGGGGCGGACAGGTCGTCCTCGGGCTCGGAGCCGGTGGTGAGGAAGATACCGCCGGCCGCGGCCAGGGCCAGGACCGCTACGCCGGCCAGGACCAGGATGCGCTGGCGGAGGAAAGCGGCGCCCTTACTGGTGGCCGGGGCCGCGGTGACCCTGGGCATTTCCGTGGTCGCGGCGGCCGCGGGCTCCTCGGGGAGCATCGCGGTGTGGGGCCAGGTCTCATCCGGACGGTCGTCGTGACCGGCGATCTCGGGGGTGGCCGGTTCGGTGGTGATGTACGGACGGACCAGCACCGGGTCACGTGGTTCCGCAGTGGTGTCATCCCAAGAGTCCGCCATGGAGTCCCTGCCCTGATTTGTGACGAGTGCCGACCGGTACGTCAAGATACGTGAGGTCGATCGGTGTGGATCACCGGGCGGGTGGATTTCTGCGACTACAGGGAGCGGATCTCCGCCTTGGCGAACGTCACCTTGCCGTCGCCCTCGCCGGGTGCGCGCTCGACACCGAGGGTGACCTGGCCCGCGACCAGGGTCGGGTCGGTGATCGGGGCCTGGAAGACCGGGGTCCCGTCGATCGAGACGGTGGCGTCCTGGCCGCGCAGGTCGAGCTGGACCCGGTGGGTGGCGCCCGGGGCGAACGTCTCGGACGCGACCGACGTGAGGGTGGTCGCGCGGCCGTCGTTCTCGAGGTCGATGCGCAGGACGCCGGCGCAGACCGCGAGGAGGTAACCGCTGGGGTCGTTGTAGCGGAAGCGGATCACCGCGCAGCTGTCCTTGTCGAGCAGCGTCACGTCCGCGGCGATGGCCTGGTCCCCGGCGAACGAGTCCTGCGGGCCCTCGCACGCGTAGGAGTTGTACTCGTCGGTGGTCATGTGCAGGGCACCGCCGGTGAAGACGCAGGAGCCGCCCGGGTCGTCGGTGACCGTGCGCCACTGACCCGGGCGGTCGAGCGGGTCGATGACCGAGAGGCCGCGCACCGTGCGGGGGGCGGGTGCGGCCACCGTGATGCCGGCGTCGTCGGACGGGCCGGTGTCGCGGGCGAGGCTGACGCCGTACGCGGCACCTCCGGCGGCCAGGAGCAGTCCCGCGACGGCGGCCGCGACGAGGGCGACCCGGCCGGTGCGGCGCGGGGCCGGTGGGCGGATGCGGCGGGCGGCCTCGGCGGCCTCGAGCAGTTCGGGGCGCTGCGCGAGGGTCTGCTCACCGCCCTGGTCCGCGTTGAGGAGCAGGTCGAGCAGCTCGTACGCGGTGGGGCGCTCGCGGGGGTCCTTGGCCAGGCTGCGGGCCACGACGCCGCGCAGCGGGTCCGGCAGGCCGTCGAGGTCGGGTGGCTGGGTGAGGATCTTCGCGGCGGTCACCGCGGGGGTGTCGCCGGCGAACGGGGTACGCCCGGTGCCCGCGTACATGACGACGGCGCCCCAGGCGAACACGTCGGCGGCCGGGCCGGTGGCGCTGCTGTCGGCGTCGAAACGTTCCGGGGCCATGTAGGCGACCGTGCCGACCATCTGGTCCGTACGCGTGTGTTTGCTGGTGATCTCGACCGCGCGGGCGATGCCGAAGTCGATGACCTTCGGGGTGCCCAGGGAGAACAGCACGTTGCGGGGCTTGAGGTCGCGGTGGATGACCCCGGCACCGTGGATGGCGGCGATCGCGGTGGCCACGCCGACCGCGACGCTGTGCAGGCTGCCGGCGGTGAGCGGGCCGTTCTCCTCGACCACCTCGGCGAGGTTGGGGCCGTCGACGTACTCGACGACGAGGTAGGGGGTCTCGTGCTCGGGGTCGGCGTCGAGGACCTCGGCGGTGCAGAACGGTGGCACCTGCCGGGCGCGGGTGACCTCGCTGCGGAACCGGCCACGGAACTCGTCGTCGGAGGCGTACTCCGGGCGGATGACCTTGATCGCGGCCAGTCGTCCGGTGGCGTCCCGGCCGAGGAAGACGGCGCCCATGCCGCCCTCGCCGAGACGCGACAACATCTGGTAACCGCCCAGCTCGTGGGGGTCACCGGGGCGTAGGGGCCGGGTCACGGGTTAGCACACTATCGCCCCCTGGCCCCGTAGGATGACCGGGTATGAGCCTGCGGGACCGGATGACCGCCCGGCTGCCATCGATGGTGGCGGACATCGAGCGGCTGGTGCGCTGTGAGTCGCCCTCGAGCGACCCGGTCGCGCTGGCCGCTAGCACCGAGGCCGTCGCGGCGCTGGGCACCCGGCTGCTGGGTGCCGAACCCGAGCGGTTGACCGTCGACAACCGGGTCCACCTGCGGTGGCGGCTCGGCGCCGGGCCGTCCCGGGTGCTCCTGCTGGGCCATCACGACACGGTCTGGCCGGTGGGCACGCTCACCTCTCTCCCGTACGGGGTGCGGGGTGGGATCCTGCGCGGCCCGGGCTGTGTCGACATGAAGGCGGGGCTGGTGCTGGCCTTCCACGCCCTGGCCGAACTGTCCGATATGGTGCGTTCCACCGATGATCTGTCGGATATCGGACGGGCCGTCGGGGACACGATCGATCTCGGCGGCGTGACGTTGTTGATCACGTGTGACGAGGAGATCGGATCGCCCACGTCGCGGGACCTGATCGAGAAGGAAGCGGCCGGATGCGCCGCCGCGCTGGTGCTGGAGGCGGCCGCCGCCGGGGGAGCGCTGAAGACCGGGCGCAAGGGCGTCTCGCGCTACCGGGTGCTGGTCCACGGCCGCGCCGCGCACGCCGGGCTGGAGCCCGAGCTCGGGATCAACGCCACCGTCGAGCTGGCGCACCAGATCCTCGCCCTGGCCGCGCTCGCCGGCCCGGCCCGCGGCACCACCGTCACCCCGACCCTGCTCGGCGCCGGGACCTCGCAGAACACGGTCCCGGCGCTCGGTGAGGTCGCGGTCGACGTACGGGTCCGGGACGCCACCGAGCAACGCCGGGTCGACGCCGCGGTGCACGCGCTGCGCCCGGTCCTACCGGGGGCCCGGCTGGAGATCCAGGGTGGCCCCAACCGGCCCCCGATGGGCCCGGACGCGACGGCGGCGCTGTTCGAGCGCGCCACCGGGGTCGCCGCCCGGCTGGGGTTGCCCGCGCCCACCGCCGCCGCGGTCGGTGGCGGGTCCGACGGCAACTTCACCGCGGGCATCGGGGTGCCGACCCTCGACGGTCTCGGGGCGGTCGGCGGTGGCGCCCACGCCGACGACGAGCACGTGATCGTCGGTGAACTCCCCGCGCGTGCGGTCTTGATCGCGGGCCTGATCAGCGATCTGCTGTCTCGATGAGCATCGAGGTGCGTACCCTCTCCGCGCTCCCCGACCTGGAGGCGCTGGACCGGATGCTGGGCGGCATCTGGAACGACGAGCCGGCGCCGATGCTCGGCTCCGAACTGCTGCGGGCGCTGGCCAAGGCCGGCGGTTACGTCGCCGGGGCCTACGACGGCGGTGTGCTGGTCGGCGGCTGCGTCGGGTTCTTCGGCCCGCCGGACGAGGCCGAGCTGCACAGCCACGTCGCCGGCGTGGTGCCCGGCTCGGCCGGCCGGGGTGCCGGCTACGCCCTGAAGCAGCACCAGCGCAGATGGGCGCGCGAGCGCGGGGCCATCGCGATCACGTGGACGTTCGACCCGCTGGTGGCCCGGAACGCGTATTTCAACCTGGCGAAGCTCGGGGCGGAGCCGGTCGAGTACCTCCCCGACTTCTACGGGTCCATGCACGACCGGCTCAACGACGCGGGCCCGTCGGACCGCCTGCTGGTCCGCTGGGACGTCAGCGGGGCCACCCCGCTGCGGGGCACCGCGGCGGACGGGGTGGCGGCTCTGGACCGCGCCGGGGAGCGCGGGCCGATGAAGGGGGACAAGGTGCTGGTCGCCGTGCCGGAGGACGTCGAGCGGCTGCGGGGCACCGATCCCGCCGCGGCCCGGCGGTGGCGGACCGACGTGCGGGAGGTCCTCACCGGACTGATGGCCGACGGTTACCGCTTCGCGGGATTCGACCGACTCGGCGGCTACGTGATGCGGGGTGGCGCGTGAAACTCACCGGGGTCGAGCTGCGGCGGGTCGCCATGCCGCTGGTCAGTCCTTTCCGGACGTCGTTCGGCACCGAGACGGCCCGCGACGTGCTGCTGGTGCGGGTGGTGACCGACGGGGCCGAGGGCTGGGGCGAGTGTGTCGCGATGAGCGACCCGCGCTACTCCTCGGAGTACGTCGACGCCGCCGCGGACGTGCTGCGCCGCTTCCTGGTGCCGACGCTGGCCGCGGCGCCCCGGCTGGACGGCAACGCGGTGGGCCGGGCGCTGTCCGGCTTCAAGGGGCACTGGATGGCGAAGGCCGCGCTGGAGACGGCGGTCCTCGACGCCGAGCTGCGCTCGGCCGGCCGCTCGTTCGGGCGCGAGCTGGGCGCCGTACGCGAGTGGGTGCCCTGCGGTGTCTCGGTCGGCATCATGGACTCGGTGCCGGAACTGCTCGACGCCGTCGACGGCTACCTCGCCGAGGGATACCTGCGGATCAAGCTGAAGATCGAGCCCGGCTGGGACGTCGAGCCGGTCCGCGCGGTCCGTGAGCGGTTCGGTGACGACGTCCTGCTCCAGGTCGATGCGAACACCGCGTACACCCTGGGTGACGCCCGGCACCTGGCCCGGCTGGACCCGTTCGGGCTGCTGCTGATCGAGCAGCCGCTCGACGAGGACGACGTGGCCGGGCACGCCGAGCTGGCCCGGATGATCGGCACCCCGATCTGCCTCGACGAGTCGATCACATCGGCGCGGACCGCGGCCGCCGCGATCAGCATGGGCGCCTGCGCGATCGTGAACGTGAAGCCCGGCCGGGTGGGTGGTTATCTGGAGGCGCGCCGGATCCATGACGTGTGCGCCGCTCACGGCGTACCCGTGTGGTGCGGTGGCATGCTGGAGACCGGCCTGGGGCGGGCGGCGAACGTGGCTCTCGCCGCGCTGCCGGGGTTCACCCTGCCGGGTGACACGTCCGCGTCGCGGCGGTATTTCGAGACCGACATCACCGAGCCGTTCGAGCTCGAGAACGGTCATCTGCGGGTCCCGGACGGCCCTGGCCTGGGCGTCGCACCGCTCCCGGAGGTGCTCGCGGAAGTGACCACGGTCACGGAGTGGATTTCCTGCTGAGCGTGGCAACTTTCTGACGGGTTCCGGCCACTTATCGGCATGACCCGGTTCTTCCGTTGCGCCGCCCCCAGCGTGTACCGCCGTAGCGACTTCCTGATGATCACTGTGGAGACACCCGAGATGACCCCGCAGCTCATGCGGGACGCTCATGATCTCCTGCGGAACTTCGACGTGGTGATCGGAGCGACGACCGACGGCGGATGGTACGCGTTCGGTCTGCGCGAGCCCACTCACGCGGCCGACCTCGACACCACCTCCGACTCGACCGCCCTGACACTGGCTGCGTTGCGGCTCGGCCTGCGTGTCGCGCTGTTGCCGACGCTCCCTGCGGTGCGGTGATCTGTCCGCCTTTCTCCACATTCACGGGGGACCCCTGGGGTGTAGACAAGCTCACCTTTCGGGGTCAGAAGTTTGCTGTCCGCCCTTGGGGCGTGGATATCGTCGGCCAGTCCGCTGACGCGGGCCCCGCGGTCGGTAACGCCGAGTCCTGCCACCGACCGGACCGGGACCTCAACCTCAAGGCAGGAAGCGGGGGACCCACAGGTTTTCCGGCGCGCCGCACGGCGCGCCTCGGGGTGAAGCCGCACACCGCGGCCGGGCTCCTCGGCCCGAACCCGACAGCTGACCTCGCAGGCGTGGAGGGTCAAACTTCATGGCAAAGCACCACGTTCGCAAGAAATCCCTGCGCAGCCGTAGTCTCGGCCTGATCGTCGCGGGAGCCGCCGGTGGCGGCCTCCTGCTCGGTTCGGCCGGCGCGGCGCAGGCGAAGTCCGGCGTGAACTGGGACGCCATCGCACAGTGCGAGTCCGGTGGGAACTGGAGCATCAACACCGGTAACGGCTACTACGGTGGCCTGCAATTCAGCAAGAGCACCTGGAAGGCGTACGGCGGCACGAAGTACGCGAGTACCGCGAACAAGGCCAGCAAGTCGCAGCAGATCCGGATCGCCGAGAAGGTCCGCTCCGGTCAGGGCATCGGTGCCTGGCCGGTCTGCGGCAGGAAGGCCGGCTCGTCGAAGTCGTACTCCGGCACCAACACGTCGGGCTCCTCGGTGAGCAAGAGCACGGCGAAGAAGAAGACCGAGAGCACGAGCACCCGCAAGAAGAGCACGACCAGCAGCCGTACGAAGGCGCACAAGAGCACCCGCTCCACGTCGGTCAAGGCGACCGGCCGTACCTATGTGGTCAGGTCCGGTGACACCCTGGCGAAGATCGCGAACGCCAAGCACGTCCCGGGCGGCTGGCGTGGGCTCTACCAGCTCAACAGCGGCGCGGTGAGCGACCCGAACCTGATCTTCGTGGGTCAGCGTCTCGCGGTCTGAGTGAACCGGGTCCGGTCGCCTGCCCCCGTAGGCGACCGGACCCCCTCAACGAGGCGGTGCGGGCGGCGGCGCGGTGCTGTCCCGCACGACGAGGCGGGTGGGGACGAGGTCGGTCCCCGGGTGGCCGGGCTGATCGAGCTGGCCGGGCTGATCGAGCCGGCCGGGCTGGTCGCGGATCTGGCGCAGCAGGCCGTCCACGCAGCGCCGGCCGACCTCCGCGAAGTCCTGGTGGACCGTCGTCAGCGGGGGGAAGAACGCGTGCGAGTCGGCCAGGTCGTCGAAACCGACGACGCTGACCTCGCCGGGGATGGCGCGGCCGCGTTCGTGCAGGGCGCGCAGCACGCCCAGCGCCATCTGGTCGTTGGCGGCGAAGATCGCGGTGCAGGACGGGTCGGCGGCCAGGACCAGCCCGGCCCGGTATCCCGACTCCGCGGTCCAGTCGCCCAGCTGCGGCGGCGGCACGGCCCGTCCGGCCGCGAGCAGGGTCTCCGCCCAGGCCTGGGTGCGCCGACCGGCCGCGAACGACTCGGCCGGCCCGCTGACGTGCCAGACCGTCTCGTGGCCGAGCTCCAGCAGGTGCCGGGTGGCCTGGCGGGCGCCGTCGGCCTGGTCGGTGTCGACGACCGGGTAACGCTCACCGGCGTCGGAGTCGACGACCACGACCTGCATGCCCGGCGGCAGGGTCAGGTTGGCGGCGTCGAGCAGGTGCACCTCCATGATCACCACGACGCCGTCGACCGCGAGCTCGCCGAGCCGGGTGAACGCCCCCAGCAGCCCGTCCTGGGTCGGCACCGCCACCGGGATGAGCGTGATCGCGTACCCCTGCTGGGCGGCGTGGGCCGCGATGGCCTCGACCGTGCGGCTGTTGCCGGTGGTGGCCAGCGTGAACAGGATGACGCCGAGCGTGCGGAACTCGCCGCGCTTGAGCGCCCGGGCCGCGCTGTTGGGCCGGTAGCCGAGCTGCTGCATCGCGGCGAGCACCTGCTGCCGGGTCGACTCGACGACGCTGGGGTGTCCGTTGGCGACCCGGGACACCGTCTGTGACGAGACCCCGGCGAGGCGGGCGACGTCGGCCATGGAGACGCCCCGTCCCGGCCTGCGTCGCGACCCTGTGGTCATGACCTGCGGCTCCTCTTGACGACCGGCGATCTTGGTGTAACGATCACCACGATGTTTACGTTAACATCACGGTATTCACCTTCACGTAACAATCGCTCCCCGGTCTGGGAGAGTGACGTGCGGCGGAGCATGATGTTTACGTAAACATACTTTGTCGGAAGAAGGGACGTCACGTGGCCGACATCGTGGTACCAAGACGCCGGTCCTGGAGGGGCTGGCAGTTCGTCGGTCCGTTCATGGCCGTCTTCGCTCTGGTCTTCCTCGCGCCGATCGCCTACTCGATCTACCTGAGCCTGTTCAAGAACCGGCTCATCGGCGGCAACTCCTTCGTCGGGCTGGAGAACTACCAGCAGGCGCTCACCGACGCGAACTTCTGGTCCGCCGTCGGCCGGGTGTCGATCTTCCTGGTGGTCCAGGTCCCGATCATGCTGTTCATCGCCCTGCTGGTCGCCCTCGCGATCGACAGCGGGCGGCTGTACGGCAAGAGCTTCTTCCGGATCTCGATCTTCCTGCCGTACGCGGTGCCCGCCGTGGTCGCCACGCTCATGTGGGGCTTCATCTACGGCACCCAGTTCGGCCTGGTCGGCAACATCAACGACGCGTTCGGCATCACGCTGCCGGACCCGCTGTCGCCGAGCCTGATCCTCACCTCGATCGGCAACATCGTGACCTGGGAGTTCGTGGGTTACAACATGCTGATCTTCTACTCCGCGCTGCGCACGATCCCGACCACGCTGTACGAGTCGGCGGAGATCGACGGCGCCGGGGAGCTGCGGATCATCCGCTCCATCAAGCTGCCGGCGATCCGGGGCGCACTGGTCATCGCGACGATCTTCTCGATCATCGGCAGTTTCCAGCTGTTCAACGAGCCGAGCATCCTGCAGAACGTCGCGCCGAACGCGATCACCACATACTTCACCCCGAACCTGTACGCGTACTCGCTCTCGTTCTCGGGCCAGCAGTACAACTACTCCGCCACCGTGGCCATCGTCATGGGCCTGATCACCATGGTCATCGCCTATGTCGTGCAGCTGCGCGGCACCAAGGAGAGCTGAGCGATGACGACGACGGTCACCGCGCCCGAGCGCACCGGCAGGGCCACGCCCCCGGCCCTGAAGCGCCGCAAGAACCCCCGCGACCGCAAGAGCGTCGTGCTCACGCTGGTCACCGGCCTGGTGCTGATCTACAGCCTCATCCCGCTGGTCTGGCTCGTCATCAACTCGACCAAGACCCAGGACGGGCTCGCCGACTCGTTCGGCCTGTGGTTCGACAACGGGAACTTCGCGCTCTGGGACAACATCCGCGAGACGCTCACGTACAACGACGGCATCTTCGTCCGCTGGCTGGGCAACACGCTGTTCTACGTGATCGTCGGCGCCGGCGGCGCGACGTTCCTGGCCGTGCTGGCCGGTTACGGCCTGGCCAAGTTCGACTTCCCGGGCAAGAAGGGCGTCTTCGCGATCGTCATCGGCGCGGTCGCCGTCCCCGGCACCGCCCTGGCCGTCCCGACGTTCCTCATGTTCAGCAAGATGGGCCTCACGAACACGCCGTGGGCGGTCATCATCCCGTCGCTGATCACCCCGTTCGGGCTGTACCTGATGTGGACGTTCACCGAGCAGGCCATCCCGACCGAGATCCTCGAGGCGGCCCGGGTGGACGGCGCGAGCGAGTTCCGCATCTTCTTCAAGCTCGCCGTGCCGCTGCTCGCCCCGGGCATCGTCACGGTGCTGCTCTTCAGCATGGTCGCGACCTGGAACAACTACTTCCTGCCGCTGATCATGCTGAAGAATCCTGATTGGTACCCGCTCACCGTCGGCCTGAACGCCTGGAACGCGCAGGCGCAGACCGCGGGTGGTGACGTCGTGTTCAACCTCGTCATCACCGGTTCGATGCTCACGATCCTCCCGCTGCTGGCCGCATTCCTGCTGCTGCAGCGTTACTGGCAGTCCGGCCTCGCCGCCGGCAGCGTCAAGGAATAGAAGGGAACATCCAGATGCGTACGTTCTCCAGGCGGCGGCTGCTCGGCGTAGCCGCGCTCGCCACCGCCACCGCGCTCACCCTCGCCGCGTGCGGCGGCGGTGACGACTCGGACTCCGGTTCGGGTGCCACGATCTCCGACGCCGACGTCACGGCGGCGCTCGAGGCGGGCGGCAACCTGACCGTCTGGGCCTGGGAGCCGACCCTCAAGGACGTCGTCACCCAGTTCCAGACCAAGTACCCCAAGGTCAAGATCAACCTCGTCAACGCGGGCACGGGCAACGACCAGTACACCGCGCTGCAGAACGCGTTCGCGGCCGGCTCCGGCATCCCGGACGTCGCGCAGATCGAGTACTACGCGCTGCCGCAGTTCGCGCTGGCCAAGTCGGTCACCGACCTGAACACGTTCTCGGCGTCCTCGCTGGAGAGCAAGTTCACCCCCGGCCCGTGGTCGTCGGTCAAGAGCGGCAGCGGCATCTTCGGCCTGCCGATGGACTCCGGCCCCATGGCGATGTTCTACAACAAAGAGGTCTTCGACAAGCACTCGATCGCGGTGCCCACCACGTGGACCGAGTACCTCGAGGCCGCCCGTAAGCTGCACGCCGCGGACCCGAAGGCGTACATCGCCAACGACACCGGCGACGCGGGCTTCGTGACCAGCCTCATCTGGCAGGCCGGTGGCAAGCCGTACCAGGTCGACGGCACCAACGTGACGATCAACTTCGCCGACGCCGGCGCGACCGAGTTCACCAAGGTCTGGCAGCAGCTGATCAGCGAGAAGCTGCTCGCACCGGTCAGCTCCTGGAGCGACCAGTGGTACCAGGGCCTGGGCAACGGCTCCATCGCCACGCTGTCGACCGGCGCCTGGATGCCGGCCAACTTCACCTCCGGTGCCCCCGCGGGCTCCGGCAAGTGGCGCGCCGCGGCCCTGCCGCAGTGGACCGCCGGTGCCAACGCCTCCGCCGAGAACGGCGGCAGCTCGCTCACCATCCCGGAGAAGGCCGCCAACAAGGCCCTCGCCTACGGCTTCCTGAAGTACGCGAACGACGGTGACGGCGTGAAGATCCGCGTCGACGGCGGAGCGTTCCCGGCCACCAGCGCCGAGATCTCCTCGCCCGAGTTCCTGAGCAAGGAGTTCGACTACTTCGGTGGCCAGAAGGCCAACGAGATCTTCGCCGCGTCCGCCAAGTCCGTCGTGACCGGCTGGTCCTACCTGCCCTTCCAGGTCTACTCCAACAGCATCTTCAACGACACCGTGGGCAAGTCCTACGTGTCGTCGACGCCGCTCGCGGACAGCCTCAAGGCGTGGCAGGACCAGTCCGCGAACTACGGCAAGGAGCAGGGGTTCACGGTCAAGTGACGACGAACCACACCTGGCTCCGCCCGACCCGGCCGGGGCAGCAGCCCCGGCTGGAGTACGGCGCCGACTACAACCCCGAGCAGTGGCCGCGGGAGACCTGGGACGAGGACATCCGCGCCATGCGGACGGCCGGCGTCACCGTCGTCTCGCTCGCCATCTTCTCGTGGGCCCGGCTGGAGCCGGTCGAGGGTACGTACGACTTCGGCTGGCTCGACGAGATCATGGACCTGCTGCACGCCGGGGGCATCTCGGTGGACCTCGCCACCGCGACGGCGTCCCCGCCGCCGTGGCTGACCACCAAGCACCCGGAGATCCTGCCGGTCGACCGGGAGGGCCGCACGATCTGGCCCGGTGGACGCCAGCAGTGGCGTCCCACCTCGCCGATCTTCCGCGAGCACGCCCTGCGCCTGGTACGGGTCATGGCCGAGCGCTACGGCAACCACCCGGCGCTGACCGCCTGGCACGTCTCCAACGAGCTGGGCTGCCACAACGTCTACGACTTCTCGGACGACGCCGCGGCGGCGTTCCGGGTGTGGCTGCAGCAGCGGTACTCCGATCTCGGCGCGCTCAACGCGGCGTGGGGCACCTCGTTCTGGTCGCAGCACTACAGCGACTGGGCGCAGATCCTCCCGCCGCGGCTGGCGGCGACCCACCCCAACCCGACCCAGCAGCTCGACTTCAAGCGCTTCTCCTCCGAGGCGCTGCGGGTGTACCTGCGGGCCGAGCGGGACCTGCTGCACGAGCTGACCCCGGGCGTGCCGGTCACCACCAACTTCATGATCATGGGCGAGACGAAGGCCATGGACTACGCCGCCTGGGCGGCCGACGTCGACTTCGTCTCCAACGACCACTACCGGCTGCCCGGTGCGCAGGACCTCGACGAGCTCTCGTTCTCGGCGAACCTGACCAGCGGCGTGGCCGGCGGCAAGCCGTGGTTCCTCATGGAGCACTCGACCAGCGCGGTCAACTGGCAGCCGATCAACGTCGCCAAGAAGCCGGGCGAACTGGCCCGGGACGCGCTCACCCACGTGGCGCACGGTGCCGACGCGGTCTGCTACTTCCAGTGGCGCCAGTCCAGGGCCGGTGCCGAGAAGTACCACTCCGGCATGATGCCGCACGCCGGCGCGGACAGCGTGCTGTTCCGCGACGTCACGGCACTGGGGACGACCCTGCGCGAGCTGGCGCCGATCTCCGGGACCGGGCGCACCCCGTCGCGGGCGGCGATCGTGTTCGACTGGGATTCCTGGTGGGCCAGCGAGCAGGACTCGCACCCGAGCGACCGGTTGCGCTACAAGCAGGAGGCGCTCGACTGGTACACGGCGTTCCTGGACCTCGGGGTCCGGGCCGACGTCCTGCCGTCGCACGCCGACCTCAGCGGGTACGACCTGGTCGTGGCACCGATCCTGCACGTGGTGCCGCAACCGCTGAAGCAGCGCCTCGAGGCGTACGTGGACGGTGGGGGACACCTCGTCACCACGTACTTCTCGGGCATCGTCGACGAGAACGACCACGTGTACCTGGGTGGGTACCCGGGGGCGCTGCGCGACCTGCTCGGCATCCGGATCGAGGAATTCGAGCCGCTGCTCGACGGGGACACCGCGCCGCTGGACAACGGCACGACCGGCACCCTGTGGACCGACCGGATCGACGTCACCGGCGACGGGGTGCAGGTGCTCGCCCGCTACAAGGACGGCGGGGCCGCCATCACCCGCCGCACGGTGGGGACGGGCTCTGCCGCGTACGTGTCGACCCGCCTCGCCGCGGACGGCCTGGCACCGGTGCTCGGGGATCTTCTCGAGCGGGCCGGCGTCACCAGTGAGCTGCCGGCCGAGCTGCGGGGCCGCGTCGAGCTCGCGGTCCGCGGCGAGTACTGGTTCCTGGTCAACCGCACCGCCGAGCCGGTCGAGCTGACCGGTCTCGACGGGGAGTTCCTGCACGGTTCGGCCGACCGGCTCGAGCCGCGCAGCGTGACGGTCCTGCGAAAGGCCTGATCGCATCGGTACGACGGTCCCGTCCACCCCATGAGGGAGGGCGGGACCGTCGTCATTCGTCCAGGGGACCCAGGTCCTCGAAGCTCACCGGGAGCTCGGGCTCCGGCGACGAGGTGAAGCCGATCACGACCCGCTCCTCGTCCGCCGCCCAGCGCACGGTCCCGTACTCCGGATTGACCAGCAGATACGTACCCTCGCCGGTGTCCTGCAGGGTGAAGACCGTGGCCTTGGACGCGGCGCAGGTGGTCGGCACCAGCATGCCCGCCGAGTCCGGGTCGACGCGGACACCGAGGCAGGTCCGCGGCAGCGCGGCCCCGCGGTTCAGCGACCGGACCAGGTAGTCGACGCCCTGCGGCACCAGCGCGAACTCGGCGTTCGACCCCTCGTCGGCGGAGGCCTCCACCATGGGCGAGGCATAGTCCAGGGCCAGGTTCCGGTCGATCCCGGCGAGGTGGATCCGGGTCTTGCGGGTGCCGTCCAGGACACCGGCGGCCCGTTCCTCGTCACTCACCGCCGCGGTGCCGTTCCCGGCGGTCGTGGCCCGGTGGTGCAGGCCGAGCAGCGTGGCCGCCGCGACGAGCAGCACGCCGGCCGCCGACAGACCGATCACCACGCCCCGCCGTCGTTTCCGGATGGACGGGCGGGCAGTGGTGCCGGTCGTTCCGCTGGTGGTGAGCAGCTCGAACAGCTGCCGGGCGGTCGGTCGTTCGACGGGATCCTTGGCCAGGGCCCGGTTCACGAGCTCCCGCAACGGTTCCGGCACGCCGTCCAGATCCGGCGGCTGGGTGAGGATGCGCATCGCGGTGCCCGGCGCCGAATCCGCCGCGAACGGGGTGCGGCCGGTCGCCGCGAAGGCCACCACCACACCCCAGGCGAAGACGTCCGCCGCCGGCCCGAGCCGGCCGCCCCCGTCGGGATCGAAGCGTTCCGGCGCCATGTAGGCGACGGTGCCGACCATATGATCGGTACGGGTGTGCTTGCTCGTCGCCTCGAACGGGCGCGCGATCCCGAAATCGATGACCTTGATGCCACCCATGGCGACCAGCACGTTCGCCGGCTTCAGGTCACGATGGATGACCCCGGCGCCGTGGATCGCGGTGAGCGCGGTCGCGATGCCCACCGCGACGCCGTGCAGCGCGCCGCCGGACATCGGCCCCGTGTCGCCGACGACCGCGGCCAGGCTGGGCCCGTCGACGTACTCGACAACCAGGTACGGCGGGTCATGATCGGGGTCGGCGTCGAGCACCTCGGCGGTGGAGAACGGCGGCACCTGCTGGGCCCGGGTCACCTCGCTGCGGAACCGCCCCCGGAACTCCTCGTCGTGCGCGAACTCCGGGCGCACCATCTTGATCGCGACCCGGCGTCCCCG
The DNA here is from genome assembly GCF_044454705.1 of Actinoplanes sp. NPDC051494. Taxonomy (NCBI): domain Bacteria; kingdom Bacillati; phylum Actinomycetota; class Actinomycetes; order Micromonosporales; family Micromonosporaceae; genus Actinoplanes; species Actinoplanes sp. NPDC051494. The sequence goes on from NZ_JBITDZ010000014.1 coordinate 185,422, forward strand.
GTCGTCCCGGCCGAGGAAGACGGTGCCCATGCCGCCCTGCCCGAGCCGGCCCACCAGGTCGTACCGTCCGAGGCGGGTATCGTCGCCCGGAAGCAGCGGCTTGACCATGTCACGGCTCCAGGGCGCCGCGGTCGACAAAACTGACGCTCAGATTCGGCGTCCAGTCGTCGGCGAACTCGACGATCACGGAGCGGGCGGAGGCGTCCCACAGCACGGTGCCGTACTCCTCGTTGTCGAGATAATGGGTGGGCCGGCCCTTGTCGTCCTTCGCGCCGGTGTCGACCAGGGAGAAAATGGTGGCCCTGGTCTGCTCGCAGGCGGTCGGGACCAGGGTGTCGGAGGCGTTCGTGCGACGCTTCACGCCGAGACAGACCTCCGGCCCGGCGGTGCCCGCCCGCAGGGACCGGATCAGAAAATCGACCCCGGCGGGTACGAGTACGAACTCCGACTTCGTCCCGGTGCCGTCCGACGCCACCACCGTGTCGGCGTCGAGCGGCAACGCCAGGTCCCGGTCGATCTCGGCGATGTGGATGAGCGTCTTACGGCTGCCCCGCTTGACGGCCGCCAGCTTGTCCTGCGCCGACAGCGACGGCGCGGCGCTCGGCGAGCTGCCGCCGGGACCCGCCGCCCCGGCTGTCCCGGTGCCGGTCCCCGCTGAGTCGTCCCCCACTGACCTGTAGTGCAGACCGACGAGCGTGGCCGCACCGACAGCCACCACCCCGAGCACCGAGAGCGCCACCCGGACCCGTACCCGCTTCCGCCGAGACCCCGCCCCGAGCGGCGGCGCTGAGCCCCCCTGCGGTCCCGATCCCGGCCACAGCGGTCCCTCGCCCGCCCTCGCCCCCGCGCCGGACCATGACCCCGCGCCCGGCTGGGCCCCCGCGCCGGCCCGTGACCCCTCGCCTGACCATGAGCCCGCGCCCGGCTGCGCCCCCGCGCTCGACCGTAACCCCGCATCCGGCCGCGCTCCCGCGCCGGCCCGTGACCCCGCGCCGGGCTGTGGTCCTGCTCCTGACTGCGACCCGTCGCTGGGCCACCTCGGTCCCTCGCCCGCCCGCGCCCCCGTGCCGGACCGTGACCCCGCGCCGGGCTGTGGTCCTGCGCCGGGCTGCGACCCGTCGCCCGACCACCGCGATCCCTCGCCCGCCCGCGACTCCCCGACCGACAAATCCGATTTGTCGGATGAGGGGGAGGTAGTGGCCGAATAGAGCGTGGCGGGGTAGGTCCGTGCCACGGGGTAGGCCGGTGCGGCGGGAGAGCCTGGTCGCGCGGTGGGTAAGGCCGGCCGGCCCGCGGGTGTGTCGGGCCGGGCGGCGGCACCGGGTTGGGCGGTGGGGCCGGGTTGGGCGGTGGGGCCGGGTTGGGCGGTGGGGCCGGGCTGGGCGGTGGGGCCGGGCTGGGCGGTGGGTGAGTCGGGCTGGGTGGTGGGTGAGGCCGGCCGGGCCTGGGCCGGGACCGCGGGTGCCTGGGCCAGGTTGCCGGGGGTGGGGGCGACATCGGCGATGAGGAGGTCGAACAGCTGGCGGGCGGTGGGGCGGTCGGCCGGGTCCTTGGCCAGGGTGCGGTCGACCAGGCCGCGCAGGGGTTCCGGGATGCCGGTCAGGTCCGGGGGCCGGGTGAGGATGCGCACCGCTGTGGCCGCCGCGTTGTCGGTGGCGAACGGGGTGCGGCCGGTCGCCGCGTACGCTACCGCCACTCCCCAGGCGAAGATGTCCGCCGCCGGGCCGATGCGGCCGCTGCCGTCGGGGTCGAAGCGTTCCGGGGCCATGTAGGCGACGGTGCCGACCATCTGGTCCGTGCGGGTGTGCTTGCTCGTCGCCTCGAAAGCCTGGGCGATGCCGAAGTCGATGACCTTGATGCCGCCCATGGCGATCAGGACGTTGTCCGGTTTGAGGTCGCGGTGGACGACCCCGGCGCCGTGGATCGCGGTGAGTGCGGTCGCGATGCCCACCGCGACGCCGTGCAGGGCGCCGCCGGTCAGCGGGCCCGTGTCGGCGACGACCGCGGCGAGGCTGGGGCCTTCCACATATTCGACGACCAGGTAGGGCGGGTCGTGGTCGGGGTCGGCGTCGAGCACCTCGGCGGTGGAGAACGGCGGCACCTGCTGCGCGCGGGTGACCTCGCTGCGGAACCGGCCCCGGAATTCCTCGTGGTCGGAGAATTCCGGGCGCACCATCTTGATGGCGACCCGGCGGCCCCGGTCGTCGCGGCCGAGGTAGACGGTGCCCATGCCGCCCTGTCCGAGCCGGCCCAGCAGGTCGTAACGGCCGAGCCGGGTCGCGTCACCCGGGCGCAGCGGCATGGTCATGGTCGTCGGTCCTCCCCCGTACCGGGGCCACCCTAGTGGAGGGGTTCAAAAAAGTTTCCGACGGCGGGCAACCTTTCCGGGGCGGGGGAGCACTGAGGGTTTGTTCGCCCGCGGAGAGGCCGTTCCCGGACCTCACCGGCCTCTCCGCGTGCGGATCGTCACATCCCCGGTCGAGAAGGCTCCGCATGCTGCGCAAGCGTTTCGTCATCCCCGTCGCGGTGGGTGCCGCCGCCACGGCCGCGCTGGCCGCGGGCATCATGCGCGCCGACGCGGCCGAGTCACCCCCGGTGGGTGGTTCCTGTGCGGTCACGTACGCCGTGAGCAGCCAGTGGGGCAGCGGTTTCACCGGCAGCGTCGAGATCCGCAACACCGGGGCGACCGCGGTGGACGGCTGGGAGCTCGGCTTCACGTTCCCCGCTGGGCAGGGCCTGGACGGTGGCTGGAACGGCACGTGGACCCAGAGCGGCTCGGCTGTGCGGGTCAAGGACGCGGGCTGGAACCGTACGATCGCCTCGGGGTCCGCCGTGTCCCTGGGTTTCAACGGCACGGGCGCGGCCGGCTCGCCCGGCTCCTTCACGCTGAACGGCGCCGTGTGCGACGGGGCGGTGTCGGCGGTGCCGCCCTCGCCCGGCCCCTCGCCGTCGGTGTCGCCGTCCCGGGGTGCCGGGACGTGTGAGGCCAACGCCGCGATCCCGGCCGGGAAGTACTGGCTGAACAACAACCTGTGGGGCAAGGACACCGGTAGCGGCGAGCAGTGCAGCAGCGACGCCGGGCTCGACGGGGACACGCTTGCCTGGCGCACAGAGTGGGAGTGGACGGGCCAGCCGAGTTCCGTCAAGTCGTACGCCAGCGCCGTGCTGGGGTGGCACTGGGGCTGGAAGGCCGGGGACACCGGATTGCCGGTGCGGCTGTCCGATCACGAGCCGGTCCGGGCGAACTGGGATTTCACGGTCACCGAGGACAAGCCGGGCGCCATGAACGTCGCGTACGACCTGTGGGTGCACGATATCGCGAACCCCGACTGGCAGAACCAGCCCACCGACGAGGTGATGGTGTGGCTGTACCGCTCCGGTGGCGCGGGCCCGGTCGGCACCAGGCAGGCGACCGTCACGGTCGGCGGGACGAGCTGGGACCTGTACCGCGGGGACATCGGCTGGAACGTGTACTCGTTCGTGCGTACCGGGAACACCTCGTCCGCGGACCTCGACCTGACCGACTTCACCGACGAACTGACCGCCCGGGCATGGTTGCCCGCCACCAGGTATCTTTCCAGCGTCCAGGCCGGTACCGAGGTGTTCACCGGGGCCGGCGCATTGGAGACCGATGCTTACTCCGTGCGAATCGGCTGACCTGCCCCGGCTGTCCCAAGCCACCGCTTTCCCGACCCGGAAGGACCGCGTGACCGACCTCGACGCCGAGCGTGCCTTCCGGCGCTTCTTCGACCAGCACCACGCGGACCTCTCCCGGCTCGCGTACCTGGTGACCGGGGACGCGGGGATCGCCGACGACCTCGCCGCCGACGCGTTCACCGAGGTCTGGAAGCACTGGGCCCGGGTCGAGGCGGCCGACAGCCCTCTCGCGTACGCCCGGGGTATCGTCAGCAACCTGGCCCGGCAGTGGATCAAGAAGCAGACCCGGGAGCGGCACGGCATGCTGCGCCTGGGCCTGCTGCGCCGCGACCGCAGCGAGCCGGACACCCCGGCGGTGCTGGACGTCCGCGCGGCGCTGGCCCGGCTGCCGGTGCGGCGCCGGGAGTGCGTGGTGCTGCGGTACGCCTTCGACGTGCCGGAACGCGAGGTGGCCGAGATCCTGGGCATCTCGGTCGGCGCGGTGAAGAGCCAGACCTCGCGCGGCGCCGCGCAACTGAGCACGTTCCTGCAGGACATGCCCGTGGGTACCGGAGGAGGACACCGTGCGTGAACACGACGAGCGCGACCTCCGCGCCCTGCTGCGCGACGAGGCGGAACGCCACCACCCGGACCGCGACGCGATGTTCTCGCGCATCGTCAGCGCCCGGACCGAGGCCGCCCGGAAGGAGGCCGCCCGGACCGAGGCCCGCCGGCCGTCCGCGCTGATCCGGCTGCGCCCGCTCGCCGCCGCCGGGGGAGTGGCGGTCGTGCTGGTCGCGAGCATCGCCGGGGCCCGCCTGCTCGGCGGCGGCGACACCACCCCCGACGACCAGGTGGCGGCCCCCACGTCGGCCGTGTCCACGCCGGTCACACCGTCGGTCAAGCCGTCGCGGTCCGCGCCCACGTCCAAGCCGGCGCCGACATCCAAGCCCGCGCCGCCGGCCACCGGGGGCGACACCGAGGCGCCGCAGGCGTCGACGTCCAGCGGGGCGGCCGACCGGCCCCGGGCGAAGTCCGGTTACCTGTCCTCGAAGGCGCTGGTCGATCCCGCGTCGAACGTCGGCTGGGCCCAGGGCAATGTGCTGCTGACCCCCACCGAGAAGCTCACCGAGCTCGAGGTCACCATCACGGTGATGAAGACCGAGGGCGTGTCCAGTAGCGGCTCGTGGAGCTCGATCCCGGACCCGATGATGACCAAGACGGTCACCGAACGTGACGGGAAACTGGTCTACCGCTTTGTGCTCACGAAGGGCAACGTCCTGGACCCGCGCGAGTACACGTTCGCCGTCCAGTACTTCCACGCGTCGACCGGCCGGTCCGCGTCCGCCGATACGTACCAGGCGAAGACCGTCTCCGCCGGCGGTGTCCGGGTCACGGTCGCGGGCGGGTTCTGAGCGTCCGTCAGTAGGAGTACCGCAGCGTACGCATGCGCTGCATCACGGTGGTGGCCTTCTCGGCGGGCAGGTTGCCGGGCGAGAACTCGTCGCCGGTCAGCACATCGCCCAGGTCGGCGCGCAGGCTGGGGGAGTTGCCGTCGACCAGGCCCATCGACCAGTCGGGGAAGCTCGGCTGCTCGATGTCGCGTACCGAGACGAGCGCGACATGGGTGTGCCGCGGGTCCTCGCCGATGGTGCAGAACGTCCGCGTGACCTGCTCGCGGTCGCCCTCGAGGCACTGCAGGAACGTGTGCCGGTCGAACAGCAGCACGCCGGTGAGGTCGTTGCGGGCGTTGTTGGCGCAGGCCTGGTCACGAATCGTGAAGATACCCTCCGGCGGCAGGGTGTCACTGCGCCGGCTGGAGTAGATCAGCTGGGTCAGGCTCATCTTCCGACCATAACGGGCACGGGTCCGCGGTTCTGTCGGATGCCGCTGCTAGGTTCGCTGTCGACCCGGAACGACGCGAAGGAGAGCTTGTGGCCATCGGATCCCATCTGACGACGTTCGCCGGTCTGCCGATCGTCGCCTGGGACGCACCGGAGACGCCGGAGGACCCCACCGCGGTGGCGTGGCGGGTCGAGATCGAGGACTTCGAGGGTCCCCGCGAGGACTTCGTGGCCGCTTTCGAGCAGGTCATGGACCGGGCCGGCCCGGGCGGTCCGCGCACGCTGATCATCGGCGAGTGGGGCTCCGCGTACGAGGAACGCGCCCCGCTCGACGTCGTCATCGGCGCCGCCGCCCGGCTCGGTGAGCTGCGCTCGCTGTTCGTCGGCGAGATGACGTTCGAGCAGTGCGAGATCTCCTGGATCCACCAGGGTGACTACACCCCGCTGCTGGAGGCGTTCCCCCGGCTGGAACGCCTGTGGATCCGCGGCTCGCAGGAGCTGGGCCTGAGCGCGCTGCGCCACGAGAGCCTCACCGAGCTGGTCATCCAGTCCGGCGGCCTGCCACCCGGGATCGTGCGCACGGTGGGCGAGCTCGACCTGCCCCGGCTGACCGGCCTCGAGCTGTGGCTCGGCGTCGAGAACTACGAGGGTGGCGCCACCGTCGAGGACCTGTCCCCGATCCTCACCGGCCGCGCCTTCCCGGCCCTGACCCGCCTGGGCCTGCGCAACGCGGAGAACGCGGACGAGATCGCGGTGGCCCTGGCCGCGGCCCCGGTCGTGGGCCGCCTCACCGAGCTGGACCTGTCGCTCGGCATGCTCGGCGACACCGGTGGCGAGGCGCTGCTCACCGGTCAGCCCCTCAACCACCTCTCCGCCCTGGTCCTGCGGCACCACTTCATGAGCCCGGAGATCTCCGGGCGCCTCGTCGAGGAGCTGCCCGGTGTCCGGGTGGACGTCTCCGAGGTGCAGAAGGAAGAGGAGTGGGGCCGCTACACCGCGGTGGCGGAATGACCGAGCTCGCCGTCGTCGGCAACCCGGCCAACCGGCGGGTGCACCTGTTCACCGCGGCGGCGGTGCGGGCCGGCCTGCGCCCACCGCGGGTGTTCGCGTGGCACGACGTGCTCCGAGCGGGCCGGGTGCCGGGCCCGGGCACGACCGTGCGCATCGACTCGCCCGGCGAGGACCCGCGGGTCGACCTGCTGTTGCGGGCCCTCGGCGGGGACCCGTCCCGGGCCGCGGAGCACGGCGAGATCCTCGGGCTGGCCGCCGCCCACCGCGGGCTCGGCGCCGGGCTGGCCCGGATCGCCGGCGGGGGCGGGCTGCTGCTCAACCCGCCCGGGGACGTGCTGACCATGGGTGACAAGCGCCGATGTCACGCTGTGTTGCGCGACGCCGGGGTACCGGTCCCGGAGGCGTTGCCGCCCGTGCACGGCTGGGAGCAGGTGCGGGCCGCGCTGCGTGACGCCGGGTGGGGCCGGGTGTTCGTGAAGCCCGCGCACGCGTCGTCGGCGTCCGGCGTGCTCGCCGTGACCGTGGCCGGCGCCCGGGTGTCGGCGCTGACCTCGGTCGAGCTGGGCGCGGACGGCCGGCTCTTCAACAACCTGCGGGTACGCCGCTACGACAGCGAGTCCGCGGTGGCCGCGATCGTGGACCGGCTCGCCCCCGACGGGTTGCACGCGGAGCGCTGGTTCCCCAAGGCCGGCCTCGGCGACCGGGCCCTCGACCTGCGGGTCGTCGTCATCGCCGGCCGGGCCCGGCACGTGGTGGTGCGCACCTCCCGCAGCCCGATGACCAACCTGCACCTGGGCAACGCGCGCGGAGACGTCGCGGCGGTGCGGGCCGCCGCCGGGGAGCCCGCCTGGGCCGCCGCGATGCGCACCTGCGAGCGGGCCGCGGCGTGCTTCCCCGGCAGCCTGCACGTGGGCGTGGACCTGATGTTCGGCACCGGGTGGCGCCGGCACGCGGTCGCCGAGGTCAACGCGTTCGGCGACCTGCTGCCCGGCGTGCTGGCCGGCGGCCTCGACACGTACGCCACCCAGGTCGCCGAACTCGCCCGGGCGGGGGTGCCGTGCGCGACCTGATCGGCGACCACGACCTGCTGTTCGTCACGCTCGACACGCTGCGGTACGACGTGGCCGCCGACTGCCTGGCCGCCGGGCGTACCCCGGAACTGGCCCGGGTCCTGCCCGGCGGCACCTGGCAGCGGCGGCACACCCCGGCGAGCTTCACCTACGCCGCGCACCACGCGTTCTTCGCCGGTTTCCTGCCGACCCCGGTCACGCCCGGCCCGCACGAACGGCTGTTCGCGGCGAGCTTCGCGGGCAGCGAGAGCAGCGGACCGCGTACCTACGTCTTCGACGCCGCGGACCTGCCGACCGCGCTGGCCGCCGCCGGGTATCACACGCTCTGCCTGGGCGGGGTCGGCTTCTTCAACCCCGGCTCGCCGCTCGGCCGGGTGCTGCCGGGCCTCTTCACCGAAGCGCACTGGGAGCCCGCGTTCGGTGTCACCGCCCCCGGTTGCGTCGACGCCCAGCTCGACCGGCTGGCCACGGTCGTCGCCGGGCTGAGCGCGGACCGGCCGTTGTTCACGTTCCTCAACGTCGCGGCGCTGCACCAGCCGAACCGCCACTACCGGCCCGGCGCCGCGGCGGACGACCTGGGCACCCACGCCGCGGCGCTGGAATACGTCGACTCGCGGCTGCCCCGCCTGTTCGCGCTGGCCGGCGGCCGGGGACGGCCCTGCCTGGTGATCATCTGCTCGGACCACGGCACGCTGTACGGCGAGGACGGCCACACCGGGCACCGGGTCGCCCACGAGGCCGTCTGGACGGTGCCCTACGCCGACTTCGTCCTGGAGGCCTCGTGACGACCCTCGACGGTTCGCCCTACCAGGGCTACCTGTACGCCTACCCGCACAAGACCGCGTACCGGCGGCTCGAACCCCGGCCCGCGCTGCGGGACGTGTGGGCGGGGGAGCGGCGGGACGCGCTGTTCGCGTACGTGCACGTGCCGTTCTGCGAGATGCGGTGCGGGTTCTGCAACCTGTTCACGCGCACCCGGCCGCCGGCGGAGCAGGTCACCGCGTACCTGGCGCAGCTCGCCCACCAGGGCGCCGCGGTCCGCCGGGCGCTCGGCCCGGACGCGTCGTTCGCCCGGGTCGCGATCGGTGGCGGCACCCCCACCTACCTCACCGCCCCCGAACTGTCCGAACTGTTCGGCGTCGTCGAGGACACCCTCGGTGCCACCGGCGTCCCCGTGGGGGTGGAAACCTCCCCGGCGACCGCCACCCCGGACCGCCTCGCCGTGCTCGCCGGGCACGGTGTGACCCGGGTCAGCATCGGGGTGCAGAGCTTCCTGGAGGCCGAGGCCCGCGCCGCGGTGCGCCCGCAGAAACTGTCCGAGGTGCACGCGGCCCTCGACGCGATCCGCGCCGCCGCGATCCCGGTCCTCAACATCGACCTCATCTACGGCATCGACGGCCAGACCCGCGAGACCTGGCGACACTCCCTCGACGAGGCGCTGCGGTGGCGGCCCGAGGAACTGTTCCTCTACCCGCTGTACGTACGCCCGCTGACCGGCCTCGGCCGCCGCGCCACCACCGTCGCCGGCTGGGACGGCCAGCGCCTCGATCTCTACCACCACGCCGTCGACGTGCTGACCGGTGCCGGCTACGTGCAGCAGTCCATGCGCCAGTTCCGGCGCGCGGACGTCCCCACCGACGACGGCCCGGACTATTCCTGCCAGGACGACGGCATGGTCGGGCTGGGCTGCGGCGCCCGGTCGTACACCTGCGACCTGCACTATTCGTTCGACTACGCGGTCAGCGTGCCCGAGGTCCGGGCGGTGATCGACGACTACGTGTCCCGCCCGCCGGACGACTTCGCGCACGCCGAGTTCGGCTTCCGCCTCGACGACCGTGAACAGCGCCGCCGATGGTTGCTCAAATCGCTGCTGCGAGCCGAGGGCCTGGACCCGATCGCGTACGAGAACCGCTTCGGCACCCGCCACGACGAGGACTTCCCGCAGCTCGCCGACCTCGTCACCCGCGGCTGGCTGGACCCGGCCCGCCGCCGCCTCACCCCGGCCGGCCTGGCCCACTCCGACGCCGTCGGGCCGTGGCTGGTCTCCGGTGCGGTCCGCACGGCCATGGCCACCCACGTGCTGCGATGACGGCGCTCTCGGTGCTCTACCGTGGACCGCTGGCGAGCTGCAACTACGACTGCCCGTACTGCCCGTTCGCCAAGCGCGTCGACCCGCCCGCCCTGCTCCGCGAGGACCGCGCCGCCCTGGACCGCTTCGTCGCCTGGGCCGTGGCGACCACCGACCGCACCCTGTCGTTGCTGTTCACCCCGTGGGGCGAGGGCCTGACCCGCTCCTGGTACAGAGACGCGATCGTCCGGCTCTCCCACGAGCCGCACATCCGCCGGGTCGCCATCCAGACCAACCTCGCGGCCCGCGTCGACTGGCTGACCGCGGCGAAGCCCGGTGTGGCCGCGCTCTGGGCCACCTACCATCCGGGCCAGGTGACGCTGGAACGCTTCCTGGCGCGCTGCCGCCGCCTGGACGAACTCGGCCACCGTTACTCCGTCGGGGTGGTCGGCCTCCCCGAGCACCACGACGCGGCCGTGACGTTGCGGGCCGCCCTCGACCCGTCGGTCTACCTCTGGATCAACGCGGCCGAGGGCCACCTCTACACCGCGCAGGAGGAACGTCGCTGGACCGCGATCGACCCCCGCTTCGGCGACAGCGTCCGCCCGCACCGCTCCCGCGGACTGCCCTGCCACGCCGGCGAGACAGCCATCTCGGTGCTGGGCGACGGCACGGTGCGCCGCTGCCACTTCATCGACACCCCGATCGGCAACCTCTACGACGGCTCCTGGCGGTCAGGCCTGCGACCCCGGCCCTGCACGAACGCCATCTGCGACTGCCACATCGGCTACGTGCACCTCAAACCGCTCGAACTCTATGACGTGTACGGCCCAGGAGTCCTCGAACGCATCCCCGCCACCTGGCCCTGACCGCCGCCGTGTGCGATGGGCTTCACCTCGGCTGCTACGCCGTCGGTCACCTTGCGCCATGCCCGCCGCAGCCGCGAAGTGCCCGCCCTTGTCGGCCACGCGGTAGTGGATCAGATTGCTGTAGGTGTCCTCGATCCAGCTTCGCGGCGGCAGGGGGATGTCCTTCGGGAAGACGGTCACCGCGACCGGGAGCGTCAGCTTGGGCCCGGCGAAAGTGTTCGACTTGTTCTCCCAGTAGATGCGGGCGGACGACGCCGCGCTGTTGGTGAACCAGTAGAGGGAGATCGCGTCGAGGATGTCGTCGACGCTGAGAGCGTCCTCGGCGAGCCCTTGGTTGTCGGTCTTGGACTGGAACTTGTCGTAGATCCAGGCGCCCTGGCCGGCGGGAGAGTCCGCCAGGGCGAATCCGATGGTCTCCGGCTTCGTGCCCTGAAGGTGGTTCGCCCCACCGAGATCGCCGGCATAGAGGGCGGCGGTCTCCACCGCATGGCGCTGTTCGGGCGACAAAGTGTCGGGGATCTTCGCGGGAAAGGCGTACTGGGTGTTCAGGTGAATGCCGAGCAGCCCCTCGGGTCGCAAGACCCCGAGGGCGGTGGTGACGACGGCACCCCAGTCGCCGCCTTGCGCGGTCCATCTCGGGTAGCCGAGGCGCTTCATCAGCTCTGCCCACGCGCCGGCGATGCGCGCTGCTGTCCACCCGGTCTGCGTGGGCTTCTGGGAGAAACCGAAGCCGGGGAGCGACGGGATGACCACGTCGAAGGAATCGGCGGCGTCCCCGCCGAACGCGACCGGATCGGTCAGCGGGCCGATCAGCTTCAGGAAGTCGACGATCGAGCTGGGCCATCCGTGCGTGAGGATAGCGGCATCGCGTGGGGGTTCCCGGACCTGACATGGATGAAGTGGATGTCCAGCCCGTCGATCTCGGTGAGGAACTGGGGGTGGCTGTTGAGCTGGGACTCGAAGCGCCGCCAGTCGTAGCTGCGCTCCCAGTGGTCGACCAGGGATCTGGCGTTTGCCACGCGAACCCCTTGCGACCAGTCGCCCACCGTCTCCGGATCCGGTCATGGCAGTGTTCTCCTGAGCTTCGAAGCGTGGCGCAACCCTCCGTTGCACACTGCTGGGGGAGGACCCCGACGCCGGAATGGGTGACATCGCCGCTGCCGCCGGAGTCGTCCGCCGCACCGTCTACGGACATTTCTCCTCGCGTCTCGACCTGATCCGGACACTCATGGAACGGGCTGTCACCGAGATGACAGCCGTGCTCGCCGAGGTCAGCGCCGCCGGTGCGGAAGCGGACGCGACGTGGGTCGCATTCATCGCCCGCCTATGGCCGGTGACGCACCGGTACCGAGTGCTGTTGGCGCTGCGCCGTGGCGAGTACGGCGAGGCGATCCACAGCCTGTTCGGGCCAGTTGACGAGCTCCTCGCCGACCTCGTGAAACGGGGGCAGGACAGCGACGTGTTCGCACAGCACCTGCCGGCCGGCGTGCTGAGCCAGGTCGCCTACGGTGTCGTGTTTGCCATCGCGAGCAGCGACCTGCCGACCGAGATCTCAGGCGCCCGGGCAGCGACGATCACGAGCCTGCTGATGTTAGGGGTTCCCGAGACGCGCGCCATCGCTCTCGCGGGCGAGCAGCCCTGACCCGGCTCAGCAATCCTTCCGGATCCTCGTGGTCATCACGGCCGGATGTCAGGTCTGGATCCGTGGGTGGTAGTCGGCGGCCTCCAGGCCGAACGTCCAGGCGACACCCTCGCGGGCGGTGCGGGTGCGGGGTGGGACGCGCAGCCAGTAGACGCGGCTGGTGCCGTCGGGTTCCGGGGTCGCGTTGACGACCTCGACCATGACCAGGGGTTCGTCGCGGGGCAGGTCGAGGTACCACAGGATGCCGGTCTCGTCCTCGCCGAGGCGCCGGGCCCCGGACTCGCGCAGGTAGCGTTCGTAGCCGTAGTGCTCGAGCATCACCCGGCGCAGCTCGGCGTTCTCCTCCGCGGCGATCCGGCCGGCGGTGAGCGTGGGCAGCTCGGCGGCGAGGCCGGGCGGGATCGGCATTCCGCGCCAGGCCCACAGCTGGTAGCCGTCGGGGAATTCCAGCGCGGCGGTCTCGCTGTGCAGCCGGCCCACGTTGTCGCGGGAGAGCGTGACCGGCCGCTCGGTGAGGATCGCGACGTCCGCGAAGGGCCACCACCAGCCGGTCTCGCGGGCGAGCGCGGCCAGCCCGGCGAGCGCGCCGAGCCTGTCCGGTTCGGCTGCGGCGGGGCGGGGCAGCAGTCGGGCGGCGGCGTCGAAGGGGGCGAGCCAGGCCGCGTCGTGCTGGCCGTAGACCGCGTCGAGGACGGCCCGGGACGCGGCCCGGCCGAGGTCGCCGGGGATATCGGCGAGGTCTTCGCGCAAGCGGGTGCGCAGGCGGCCGGCGACCCGGTCCATGACGAGGTCCCAGCAGCGGCGGCCGGCGGCGGCGCTGAGGTGTGCCCAGTCGTCCATGCCGTGGGCGGCCAGGGCCTCGGCCCGGGCGGTGGCCCAGGGCGTGGTGCGGACCGCGGTCCGCACCGGCGCGCCCGCGGTCGCGCCGGACCCGGGCTCCCACCCCTGCTGCCGCAGCGCGGCCACCACGTCGGCGACCGGTCCACCCGACGCCGCGCCAGGGAAGGCGACAGCGGGTGCGGGCTCGGCGGGGGCGGTGCCGGTGAGCAGGGCCGCGGCTATTGCTCCGGCGTGGGGGGAGCCGAGCCAGTAGACGCGGTCCGGTGGGGGGAGGCCGGCTGCTCGGTAGGTCTGGGCGAGGGCTTCCTCGGCGGCCGGGCGGTTGGCGGGGCCGGTGCGCAGGGCGGTGGCGAGCCACTGGTCCTCGATGGCCGCGGCGGCGGTCTCCTGGGCTGCGGTCAGGGCCATGGGATCAGTCCGCCACCGGGCGCCAGGCACCCGGGATGTACTCGCGCTGGCGCACGACGCGGTACTGCCCCGCGGGCAGCGAGATGGGGCCGTGTTCCTCGTGGGTGACGCGGCCGTGCGAGGGCACGTCGATCCACATCAGGGCGGGGTTGTCGCGGTCGGCGACCAGGGTCAGGCCGGGGCCGCCCACCACGTGCGCGTGGCCGGTGGCCTCTCCCCGGGCGAGGACCATGCGCCCGCGCCGGTCGCGGGGCACCGGGACGCAGGACTGCTCGGGGATCTCGCCCGCGACGATCAGCACATCACCTTGCCGGTACATCAGTACAGCCCTCCCACGTCCATCGGTCGCCTGGACGATAGCGGGAGGGTGCGACAAGAAATCACCGTTCGATGAGGAGCGCTCCCACGGCGGTGATGTCTCTATAGGTACCGAAACGGTGGCCCGCTGTCAACGAGGATCCCTGGCAACATAGTCGGTCTTCGATGGATTTGTTTCCAGCTCTTGACAAGGAGATGACGGACCCACGACATTCATGGGAGCGCTTCCACGGCGGCCGGCCCGCAGCCCGTCCCTGCAGAGAGGCAGCCCCACATGCCACGCAAAACCCGGAGAGCCGCCGGTGCCGCCCTCCTCGGCACCGTCATGGTTCTCGTCGCCGCCCCGCCGCCCGCACAGGCGGCCGCGGCCTGCTCCGTCGTCTACAAAGTGCAGAGCCAATGGTCCGGTGGTTTCACCGGGGACATCGCGATCACCAATACCGGGGATCCGCTGACCAGCTGGAACCTGCAGTACGACTTCCCGGACGCCGGGCAGAAGGTCACCCAGGGCTGGAGCGGCAACTACACCCAGAGCGGCGCGCACGTCACCGTGACCAACGTGGCGTGGAACGGCAGCCTGCCCACCGGGGGATCGGTGAGCACCGGCTTCAACGGCACGTTCACGTCGGCGAACCCGCTGCCCACCGCGTTCACCCTCAACGGTACGGCGTGCAACGGCGCCGTCGCCGCCCCGACCGCGGCGATCAGCAGCCCCGCCGCGAACACCCGGTACACCGCGCCGGCCAGCATCCCGATCACCGCCACGGCCACCGCCGGCACCGGGCGGACCATCAGCAAGGTCGAGTTCTACCACGACGGGCTGCTGCTCGGGGAGGACACCACCGCCCCGTACGCGTACACGTGGAGCGGCGTTCCCGCCCAGGCCGCCGCTTACCACGTACAAGCGGTGGCCTTCGACTCCGCCGGTGTCCGCAGCACCGCGGCCGACGTCCCGGTCTTCGTCGACGCTTCGGCGACCCCGGCGATCATCGTGGACGCCACGTCGCTGACCGTGTCGCCGGGCAAGACCGCGACGTTCAAGGTCGCGCTCTCCAGGGCGCCCACCGCGAGCACCACCGTCGCGGTCGCCCGGACCGCCGGGGCCACCACGGTGACGGCCGCGCCGGCGTCGCTGACGTTCACGACGGCGAACTGGAACACGGCACAGACAGTCACGGTCTCCGCGACCGCGGCCGCCGCCGTGAACACGACCGCGACGTTCTCCGCGACCGCCGCCGGGCACACCGCGGCGACCGTCACGGCGAGCGTGGTGGCCGAGGGCAGCGCCGACGCCCGGTTCACCCAGCTCTACAACGACATCAAGAACCCGTCGAACGGCTACTTCAGCCCCGAGGGCGTGCCGTACCACTCGATCGAGACGTTGATCGACGAGGCGCCCGACCACGGCCATGAGACCACGTCCGAGGCGTTCAGTTACTGGCTGTGGCTGGAAGCGCATCACGGCCGGGTGACCGGTGAGTGGTCGCCGTTCAGCTCGGCCTGGCAGACGATGGAGAAGTACATCATCCCGTCGCACGCCGACCAGCCCACCAACGACAAGTACGACCCGTCGAAACCCGCCACGTACGCCGCCGAGTACCCGACGCCGTCGCAGTACCCGTCGCAGCTCGACCCCAGTGTCTCGGTGGGGACCGACCCGCTGGCCGCCGAGCTGAAGACGGCGTACGGCACGTCGGACATCTACGGCATGCACTGGTTGCTGGACGTCGACAACGTCTACGGTTTCGGGCACTGCGGGGACAAGACCACCCGGGTCACGTACATCAACACGTTCCAGCGGGGCGCCCAGGAGTCGACGTTCGAGACCGTGCCGCAGCCGTCCTGCGACACGTTCGCGGCCGGTGGCCCCAACGGTTACCTCGACCTGTTCACCAAGGACACCTCGTACGCGAAGCAGTGGAAGTACACCAATGCCCCGGACGCGGACTCCCGTGCCGTGCAGGCGGCGTACTGGGCGTACACCTGGGCCACCGAGCAGGGCAAGGGTTCGCAGGTCTCCGCCGCCGTGGCGAACGCCGCCAAGATGGGTGACTACCTGCGCTACTCGTTCTACGACAAGTACTTCAAGAACCCGGGCTGCACCTCGACGTCCTGCGCCGCGGGCACCGGCAAGAGCAGCTCCAACAACCTCATGTCCTGGTACTACGCGTGGGGTGGCGCCACCGACACCTCCGCCGGCTGGGCGTGGCGGATCGGCTCCAGCACCAGCCACTTCGGGTACCAGAACCCGATGGCCGCCTGGATCCTGTCCACCCAGACCGCGCTGACGCCGAAATCGCCGACGGCCAAGGCCGACTGGGCGGCCAGCCTCGGCCGCCAGCTGGAGTTCTACCAGTGGCTGCAGTCGTCCGAGGGCGGCATCGCCGGCGGCGCGACGAACAGCTGGAACGGCTCCTACCAGGCACCCCCGTCGGGCACGCCGACGTTCTACGGTCTGTCCTACGTCGAGGCCCCGGTGTACGAGGACCCGCCGTCGAACCGCTGGTTCGGTATGCAGACGTGGTCTCTCGAGCGCCTCGCCGAGTACTACTACGTGAGCGGCGACGCCAAGGCGAAGGCGGTGCTCGACAAGTGGGTGCCGTGGGCGCTGGCCAACACCACGATCGGTGCCACGACGTTCGAGATCCCCTCCGACCTGGCGTGGAGCGGTAAGCCCGCCACCTGGAACCCGTCCAGCCCGGCCGCGAACTCCGGCCTGCACGTCACCGTGACGAGCAAGGGCCAGGACCTCGGGGTCGCCGGTTCGTACGCCAAGCTGCTCACCTACTACGCCGCGAAGTCGGGCAACGCCCAGGCGAAGACGGCCGCGAAGGGACTGCTGGACGCGATCTGGGCGTACAAGGACGGTAAGGGTGTCTCGGTCACCGAGACCCGGGCCGACTACAACCGGATGGACGACGTGTACAACGCCTCCACCGGACAGGGCATCTACATCCCGCCGGGCTGGACCGGCAAGATGCCCAACGGTGACGTCATCAAGCCGGGCGTCTCGTTCCTCGACATCCGGTCCTTCTACAAGAACGACCCGGACTGGCCGAAGGTCGAGGCCTACCTGAACGGCGGTGCCGCACCGACGTTCAACTACCACCGCTTCTGGGCCCAGGTGGACGTGGCCACCGGGTACGCGGAATTCGCCCGGTTGTTCCCGAACGGGTGAGAGCAGGCCCGGGACGCGGCTTCCATCCCCGCGTCCCGGGCCCCCCATTCTGATGCTTGCGTTTCGGGTCATTTGCCTCGATCATTTCCAGGCACCTCCGCGGTACGCCCCCACCGCGGAGCTTTGTCGATCGGAAGTGAATGACCACAGAGGATTCCACGCCCCCCGAGCTCCGGGTGGGCGGCTGGGTGCCCCCACCCCCGCAGAGCCCGGCCGGCCACCCGCCGCTGCCGGACTCGTTCCTGGCCTCGGCCACCGCCACCGTCCCCCAGCCCGTCGCGCCGGCCGCCGGCACCCGGGCCACCCGCCGCCGGGCCGCGGTCGGCGCGTTCGCCGCCATCGCCGTCCTGCTGGTCACCGGCTCGGTCGCCTGGCAGACCGCGCGCCCGGGCAACGCCGGCGAGGCCCGTTTCGTCACGCTGCCCACGGTGCCGACCGTCCCGGCCATGCCCTTGACGGTGCCGTCCGCCCCGGCCTCGCCGTCGGCATCGACATCGGCCTCGGTCTCTGTCTCGGTGTCCTCCTCCGGTGCGAGCCGCAGCGCCGGCACCTCGGCGCCGGCGTCGGCGTCCGCCCTGCCGTCCGCCCACCCGTCCGGCCCGGCGACCGCGACGGCGGCACCTCCCGCGCCCGTACCCGCGTCCTCCTCCCCGGCGCCCGCACCGACGCGGTCCTCGGCCCCGCCCCCGGCCCCCGGCCCGTTCACCGTCGGCGCCGCGGTCAGCCTGGAACCCGCCGGCATGACCGGCTACCGGGTCCGGCACCGCGACTACCGGGGCCGCGTCGAGCGGATCAGCTCGGCGCTGGACCGCGCGGACTCCCGCTTCGTCGTCCGGGCCGGCCTGGCCGACAGCTCGTGCGTCTCCTTCGAGTCGTCGAACTACCCGGGCTACCACCTGCGGCACCGCAACGGCCAGATCTGGCTGGACCGGTCCACCGGCTCGGCGCTGTACGCCGCCGACGCGACGTTCTGCCCGATCGCGGGCCGCGCCCCGGGTGAGGTCACGCTGCGTTCCAAGAACTACCCCGACCGCTCACTGTCGGTGAGTCGTTCCCGGCTCGCCCTGAGCTCCCGCGCGACGACGTTCACCGTACGGGCACCGCTCTAGGGCCGAGGCATAATGGGCGTCATGACCAGGACGGTCGACGACCTTCGCGGGGCTGCCCGCAGCATCGGGCAGCCCGACGCGTTCCTGGTGTCCTGGGCCGGAGGCGTGCTGCGCGAGGCGCTGCACCGTTCCCCGCTGCTCGACGGCCGGCCGTACCAGATCTTCGCCCAGGGTTCCCGGGTGAACGGCACCGCCGTCGAGCCGACCAGCGACATCGACCTCGTGCTCATGCTCAGCGCGCCGGCCGGCGTCTCCGCCTGGGAGGATTTCCGCGACGACGTCCTCACCGTGCTGGGGGAGTCCTACACCGTGCGCATGGGCCGCCGCTGCGTGAACGTCGATGATCCGGATTCGCTGTTCGGCGAGATGGTCGACATCCTCGTCGCGACCGAGTACAGGTTCCACCCGGTGCCGGGCGCCGGCTCCTTCGAGCAGGGTGTCTTCTTCCGTGACCGCGAGGGCCGCCCGATCGTCAACTTCCCCAAGCAGCACCGGCGCAACGGCGACGCGAAGGACCTGCGCACCGGCGGCGGTTTCAAGCAGGTCGTCCGTACGGCCAAGCAGGCCCGGCGGCGGGCCGGCTCGACCGCGCCGTCCTACCTGCTCGAATGCCTGCTGTACAACGTCCCGGACCACGTCTACCGGGCCGGCTCGCCCGGGGCGGCCTATCGCGGCGCGATCGCGTGGCTGCGCCGGTGCCACCGTACGGATCCGGTGGCGTTCGCGGGTCTGTCCTGCCAGAACGGCATCAACCGGATCTTCGGCCCGGGCCCGGACCAGTGGGACGCCGGGTACGCCGCGGACCTCGTCACCGTCCTGGGCGCCGCGGCGTGAAGTGGACGGCGGTGCAGACGACGGCGGTGCTCGCACCGGTCATCGCGATCCTCGGCGCGGCGCTGGTCGCGCTGCTCACGTACGGGCTCAACCGCCGGGCCGCGCGCCGCGAGCGCCGGGCGCTGGCGTTCGGTGAGGCGCTCAGCGTGGTCGAGGACTACGCCGAGATGCCGTACCGCATCCGCCGCCGGCCGGGCACCCTGGAGGGGCGCCAGCAGCTCACCGAGGAGGTGAGCCGGATCTATTCCCGGCTCGCGTTCCACCAGGCGCTGCTCGACATCGAGGCGCCCGCGGTCGCCGCCGCCTACCGGCTGCTCACCAACGAGGCCAAGGCCGAGGTCGGCGAGCAGATGAAGACGGCCTGGCAGAAGCCGCTGCGCACCACCGACGCCGAGATGAACCTCGAGGAGCACTACCGCCGCGACCGCGTCGACCGCGCCCGCAACCACTGCGTGGCGACCATGCGGGCGGCTCTGGGCCAGGGCCGTTTCCCCGAGGTCCCGAACCGGCTCCCCGGCAAGGCACCCGCCTGGGTCGAGCCGCCGGAAGGGCCCGACCCGGCCTAGGGCGGAACACCTAGGGCGCGGCCAGCCAGCCGCGGATGCCGGTGAAGACCCCCGGGCCGTAGTCGCCGGTGACGTTGCGGGCCAGCGAAGCGATCGTGATGTCGCGCAGGGACTGCCGCCAGGCCTCGTCGGCGGCCCGCATGGCCCGGTCGATGGCGCACGGGGCGGTGCAGGCCTCGGCCGGGGTGGCCATCGGGCCGCGCTGACGGATCTCCGTGCAGACGAACGCCGGTGCTCCGCCGTCGACCGCCTCGACGATGTCGAGGACCGTGATCTGTTCGGCCGGCCGCGTCAGCCGGTAGCCGCCCGCGTGGCCCTGGACCGACGCCACCAGCCCGGCCCGGGACAGCAGCTGGAGCTGTTTGGCCAGGTAGCTGGCCGACACGTCGTGCAGCTCGGCCAGGCGGGCGGCCGGGACGGGCTGGTCGGCCGCGGTCAGCACCACGCAGCAGTGCAGGGCCCATTCGACCCCGCCGGACATCTTCATGACGCCATCCTACTTGACTCGGACAGGACTTGTCTGAGTATAGTCTCGGACAAGAGTTATCCGAGTTGAGGAACGGGAGAACGTCATGAAGATCGTGGTCATCGGTGGCACCGGGCTCATCGGCTCCAAGCTGGTCCACCTGCTCGGCCGGGCCGGGCACGAAGTGGTCGCGGCGTCGCCGGACACCGGCGTCGACACCCTCACCGGGCATGGGCTGGCCGAGGTGCTGACCGGCGCCCGGGTGGTCGTCGACGTGTCCAACTCGCCGTCGTTCGCCGACGCCGACGTGCTCGACTTCTTCCGCACGTCGACCGGGAACCTGCTCGCCGCGGAGAAGGTGGCCGGCGTCGCCCACCACGTCGCCCTCAGCGTGGTCGGCGCCGACCGGCTGCCCGACAGCGGATACCTGCGGGCCAAGGTCGCGCAGGAGGCGCTGATCGAGCAGGGTGGAGTGCCGTGGACGATCCTGCGGGCCACCCAGTTCTTCGAGTTCCTGCGCGCGATCGCCGCGTCCGCGACCGACGGCGACACGATCCGGCTCACCCCGCGGCTGTTCCAGCCGGTCGCCGCGGACGAGGTGGCCTCCACGCTCGCCGAGCTGGCCACCGGCACGCCGTCGGGTGCCGTGGCCGAGCTCGGTGGCCCGGAGACGTTCCCGATGGCCACCCTGGTGGAGCGCTACCTGGCGGCCGCCGGGGGCGACGAACCGGCCCGCAAGGTCATCGCCGACCCGGCCACCGGCTACTTCGGCGCGGTGCTCGACGACACCTCGCTGGTCACCGGGCCGGGTGCGCGGATCGGCGCGATCGGCTTCCCGGACTGGCTCGCCGCGCGCTGACCTACGATGGGCCGATGCCGGAGATCCTGCAGTTGCTGGCCTCGCCCGCGCACCGGTACGAGGGCCGGCCCTCCGCCGGGCCCGCGGCCGCACCGCCGGGGGAGATGGTGGGGTCCATCGAGATCCGGGCCGGCCTGGGCATCGTGGGGGACCGGTACTTCGCGAAACAGGCCCACCGCGACGCCGTGGTCACGGTGGTGGCCGTCGAAGGTCTGCCGGGCGGCGCCGATCTGGTGCAGACGCGGCGCAACATCCTGGTCCGGGGGATCGCGGTGGACGACCTGGTGGGGTCGGTGCTGTGCCTGGACTCCGGGGACGGCCCGGTCTGCCTGCGGGTGAAGCGGCGGGCCAACCCCTGCGCCTGGATGGACGCCACCATCGCGCCGGGGGCGTTCAAGGCCATGCGGGGCCGGGGCGGGATCCGCACGGTGCCGCTCAACGACGGGATCCTGCGCGTCGGCCCGGTCAGCGTGCAGATCCGGCCGGGGACGCAACACGCCCCGGCCTGACGACCGGGGCGTGTTCGCGGACTATTTCTGGAAGGCGGCGTACTTCGCGCGGAACTTCTCGACGCGGCCGGCGGTGTCGAGCAGGCGCTGCTTGCCGGTCCAGAACGGATGGCTCGCCGCGGAGATGCCGACGTCCAGGACGGGGTACGTGGTGCCGTCCGCCCACTCGATCGTCGTGTCGCTCGTCGCGGTCGAGCGGGTCAGGAACGTGTAGTCCGCGCTGCGGTCACGGTAGACGACGTAGCCGTAGGTGGGGTGGATACCAGTCTTCATCTTCGACCTCCCGGAGGATACGGCCGATACAACGTGATCAGCGCGCGGATATTCCGGCGGTCAGGCGGATCGTCCAGCCCTCCTCGTCGCGGGCGGCGGTGACCTGGTCGCAGGCCTGATAGGTGATCCACAGACCGCGGCCGCCGAGGGACCCGTCGCCAGCCGGGAGCAGGCCCGCGAGGGGATCCTCGGGCCCGGTCCCGGCATCGGTGACCGTGACGACGAGGCGGTCGGCACCGCGCCAGACGCGCAGGGTCACCGGCGGGACACCGTACCGGAAAGCGTTGGTCACCGTCTCGCTCACCGCGACCACCAGGTCGTCGAGGTCCTCCGGGGCGAGGCCCGGGTCCGCCGCCCGGACGGCCGCGCGGGCCTGGGCCGGCACCGGGTCCGCGAGCGTCGTGGTGGGCGGGCCCGACTGCAGCGGGTCCGGCCGCGCGGGACGCTGCCGGGACAGGTACGACCGGGGCTCGAGGAACGTGGGGCTGACCTCGTGCCGGTCGCCGGGGCGGGCGAACCGGGGGTGGGTCCGGGCCACCTCGGCCAGCATCGGCCCGGGGGTGGTGCGAGTGTCGTACGCGCAGTTGCTCCAGAGCGGGAAGTCGTCGTAGGCCACGTTGATCACCGACTCGTAGTCGGCCCAGCGGTCCCAGTTGTCCGCGGTGGTGGGGACCTGACCGAGGATCCGGATCTGCCGGGCGCCGGCGGCGACGTGGGCGCCGAGCAGCTTGCGGTAGTTGTGGATGGTGGCGGCGGGCCGGTTGTACAGGTCGTGGTTGTCGACGAACTCGACGCCGGAGTCCGCCGGCAGGACCCGGCGGAGCAGGTCGATGCCGCCGGCGTCGAGCACCGCGACGCTGGGCTCACTGGCGGCGCGGCCGGCCAGCAGGAACGCGGTGGCGAGATCGAGGAACTCCCGGTCGGTGGAGTACGTGACCGCTTCGTGGAAGTAACCGTGGTGGCCGGCCGCCGCGCCTGTCCTCATCGGGTGATCTCCACTCGCAGTGCGGTCAGGCCGAGCAGACCGGCCATGCGCCCGGCGACGCCGAGCGGGGTCCGCAGCGCCAGCACCGCGCCGCGGCGCCGGGCGTAGGTGTCCAGGTGCACGAGTGAGTTGTGGTCGATGAACGTGAGATCGCCGGCCTCCAGCACGACCTCCCCGTCCGCCGGTTCGAGCTCGGCGCGGTCCAGGGCGTGCTCGAACCGCTCGTGGGTGGCCGCGTCCAGCTCGCCGGCCAGCCCGGCACCCGCGTCGCCGGTGGTGGTGGCGTACAGCCGGAACGGGGCGTCGGAGTCCGGGTGGATGCACGCCATCTCGTCGATCACGGCGTCGTCGACCACCGTACGGTCGAACGCGCACATCGCGGTGAACGGGTGGCCGCGCATGTAGCGGTCGACGCGGTACTCGTAGCGGGCGAACGCGTCGAGCCGTGCCGGGGTGCCCACCAGCCGGGTGGTGTCGGCGACCACGCAGAGCCCGGTGAAACCGTCGGCGAGTGCCTGCTCGGTGGCCTCGGTCCAGGTGTCCAGGCCGGTCGCCGGGTCGATGACGCCGTCCACCGGGTAGTGCTCGGCGGGCGACATCAGCTCGGGCTCGAAATCCCAGCCGCGGGGCGCCCTCTCGGCGACGTAGCGGACCCGCTTGCCCTCCCGCCGCCCGGCGGCGAGGAAGGAGTACGCGGCCGCCTCGAAGCTCTCGACGTCGTCGAAGGCCAGGCAGGCGTGTCCTAGGGGCGGGACCATCCGCCGATACTAGGCCGTGGTGGGCCCACCGGCGGAACCGGCACTCATCCGGATCGTCCGGCCCCGCTCGTCGCGACCGGTGGGACGCCGTACCGGTGGGTCCGCGCTATTGGCCCAGGAGCCACCCGTGCGGGGCGGCCAGCTCGCGGGCGGCGGCCGGGCCCCAGGACCCCTGGGCGTACCGGTGCAGGCGCGGGCGGTCGTCCAGCAGCGGGCGGACCGCCTTCCAGGCCGACGCCAGGCCGTCCGGGCGGGTGAACAGCGACCGGTCACCCAGCAGGACATCGTTGATCAGTCGCGCGTACGGCGGGAGCGGCTCGGCGTCCGGCAGCTGGGCCAGCGGCAGCGCCATGGTCGCCGGGTCGACCTCGAGCGCGACGCCGGGCTTCTTGGCCAGCAGGCTCAGCGCGATGTCGCCGGTGCCCGACAGCGAGAAGCTGAGCACGTTCGCCTGCCGCGGCAGGTCGGCGAACGGGCCGGCCGGCGTACGCAGCACCACGCTGACCCGCTGCTCGGAGGCGGCCATCCGCTTGCCGGTGCGCAGCAGGAACGGCACGCCCCGCCAGCGCGGGTTGTCGATCCAGAGCCGGGCCGCGACGTACGTGTCGGTGGTGGACCGGGACCTGATCCCCTCGACCGCGCGGTACTTCTCGAACTGGCCGAGCACCACCTCGGCGGGGTCCAGCGGGCGGAACCGGCGGATCACCTTCTCCCGGGCGTCCTGCAGGCCCGCGGCGTCCAGCGTGGCCGGTGGCTCCATCGCCACCTCGGCGGCGACCTGGAACAGATGGGTGACCAGCATGTCGAGGACCGCGCCGGTCGCGTCGTAGAACAGTGCGCGGTCGTCGATGCCGAGGTCCTCGGGCACGTCGATCTGCACGCTCTCGATGTGGTGCCGGTTCCACATCGCCGCGAACACCTCGTTGGCGAAGCGCAGCACGTGCAGGTTCTGGGTGGCCTCCTTGCCGAGGAAGTGGTCGATCCGGTAGACCTGCGGCTCCTCGAGCACCCGGTGCACCGTACGGTCCAGGGCGCGGAAGTCCTGCGGTGAGGTGCCGAACGGCTTCTCGTAGACGACCCGGGAGCCCTCGGCGAGACCGTGCTGACCCAGCGCCCGGGTGAGCTCGCCGAACGACGACGGCGGCACGGCGAAGTAGTGCACGAGCTGAGCGTTCGCGCCGAGCTTGCCGCGGGCGTGCGCGATGACGTCGAGCAGGCTGCCGGGGGAGCCGGTGTCGAAGCCGCCGCCGGCGAACAGCAGCCGCTTCTCGAACTCCTTCCACGGGCCCTGGTCCGGGTGCGGGCCGAACTCGGTGAGCGCCTCGCGCACGTGGCCCCGGAAGTCCTCGTGCGCCACATCGCCGCGGCCGTTGCCGACCAGGACCCAGTCCTTCGGCAGCAGCCCCTCGATCGCCAGGGTGTAGAACGCGGGCAGCACCATCCGCCTCGCCAGGTCGCCGGTCGCGCCGAACAGCACGAACACGGTCTTCTTCGTCGCCATGGTCATGCATGTGACCTGCCAGGACCCGCCCTAACCCCACCGGGCCGGAAAAAGTTCAAAATTATCCATTAGGAATTGAACCCCCCGAATGTGCGCGAGAAGTGAACCCTTCGTCGTCCGGAGCCCGTATCGACTCCCGAACGCGACATTGGTGGACGACGATCAGGAGTGGTGATGAGATTGCGTCAGCGACGGCGAACCGGCGTCAACCGCAAGGCAATCGGCGCCGCGGTCTTCGCCGCGGTGCTGGTGGGTGGCGGTGTGACCGGCCTGCAGCTGGCCTCCGCCGGCGAACAGGTCAAGGCCGCGAAGATAGTGGTCGTCGACGGCCAGAACTTCGATGTCGCCGGTTGCGAAGCGCTGGAAATCAATGCGGGAGCGGTGGTCTGCGACGGCGAGGAATTGGCGCCGCAGGAGGCCGTCGGGGCCGCTGACGCCGCCGCCGCGTCGGCTCTCGCGCTGGAGACCGCGTGCGACACGTTCGCCGTCGACCAGGCCGCCGCGGACGCCGAGGCCGGTGCCGCTGAGGAAGCGGGTGCGGCTGAGGAAGAGGGCGCCGAGGCCGGGGCCGCTGAGAAGGCCGCGCATGAGCCGCTCTCCAAGAAGGTGAAGCGGGCCATCGCCAAGAAGTACGCCAAGAAGATGGGCGCCGCCGCGGAGAAGGAAGAGGCGGGAGCGGGTGCCGCCGAGGAAGGTGCCGCCGCCGAGGATCTCGCCGCCGAGGTGGTCACCGCCCGCGAGGCGCTGCTGACCGCGTGCCTCACGCTCGCCGACGCCAAGGCCGCCGAGGGCGCTGCCGCCGGTGCCGCTGATGAGGCCGGCGCTGCTGATGAGGCCGGTGCCGCTGATGAGGCCGGTGCCGCTGACGAGGCCGGTGCGGCTGAGGAAGTCGCTCCCAAGAAGAAGGACTGACCTTTCACGGTACGGGCGGGTGGCGCGACCTCGGGCGAGGTGCGCGCCACTTCCCGTTGCCGGTCATCGGCGGGCGGTGACCCGGGCGCCGTTGACGGTGGGTTTCCAGTCGGCGCTGTCGTGCGAGTCGACGGTCAGCCCGGCCGCCGAGGCAGCGGCGATGAGCAGGAAGAACAGCAGAATGACGAGTCCCATGACGGTCCCAACCTAGTCCGGCTTGATCCAGTGGAGCCGGTGCGCACCGGTTGTTCTGGGACCAGTCTGAACCGCACGGCGGGGCGCGGACAGTGGCAGTGATGCCATACATCTACAAAATCCTGCCAACCCTCGTTAGGCTGTCCGCATGCTCCGTAAAGTCGCCGTGATCGTGCTCGCCGACGTCGCCGTCTTCGAGCTCGGCGTGCTCTGCGAGCTGTTCGGCTTCGACCGCACCGAGGACGGGCTCCCCGCGTACGAGTTCGCGGTCTGCAGTGTCGGCGGGCTTCCCGTCCGTACCCATGCGGGGTTCTCGATCTCGCCCAGCCACGACCTGTCGCCGGCCTACGACGCCGACCTCGTCGCGATCGTGCCGCACGACAACGCCGAGGAGTTCCCGGCCGAGGTCGTCGACGCGTTGCGTGCCGCCGCGGCGCGCGGGGCGTGGGTGATGAGCGTCTGCACCGGCGCGTTCGCCCTGGGCGCGGCCGGCCTGCTCGACGGCCGCCGCTGCACCACACACTGGCGGCACACGGACCGGCTCGCCGAGCTCTACCCGACCGCGGCCGTCGACCCGGACGTGCTCTACGTCGCCGACGGCAACATCCTGACCAGCGCGGGCACCGCCGCCGCGCTCGACGCCGGCCTGCACCTGATCCGCGCGGAGCAGGGCGCCGAGGTGGCCCGTAAGATCGCCCGCCGGATGGTGGTCGCGCCGCACCGCGAGGGTGGGCAGGCCCAGTTCATCGAGACGCCGGTGCAGTCCGTCGAGTGCGAGACGCTGCAACCGCTGATCACCGCGGTGATGGAGAGCCTCGACCGGCCGCACACCGTGGACACCATGGCCGCGCAGGCGCACATGGCCCCCCGGACGTTCGCCCGCAAGTTCCGGTCCGAGACCGGCGCGACGCCGCACGACTGGCTGACCGGGCAGCGCGTGCTGCTGGCCCGCCGCCTGCTCGAGGAGTCCGAGCTCGGCATCGACAGCATCGCCGCCCGGGCCGGCTTCGGTGGCGCCGCCACCCTGCGGCACCACTTCGGCCAGCGGCTCGGGACGACCCCGCAGGCCTACCGGGCGACGTTCCGGGACAGGTACGCCGCCAGCGTCGCGTCCTGAGCCCGCCGCCGGCCCGCGCGGACCGAGCGGTGGATCAGCCACGCCACCAGCGCCGCCGCGAGGATCAGCCCGGTGACCACCAGCTGGGCCCGGGGCAGCCGGCCGGTGACCACCGGCAGCTCACAGCGGCCGAGGGCGCCGGGGATGACCGGGACGACCTCGCCGACCGCCGGCCAGTCCCCGTCGAAATCCGACCTCGGCACCCGGCAGGTCACCTCCCGGGTGGGGTCGGAGACCCGTAACGCCACCGTGTCGGTGGTGCCGCTCTCGCGCGCGGTCACCACGGCGTCGGTCATGGTCCGCCCGGCCGGGTCCAGCCGGGTGTCGTCCCGGCCGGCGATCCCGGTACCCAGGGCCAGCACGGCGAGCAGCCCGGTCAGCGACAGCACGAACGGCGCGGCCCTCACTCGAGCACCTTGTGCAGCAGCGCCGGGGCGCCGGCCCGCTTGCCCCACTCGCGCGGGTAGCCCAGCGACACCTCCTGGAAGCGCACCCCGTCCTGCCAGGTCGTCCGCGGGATGTGCAGGTGGCCGTACACCGCGGCGGCGGCCCGGTACCGCACATGCCAGTCGGCGGTCAGCTCGGTGCCGCACCACTGGGCGAACTCCGGGTACCACAGGACCTCGGTCGGATGCCGGTGCAGGGGCCAGTGACTGACCAGCACGGTGGGCAGGTCCGGGTCGATCGCGGCCAGGCGCCGCTCGGTCAGTGCGACGCGGGCCCGGCACCACGATTCCCGGTCCGGGTACGGATCAGGGTGCAGCAGTTCCTCGTCCGTGCAGACCACACCGGTCCGGTACGCGTACGCGAGCGACTCCTCCTTGGTGGCCGTCCCCGGGGCCCGGAACGTGTAGTCGTACAGCAGGAACAGGGGCGCCACGACGGCCGGCCCGCCCTCGCCACGGAACACCGGGTACTCGTCCTCGGGGGTGTGCACGCCCAGCTCACGGCACATGGCGACGAGTGCGTCGTACCGCTCGGCGCCGCGCAGCGTGACCGGGTCCCGGCCGTGCGTCCACAGCTCGTGGTTGCCGGGGGCCCAGACGACCTCGGCGAATCGTGGGCGCAGCAGCCGCAGGGTCTGCTCGATGTGCCCGAACACCTCGCCGACGTCACCGGCCACGATCAGCCAGTCCTGCGGGGACGGCGGGTGCAGGTCATCGAGCAGCTTGCGGTTCTCCGCGTACGCGACGTGCAGGTCGCTGACCGCGTAGAGCGTGCCGGGCACCGGCGCCTCCCCAACCTTCGATGTTCGTCGACAACCGATCTTCCCAGCATCGGCCGGGCAGCGCGGCCCCGCTTATCCCCGGAGAGAGACGTGACCGAAAACGCATACCCGGCGGTGGGTCTCCTGTGCTGGCTGGGCCGTACAGTCCATGTCGGACAGAACGTTCTCCCTGGCCGGAGCGGCCCACTGGCGAACGGATCTTCATCACGGTGCGCGACCGCGAGGTGCGCTGACCGAAAAGAATCTTGACCTCGGCTGTCACGCCGGAGGGCTGTCAGGGACCTAACTAGGTGGGAGTTCGACGGCGAACGGAGGCATGTGGTGGTCGACGCGCATGATGCGCACGACGTGGGCAGTGACACGGCGGGACCACCACGGTCCGATGAGGCGGCCCCGGCCGTCGCTCCGCCCCACCCGGTCCGGTCCGATCAGGTCATCCCCGACCCGCCGCCCGCGGCCGAGATCGAGGACTTCTTCCGGGCCTACTGGACCGGCCTGGTCCGCAACCTCATGCGCGAGGGCGCCAACCGCTGGGAGGCGCAGGACGCGGTCGCCGAGGCCATCCGCGAGGCCCTGCGCCGCTGGCGGGACCTCACCCACCCGGCGGCCTGGGTCCGCACCGCCGCCCGCTCGCACTGGCTCAAGCAGCGCCGGGCCAGCGGTCAGGGCGACCTCGAGCTGCTCGTGCCCGACGTGGCCGAGTTCAGCGAGGGCCGCGCCGACGACCCCGACCTGCAGAAGTACGAACTGGAGGAGTGGTTCTCCGGGGTGCTGGCCCAACTGCCCCCGGCACGGCGCGAAGCCCTCGAACTGTCCGCGCAGGGGATGACCCCGTCGGAGATCGCCGCGAAGGTCGGCAAGTCGCCCGAGGCCGTCCGGACCGCGCTCAAACTCGGCCGCAAACAAGCTGTCGCCCTCTGGCAGGCGATACCGGAGCAGCGCGTCCCCCGGACGTCTGCCACCCCGGAGGGAGGGGACCACTGATGGCGCAGCCCGACGAGCCACTCACCCACGCGATGATGATCGGCGCCCTGAACCAGATCCTCGGCGAATGCGGCTACCCCCCGGTGCCGCTCGACACCGGGGCCGACCGGGTGATCGCGGATGCCCGGACCCGTGCGGACGGGATCGTCGCGGCCGCGCTCTCCACCGCCGAGCAGTACACCGACGCGGCACTGGACCGGGCCGCCCGTACCGTATTCAGCTCCCGGCGGGACCAACCGGCGCCCGTACCCATCGATCTGGTCCCGGTGCGGGCGACCGTGAGCGCTGGACGGACCGTGGGGGAGACCTGGCTCGCGGCCGTCACCGGGGCCGGCGTCTACCTCCCGGTGGACGCACCGGTCGCCGCCCGGACCCTCGACGGTTACGCCCGCTGCCTGCGCGACGCCGCCCGGACCGTCCCGGCCGACCTCGACGCCGCCTACCGCGCCGGCATCGAGGTCGTCGCGCTCGGCATCGGCCGGCACGAGGCGCTGCCCGCCACCATGGGCGTGGTGCTCGACGACCTCAGCGACGGCGAGGTGCTCGCCGGAGCGGCCCGCCAGGTGGCCGGCGCGTTCGTGTCCGGGTTCGCCGCCGCGATGCAGGCCCGCACGCTCGCCCAGCAGGAATCCCTGCACCGGGCCAGCCGGCGGGCCGCCCGCGAGTTCCAGATCGCCCTCGAGATCAGCGAGGAACGCTACCGGCGGCTCGCCCACTACGACCCGGTGACCGGGGTCGCCACCAAGGCCCGCCTGATCCAGCGGCTGCGGCAGGCCGCCAACGGCGACGACCCGGGCCGGCACGCCGGCCTCTGCCTCGTCGAGGTCGGCTGCTACCCGGCGGTCTGCGAACAATTCGGTACGGAGGCCGGCGACCACGTACTCGGTGAGGTGGCCCGGCGACTGCGCCTCGTCGCGGACCACCCCGACTACCTGCTCGCCCGGCACGGCAGCCACACGTTCACCCTGCTCGTGCACGACAGCGGCGGCCTCGTGCACCTCGCCGACCTGGCCGAGCGCATCACCGCCCTGCTCGCCGAGCCGTCCACCCTGCCCGGCACCGGCCTGACCGCCCCGATCGCGGCCTGCGTCGGCGTCGTCGACGTGGCCACCGGCGGCCTCGAACCGGCCCGCGTCCTCGTCGACGCCGAGATAGCCCTGCGCCAGGCCCGCGCCGGAGCCACCGGCTGGGCCGTGTACGACGCCCGCCCAGCCTTCACCCGCACCACCCCGCCCGGCCTTCGCGGTACCGGCCCTGTCGCAGGCGGCCCTGTCGCCGGCGGCGTTGGTGCTGGCGGTGATGTTGTGAGAGGTGCTGTTGCCGGTGGCGTTGGTGCTGGCGGAGATGTTGTGGGAGGTGCTGTTGTCGGCGGCGTTGGTGCTGGCGGTGATGTTGTGGGAGGTGCTGTTGCCGGCGGCCCCATTGCCGGCGGCCCCATTGCCGGCGGCCCCATTGCCGGCGGCCCCATTGCTGGTGGCGTTGGTGCTGGTGGCGATGGTGCTGCTGGCCCTGTTGCTCGCGGCGTCGGTGCTGCCGGCGTCGTTGTCGGCGGCGTCGGTGCAGGCGGGCCAGGTGCGGGCGGTGCGGGCGGTTCGGGCGGTTCAGGCGGTTCGGGCGGTTCGGGCGGTTCGGGCGTCAGTGGGCTGGTTACCGGGCCGCCGACGTACCAACCGGTCATCGGTCTCGGCACCGGCCGGGTGGCCGGCCTGCACACCCGGATGACCTGGCGGCACCCGCACCTCGGCACCCTCGACCTTGCCCGGATCGGCCAGCTCACCGGCGACCGCGACACCACCACCCGGCTGGCCGCCGGCCTGCTGCGCCAGGCCTGCCGCCAGGCGATGCAGTGGGACGGTGCTGCCAAGGGCCCGTTCGTCGGGGTCGACGTGCCGGTGCACCAGATCGGGTACCCCGATGTGATCGACCTGGTCCGCGACGCGCTGAACGGCAGCGGGCTCGCCCCCGCCCGGCTGCACCTGCACCTCGCCGGCCTCGACGCGGTCCCGGCCGGCGCCCACAGCCTGACCGTGCTGACCGCGCTGGCCGAGATCGGCGTCCGGATCGTCCTGGAGGATTTCGGCACCGGGTTCACCAGCCTCGCGTACCTCCGGGACCTGCCGGTCCACGGTCTTCGCACCCCCGCCGGGCTGTTGCGCGCCACCGAGGCCGGCTCCGAGTCCGACCGCGACCTGCTCGCCGGTATGGCCCGCACCGCCCACGCCCTCGGCCTCACCCTGACCGTGCACGGCATCGACGACGAACGCCGCGCGGCGACCCTGACCGGTACGGGCTGCGACGGAGCCCAGGGCCTGCGGTACGCGGCTCCGGCCACCCCGCACCAGGTGCCGGCCCTGCTGCGAGCCGCCCACCCGGCGGCCGGATTGGTGTCCTCGTGAGAGAACCACTGGCGAACCTCCACAATGGAGTAGGGTTTCTCGGCATGGCGAACGCCGATCCCGACTTCTCGAACCGTCCCAGCAGCGCGCGCATCTACGACGCCCTGCTCGGCGGCAACCACAACTTCGCCGCCGACCGTGAGGCCGCGCAGGGCCTGCTGGCCATGATCCCCACGGCCGGTGACATGGCCCGCGCCAACCGGGCCTTCCTCAGCCGGGCGGTGCACTATCTCCTCGACCGGGGTGTCCGCCAGTTCCTCGACATCGGCAGCGGCATCCCCACGGTCGGCAACGTCCACGAGATCGCCCAGCGCCGCATCCCGGACGCCCGGGTGGCCTACGTCGACATCGACCCGGTGGCGGTGGCTCACAGCAACGACATCCTCAAGGACAACCCCTGGGCTTGCGCGATCCAGGCCGACATGCGCTTCCCCGACGCGGTCCTGGACCACCCCCAGGTCCGCCGCCTCATCGACCTCGACCAACCGGTCGGCCTCATGCTGGTGGCCATGCTGCACTTCGTGACGGAGGACTCCGCCTACGAAGCGGTGGCCCGTCTCCGCCAGGCCCTGCCCATCGGCTCCTACCTGGTGATCTCGCACGGCATCTCCGACACCCCGGCCGACGCCAAGGAGGCGGAGGTGACAGCCCTCTACCGCCGAACCGACGTCTCAGCCGCCCACGGCCGCACCCGCGACCAGATCCTGCAGTTCTTCGGTGACGCGGAACTGGTCCCCCCAGGCCTGGTCTGGGTCCACGAATGGCCCGACGGAGGCGACGGCAACGCCAACGGCATGGCCGTGGTCGCCGGGGTGGCAGCGCTCTAGGAGCCCCGCCCTCACCCGGTGCCCTGTTCCCGATCTCTCCTGCTGGTGCCGATACCTCGCCTCCCGGTGGCTTCTCTCCGGGGCTTACCCACTTTGGGTCGTGATGCCGGGCGCTCCGCCTGGCGAGAGCGGTCGCCCGCTCCGGGCTTGCCCCGTTGTGCGTCCACCCCGGCACCGCGCCAGTCGACGACGTATCTGCCACGACGTCTCCCTTCGCGCAATTATTTGCGGCCCACACTGTTTCTTTCGCTGCGGCACGAGCGCTTGTGTGTCACTTCCCTGTTCGCGTCAGCTCGGCCGTTTGCACAAAGTATCGTGCTCTTGACGTCGCGTATATTCGTTGGCTTTCATGGCTACGAACGTACTCTTTACTCCGCAGCCCGACAACGCATGCAGCGCCGGAATCTGTCGGTCTTCTGTCAGCGGGCTTCGCCACGTCAGGAGTCAATTGATGTTTTGCCGGTCGCGAAACTTGTCGATGATCCAGTTGGACGTTCCGGGCGGCTCGGAGGACAATAAAGGGCATGGGGCAGATGTCGATGTTCACACGTGATCAGGTCACGGATATGCGCGATCGGACCAGATCGAGGAACTATTCGCTGGAGCGCGAAAGGTTCCGTCGTGAGCATGCCGAGAATCGTGCTTGGGGAAAGTACCGGGTTCATGTCGCGCGTATGAGTGAATTGCGCGCCACGCGTGGTGATGCGTTTGTGGACAGGGCGATCGAGTCGTTGTGGACCGCGTTGATGCGTGCTCTGGGGTCGCTTCCGCCGGCCCCGGCTGCGGCCCCGGCTGCGGTTCCGGCCCCGGCCCCGGCCCCGGCTGCGGCCCCGGCTGCGGCCCCGGCTGCGGCCCCGGCTGCGGCCCCGGCCCCGGCCCCGGCTGCGGTTCCGGCTGCGGCCCCGGTCCCGGCCCCGGTCCCGGCCCCGGCCCCGGCTGCGGTTCCGGCTGCGGTTCCGGCCCCGGCCCCGGCCCCGGCTGCGGTTCCGGCTGCGGCCCCGGTCCCGGCCCCGGTCCCGGCCCCGGCCCCGGCTGCGGTTCCGGCCCCAGCCCCGGCCCCGGCCCCGGCCCCAGCCCTGGCTGCGGTTCCGGCTGCGGCCCCGGCCCCAGCCCCAGCTGCGGTTCCGGCCCCAGCCCCGGCCCCAGCCCCAGCCCCGGCTGCGGTTCCGGCCCCGGCCCCGGCTGCGGTTCCGGCCCCGGCCCCGGCTGCGGTTCCGGCGGCGGTTCCGGCGGCGGTTCCGGTCGTCGGTCTGGCTGCGGTTCCTGTGCCGGGCGCGGGTATAGGAAAGGGTGTGGCGCCGGGCGCAGTTCGGATGCTGGCCTCAGTTGTGGGGCCGGGGCGGGGGGCCGGTTTCGGTGGGGTTGGCGGTTTGTTCGGGCGCGGTCCTGGTGATGGTTCTGGTCGCGTTTTTCTGGGGCTATCGGGGACCGCTTTTGTATTTTCGCGGGGATTGTGGCGTGGCTTGGGTGTGGTTCTGGTCGGGGGTGGGGGTTCGGCGGGGGTGTTGAGGGGGTGCATCGGTTACGGGTGCAGTTGCGGGTTCGGGTGGTGGTTATTTTTGGGCTTCGGGAACGAAGGGTCAGACTGCGTTCTTTACTCGGTACATTGCTGCGTCGGCTTCTCGGAGTAGGGCGTCGGGGTTGTCGGCTGGGCCGGTTGCGGTTCCTATGCTTGCCCCCACTGTCAGGGGGAGGCCGTTTATCAGGAACGGGTGGGTCAGGGTTGTGGCCAGGTGGGCGGCCAGGTCTGCCGCGGTGGCGGGGGTGGCTGCCGGGAGGATGATGGCGAATTCGTCGCCTCCTAGGCGGACTGCGAGGTCGTGGGGGCCCAGGGCGGCTCGAAGGCGGTGGGCCACCGCCACCAGCAGGTCGTCGCCGATGTGGTGGCCGTGGAGGTCGTTGATCTGTTTGAAGCCGTCGAGGTCCGCTACCAGGACGCTTACCGGGGCCGGGCCCGTCGCCGCCAGGTGTTCCGCCAGCAGGGTGCGGTTGGCCAGGCCGGTGAGGCGGTCGTGGGTGGCCTCGTGGCGCAGCTGGTCCTGCAGGGCCCGGGCCTCCGTGACGTCGCGGGCGTTGTAGACCACGCCGCGGACGCTCGGGTTGGCCGTGAGATCAGCACCTACCAGGTCGAGCCAGCGCCAGGTGCCGTCGGCGTGGCGGACGCGGACCTGGACGGCGGCGTCGGTGCCCGGTTCGGCGGCCAGTTCCTCGCGCAGGTCGTGGAACGCCGGCAGGTCGTCGGGGTGCAGGTAGATGTCCAGCCCGGCACCGACCGCCTGGGTGGTGCCGAAGATGCGGGTCGCGGACGGGCTCGCGTACCGGATGATGTCGCCCGGGCCGACGACCAGGGTGACGTCGGACGCGTGCTGGACCAGCGACCGGAACCATTCCTTCTGTTCGTGCAGGTCGGTGAGGAGCCGGTCGTTGTCGGTGAACGCGACCAGCTGGCGGCCGAGCACCAGCGCGGTGATGGCCAGCACGCCGATCGTGACGCCCCAGGTGCGCACGTCCGCACTGGTGTGCGGCAGCGCGACGACCAGCAGGACCTCGGCCGCGATGACCGCGACGTACGGCATGCGGCTGTAGCGCCGGCGCCGGTCGGCGGGGCGGGTGGCGTCGAGGCGGCGGGTCTGGAGTTCCTGCATGCGCAGGCTGATCGGGATCAGGGTGCAGGACAGGACCTGGGCCAGGAAGATCATCCGCTGGTCGTGGCCGCCGGTGAGCACGAGTCCGGCCGAGGTGCCCAGCGCGGTGGTCGCCACGCCGAGGCTGCCCACGATGCCGGGACCCAGCAGGAACGGGGCCAGTTCGCTGAAGACGAGTTTGAGCAGGCCGAACACCACCACCAGCATGACCGCCGCGCTGGCCGCCGCGGCGTAGCGGTCGGTGTCGTGGGCGCTGCTGAGCTGCGGTGCGAGTGTGAAGTACCAGAGGAACACCGCGACGCCGGCCAGCACCGTCACCGCGTCGAGCCACAACCGCAGCCGCTGCCGGCCGGTGGCGCCGAGCGGGTGGCACAGCATGGTCACCGCGACGATCGACATGGCGAGCACGACCATCGTGGTCTGGACGACCGAGACGCCGGTGTGCCCGGGGAAGCGCAGCACCAGGCTGGTCTGGTAGGCGTCGCCGACCGCGCAGAAGATCATCGCGATCTGCAGGGCCCGCCAGAACCGCAGCGAGTACGGCCGGTGGCGGGACAGCCGGGCGAGCCGCCACCCGAGGAAGACCAGCAGCACGTCGAGCGCGGTCTGCACCAGCCACGTGGACAGCAGCGGGGCCGGGCCGGCCAGGAACCACGGCACGCACAGCACCGCCAGCCCGGCGAGGCCGAGCAGCCAGGGGTCGCGCAGGTGACTCCGCTGCCCCATGATGCTCCTTGTCCCGTTCGTGGTCGGACCTGTCATCGGCGGGGCACCCGCGCACCTGAGGTGGTGTCCGGTGGATCACCGGGACGACCGCGATGATCGCCGGGCGTTCTAGGATCGCGGCATGAGCTCCGTGGAATTCGGCCTCGACACGTTCGGTGACGTCACCGTGGACAAGGACGGCAACTCCCTGCCGTACGCCCAGGTGATCCGGAACGTGGTCGAGCAGGCAGTGCTGGCTGACGAGGTCGGCGTGGACGTGTTCGGGCTCGGTGAGCACCACCGGGACGACTACGCGGTGTCAGCGCCGGAGATCGTGCTGGCCGCGATCGCCGCCCGTACCCGCAGGATCCGGCTCGGCACCGCGGTGACCGTGCTCAGCTCCGACGACCCGGTGCGGGTGTTCGAGCGGTTCGCCACCCTGGCGGCGGTCTCCGACGGGCGGGCCGAGATCACCCTGGGCCGGGGTTCGTTCACCGAGTCGTTCCCGTTGTTCGGCTACGACCTGGCCGACTACGAGCAGCTGTTCTCGGAGAAGGCCGACCTGATGGCCGAGCTGCTCACCGAGAAGCCGGTCACCTGGAGCGGCACGGTGCGCCCGGCGCTGCAGGACCAGGAGGTCTTCCCGAAGACCGAGGCGGGCACGATCCCGACCTGGATCGGTGTCGGCGGCAGCCCGGAGTCGGTGGTCCGCGCCGCGCAGCACGGTTTCCCGATGGTGCTGGCGATCATCGGCGGCGACCCGGCCCGGTTCGCCCCGTACGTCGAGCTGTACCACCGGGCTCTCGACCAGTTCGACCGGGAGAGGCTGCCGGTGGCGGTGCACGTGCCGGGCTTCGTGGCCGCGACCGACGAGGAGGCGGTCGAGACGCTGTGGCCGCACGCCCAGAAGTCGATCACCCGGATCGGTGCCGAGCGGGGCTGGCCGCCGTTGACCCGGGACCGGTTCGAGGACGACATCAGCGAGGGGGCGTGGCACGTCGGTTCCCCGGAGACGGTGGCCGCGAAGATCGCCCGTACGGTCACGGCGCTCGGGATCCAGCGCTTCGATCTGAAGTACTCGGCCGGGACGCTGCCGCACGAGTCGCTCATGACGGCGATCCACCTGTACGGCACCGAGGTCATCCCGCGGGTCCGCGAACTGCTGGACTGAGCGGGGCGGGGGCCGGCCCCGGGGATCGGGGCCGGCCGGGTGTCACTGGGAGATGGGGCGCTTCAGCCGGTCGCGCAGGATCCGCGACAGCGGGCGTTCGACCAGCTTGTGGATCAGCCAGGCGAGCAGCAGCACCGCCGTCACCGCCGTGGCCAGCACGAGGTAACGGTTGAGGTGCTCGTGCAGGTAGTAGATCAGCGTCCAGCCGATGTACTCGTGCACCAGGTACAGCGGGTAGGTCAGCGCGCCGGCGACGGTCAGCCACTTCCACTGGATGCCGTCCAGGCGCCCGGTGGCGACCACGGCCATCGCGGCGAACACGGTCGCGACGATGATCAGCGCCGGCCAGGCCGGCATCGGCCGGCGCAGGATGTCCTCGGCGATGTGCTGGCTCTGGCCCATGGCGTGGTGCTGCGCCATCAGGAACGACGCCCCGACCAGGCCCCAGAGACCGATGTGCGAGCCGAAGCGGTGGATCAGGAACAGCGCGATGCCGGCCGAGAAGTATGGCGCGTAATCGGGCATCACGATCACGTTCAGGGCGGGTACGTCCGCCTGCGTCGCGATCGCCGCGGCCACGAGCCAGCCACCGGCGAACAGGACCGCCCGGCGCACCGTCAGACCGCGCCAGACCACGAGCGCGAACAGCAGGTAGAAGCGGGCCTCGACCCACAGCGTCCAGTAGACCGCGTCCACCGGCGAGATCCCGAGCGGCTCGTGCAGCATGGTGAGGTTGACCAGCATCTCGCTGCCGGAGACCGGTTGGCGCACGATCGGCCACAGGGTCAGCACGCTGAACGTCAGCAGCACCGCCGCCCAGTAGGCCGGGTACAGCCGCACGATGCGTGAGCGCAGGAAGTCACCGAGGGACCGGCCCCACGCGCTCATGCAGATCACGAATCCGCTGATCAGGAAGAACAATTCCACACCGAGCCAGCCGTACGCCGTGATGGGCGCCAGCGTCGGGAACACCGTCTCGGTGGGGCCTCCCCACCACTTGGGCTGACCCC
This sequence comes from Actinoplanes sp. NPDC051494, assembly GCF_044454705.1. NCBI lineage: Bacteria > Bacillati > Actinomycetota > Actinomycetes > Micromonosporales > Micromonosporaceae > Actinoplanes > Actinoplanes sp. NPDC051494. The sequence goes on from NZ_JBITDZ010000014.1 coordinate 223,356, forward strand.
GGTCGTACGCGGTGAAGTGGTAACTGACCACCGTGAGCGCCGCGACCAGCCGGAGTCCGTCGAGCACCGCGATCCGGCCCTTGCGGGGCGGGGAGGGTTGGCCGGCAGGCCGGCGTTGCTGGGGGGTGAGCAGAACAACCATGGCGGGTACAATACGACGCCCGGTACCCAAACCGCACCCGGCCCTAGGCCGTCACGAGATCGACGGAATGACCGGCGCCGCTGCGCAGCAGTGCGTCGAATTCGGCCGGGGGCAGCGGGCGGCTGAAGTAGTAACCCTGCAGCGCCGGGCAGCCCGCCGCGCGCAGCGCCTGCCAGTCCTCGACCTCCTCGACACCCTCGGCCACCGCGGTCATGCCCAGCGACTGGGCCAGCCACAACGTCGCCGAGATGATCGACGCCTTGCGGGGGTCGGTGGCGAGGCCGGCCACGAACGAGCGGTCCAGCTTGACCACGTCCGCCGGGACCGACTGGAGCCAGGTCAGCGAGCTGTAACCGGTGCCGAAGTCGTCGAGGGCGATCCGGACACCGAGCGCCTTGATCGCGTACAACCGGCTCTGGAAGTCGCCGGAGGTGGCCAGCACCGCGGTCTCGGTGATCTCCAGGACCAGCCGGGACGGGTCCAGGCCGGGGGCGCGGGCGAGCAGCGCGGCGAGCATCGGCACGAAACCCGGCTCGGACAGCTGCCGCGGGCTGACGTTGACCGAGACGTAGCCGAGGTCGTTGTTCCAGTACATGAGGTGCCGCAGCGCGGAGACCAGGACGTGCTCGCCGAGCGGCACCACCAGGCCGGTCTCCTCGGCGGCGCCGATGAAGTGGCCGGGCGCGAGGATCTCGCCCTGCGGGGTGCGCATCCGGACCAGCGCCTCGGCGCCGATGATGCGGCCGTCGGCGCCGGCCACGATGGGCTGGAACCAGACCGGCAGGGTGACCTCGAGGTCACCGTCGAGGGCGGCACGCAGCCGGGCCTCGGCGACGATGCGGTCCTGCACGGCGACGCGCATCTGGTCGCTGAACATCTCGAGCCGGTTGCCGCCGCCGCGCTTGGCCGCGTACATGGCGGTGTCCGCGGACAGCACGGCCCGCTCGGCCTCACCGGGACCCTGGGCGCCGGCCAGGCCGATGCTCACCGACAGCTGGACCCGGTTGCCATCGATCACCAGGGGTTCGGCCATGGCCGCGATCAGCGCCTCGCCGATGCGGCGGCCCTCGTCGGGGGTGACCGGCAGGGCGATCACGAACTCGTCGCCGCCGAGGCGGGCGGCGAGCGATCCGCGCGGCACGCCGGACTGCAGGCGTACGCCGAGAGCGCGCAGCACCTCGTCGCCGGTCGCGTGCCCGGAGCCGTCGTTGATCGCCTTGAAGCGGTCCACGTCGAGGTAGAGCACGGTGGCGGGCAGCGGGCGCCCGGTCAGCATGCTGATGATGTCGTGCTCGAAGCCGCTGCGCGACAGCAGCCCGGTCAGCTGGTCGTGACGCACCCGGTACTGCAATTGCGCCTCGTGCTCGCGGGTCCTGGTGACGTCGATGCAGTGCACGAACATCGCCCGCATCGTGCCGTGCGCGTCGTACAGGCCGGTGCCGTGCGTCTCGACCCACAGCAGCGCGTCGTCGGCGTGCCGCTGGTACTGCCGGGTCACGACGACCGGGTCACGGCTGGAGCGCATCCGGTCGAAGATGTCGGTGAGGCCGGTCCCGACCGGGGTGATCGGCAGGTCCGCGACGCTGAACCCGGGGGGCAGCTCGTCGGGCAGGCCGAGCCAGGTGCGGTACGCCGCGTTGGTGCGCATGACCCGCCCGTCGGGGGCCAGCATGAGGGTCGGCACCGGGGTCTCGTCGAACGCGATGTTCAGCTGGGCCTGGCTGTCGTCGAGGTTCTCCTGGGCGCGCTTCTCCTCGGCCTCGGTCAGTTTCCACGCGACGACCTGGAACCCGGCGGCGGCGAGCACCGCCACGCCGTGCAGGATCGCCCAGAGCAGCGGGTGCGACATGGCGCTGTGGTGGTCGTACGTGCGGTCGCTGACCAGCACGCCGAACACCGCGTGGTGCAGCGTGGTGGCGACCAGGAACATCCCGAACGGCGCCCAGTCGCGGTACAGCGCGAGCGCGGCCACGGCGATGAAGAACGTGAAGTGCGCCTCGGTCAGCCCGTGCGCCATCGAGACGAAGCCGCCGCAGACGATGGTGAACCCGAGCGCGACGAACACCGACGGCAGCCGCCGCGGCGGCAGCAGCACCGCCAGCACCACGCAGGGCAGGATGAGCAGCACGGTGACCAGCCAGGCCCGGTCGAGACCGTGCCAGAACGCACCGAAACCGGTCAGCGCGGCCACGCAGGCCGCCAGCATGAGGGTCAGCAGCCGGTGCCGCCGGGCCCAGTCCTCGTCGCGAAGACCGCCGCCCGTCGGTAGCCAGCCTGTAAGAGACGTCGCCCGGGTGAACACGTCTCACTGATCGGTCCGGGCGGGGCAAGCTTGAGCAACTCCTGAGAATCAGAGTCCGGAGCGGGTCGCGACGGCCCCGGGCACGTTTCCGGTACGGGGTGCACATGGCTTAGGGTGCTTGTGTCATGACATTTAGTGATCATGACATTTGGTGATCATGGCATTGAGTGAGCATGGGGGTCCGGTGCTTCGTCGCTGGCATGTCGCGGTCCTGGCCGTTCTCGGTGTCCTCGCCCTGGCCTGCGACGGCGCGGGCGCCACACCCGAGCCGACGTCCACCGGCGGCGCGAAGAAGGGCTACCCGTCCTCGATGGCCGCGCTCGGCGACTCGATCACCGCCGGGTACGGCAGCTGCCGGGTCTTCGTCGCGTGCAGCCGCAACTCGTGGTCCACCGGGGGAGCGGACGGCCTGGACAGCCACTACCAGCGGATCCTCGCCAAGAATCCCCGGATCAAGGGGCACGCCCGCAACTTCGCGGTCCCCGGGGCCCGCTCGGCGGACCTCGCGAAGCAGGCGGCGTCCGCGGTGGACGCCAAGGTCCAGTACGTCACGATCCTCATCGGGGCCAACGACGCCTGCGGCGGCGGCGCCGACAGCATGACGTCGGTGAAGGCGTTCCGCAAACGCGTCGACGCCGGGCTGGACCGGCTCCGGGACGGACTGCCGAAAGCCCGGATCCTCGTCGCGAGCATCCCCGACGTGCACCGGCTGTGGGAGCTCGCCCACGACGACCCGGCCGCGGTCCGCGCCTGGAAGCTGGGCATCTGCCCGTCGATGCTCGCCGACCCCACCTCGGACAGCGAGGCCGCCGAGGCCCGCCGGGACCGGGTCGACGACCGCATCGACGCCTACAACGACCAGCTCGGCCAGGCCTGCGAGGCGTACGGCGACCGGTGCCGCTGGGACGGCGGCGGGGCGCACGGGGTCCGCTTCGACATCGACCTGCTCAACAAGGTCGACTACTTCCATCCCAGCGTCGCCGGCCAGCGGCGCCTCGCCGAGGTCACCTATCCCGGCCGGATCACCTGGTGAGCGCTCAGTAACGGAAGCGGCTGACCAGGCTCTGCAGGCCGGCGGCGGCCGTGGCCAGGTCGTCGGTGGCGCCCCGGGTGCGCTCCAGGCCCGTACTCGTCACGGCGGAGGCCTCGGCGACGCCGCTGATCGTGCCGGCGATCTGGTCCGTGCCGGCCGCGGCGTGCGCGACGTTGCGGCCGATCTCGCCGGTCACCGCGGTCTGCTCCTCGACCGCCGCCGCGATGGTGGTCTGGAAGTGGCTGATCTGCTCGATGACCGCGCTGATCTCGCTGATCGAGGTGGCCGCGGCCCGGGCGTCGTCCTGGATCGCGCCGACCCGGGCGGCGATGTCCTCGGTCGCCTTGGCGGTCTCCTGGGCCAGGTCCTTGACCTCGGAGGCGACCACCGCGAAACCCTTGCCGGCGTCCCCGGCCCGGGCCGCCTCGATGGTCGCGTTCAGCGCCAGCAGGTTGGTCTGCCCGGCGATCGAGCTGATCAGCTTGAGCACGTTGCCGATCTCGGTGCTGGACGTGTCCAGCTGCCCGACGGTGCCCGACGCGACCCGGGCGGCGTCCACCGCGGCCGAGGCCACCTCGGCGGCCTGGGCGGCGGACCGGGCGATCTCGCGGATCGAGGCGGACATCTGCTCGGCGCCGGCGACCACGCTGTGCACGTTGGCGGAGATCTCGCCGGCCGCGTGCGACACCGTCCGCGACCGGTCGGAGGTGGTCTCCGCGCTCGCCGCGATGGTGCCGCTGGTGTCGGCGAGCTCGCGCGCCGAGCCGGCGACGGTGGCCGCGGTGGCGGCGACGGCGGCGACGGTCTCGCGGACCCCGTCCATCGCCCGGTCCAGCGCGGCCGCCATCACACCGATCTCGTCGCGGCTGCCGGTGCCCGCCGACCGGGTCAGGTCCCCGCCGGCCATGCCGTCGAGCACCGTGCCGACCCGCCGCAGCGGCCCCACGATGCGGCGCACGGTGTACCAGCCGGCGAGCAGCCCGGCCAGTACCCCCAGACCCAGGACCAGGATCAGCCGGGTACGGGTGGCCGCGTACTCGCGCTCGGCCTCCCGGACCGTGGCCGTCGCCTCGGCGGTCTCGGCGTCCGAGGCGGCGTCGAGCGCGCTCATCGCGTCGGTCATGATCGGGTTGGCCTGCTCGGTGGCGACCTTCTCGAACGCCACGGCGTCACCGGCGCGCGCCGCGGTCAGCTGCTCCGCGCGGACGGTCTTGTACCGAGCCCACAGCTGCGCGAACCGGTCGACGGTGGCCGGGTCGGCGGCCTCGGGACGGTAGGCCACGATCGCCGCCTCGACCGCGGTGTCGTCCTTGGCCAGGGTGGCCGCGGTGCCGGTCTTGTCGGTGGAGAGCGCGACCTCGCGGACCGCGATCCGAGCGGTGAGCGCGTCCGCCCGCAGGTCGGCCAGCAGTAGTGACGGGCGCATGTTGCCGCTCTCGATCTCGGCGCCGCTGCGGTAGACCGAGGCCAGGCCGGAGACGGCGAGCACGCCCCCGGCGGCGGCCGCGACCGCCACCGCCCCGACGGCGGTGAACACCTTGGTGCCCACGGATCGGTCGTCGAACCACGTCGTCACTGCGTCTGCTCTGCTCACGCCCCCTCTCAACGGCAGATTGTCTGACGAATCGAGTACGTGCCGGTGAGACTCCGGTTACCCGTCAGTACGGGTTGCGGGCGCCGTGGTTCAGGACCGCGTCGAAGAGCTTCGCGGGCAGCCGGGTGCCGGACTGGCTCCGGGCGATCGTGCCCGCGCTGGGGACGTCGCCGGGCCACGTGGCGGTGTCCCACAGCGCGGAGCGCACGAACGCGCGGGCGCAGTGCAGGAACAGCTCCTCGACCCGCACCTCGACGGCGATGCCGGGTGTTGATCCTTGCACGGTCATCCGTGGCAGGTAGGGGGCCTCGGCGACGATCCGGGCGGTGCCGTTGACCCGCAGCGTGTCGCCGGAACCGGGCACCAGGAACAGCAGGCCGACGTGCGGGCGCTGCAACAGGTTGCGCAGGCTGTCGAGGCGCCGGTTGCCCTTGCGGTCGGGGAACGCCAGCGTGTGGTCGTCGAGCACCAGGACGCTGCCGGCCGGGTCGCCGCGCGGCGAGACGTCGCAGGTGCCGTCGTCGGCGGCGGTGGCCAGCAGGAAGAACGGGCTCAGCTCGATGAAGCGCCGCGACGCCGCGTCGATATGGTCGATGCCCTTGTCGGCGACGACCTTGAGGGGCGTCCTGACGTGTTCGCGCAGCTCGGCCTCGGTGCTGATGACTCTGGTCATGGGGGGTCTCCTCCTGCTGGTCAGCCGGGGCTGGAGCGGCCGTGCCGCCAGTACCCGATGAAGGCGATCTTGTTGCTGGGCAGGCCGCGCCCGGCGACGAGGTGCCGCCGCACGCCGGTGGGGAGCCGGGCCTCGCCCGCGGCCCAGACGTACGCGGGGGTGTCCAGGTCCGTGGCGGTGCGCACGGCGTCGAGCGCGAGGGCGCCGGCGAGGACGGCCAGGGCCGCGGGTAGCGCGCTCTCGTCCGCGACCAGCAGGTGCGGCCCGGCCGCTCCGGCCGTCCCGGGCTCGTCGGGCGGCAGCAGGGTTGGCGATCACGGCCGGGCCGCCCGCAGGCGCAGGCGCACGCCGTCGAGGAACAGCTCCAGGCCGTACCCGAAACGCTCCTCGGGGTCGGCCCTGATCAGGTCGTTCATCGCGTGGGACATGGCGGTGGCGGGTAGCTGCGCCCCGCGTCGCTCCCAGTCGCCCTCGGCGCGCTGGGCCTGCTCCTCGATGGTGTGGCCGAGCACGTAGTTGCCGGCCGCGACGATCACCCAGGCGGCCCGGTCGAGCGGGAAACCCGCGTCGGTCAGGATCCGCAGCGCGGCGTCGCCACCGCGCACGGTGTTCGGCTCGACGACGTAGGTGCCGGCGACCACCCGGGCGCCGTCGCGGTGGGCGAGCAGGGCCCGCCGGTAGCGGTGCCCGAGCTCGGTCAGCTGGACGTCCCAGGCGCCTTCCGGGAACGGGGTGGCGCCGATCGGCTCGACGATCCGGTCGGCCATGGCGCCCAGCAGTGCAGCCTTGTTCGTGAAGTGCCAGTAGATGCCGCCGGCCTGGACGCCGAGGAGCGAGCCGAGTTTGCGCATCGTCAGCCCGTCGAGGCCCTCGGTGCCGAGCAGCTCCAGCGCCCCGGTGACGACATCCGCGCGTTTCAGTTGCATGCCGGTGAGTCTGTCAACAACTTGAACGATGTTCAATCCTGAACGTTGTTCAAGTGGGCGGCGTCACCGGGCCCGGACATGACGAAGGGCGGCGACCGCTGTCCGCGGTCACCGCCCTTGCCCGCACAGTGCTAGTTGCCGGGGCGGCCGCCGCCGCCCGGGCCCGCCTGACCGCCACCGGGCGGGTTCGTGCCGGGCTGCTCGTTGCCGGGCTGCTGGTTGCCGGGCTTGTCCTCCTTGGCCCCGGCGCTGACCGTGATGCTGACGAAGCCGCCCTTGATGGTCTGGCCGGACGGCTCGGTGCCGGCCGCCTGTCCCTTGGCGCAGTCCGACGCGACCTCGGAGCCGACCGTCGCCGTGAAGCCGGCGCCCTCGATGCTGGCCTTCGCCGCCGCGAGACTCACACACTTCACGCCGGGGATCGACTTCTGCTCACCGCGCGAGATCTTCGTACCCGCCGGCTTCTTGAACTGGACCTTCTTCTTGCCCTTCAGGATGTCCCGCATGGTCTTCTCGACCGCGGGGTTCACCACGTCGTGGCGCATCTGGTAGGGGTGGTTCTGGTATTCCGGGTTCACCAGGTACCCGGCGACCACGATCGACGACGACCCGATGATCAGCGACGCGGTCTTGTCGCCGTCGGTGGTGCCGGTCTTGCCGAAGATCGGGTGACCGACGACGCCGCGCGCCACACCGGCCGTGGTGTGCCCGCCGCACGAGCCGAGCTGGGCCTGGTCACCGACCGGGCAGCGGGCCGCGTCGATCGTCGCCCGGGCCACGTCCGGCGACGTTGCGCGGGTGCAGTGCTTGCCGCCGACATCGAGCTTCTCGCCGTTCATCGTGGTGATCTGCTCGACCGGGGTCGGCTCGCAGTACATGCCGTCGGCGGCCAGCGTCGCGTACGCGTTGGCCATGTCCAGCGGCGTGGAGGCCGAGACGCCCAGGGTGAACGCGCCCCAGGTCTTCGCCTCGTTCTTGGCGCGCGACGCGTCACCGGGCTCGCGGAACTGCACGCCGAAGCGCTGGGCCACGTCGATCACCGAGTCGGAGCCGACGCGCTCCTCCAGCGGGACGAAGTACGTGTTGACCGAGCTGCCGAAGCCCGTCCACATGTTGTAGGGGCCCTTCTCGCTCTGTGACGCGTTGCGCGGGCACCAGTACGGAGCGCAGTCGCCGCTGTCCCGGTACTGCGTCGACTTGTACTGGTAGACCGTATTGATCGGGTACGCCAGCGGGTAGCCCTTCTCCAGCGCCGCGATCATCGTGAAGATCTTGAACACCGAGCCGGCCTGGTAACCGTGGATGTCGCCGCCACCGCTGAGCAGCGGGTTCGTGGTGTTCGGGAACGACGCCCGGACACCCTTCTTCTTCAGCTCCGGGTTGGACGAAAGCCCGTTCTGCGGATTCGACGCGTCGTCGAGCTTGAACTTGCGGTTCGCGGCCAGCGTCTTGACCAGCCCGGTGCCCGGCTCGACGCCGGCGAGCAGCAGCGCGTCGCGGTCCTTGTTGCCGATCTGCTCCGAGATGTTGTCCCGGGCCGCCTTCTGCGACTTGATGTCCAGCGACGCCTTGATCCGGTAACCGCCGCTCTTGAGCCGGCGCTCCCGGTCGAACTCGGTCTTGCCGAACTCCTCGCGCCCCATCCACCAGCGGTAGAAGTAGTCGCAGAAGAAGCCCCAGCTGTTGGTCTTGACCGCGGCGCAACCGTTGCCGGTGCGCTTCACGGTGTGCCCGAGCTTCTCCTTGACCGCCTTGGCCGCCTGCTCCGGCGTGATGTAACCGAGGTCCTTCATGTTGCCGATGACCCAGTTGCGCCGCTGCAGGGCCTTCGGGTAGCCGACCGAGGTGGTCGGGTCGAAGCCGGTCGGCGCCTTCACCATGCCGGCCAGCAGCGCCGCCTGGGCGATCGACAGGTCCTTCGGCTTCTTCTGGAAGTAGACCTGGGCCGCCGCCGCGATGCCGTAGGAACCGTTACCGTACGGCGCCTGGTTGAGGTAGCCCTGGAGGATCTCCTCCTTGGACATCTCCTTCTCGACCTGCATCGCGTACTTCATCTCGGTGACCTTGCGCTTGGGGGTGTCGGTGGTGGCGTCGACAACCTCCTGCGGGGTCTGGGCCGAGTAGGCCAGCGACATGCGCACGTACTGCATCGTCAGCGTCGAGGCACCCTGCTGGCCGTCGTTGCTGTCGCTGTTGTTGCTGACCAGGGCCCGGGCGACACCCTTGAGGTCGACGCCGTTGTGGTCGTAGAACTTGTGGTCCTCGGCGGCCACGATCGCGTTGAGCATGTTCGGCGAGATGTCCTTGAGCGGGACATCGCTGCGGAACTCGTCGTAGAAGACCGCGATCTCGGTCTTGCCGTCGGCCGCCACCATCCTGCTGACCTGCGGCGCGCTGGCCTTCTTCAGTTCGCCGGGCAGGGCCGCGAAGGACTCGCTGCCGGCCTTGGCGGCCAGCCCCGACATGGCCGCGGCCGGGAAGGCCGCGGCGGCCACCACCACGCCGGACAACAGTCCGCACAGGGTGAGCATGCCGGCGTTGGTAAAGAAATTGTGATCGCGTGGACGCATCGGTTCCCCGGGCTCGAGCTACATGACGGTCGCGGCGGAGGGTACCGAACGGGTGCAACCGCGAACCTGTCAGCCGGGTGGATCGTTGCTAATCACTCGCCGCGGTGCCAGCGGATCCAGGCCGCCTGACCGCCGTCCATGAGGATGTCGGTGCCGGTGACGTACAGCGATCCCGGGCCGGTCAGGAACGCCACCACCTCGGCGATCTCGGCCGGGGTGCCGGTGCGGCCCGCGCCGCAGGCGTCCAGCATCGCGGTCATGTGCGCGCCGGCCGGGCCGTCGAACTCGGCCTTCGCCATCGCGGTCGAGACGATGCCCGGGCTGATCGAGTTGATCCGGGCGCCGCGGCGGTTCCAGGCCGTCGCCGCGGCCTGCACCCGCAGGTGGTTGCCGCGTTTGGCCAGGATGTACGCCGACGTGGGGTTGTCGTCGAGCGTCTTGACCACGGGCAGTGACGCCAGCTCTGCGGTCGGTGCGGTGGCCAGGGCCCGCTCGTCGCCGGGGCCGGGCGACGCGTAGTGCCCGGCCATGCTGGAAACGCACACCATCGACAGGCCCGGGCCGGCCACCGCGCCGAACGCGTCGATGACGTGCGCGGTGCCGACCAGGTCGACGTCGATGATCGCCCGGACCGACGCGGTGGCCGCGGAGACGCCCGCCGTGTGCACCACCGCGATCAGCCGGCCCTGCGATGCGGCGGCCCGCGCGAGTCCGGCCACGGCGTCACCGTCCGATATGTCCACTACGTGGCCCTGTGCGGCGTACCCCTCGGCTCGTAGGGCTTCGACCGCGCGGTCGACGGCGCCGGCGGAGGCGTCCGCGAGCACCACCGTGCGGCCGCTGCCGATCCGGCGGGCGACCGCCAGGCCCATGCCGCCCGCGCCGGTGACCACGACCACGTCGCGCTCAGACATCGCTCATCTCCTTGCCGATCGCCTGCCGCCACGAGCGCAGGACCTTGGGTGGCATGCCGACCGCCAGGACACCCACCAGGCGACCATCCCTGCGGTACGCGGCGACGAAAGCACGCTGCTCCAGATCGCCCTCGACCACGTCGACACCGTCGTGGCCGCGCAGGTAGCCGTACGCCTGGATCTTCATGTCGTACTGGTCGGACCAGAAGTAGGGGATCGGCGCGAACGGCTTGCGGGCCTGCGGGTGCAGCAGGTTGCGGGCGGCGGCCATACCCTGCTCGGCGGCGTTGGTGCGGTGCTCGACGCGCATCGCGACGCCGAACGCCGGGTTGTGCCACCGTGCCACGTCACCGGCCGCGTAGACGTCCGGGGCGGCGGCGCTGAACTCGTCGCACACCACGCCGTCGCCCAGCTCCAGGCCGCTGCCGGCGAGCCACTCGGTGTTGGGCAGCGACCCGATCGCGACGAGCACCTCGTCCGCCTCGACCAGCTCACCGTCGCCGAGCCGGACCCCGGTGCCGGTCACCGCCGTCACCGTGACGCCGGTGCGCAGCTCGACGCCGTTGTCGCGATGGGCCCGGGAGAGCACCCGCCCGACCCGGTCACCGATCGCGTGGGCCAGCGGCACCGGCGCGGGTTCGAGCAGGGTGACCTCGCAGCCGAGCCCACGCGCCACCGCGGCCGACTCGGCCCCCAGGAACCCGGCGCCCACGACCACCAACCGGCGCCCCGGGCCGAGGCGCTCGCGCAGGGTGATCGCGTCGGTGACGGTCCGCATGACGTGGCCGCCGTCGCCGGGGAGCCGGCGCGGGCGCACCCCGGTCGCGATGATCAGCCCGTCGTAGTCCAGCGTCGTGCCGTCGCCCAGCCGCACGGTCCGCGCGACCGGGTCCAGGCCGGTGGCGGGCACACCCAGCCGCAGGTCGAGCCCGAGCGCCGTGATCTGCTCCCCGGTGCGCAGGAACAACCGGTCCGCCTCCCACTGCGAGGAGAGGATCTGCTTGGACAACGGCGGGCGGTCGTACGGGGCGTCCAGCTCCTCGCCGACGAGCGTGAGGCGGCCCGCGTACCCCTCGCGCCGCAGGGTCTCCGCCGCGGCCAGGCCGGCGGCGGAGGCACCCACGACGACGATCCGGTTCACTCCTGCACCAGCCGGATCGCGGCCGCCGGGCAGATCGCCGCGGCCTCGCGCACCTCGTCGTGGTGCTCCGGGCCGGGGTGCGGCTCCAGCACGATCGCCACGCCGTCCTCGTCGCGCTGGTCGAACACGTCCGGGGCGACCATGACGCACTGCCCGGCCGCGACACATCTCGGCTCGTCGAACTCGATCCGCATTGTCATAGGAACCCCTTCACCAGGTGACCGGCAGTGACGTCAATCCGTACGCGACGCCTTCCATCGCGAACGGCACCTCCTCGAACGGCACCGTGAGCGCGAGCGTCGGGATGCGCCGGTAGAGGGTGCTGTAGACGACCTGCAGCTCGACGCGGGCCAGCGACTGCCCGAGGCACTGGTGCACGCCGTAGCCGAACGCGTGGTGCGAGCGCGCCGGCCGGCTCAGGTCGAGTTTCTCCGCGCCGGGGAATTCCTCCTCGTCCCAGTTCGCGCCGGACAGGTCGAAGATGATGCCGTCACCGGCGGCGATGGTCTTCCCGCGCAGCTCGATGTCCTCGTTCGCGATCCGCCGGATGCCGGTGTGCACGATCGTGAGGTAGCGCAGGATCTCCTCGGCCGCGTTGGCGACGAACTTCGCGTCGTCGCTGCGCTCCCGCAGCAGGGCCAGCTGATCCGGGTTCCGCAGCAGCGCCAGCGTGCCCAGCGAGATCATGCTGGCGCTGGTCTCGTGCCCGGCGATGAGGATCGCGACGCCCATGTGCACGGCCTCGCTCGCGGTCATCTCACCGGCCTTGACCCGCCCGGCCATCTCCGACAGGACGTCCTCACCGGGCTCGTCCATCTTCTGCTGCAACAGATCACCCAGGTACGCGGCGAGCGCGCCACCGGCGGCCATCGCCTCCTCGGGCGTGGACTCGTGGCTGATCGTCTTGCTGCTGTTGGTCTGGAAGAACGTGTGGTCCTCATAGGGCACCCCGAGGATCTGCGTGATGACCAGCGTGGGCACCGGCAGGCCGATGGTCTGCACCAGGTCCGCGGGCCGGGGCCCGGCCAGCATCTCGTCGATCAGGGTGTCGATGACCTGCTGGATCCGCGGCCGCAGCGCCTCGACCCGCTTGACCATGAACGGGGTGTTCACCGTGCGCCGCAGCCGGGTGTGCTCCGGCGGGTCGGTGTTGGTGATCAGCGGCGGGGTGTGCTTGGCCGACCCGGCCCGCCCCCGGGTCATGTGCGGGTAGTTCGGCCGCCGCTCGTCGATGCTGATCCGCGGGTCGTTGAGCAGCGCGCGCTGGTCGGCGTGCCGGGTGACGAACCACGGCGTGCTGTCGTCCCAGATCCGCACCTTGCCGACCGGGTCGTCCTTCGTCATCGTCCGCACGGTGGCGGCCGGCGCGAAGGGGCACGTGGCCTCCCGGGTCATCGGATAGTCAGGTACCGCGCTCTGCGTCATGAACCCAGCCAAACAGTCCCGTCTGACGCATCCCGGACGCCGACCTGACACGGAGCTGACGTGAGCCAGGTCACAGTTCGTAGCCGAAGCCCCGCCGGGTGTGGATCAGCGCCGGGCCGTCCGCGTCGACCTTCTGCCGCAGCCGCGAGATCAGCCGCTCGATCGCGTTCGTGTGCCGGGTCTCGCCCCAGATCTGCCACGCCAGCTGGTCCTTCGTCAGCACCTGCCCGGCGTTGAGCACCATGTAGTGCAGCAGGCGGTACTCCGCGGCGGTCAGCTCCAGCGCCCGCGAGCCCCGCCACGCGCGCCGCACCGAGTCGTCGAGCAGCAGATCGCGGTGGCACAGCGCGGTCTCCCGGCGGCGGGGCCGGCGGCTGCGCAGCAGGACCTGGGTACGCGCCAGGAGCTCGGTGATCCGGCACGGCTTGGTGACATAGTCCTCCACGGCGGACCCGAGCTCCGGCACCAGCCGGTCGAGGCCCTCGCAGCCGATCAGGCACAGGATCGGCGGGCGCTCCCCGGCCGGCAGGCGCCGGCCACGGCCCAGCTCCTCCACGTCGGGGATGCCGCCGACGTCGGCGATGACCAGGTCGAAGTCGTGCTCGCGCAGCAACGCGATCGCCTCGGTGCCGGTGCCGGTCGACTTGACCGTGTAACCCGCCAGCCCCAGCGGCGTGACGAGCGAATCGAGGACATCGGGGTCGGGCGCGACCACCAGGAGCCGGTAGCCGTGATGCTCACTGACGCTCCCGTACATGGGCACAATCATGGCCCATTTGTGTGCCGCATGGGGATTTCGACCTTGGTATACCGCACCTGCGGTACCCGCTCAGGGCTGATACAGCTCCGCGATGCGGGTCACGGTGCCGGACCGGACGGTGACGACGACCTCACGGGCATCCTGCGCGAGCCGGTTCATGTCCTTAGCGGTCGCTTCGCAGGTCGCCCCACCCTCGATCGTACCCAGGCATTCGCCGTCGCCGATGTCACGGAAGTCGGCCCGGGCCGCGAGCGGCAGCGTCACCCGGGTGTTGCTCCTGTCGACCACGATCTCCCGGGAACAGCGCGTGTCCACAGGGGACACGTGCAGCGCCGCGCAGTATTCCGGGCCGGTCTGGAACAGGATCGGCTCGACCACCACCGCCCGCGCCTTCGCGTCGAACGCCAGCAGCCGCACGGGGGAGCGGACGTCACCGGTCAGCTCCGGGAACACCGGCGCGATCTCACCGGTGGGTGACGGTGACGGCGCCGGTGCCGCCTTGGGGGAGCTGCCGCACGCGGCGAGAATCAGGACGAGGGGTACGGGAATCCAGCGCGCCATGCTCATCTCAGAACGTCGCCAACTCGATGTGGCCGTCGGGCAACCGGGCCCCCGCCGCGTCGTAGGCCCCCAGATCCGTCCACTGGTCGCTGTCGCGCACGTCCGCGGGATCGAACCAGAAGACGGTGGTGCCGGGAACCTCGCTCCACGTGGCGAGACGGGCGGTGAGGGTCCGGCCCGCCTCCTTCACCGTGATCGACGCCGGCGTGCCGGAGTAGTAGCCGAACGCCGGCTGCACCGAGTCGTCCGACAGCTCCATCTGCGCCTGCATGGGATGGAAGCCCGGGGTCGTGGCGGTACCCACGTACTCGCTGATGGTCAGCTCCTCCTGCAGCACGTTCCCGGGCAGGCGCACCCCGATCGCGAACCCGAAGTCGCTGGTCTCGTTCACGACCGGCCCGGTGACCCCGAAGATGACGTACGGCTGACCCGAGCCGTCCTTGAGCCCGCCGAGCTCGATGACGTCCCCGAGCGGCCCCTTGGCCTTGTTCTCACTGACCACCCGCGGTTTCGGGGTGGCCTTCGCGCGGCTGGACGCAGTCACGGGCACACCGGACGCGCCGGCCTGCCACGTCGGCGCGGTGCCGGGCGCCGCGCACCCGGCGGTCGACAGCACCACGGCCGCCACGGTCAGGATCCTTCTCATCGACGGCACCCTATAGTGCCCCCGCACGTGACGATCCGGCCCCACCCCGGTCAGCTCCCATCCCCGCCGCCGCCGGTGGTGGTGGTGGTGGTGGTGCGCAGTGCGGCTGTGACCGCGCCGGGGGACCATGCCGGGTGTCGGGACCGCAGGACCGCGGCGCGCCCGGCGACCGCGCCGTCCGCCGCCCGGGCCGCCTCGATCACGAGCACCCCGGCCTGGTCCGCGTTGCGCAGGGCCGTGCCGACCGCGGAGCCCTCGCCCGGTACCCGGCCCGCGAGGGCGATGACGCCGACACCGTCCGCGACCGCGGCGTCGAGAGCGGCGAGGACGTCGGCGTCGTACCCCATCCCGCCCCAGAAAGCTTTGTAGACGGCGATCCGCGCGGCCGGAGCCACCCCGGCCACCGGCCCGAGATCACGGCCCAGGACCACGCTGTGTTCCACGGGTACGCCCGCGGCGACGGAGGCGGTGTACGTCCCGTGCCCGTCCATGTCCCGCGCCGACAGGATCTCGCCGTCCGGCAGCGACCCGCCGTCGGCGAGCCACGTGTCCGCGAAGTGCCGCGCGCCGAGCACCGCGTTGCCGGTGCAGGTCGAGGCGGGGAAGCCGTCCCCGGCCTGGCAGGTCCCGTGCCATCCGGTCGGCGCGGGCCGGTTTCCGGCGAACGACGGGCTCTCGGGCCAGATGCCGGTGCCGATCATCGCGACGATCGTCCCGGCGCCGCCACCCGGCTGCGGTGCCGCCGGTCGCGCGGGTTCCGTCCCGGGTGCCTCGGTGTGCAGGACCTGGACGGGGGTCACCGCGGCGACCCGGTGGTCGGCGGCCAGCTCCGCGGCCTGGGTGCCGGTGAGCGTCGCCGAGAAACCGTTGAAGATCGTCGAGTACGTCTGCCGGGTGCGGGCACCGGCGTCCTCGAGCACCGCCGACAGGACCCCGGAGAGGTGCTTGCGGTAGGCGTCCGCGTTGCCGGCCGGGCGGATGGCCGTCGGGGCCTCCTTCAGGCGTACCACGAACTGTCGTCCGCCCCGCAAGCTTTCCCCGTCGGGCCTGGCCGAGGTGGCAACGGTCATGGTGGCGGGTGCGGCGGCCCTGGCCGGGGCCGCCGGCGCCGCGGCGGTGACGGCGGCCGCCAGGACGACGAGGGGCAGTGGCAGGCGGTGGTGACGGCGCGGGATCGCGCTGCGGGTCACGGGGTTCCTCCGGGAGTGGCCGACGGTCCGGCAAGGACGGTCACCACTCAACCCTTAACCGGTTAAGGGCGCAAGGTCCGTCCGTACCGACATGGACGAAGCCCCCGGCCGGTCGGCCGGGGGCTTCGTGTCGTGCCTGGTGCGGTGTCAGTGCCGGGTCAGCGGATGCCGGCTTCCTTGCACGGGTCGGCGAACCGGCCGGCGCAGAGGGCCTTCTTGGTGACGAAGCCGTCCTTGATGACCACGTTGACGTCCTTCTTCATGATGGACTTCGGGGTCAGCAGCTTCGCCGGGATGAACGCGCCCGACTCGACGTCCTTGACCCGCTCGTCGACCTCGACCTTGCCACCCTTGAAGAGGTCGATGGCGAGCGCCGCGGCCGCGTCGGCCTCCTGCTTGATCGGCTTGTAGACCGTCATGCACTGGTCGCCGGCGAGGATGTTCTGCAGGCCCTGCAGCTCCGCGTCCTGACCGGTCACCGGGACCTGCCCGGCCTTGTTGCGCTCGCGCAGCAGCGCGATCGCCTCGTTGCCGAGGGTGTCGTTGGCGGCCAGGACGCCGCTGATGTCACCGCTGATCTGGCCGGTGGTCTGGTTGAACATCTCGCGGAAGACGGTCAGCGCCTCTTCCTTCTTCCAGTCGGCGACCGCCTGGTCCGGCCCCTTCAGGAACTCGCCGCTGTCGAAGTAGGGCTGCAGGATGTTGTCCGCGCCCTCCTTGAACAGCGTCGCGTTGTTGTCCGTCGGCGACCCGTTCAGGAACGCGATCTTCGGGGTCTTGATCTTCTTGGCCTTGAGGCAGCTGATCAGGCCCTTGGCCTGCAGCTCCCCGACCTTCACGTTGTCGAAGCTGACGTAGTAGTCAGCCCCGCCGTTGAGGGTGAGCCGGTCGTAGTCGATCGTCTTGACCCCGTTGGCCCGCGCCTTGTCCAGGACGTACTTGCCGCTGTCCGGGTCGAGGTTGGCGATGAGCAGCACCGTCGCGCCGTCGGCGATCATCTTGTCGCCGATCGCCTTGAACTTGGCGGCGTCGCCCTGGGCGTTCTCGATCTCCACCGGCACGTCGGCGGCGTCGAACGCCGCCTTCAGCAGTTTCGGGTCGTCGGAACCCCAGCGCTGGCTGGTGGTGGTGTCGGGCAGGATGACGCCGACCTTGCCGGTGCCGTCCCCACCGCGCACGGGTATGGCGTCGGCGGTGTCGCCGTCGTCGCTGCACGCGGCGGTGCCGCTAAGGGTGAAAAGTCCGACCGCCACGAGGGCCAGCAGTCTGCGGTGCACGGGATCTCCTCCAGGGGCGAAAGCGCGGCAAAGGCTACCAGCGCCGGTCCGTGAGAAAACCTCGGAGACCACCCTCTTTACCCAAGTGTTGCGAATCGGCCATCATGTGCGGTCTGAGCTGCCGGTACGGACGTCCGGCCCTGGCCGTTCGGGGGAAGTTGATATTGCAGGTCAGGCGTACTCCGCCCCGCGATCCCGCAGGCGGCGGCGCGGGCGACGCCCCTGCCACCGGGCCGCCCGGCGGCCCGGCCGGCCGCAACGGTGGACATGATGACGGTCTGGGTGACGGCCGGGGTGACGATCGCGGTGGTGGTGGCGGCGGCGGACTTCGCGCGGCCGGCTGAGTACAGGACCCAGCAGACGATCAGCGCGCTGGTGAGCCCGACCACCGCGGACAGCCAGACGGCGGGCTGGGCGGTGGCGAATCCGTACGTCATCCAGCAGGCGCAGGCGGCCGCGGCCAGGCGCCAGCGCAGCGGGGAGAGGCCGGCCATGTCCTGGGTGCGGTCGCGCAGCAGGGAGAGCGGCTGGGGCACCGCGGAGATGATCGAGGTCACCGCGAGGACGCCGCCGAGCACGGAGGCGACCTGGGTGTTCGTGAACGTGGTGAGCAGCGTGGCGACGGCGCCGGCCGCGGCGGTGGTGACGATGCCGGCGGCGCCCGCGGTGCTGGTCAGCAGCCTGCGGCGCTGCCTCAGGTCACGCTGCTTGATCAGTACGGTGGTCAGCACGGCCAAAGCGGCGCCACCGGTGACGAGGTTGGTGATGATCTGGACGGTCTCCCCGGTGAGCGCACCGTACGTGATCCATCCGACCGGCATGGCCACGCCGAGGAAGCAGGCCGAGGCGTTCAGGCCGTTCGTCTGGCCCTTGGCGCACGAGCGCCAGACCTGGGGCCAGGGGAGAGCGATGGACAGTGCGGCGCCGATCCAGCCGAGAATAGCGAAGGAGTGCATGATCCGTTTCCGGTCGTCGGTTCAGGGACGCGGCCGGGAACGTCGCGGCCACCTGACCCATCGCCCGGGGGCCGGGGGGACCTGACAAGATCCACCGGTGAGAGGTGACACGGGGGGAAACCACCGTTTCGCACCCAAGTTTCGAGGAAGGCTGACGACGATGGCGCTGATCGACCTGCACCGGCACCTGGAGGGCTCGATCCGGTCCAGCACGTTCCTGGACATCGCCCGGCGCGACGGTCACCCCTTCGCCGGGGTCGCGCATCCCCGCGCCGAGCTGGTCGCGGACGGCGAACCCCGCGGCCTGCTGCCCTATCTCGCGAAGGTCGACGACCGGATCGGTGTCATCGCGACCCCGGACGACTGGCGCCGGGTGTCCCGCGAGGCCGTCGAGGACGCGTTCGACGACGGGCTCGCCTATGTGGAGTTCCGCTTCGCCCCGTACTTCATCCGCCGGCAGACCGGTCTCGCCCCGGAGGCGGTCATCGACGCGGTGACCGAGGGCGTCGCGGCGGGCTCGGCCGTCACGGGACTGCCCGTGGGGCTCATCGCCACCATCCTGCGCGACCTCGGCCCGGACGCGGCGGTCGACCAGGTGACCACCTTCCTCACCCGCCGCGACCTGTGGTGCGGGGTGGACCTCGCGGGCAACGAGGCGGGTTACGCGGCGGATCTGTTCCGGCCCGCGTTCCGCGCGGTCCGTGACGCCGGGCTGCACATCACCGTGCACGCGGGCGAGGCCGCCGGGCCCGAGAGCGTCCGGGCCGCCGTGCGTGACCTCGGCGCCGAACGCATCGGCCACGGGGTCCGCGCCGCCGAGGACCCGCACCTCATGGCCGAGCTGGCCGGGAACGGGGTGACGCTGGAGGTGGCGCTGACCAGCAACACCCAGACAGGTGCCGCACCCGGTTACGCGCGGCACCAGATCCACGACCTGCTGGCGGCCGGGGTGGGGGTCACGCTCAACACCGACAACCCCCGTGTCAGCGACGTCACCCTGTCCCAGGAGCACGCCCTGGCCCGGTATGCCACCGGACTCACCGCGGAGCAGCTGCACCGGGTGGCGCAGCGTTCTGTGACAGCCGCGTTCACCGACCTGAGCACTCTCGGGCTGCGAACCTGACACCGCTGCTGGTGGGGCGGGTGGTGTGGTTGCGTACAGGAGGGTCGATCGGTCGGGAATTGTTTGGGGGAACGGCGGTTTCCCGGGTTCCCGGGGCGCAGGATCGGGGGGTCAGGATCTGTCGGGGGAATTGCCCGAGGGGGACGAGATGACGGATGCGCAGATCACCGAGCTGGGCCTGCAGGCGATGACGATCTCGGCGAAGATGTGTGCCCCGGTGCTGCTGACCGCGCTGGGGATCGGTTTTGCGATCTCGCTGTTCCAGTCGGTGACGCAGATCCAGGAGGCGACGCTGTCGTTCGTGCCGAAGGCGGCCGGGGTCGGGGCGGCGATCCTGTTCTCGGGCAACTGGATGCTGCACGAGATGATCTCGTTCACCACCCAGTTGTTCGAGCGGATCCCCACGCTGATCGGGTGATCAGGCCGCCGCGGCGGCCTTGACCAGGGCGACCGTCTGGTCGATGGTCGCCGCCCGGTCCGCCGCGAACGTGCCGTCGATCAGGACCAGCGGGTCGGTGGGGTAGACGAGGGCGGAGATGTGCAGGTGGCCGCCCGGGATGTCGGTGGCTCCCAGTTCCTGACGCAGGCGGTTCGTGCGGTACATGCTCTCGTTCGACAGGTAGTTGCCGCCGCCTCCGGCCTGGGCCTGGCCGCCGGCCGACGGGCCGTCGCCGTGGCAGCTGACCGGGCCGGCCGGGCGGGTGCCGGGCGCCCATTCGCAGATCCGGGGGTTGAGGGCGGTCGGCCACGGGCCCGTACCGGCGTCGATCATGGCCTGGTACGGAAGGGTCGTCTCGATGAATTCCGGTGTGCGGGACGGCTGGGGCCGGCGGGGTGCCGGCGGGATCAGCTGGGCCACGCCCTCGTTGTTGTTGTCGGCGGAGCCGCCGCGCCACGCGCCGGCCCACTGCTCGATGTTCATCAGGCCGCGGTTGCCCTGGCTGATCGTCATGATGAGGTCGGCGCGGTCACGCGAGCCGGGGCGCAGGTGCGGCCCGAACGCGTCCTCGACGATGCCGGCGTCGAAGCCGCTCCAGGTCACCGGCAGGACCACCGCCTGGATCCGGACGGTGCGCCCGCCGGAACGGAACGTCAGGCCGTCGAGCTGCAGCGCGGACGCGCCGGACGGGTTCGAGCGCCGGATCTCGTTGGTGAGCTGGTACGGGTCGAAACCGCTGACCAGGGCCCGCCGCACGCCCGGGCCGAAAGCGGTGGAGGTGACGCCGCGGGCCGCGTACTCATAGGTCGTGAGCAGGCTCGTGCGGTCGGCGTCGCTGATCGGGAAGCGGGGCGCCCACCGCCTGATGTCGCGGGTGCCCATGAGACGGGTCCAGTAGAGCGGCCGGTCGTCGTAGCGCTCGATCGTGCCCATCGCGATCCTGCCCTGGGCGCGGGCGACCGCGGTGCGCCAGAGCTCGGCGCCGAGCAACCGCGCCACCCGCTTCGCGGCCGCGACCGACGGCGCCAGGCAGAGACCGGTCCGGAGCTTCGCCGGGTACGCGGTGAAGCCACCCGCCTCGACCAGCTCGTACGGCACCCGGGTCCCACCGGGCAGCGCGGGTGTCTCGATCC
This sequence comes from Actinoplanes sp. NPDC051494, assembly GCF_044454705.1. NCBI lineage: Bacteria > Bacillati > Actinomycetota > Actinomycetes > Micromonosporales > Micromonosporaceae > Actinoplanes > Actinoplanes sp. NPDC051494. Next base: position 244,161 of record NZ_JBITDZ010000014.1, read on the forward strand.
GCCCTTGTTCGTAGGTGATCGCGGCGGCCGGGTCGAAGCAGCCGGTGGCCGCCTGGGCGGCCGGTGGCAGCGCGAGCACGACGGCGGCCCCCAGAGTGACGACGGCCCCCAGAGTGACGACGGCTCCCAGAGTGACGACGGCTCCCAGAGTGACGACGGCTCCCCGGGTGACCACTGAGACGATCCTGGCCGTGATCGGACGCAACGCGACACCCGCCTTCACCGAAGTGCATCGACGGAAGTGACTATATCGTCGATCTTCGCCGTCCGGGGGACGAGGCCGAGGGCGAGACCCGCGGCGACCGTCATGATGCCCGCCCAGACCAGCGGCCGGGGCGCGGGTGCGCCCAGCGCCGTCCCGGCCAGCGCCGCCGCGACCGGGGCCACGCCGGTGAGCAGGCCCGCCGTCCCCGCCCCGAGCCGGCGCACGCTGCCGTACCAGAGCACGAACGCGACCGCGGTCACCAGCACCGCGAGGTAGCCCCCGGCGAGCAGGTCCGGGCCGGTCAGCCGGGTCACCGCGCCCGGACCCTCGACGGTCACGCCGAGCACCGCGAGCAGCCCCGCCGCCAGCGCGGTGGTGTGCACCGACACCCCGGCCGCGCCGAGCCGGCCCAGCACCGGGACGGCGAGCAGGGTGAACCCGGCCTCGCAGGCGAACGTGACCGCCGCCCAGCCCAGTCCGGCGGCGTCGGCCCGGCCGAATCCCTGGACCAGGGCGGCCCCGGCGGTCACCACGACCGCCCCGGCCAGCACGGACCGGCTCGCCGGGGCCTGCTCCAGAACCGGGCCGAGCACCGCGAGCAGCGGCGGGACGCAGGCCACGGCGACGCCGAGCACCGCGGGCTCGGCGTGCCGGGCGCCCTCGACCAGCGCCACGTTGAAGATCACCAGCCCGGTCGTGGCGATGCCGGTCAGCCAGGCCCAGTCGGCGCCCCGGGGCCGGACGAGCGGGATGCGGCGCGCCCGGGCGTACCCGACGAGAAGCAGGCAGGCCGCCGCGTACCGCAGGGCCTGGACGGTGAACATCGGGGCGCCGGCGAGCGATCCGGAGATCGCGACGCTGCCGCCGACGAGGGCCATGGCCGTGGTGCCGGCCAGCAGGGGAAGGAATCGGGACACGCCATTCATGCTGCCGGCGGTTATGGTCCAGGAGGAAGGACCAAACCCGGCACCGATCGGAGGACCAAATGGACTTCCTGGGTACGCCTCCGGTGCACGACCGCACCGCCTGGCTCGCCGAGTCGCTGCGCGGGGCCGTCGCCGACGGGCGCCTCGCCGGTGACTCCCGGCTACCGGCCACCCGGGTGCTCGCCGCCGAGCTGGGACTGTCCCGCGGCGTGGTCGTGGAGGCCTACCAGCGGCTCACCGACGAGGGCCTGCTGAGCGGCCGCACCGGTGCGGGCACCCGGGTGACCGCGCGCCCCACCCACGACCCGGACCGTCCCGGCGGCGTCACGCCGGAGGTGCTGCGACTGCCGCAGCAACCCCACCCCGGCATCGACCTCGACCTGTCACCCGGGCTGCCGGACCTGTCCGCGTTCCCCCGGGCCGCCTGGCTGCGCGCCGAACGGGCCGTCCTCGGCGCCGTCACCGGGGCCGACCTCGGCTACGGCGACCCGCGCGGCAACCCCCGGCTGCGCGCCGAGCTGGCCGTCTGGCTCGGCCGGCACCGGGGCCTGCGGGCCGGTGCCGGCGACATCATCGTGGTCAGCGGCGTCGCCCAGGCGATCGCGCTGCTCTGCCAGACCCTGCGGGCCCGGGGCGTCACGGCGTGGGGCATCGAGGACCCCGGCTCCCGGGGCGCCCGCGACGAGCTGCTGCACTGGGGGGTGCAACCGGTTGCCGTGCCGGTCGACGCCGAGGGGCTGCGGGTCGGCGAGCTGACCGCGACGGACCTGCGGGTCGCGCTGCTCACCCCGGCCCACCAGTTCCCGACCGGCGTCGTGCTCAGCCCTCGCCGCCGCGCCGAGCTGCTGCGCTGGAGCGGCCTGGTGGTCGAGGACGACTACGACGCCGAGCACCGCTACGACCGCGCGCCGGTCGCCGCGCTGCAGGCCTCCGCCCCGGAACGGGTCGCCTACCTCGGCAGCGTCTCCAAGTCCCTCGCCCCCGGCATGCGCCTCGGCTGGCTGGTCGCGCCGCGCGAGCTGCGGGACGAGCTGGTCGCCGCCAAGCACGCCAGCGACCTCGGCAACCCGGCCCTGCCCCAGCTGGTCCTGGCCCGTCTGCTGGCCACCGGTGACCACGACCGCCACCTGCGCACCGTGCGCCGCCGCCAGCGCCGGCACCGCGACGCCCTGGTGGCCGCGCTGCGCGAAAACCTCCCGGCGGCCCGCGTCGAGGGGGTGGCGGCGGGCCTGCACGTCCTGGTCACCCTGCCCGGCCCGGCCGACGACGCCGACCTGGCCGCGGAGATAGCCACGGCCGGCGTACGCGTGCAGCCCCTCTCCTGGCACCGCCAGGTACCGGGCCCGCCCGGCCTGGTCCTCGGTTACGCGGCGCAGCCCCCGGACCGCCTGTACGAGGCCGCCCGCCGCATCGGCCGCGTCTGCCGCTGAGGTCGGGCCGCCGCGGTCGGGGCTGCCGAGGTCGGGGCCGCCGAGGTCGGAGCGCGGGGCGGCTCAGTCGAGCAGGCCGCTGTAGTCGGCGACGGTGAGGGAGCCCTCGGCGAGGGAGCCGTCCGCCCGGGGGACGCCGAGGGCCTGACCGCCGGAGACGAAGGAGACCGTGCCGACGTCGGTCTGGCTGGTGAGGGTGCAGACGATCTGGCCGAAGGCGAGCACCTCGTCGGTGCGCACCAGCTGGTCCGCGCGATCCGCGATGGTGATGGTGGCGCGCCGGCCGGCCAGGTGCAGGTCGGTGACCGTCATCGTGGTCAGGGCGCTGGTCAGGCCGTCCGCGCTCTCCTCGGCGGTCGGGCCGGCCAGCAGGGCGTCGAGCTGCTGGCGCGGGGAGAGCGGGCCGGGGACGCGACGGGGCACCCGGACCAGGCGGCCGTCGCGGACGAGATAGAGCCGGGCCACCGTGGAACCGGCCTCGGCCGGGACCGGGTTGCCGGACGCGTCGAGGCGGCCCGGGGTCTCGATCGCGCGGGGTTCGCGGTCCAGCGGCACGCCGCACCCGGACACCACCAGCAGCATCGCGAGCAGCAGCGGGAACGCGCGCCTCACGGGGTACACCCGGGGAGGTCGACCCGGAACCTCGCCCCGCCACCCGGGCGGTCCAGGACCGTCGCGGTGCCGCCGTGGGCGCCCGCGTGCTGGGCGACCAGGGCGAGCCCGAGGCCGGTGCCCGCGGAGTCGGCGCGCGCCCCCGCCGAGCGGCCCCGGACGAACCGGTCGAAGATCACCGGCTTGTCGTCCGGGCTGACCCCCGGGCCCTCGTCGTCCACCTCGATGCGGCCCACGTCACCCTCCATCGCGAGGCGTACGGCCACCGCGCCCCCACCGTAGGCCTGCGCGTTGTCCAGCAGGTTGCCGAGCAGCTGGCCGACCCGGCCCCGGTCGACGCGCCACGGGGCCGAGCCCGCCGCCGGCACCACGATGTCCGCGCTGATCTGCCGGCCCCGGCACACCTGGCGGGCGAGTTCCGGCATGTCCACCGGGGTCCGGGTCGCCGGCCGGTCGCCCCGGGACAGCTCCAGCAGGTCGTTGACCAGTTGCTGGAACCGTTCGATCTCGTCGCTGACCAGGCCCGCCGCGGTGGCCGTGCGCTCGTCGAGCTGGTCGCGGCGGCGGTGCAGCACGCTCGCCGCCGCCGCGAGCGTCTGCAGCGGGGACCGCAGCTCGTGGCTGACGTCGGCGGCGAACCGGCGGTCGCGTTCCAACCGGGCCGACAGCTCGTCGACCATGTGGTTGAAGGAGCTGGTGAGCCGGGCCAGGTCGGGTTCGGTGGCCGGGTCGAGGCGGGACCGGGAGGCCCCGTCGGCGATCTGCTGCGCGGCGTCCGCGACCCGGGTGAGGGGGCGCAGCACGTACCGGCTCGCGTACCAGCCCAGCAGCGCGCCCAGCGCGGCCGTGGAGACCGCCACCGCGGTCAGCACGCCGGTGAGCACGCTGAGCGTGTGTTCCAGCTCGCGCAGCGAGTCGACCTCGTAGAAGACGTCGCCGCCGGCCAGCGGCACGGCCACCACCAGCGCGGCCCGGCCGTCCGTACGGACCCGCTGCACCGACGGGGTGCCCGCGGCCGCGGCCCGGCGCAGCGGCACCGGGATCGCGGCGGTGTCCCCGGTGTCGGACTGCCGGACGTACCAGTGGCCGCCGCGCTGCAGCACCGCGCGCCGGTTCTCCCCGGTGTCCAGGGTGCGCAGCACGGCACCTACGTCGGGGGTGTTCTGGTTGCTCAGGCCCGAGCGCACGATCGCCGCGTCGTAGTAGGCGGCCCGCACCGCGGTGCGCTCCCGCTCGTCCAGCAACGACTGCCGCACCACCTGGAACGACACCAGCGCCATGGTCGCGGACAGGGCGAGCGCGCCGGCGGCGAAACCGGCGATCACCCGTACGCGCAGCCCGGCTCTTCTCATTTCTGCAGCTTGTAGCCGAGGCCGCGGACGGTGACCAGCCGCGTCGGCGCGCCCGCGCCGTCCTCGATCTTCTGGCGCAACCGGCCCACGTGCACGTCGACCAGGCGTTCGTCGCCGCCGTCGTAACCCCAGACCCGCTGCAGCAGCTGCTGGCGCGACAGCACCCGGCCGGGGTGCTCGGCGAGCTCGCAGAGCAGCTGGAACTCGGTGCGGGTGACCGCGACCTGCCCGCCGTGCAGCCGCACCTCGCCGGCCTCGGGGGAGATCTCCAGGTCGCCGAAGCGCAGCACCGGCACCGCGTCGGCGATCGCCACCCGGGCCCGCCGCCGCAGCGCCCGCAGCCGGGCCGTCAGCTCCTTCACCGCCACCGGCTTGACCAGGTAGTCGTCGGCGCCGGCCTCGAGCGCGGCGACGATGTCGTGGGTGTCGTCGCGGGCGCTGATCACCACGATCGGCACGTCGTCGGTGCGGCGCAGCTGCCGGATGCACTCGAAGCCGTCGACGCCGGGCAGCATCAGGTCGACCAGCACCGTGTCGGCGGGCCGGGCGCGCTGGGCGGCGAGGCCCTCCTCCGCGGTCGGGGCGCCGGTGGCGGCGTAGCCCTCGTCCTCCAGCGCGAGCACCAGCGAGAGCCGGATACGGTCGTCGTCCTCGATCACCAGCACACCTGACATGGCCCCAGTGTCACCGGACGGGGCCGTCCGCGGCGAACTTCCGCGTACCTCGCGGGGTACTTGTCACGGAACCGTCATACGGACGCGTGTCCTCCGCCACACGCCGGGGCGAGTGTTGCTCTGGTGCGAGCGGAACACCCGGTGCGGGAGACGACCGTCGTGGTCACCGAGGCGCTCGACGGCGCGGCCGTCGAACGCTGGCGCTCCCGGCTGTCCGAGGCGGCGGCGCTGCGCCCCGCCCGCCTCGTGGTGGATCTGCGCCGCAGCCCGCGCATCGACGCCGCGGCCATCGTCGTCCTGCTCCAGCTGCACGCGGAGATGATGCGTACGGACGGCAAGCTCACCCTGCTCGGCCCGGTCGCCCGGGTCCGGCGGGTGCTGGGACTCGCCCGCGTCGACCATGTCCTGGAGGTGGAGGAGGCCCGATGAACCCGGTCGTCGAGCTCGAGGAACGTCCCGTGGGCACCGTGGTCCGCGTGCGTGAGTGCGCGGACGCCGCGGAGGCCGCCGAGGAACTGCGGTCCGCGCTGGCCGCGGCGGTCGAGAGGAGTCCCTACGTCGTGGTCGACCTCGCCGGCGTGCACACCCTCGACGACACCGTGCTCGGGCTGCTGGTCCGGGCGCACCGCAACGCCCGCCGCCGCGACGGGCTGGTCTGCCTCGCGGCGCCGTCCCGTTTCGTGATCACGGTGCTGCACACGATGCACGTGGACGGTCTGTTCCCGCTGTTCGACGACTGCGACGGCGCGCTCGAGTGGCTGCGCGCCGAGGTCCTCACAGGAAGCTGACCAGCAGGTCGTTCACCTCGTCCGGGCGTTCCATGCTCGGCAGGTGCCCGGCGTCCAGCTCGACGTGCCGCGCGCCGAGCCGCGCCGCGAGGCCGGTGGCGATGACCTGGAAGTCGGCCACGTCCCTGGTGCCGGAGACGATCAGGACCGGGGCGGTGATCGCGTCCAGGTCGGCGGGCACCCGCAGCGGGCCGACGTCCCCGGGCGCGGCCAGCTGCACCTCGAACACGTGCCGCTGCATCATCGCCACCCGGTCGCGGATCGCGTCGCCGGCCCACATCTCCACATTGAGCCGCACCGCGCCGTCGATGTCGCCGGCCTCCAGCAGCTCGTCCTCGCGGTCACCGAACGCGCGCAACTCCGCGCTGGGCTCGTGGTCGTCGACGGCGGTGCAGAGCAGTGCCAGCGCGGTGATCCGGTCCGGCCACCGCGACGCGACCTCCAGTGCCACCCGGCCGCCGCCGGACGCGCCGACCAGCGCGAACCGGTCGATGCCGAGCGCGCCGAGCAGGTCCACGATATCCTGGGCGTCGCTCCACGAGGTGGCCGGGACGGGGCTCTGCCCGTACCCGTTGAGGTCGCAGCGCACGACCCGGTGGCCGGCCGCGGTCAGCGCGGGGATCTGCGGGTCCCACATCCGGCGGTCGCAGGCGGTCGAGTGCAGCAGGAGAATGGCAGGACCACTGCCCTGTACGTCATGGGAGAGAGTCATCGGGAAGGATTCTGGCCGCCCGGGTCCACCCGCGCCACCCCGTTTCGCGAACCGCGCGCGGGAGCCCGAACCGGGCACCCGCGCACAGCCACGGGGCGCGACGCTTGGCGGAGCGTCGCCCGGGGTCATGATCCTCGCCGGAGATGGCGGTGCGCCCGCGACCGGATGACATTTGCGTGACGCCAGCACGACACGCTCGCCGCCACGGTGGGTGCCGCGGTCGAAGATCTCAGATTGCGGTGAAGAAGGCCGATCGGTTGATCCCACGAGACGTGAGGGGATGCACTACGGTCTGTTGATCAGCGATGTCGCGGAGGGAGCCTGTCGTGGGCGCCGATACCCAGTTGCAGGCTCTCCGGGCGCTGCACGCGGTCACCAAGCGCGTGCACGCCAGCCTCGATCTGACCGCCACCCTCGACGCCGTGGCCTGCGGTGTCGTCGAGGTCGCCGGCTTCGGGCTGGCCGCGGTCAACCTGGCCGAGCCCAACGGCGACTACCTCACCGTGGCCGTCGCGGGCAGTGCGGACCTCAAGCGGGAGCTGCTCGGCAGCCGCGGCTCGGCGGAGGGCTGGAAGGAGCTGTTCCGCATCTCCGAGCGCTGGGGCACGCTGTATTTCGTGGATCACCGGGTCGGCGTGCCCGAGAACCTCTACGTGTGGACGCCGGATATCGCGCCCAGCGAGGATCCGGACATGTGGCACCCGCTGGACTGTCTCTTCGCGCCCATGAAGGCGCCGTCGGGGGAGTGGCTCGGTGTGCTCAGCGTCGACCTGCCCGAGGGCCTGCGCAGGCCCGGCCCCCAGCAGCAGGAGATCCTCGCCCTGTTCGCCGAGCACGCCGCCATCGCGATCCAGCACGCCCGGCTGCACTCCGAGCTCGAACGCAGCCAGGCCGAGGCCGAGTACGCCGCCACCCACGACTGCCTCACCGGTCTCGCCAACCGCACGCTGCTCAGGACGCGTACCGATGCCCTGTCCGGGCGGGCCGGGCAGCAGGTCGGGGTCCTGGTCGTCGACCTCGACGGCTTCAAGAAGGTCAACGACGACGCGGGCCACGAGGCCGGCGACGAGGTCCTCGTGGTGGTAGCCGAGCGCCTGCGCCACCACCTGCGCGACAGCGTCGTGATCGCCCGGACCGGCGGCGACGAGTTCGTCGCCGTGCTCAGCGGCCCGGCCCTCGCCGGCACGCTCCCGGCCACCGCGGTCCGCCTGCGCGACGCCCTCGGCGAGCCGATCGACGGCGCGTCCGGTCACTTCCGGGTCGGCGCCAGCGTCGGCTGGGCGCTGGGCGAGGCAGGCGACGACGTCCGGCACCTGATCAACCAGGCCGACCACGCCATGTACGCCCAGAAACGCCGCGCCGGGGCCCCCGCCTAGGGCCGGATGCTCGCGAGCACCATCGGCTCGTGGTACTCGGTGTGGTACTCCTGCGGCAGGGGGATGCCGAGGCAGACGACGAACGGGTCGTCGCCGAACTCCCGGGCCAGCTGCCGCCAGTGCCGCACCAGGTACTCGGTCGCCAGCCAGGTGGTGTCCCCACGGGAGCCGAAGCAGTAGAACACGCTCTGACCCCGGTCCCGCAGGACGATCTTCTCGACGACCGCGACGCCGTGCTGCGACCGGATCCGCTGCAGGTCCCCGCCGCCGCGTCGTACGACGACCTCCTGCCCGGTCCCGTGCCCGGTGGTGGGTCCGGTTGTGGGTCCGGTCCCGTGCCCGGCTCCCCGGTCGGCGTCCCGGCCGTTCTCCCGCGGATGCTCGGCGACGAACGTGGCCCGCGGCAGACCCTGCTCGAGGTGCCTGCGGCGGACCGAGTTGCGGGTAGCGGCGCCGACGACGACCAGCGTGCCGGTCGCCTCCAGCTCACCGCCGGTGGGCGGGCTGACCTCGACCACACACTCCAGCCGGGACCGCGACCAGAGCGCGTCCACCAGTCCGCGGACGATGTCCGGCAGCCGCAGCGGCGCCGAGCCCAGCAGCGCGTTGACACTCTGGGCCGCCAGCGACTCGTGCAGCCCGATGGCGTAACCCTCGGGCCGTCCGGTGGGCGACCGTTTCCACATGTTCGACAGGACCACCACCACGCGCCCGGACGCGCCGGTGCCGAACCAGCGGGTGAACCGCGCCTGCCCGGCCTTGCCCGCCAGCCAGACAACGGCCCCGAGCAGCAGCCAGAAAGCCGCGTTCGCCACGATGTTGCTCGCCACGTCCACCAGGAACGACATGCGGCTCCTCCCCCGTCTGCGGCGTTGCCGCCACCCGGGATCCGGTCGGTGGTCCCCGCGTTGCATCGTCCCTGATCAATGCCGCCGGGTCGATGTTGATCTTGTATCTTGACCTGGTCGCCGGCGGTCCCTAGGTTGGCTGCCATGTGGTCCACATTGGTGCGGGTACGGTCCGGGGCCGTTGCCCTGGCGGTCATGGTCGCGCTGCTGGCGGCCCTGTTCGGGGCAGCCGGCGCGGCGCGGCTCGGTTGGGTCTTCGCACCGTCGTTGCCGTCCGGCGAGCAGGCCGCCGAGCTGGAGCGGGTGGTGTTCCCCGGCCTGACCGTCGGTGGGGGCGGTGCCGCGCCGCTGTGGGTGCCCAGTACGGACGGTGCGTACGCCGAGTACGGCTCCGCCGAGTACGTGGCCGAGCACACCGGCGGCGCGCTCGAGGCCGGCGCGCTCGAGGCCGAGGCGTTCGGCGCCGGGGTGCGGCAACGCCTGACCGCGGCGGGATGGCGGATCTACGACGAGGTCGACCCGAGCTCCGGCCGGCCGGCGTCGTTCCGGGCCGCCCGCGACGGCCTGGTGCTGAGCTCGAACGGGTGGGCCAGCTTCACCGTGGTGCGGGCGACGCCACCCTGGCTGTGGGCGTTCGCGCTGGCCGGTGCCGTGCTCGGTGCGCTGGCCGGATGGCTGGTCACCGCGTGGGCGAGCCGGCGCGCCCGGGCGGGGACACTCGCTGCCCAGGTGGCCGGGGCGGTGGCCTGGCCGGCCACGGTGGTCATGCTGGTGCTGCTGCTCGGGCGCCTGCTGTTCCGGCCCGCGCTGCAGTCATGGGGCGACTTCCTGTCGGTGCACCTGCTGTACGTGGCCGGCGGGCCGCCCAGATGGGTGGGGCTCCTGGCGGTCGTGGTCCTGGCCGTCGTCGCCGTCCTGGGCCGCCCGACGCGCACCACCGGGCCTGCCGCGGTGGGCTGACGCCTCAGAGGGTGATCCAGTACCGGCGGACGTCACCGCAATCCTGGCCGTCCTCCAGCCGGCCACCCTGGGCCTCGATGGTCCGGGCCGAGGCGGTGTTGCCGGCCGCGCAGATCAGCAGCACCGCGGTGAGGCCCAGCTCGCGGGCGTCGCCGAGGATCCGGCCGAGAGCCCAGGTCGCCAGCCCTCGCCGCCGGGCCGACGGCCGGATCCCGTAACCGATGTGCCCGAACTCGCCGGCCCGGTGCCGCAGCGCGATGGCCCCGAGCACCTGCGGCCCGCAAGCCGGGGCCGGGTCCTGCTCGACGATCCAGCGGTACGTGCAGCGGGTCCGGGCCTCGGGGCCGGTCAGCCGGGCGACCCAGGCCGCGAACCCCTCCGGCGTGGTGATCTCGTCGGACGGGCGCAGGCCGAAACCGTCCTCATGGGAGCCCGGTCCCCAGTCGGCGCGGGCCGCGAGCACGGCCGCGTGCAGGCGTACGGTCGGCGCGGTCAGCTCGGGCACCCGGCGAGGATAACGCCCGGGGTGACGGCCGGGGTGACGGCCGGGGCCGCGGATGATCAGGGTGACGTGACGGCCCGCAGGTCGGCGTCGATCGCGGCGGTGGTGGCCAGCAGCCGGGGCAGCAGGGTGCCGCGCATGTCGGCGACCGACGTGCGGCTGGCGTGCACCGAGATGTTCACGGCGGCGACCACGGTGCCGGTGCGGTCGTGGACCGGGGCGGCCAGCGAGCGCAGGCCCTGTTCGAGTTCCTGGTCGACGACGGCCCAGCCCTGCGCGCGGACCCGGCCGAGTTCCGCGCGCAGCGCCCCGGGCGTGGTGATCGTGCGGTCGGTCAGCGCGGTCAGCGGCACCCGGGCGAGGAACGTGGCGACCTGCTCGTCGTCCAGGGCGGCGAGCAGGACCCGGCCCATCGACGTCACGTACGCCGGGAAACGGGTGCCCACGTTGATCGCCACGGTCATGATCCGGCGGGTCGGGACCCGGGCCACGTACACGATGTCGTCGCCGTCGAGGACCGAGACCGACGACGACTCGTGGATGTCCGCGGCCAGGCTCTCCAAGTGCGGCTGGACGACCTCGGGCAGGGCCATGCCGGACAGGTACGCGTACCCGAGCTCGAGGACCCGGGGCGTGAGCGAGAACAGCCGGCCGTCGGTGCGGACGTACCCCAGGTCGGCCAGCGTGAGCAGGAAACGGCGGGCGGCGGCCCGGGTGAGGTCGCTGAAACGGGCGACCTCACTGAGGGTCAACTCGCGGTGCTGGGCGTCGAACGCCCGGATGACGGCGAGACCACGTTCCAGCGACTGTACGAAGTAACGTTCGGTCACGCTTGCGGGGACTCCTCGGCGAGGACCCGCTGCGCGATCCGGAACGCCGCGTTGGCCGCCGGCACGCCCGCGTAGACGCCGGTGTGCAGCAGCACCTCCGCGATCTCCTCGTGGGTCAGGCCGTTGCGCCGGGCCGTCCGTACGTGCATGGCGATCTCGTCGTGGCACTGCAGCGCGGTCAGCGCGGCCAGGGTGATGAAACTGCGGGTCCGCCGGTCGAGGCCGTCGCGGGCCCACACCCCACCCCACGCGTACCGGGTGATGAACTCCTGGAACGGTGCCGTGAACGCGGTCGTGCCGGCCACCGCCCGGTCCACGTGCTCGTCGCCGAGCACCGCCCGGCGCACCGCCATGCCGTCGGCGAGGTCGTCATCCATGCAGGGCCTCCATGATCAGTTCGGTGGCCCGGCCGCCCTGTTCCCAGGTGGCCAGGTGCGCTGCCGGGGACAGCACCGCGAGCCGGGCGCCGGGCACCGCCTCCATGATCGTCTCACTGTGCGACGGTGGGGTCGCCGGGTCCTGCGCTCCGGCGATCAGCAGGGTCGGGGCGATGATCCGGGGCAGGTCGGCGCGCAGGTCCATGTCCTCGACGGCGGCGCACGCTCCCGCGTACCCGATCGGTGGGGTGGCCGCGACCATGTCCCGCAGCCGGACCACCTCCCCGGGGTGCGCCGCGGCGCACCCACCGGGACACGACCGCGTCCGCGACCGCCGCGGTGCCCCCGGCCAGCACGGTCGCGGCCCGCTGCGCCCACGCGGAAGGCGGGCCCAGCCGCGCCGACGTGCAACAGAGCACCAGCCGGCCGACCCGTTCGGGAGCGTGCGCGGCCAGCCACATCGCGGTCATCCCGCCGAGCGACAACCCGCAGACATGGGTACGCGCGATGCCGAGATCATCCAGCAACGACAGCGCGTCCCGGCCGAGGTCGGCCAGGGCATAACGACCCGGGGGTACGTCCGAGAGCCCGTGCCCGCGCGCGTCGTAGCGGATCACCCGGAACCGCCCGGTCAGGCCGGCCATCTGCGGATCCCACATGGACAGGTCCGCGCCCAGCGAGTTGATCAGCAGCAGCGGCGGCGCGCCGTGCGGCCCGGCGACCTCGTGACGCAGCCTCACCGGCCCGCCGCCCGCAGCGCCTGGTCGATGAGCGCCCGGTCGATGAGCGCCCGGTCGATCAGGGCCGGGGTGCTGCCGAGATAGCCGGCCGGGTCGAGCAGACCGGCGAGCTCGGCGGAGGAGAGATGGGCGGTGACGGCCGGGTCGTGGGCCAGGTCCCCGCGGATCGCCGCCGCACGGACCACCCGGTCGGCGTCCGCGCCGAGCGCCGGCCGCAGCGCCGCGGCCACCCGCTCGGCGAGCAGGGCACCATGGGTGAGATCCAGGTTCGCCCGCATCCGGCCGGCGTGCACCTCGAGGCCGTCGAGACACCGCCGGATCCGGTACGCCGCCGAGCCCACCGCCACCAGCAACGACCGGATCGGCTGCCACTCGGCCTGCCACGCCCCGGCGGCCCGCTGATACTCGTGCGGCATCGCGGCGAGCACGGTGGCGACCAGCCCGGGCGTGGTGGCCGCGGCGGCCGCGGCGCTGATCGCGTGGACCGGGTTACGTTTGTGCGGCATCGTCGAGGACACCCCGGCCCCGCCCCCCTCGGACAGCTCACCGACCTCGGTCTGCGCGTGCAGCGTGACATCCCGGGCGACCTTCCCGATCGCGCCGGCGGCGGTCCCGAGCGCGGCGGCGAGCTCCGCGATCCGGGTACGCTCGGTGTGCCACGGTATGGTCGGTTCCATGAGCCCAAGCCGCCCCGCGAACGCCGCGGTCAACGGGCCCGACAGCGCCGCGGGGTAGGCGGCGAGCGTGCCGACCGCGCCGCCGAGCTGGGCGGCCAGCCGATGCTCACGCAGCGTGGTCAGGGCACGGTGGGCGGTGTCGAGCCCGCTCAACCAGCCGGCGGCGACCAGCCCGAACGTGGTGGGCAGCGCCTGTTGCAGCAGCGTCCGCCCGGGCATGATGGTGTCGCGGTGCCGGTCGGCCAGCCCGGCGGCCCGGTCCGCGGCGCCCCCCAGATCGTCGAGCAACGGCCCGAGAGCACGCCACGCGACAAGCATCGCGGCGGTGTCCACAATATCCTGACTGGTGGCGCCGCGGTGCACCAGAGCGGCCGGCCCGGCAGGCAGGACCGCCCGCACCCGACGCACGAGCGGAACCACCGGATTCCCGGTCGCGGCGGCCTCGGCCCCCAGCGCGGCGATGTCCACCTCGATCCCGGCACAGGCAGCGGCCACCGCCCGGGCGTCCGAGGCGTCCGCAAGCCCGGCATCCGAGGCGGCCAGAGCCAGCGCAGCCTCAGCATCCAGCAGCGCCCGCAACCACGCGGCGTCCCCGGCCTCAACCCGAACCCGCCCCCCAGCCAGCACCCCGTCGAACAACCCCCCGCCGTCCGGCCCGTCACGGTCCGGCCCGTCACGGTCCGGCCCGTCACCGTCCGGCCCGTCACCGTCCGGCCCGTCACCGTCCGGCCCGTCACGGTCCGGCTTGTGATCGTCCGGCTTGTCACCGTCCGGCCCAGTGCTGCCCGGCCCAGTGCCTGCGGGCTCACTCCCGGTCGGCATTCTGCTGTCCGGCCCATCGCCCGCCGCTCCACCGCCGGCCGGGACGCCGCTGGTCGGCCTACTGCCCGCCGGCTTGCCGCTCGTCAGCTCACGGCCGGTCAGCTCACGGCCGGTCAGCTCATCGCCTGGTGGTTCGCTGTCGGCTGGTTCACCGCCGGTCGGCGTTGCGTCGGTCGGTTCGCTGCCGTCTGGCGCACCCCAGGTCAGCATCCCGGCGGTCAGCTCATCGCCTGTTGGTTCACCGGCGTCTGGCTTACGCCCGGTCGGCGTTGCACCGGTCGGTTCACTGTCGGCTGGCTCACTGCCGGTCGGCATCCCGCTGGTCAGCCCACCGCCGGTCGGCATCCCGCTGGTCAGCCCACCGCCGGTCGGCATCCCGCTGGTCAGCCCACCGCCGGTCGGCATCCCGCTGGTCAGCCCACCGCCGGTC
>NZ_JBITDZ010000014.1:258518-272154 GCF_044454705.1 Actinoplanes sp. NPDC051494
GTCGGCATCCCGCCGTCCAGCCCACCGCCGTCCAGCCCACCGGGCCCGGTCGCCGCGGCGTTGCCCACCTGGGAGAACGAACGTTCTTTCCCGGCGGGGTCTGTGGTGTTGTAGCGGACGGAGGGGTCCGCGGGGTTGAAGAGGCTGGTGGGGTTGCGCGGTGCAGAAGGGCCCGCGCGGTCGGCGGGGACGGAGAGGCTGGTGGGCGCGGCGGACTCGGGGGGCGCGGCGGACTCGGAGGGGGTGGTGGGCACGGAGGAGCCCGAGGGGATGAAGAGGCTGGTGCGGTCGGTGGGTGTGGAGGGCGCGTCAAGGTCAGCGGGGCCAGCGGAGCCGATGGGGGCAGCCGGGGTGGCAGGGCCGATCGGGGTGGCAGGGCTGGCCGGGGTGGCAGGGCTGACGGGGGCGGCTGGGCTGGCCGGGGTGGCAGGGCTGACGGGGGCGGCTGGGCCGGCGGCGGGGTCAGAAGGTGAAGAAGACGGTTTCATCGGTGCCCTGGTCGTCGGTGCCCTGGAGGTTGATGTCGAAGTGGTAGCCGTCGGCGCGTGGGGTGGCCAGCAGCGTTCCTCGGCGTTCGGCCGGGATCGACGCCAGGACCGGGTCCGTTGCGTTCGCCGTCGGTTCGTCGGCGAAGTAGAGGCGGGTGACCACCCGGTGCAGCAGACCTCGGGCGAACACCGAGACCGCGAGGTGCGGGGCCTGGGACCCGACGGGGCCCGGTTTCAGCGTACGGATGGCCCATCGTCCGTCGTCGTCCGTGCCGCAGCGGGCGAAGCCGCGGAAGCCCGGGGTGTGGAAACGGCCTTGCGGGTCCGCCTGCCAGGTCTCGACCAGCGCGTCCGGGACGATCGTGCCGGCGCCGTCGCGGATCACGCCGCGCACCCAGATCGCGCCGGGTTCGTCTGCGGCCACGACGTGCGGGCCCTCGTTCCAGGACAGGCCGATCGACAGGTACGGGCCGACGGTCTGCGACGGTGTGCCGGGGCTCATCGGGTCTCCTTCGGGGTCGCGGCGTCGCCGGTCACGACGATGTCGAAGCGGAAGCCGAGCGCCCACGAGTCGACGGTCGCGTCCAGGTCGAAGCCGGCCACGAGGCGGTCCCGGGCGAATTCTGGCACCGCGTGGTAGATCGGGTCGAAGGCGAACAGCGGGTCGTCGGGGAAGTACATCTGGGTCACGAGGCGCTGGGTGAACGCGCGCCCGAACAGGGAGAAGTGGATGTGGGCCGGGCGCCAGGCGTTGGGGTGGTTGCCCCAGGGGTAGGCGCCGGGCTTGACCGTGACGAACCGGTAGCGGCCGTCGGCGTCGGTGAGGGTGCGGCCGACGCCGGTGAAGTGCGGGTCGAGCGGGGCGTCGTGGCGGTCCCGTTGGTGCCGGTAGCGGCCGGCCGCGTTGGCCTGCCAGACCTCGACGAGCTGGTCGCGGACCGGTTTGCCGCCGGCGTCGCGGACCTGGCCGTGCACGATGATCCGCTGTCCCTGGGCCTCGCCGCCGGTGCCGTCCAGCGTGAGGTCGGCGTCGGCGTCCGCCACCGGGCCCTCGCCCAGGGCCGGGCCGGTCAGTTCGCTCAGCGAGCGCGGCAGCAGGATCGGGGCCTGCCGCGGGGCGCGCAGCACGGTCGACCTGTAGCCGGGGGACAGCAGCGGGGGGTGGTGGCTCGTCACGCTTTCTCCTGAGGATGGGGGAGTCCGACGTAGTTCTCGGCGAGGGTGGTCGACGCGGCGGTCGAACCGGCCAGGTACGCGAGTTCGGCGAGCTGCAACCGGTGGCCGTACGCGTCGTCGTGGTCGCGCCGGTGCAGCAGGGTCGTCATCCAGGTGGAGAAGCGCTGCACCTGCCAGACCCGGCGCAGGCAGGTCGAGGAGTACGCGTCCAGCGGCGCGCGATCCCCGTCGCGGTAGTGGGCGATCAGCGCGGCGGCCAGCACCCGCACGTCGGCCACGGCCAGGTTCAGCCCCTTGGCGCCGGTCGGGGGCACGATGTGCGCGGCGTCGCCGGCGAGGAACACCCGGTCGTGGCGCATCGGCTCGGTGACCACGCCGCGCATCGGGGTGACGCTCTTCTCCAGCACCGGACCAGCCTGCAACGGCAGACCGAGACGGGTACGCAGTTCGCCCCAGATCCGCTCGTCGGGCCACTCGTCCGGGTCGGTCCCGGGCGGGACCTGGAGGTACAGCCGGACGATCTCGGGCGTGCGCATGCTGTGCAGGGCGAAACCGCGTTCGTGGTACGCGTACGCGAGCTCCTCGGCGGCCGGTTCCGCACGGGCCAGGATGCCCAGCCACGCGTACGGGAGAGGGTGTTCGTAGCGGGTCCCCGCCAGGGTGGCGCTCACGCCGTGCGAGCCGTCGCAGCCGACCACGAAGTAACAGGTCAGTTCGCCGGTGGCGGTGGACAGTGTGGTCCCGGTGATCCCGGTGACGCCGGTGCCGAACCGTAACGGCGCTCCGGAGCCGAGGCGGGCCGCGATGAGGTCCTTGACGACCTCCTGCTGCCCGTACACGATGATTCTCCTCCCGGTCAGCCCTTCGAGGTCGATGCGGTGGCCGGTGCCGTCGAAGCGCAGCTCGATGCCCCGGTGGACCATGCCCTCGCGGCGCATCCGGGCGCCGACGCCGAGCTCGTCGAGCAGTTCCGCGGTGCCGTGCTCGAGGACCCCGGCCCGCACCCGCCCCTCGACGTGCTCGCGGGTGTGCTTCTCCAGGACGACCGCGTCGATGCCGGCGCGTTCGAGCAGGCGCCCGAGGACGAGACCGGCCGGCCCCGCCCCGATGATCCCCACCCGCGTCCGCATGAGCTCTCCTCCCACAGTTGTTGGGCTGCCGACGTATCGATCGGGATCGTTGACGTGAGCCAGGACACACCCTACGTTCTCTCTGAGAACTTACGTGCGTCCTGCGCACACCATCAACCCCGTCCCAGCTCCCAGGAGGTCCGTGCATGCGCCGGTGGCTCGCAGCGATGGCGGCTCTCGCCCTGGTGACAGGGTGCGGGCCGGCCGGGAAGGAAACCGGTGACGGCGTCGCGAAGGTGAAGGTCGGCGTCATCCCGATCATCGACGTCGCGCCGATCTATCTCGGGCAGCAGCAGGGCTTCTTCAAGGCCCGCGACATCGAGCTGACCATGGAGAGCGGCCAGGGCGGTGCGGCGATCGTGCCCGGCGTGGTCAGCGGCCAGTTCCAGTTCGGCTTCAGCAACATGACGTCGTTGCTCATCGCGCAGACGAAGAACGTACCGATCAAGGTGGTCGCGAACGGCGTCGCCTCGACCGGGGCGTCCGGCGCGGACTTCGGCGGGGTCGCGGTCGGCAAGGACAGCCCGATCACCGGGCCCGCCCAGCTGGCCGGCAAGAAGATCGCGGTCAACACCCTGAAGAACATCGGCGACACCACCGTACGGGAATCCGTGCGCAAAGCCGGTGGCGATCCGGCCGGGATCAGCTTCGTCGAGATGCCGTTCGCGAACATGCCCGCCGCCGTCGAGGCCGGACAGGTCGACGCCGCGTGGGTGGTCGAGCCGTCGCTGTCGGCGGTCACCGCGGCGGGCGGCCGGGTGGTCGCGTGGAACTTCGTCGACGCGGCGCCGGATCTGACCGTGGCCGCGTACTTCGCGTCGGCGAAACTCGTCGCCGACGACCCGGACCTCGTCAAACGGTTCACCGAGGCGATGACCGAGTCGCTGAGCTACGCCGGCTCGCACCCCGACGAGGTGCGGGAGGTGCTCGGCACGTACACCAGGATCGATCCGGCCGTCCGGGGGACGCTGACGCTGCCGACCTGGCCGGCCCAGATCAACACCGCGTCCGTCGAGACCCTCGCGGAGCTCGGCGCCCAGGACGGCATCTTCGGCACCGCGACGCCGGACCTCGCCAAGCTCCTGCCGTGAGCCTGCGGTCGGTCGGCCTGCGCCTGTCGGGGGTGGCGGGGCTGGTGCTGCTCGCCGAGCTGCTGCCCCGGCTCGGCGTGGTCGACGACCGCTACCTGCCCCCGGCGAGCCGGATCCTCACCGCGCTCGCCGCCGAGGCGCGTACCGCGGCGTTCTGGACCGCGGTCGGCGACACCCTGACCGCGTGGGCGATCGGGCTGGCCGTCGCGGTCGCGCTCGGCGCCGCCATCGGCGTGCTGATCGGCGCGGTCCCCGCCGCGCGCGCCTGGACGGCCTCGACCATCGAGTTCCTCCGGCCGATCCCGTCGGTCGCGCTGATCCCGGTGGCCGTGCTCCTCTACGGTACGGACCTGGGCTCCACGTTGCTGCTCGTCGTCTACGCCGCGTTCTGGCAGGTCCTCGTGCAGGTCCTGCACGGCGTCGTGGACGTCAACCCGGTCGCCGAGCAGACCGCGCGCAGCTTCCGGTTCGGCGCGTGGGCCCGGGTGCGGTACCTGCTGTGGCCGACCGCCCTGCCGTACGTGTTCACCGGCCTGCGCCTCGCCGCCGCGGTCGCACTGATCCTGGCGATCACCGCGGAACTGGTCATCGGCGCTCCCGGTCTCGGCGCGGTGATCGCGGTGGCCCAGAGCTCCGGCGCGGTCGCCACCATGTACGCCCTGATCGTCGTGACCGGCCTGCTCGGCGTGGCCGTCAACCTCGGCGCCCGCCGGGCCGAGCGTCACTTCCTGGCCTGGCACCAGTCCGTCCGCGGGGAGAACCCGGCATGATCATGCGCCTGCTGCGGATCCTCGCGCTGCCCGTCGTGCTGCTCGCGATCTGGTACGCGGCGAGCCTCGGCAGCGAGAACTACTACGCCCCGCCGCTGCGCACGATCCTGGTGTCGTTCGTGGACACCTGGACGCCGCAGCGGTTGCGGGCCGACGTCCTGCCCAGTCTCGGCCGTCTGCTCGCCGGTTACCTGCTCGCCGCGGTGCTCGGCGTCGCGATCGGGGTGGCGGTGGGTGTCGACGCTCGGTTGCGGACCGCCGTCGAGCCGGTGCTCGAATTCTTCCGCGCGGTGCCGCCACCGGTCCTCGTACCCGTGATCATGCTCTTCGCCGGGATCGGGAACGGCATGAAGATCATCGTGATCGTCTCGGGGTGCGTCTGGCCGGTCCTGCTCAACACCGTCGAGGGCGTGCGGGGGCTGGACGCGGTGCTCGGCGAGACCGCCAGGGCGTACGGGATCACCGGCTTCTCCCGATTGCGGCACCTCGTGCTGCCGGGGGCGTCCCCGCGCATCGTCACCGGCCTGCGCCAGGCGCTGTCCATCGCGATCATCCTCATGGTGATCAGCGAGATGTTCGCCGCCAGCAACGGGCTCGGGTTCACCATCGTGCAGTTCCAGCGCAGTTTCGCGATCCCGGAGATGTGGAGCGGCATCATCCTGCTGGGCCTGCTCGGCTTCGCGCTGTCCGAGCTGTTCGGCCTGGTCGAGCGGCACGTGCTGGGCTGGTACCACGGCCCGCGGGGGGATCGGCATGCTTGAGGTCACCGGCCTGCACAAGGTCTACAGTTCCGGCGTCGAGGCGGTGAGCGACCTCACGTTCACCGTCGCCGCCGGCGAGCTGGTCTGTCTCGTCGGCCCGTCCGGCTGCGGCAAGACCACGCTGCTGCGCTGCGTCGCCGGTCTGCTCGAGGCCACCGGCGGCACGGTCACGCTGGACGGGCGCCCGGTCAGCGGTCCACCGCCGGGCATGGCGGTGGTCTTCCAGGAGTACGGGCGCAGCCTGTTCCCGTGGATGACCGTGCGCGACAACGTCGAGCTCCCGCTGCGGCAGAAGAAGATCCGGCCACCGCGGCGGCGCACGCTGGTCGACGACGCCCTGGCCGCGGTCGGATTGGACGGTACGCACGCCGCGTACCCGTGGCAGCTGTCCGGCGGCATGCAGCAGCGGGTCGCCATCGCGCGCGCGGTCGCGTACGAGCCCTCGGTCCTGTTGATGGACGAGCCGTTCGCGGCGGTCGACGCGCAGACCCGGGCCGATCTGGAGGACCTGGTCCGCGCGCTCTGGCAGCGTCTCGGGGTGACCGTCCTGTTCGTCACCCACGACATCGACGAGGCGGTGTACCTCGGCCAGCGCGTGCTGATGCTGTCGTCCGCCCCGACGGTGATCCAGGACGAACTCGCCGTGGACCTCCCGCTCGAGCGCGACCAGTCGAGCACCCGGGCGGACCCGAGGTTCACCGCGCTGCGTACGCGGGTCTATGAACAGATCCAGCTGGCGAAACTTTCCGGCCCCCACCACCGTTGATCAACTTGTGCGCCTACTTCCAGTGATCATGGCTATGACCTGCGCAGTCTCCGTGGCTGCGTCAGCTCCCGCCTATGCCGCCACCGCCGCGCCCGAGTTCAACTCGACGGTCTGGGCCCTCGCGTTCCGCGGTGACGTCATCTATGCCGGTGGATCCTTCACGGAGGTGCGGTCCCGCGGCCGGACCTACGCCCGCAAGCGCCTCGCCGCGTTCGACGCCCGCACCGGCGCGATCCTGCCCTGGAACCCCACCGCCAACGGCACGGTCCGCTCGCTCGCGACCGTCGTCGTCGGGCACCCGGTGGTCTACGCGGCCGGCGACTTCGACGAGATCTCCGGCGCCCGCCGGGACTCCCTGGCCCGCCTCGACGCCGTGTCCGGGCGCCTGGAAGCGTTCTCCCACACCGTCTCCGGCGAGGTCACCACGCTGGCCATCGGCAACGGGCGGGTCTACGCCGCGGGCTCGTTCAAGGCCGTCGACGGGGTCGCCCGGGGCAACTTCGCCGCGTTCCGGCACCGCACCGGCGCCCTGGACCGGGCGTTCCGCACCACTGTCGACAGCCGGGTCCGAGCGCTCGCGGTCACCCGTACCCGGCTCTACCTGGGCGGCGACTTCCACACGATCAACGGCGCCGGGGCCCGCCGGCTCGGCGCCGTCTCCACGCGCACCGGCACCCTGCTCACCGGCTTCCGCCCGAAAGCCCCGGCCACCGTCATGGACCTGGCCGTCTCCCCCTCCGGCCTCACCACGGGTACGGGCGGACCGGGCGGCCGCGCGGTCGGCTACGCGGCGGACGGCCGGATCCGCTGGACCCACCTGTTCGACGGTGACGTGCACAACCTCGCGGTGGCCGGGCGCACCACGTACGTCGGCGGGCACTTCGACCGGGCCTGCCTGTCCACCAGCACCATCGACCAGCTCGGCTGCAAGCCCGGGTACGCCTCCCGGGTCAAGCTCGCGGCGCTCGACGACAACGGACGGCTCACCCGGTGGAACCCGCACGCCAACGGCAAGGTCGGCGTCCAGGTCCTGACCGCGTCCCGGGGCCGGGTCGCCGCCGGCGGCGCGTTCACCAGCATCGGCGGCCGGGGCCAGGAACGGTTCGCCCTGTTCGGCTGACGACCGTGCTCGTCGACCCCGTATCCTTCGATGCTCGTGTCCTGAGCTGCGTAAGGTGGATCGATGGTGCCGGACGGCTTCGCGGGGTTGCCCGACCCGGCCCAGGCCGGCACCATCGCCGACCTCGTCGAGCGGTTGCGGCTGCTGAAGGTCTGGGCCGGCGACCCGTCCTACGAGACGATCAAGAACCTGATCAACGTGACCTGGGCCGGGCAGCGGCGCCCCGCGAACGAGCTCGCGGTCCGGTCCACCGTCGCGAACTGCTTCCAGCCCGGCCGGCGCCGGCTCAACACCGACCTGGTCCTCGCGGTGGTGCAGGCGCTGCACCCGGACACCGCCTACGTCACCCGATGGCGGCAGGCCCTGCGGGTGATCGGCGGCGAGATCGAGGCAGTGTCCCAGGTACGGGTGGACGGCAGCCTGCCACCCGACCTGGCCGGGTTCACCGGGCGCGGCGGTGAGCTCGACGCGCTGTGCCGGGCCGCCCGGGCCGGCGACGCGGTGGTGATCTCCGCGATCGAGGGCATGGCCGGCGTCGGCAAGACCCAGCTCGCGATCCACGCCGGGCACCTGCTGCACCGCGAGGAGCCGTTCGCCCGGGTGCTGTTCGTCAACCTGCGCGGCTTCCATCCTGAACCGGACCAGCCGCCCGCCGACCCGGCCGCGGTGCTCGACGAGTTCCTGCGCCTGCTCGGCGTGCCCGGCCACCAGATCCCGCACGGGCTCGACGCCCGGGCCGCCGCCTACCGGTCGCGTCTCGCCGGCCTGCGCGCCCTGGTGGTGCTGGACAACGCGGCCGGCCTCGACCAGGTGCGCCCGCTGCTGCCGGACACCCCGGGCTGCCTCGCGCTGGTCACCAGCCGGCGCAGCCTGGCCGGCCTGCCGGGCGCCACCGAACTCGCCGTCGACGTGTTCAGCCCCGGCGAGGCGGCCGGGTTCCTCACCGCCGCGGTAGGGGACGTACCGGTCGGCTCCGACCCGGACGCCGTCGCCCGGATCTGCCGCCGAGCGGCCTTCCTGCCCCTGGCACTGAGCCTGATCGCCGGGCACATCCGCGGCGCCGCCGGCTGGACCCTCACCGACCACGCCGACCGGCTCGACGAACGCCACCAGGCCCGCCACCTGGACTCCGGCGTGGAACTCGCCCTCGACCTGTCCTACCGCGACCAGCCCGCCGACCGGCGCCGCCTGCTGCGCCTGGCCGCCCTGCACCCCGGCCAGGACTTCGACGCCCACGCCGCGGCCGCCCTGCTCGGCCCTGTCCCCGGTAGCCCTGTCCCCGGTGGCCCTGTCTCCGGTGGCCCGGTCCCCGGCGACGCTGTTCGCGGCGGCGCCGGGGTGGACGCTGTGCGGGAGTCGCTGGACGCGCTCTGCCGTGACCACCTGCTGCAGCCGGCCGGCCCCGGCCGGTACACGTTCCACGACCTCGTCCGGACCTACGCCACCGGCCGCGCGCACGACCAGGACCCGCCACCCGAGCGGCGCGCCGCCCTGACCCGGCTGTTCGACCACTACCTCGCCACCGCGGCCGCCGCCATGGACACTTTGCACCCCGCCGAGGCCGGCCTGCGTCCCCGCGTCCCGGCCGGCACCGCGCCCGGCCCGGACGTCGCGACCGCCGGTACGGCCACGGGCTGGCTGGACGCCGAGCGGCGCATCCTGATCGCGGTCATCGCCCACGCCGCCACCCACGGCTGGCCGCGGCACTGCATCAGCATGGCCCGGACCCTGGCCCGCTACCTGCGCGGCGGCTACTACGCCGACGCGGAGACCGCGCACGGCTACGCGAGTGCCGCCGCCCGCGACACCGGCGACGTCCAGGACCAGGGTCACGCCCTGATCGACCTCGGTCACACCCGCCTGATGCTGGGCCGCAGCGAGCCGGCCGCCGCGTGCTTCCGCCAGGCCCTCGACCTGTTCCGCGCCGGCGACGACCCGGCCGGCCAGGCCCGCGCCCTGTTCAACCTCGGCGGGGCCGAGTACCGGACCGGGAACCTGCCGGCCGCCATCGAGCTCGACCAGCGGGCCGTCGCCCTGTACCGGCAGGCCGGCGACCGCACCGGCGAGGCCCGGGTGCTGAGCAACCTCTGCATCTTCCTGAAGGAGTCCGGCCGGCTGCTCGAGGCGGTCGACCACGGCGCGCAGTCCCTGGAGGTGGCCCGGCAGATCGGCCACACCTGGAGCGAGGCGCTGGCGCTGCACAGCCTGGGCGAGATCGAGGTGATGGTGCACCGCCACGAGTCGGCCGGCGACCACCTGCGCCAGGCGCTGGCGCTGTACCGGGGCCTCGGCGACCACGACGGTGAGGCCGGCGTGCTGGACAGCCTGGGCACGCTGTACACCCGGACCGGCCGCCCCGCCGAGGCCCTGGACTGCCACCAGCGATCCGTGACCATCTTCCGGCGGATCGGCGCCCGCCACGGCGAGGCCTGGGCCCTGAACGGTCTCGGCGAGGCCGCCCAGGCCGTGGGCCGCCCGGCCGACGCGGTCACCCACCACACCGCCGCCCACACGATCGCCACCGAGATCGGCGACCCCGGTCAGCTGGCCCGGGCCCACGCCGGACTCGGCCACGCCCACCAGAGCCAGGCCCGGGACCACTACCGCGACGCCCTGACGCTCTACACCGAACTGGGCGCCCCCGAGGCCGCCGGGATCCACGCCCGCCTCGCCGCCATCGCCTGACACCGGGGCCTGAGATCCGGACCATGGCATCGAGCTCCGGGCGGGGCGAAACTCGGTGGCCCGGCCGCCGAGGGGCGTGTGAAGATCGTGTCCCGGGGCCGCTAGCTCACTGGCCGGAGCGTCCGACACAGCACGCCCGCCCACCGCCCCGGCAGTCATGGACAGCCCACTCCAGTTTCAGCCCAGCGCACCGCTTCAGCCCAGCGCACCGCTTCAGCCCAGCGCACCGCGGAACGGGGGACCCATGCTCGAGAAGAAGATCATTCAGAGGACGTCGCGCGTGCCGGCGAGCGCCGGTCCGGCCGGTGCCCGCAGACCTGGTGACGGCGCGCCGGTCGCCCGGCAGCTGGACGCGGCGCTGCTCGACGCCGGGTTCTCGGCGTCACGGGAGCTGCTGGAGCACCTCGGCGCACTGGCCCCCGCGCCGGCCATGGACCTCGCCGCCACCGTCGTGTCCGCGGTACGCGAGCTGGTGGGCGACCACGTCCAGCACAACGCCTACTTCATCGGCTTCCCGCACGACGTGCCGGACACCGTCGAGTTCTGGGCGCAGCGGCTGCGGGCGGCCGTACGCACCGGTGGCGGCACGGCGACCGGCCAGCAGGTGCGCGCCGCCGTCACCTCGGGCGCGGTGAACCTGCTCGACCTGCCCGGCTACGGCACGTACCAGCACACCTACGACGACCTGCTGGCCGCGCACGACGACCTGGTCGCCGGTGCCGGTGACCGGTTGACCCTGCTGCGCCTCGGCGACCCCCTGGAGGTGGAGACGCAGCGTCTCTACCTTGCCCTGGCCGGGAGCACCACACCGCTCGGCGAGGCGGATCTCACGCTCCTCGGCGAGCTCACGGTGGCGTGCGTGGACAACACCCAGCCGGACCTCATTCCCGTACGGGAGAACCGGGCCGTTCTCAACGCCGCCCGCCTCGTCCTCGGGCGGCCGCTGACCGGGGTGGACACCACCACCGACGTGCTGCGCCTGGCCTGCCACGTCTCCGGCGGGGACCCGTCGCTGCTGACCCCGACCCGGTTGCGTGCGTTCCGGCGCCCGGAGCGGCGGACGATGCTGGCCGCACTGGACGAGGTGGTCGGGGCGAACCCGGCCAAACTCGGCGACGTCGTGCGCCACCGGGAGCGGTGGAAGCGCCTGGGGGAGCGACTGCACCCGCACGAGTACCCCCAGTGGCCGTACGCGCAGCAGGTTTTCGCCGTCGCCCGCGGTGAGCGGAAGGTGGACACCCTCGCCGGCCGCGCCGAGCGGGCGATCCGGGCCGGGGACATCGGTCCGGCGGCGACGGTCCTGTCGGCCGCGCCGGGTCTGCTCCTGCGCTCGGCGGACCGGTCGCTGCGCAAGGCCCCGCCGCCGCAGCGTGCCACGGTGCTCGACGCCGTCACCGGCGCACTCGACTCGGCCTCGGGCCGGGTGCTGCTCTCCCTGCGCGAGCACGTCGGCAACCGGCTGACACCCGCGACCGCCCGGATGTACGCGACCCGCTCGCGCACCGCCTGGGTCGGTCCCGACGAGCGCCCGCCGCTGCCGGCCGGCCTGGTGGCCGACCTCGTGGCCCGGCTCGACGCCGCGGTCACCAGCCGCCTGCCGGAGCCGGAGCGACCGCTGCTCGTGGACCCGGCGGTGCTCGACGTCGCGCTGCCGCTGTCCGGCCGGGCGGCCGAGGGCGGTTTCGCGGTGCTGCCGCGAGGCTCCAGGGCGCCGGTCACCGGTGACCTGCTGCGCTTCTTCACCTACTGGCGCCAGAGCAGCAGCAGAACCGACTACGACCTGTCGGTGCTGCTGCTCGACGACGACTTCCACAGCGCCGGCCAGGTCTCCTGGACCAACTACCACCACGACGGCGTGGTGCACTCCGGCGACATCACCGACGCGAAGGACGGTGCGACAGAATTCATCGACGTGCCCCTGAGCATGTCCGGGCGCTACGTGGCACCCCAGGTCAACATGTACTCCGGCAAGTCGTTCGACGAGGTCGCCGAGTCGATGTTCGGCTACCAGACCCGTACCCCGGAGCAGAACGGCACCCCGTTCGACGCCCGCACCGTCCGGGCCCGCTCCCAGCTACGCGGCCCGGGCCGGGTAGCGCTGCCGATGGTGTTCGCCCGCACCGAAACCGGCTGGGAGGCGATCTGGTTGCACCTCTACCTGTCCAGCCGGCCATCCTTCAACCGGGTGGAGGGCAACACCTTCACCACCGCCGACCGGGTACGAGCCCTGGTCGAGCGCCGCTACCTCACCATGTCCTACCTCGTCGACCGCTGGCGGTCCCGGACCGAGGTGCTGACCTGGGACGGCCACCTGCCCACCGAGCCGGTCACGTTCATCGGCATCGAGGCACCGGAAGGCCTGCCGGAGGGATCGGAGACCTACCCGCTGGACCGGCTCAGCGAACTGATCCCGGCCTGAGTCCCGTTCCCAGCTCAGTCCTCTCCCGCCTGGGCCGGGGCGGCGGCTGAGCCGGGCCGACGGCTGGGCTGAGCGGCTGGGCCGGGCCGAGGCCATGCGAGCGCTTCCTTCTTCTGTTCCGTTCGATTCGGGAACCTCCGCGCAAGCGGAGGATCTGGTGCACCAGCTCTCGCGCTCTCCTCGGCCCGCCCAAGGCTGTGATCACATTCAGTAACAGCAATCATCCGCAGCGGCACCATAACGGCGCAATCGACGGCCGGCCCCCCATCCAGCCCGTAGACCCACCCAGCCACAGCCCTTCGCCCGGGAGGCTGGCCCTGCCCGGGAGGTTGGCCCTGCCCGGGAGGTTGGCCCTGCCCGGGAGGTTGGCCCTGCCCGGGAGGTTGGGGCTGTGCGGGGGTTGGGGCTGTGCGGGGGTTGGGGCTGTGCGGGGGTTGGGGCTGTGCGGGGGTTGGGGCTGTGCGGGGGTTGGGGCTGTGCGGGAGGTTGGTCCTGTGCGGGAGGTTGGTCCTGTGCGGGAGGCAGGCTCCGCCGGTAGGTCCTTGGCCGGTGCCGGTGCCGGTGCCGGTGCCACCGTCGACGGGAGCGCGGTGAGAAGGATTTGCCGGTCTACCGCAGGCCGCTCTGCCTGCTGGGCGGACTCGTGTTGCTGACGTTTGCCGGAGTCGTCCGTGCGCAGACCCGGCACCGACGCCGCTCATGATTCCGCTTCTGATCGTCGCGCAGTCGCAGCCGGTCCGGCCGTCTCTGAGTTCCGCGTCATCGCGCCGGTGGGCAACCCTGGCGCCGGCATCCGAGTTCCGGCGCGGAAACTGCCGGTACAGGTGACGGCGACCCGGTCTGATCGTGGCCCAGTGGGGGCCACGGGCGTCAGCGGCCTCTGATCCAGACTTTGCGATCCTGGGCGCCTGGCATCGGACCCCGGTTCTTGCCGCCCGGTCGTTCCTGCGACGACGTCACGGCAGCCCGGGTTCACATCGCCCGCCGAGCCGGTTGCACGGTGAGGATCCGTCTGCGTCAGATCTGCGACGGGTTGTTGGTCGTGCCGACCAGGTGCTCAGATGCGCAGGTGGTAGAGGTTGCGGCGGGGTTGTTGGGTCGGGTCGATGGTGTACGGGGGAACGAATTCGGGAAAGCTGTCGGGGCTGAGTCGGATGGTCCAGTCGGCGGTGGGGTGGTGGATGAGTCGGTGGTGGTGTCGGCAGAGCAGGACCATGTTGTCCAGGCTCG
>NZ_JBITDZ010000015.1:0-216176 GCF_044454705.1 Actinoplanes sp. NPDC051494
CGGTCTCATTCCGAACCCGGAAGCTAAGCCCTCCAGCGCCGATGGTACTGCACTCGGGAGGGTGTGGGAGAGTAGGACGCCGCCGGACTCAACGTACAGTCGAGGGCCTTCCCCGGATGGGGTTGGCCCTCGACTGCTTTTGTGCGTTCGGCGCCTAGTAGCGTTGTACGGACGCCGACCCGGCGTGGCACGTGCGAGCCGGCGGGCGTGAGCTCGTACGCAGCGTCGTGCGAGGTTGATCTGACGTTTGTACCAGCAGTACCCCCTGTACGTGATGTTGTGTTCCCCGGCCAGCCGCGCCCCCGCGCCGGTAGTGCCGAACCTCGGAAGGAAATGACCCGTGAACCCAGGACCGCAGGACAGCGGCAACCGCGACGACGAGGCCCGGCCCCGCCGCGAGGGCGGCTCCGAGGGCTACTCGCGCGGTGACCGAGGAGATCGGGGCAGCGACCGCGGAGCCCCGCGTCGCGACAGCTCCGGCGGCGACCGTGGTGGTTTCCGTGGCGGTTCGAGCTCGGGTGGCTACCAGGGCAACCGTGGCGGCAGCAGCGACCGTGGCGGCTACCAGGGTGGGGGTGACCGGGGCGGGTTCCGTGGCGGTGACCGTGACCGCGGCAGCTCCGGCGGTGACCGGGGCGGGTTCCGCGGCGGCTCCTCCAGCGGTGGCGACCGGGGCGGCTACCAGGGCAGCCGGGGTGGTCCGTCCTCCGGTGGGTTCCGTGGCGGCTCCAGTTCGTCCGGTGGCTACCAGGGCAACCGTGGTGCCGGCAGCGACCGTGGCGGCTACTCCGGTGGCGGCGACCGCAGCGTCGAGCGCGGTGGCTACTCCAGTGGTGGTGGCGACCGTGGTGGTTTCCGTGGCGGCGACCGTGACCGCGCCCCCCGTGAGGGTGGCGACCGCGGTGGGTTCCGTGGCGGCTCCAGCTCGGGCGGCTACCAGGGCAACCGCGGTGGCAGCAGTGACCGTGGCGGGTACCAGGGTGGTGGCGACCGGGGTGGTTACTCCGGTGGTGGCGACCGTGGTGGGTTCCGTGGTGGCGACCGTGACCGTGGCGCCTCGTCCGGTGGCGACCGTGGCGGCTTCCGCGGTCCCCGTGAGGGCGGCGACCGCGGCGGGTTCCGTGGCGGTTCCAGCTCGGGCGGTTCCAGCTCGGGTGGCTACCAGGGCAACCGTGGCGGCAGCAGTGACCGTGGCGGGTACCAGGGTGGCGGCGACCGGGGTGGTTACTCCGGTGGTGGCGACCGTGGTGGGTTCCGTGGTGGCGACCGTGACCGTGGCGGCTTCTCGGGTGGTGGCGACCGCGGTGGGTTCCGTGGTGGCGACCGGCCGGGTAACCGCAGTGGTGGCGCCGGCTACCGCGGCGATCGTCCCCAGGGCGACCGGCCGCAGGGTGACCGTCCGTACGGCGATCGCCCGCAGGGTGACCGTCCCCAGGGCGACCGCGGCCCCCGCGAGGGTGGATTCCGCGGTGGCTCCAGCTCCGGTGGCGACCGTGGTGGCTTCCGTGGCGGTTCGAGCTCGGGTGGCTACCAGGGCAACCGTGGCGGCAGCAGCGATCGTGGCGGCTACCAGGGTGGCGGCTACCAGGGTGGCGGCGATCGCGGTGGCTACCAGGGCGGCGGCGACCGGGGTGGTTACTCCGGCGGTGGCGACCGCGGTGGGTTCCGTGGCGGCGACCGTGACCGTGGCGGCTCCTCCGGTGGCGACCGTGGCGGCTTCCGTGGTGGCGACCGTGGCCCCCGCGAGGGTGGCTTCCGTCCGGACCGCGCCCCGCGCGACGCCGGCGACCGTGGTGGGTTCCGTAACGACCTGGACCGTGGATCGCGTGACAGCGCTCCCCGTGAGGGTGGCTTCCGCTCCGACCGCGCCCCGCGTGACGGTGGCGGCGACCGCGGTGGGTTCCGTGGCGGCGACCGCGACCGCGGCGCCTCCTCCGGTGGCGACCGTGGCGGCTTCCGCGGTGGCGACCGTGCCCCCCGCGAGGGTGGCTTCCAGGGCAACCGCGGCAACGACCGTGGGCCGCAGGACCGTGGTGGGTTCCGGGACGAGCGTGGGCCGGGCAGCGATGAGCAGCCGGCTTTCAAGGCTCCCGAGATCCCCGAGGACATCGCCGCGAACGACCTGGACAAGGACGTGCGTGCCGAGCTGCTGAGCCTGTCGCGGGACACCGCCGACAAGGTGGCCCGGCACCTCGTGGCCGCGGGCCAGATCATCGACGAGGATTCCGAGCTGGCGTTGCAGCACGCGATCGCCGCGCGGCGGATGGCGTCGCGGATCGCCGTGGTGCGCGAGGCCGTCGGCCTGGCCGCCTACGCCGCCGGTGACTGGACGACCGCGATCGCCGAGCTGCGGACGTACCACCGGATGACGGGCAAGCAGACCCACCTGGCCGAGCTGGCCGACTGTGAGCGGGCGCTGGGCCGTCCGGAGCGGGCGATCGACCTGTTCCGTGGTGCGGACCGGGAGACCCTCGACAAGGCCGGCGCGATCGAGCTGCTGATCGTGGCCGCGGGTGCCCGTGGTGACCTCGGTCAGCACGAGGCTGCTGTGGCGATGCTCCAGGTCAAGGAGCTCAGTGGGGACGCCGACGCGGAGTGGGCGGCACGGCTGCGGTACGCGTACGCCGACGCGCTGCTCGCCGCGGGTCGCCGCGATGAGGCCCGGGAGTGGTTCTCGCGCGCCGAGGCCGCGGACACCGAGGACCTCACCGACGCCGCGGAGCGGCTCCTCGAGCTCGACGGTGTCTCGATCGAGGGCGACGACGAGGACGACGAGCAGGCCGAGGACGAGGTCAAGGCCGAGGCGGACCAGGGCGAGGCCGGCCTGGACGACGAGGATGACGACGAAGACGACGACGACAGCGACGAAGATGCTGACGACGACGACGACGACGACGACGAGGCGGCCGAGCCGGTTGCCAAGTCTGTCGACGGTGCGGCTGTGAAGTCCGAGGGCGACGCCGACAAGGCCTGAGCCTGTCGGCTGGCGGACCGCATCCGACGGCGGATGCGGCGTGACGGAGGAGTAGGCGTGACGGATCGGCTTGTCGACGGGTACGACCTGGTCATTTTCGACCTGGACGGGGTCGTCTATCTGATCGACAAGCCGATCGCCGGGGCGGCCGAGGCCGTTTCCCGGCTACGGGCCGACGGCACCTCCCTGGCGTACGCGACGAACAACGCGTCCAGGCGTGCGGCGGACGTCGCGGATCTGCTCAACGGTATGGGTGTTTCGGCGGAGCCGGACGAGGTGCTGACCTCGGCCGGCGCCGCCGCCGCGCGTTTGGCCCAGACCTTGCCGGCGGGTGCGCCGGTCCTGGTGGTGGGGGCCGAGGCTTTGAAGGCGGAGGTACGCGACGCCGGGCTGACCCCCGTCGAACGGCTCGAGGACAACCCGGCCGCGGTGGTCCAGGGCTTCGGCCCGGACGTCGGCTGGAAGGTCCTGGCCGAGGCCGCGCTGGCGGTCCGGGCCGGCGCGATGTGGGTGGCGACGAACACCGACCGCACCCTGCCCAGCCCGCGGGGAGCGCTGCCCGGCAACGGGTCGCTGGTGTCGGTGCTGCGCACGGCGCTGGACCGCGAGCCCGACCTGGTGGTCGGCAAGCCGGCCCCGGCGCTGTTTGAGACGGCCGCGTCACTGTCGAAGTCCCGTCGGCCGCTCGCGGTCGGGGACCGGCTCGACACGGACATCGAGGGCGCGGTGGGTGCCGGCATGGACAGTCTGCTGGTGCTGACCGGGGTGAGTGGCCCGGCCGAGGTGCTGGCCGCGCCCGCGTCCCGGCGCCCGACGTATGTGGCCGCCGACCTGGCGGGGCTTTTCGCTCCGGCGGAGGCGGCGGTCATCCCGGCGAACGGTGCCGAGGCCGGTGGGTGGCGGCTGGTCGACGGGCGGCTCGACGGTACGGGTGCGCCGGTGGACGCGCTGCGGTTGCTGGCCGGATACGTGTGGGGCGGCGGCCGTCCCACGAGCGGATCCGACGAGGCCGGCAAGCTGCTGGCCGAGTGGGGTCTGACCGCCGGGTAGGCGATCCGCCGCTCAGAGCAACTTGCGGAGTTTCAGCAGGTCGAACGGGTTCGCCTTGATGGCGACCTGGCGCGACGCGATCGCCTTGGTGACGTCCAGCCGGCCGGTCACCAGGGCGATGAGGTCGTCGCTGTCCGCGGTGAGGGCGATCTTGGCTTTCGGGTCGTCACCGTCGGTGATGTCCAGCAGCCGGCCGCCTTCGAGGCGGGCGTGGAACGCGGTGGACAGGTCCGGTACGCGGCAGGCCAGGGTTCGGTCGAGGTCGAGTTTCCCCCGGGTCGCCGCGTTGGCGTCCAAGCGGGCGGCGAGCTTTTCCAGCGCCGTACGGCATTCCTCAGCGGTGGCCATTGGGGACCTTCCTTCGCGACACCTGATCTCGTACCGCACGGTACCCGACGGCCGGTGAGGGTATGCCCGGTAGCGTGGCAGCAGCGAAAAGCGCGGGCGGTGAGCCTGGTGTGGCGCTGAGAGGGGAGCCGACGATGCAGGACGCATGGCGGGCGTATCTGGAGATGGCGCTCGGCTTGACGGAGGCACCGCGCCGAAAAGCGCAGAAGGTCGCCGGAGAGCTGCTGAACAAGGGTGGAGCCACCGCGGGTCAGTTGCAGGGCCTCGTCGAGGACCTGATGACCACCGGCGTGGCGAACCGTGAGGCACTGACGAACATCGTGCGTTACGAGGTGGACCGGGCCCTGGGCAAGGTCGGGCTCGCGACGGTGGACGAGGTGTCCGATCTCAACACGCGCGTGAAGGATCTCGAGCGGCAGCTGCGCGAGGCCCAGGCCCGCGCGGAGGCGGCGGAGGCGGACGGCGGCGTGACCCTGGCCGAGCCCGGCCCGGCGAACCCGGCAGCCGCGTCGGCCGCGGCCAAGAAGGCGGCGGCCAGCAAAGCAGTGGCCAGCAAAGCGGTGGCCGAGAATGCTGTGGCCGAGAAGGCGGTGGCCGGGGACGGGGTTCCGCCCGTCCAGCGGCCCGTGGCCAAGAAGGCTGTGGCCAAGAAGGCTGTGGCGAAGAGGGCGGTCAAGGCGACGCCCGGCGCAATGCCGGCGGCGAGGACCGTGGCCCCGGATGCGATTCCGGCCGCCGATGCGGCTGCGGCTCCGGCCCCGCCGGTCAAGGCGGTGGCGAAGAAGGCGGTGAAGGCCGTGAAGGCGACGCCGGCCACGACCGGCCCCGGGGCGGAGGCGCCAGGGAAGGCGGTGCCGGCGAAGGCCACGACGGTCGCCAAGACCGCGCGGAAGGCCGCCAAGGCGGCGCCCGCTGTCCACGGTGAGCCGGGGACGGCGGTGGCGCCCACGGCGTCCGTGAAGGCCGCCGCGGCGGAGACGGAGCTACCCCCGGTGGCCGGCAAGCCCGCGGCGGCGGCAAAGCCTGCGGTGGCGGGCAAGCCTGCGGTGGCGGGGCCCGCGGCCGTGAAGAGGGCTGCGAAGAAGGTTGCTCCCGCGAAGAGGAGCACTCCCGCTAAGAACACAGCCGCCGTGGATGTCCCGGCGGCGGAGACCGACAGCGCGCCGGAGGCCACGTCGTGACGTACCCGCATCAGCAGCCGCGGCCCGGTGGGTTCCGGCCCGGGCCTCCCCCCGGGGGGCCGCGTCCCGGTCAGCCGCAGCCGGGTGGGTTCCGGCCGTCCCCGGGACAGCCGGGCCAGGGCTACCAGGGCCAGGGCAACCAGGGCCAGGTGCCGCAGGGCCAGCCGGCGCGGGCCGAGGTTACGCCGGGGATGCTCGAGGGGTCCGAGTCGACGGGGCATCCGGCCGTCGACGCTGTTCTGCAGTCGCTGGCCAATGCCGCCTCGCTCGCTCCGGCTGAGCAGCTCGCCGAGTACGAGGCCGCGCACCAGGTGCTGCAGGAGACGCTGGCGAGTATCGATCACTGATGGCTCGTCGCGCACGGCTGGACGCCGAACTGGTACGTCGCAAGCTTGCCCGGTCCCGGGAGCAGGCCGCCGCGCTTGTCGCCGCGGGCCGGGTGCAGGTGCGGGGGAGTGTGGCCCAGAAGGTGGCCACGATGATCGACCCGGCCGATCCGGTGGTCGTCACGGGGGAGGACCCGGCTGACGGGTACGTGTCGCGGGGCAGTCACAAGCTCGTGGGCGCGCTGAAGGCGTTCACAGGTATCGACGTGACGGGCCGGCGTTGCCTGGACGCCGGCGCGTCCACGGGTGGCTTCACCGATGTGCTGCTGCGGGAGGGCGCCGCCCAGGTGTACGCCGTGGACGTCGGGTACGGGCAGTTGGCGTGGCCGCTGCGTACCGATGATCGGGTCGTCATCATGGAGCGCACCAATGTTCGTACGTTGACGCCGGAGATGGTGGACGGCCCGGTCGCGCTGACGGTGGCCGATCTTTCGTTCATCTCGTTGCGGCTTGTTCTTCCCGCGCTGGCGGCTTGTACCGCGGCGGACGGGGATCTGGCGTTGATGGTGAAGCCTCAGTTCGAGGTGGGCAAGGAGCGGGTGGGTTCCGGCGGGGTGGTGCGGGACTGGCGGTTGCGGGCCGAGGCGGTGCTGGATGTGTCCGCCGCGGGGGCCGCGCTGGGGCTCGGGGTGGCGGGGGTGGCGGCGAGTCCGTTGCCCGGGCCGAGTGGCAATGTGGAGTTCTTCGTGTGGTTCCGGCGGGACGCACCACCGGCTGACGCGGAACGGGTACGCGCCGTGGTCGCGGCGGGGCCCTCCGGCGAGGTAAATTCCGGCGGGCCGGCATCGACGCCGGTTTCGCCCCCGATGGAGGACGTGTGACGGGTTCCACGCTTCTGCCCCAGACCTTCGTTGGAGACGCCGCATGAGCCGCTCGGCGCTGATGGTCACGCACACCGGACGTAAGCAGAGCCTGCAGCATGCCCAGACGATGGCCCGGGATCTGGTCGCGGCCGGTTTCGAGGTGAAGGTCATCGCCGAGGAGGTGGCCGATCTGGAGCTGCCGCCCGGTGTCACCCCGGTCGACGATCCGGCCGCGGCCGAGGGGGTGGACATCGTCTTCGCGCTCGGCGGGGACGGTACGTTCCTGCGGGCGGCGGAGCTGGCGCGCCCGGCGAAGGCGCCGTTGCTGGGGATCAACCTGGGCAAGGTGGGCTTCCTGGCCGAGGCCGAGCTGCACAACATCGATCAGACCGTGCGGGACATCGTCGCCGGGGACTACACGGTGGACGAGCGGCTCACGCTGGATGTCCGGGCGGAGTACGACGGCCGGTTGATCGCCGATTCGTGGGCGCTCAACGAGGTCAGCGTGGAGAAGGGGCAGCGGGCGCAGATGCTCGAGCTGCTCGTGGACGTGGACGGGCGCCCGTTGTCGCGGTATGGCTGTGACGGTGTCGTGTGCGCCACACCGACCGGGTCGACGGCGTACGCGTTCTCGGCGGGTGGGCCGGTGGTCTGGCCCGAGGTGGAGGCGTTGCTGCTGGTGCCGATCAGTGCGCACGCGTTGTTCAGCAAACCTATCGTGACGGCGCCGACCTCGACGTTCGTGCTGACGGTGGATCCTTACACGTCGTTCGCGTCGATGTGCTGCGACGGTCGGCGGACGTGGGATCTGCCGCCTGGTGCGCAGGTCACGGTGCGTCGTGGTGATCTTCCGGTGCGGTTGGTGCGGCTGAATCCGAAGCCGTTCACGGACACGCTGGTGGCCAAGTTCCACCTGCCGGTCGAGGGCTGGCGTGGCAATCGACGCTGATCACCTGGCGGACGCCGGTGGGCAATTGTCGGTGGGCACCGATACTGTTCGCCCTGTGCTTGAGGAACTGCGAATCACCGGCCTGGGCGTCATCGACGACACGACGCTCCGGTTGACCACGGGCATGAACGCGATCACCGGCGAGACCGGTGCGGGCAAGACGATGGTGGTGACCGGTCTGGGCCTGCTGTTCGGGGGCCGGGCCGACGCCGGTCGGGTGCGTGCCGATCCCGGCCGGGCCATGGTCGAGGGCCGGTTGCGCCTGGACGGCCGGCTGGCCGACGCGGTGCAGACCCGGATCACCGACGCGGGTGGTGAGGTCGACGACGACGGGTCGGTGCTGCTGAGCCGCACGGTGACGATCGAGGGCCGGTCGCGGGCGCATGTGGGTGGGCGCAGCATGCCCGTCTCGATGCTGACCGAGGTCGGTGAGCAGGTCGTGGCGGTGCACGGGCAGTCCGACCAGCTGCGGATCCTGCGTCCGGCCGAGCAGCGGGCCCAGCTGGACCGTTATGCCGGGCCGGAGCACGAGAAGCTGCTGGCGACCTATCGGCAGGCGTTCTCGCAGTGGCGTGCGGTGGTCGACGATCTGGCCGACCGGCGGCGCAACGCCCGGGAGCGTACCCAGGAGGCGGAGCTGCTGAAGCTGGGTCTCGACGAGATCAGCCGGGTGGATCCGCAGCCGGGTGAGGACGACGACCTGCGGGCCGAGGTGCAGCGGCTGGAGCACGCCGAGGGGTTGCGTACCGCGGCCGCGGTGGCGTCCCAGGCTTTGGCCGGCGGGGTCGAGGCGACCGACGACGACACGCTGGACGCGACCCAGTTGCTGGGCACCGCGAAGCGGACGCTGGAGGCGCAGACCGGGGTGGATCCGGGTCTGGCGGAGCTGGCCGGGCGCATCGAGGAGGCCGCGACGCTGGTGGCGGACGTGGCGTCGGAGTTGTCGGCGTACCTGTCGCAGCTGGACGCGGATCCGGCGCGGCTGGAGATGATCTACGAGCGGCGGGCGGCGTTGCGGGCGCTGACCCGTAAGTACGCCGATGACGTCGAGGGTGTCATCGCGTGGGCCGACCATGCGCGGTCGCGGCTGGCGTTGCTGGACACCTCGGACGAGGTGCTCGAGGAGCTGGAGAAGGACCGGGTCCGGCTGGCCGGTCAGGTCGCCGAGCTGGCGGGCCGGGTGACGGCGGCGCGGGTGGAGGCGGCCGGGCGGTTCTCCGAGCAGGTGAGTGTGGAGCTGGCCGGGCTGGCGATGCCGCATTCGCGGGTGGAGATCGTGGTGCTGGCGCGGACGCCGGGCCGTGACGAGCCGGTGATCGGTGAGCTGGCGGTGGGCCCGGACGGTGCGGACGAGATCGAGATCCGGTTGATCGCGCATCCGGGTGCTCCGGCGTTGCCGTTGCAGAAGGGCGCGTCGGGCGGTGAGCTGTCGCGGGTGATGCTGGCCATCGAGGTGGTGTTCGCCGGGGCCGGTGGGCCGCCCACGCTGGTGTTCGACGAGGTCGACGCCGGGGTCGGTGGTCAGGCGGCGGTGGAGATCGGCCGGCGGCTGGCGCGGCTGGCGCGTACCCATCAGGTGCTGGTGGTGACGCATCTGCCGCAGGTGGCGGCGTTCGCGGACCGGCATCTGGTGGTCGCGAAGGACACCGGTGGCGCGATCACGACCAGTGGTGTGAAGATCGTCGAGGAGACGGACCGGGCGCGGGAGCTGGCGCGGATGCTGGCCGGGTTGCCGGATTCGGATCTGGGCATCGCGCATGCCGAGGAATTGCTGGCGGTCGCTGATCGTGAGAAGCGGGGATAGTTAGGACCAACTATGCCCCTTTTGGGGGTGACGTTGTGCATGTCGCGTGCAAGCGGCTGGACGAGGCGTGTCAGGATGACGAGGATGCGACTTCCCACCTTGCGCCGGACCCGGAGCGTCGAACCCGGGGGCCTGTCCGGCACGGCTCGACTCGACCGCCGGACCAAGCGCCTGGTCGGGCGGTTGCGCCCGGGTGAGATCGCGGTCATCGACCACGTCGACATCGACCGGGTGGCGGCTGACTCGCTGGTCGCGGTCGGGGTCGCGGCGGTGCTCAACGCGAAGCCGTCGATCTCCGGGCGGTATCCGAACCTGGGGCCCGAGGTGCTGGTCCAGGCCGGGATCGTGCTCATCGACAACCTGGGCGAGGAGATCTTCGACGGGTTGAGCGAGGGTGCCGTCGTCAGCATCGACGGTGACACGATCCTGCTCGACGGGGAGCCGGTCGCCGCCGGTATCCGGCAGGACGCGCAGAGTGTGTCCGCGTCGATGGCCGACGCCCGTGAGGGTCTGTCGGTGCAGCTCGAGGCGTTCGCGGCGAACACCATGGATTACCTGAAGCAGGAGCGCGACCTGCTGCTCGACGGCGTCGGTGTGCCCGACGTCGAGACGCAGATCTCGGGGCGCCACGTGCTGATCGTGGTCCGTGGTTATGACTACAAGGCCGACCTGGACGTGTTGCGGCCCTACATCCGTGAGTTCAAGCCGGTGCTGATCGGCGTGGACGGCGGTGCCGACGCGCTGGTGGAGTCGGGTTACACCCCGGACATCATCATCGGTGACATGGATTCGGTGACCGACGACGTGCTGCGCTGCGGTGCCGAGGTGATCGTGCACGCGTATCCGGACGGCCGGGCTCCGGGTCTGGCCCGGGTGCAGGGCCTCGGGGTGGAGGCGATCACGTTCCCGGCGGCGGCCACCAGCGAGGATCTCGCGATGTTGCTGTCCGACGACAAGGGTGCGTCGCTGATCGTGGCGGTGGGCACGCACGCGAACCTGGTGGAGTTCCTCGACAAGGGCCGTGGCGGCATGGCGTCGACGTTCCTGACCCGGCTCAAGGTCGGTGGCAAGCTGGTCGACGCCAAGGGTGTGAGCCGGCTCTACAAGCAGAACATCTCCGGGTCGTCGCTGCTGCTGCTGGTGCTTTCGGCGGTCGCGGCGCTGGCGGCGGCGGTGGCGGTGTCTACCATCGGGAAGGCCTACCTCTCCGTGGTGTCCGAGTGGTGGGACAATCTGGTCTTCCAGTTAGGACAGCTCTTCTGACCCGCGATTCGGACCAAGAGGCTCTGGCGTGATCAACTTCAGGTACCACGTGGTGTCGCTCACCGCGGTCTTCCTCGCTCTCGCGATCGGGCTGGTGGTCGGCACGGCCGCCCTCAACGGTCCGGTGGCCGACAGCCTGAAGGCCAACGTCGAGGCGCTGCGCAAGGACAACGGCAACTACCGCGACCAGGCCAATCAGTATCGCGAGGAGCTCAACCGCAGTCAGGACTTCGCGACCGAGCTGTCGCCGGCGCTGCTGAACGGCCGGCTGGCGGATCGTCGTCTCGCCGTGGTGGTGCTGCCGTCGGGCAAGGACTACGCCGAGGGGGTGACCTCGATGCTGAAGGTCGCCGGGGCCACGATCACGGCGCAGGTCCAGATCGAGGACAAGTTCTTCGACCCGGCCAACGTGTACGAGCTGCTGGAGCTCGCCGAACGGGCGTCGCGTCCGACGGTGTCGTCGGAGGGTCTGCCGCTCAACAGCAACGGGGTGGAGACGTCGAGTGCTCTGCTGGCGGTGGCGCTGCTGCAGAAGACCGTGGCGGTGACCCCTCAGGACCTGACGGCGGTGCTCACCGCGTACACGGAACCGGGTTACCTCTCGGTGGGTGACGATCCGGCCGCGGGTGCCGATGCGACGGTGATCGTGTCGGGTCTGCCGCCGGTGGATCAGAACGCGGCGAAGAAGAACCAGAACGCGGTGACGCTGACCGGGGAGTTCGTGCGTAATCACCCGGTGGTGATCGCGGGCAACGGTATCGGTGACGGGAACCTGGTGTCCGAGGTGCGGGGTGACCCGACGCTGGTCAAGAGCGTTTCGACGGTCGAC
Organism: Actinoplanes sp. NPDC051494; assembly: GCF_044454705.1. Classification (NCBI taxonomy): domain Bacteria; kingdom Bacillati; phylum Actinomycetota; class Actinomycetes; order Micromonosporales; family Micromonosporaceae; genus Actinoplanes; species Actinoplanes sp. NPDC051494. The sequence continues at coordinate 11,588 of NZ_JBITDZ010000015.1, forward strand.
AACGTCAGCACCGCGCAGGGGCAGCTCGCGACCGCGCTGACGGTGATCGAGCGGCTGGTGGCGGGCAAGGTCGGTCAGTACGGTCTGGACGCCGGCGCCTCGTCGCAGGTCCCGAAGGTCGCCGGCTGAGTGCCGGTTCACTAGACTCGGGGCCCGTCGCAACTCGGGTCGAGGCAGGGAGCACACGCATGGCCAGCAGGGTGACCTCGTCCGGCCTCGGGGCGCTGGCGGCGCGGGCCGCGCTCGCCTGGATCCGTGGTGACCAGCGGGCCGCTCAGCTGGAGCGCACGAATTTCCACGGTGCCACGGTCACTCTCGCGGGTGGTCCCGCGCTGGCGCTGGGGGCGACCCTGGGTGCGGCGCTCGGTGCTCCGGGCCCGGCGGCCGCGGCCGCGGTGGTCACCGCGGGCACGGCGTCGGGTGCGGTCGGTCTGTACGACGACATCGTCGGTGACCGGCCGGGGCAGAAGGCGAAGGGTTTCAAAGGTCATCTCGCGGCGCTCGGTGCGGGCCGGGTCACCAGTGGGCTGATCAAGATCGCCGGGGTGGGTGCGGCGGGGCTGATCGCGTCGGCGTTGCTGGCCCGCGACCCGGGTGTGCGCGCTCATCCGGGCCGTCGTGACGCCGGGGCGTTGCGTCGTACGGGTGATGTGCTGCTGGGTGCCGGGGTGATCGCCGGCACCGCGAACCTGCTGAATCTGCTCGATCTGCGGCCCGGGCGGGCGCTGAAGGCGGCGACGGTGATCGGGGCGCCGCTGGTGGCCGGGCGGGGTGGCGCGATGACCGCGGGCACGCTGGGTGCCGGTGCCGCGCTGCTGCCGGCCGACCTGGGCGAGGAGATCATGCTGGGCGACGCCGGGGCGAACGCGCTGGGTGCGCTGCTCGGGGTGGCACTGGCGGCGAGGACCGGGCCGTTCGGGCGGGCGGTGGCGCTGAGTGTGCTGGCCTCACTGACCGCGGCCAGTGAGAAGGTCAGCTTCACCACGGTCATCCAGGACACGCCGTGGCTGCGGGCGGCCGACGCGCTGGGCCGGCGCCCGGCTCCGTGACCGCTACCCGTTCGCGGGCGGCCGGGCTGGCGGGTGCCGCCGCCGTCATCACCGTGCTGACCGTGCTGGCCCGGATCGCCGGTTTCGGCCGTACGTTCGTGTTCCTGCATACCGTGGGCGCCGATGGGCTGGCGAACGTCTACAACGCGGCCAACACCATCCCGAACATCGTCTTCGAGCTGGTCGCCGGTGGTGCGCTGGCCAGTCTGGTGGTGCCGTTGGTCGCCGGGGCGGTGGCGGCGGGGGACCGGGAGCGGGTCGGTGCGGTGGCGTCGGCGTTGCTGAGCTGGGTGCTGGTGGTGATGGTGCCGCTTGCGGTGCTGGTGGCGGTGCTGGCCGGCCCGATCGCGGGGCTGCTCGACGTGCCCGCCGCCGATCAGCAGGTGGCGGCGCGGATGTTGCGGGTGTTCGCCCCTCAGCTGCCGTTGTACGGCATCGGGATCGTGCTGACCGGGGTGCTGCAGGCCCATCACCGGTTCGCGTGGCCGGTCATCGCGCCGCTGCTGTCGAGTGTGACGGTGATGGGGGCGTATCTGGGTTATGCCGCGGTGGACGGGGCGCGTACGGGTTTCGGTGGTCTGAGCCGCGGCGGGGAGTGGCTGTTGTCGGCCGGGACGACCGCGGGTGTCGTGGTGCTCGCGCTGTGCCTGCTGATCCCGCTGTCCCGGCTGGGGTTGCGGTTGCGGCCGGCGTTGCGGTTCCCCGGCGACGAGGGACGTCAGGCGGTCCGGCTGGGCTGGGCCGGGGCGGTCACCGTCGGTGCGCAGCAGGTCATGGTGCTGGTGGTGATCGCGCTGGCGGTCGATGGCCCGTTGACGGCGTACAACGCGGCGCAGACGGTGTTCCTGCTGCCCTGGGCGGTATTGGCGGTGCCGTTGGCGACCGCCGTCTACCCCCGGTTGTCCACGGCGGTGTCGCAGGGTGACGAGGGCGCGTATGCCGCGTCGCTGGCGTCGACCGCGCGGACGGTCGTGCTGATGGCCGGGCTCGGTGCGGCGGCGCTCGGTGCGGTGGCCTGGCCGGCGGCGAGTCTGATCGGGGCGCCGGCGGCCGCGCCCGCGATCGTCGGGTTCGCGCCCGGGCTCATCGGTTACGCCCTTTTCGCATTGTTGTCCCGGGCGTTGTACGCGCGGGGGGCGACGGTCGCCGCCGCGGCTGCCACGGCGGTGGGCTGGGGTGTCGCCGCGGTCGCCGCCCTGGTGCTGTCGGCGGTGCTGGCCGAGCCCCGGCAGGCCGCCGGGCTGGGCGCGGCGAACGCGATCGGGATGTCGGTCATCGGGGTGCTGCTGGTGCTGGCCGTGCGCCGCCACGCCGGGCCGGCCGCGCTCACCGGGCTGATGCGGGCGACGCTCGTCGGTATCGTGGCGGCCATCGTCTCCGGGGCGGCCGGGTGGCTGGTCGTGGACAGTCTGGGCGGCGGCACCCCGGGAGCCGGGCGGAGCCTGCTGCAAGGCATGCTGGGCGGCATCGTGGTCGCGGTGGTGTTCCTCGCGGTGGTGTTCCCGCTCGACCGCCGTGATCTGGGGCCGCTGGTCTCGAGGGTAACCAGGAGGGTACGCAAGTGAGCGACGTGGCGCAGGCGCCCTGGCGGGGATCGGTGGCGCTCGTGCTGGGCTCCAGCACCGGTGGGGTCGGCCAGCATGTCCTGTCGCTCGTGCGGGGCCTGACCGGCGGTGGTTGCCGGGTGCTGGTGTGCGGTCCCGCCGCCACCGATCAGCATTTCGGGTTCTCGGCGGCCGGTGCGGACTTCGCCGCGGTGGAGATCCCGGCGAGTCCGGGCCCGCAGGATTCGGCCGCGATCCGGTCGCTGCGCCGGGCGCTGGCCGGCCGGGACGTCGACGTCGTGCACGCGCACGGGCTGCGGGCGTCGTTCGTCGCCTGTCTGGCCCGCCCGCCGGCCCCGGTGGTGGTGACCTGGCACAACGCGGTCCTGGCCAAGGGGTTGCGGGGCAGTGCGTCGGCGCTGGTCGAGCGGGTCGTGGCCCGGTCGGCGACGTTGACGCTGGGTGCTTCGCAGGACCTGGTCGACCGGGCCCGCGCGCTCGGTGCCCGGGACGCGCGGCTGGCCCCGGTCGCCGCGCCGGTGATGGCCGCGCCGAAACGCAGCCGGGCGGCGGTGCGGGCCGAGTTCCGCCTGGCGGGTGACGCGCCGCTGATCCTGTCGGTGGGCCGGCTGCACCCGCAGAAGCGTTATGACCTGCTGGTCGAGGCGTCGGCGCGGTGGCGGGAGCTGAACCCCGCGCCGGTGACGGTGGTGGCCGGTTCCGGGCCGAGCTACATGCAGCTGGCGCAGCGGGCCTCGGTGCTGCGGGCCCGGTTCCACCTGCTCGGGCACCGTACCGATGTGGCGGACCTGCTGGCCGGCGCCGACCTGGCCGTGATCACCAGTGACTGGGAGGCGCGGCAGTTGTTCGCGCAGGAGGCCCTGCGGGCCGGGGTGCCGTTGATCGCCACCGCGGTCGGTGGGTTGCCGGAGCTGGTCGGGGACGCGGCGGTGCTGATCGCGCCGGGTGAGGTGGACGCCGTGGACACCGCGGTGCGCGAGATGCTCACCGACGACGGCAAGCGGACCGAGTACGCGCAGCGGGCGTTGCGCCAGGCCGCCACGTGGCCCACCGAGCGGGACACGATCGCCGACGTCCTGGCCGCGTACGCGTCGGTTGCCGCGACCACCCGGGCCCGGCAGGGGTGAAAGCCGTCCTGCCGAGCCTGAAGGGCCGGTCGTGGGTGCCGTACCTGCTGGTCGCGCTGACGGTGGCGGCGAGCCTGGCCGGGCTCACCGTGCGCCCCGCGACCGGGGTGGGCGAGGAGACCGCCGACTACGTCATCGTCGCCGGGGCCGCCGGGCTGCGCTGGGACGACCTGGATCCGCAGCGCACCCCGGCACTGTGGCAGGAGGCGCGGGCCGGGGCGATCGGCTGGCTGTCGGTGCGCTCGGCGCACGCCACGACCTGCCCGGACGACGGCTGGCTGACGCTGGGGGCGGGGAACTTCGCGGTCTGGGACGCCGACCGGGTCACCGGGCAGTGCCGGCCGGTGGCGCCGGCGATCGAGCAGCCCGACGGGATCGGCGCGAACCTGCCGGAACTCGCCGGGGTGGTCCGGTCCAACGCCGACGACCAGCCGTTCAACGCGGTGCCGGGCGCGCTGGCCGAGTCCAACCGCTGCACGTACGCGGTGGGTGCCGGCGCCGCGATCGCGGCGGCCCGCCCGTTCGGCCGGGTGGACCGGTATGCGGCCACGCTGCCGGCCGACCCGACCGGTCTGTTCGGCATCTGCCAGCTCAACCTCGTCGACCTGGGCACGATCAGTGGTTCCGGCGCGGTCCGGCAGTCGCAGGTCGCGCAGGCCGACGCCACGCTGGCCCGGGTGCTGGCGGCCCGCCCGCCGCGGTCGCTGGTGGTCGTCGCGGGGGTCGGCGACACCGACACCACCTCCCGGCTGCACGTGGCCATCGCCGAGGGCCCGGGCTGGGACAACGGATGGCTGACCTCGCCCGGGACCGGCCGCGAGGGGTACGTCCAGCTGGTCGACCTGGCCCCGACGATCCTGACCGCGCTGGGCCGGCCCGCGCCGGACGGCCTGTTCGGCGGGCGCACGGCCACGGTGACCGGTGGCCGGCCGGTCGACCCGGCCGACGCGGTGCTCGGCCGGCACGACGCGAACCAGCGGGCCGGCGCGCAGCTCGGTATCGCCGGCACGTTCTTCCTCGGCCTGGCGATCGTGCAGATCGCGTTGTTCATCCTGGTCGTCCCGCTGATGATCCGTGCGCGCCGGCATGCCGGGCCGACCGGTCCCGCGTCGCCGTCGCGGCTGCTGGTGCGGGTCACCGAGGTGCTGCTCATCGCGTCCGGGCTGACCATCCCGGCGGCGCTGCTCGCCGACGCGGTGCCGTGGTGGCGGGCCGGTCATCCCGTCATCGTGTTCGCGTCGCTCACGTTCGCGCTGGTCGCGGCCGGCACCGCGGCGATCCGGTTCGCGCCGCGGTACGGCCGGACCCTGTGGCCGCTGGGGCTGGTCGCGGGCGCGGCCGTCGCGGTGATCACCGTCGACCTGTTCACCGGTGCGGAGTTGCAGCTCAACGGCGTCGCCGGGTATTCCGCGATCGAGGGATCGCGGTATGTCGGGCTGGGCAGTGTCGGGTTGGGCGTGTTCGTCGCCGGGGCGCTGGTCGTCGCCGGGTGCCTGGCCCAGCAGGTCCGCCGGCGGTGGCGCCCGGTCGTGGTGGTGCTGATCGGCGGCTTCGCGGTGATCATGGTCGGGAGTCCGTACCTGGGGGCGGATCCGGTGGGTGCGGTCGCGGTGACCGGCGGGGTGTGTGTCGCCGCCGCGATCAGCACCGGGGGCTGGCTGACGTTCCCGCGCTTCGCGTGGGCCACCGTCGCGGCGGTGGCGGTCACCATCGGTTTCGCGGTGCTCGACCTGCGCCGCCCGGAGCAGGAGCGGGGCACGCTGGGCCGGTTCGTGACCGAGTTGTTCGACGGCAGTGCCGGCCCGGCGATCCAGCGGGCGGCGTCGTCGAGCGGGCACGCCCTGGACAGCCCGCTGACGTTGCTGGCGCTGGCCGGTGCGCTGATGCTGGCGTTCAGTCAGTTCTCCGCGTGGGGTGGCCTCAACCGGGTCTTCGGGCTGCATCCGGCGTTACGGGCCGCGCTGGGTGGCACCACGGTGGCGGTGCTGATCGCCGGCGTGCTGCAGGGGGCCGGTTTCGGGGTGGCCGGGGCGGCCGCCGCGGTCGCCGTCCCGCTGCTCGTGCTGACCACGATGCGAGTGCTCGAACACGCTGCGGATCGGACCCGTCCCGAGGGGGAGACCGACGGGCCCGGGGGCCCGGGGTTGACACGCACGACGAGCAGCCCGGACGTACGCGTCCCGTCGTAGGTGTTACTGTGAAATCCCGTGGATGGCGCTTGCGTTAACTACGTTAGTCGCCGGTCTGCAAGACCGAACTGACCGACCACGGGAGCAGGCCTTGGCACCAACAGTGCGCGCGACTCGGCACATCTTCGTCACCGGAGGCGTCGCCTCCTCGCTGGGCAAGGGCCTCACCGCCTCCAGCCTCGGCAATCTGCTGACCGCACGCGGACTGCGGGTCGTCATGCAGAAGCTCGACCCCTACCTCAACGTCGACCCCGGCACGATGAACCCGTTCCAGCACGGTGAGGTCTTCGTCACCGAGGACGGCGCCGAGACCGACCTCGACGTCGGCCACTACGAACGGTTCCTCGACCGCCCGCTGTCGGCGAAGGCGAACGTCACGACCGGCCAGATCTACTCGGCCGTCATCGCCAAGGAACGCCGCGGCGAGTACCTCGGTGACACCGTGCAGGTCATCCCGCACGTCACCAACGAGATCAAAGAACGCATCTTCGCGATGGCGTCGCCCGACGAGTACGGCCGCACACCCGACGTGGTCATCACCGAGGTCGGCGGCACGGTCGGTGACATGGAGTCACTGCCGTTCCTCGAGGCGATCCGGCAGGTGCGCCACGAGATCGGCCGTGACCGGGTGTTCTACCTGCACGTGTCGCTGATCCCGTACCTCGCGCCGTCGGGTGAGCTCAAGACCAAGCCGACCCAGCACTCGGTCGCCACGCTGCGCAACATCGGTATCCAGCCCGACGCGCTGGTGTGCCGCAGCGACCGGGAGATCCCGGACAAGCTCAAGCACAAGCTGTCGCTGTACTGCGACGTCGACCGGGAAGCGGTCGTGGCCTGCCCGGACGCGCCCAGCATCTACGACATCCCCAAGGTGCTGCACCGGGAGGGACTCGACGCGTACGTGGTCCGCCGGCTGGGCCTGTCGTTCCGGGACGTGGACTGGTCGACGTGGGACGACCTGCTGGAGCGGGTCCACCACCCGCGCCGCACGATCACCGTGGCGCTGGTCGGCAAGTACGTCGACCTGCCGGACGCCTACCTGTCGGTCAGCGAGGCCATCCGCGCGGCCGGTTTCGCCAACCTGGCGAAGGTGCAGCTGCGCTGGGTGCCCAGCGACGACTGCGACACCCCGGCCGGTGCCGCTGCCGCCCTGAAGGGCGTCGACGGCATCGTCATCCCCGGCGGTTTCGGGATCCGCGGCATCGAAGGCAAGATCAACACTTCCATGTACGCGCGTGAGCACGGCGTGCCGATCCTCGGGCTCTGCCTCGGCCTGCAGTGCATGACGATCGACGCGGCCCGTAACCTCGCCGGGCTCACCGGGGCCAACTCGCTGGAGTTCGACGAGCAGGCCACCCACCCGGTGATCTCGACGATGGCCGACCAGGAGGACATCGTCGCGGGTAAGGGCGACCTCGGTGGCACGATGCGCCTCGGCGCGTACCCGGCGGCGCTGACCCCCGGCTCGATCGTCGCCGAGGCGTACGCGAGCACGGAGATCTCCGAGCGGCACCGGCACCGCTACGAGGTCAACAACGCGTACCGGGCGAAGCTCACCGACGCCGGCCTCACGTTCTCCGGCACGTCCCCGGACGGGCGTCTGGTCGAGTTCATCGAGCTGGACCGCGACACGCACCCGTTCTTCGTCGCGACCCAGGCCCACCCGGAGCTGAAGAGCCGGCCGACCCGGGCGCACCCGCTGTTCACCGCGTTCGTCAAGGCCGCCGTCGACTACGCGTCCGCCGACGAGCTGCCGGTCGCGGTCGCCGCGTCCGCGGAGCCGGACACCTCGGCGTCGGCGGTCGCCGCGTCATGACGGCCTTCGCCCACGAGACCCGGTCCCGGACCGAGCGGTACACCGGCCCGATCTTCACCGTGCACACCGACGAGGTCACCATGTCCGGCGGCGGCACCGCCCGCCGGGACATCGTGACCACGAAGAACGCGGTCGGTGTGGTAGCCCTCGACGAGGTCGGCCGGGTGGCGCTGATCAAGCAGTACCGGCACGCGGTCGGCACCCAGCTGTGGGAGCTCCCGGCCGGGCTGCGCGACGTCGCGGGTGAGGACCTGGTCGTCGCCGCGGCCCGGGAGCTGGCCGAGGAGGCGGACCTGGTCGCGGCCCGCTATGACCTGCTGGTCGACCTGCACACCTCGCCGGGCTTCACGGCCGAGACCATCCGGATCTTCCTGGCCCGGCAGCTGTCGGCGGTCCCGGACGACGCCCGCCACGAGCGGACGGACGAGGAAGCCGACATCGAGCTGGCCTGGGTCGGTCTCGACGAGGCGGTGGCCATGGTGCTGCGCGGCGAGATCACCAACGCCGCCGCGGTGGCCGGTCTGCTGAGCGCGGCCCGGGCCCGCGACGACGGCTGGGCCACGCTGCGCCCGGCGGACACCCCGTGGTGACGTACCGCTGAACGCATGGGGGATCGCCGCTGCCCGCGGCGGTCCCCTTTTTTTGTTGAGCGGGACCTTAGCCGGGCTTGAGACTGCGTTGAGGTGCCGAGCCGAACTATGGGGCATGAGCGCAAAGAACGAGGTTGTCGTCGGTGCGGTTTCGGTGGTCGCGGGTCAGGGCCGGGCATCGGGTACGGGGGTCGAGGCCAGCGTGGTGCTGCCGAACTGCCGGCCGGCCGGGGATCTGCGGGAGCCGGTGACGCACATCGCCCAGACCCTGTTCGCCCAGGGCATCTCGTTCGAGGTCATCGTGGTCTGCACCGAGGACACCGAGACCTGCGTGCACCCGGTCGCGGACCTGAGCTTCGTGCGGGTCATCGAGGCGCCGGGCGCCGAGCGCGACGAGGCCGTCGAGTACGCGACCGGTGAGGCCCGTGGGGTCTGGGTCGCGGTCGCCGACGACGCCCAGGTCGACCCGTTCCAGGTCGCCGAGGGTCTGCACCGCGCCCGGGAGCTGTCCCTCGACGAGATCACCGCCCCGAACGCCTGATCCCCCGGGTCGGTCGCCTGATTCCTTGCGCCGGGTTTGAGACCGGCTGGAGACCGCCTTGAGGGAGCCGCCCGATCTGATCGGGCATGAACGCCACCGCAGTCACCGCCGCCGCCCCCGATCTCACCGTGGTCGTGCCGTTCTACAACCCCGGGCCGGCGCTGCGCCGGACGGTCGAGCGGCTGGTCGGCTGCCTGCGGGACGCCGGGGTGGCGTACGAGGTGATCGCGGTGTCGGACGGCTCGACCGACGGCTCCCCGGCGACACTGGCCGGGCTGGCCGGGGTCACCGTCCTGGACAACCCGGTCAACCAGGGCAAGGGTGCGGCCCTGCACCAGGGCTTCGCCGCCGCCCGCGGCGCGTGGATCGGGTTCATCGACGCCGACGGTGACATCGACCCCCGGCACCTGGTCGACTACCTGAACGTCGCCCGCGCCGGTGGCCATGCCGTGGTCTACGCCGACAAGCGGCACGCGGCGTCGGTCAGCGCGGCCGGCGGCGTCCGCAAACTCGTGTCGATCAGTTACTCGACGCTGGTCACCGCGATGTTCGGCCTCGGTGTGCGCGACACCCAGACCGGCTGCAAGATCATCCGCCGTGAGGTGCTCACCGCGCTCCTGCCCCGGCTACGGGAACGCCGTTTCGCGTTCGACCTGGAACTGTTCGTCGCGGCGAAGGCGGCCGGCATCGACGACCTGCGGGGTGCCCCGGTGCGCCTGGAGGCCCGGGTGGCCGGCTCGACCGTCACGACGGCGAGCATCGCCCGCACGATCCGTGACACGTTCACGATCCACGCCCGCCGCCGCAACCACCACTACGCGGCCTTCGAGCTCGCCGCCTGATCCGGGCCGGGTGCGTCAGTCCGCCAGCAGGAACGGCAGGACGTCGCGCAGGTCCTCGGTGTCGACAAAATGTCCGGCGGCCTGCCGGGCGGCCTCGGACGCGTTGATCGCGACGGCGGTGCCGGCCGCCCGGAACAGCGGGACGTCCGAGCGGGAGTCACCCACCGCGGCCACGTCACCGAGTTTGTAACCGTGCTCGGCGCACCACTGCTCGACGAAGTCGAGTTTGCCGTCCTCGCTGATGTGCGCCCCGACGCGGCCGGTGAGCCGGCCGTCGACGTATTCCATCCGCGCGCCGGAGAGGGCGGCGAAGCGGTAGGCGTGCGGGAGCTGCTCACCCGCGAACGTCCAGGCGAGTGTCGCGAGCAGCAGCTGCGCACCCTGCTCGGCCAGGGTGTCGAGGGTCTCGGCGACCCCGCCGATCCAGGGTGCGTCACGCAGGTGGTGGCGGATGTCGTCGGCGGTCAGGCCGGCGAACAGCCGCGCCTCGCGCGTCGCGAACTCGACGTTGTCGATCTCGTAGGCGGTGTAGGCGCGCTCGAGTTCCTCGACCGCCGCCAGGGTGCCCATCGAGCGGGCGATGACCAGCGAGGCGCTGGTGCCGCGCAGCAGCGTGCCGTCGAGGTCGAAAGCGATCACCGGGAAACGTACGGACATCGGGGGTCTCCTTGTCGTCGGGACGGTTCAGGCCCATCCGGTACGGCGGCGCAGCCACTGCTCGCAGAGTCTGCCGAAACGGGCCTCGTGGGCGCGCAGGTGCGGTGACCACTGCGGGTCCGGGGTGCCGCCGCTGTGCAGGTAGAAGCCCGTCATGGTGGCGAGGAAGACGGTGATGGCGTCCGGGTCGGCGTCGCGGGTCGCCGGGAGCTCACCCAGCAGCGGCTCCGGGTCACCGCCCGCCGCGGCCACCGCCGGCAGCAGATAGACGAGGTCGACCCAGTCGGCACCGACGCAGGCCCACGCCCAGTCGACGGCGACCACGTCACCGGCGGTGGTGCGGATGAGGTTGTCCTGCCGCAGGTCCGCGTGCAGCAGTGTGGTGCCACTGCTGGCCTCGATCCATCGATGTTCCATGTCGAGCAACGTGTCGGCGTGGCGCCGCTGCCAGGGGCTCAACGCGTCCGCGGCGGCGAGGTTACGCCAGCCGTGGAACAGCGGGCCGAGCGGTTCGCCGATGCCGCGTACCCCGGGGACGGGGTTGGGGCTCAGCACCTCACCCATGCGGTGCAGGGCGTCCAGGACGGCCCGCAGGTCGCCGGGGTCCGCCAGGTCCGGGGTGTGGCCCTCGACGTCGTCGTAGCAGAGCAGGATCCAGTCGCCGGTGTCCTCGGCGAACCGCAGCCGGGGTGCCGGGGTGCCGGTGGGCAGCGCGGCCGAGATCGTCGCTTCCATCCGGTAGTCGCCGGCCAGTTCGTGCCCGGCCGGGATGGCTTTGAGGAACGCCCGGGCTCCGGTGGACAGCCGCAGCCGGGCGGCGACCCCGTCGGTGAAGCCGCCCGGCTGGCTGTCCGCGCCGACGACCCGGGCGTGCAGCCGGGTCTCGGCGTGGGCGCGGACCGGCGGCGGCAGATCGCTCCACCGCCGCCGGCCCCGGTGCTGGTCGCTCGTCAAGCACGCACTCCCGGCATCATCGCGTCGATCCGGGCCCGGACGCCCGGGCTCAGCACGGTGGTGGCGGCCAGCGCGTTGTCGCGTGCGTGGCCCACGTCACGTGTGCCTGCCAGCGTAGTGGTGACGTCGCGCTGGGCCAGCAGCCAGGCCAGCGCCAGCCGGGCCGGGGACAGGTCGAGTTCGGCGGCGAGGTCGCGCAGGTCCGCGGCGGTGGCCAGGTGCCCGGGCCGGACGTCGGCGGCGAAGAACCGGGCGTGGTTCTCGACGCAGAAGAAGTCGTCGTTGCCGATCACACCGCCGCGCCAGTCCGTGAACGCCGAGTCGGCCCGCACGGCTCCGGTGAGCAGGCCGTAGCTCAAGGCCCCGTACGTCATGACGCCGACGTCGTACTCCGCGCACAGGGGCCCGTACGTGTGCAGTTCCTCGCGGTAGAGCACGGAGGCCTGGATCTGCAGGTAGTCCAGGTCGCCGGTGCGGGCGCAGGCCGTGACGTCGTCGAGGGGGAAGTTCGACAACCCCACGGTGGCGGCCAGCCCTTCGGCCTTGAGCGCGACGAGCGCTTCCCAGGCGGCGTCGACCGGGGTGGACGGTGACGGCCAGTGCAGCAGGTACGCGTCCACGTGCGACCGGCCGAGACGCCCCAGGGACGCGGTCAGCGCGGCCCGCATACCGGCCGGGCTGAAATGGGTCTCGTCCTCCGGGGCGACCTTGGTGCACACCTTGATCTCGGGGTGCCCGCGCAGGGCGGCGCCGACGACGATCTCGGATCCGCCGCCCCCGCCGTACACCTCCGCGGTGTCGATCCAGTTGACCCCGGCGTCGCAGGCGGCGTGCACGGCCCGGACCACGTCGGTGGTGGAGGTGTTGGGCCCCCACGTCCCGCCGCCGCCGGCCTCCCACGCCCCGAAGCCGACGGGGGAGAACCCGGCGGGATTGACGGTGCTGGTGTTTTCTCGCATCAGATCCGGATCCCTGGTCAGATGAGGACGGGAATGGGCTGGCGGCGGTGGATCCGGGCCCAGACGGTGCCGTCCGAGCGGTCGTCGGCCACGAGCGCGTCGGCGACCCCGTCCAGGTAGGCCGGGCGGTGCCGGCGCACGTGGACGGTCAGCCGGGCCCGGACCGCTTCCGCCCAGTCGGTGTCCAGGCCGGCGCGGGTCAGCAGCCGGTCCAGCAGCCGCCCCCAGCCGTTGATCCGGCACTGCCGTTCGATGCCGTGCCCGCCCCGGAACTTGTAGGCGACCGGGAAGCGGTACAGCAGTTCCAGGGCGTGGAGTTGTTCCAGGTCGGTGGCGAGCCGGGCGGTGTCGACGGGCACGCCCGCGGCGACGTCGAGCAGCCCGGCGACGGAGGCCTCCGAGGCGAGGTAGATGTTGCCCTGGTAGACGTTCTCGGCGCGGACCACGTCGTCGAACAGCGCGAGGCTGCGGACCAGGCGTACCGGCTCGGTCAGGGTGGCGGCCACGGCCGGGTCGGTGAGCAGGGCGGCGGGGTCGCCCGTGGTGGTGACGGTGGTTTCCGCGCTGTGCCAGGCCAGCTGCCGGGCCCCGGTGAGTTCCGGAGGCACGTGCACACTCACCCCGGGCACGGTCGCGGTGGCGTTGAGGTCGGGCCAGGCCAGCAGGCGTACGTGCGGAGCCAGGTCACGCAGCGGTGTCGTCGGCACGGGTGTCTCCTCTCTCGGTGATCCGTGCGCCCCACGTGTGCAGGACCCCCACCAGGGCGGGGTCGGTGGCGGCCAGGTGCGGTGAGCAGATCAGCCAGACGTCGGCGTCGAACAGGGTGTCGAGGACGACCAGGCCGACCCGGCGCATGCTGTCACCGGTCTCGACACACTCGACGGCGATGTCCGCGATCTCGGGGACGTACTGCTCCACCGAACCACGTACCGTGCGCAGGCTGAAGTTGTCCCCCCACCGGGCGGTGGCGTAGTCGCGGGCGATGGTGCCGTATTCCGAGACGAGCCGGATCGGGCGGCGCAGCCGGCGGGGATGCGGCAGGCCGAGTGCGCAGACCCGGATCCGGTACCACGCCAGCGGGGCGACCCGCTGCACCCGGGCCACGGTCTCGGTCAGCCATTCGTCGCCGGCGATCCCCACGTCCAGGGCGCCCTCCGCGACGAGGGTGGGGATGTCCGGCATCCGCAGGTAGCGGGGCCAGAGCTCGGTACGCGGCAGCAGGGTGGACAGGGTCGTGACGGCGGCCTGGGAACGGGAGAGCAACCGTCCCTTGGGCATCCCGAGTCTCAGCACGGCATCGCTTTCCGTCGGTAGGGCCGGATCGCGCCGTGTTCGCGCAGCTGCCGGTCCTCGATGCGGGTGGTGGACTCCGCGCGCCGCATCGCCTGGGCCAGTTCGCCGAGTTCCTCCAGCGCCCAGGCGAGGGCCCGTTCCGGTTCGAGCCGCCCGTACAGGTCCCGGCAGGTGTCCTGCAGGTCCCGCAGCTCGGCGGCGTCGGTGGCGGCCGGTGTCGTGGCCAGGGCCGGGCAGGCCTTGGCCAGCGCGGGCAGGGTCTCCTGTTCGGCCTCGGCGATGGTGTTCCCCGGGTCGTCGGCGGGCGGTGTGGCGGCGCGCAGCAGCCGGAGCCGTTCGGGTTCCGGGAGCGTGGCCAGATCGGTGCCCTCGGCTTCGATCGCGCACACCGCGAGCCAGCCCGCTTCGTGGAAGGCCATGCTGCCGCGCATCACGATCGGCCCGCCACGGTCGAGGTGCAGCACGGCGGCCCGCGCTCCGGGCCGGATCGTCAGGGTGCCGAGCAGGCAGACATCGGCCCGCCGGGCGGCGAGCCAGGCCAGCAGCGGCCCGTGGTCCGGGCCGGGTTCGCCCGGGAAGTGCCGGCCCTCGACGGTGAACCCTGTTCCTGTCCGGGTCACCACCACCGCGTACGGGCCGGTCCGCATGTCACTAGTGAGGTCTTCTGCGCCCAACTCACCCTCCCAGGGTCAGCTGATGGTCAGTTGGCTTCCGGTGAACTCGACGGCCAGCGACGGCACGGACACCGATGTCTCCCCGGCGACGACCTCGCCGGCCACGAACGCCGGATATCCGGCGGCCCGGGCGATGGCGACGGTGCGATCGGCATCCGGTTCGGCGACCACGGCGACGAAACCGAATCCCATGTTGAACGTGGCATAGGCCTCGGCCGGGTCCATGGCGGTCCGGTCGACGAGGAATTGCAGAACCTCGGGGATCGGCGGCAACCGGTCGATGACATAACGGACCCGGGCGGTGGAGCGCATCATTTTCAGCAGGCCGTGCCCGGTGATCGGATTGAGGAATCGTGGTATCACCTCCGACGCGAGCAGGGCGCGGACGAAAGCGGGATAGAGGACCGAGGGATCGAGCAGGGCGGCGCCGAGATCCCGTCCGCTGGGCAGGGTGGTCCGCCACCCCTGGGGCAGCTCGGCGGCGACCCGCCGGGCCAGTGACGACCCGTTGGTGTGCAGCCCGGAACTGGGGAGCACGACGATCCGGTCCCCGGGTGCCACCTCGGTGCCGAGGACCGGGGCGCGTCCCGACGGCACCAGGGCGAGGGCGCTGCCCCCGAGCTCGATCCCGGCTCCGGTGAGCATGCCCGGCAGCGCCGGTGACTCGCCACCGCCCCAGGCGGCGCCGGACTGCTCGCAGGCGTGCTGCCAGCCGGCGAGCAGCTGCAGGGACTTGTATTTCCCGGTGTACCAGGCGGCATTCCCAGTGGCGAAATAGGCGGTGACCACCAGCGGGTTGGCGCCCACCGACACGACGTCGTTCACGATGGCCGCCACCGCGTCGACGGCGACGTCGAAGAACCGGCTCTCACCGGTCAGGTCGTACCACTGCTCGGCGATGACGGACTTGGTGCCCAGCCCCTCGGTGGTCAGCGCCAGCGTCAGCGGGCCGACCTCGATCACGTAGGCGGCGGCACCCCGCGACCCCGGCACCTCCCGGGCGCCGCCGCCGGCGAGCAGGCCGCTGGTCGCCGCGGCTCTCTCGATGGCGGACCGTTTGACCTCGTCCAGGACGGAATAATCCACTCCCGACCGTTGGTACTCCTGCACGCAACCACCTCCGTGCTCATTCACGGGCGACCGGCAAGTCGCCCGTGAACCCATTATGCGGCGGCCTGCGGACAAGAATGCATTCATTCATGGAATGCACTTCTTTCGAGGTATCCGAATTGGCACGGTCGGATTCCCGACGAAAGGGTTGGGATCTTCCAATATGCTATTTGCATTCAGCTATGTCAATGGGTGTGGATCCCGGCGCGCCCGCCCCGGGCAGGATGGCCCGGCGCAGGGTGGGTGCGCGGAGAGCCGTGGCGGCCCCGGCGGCGGCGATCGCACCGCCGAGGACGAACGTGGGGCCCGGGCCGTAGCGGCCGGTGAGCAGTCCGGTGAGACCGTAGCTGAGCGGGATGGTGCCGAACGTCGCGACGCTGAAGACGCTCATGACGCGGCCCAGCTGATCGGCGCGGGTGGTGGCCAGCGTCAGCGCGCCGGTCAGGGACGCGGCGACGCCGGCTCCCAGGCCGAGCACCGTTGCCGCGGCCACCGCCCAGGGCAGCGCCGGTGCGGTGCCGATGCCCGCGACAGCGCCTGCCATCAGCGCGGCACCGCCCGCGATGCACAGGCCGGGCCGGGGCAGGCGGCCGAGGACGGCCAGGGCCAGGGCGATCAGGGCCGCGCCGAGGCCGAATCCGCCGAGGATCCAGCCGACGCCGGCCGAGCCCCAGCCCCGTGCGGCGGCCAGCAGCGGCAGGCCGGTGTTGACCGGGCCGGTGAACGCGAACTCGGTGACGGCCGACACCAGCAGCAGGGCGGGCAGCAGCCGGTGGCCGCGCACATAACGCAGGCCGTCGGCGACGTCGCTGGTCAGCCGTTGCGGTGCGGTGGCGTCCGGGGTTGCGGGCGCGGGCAACAGGCGGGTGGCGGCCAGGGTGCCGACCGACACGGCGAGCAGCACGGCGGTGCAGCCGAAAGCGGCCGCGATGCCCTGGTGGGCCACGAGGTAGCCGGCGAGCGGGGCGCCGGCGACCAGGCCGGCGCGCTGGACCGTCATCCGCATCCCCTGCAGCCGGACGAGCTGATCGGCGGGCACCAACCGGGCGGGCATCGCGCCGACCGCGGGCAGCAGCAGGGCGTCGAGGACGCCGAAGACGACGGACACCAGGATGAGCAGGAGCGGTGACGGCCCGGTGGCGACGAGCAGGACGGCCGCGGCGGCGAGCACCAGGGTGCGGCTGGTGTCGCTGACCAGGGCCAGCTTCTTGGCGCCGATCCGGTCGCTGAGCGCGCCGCCGACCAGCAGGACCAGCAGGCGGGGGATCGAGCCGGCGGCCAGGATCAGGCCGACCTGGGCCGGTTCGGCGACCTGGACGGCGGCCCAGGACAGGGCGATGAAATAGATCTGGTCGGCGATCAGGGACAGGCCGAGACCGGCCAGCCACCAGAGCACATTCATGGCCGGTACGGGAATCCGTGCATGATGGTCATGACGTGTTCCCGGCCGTCGTCGTCGGTGGCCGCCCGGCCGGCCTCGGCCCACTTGTGGATCACGGCCTGGAGCTCCTGCTGGAGTTGCGCCAGTTCAGCATGGGTCAGGCGCAGCAGGGCGTCACTGGAGAACGACGCGCTGGTCCACTCCGGCCCCCAGCTCGGCTGTTCCTCCTCGAACTGGCGCAGCCGCATCAGGTGGTTCTCCAGCAATAGCCGTTTCACCGCCGCGGACGCCGCCCGCTGCTCCGGGGTGCCGGAGAAATCGTTCTGCGACCACCGGAAGCCCGTCGAGCTCAGCCGCCACCAGCGTTCCCGCTGATTGGGGGAGCGGTCCGGGGCCTCGGCGATCAACCCGTGCGCGGCGAGTTGCCGCAGGTGGTAACTGACCAGGGCGGGGGATTCGTCGACCAGTTCGGCGAGCCGGGTCGCGGTCGCGGCTTCCTCGGCGCTCAGGGCGTAGTAGAGGCGTACGCGCAGGGGGTGGGAGAGGGCTTTCAGCTCCCGGACGTCGTTCAGTTCACGCGGCTCGGACGGTGACATCGACCCACCGTACATCCAAAGGGTTTCTTTCGAAAGATTCCTTTAGAAGCGCACCGACCTCGGACCGGGCCTACCCCGGCAGCCGGGTCTGCGCATCCGTCCTGGCCGTGGCCACCTGCGTCGCGGTCAGGTTCGTCACGGCGGAGAGATTCACGCCCCGCAGGTCCGCGCCGGTCAGGACCGCACCCGCCATGTTCGCCTCCGGCAGGTAGGCGTTGCGCAGGTCCGCCCCCGTCAGGTCCGCGCCCGTCAGGTCGGCGCGGTTCAGGATCGCACTGTTCAGATCGGCGTTCGCGAGGTGCGCGGCACCGAGATCCGCGAGGTTGAGAGCGGCCCGCCGCAGCCGTGCTCCGCTCAGGTCCGCCCCATGGAGTTCCGCGTCCCGCAGATACGCGCTCTGCAGGTCGGTCCCCTGAAGATGCGCCGTGTTCAGGTTCGCGTTCTCGAGGCTGAGCAGGGTGTTCGAGAAATCGAGCGGCCCGGCCGCGGGATGCGGGCGGCTGCTCAGGACCGTGACGGCGGCCCGGACGTCCGCCGGGGACGGGGCAGCCGTCCCGGTCGTCGTCCCCGGCGGGCGCGGGGCGTGGGTGCGGACGAACGCGCTCAGCACGTGCACCACCGCGGTCTCGTCATCCGGTGAGTCGATCATCAGGCGCTGCAGGGCGTAGATGCCGCCGAGGCGGATCGACAGCTTGTCGGCCGTCTGCTCGTCCTCCTGCCCGAGGTGGTCGATGGCGGCGCTGAACCGGTCCGCGACCTGGCCCTGCAGCGCGATCCGGCGTTGTTCCACGTTGGCGTTGTGGCTGATCTTCACCGTTATCCCGACGAAGACGACCGAGGCGATGGCGACGACAGCGGTCACGATGCCGACGACGGCGGTCACCGACGACTGCCAGCCGGACTTGCTCGCTTCCGGCTGCGCAGTGCGGACGTCCGGATCCGAATCTTCCCGTGGATTACTCATATCGCCGGTAGCAACGCGTGGCGCGGCGTCAGGTTTTCCGCGCGGTGCGGAATCACTCCATCGGGCGCGGGTACGGTCGAGTCATGACTTCCGCTACCGATCTGCACGGTGCCGAGCACGTCGCACGCTACCTGGAAACCGAGGGTGAGGACGGGTTCCTCTGGCGCAACGACACCACCATCCTCATCCTGTTCACCACCGGGCGTAAGACCGGGGAGCAGCGCTCGCACGCCCTGATCTTCCGCGAGTTCGAGGGCGCCTACCTCGTCGTCGCGTCCAAGGGCGGCAACGACGCGCCGCCCGCCTGGTACGTCAACCTCGAGGCCGACCCGAACGTCGAGGTCCAGGTCAAGGGCGACCGCTTCAAGGCCACCGCGCGCACCGCCACCCCGCAGGAGAAGCCCGCGATGTGGGCGACGATGGTCGACGCGTGGCCCGACTACGACGAATACCAGAAGAAGACCGACCGGGAGATCCCCGTCGTGGTGCTCGAGCGCGCCTGACCGAGTGGATATCCGTACGGGCGGATGGGCCGTATCCGGACGGACGCTGACCGCCGCCGCCGGCAGTGTCGTCGGCGCGCGGTATCAGGCGAACTACGACGTGCTGCACCTCGGCGCCGCCCGGCCGGTCGCGGTGGTGGCCGACGGGATGGGCGACGGCCCGGGCAGCGCGGCCGCCGGGCGGACCTGCGTCGAGGTGTTCGTCCGGGAGACCGCGGGTGCTGTGGGGCCGGGCGCGTTGCGGGCCGCGGTGGGTGAGGTTCAGCGGGCTGTGCTTGCCGTGGGGCGGGGCATTCCCGGGCTGACCGGGTGCACGCTCACCGCCTTCGTCGGCGGCGAGGACGGTGCCTGGCTCGTGCAACTGGGCGACTCGCGGGTCTACCGGATGCGTGACGGGCTGCTCGAACTGCTCACCACCGATCACACCGCGGCCTGGACCGGAGTGCTGCACGGCTGGTTCACCCAGGACTCACCGCAGGCCCGGGCCGCCCGGTACCGGCTGCACCGCTACGCCGGGCACCCCGGCGAACCGGAGCCTGACGTGATCAACATCAGCCTCCGGTCCGGGGACGTCCTGCTGCTGTGCACCGACGGGGTCAGCGACCAGCTTTCGTACGAGCGCATGGCTCAGATCCTGCAAGGTTTTCCTGATCCGATGGCGGCGGTGCGGGAGCTGCTCGACGATCCGTTGCCGGCCGGGGACGACAACGCGACCGCCGTGATCATCCGGGTCGAGTGATCAACAGCCGATGCGGGCGCCGGCCACTTTTACGTCGTCGTAGTACAGGGTGTCGGCGCCCTCGCCGTAACTTTCCCAGCCCAGGCGCAGGTCGGTCAGGCGCGGGCGGTAGGTACGGTTGAGCCACTGGCTGTCGATGTCGTGGGTGGGCACCCCGTCCTGGCGCAGGCCCGGCACCGAGACCCCGTCGAGCCAGGTCTCCATCGTGCCATCGGACCCGTTGACCGAGAACTCCACACAGGTCCACGTGCCGACCGGTAGCGGGCGGGACAGGGCGACCCCGGCCGGGCTCTGCTCGGGCAACGTCGCGTCGTCGGAGGCCCGGTTCCACTGCAGGGCGGCGTTCTGCCCACCGAACCGCAGATCCTTGTTGCCGTCGGCGGCGTCGCGCAGGGCCACGGCCGTGGTGTGCGCGACCGGCAGGGCGGTGGTGTGCCGCACCCAGTACCGCACGTACCAGGCGGTGGCCGCCGGGTCGATGATCTTGCTGTTCGCGGCGAAGACATGGTTGCAGTACCCGGCGGCGCCGTTGATCCGCAGCGACGTGGTCCCGGTGTGCGCGACGGTCTTGTCGATGGTGGCGGTGCCCGCCCCGGAACAGTCGGGAGCCGACACCGACCAGTCCCCAGCCGGCGCCCCGGCGGCCTGCGACTCGAAACTGTCCCCGGCCCCGGACGAAGGCGGCGGTGTGGTCGGGGGCGGTGTGGTCGGGGGCGGGGTGGTGGGCGGCGGCGTGGTGGGTGCGGGCGTCGTCGGGGTCGGTGTCACGGGACCCGCGCACGAGACGCCGTTGACCGCGAAGTCGGTCGGAGCGGTGTTGGTGCCGGAATACGTTCCCTGGAACCCGAACGACGCCGACCCGCCGGTCGGCAGGGAACCGTTCCAGCCGGCGTCGCGAGCGGTGACCACCTTGCCGGACTGGGTGACCCCGGCGTTCCAGGCCGAGGTGACCTTCTGATCACCGGGGAACGTCCAGGTCAGCGTCCACGCGGTGACCGGGGCACCATTGTTGGTGAGCTTCACGTCGGCGGTGAACCCGGTGTTCCACGAATTGGCCGTCCAAGCGACGTCGCAGGCGGTGGCCGCCTGAGCCGGCGAGGCGGCGATGCCGGCCGCGGCGAGAATTGCGGCCGCTCCGGCCGCGAGAGATCTCTTGTGCACGATGGCCTCCACGTCGTCAGGGCGGCCCCGATGGCTGGGAGCGCTCCCATATATAGACGATCGTAGGTTTACAAGCCGGAAATGTGAAGCGCCGGACATTCGGGATCGGGCGTCCGGCATGACGGCCTCCGCCCGCCGCCGCGTGGAGGCCTGCCCGGTTCCGTCGCGTAAAAGGTGAGCAGGACCTCAAGTAAGACCAAGATCCTCCGATCGGCTGTGGGTCGGAGCGCTGCACACACCGAGGCTTCAAAGGGCTCGCCATGAAGAGGATTTTTGTCACCGTCTCGACGGCATTGATCAACATCGGGCTGATCGGTGCCGCCGCGCCGGCCCAGGCTCAACCCGTCGTCACCCACACCTCGGCAGGCAAGATCGAACGGGAGTTGTACCTGGTGCCCGCCGGGATCGGCGACTCTTCCTGCAGGAACGGGACCTTGCAGTACGGCATCTCGCTTGCTGCTCTGCCGAACGTCGCCCGGTCGATGGATTTCAGGACCACGGTGCCCGGCCGCGGCGTCATAGCGTTCGATGATCTTTATTTCGACCAGTACGACAGCAAAGCCTGGTATTCGGCGTGCGTGTCCAAGGGCGGCTACAAGGTCATCGCCGCGTCCAAGCGCCTCAAGGTCACCGGCAAGGACGTCGCTACCGGGCGCAGTGTCAAGCCGCGCAATGTCAAGGTCTACGTCACCGAGTGCTGAGTAAGGGCGCCGCGACGGCATCCGTCGTCTGGCCGTCGGAATGCCAAGAACGCGTCTGCCTGTGCCCAACGCTGTCCGATGTTGCGAGTGGCAACGCGGTCACTCTGGTGCGCGCTCTCCGCTGACTGTGGAGCGGGGGAGTCGTCCGGCGCGGGAGTGGCCGGTGAGTGCGTCGCCGGTCACGGTGACGTCGTACTCGAGGTTGAGTCGCAGGGGTTTGGTGATGGTCTGCTTCCAGGTCACCCGTTCGCCGTCGGGGGTGCGGTCGATCGCGATGTCACGCAGGGGTGTCTGCTCGCCTTCTCCGATCGCGGTGCCCTCGATGCCATGGGGCGTTTCGGTGAATGCGTAGCGGGCGTCGATGCTGCCGATGGGGGTCTTCATCCGCAGGTGCCAACGGCCGAGGAGGTCGCTCATGGTGATCTTCTCCCGGATTCTCGTGGTGTGGTCGGGCGTCACGCCGCGACGGGGATTCGTCCGGTGCGCTTCCAGGTGGTGCCGCGGCGCTCGTACTCGAACAGTTCTTCCACCGCGTGGGCGATCTGCGGGCCGAAGTCGCGTTCGAGCAGGTAGAGACCGAGGTCGAGGCCGGAGGTGACACCTGCGGCCGAGACGAGGTCCCCGTCGTCGACGACGCGGGCGCGTACCGCTTGGGCGCCGGTGGCGTCGAGCATGTCTATGCCCAGCGTATGGGTGGTGACGGCGCGGTTCTCGAGCAGTCCGCCCATGGCCAGTCCCAGTGATCCGCCGCAGACGGTGGCGACCGTGACCTGCGGATTGTCCAGTGCGGATCGGATCAACGGGATCGCCGGGCCGGCGGCGAACCGGGCGAGGAGGACGGGGATGGTGTCGACGTCGTCGGGGTCCCCGTCGACGGGACCGGAGGCGCCGGGAACGATGAGGTATCCCGGTACGGCAGGATCGAGTGTTGCCGTTGCGGTGAGGGCGATACCGGGGGTGCCGGAGACGACCTCGCGCGGGCCGTCGGCGCTGACGTACTCGAGTGCGAGGCCCGCGCCCATGGCGTCACTGCCCGCGGTGAGGACCTCGAAAGGGGCGACGGCGTCGAGCGGGTCGAAACCGTCGAAGAGCACGAACTGAACACGTGGTACGGGCATGGCTCCATTCTTCGGGTGACCGGCGCGCCTGGCTAATGGCTACAAGGACATCATTCGCCTTTATCTGGCCACGGCCCACGGGGTAGGTTGAGCGCCGTGCATACGGTGGTGGTGCTGGCCCTGGACGATACGATCGCCTTCGATCTGGCCACACCGATCGAGGTTTTCGGGCGGGTCAGGCTGCCGGACGGCCGGCCTGGTTACCGCCTCGTGGTGGCCGGTGAGGAGTCCTCGGTGGGGGCGGGGCCGATGCGTATCCAGGTCATGGCCGGCCTGGAGGAGACGCGCCGCGCGGACCTGATCGTGGTGCCCGGCTGCAACGATCTGTCACGCCCGTTGTCTCCCGGCGTCCTCAATGCCCTGCGGGACGCGGCCAAGGACGGCACGCGCATAGCCTCGATCTGCGTCGGGGCGTTCACCCTGGCCGCCGCCGGTGTCCTCGACGGTCTGCGCGCGACCACCCACTGGCTGGCATCGGAGCAGCTGGCCCGGCAGTACCCACGGATCCGGGTCGATCCGGACGTTCTCTACACCGACAACGGCCAGGTCCTGACCTCCGCGGGAGCCTCCGCCGGCCTCGACCTGTGCCTGCACATCGTCGAGCGTGACCACGGTGTCGCCGTCGCCGCCGATGCGGCACGCCTGGCGGTGGCGCCACTGCAGCGAACAGGCGGGCAGGGCCAGTACATCCTGCGCAACCGCCCGACTGACAGCACCGCCACGCTGGAGGGCACTCTGCAGTGGATCGAGGAGAACGCGCATCGGCAGCTGTCGCACGCTGACATCGCCGACGCCGCCCGGGTGAGCACCCGAACCCTCACCCGCCGGTTTCAGGCAGAGACCGGGCAGAGCCCGATCCAGTGGCTCACCGGCGTCCGTATCCGACACGCGCAGGAACTGCTCGAGACGACCGGACACACCGTCGAGTCCATCGCCGGGCGGGTCGGGTTCACCTCGGCGAGCAACTTCCGCAGCCAGTTCGCCCAGGCCGTCGGAGTCAGCCCCGGCGCTTACCGCAAGACCTTCCGGGCCGACGGCAACTGATGCCGCTCGCGGCCCTCCCGGCAGCGGTGATCAGCGGAAATGAGGCCGCGATCGTGCATATGGCAAAGCCGTCGAATTACCGGCCGCTCTCGATGCAGGTCCGGAGAGGTCCGACCCGTCAGAGGTTGATCGGTTGTTCGGCCAGGACGCGGCCGTCGTCGCCGTACACCGTGATCGTCCGCTGGTCGGCGCCGTCGTTGAGGTTGATGCCGGCCAGAACGAAGGTCCGGTCGATGACCGGTACGGTGATCGCGCGGTGGCCGGTGCCGCTCAACGACACCGTGGCGGCGCGGTCGTCGGTGACCAGGCCGGTGACGGCGACGGTTTCACTGCCGTGCTTCGCGGTGGAGAAGTCGTAGAAGACGGTGTGGGTGAACAGGTACGGGTTCACCGGGACCTCGTCCGCCCGTACCCCGTTGCTGTCGGCGCCGTCGTCGACCAGCAGCTCGGCGGTGCCGGCGGACCCGGCCGCCCCGGTGGTCGTACAGACCGCGAGCATCCCGTCGTAGCGGGCGAGGTGCAGGTGGTCGTTGACGGTCAGGTCGGTTCTACCGGTTGTTTTCCAGGCGTGCGCGTCCACGAGCGGCGGGAACCCGGCCAGCCCACGGCAGGGCGCAAACGCGGCCTGCCCCGGCGACGGCTGCGGCCGGTCGGTGCGTGGTGCGACGGCCGCCGGCAGGTGCGCGGCGTCGACCGCGATCGTCGTCGCCGCCCGGGATGCCGTCGCCCCGACGGACAAGCGCAGGGTTCCCGGCGCAGCGGTCAGCGAGTTCGGCAGGACGAACACGCCGTCACGGACCACCGCGGGCTCACCGTCCGTCGTGGTCGGCCACTGCAGGTGATCGTCGAACACGCTGAGGCTCTTGACGTCCGGGCCGACGATGCCGGCGGCGGTCCCGGTGGGCGACAGGTAGGTAAGGTCGGCGTCGCCGGCCGGTGCCCCCGCGACGGACAGCGACACCGTCTCCGGGGTCAGCTCGCAGAAGCGGGCGGTGTCGCCGGAACGGTACGCGACAACCGTCGCACCGCGCGCCGACGCCGTGAACAACGCCGTGCCCAAGGCCGATCTGCCGTTCTGCACTGTTCCGGCCTGGGCACGGCCGCAGCGGGCTGCATCGGCAGCAGACACCCCGTCGTGTACGGCGTACCTCTGCTCCACAGGCAGGATGTGGAAGGTGTCGGAGTTGCCCGGTCCGGCCGGCGTCGCCGCCGGTGCGTGGCCGGCGGTCGGCGCGTCACCGGTACGCAGGTGGTGCAGCAGCACGGCGCCGAGTCCCGTCACGGCGAAGACCGCCAGCGTCACGCCCGTCGCGGCAGCGCGAGCGGTCCGGGCGCCGGTGCGTTCGGCGATGCCCTCACCGAGGCGTTGCCGGGCCACGGTCCGGACGGCGGGCGGCAGGGGACGGCGGTCGGGGAGATCGTCGAGGTTGATCACATGCACTCCTCGGTGACGGTTTGCTGGAGGCGGATGCGGGCGCGGTGTAGCCGTGACTGCACGCTGTGGACCGTGATACCGAGGATGTCGGCGGCGTCCTCGATCCGCGTGTCACCGAGGAGGCACAGCTGTACCGCCTCGCGCTGGGCGCGGGGCAGGCCGTCGACCGCGGCGAGCACCCGGGTGAGGCGGTCGGCGGCGGCGTCGCGTTCCACCACCCGCTGTGCGGGGTCCGGGGTGTCCCGGCTGATCAGCCGCGGCAGCGCACGCCGCAGGCGGGCGAGGCGACGGCGTTCACCGCGGCAGACATTGGTAGTGACGACGTAGAGCCAGGGCAGCGCGCTGCCGTCCACCAGTCGCATGTCATGCCGTCGCCGCCATGCGGTCAGGAAGACCACCGAGAGCAGGTCGTCGGCCTCGGCCCAGGACCCGGCCAGCCGGAAGGCGAAGTTCCACACCTTCTCGGCGTGCTGCTCGTAGAGTTCGGTGAACGCCGCCTGTTCCCCGCGAAGAATGGCCGGGTGCAGCAGCGTATCGGAGTTCCCGGCAGGGCGGTCGGCACCGTCGAGGGCCACGGCGCCGCTGACCGTAATGCGCAGGGGCATCATCGGCGCGGGCCGTCAGGATCGAACACAGTCACATCCCACTAATGGCCGCACTACCTTGATCAGCGCACCTCGTCGTGGTGAACCACGTCACTATTCCGGCCGCTGCGCCGATCCGGGCCGCGAACCATGTGCCGGCCGCGACCATCGGCAAGGACGTGGTCACGGCACTGGCGGCCTCCCACCGGACGGGCAGGTGGCCGTGACACCGAGACAGACGGTCACAGCTGCGGTGTTCTGCTGACTCGGCCGCGCGGCAGTGCGCTCGGCGGTCACGCACATGGTGGACATAAATGGGATGCGTGGAGAAGAACCGACGGCAAGGATCGCTTTCATGCAGAGCGCGAAGGTCGACATCCGGCCCTACTCGGATGCCGATTGGGAAGCGATCGCCGGCATCCACGACACCGCACGCCTCGACGAGCTGCGCGGCTCCGCCGGTGTGGAGGCGTTCCTGACTCTCGCGCAGACCGCCGAGGACGAGGGTTTGTTCGACGGTTGGTTGTATGTCGACCCTCAGCGCTACCGGCAGGGTGTCGGCAGAGCGTTGTTACGGCACGCGCTTGCGGCAGCCGGCCCCCGGGTGGAGGTCACCGTGCTCGACGGCAATCCGGCAGCCTTGGGGCTCTACATGAGCGAGAGCTTCAGGATCACGGAGACCCGGACCGGCCCGCTCGTCGGCAACGAGGCCTTCACCGCCACGGGCCACATCATGCACCGCGACGCCCCGATGGATGCCCGTTCTCCCGTTCCGGTCCGGACCGTCTGAGGTCAACGGAAGGTGCCCGATTCCCGCATACAGCGCACGGGACCCCTCGGTGACGGGTCCTGATGGACTAAAGCTCGTGCTCCTGGGCCGAGGAGGCTTGCTGTTGTGTGCGGGCAGCGGACTGGTCCACGAAGCCGAGTCGGCGGTTCATCGCGATGGCGGTCTGGTTGCGCGGGTGATGGAAGGCCACCAGGCGTCGGTAGCCCGATGATCGAACGAAGCGGACTGCCAGCAGTTTCAACGCGAGGGACAAGCCCTTGCCGCGGTGGGGGCCAAGCACTCCGGTCATCTCGGAGAATGCGAACTGTTGATCGGGGTGCAGGGAGGTGGCAGACATCGCGATCCAA
Source organism: Actinoplanes sp. NPDC051494 (assembly GCF_044454705.1). NCBI lineage: Bacteria > Bacillati > Actinomycetota > Actinomycetes > Micromonosporales > Micromonosporaceae > Actinoplanes > Actinoplanes sp. NPDC051494. The sequence goes on from NZ_JBITDZ010000015.1 coordinate 38,317, forward strand.
TCGTCGCCCCGGGTGGCGACTATGACACCGTTCGGGTCGAAGGTTGCGACATCGATGCGCTGGGTCACGTACTCGTCGTAGGTGTAGAACGGCCCTCGGCCGGGGATGTCTGCCGAACAGGCCTTGTTCAGGTCGTAGAGCGCCCGATGGTGCTCTGGTGCATTGCCAAGGGCGGCCACCGTCGTGAACCGCGTGCCTGACGCCTCAGCCTGTTGCAAGTAGCGCTCGAAGCTCGCTTCGTCGAACCTTTTGACGTCCAGTTCGAGTTTCACCCACTCCACCATGGCATCAGACCCTACCGATGGGTTCAGATCGGGCGCGCCGGGTCGGGTTCGCTGTGCGGGAGCCGGGCTCGGGCTGTTGAGCGGGTCCGGTGTCATCCGGGGCTGTGGGACGGGCGTGAGCCGGCCGGCCAGGCGGCCATGGCCAGGTCGGCGGTGGCGGTGAGTTCTGCCGCCGTGGCGCCGTCGCGGGCGCGCTGGGACATGCCGTGCATGACGGTGATGAAGTATGCGGCCAGCTTCGCGGGGTCGGCTGTCGCTGGGATCTCGCCCTCCTGCTGGGCGGTTGTCAGGCGCTTCACGAAGGTGCCGACGTTGGCGTTGCGCAGGTCGCGCAGGTAGATGGCGACGTCCACGTCGGCTGCGGCCGCGCTGCAGAGCAAGTTGCCGGCCGGGGTTCCGGGGTCGGTGTACATCGCCGCCGCGTCGAGCAGGATGCGGCGGAACGCGTCGTGGGCCGTGGGCTCGCGTGCCATGGCGGCCCAGATGAACTCTCCGGCGGGGGAGCGGCCGTACGTCTCGACGACTTCGTTGAACAGCGACCTCTTGTCGCCGAACGCGGCGTAGAGGCTGCCGGGCCGGATGCCCATCTCCCGGGTCAGGTCGCTGATCGCGGTCGCTTCGTAGCCGTTCTCCCAGAACAAGCGGGTGGCGGCAGCCAGCGCCGCCGCCCGGTCGAAGGCGGGCGGCCGGCCTCGCCGCACGTCTGTTGTGTCCACGCTCCCATTCTAGAGCGATCACTCAAGAGTGGCGCGGCAAATTCTTGGACGATCGCTCAAGAACGGGGTACGGTGTTTCTTGAGCGATCATTCAACAAAGGAGCGGTCATGTCAGGTGCACTGGAGAACAAGGTTGCGCTCGTCACCGGCGGCAGTCACGGGATCGGCCGGGCGACGGTCGAACGACTCGCCCGCGACGGGGCGACCGTCGGGGTCGGCTACGGCCACGACGAGCCGGCCGCCCGCGACACGGTGGAGCGCATCCGCAAGGACGGCGGGCGCGCCTTCGCCGTGCACGCTGAGCTGGGCACGACGGGAGACGCGGCGCGTCTCTGGGCCGCCTTCGACGAGGCGGGCAAGGAGGAGGCGGGCAAGGAGTACGTGCCCGACGGGCAGCTCGACATCCTCGTCCACAACGCGGCCAAGGGCAGCTTCGCCCGGCTGGCCGACCTCCCCGAGGACGAGTTCGATCAGGTGATCGCGGTGAACGTGAAGGCGCCGTTGTTCATCACGAAGCTCGCGTTGCCGCGACTGCGCGACGGCGGCCGGATCATCACCGTCTCCAGTCTCGCGGCCACCGTCGCGAGCCCGGAGCTGCTCGCGTACGGCGTCAGCAAGGCGGCACTGAACACGTTCACCCGCGACCTGGCGGTGGATCTGGGCCCGCGCGGGATCACCGTCAACGCGGTGTCACCCGGCATCGTCATGACCAGGAACAGTCAGTATCTGCGCGACGACCAGGGGCTCGCGGCGCAGCAGGTGGCGCGCGTCGCGCTCGGCCGGCTCGGTGAGCCGGAGGACGTGGCGAGCATCATCGCGTTCCTCGCCTCCGACGAGGGGCGCTGGGTGACCGGTCAGGTGATCGACGCGTCGGGTGGCACCGCGCTGTGACGACGGCCCGGATCAGCCGATCCGGCCGGCTCCCGCCGCGGCCGCCACGACCAGCGGGACGGTGACGGTGGGGTCGAGGCGGTGGCGCAGGGTGGGGGTCCAGCCGGCGTCGGGGCTCAGGTCGGGGTTGTAGGCGGCGTTGTGCACGGCCACCAGGTCGACCGGGCGGGGGAGGGCGTTGCCGGTGCGGACCAGGGTGCCGATCGCGGTGATCCGGGTGCCCTTCCAGTCCTTGATCAGGTCGGCGGGGTCGACCTCGGCGCCGCGGACAAAATAGTTGTTCTCCGCGTAGATGCTGGATTCGACGCCCACGCCCAGGGCGTACGCGAAATTTTCGTCCGTTGCCTTGTAGAAGTTGTTGAAGACGTCGACCTGGCCGAAACGGACCCGCGGGGCGCGCTGCAGCGCGTTGCTGAACCGGTTGTGGTGCACGGTGACCCGCAGTTTGCCGACGTCTACGCCGGGGGTGTCGGTCGAGCCGATCAGCATGGTCTTGTCGTGGTTGAAATAGTCGTTGTAGGAGACCGTGACCAGGTCGGAGCCGCGGATGATGTCGCTGGCACCGTCGTGGACCTGGTACGGGCGGCCGAGGCGGATCGGCTGGGAGCTGTCCGGGTTGTCGCCGTCGCTGAAGGTGTTGTGGTCGAGCCACACGTTGGTGGCGCCGCTGAGCGAGACGAGGTCGTACAGCGAGTTCCAGTTGCCGGTCGTGCCGTCGGTCGGGTCCCAGGCGGGGAAGCAGTCGGCGGCGTCGGAGAACGCGATGTTGCGCACGATGACGTTGCCGATAGTGGTGAGGGTCAGGCTGCCGTGCTCGATGCTCGCGCCGTTGACGCCGAGCAGCGTGGTGTTGGCGGGGACCGGGATGCGGATCTGGGCGCCCTGGATGCGGGTGGAGCGGACCCGGGCGTCCTCGAGGGGGCCGGACGGCTTGGTGGCGCGGCCCCAGACCGCGGGGTCGTAGGCCTGCAGGAACGCGTCGAGGTCGTAGGCCGGGTCGGCGAAGTCGTCGCAGGTCAGGGGTTGTCCGGCGGCGTCGGTGCTCATGTCGATGCGGCCGCTGACCACGACGATCCTGGGCGCGGGGTCGGTGCCGTCGCCGAGCGCGGCGAGCAGTTCGGCCCGGTTGTGCACGACCGTGGTGTGCGCGGCGTCGGCCGCCGATCCGCCGGTGGTCCCGGTGCCGGCCGCGGCCCAGCCGTCGTCGGCCGCGAGAGTCTGCCGCGCCAGCCGCCCGGCCCACCCCGAAAGCCCACCGGTCGCGGAAAGCCCGCCGGTCGCGGAAAGCCCACCGGTCGCGGGAGAAGCGGGCGGGGAGAGTGCGGCGGCGGGGCCGGTGGTGGTGGCGGGGCCCGCGGTGGTGGCGGGGACGGTCAGAGCGAGGGCGGTCACGGCGGCGGTCAGGAACGGTGCGGGCATGGGTTCTGCTCCCCGGGGACGGTGGAAAGCGCTTACCCCGACACGTTCACACGGGCTCCGGAGTGGGTCAACGGATCGGCGTGTGCAGGAAGTTTGCAGTCAGCGCGGGTGCCGGCGGACCGCGTAGCCGGGGAGCGGTTCGCCGAAGAGCGTGCGCACGGTGTCGTCTCCAGATCTTGATCGGCGGGTAACCGATCGGCAGTATCGTCCATTAGGTGGGACGGTAGTCTCCGACAGAACCTCGCCTCTGCCCCCGAAAGGACGGTGTCGGCTGTGCGGGTCGGCATTCCGAGCGAAGTCAAGAACAACGAGTTCCGGGTGGCCATCACCCCGGCCGGGGTCTACGAGTTCCGGCGCAACGGCCACGACGTCGTCGTGCAGGCCGGAGCGGGTGCCGGGTCGTCGATCACCGATGAGGACTATGTGGCCGCCGGGGCGACGATCGTCGCGGGCGCGGACGACGTGTGGGCCGGCGCCGACCTGGTGCTGAAGGTCAAGGAGCCGATCGCCGAGGAATACTCGCGGATGCGCGAGGGGCAGGTGCTGTTCACCTACCTGCACCTGGCCGCGTCGAAGGAGTGCACGGACGCGCTGGTGGATCGCAAGGTCACCGGGATCGCGTACGAGACGGTCGAGCTGCCGGACCGGTCGCTGCCGCTGCTGGCCCCGATGTCCGAGGTCGCGGGCCGGCTCGCGCCGCAGGTCGGCTCGTACCATCTGATGCGCTCCGGTGGTGGCCGTGGCGTGCTGATGGGTGGTGTGCCGGGGGTCTATGCGGCGAAGGTCGTCGTGATCGGTGCCGGGGTCTCCGGGATGAACGCGGCCGCGATCGCGCTGGGGATGCAGGCCGAGGTGCTGGTGCTGGACAAGAACATCGCCCGGCTGCGGGCCGCCGACGCGGACTACCGTGGTCATCTGCAGACGATCGCCTCCAACGCGTACGAGATCGAGAAGGCCGTGATCGACGCCGACCTGGTGATCGGCGCGGTGCTGGTGCCGGGTGCGAAGGCGCCGAACCTGATCTCCAACGAGCTGGTGTCGCGGATGAAGCCGGGCAGCGTGCTCGTCGACATCGCGATCGACCAGGGTGGATGCTTCGAGGATTCGCGGCCGACCACGCACGCGGACCCGGTCTATCCGGTGCACCGGTCGATGTTCTACTGCGTGGCGAACATGCCCGGGGCGGTGCCGCACACCAGCACGTACGCGCTGACGAACGTCACCCTGCCGTATGCGCTGGAGCTGGCGAACCGGGGCTGGCGGGAGGCGATCAAGGCGGATCCGGCGCTTGCCCTGGGGCTCAACACCCATGACGGGCACGTGGTCTACGGGCCGGTCGCGGACGCGCACGGGATGACGGCGGTCCCGCTCGCCGAGGTGCTCAGCTGACGCTCGCCACGGTGGTGCGGACCTATCTCGACCACCTGACGGTCGAGCGTGGTCTGTCACGCAACACGCTCTCCTCGTACCGTCGGGATCTGGATCGGTATGTGGAGTCCTTGACCGCGGCCGGTGTCGCTGAGCTGGCCGCGGTCACCCGGGCGGATCTGACCCGGCACCTGATGGAGTTGCGGGAAGGAACAACGGACCATCCGGCATTGTCGGCCGCGTCGGCGGCGCGGGCTGTTTCAGCGGTACGGGGTCTGCACCGTTTCGCCGTCCGTGAGGGCCTCGTCGGGGCCGACGTGAGTCGTGAGGTGAAGCCGCCGCCGACCCCGAAACGGCTCCCGAAGGCCCTGGACGTGGACCAGGTGACCCGGTTGCTGTCCTCGGTCACCGGCGACGAGCCGCTGGCACTGCGGGACCGGGCGTTGCTGGAGTTCCTGTACGGGACCGGGGCGCGGATCTCCGAGGCGGTCGGCCTGGCGATCGACGACCTGGACGAGGCGCTGGTCACGCTGCACGGCAAGGGTGGGCGGACCCGGATCGTGCCGCTGGGTTCGTACGCGCGCTCCGCACTGGACGCGTACCTGGTGCGAGGTCGTCCGCCGCTGGTCACGGCGGGCAGGGGCACCCCGGCGGTGTTCCTGAACGCGCGTGGGGGAGCGCTGTCGCGGCAGAGCGCGTGGACGATCCTGCACCGGGCCGCGCAGACGGTGGGTCTGCCGGCCGACGGCCCGCGGGCGGTGTCGCCGCACACCCTGCGCCATTCGTACGCCACCCATCTGCTCGACGGCGGGGCCGACGTCCGGGTCGTGCAGGAGCTGCTGGGTCACGCGTCGGTGACCACGACGCAGGTGTATACGTTGGTGACAGTGGAGCGGTTGCGGGAGGTCTACGCCACCGCACACCCCCGCGCTCGTTAACGGGTGGGTACCAGTGCACGACACGCCGAACGGGTGACCCCGGATGGGCGGTCTTCGTGGCGTACAGTCGGGCATCGGCTCCGGATTGCGGGTCGAGAGGGGGCTAGAGGACATGGCTGGGAACGGCGAACGCGCGGAGGCCTGGACCTCGGCCCTGAGGGAGCAGCAGAATTCCCTCGACCTGGGCGCCGACCTGGGTCCGGCGGATCCGACTGCGTACACCATGCGCAGGCCGATCCCCGAACCGATGCCGAAGGACCGGCACGGACCCGCGCGGATCATCGCGCTGGCCAACCAGAAGGGCGGCGTGGGTAAGACCACCACGACCATCAACCTGGGTGCGGCCCTCGCCGAGTACGGCCGCAAGGTCCTGCTCGTCGACTTCGACCCGCAGGGCGCGTGCTCCGTGGGCCTCGGTGTCAACCCGCACAACCTCGACCTGAGCATCTACAACCTGCTCATGCAGGACGACGTCAGCGCCGAGGACGTCATCATCAAGACCGACGTCGCCGGCCTGCACCTGCTGCCCGCCAACATCGACCTGTCCGCGGCCGAGATCCAGCTGGTCAACGAGGTCGCCCGGGAGATGGCCCTCGCCCGGGTGCTGCGCACGGTGCGCAAGGAATACGACTTCATCCTGATCGACTGCCAGCCGTCGCTGGGCCTGCTCGCGATCAACGCGCTGACCATCGCGCACGGCGTGCTCATCCCGCTGGAGTGCGAGTTCTTCAGCCTGCGCGGTGTCGCGCTGCTGCTCGACACCATCGACAAGGTCCGCGAGCGCCTCAACTTCGACCTCGAGCTCGAGGGCATCCTCGCGACCATGTACGACTCCCGCACCACCCACTGCCGGCAGGTCCTGCAGCGGGTGGTCGAGGCGTTCGGTGACAAGGTCTACCAGACCGTCATCACCAAGACGGTGAAGTTCCCTGAGTCCACGGTGGCCGGCGCGCCGATCACCAGCCTCGACCCGGCATCGTCCGGGGCCCGGAACTACCGGCAGCTCGCCCGTGAGGTCATCGCCGCACAGGCGGAGCGGAGCTAGCCCGTTGCTGTTCGCCCTCGGTGAGCCGGTCGCGTTCATCGCGCTCGTGCTCTCGTTCCTGCTGGCCCTGGTGCTGCGCGCGGTGGCGATCCGGGTGTCCGCGCGTTCCCTCGGCCTGGTCCACGGCAACGAGTCGATCAGCCCCCGCCTGCGTGAGGACGTCGACCCGTTCGGCGCGGTGGCCGCCGCCATCGGCGGCATGGGCTGGGGAAAGACCATCTCGGTGGACGAGATCCCGCGCTTTCGCGGCCGGGGCCGCGCCGCCGCGGTCTTCCTGTCCGGCCCGCTGGTCACGATCGTCGCGGCCCAGTTCTTCTTTGTGGCGTACGCGCTGACGACCACCCAGAACGTGCTGAGTTTCCTGAGCCCGTCGGATCTGCTGCGCGGCCTCAGCCTGCCGGTCACCGACCAGGTGCTGCTGTCGTTCGGCGCGGGCCTGCTCACGTTCGGCCTGCTGGCGCTGATCCCGATCCCGCCGCTCGACGGTTTCGGCGTGATGTGGTCGGCGGTGCGCCGGCCCGGTGCCGGCCTGCAGTGGATGCGGCTCTGGTTCGAGGAGAAGAACATCGGGGTCCTGCTCCTGCTGGTCTTCTGCTTCTTCCCCCTGGCCCGCCCGATCCTGCTGCTCATCCTCGACGTCCTGGGCCTGCTGTTCATCCGCCTCTGGGGCAACGTCTGACCCGCAGATTCTGGTGTCATGTGGTGTCGCCGTCGAACGGCGTCATGATCGATACCTGATCACCATCAGCGAGGTTGGCTGTCGATGTCAGTTCCACGGTGTCCGTGCCGGCCGATCCGGTGACCGCTGCCCGGCCGATGGTGATGGCACCGAGGTGGTCGCCCTGCTGCGACGGGTCTGCCACCAGGACCCGGTTGCCCTGGTTGATCTCCATCTTCTCCCCGGCCGGGATGCGTTCCATGAGAAGCTTTCCGCCGGTGCCGCGGACGGACCCGGGCGAACTGGTGACCACGTCGATCGTGGCCCGGCTGCGGCTGGGGTCGATCGTTGTCACCCGTCCGACCAGGCCTTCCGCGACGACGGCGAGCTGACCCGGCCGCACTGCCCGGTTCGCCGGGAATACCACCACGATCTGCTGGTCACTGCGCTTGACGACGTCGCCGCGCACGCCTTGCGCGTCAGTCGCGGACGGGAGCGCCCGGACGATGAAACGCCCCGTGGCGGTGAGGGGGCCCGGCCTGAGTTCCTGATCGACCGTGGTGGTCGAGATCTGCACTGTGGTGACGCCGGGCATGGCGACGGCAATGGCGTAGGTGTCCCAGAAGGCGTCACCCGCCACGTCGGCCGGTCCGCTCAACCGAGAGCTGACCAGACTGACCACCGGGGTCGTGACCGGGTCGGGCACCGGTCGATCGGCGCGCAGCCGCAAGGCGCCGCCGGCGGTCGCGTCGCCGGTGAAGAACGCCAGCCGTGCTGCCTTCTGCCTGTGGAGCCGGGCCGACCGCGACCACCCGGAACGTCGTCACCAGGATCGCCAGGCACACCGCGGCCGCCGCTGCCCCGGTGACCCGTCGCCGGGCCCGTAGCCGGCGTGCTCGCCGCAGAATCCGATCCTCGTAGCCTCCGGACGGATTGACGTGCTCGACCAGCTCGGCCAGCCCATCGTGCAATTCGGTAGGACTAGGCACATCGCACCTCGTGTTCAGCCGCCGCGTCGGCGTGGACCCACCGTGTGCGCAAGGTCTGCAGGCCCGGGAGGAAAGACTTTTGACCGTGCCCACCGAGCAGTCCAGAACCTTGGCCGTGTCCTGCTCCGACAGATCCTCGTAATAGCGCAGCACGACCGCGGAGCGCTGTCGTGCTGACAACCCGTCCAGGGCGCGGCGTAGCCAGTCGCGCTGATCCACCATGACGTACTCGTCTCGTGTCCGGCCCTCGGCCTTTCCCTGATCGCCGCACAACAGGCAGGCCGTCCGCAGCAGCGAGCCGTATCTCGCCCGGACGAAGGCCGTCACCCAGAAATTCATGCTGATCAACTCTTGCTGGCCTCGGCACGCCATGTGGCCGGAGGAAGGACACAATCGGTGGATGATCAGTAATGAGATCGGCTTCGACTGCCGGCAACGCGGCGACGACGGGCCACTGGAGGTCATCGCGTGCATCGACGGAGCACCGCTGACCGAGCTGATCGACAAATTCGAGATCGCGGCCAGGATGCAGCCCGCAGGCGACTGCTACGGCGGGTTGATCCCCGAGTTCTACCGATTCGGCCCCATGGCGGACCACTTCCGTGGACAGTCCACCGCCGCACCGGGATCGAAGACGCCCGTGCTCGGCTGCGAATGCGGCGAGTGGGGATGCTGGCCGCTCGTGACCACCATTACCGTGACCGATGACCAGGTGATCTGGGACGCGTTCGAACAACCTCACCGCAAAGCGCGCGACTACTCGGGATTCGGCCCGTTCCGGTTCGAGCGCCGCCGGTACGACGAAGCCCTGGCAACCCTGACGGCGGCGGAAGCCTTGCGTCAGTCGAAGCCTCGGTAGGTTCCGGTCTCGTCGGCGGCAGCATCGATGTCGACGAGTTGCTGGATCGTCACCCCGGCGTAGGTGGTGTCGCTGACGACGGTGGCCATCCGGTAATCGCCGACGCTGCTCAGGATCTCTGTGAACGCTTCCCAACGACGGTCGTCATCGAAGTCCGTGCGAAGGACCAGCGAGGTCAGGTCATCGGATGGAGGCAACGGCGGCATGGAAAGATCATCCAGAGGTACGGGCCGGCGCAGTGAGCTGATTCGGCAGGCCGTTCATCACGGCCGGAGGCTCAGGAGCCAGCCACGTCTGTGGGCGCGGTCCAGCCGGTGGACCGGATCCACTCGGCCAGGTCCAGGGTGGCCGGCTCGATCGAGCGCACCACCTCGAGGTCCGACGGGGATCCCGCCGCCTCCGCGAACTGGCGGAACATCGCCCGGTCAAGGTCGCTGGGGAGCACGCTCAACGGGAGGGCCTCGTACCGTGCCGGGAGCCCGGCGCGCGCGCCGAACGCCGCGGCGATCTGGGGGCCGGTCAGCTCGTCGCCGACGAGCTCGACGACTCCGCCGGGGGCCTCCGCGGTGTCGAGCAGGAGTGCGGCGGTGACCCGGCCGATGTCCCTGATCGAGATCATCTTCAGGGCGACGTCCGCCGGCAGCGGCAGCCTCAGCACGATCTCCCCATGCTCCAGGCTCGGTGCCATCACGCTCGCGAAGTTCTCCATGAAGGCGGTCGCGCGCACCATCGAGGCCCGCAGGCCGGATTTCCTCAGGTGCTCCTCGATCCAGTGCTTCGAGTCGTGGTGCGGCACACCCGACTCCCGGTCCGCGCCGAAGACCGAGTTGAACACGACGTGCGGGACGTGTGCCGCGACCGCCGCGTCGACGAGCGCGGTGCCGATGCGGATCTCCGCCTCGACCTCGTCGAGGTTGTTCGCCTCCGGGCTCATGAAGGAGAACGCCTCGACCGCCGTCAGCGCGGCGGCCAGCGACGCCGGGTCGTCGGCCCGGACGGCCGCCAGTTCGACGCCGCGGGCGGCCAGCGCCTGAGCCCTGCCGGACCGCGGGTCGCGGACCAGGGCCCGTACCCGCGCCTTGTGGTCCAGCAGTGCGTCGACCACCGCCCCGCCCTGGTGTCCCGTCGCGCCGAAGACGGCGATCGTGCCGGTCGTCTGTGTGCTCATTGCTGTCACCCTTCACTAGTTCATGGCATGAACGAAACTAGTTCATGCCATGAACTACGTCAAGGTTGGTTCGAGGCAGGTGAGGAGAGGTCCGAGGTATCCACGATGGCGGTGGCTACCCGCTCGAAGTCACGCTGGTCGTCGGCGTCGAGGTTCCCCGCGATCTCGGGCAGGCGCTTGGTGATCTCGGCGTAGAACGCCTCGGCGAGCACCTTCCCCGTGGGTGTCGCACTGAGCATGACGACCCGCCGGTCCTGCGCCGAGCCCGCCCGGCCGACCAGTTCACGCCGCGCGGTGCGATCGACCAGCTGGCTCAAGGCGTTCTTGGTCATACTCAGCGACGCGGCGAGGTCAGCCATCTGCCGTGGCTCGTTCCTGACCGCGCAGAGCAGCGTGGCCTGCGAGGGGGTCAGGTCGAACTCGGCGCAGATCTGCGCATACTTGCGTTGGATCACGACCGAGAGCCAGAAGAGCTTGTCGCCATAGTCCACGCCGGCCTCCCCGTCCGATGACGAACGATCAGCCTACTCGTCGCGGGCCGCCGACCACCCTCGCAACGGTCCCCGCCCGGATCAGCGACATCGAGGTGACCCGGAACGGCCTGCACACGTCATGGCAACGGGACGACGTAGGAGTCGACCCGGGCGATGAGGCCGTCGCGGAAGGTGAACAGGTCGTTGAAGGCGAAGCGGAACGGCCCGTGCTCGGTGCTGACGCCGCTGCCCTCGCCGGTGCTGACGACCACGGATCCGTCCTCGTAGACGCGCTGGACGTCGAGGTCCGGGCTGCCGGTGAACGCCGGGTTCTCGATCTCGCCGTCGAACTCGGTTTTTCCCTGGGTGGTCCGGTGGCCGTGGATGACCCAGGCCACATCGTCGGTGAGGGTGGCGAGGATCATCGGGTGATCGCCGGCCCGGAAGCCGTCGAAATACCGGGCGACAAGGTCGCGCTGAGCGGTCTGTGTCACGGGTTTCTCCGTTCTGGCTGGGTGAGGTGTGCAACGAGGGCGTCGATGATCGACGTGAGCCCCTCGGCGGCCCGGGCGGTGCGCAACTCGGCGGGAAGCCGCCGCTGATGGATCGTGAGGTCGGTGCCGTCGCCGGCGGCCCGGAGGGTGACCGTGGTGCGGAGCCCGGTGACCGGCTCGTCGAACACCAGCTCGTACGGGGCCGCGACGCTCACGTACACGAACCGCAGTCGCCGGGTCGCACCGTCCGGAGCGCGGGTGTCGAGCGCGAACTCCCCACCGGCGCGCAGGTCGACGGTCACCGACCCGGGCGGGACGGTGACATGCGAACCGCCCCAGAACGCGGCGATGCCCGTCGCCGAGGTGAACGCGGTCCAGACCCTGGCAGTGTCCGCGGGGAGGTGCCGCCGGGCGATGAGCTCGTCGCCGTGCAGATCCGCCCGGGTCACCGCGGTGCCGCGTCGTCGGTGAGGTGCTGCTCCAGCAGGTCGAGCCGGTCGTGCCAGGCCTGGCGCTGGTCTTCGATCCACGTGCTCAGCACCGCGAGCTGATCGACGTTCAGCCGGCAGGGTCGCCGGGTGCCTTCCCGGCGCTGCTCGACCAGGCCGCACCGGCGCAGGACGCCGATGTGGTGGGAGATCGCCTGCTGGGTGAGGTCGAACGGTTCGGCGAGCTCGCCCACCGTGGCGTCACTGTGGGCGAGGCGCATCACCAGGGCGCGGCGGACCGGGTCACCGAGGGCCGCGAAGGCGATGTCGAGATCGGGGCCGGGTGGCGCGAGGGAGGCGGGCATGCCGACACCCTATTGCAAACGGAGCTTTGCACAAACAAGTGCTTGTGGATTCGTCACGACCCCTGACGGTCGTACCAGCTGGGCGTCCACTGCGAGGTCAGGAGGACCTCGATGCTGAACGGTGCGAAATCGTTGGTGCTGTCGCGAACGGTCAGGCCGTCCGACATCAGGATGTCGGTCATGACGGGAAGCATTCTTTCGATGACGAGGAGGTAGTGGCGGGCTGCCGGCTCCTCGTCCCCGACGTTCATGGCCTGCCGGAACGCTTCCTCCAGCACGTGGTCGGTACGCCAGCTGACGCGGACCGGAGCATGGCAGTCCGCCAGTGGGTCAGCCGTCACCTCGGCCCCGGATCCGCCCAGATGCAGGAACATGCCGGGCACCACGACGCCAAGCCCGGCGGCCGCGAGAGAGCTACGGACGGCATCCGCCAGATGCTCCCGGCGGACCATCTCGTCGTGCGGCACCAACTCGATCATGCTGTTCAGAGTGCCAGCCGACGCGCGGTTCCCGTGCGCCATGACCGATTCCGGCACCATGTGACCATGGTCGATGCCGCCGGCCTGACCTGCGAGCACGACGGCCCGATCACCCGGATCGTCGGATGGCAGGTGGGAGGCATTCGGGCGCCCCGCGCCGCCGGCGTCACCGGAGCCGCAGGTCAGTGCCGCCGAGGATCTGCGCCGCATCGCCGGCTTCCTGACCGCGGTGCTGGGCCACGACTGCACCTGGGTCGCGGCTGACCTCGCCGCCCGGGTGTCCGCCGAACCCGGCCAGATCGCCATCCGGGTCGCCGAGGCCGACGACCGGATCGTCTACACGGCCATCGCGGTCCGCCACCCCGGCACCGACTTCGTCGCCCTGCTCGGCGGCACCACGCTGCCGGGCTGGCGGGGACGCGGTCGCTACCGCGCGATGCTGGCCTTCCGCGCAGGGAGGCGGTCACCTGTGGCCTCCGGCTGCTGCACGTCGACGCGTCCGCGGCCAGCGCCCCCATCCTGCGCCGGTGCGTCGTCCACTTGGTTTTATTCACGAGTCCGGGCACCAAATGCCGTTGGGTTTCGGCACCACAGAGATGTGGCCCAACTCGATGTTCGCGAGTTTGGGCCCCACCCCAGCGAGACCTACTCACGCGTCGTCGGGCGGCCTATCGTTCACGCACGGTGACGCGGGCCTGAGACAGTGCGCCTGTCCGCGGCAGAATAATGCGCGGCGCGGGCGTTGCGCCTGCTGGTATGCGCGCTGTACGTGGGTCGTGCGCGGATGGGATCCCTAGCGGCTGTCGGCGCTGCCATGATCGGGCGGATGCGGACCGGTTCAGATGGCGAGGAGACCAGTTGCGACGCTACAGCTGCCGATGCGGGAAGAAGCGGTATCGAGATGAGCAGGCCGCTCTGAACGCGGCGGCTCGCGACCAGGACACGTACGGGGAGGAGGTTGCGGTTTATCGCTGCCCGGGCGGGCTGGCCTGGCATCTGAGCGCGCACGGGTTCACGCCGGAGGCTCTGCCGACGGTGGGGCGGCGGCTCGCGTACGCGCTGCTGAAGGGCGGCGTGATCAGTCTGGACGATTTCGCGCGGCCGCATCGCGTCCGGCAGTGCGCTCGACAAATGATCGGGCTGAGGTTGGCGCTGCCCACGGATGACGACGGGCTGCGGGCAGGCGATTGTAGGGGGCTGAGCCGGGTGGTGCAGATCGGACTGGACGGCTACGCGGAGGAGCAGTCACGCCCACCTGCGACGTAACCAGACTTATTCAGAGTTGTTGCACACCACAACCCCAGAACCTCGATCTGCCACCCGCCCTGAGCCCAAGGTCGGATGGCGGCCGCCGCGCGATCGGCGGCATGAGAGGACATTGCGCCGGCATGCGCGAGATCGTGGTCTACCGTGATGCCGTGGTTGCAAGGCGCCGAGAGTGACCATGGCAGCCGAGCCTGCGTGGCCGCTCACGAAATTGTCGGCGCTCTGGCTCGGACGGCGTTTGGCGGTCGAGGTGCCCGCGACGGACCCCGGACGGCGTGCTTTCGTCGACGTCACGCCGCGCGCGGTCGAAGGAGACGCACACGCCCGCCGCGAGGGATGGACTTACTGGAGCGATGCCCGATCCTTCCGGATCGAGCACTGGGAGTACGACGCCGGCCTGCTCGACGGGTTCGACTACGACATCGGTTCGACGCTTCTTCGCAGTGCCGACGCAGCCAACGAGTTGGATCTGTTGACCGTTCTGGGGGAGTGGCGCGCGAATCGCGGCAAATCAGTGCGCATGTGCCCATACCTGGATGGGACACTGCTGATGCCCACTTGGCCGGTCAATGACAGACGCTCACAAGAGTGCCCGCATCGCTGCGGTACCTATGACGGCCCCGAGGATGCAGATCAGATGCGGTCGTCCCGCAAGTCGTAGCCCTACCGCCGTGGCCAGTCCCGGCAGGACGGTCAGGTCGAGGCTCGTCCATTGGGCTCCGAGTATGTCGACGGCGAGCAGTCCGGCTAGTAGTGCTGCCGGTAGAGCTTCGACGAGCGACTGCGTGTGTGGCGGGAATTGCTGATCGCCGAGGACGGCTGGTCCGGCCGCCTTGAAGGCGATGTTGACGACCGCGAGCGTTAATACGGCAATGATCATCGTGGTCATCGAGCAGGCTCCTGCCGTGGGCTGGTCCGATACACAAGCGTGAGCAGCACCGTGGTCGATGCGAGGAGCAATGCGATCCCGGTCGGCAGGAACCGGCAGGTAACCCCGGCAACAACGGCCGCGGCGACCGCCACGGGCACAATGCGTGGTCGGCTGGTCAGCGTATCGATAAGTAAGACCAGAAAGAGGCCGGGGAACACCAGGTCAATCCCGGTGGCATGGATCAGCGACGTGGACGGCACAGCAAGCGCGCCGATCGCGGTGCCGCTCACCCATGCGGGCCACTGAACCAGGGTGGCCGCAATCATCTTCCGGCGGTCCAGCGTGCCGTCAACGCGCTGGGCGGCGACCCAGGAACCGTCGACGACCGCCTGCCCTTCCAGGGCGCGCTGCCACCGGCTGCCGTGCAGGTAGCGGGCGGTGGACGCCGCCATCGGCACGAATCGCAGGTTCATCAGACTGGCGCTCAGTAGCGCGGGCACAACGCCGCCGCCGGCCAGCGCGGTGACGAGCGCGAACTGGGCCGAGCCGGAGAAGACCAGCAGCGACATCGCGATCGTCAGCGCGGCCGGCCAGCCGTGAGTGACGGCGAACGCGCCGAAGCTCACGGCGAGGAGAAACGACCCGGCGGCCAGACCGGCACCGACGGTGAGGCCCGCCCGCCAGCCGCCGTCAGTCGTCTCGAGTGATGTCATGACCTGAACATACATGCTCTAATGGCATTTAGACCATGCGGTACTCTCGTCACCATGACGTATTCGTGGAGCCGGATCGGTGGTCACCTCGCCCTGGATCTGTGCAACACCGTGTCGTGGCGGCTGGACCCGGCGCGCACGATCGACCGCGTTCCTGATCTAGGGACCGCTTCGGAATGGTTCCATCAGCTGACCGGTATCGAGCCCTTCACCGATCACACCACCGTCGCTACGGTGCATCGCCTCCGCGCGGCGACCACCCGCATACTCGACGCACATCTGGACGCCATCACACCCGACTCTCAAAACGTCGCTACGGTGGTGACCGCCTGGCGCGACGCTCTAGGCGTCGCGGACGTGGCACCAGCCCTGCCCCTCGCTGCCACGTCGGCGGAAGTCGGCACGCACCTCGCACTAGCAATCGCCGACCTACTCGGCCACGATCGACCGGAACTGCGCCGGTGCGACGGCGACGGCTGTGGATGGCTCTTCCTGGACACCACCCGCAACCACAGCCGACGCTGGTGCGACCCGGCCGACTGCGGCAATCGCGCCCGGGTGCGCGCATACACGAAGCGGCTGCAGGCAGCGCATCCGGCAGGAAGCCGGGGACAGCACCCGACCGCCACCGCCCACTGATTACGGCATTCATTCGATACCGGGATCACCTAGTCAGGAGTAAAAATCGCACGCACTCTCATCGGCAGATCAGCGCATCCACGCTCAGAGCGGCTTCATGATCGCCTGCACGCAGCGTGAACGGGTCCGCGGTGGACCGTCGGCGCAACTAGGCGCTCAAGACCCGTATGTGGTGCCGGTTCTCGCGAACATCCGGTGCCCAAAATCGCGAACGAAGCCATCCACCAGATCACCAGTGTCCTTTGCCATCAAGGTGTGTCCCTCGTGCCAGCGAACTTTGTCCCCGTGAGGGTTTGTGCCATCGAACTCTGTCCGCTGGTTTGAGACGATCGGCCTGTGAGCGTGCAGGTCGAAGCTGGCGGAGATGACTTCGGTGCGACGGACTTCGAGATCGAGTTCGTCGACGCGGCGGGGTCTCGCTGTCGTGGCTCGTTGGCGCAGAGCTGGGCGGTGGCATTCGAGGAGGCGCCGCCGATCCGCGGTTTCGGTTGGTCACGGGGACAGAAGCACTTCCCGGGCTGGTGGTGGTCGGCGACCACTGACCGACATGTGGGATTTGAGTCCTGGGTGGAACGCGATCACGCGATGCGGCTGGACTTCGACCGTGACGTGGTGGCGTTCTCGTCGCAGCCGTTCTGGCTGTATTGGCAGGTCGGGACACGGTGGCGGCGCCACGCGCCGGACTTCTTCGCCCGGCTGATCGACGGCGGCGGGGTCGTGGTCGATGTCCGCCCGGACGACCGGATCCCGAACAAGGACGCCCAGGCGTTCGCGGTGACCGCTCGAGCTTGCGATGGAGTCGGCTGGGCGTTCCGCCGGCTCGGCGTCATGGATCCGGTGTTCGCGGCGAATCTGCGCTGGTTATCGCGGTATCGGCACCCGCGCCACGGCGCCCGGACCGACATCGTCGACCAGTTGGTGCAGGCGTTCGCGTCTCCGACGCCGCTGATGGCCGGAGCCGCTCGAGTGGGTGACTCGGTCGTGGTGTTACCGGCGTTGTTTCACCTGCTCTGGCAGCAGATCCTGGCCGCCGATCTCGACGCTGCCGTGTTAGCCGGCTCGTCCATCGTCCGCACGGCGTCCTGGAGCCGACCGTGAGCGTGTTACCTGCTTACGGGTTGCTGGACACTGTTCCGGCACCGGTGTTGCAGGAGGCGTTGTGGTGGGAGCAGCACATCTTGGAGGTGCTGACCGGAGTTCGTCCCGAGCAGGCTCGCCGCCCGCAGTTCGAGCCGCAGTATAGGAGCTTGGCCGAGCGGGAGGCGGCGAAGGCCGCCGAGCTGGCCGCGGCCGGGCGGAAGGTTACTGCTCGCAGCGTCCGGGGCCGCCGGCAGCGCTATCAAACGGATGGGTTGCTCGGCTTGGTGGACCGGCGGGCGATGCGCCCGGCCTCGGCGTCCGGCCGGGTCGATGCGCAGGTCGTGACCGCGATGCGGACAGCGATCGCGGAAGCATCGGACACCTCGACCCGGACTGCCGGGTTCGTGCTCTGGCGGACCCGGCAGCTGCTGGAGCATGCAGAGGGCTGGTCAGGGCCGATGCCGTCGCAGCGGACGCTCTATCGGTTGTTCGCCCGGCTGTCGCAGGGTCGGCAGACGACCGGCACGGCCCGCGCGCGCCGATCGCTGGCGGCCCGCCCAGAAACAGCGTTCTCGCAGGTCGACGTGGTCGCGCCAGGCGAGGTGATGCAGATCGACTCGACCCCGTTAGACGTGATGGTGCTGCTGGACGAGGGCGTGAGCGCCCGAGTGGAGCTGACCGCGCTGGTCGACATCGCCACGCGGTCGATCACCGCAGCGGTGTTACGGCCGTCGACCAAGGCGGTCGACGCGTCGGTGTTGCTGGCCCGGTCGGTGACCGCCGAGCCGATGCGTCCCGGCTGGAGCGACGCGCTGCGGATGGCGGCCTCGGTGCTGCCGCACCAGCGGCTGCTCGACATCGACGCCCGGCTGCAGCACGCGGCGGCCCGACCGGTGATCGTCCCGGAGACCATCGTCTGCGACCACGGCAAGGCGTTCATCTCCCACACGTTCCGGGCGTCCTGCCGGTTCCTGGGCATCAACCTGCAGCCGGCCCGCAAGGCAACCCCGACCGACAAACCGCACGTCGAACGGACGATCTCGTCGGTGGGCACGCTGTTCGCCCAATATCTGGCTGGCTACGTCGGCCGCGGGGTCGAGCACCGCGGCCGCGACATCGGCGAAGGCAGACTCTGGAAGCTGCGGGAAGTGCAGGACCTGCTCGACGAATGGATCGTCACGGTCTGGCAGAACCGGCCCCACGACGGGCTCCGGGATCCGGTGGCACCGGGCCGGGCGTTCACCCCGAACGAGAAATACGCGACGCTGCTCGAGGTCGCCGGCTACACGCCGGTCGCGTTGACCGCCGACGACTACGTCGAGTTGCTGCCCGCGAAGTGGCAGGCGATCACCGCCTCCGGGGTCCGGGTCGGCCGGCGCACCTACGACGGCGACGTCCTGGACCGGCTGCGCGGGCAACCGTCCGGGATCACCGCCAAGAACAACAAGTGGGAGATCCACTACGACCCTTACGACGTCTCGCGGGTCTGGATCCGCAACCACCCCACATCCGGGTGGATCATGCTGTTCTGGAAGCACCTGCGGCAGGCGCCGATCCCGTTCGGTGAGCTGGCCTGGGACCACGTCCGGCGCGGTCTTCCCGACGGCACCGAGGAAGAACTCGCCGCGGCCACGCAGAGCTTGCTGGCCCGGGCACACGCCGGCGCGGCCACCCCCAGGGACCGGCGGGTCCAAGCCAAGACCTACGCGACCAGGTCCGCCACGGCCGCCTCGGCTGACGAGCCGCTGAGCCCGCCGGAGGTCACCGATCCCGTCGATCAGCCCGGCGAACAGCTGCGGGAACCGGTCGTTCCGCTGGAGGTCTTCGATCCCTTCGCCGAAGCCCTGAAGCCATGGTGACCGGCCCCGGCGTCAGCCCCGCAGCACAGTGGAGGCAGGTGATCGAGACCGCCGATGATCACCGGCACCTGAGCACCCTGCCAGGGTGGCGGCGGTTCACCAGTGAACCGGTCACCGCACCGGACCTGCTGCCACGGCAGCGTTTCAGCAGCCTCGACGACGCGGTCCGGGCCGACTACAACGAACTACGCCTCGACTACCACACCCGCCTCGCTGCGGTTGCCACCTCGACGCTGCGGCATGTGATCACCACCGGCCGACGGCTGACCCTGCTCAACCGGCACGCAGTCTCCGCCCGGCGAGGGCTCATCCTGTCCGGGTCGGCAGGCACCGGCAAGACCACCGCGATCACCCAGTTCGGAAAAACCCACCAAGCCATCGACGCCGCCCGCCACCCTGGCCTGACCGACCGGATCCCGGTCCTCTATGTCACCGTCCCGCCCGCGGCGACGCCGCGCATGGTCGCCGCCGAGTTCGCCCGGTTCCTGGGCCTGCCGATCACCAGCCGGGCGAACATCACCGACATCATCGAAGCCGTCTGCGGCGTCGCCGTCGATGCCCGGGTCAGCGTCGTGGCCGTCGACGAGATCCACAACCTCGCCCTGAGCACCCGCAACGGTGCCGACGTCTCCGACACCCTCAAATACTTCTCCGAACGGATCCCGGCGACTTTCCTCTACGCGGGCATCGACGTCGAGAAAGCCGGCCTGTTCTCCGGTGTTCGCGGCAGCCAGATCGCCGGCCGTTTCACCATGATCCCGACCAGCCCGTTCCCTCGCACCGCCGAGTGGACCAGCCTGATCGCCACCATCGAGAACGCCCTGCGGTTGCAACATCATCGGACCGACACCCTGGTCGGACTCGCCGACTACCTGCACCAGCGCACCGCGGGCATGATCGGCAGCCTGTCCCACCTGATCCGCGGCGCCGCCCTGGACGCCATCCTCACCGGCACCGAGAAGATCACCAAGAAGCTGCTCGACGCCGTCGACCTCGACCACGCCGCCCAGAATCACGCCCGGCACCCGAATGCCGCACACCGGTCATGACCAGCGACCAACTACTGCCGCTACCCCGGCAGGTTCGGCCGTCAGCCGACGAGACAGCCGAACGCTTCGTCCACCGCCTCGCCGAGGCCAACCACCTGCGACCCAGCTACCTACGTCAGCTACTCACCACACCGCCGAACTCGCTCGGGTCGATCCAGCTAGACAAACTGGCCATGCTGGCTGGCCGGAACCCTGTCAACGTCGTCCGGGCCCTTCCCGAGTTGGCTCCCCGAACCCGCACACCTGGCCGGACCCGCGAGAACGAAGCACGGAAGACCCTGAACGAGCAGCGCAAACGCGAACGGTTCGCGGCAATCCGCTACGAAGCCCGGCTCGGCATGTCCATCCGCGCTCTCGCCACCAAGCACCACGTCAGCCGCCGCACCGTCGGCAAAGCCCTGCAATCCGAGATCCCGCCGTCCCGCAAGAAGATCGACCGGCAGCCGACGGTTCTGCTCGGACTCCGCCAGCACATCGACGCGATGCTGGAAGCGAGCCCGGGAATCACTGCCGCCGCGATCTGGCAGCGGCTGCACGACGAACACGACGCCACACCGTCCTACCCCGCCGTCCGCACCTACATCACCACCCGCCGAACGCCCCGGCCCCAACCGCCAAGACTCATCGATGAACCGCCGACCGTCCCGGCCACCGGCCAATCCGCCAACGCTCCACCCACGGCCGCCACGGAAGAAGCCACCGTCCGGCTCCTGCATCTGGCGTTCCTCGAAATCCGCTTCCTGACGGCCATCACCCACGACGACCAATCGACCAAGGCCGTCGACCAACGACGCGAACGCGCCAACGAGATCGCCGACATCTGCCACGACCTGACCTCATGGCTCGGCCCTCACCGCCGCGACGGCCTGGCCGACCGCCTCCGTCACCAGTGGCGCTCCGCCAGCACCCGCCAACGCCGCTGGCTGCAATCCCGCTTCGACCAACTCGGCTACGACCACCGCTGGCTCACCGACCTCGCGCCCGAGCCGCCAGGCCCGCTGGCCCCTGCCAGTTGAAGTGAAGCACTGCCGGAGTCGGAGGCAGGCACGCGCAGGGCTATGAAGCCGAGAAGGTGCCCGACGACAGTTGGAGCTGGAAAAGAGTCAGTGCCGCAAGCGATGGCGCATCCACGATCTGCCCCGAACGGATCATCCTGGCGATCTCCTGATCGGTGAATGCTCGATGGATCATGTCCTGCTCACTTGCCTCCCGATCAGGCTCGCCCTCCGCGAGTCCTTCCGCGAGATAGACGTCGAAGCCCTGGGTCGAGAAGCCATAAGCCTCGAACAGATGGCCCAGATGCGCGAGGGACGCAGCCCGCAGGCCGGCTTCCTCGGCGAGCTCCCGACGGGCGAGTGCGGCTTGGTCCCCGCTACCGCCACGGCCCCAACTGCCCTGGGGGAACTCCCACGCACGCCGCCCAACCGGGTATCGGAACTGCTCCACCAGCCAGAAGCCATCCCGCCAGCGGGGCATCACCAGCGCGAAGTCAGGCTTCTCCACCACGCCGAAGATGCCGGGACTTCCGTCCGGGCGGCGGATCTCGTCCTCTCGGACGACCATCCAGGGGTTCTGATACACAACACGACTATTGACCCGTTCCATCACGTGATCATCCCAGCATGCGGCAACAGCCCGAACCGCGCCGCTGATCGCGCCAAGCCGCCGGAAGGAAGCCGACGAACAAAGTTGACTGGCACAAACCCCAGCTGGCGCATTCTTCAGTGGCACGGACAAACTTCATTGGCAAAGGACAACCAGGCCCACGCACTACCCATGCACGCGGCGCTGGACCCGTAGGGTCCTGTCCATGCTCGAGTCACAGCGCGAACGCGTTCCGTTCAACGACGACAACGAGACCGACACGGCACTGGCGTTTCTGTCCTTCAGCCGGTCCTGCGTCCTGAAGAAGCTGGAAGGCCTGGACGAGGAGCAGCTGCGCCGGCGCCTGGTGGTGTCCGATACGACGCTGCTCGGGCTCGTCCAGCACCTGACCGGCGCCGAGCGGTACTGGTTCGGGTACACCGTGGCCGGCGACCCGCAGTATGCCGAGGCCGACTTGGGTATGACGGTCGCTGAGGATCGGACCGCTGATCAGGTCGTTGCCGACTACCGCGCCGCGACGGCCGCCAGCGACGAGTGCATCCGCGCGGCACGTGACCTCGACGTCCGTACCGCCCGGTCGGTGGACGCGGAGCCTCGTACGCTTCGCTGGGTTCTGGCGCACATGACCGGCGAAACCGCCCGCCATGCCGGACATGCCGACATCCTCCGTGAACTCATCGACGGCGTCACCGGCCGTTGATCGTGGGGCGGCTGTCCGCTGCCGCAGCCACTGGCGGGCACGCCGGTGGCCAGGAGCTGAGTTCGGCCGCGCCGGCGCGCACCTTGGTCCAGTCGACATCGCGGCGTACGGCCAGACGCCGCTCGAGCCAGTGGCTGCGCTGCGTGTGTTCCGCCCGCAATTGCTGGAGATCCAGCTCGACGCCTGGCGGCGGCCCGCTGCGTTCCAGTTCAGCGACTCGATCCTGCATCGCCGCGAGGAAACGCCGATCGAAGTCGTCGAGAGCTGCGAAGAGTTCTGCGGTCGGCACGGTGACATCCAGCCGCTCGGTGACCGCGAACGTACCCTGCTGCCGTGGCGCGGCCTGCTGGCTCAGCGTGACCATGTCCGAGCCGTTGCCGGCATGCCGCCAGCAGCTCAGATGCGGCGCGTCCGTCAGGTAACCCAGGTCGAGGGCGTAGTCGCTCTGCACCTCGAACGCGGCGTCCACGTCCTCCCCGATATCGTCGGCCTCGGGGAATTCCCGCGGCGAGAACGTCCCATCGACAAAGGGGATCAGGTCCTCGGGCACGGGTTCTTGCAACGCCCAGCGCAGAACAACGAGGTCTTCCCACAGCCGCGCGACGTAATAGTCCGGGTACGGGCGCTCGAGTTCCCAGGTGCGGACAGCTTCGTCGCTGTAACGCAGGAACTCGCCGTCCTGGGCACGTATCCAGTACCAGCCACTGGTCAACCCGAACCAGTGCAACCTCGGGTGGTCGCCTCCCCAGGCCGGCACCTCGGCCAGAGGCAGAAGCTCGAACTCAACCCTGAACATCGACCACCTCGAACAGTCATGAACCAGCGATCAGGCGATCAGCGACCCGCCCGCGGGATGTCGGCGATGACCGCTCATTGTCACGTGCACCGGTGACGTCGGCGGAGGCCAGCCACATGCCGGATTCGCGAGTCCGGCGGGCGCGGATCTCGCGGTGCCGGTCCTGCCACCGGAAAGCCTGCAGGAAGCACTCGGGAAACACCAGGAGGTCGACCTCCTCGGCCACCGCCCGTTCGGCGAAGTGCCGCACGACTTCTACCGCGGCGTCGACATTCCCGAGGATCTCCGGCGTCTGGCAAACCCCGATCCGCATCACCCGGCGCTATCGGCGAGGTCGAGAGCAGCGAGCCGGTTGAGAATGCCGATGAGGTGCGCCAGGTCGTGCCACGCCGAGATCGGGGGATCGGGGTGGTCTGCGAGTATGTCGCGCATCGACCGGACATCGTCGCTCAACTGGCCGACGGTCGGCTGCGGCACGTCGGCACCGAACGAGAACGCTGCCCAGGGAACGATGGTCCAGTAGAAGTCAGCGCCCAGTTCGACGACTGACCCTTGCTGCCTCTCGATCTCATCAAGTGACCGAGTCAAGGCTCGCCGTAGGTCTGCCAACGACAGGACAGTTTCGCTGCTCACGGCCGTAGCGTGGCAGACAGCCCCGAGTTCGTCTCGGGATTTTCGGCACGGTCGGGCCGCTTCGGGGCTGGTCGGCTCGCTGTCGCGTGGGTCGACGAAACAGGCTCGGTGCGCGGTGAAGGCACCTAGCCCAGCTCGTCGCGCAGGCGGTCGCGGGTCTGGGTCATGAACCAGGCGAAGTCCTGTGCTGTTCCGGGTGCGTCGGTCCATTCGCGGAACGCGGTGGTGAAGGCAGCGGCGCCGACCTGGGCGACGAGGGTGGCAGACAGGTCCTCGGCGCCGCGGTCGCGCAGGACGCCGGCGAGCGCGACTGTCAGGGACTCCATTTTGATCAGTTCGCGTTCGCGTAGCTCCATGGAGGAGGTGACGACGCGCTGGCGCTGACGGGCGGCGTCGCCGTAGTTCGTGAGGATCGTGCCGGCGTGGGTCAGGGCCGCCATGACCGCGTCGATGGGCTTCGCCGTGTCCGGGGCCTTCTTCAGGGCTTCGACGACCTCGTGCTCGAAGTCGGCCGCGCCGGCGAACAGGACTTCGCGTTTGTCGGCGAAGTAGCGGAAGAACGAGCGTTTCTTGAGTCCGGCGTGTTCGGCGATCTCGGCGACGGTGACCTGGTCGTAGCCGCGTTCGAAGATCAGCTGCATCGCGGACTGATACAGCCGGTTGTCGGCATCGGGACCCCATCGCGCCATGACGTCGATCCTAATGTGTCGACACCTGGTGTCATCACTGCTACGGTCGTCCATGAAGACACCTGGTGTCATCACTCTTCTTGGAGGCTTACGACCATGCGCGTTTTCGTCACCGGGGCCAGCGGTTTCATCGGCTCCGCGATCGTCGCGGAACTCATCCGCCACGACCACCAGGTCATCGGCCTGGTCCGCTCATCCGCGGCCGCCGAGCAGGTGCGGGCCCTCGGGGCGACCCCGCACCTGGGCAGCATCGAGGACCTCGACAGCATCCGGGCCGGCGCCGCCCGGGCCGAGGGCGCGATCCACACCGCGTTCTTCCACAAGTTCACCCACGCAAGCCTGCGCACCCGGCTGCGCGTCATTCTCGGCGGCGACCCCCGCGCCACCCCGGCCCGCTTCATGGGCGCGATGCTCAAAGCAGACCGCACAACCATCGAGACGATCGGTACGGAACTCAGCGGCCCCGACCGTCCGCTGGTGGCCGCGTTCGGCACCCTCGCGCTCGCGCCCGGACGTCTCGGCACCGAGGACGACGAGCCCGATCCCACCGCGGCCGGCGGCGCGCGTGGCGCCACCGAACGCACCATGCTCGATCTCGCGTCCCGGGGCATCCGCAGCTCGGTCGTCCGGCTCGCCCCGACCGTGCACGGCGACGGTGACCAGGGCTTCATCGCGCAGATGGTCGCCGCCGCCCGCAAGCACGGTGTGGCCAGTTATGCCGGTGACGGCCGTAACCGCTGGCCGGCGGTGCACCGCCTCGACGCGGCGCGGTTGTTCGTCCAGGCGCTGGAGAAGGGGGAGGCGGGAGCCCGCTACCACGGGGTCGCGGAAGAGGGCATCCCGCTCATCGACACCGTCACCGCCGTCGGCCGGCGCGCGGGGGTGCCCGCCGCGAGCGCGAGCCCGAAAGAGCTTCAGGCCCGGCTCGGTTTCATGGCACCGTTCCTCGGCGCCGACAACATCGCGTCCAGCGCGCTGACCCGCTCACGCCTGGGCTGGGAACCGGTGGAGCGCACCCTGCTCGACGACATCGAGCACGGCACGTACGGCTAGTCTCAGCAGTCGACGGTCTTCGAGAAGGCCACCGGCCCCCAGGTGCCGTTGTTCTGCTTCACCCGCAGGATCGCCTTGTTCTTGATGATCGAGAATCCGCAGTACAGCTTGTTCGTCCGCAGGTGCACGTATCCCGGCGCGGCGCGCAGGGTGAGGGTCTGGGTGCCGCTGCCCCACGACTTCGTGGCGCCCTGCTGCCAGCCCCACTGCGTCGTGATCGTCACCTTCGAGCCGTGGTTGTTGCCGAAGTAGTACCGGGCGTCGTAGTTGCCGTCGGCGGTCTTCACGGCGCAGACCTTGTAGTTGATGCTGACCCGGGCGACCTTCTCGGCGCCGCAGCCGGTGACGGCCGACGATGCATCGACGCGGCTGTCCAGGTCAGTGCCCGGACGTGCCCGATCACACCTCGCTAGGTGAGGCGGAGGATCTGCCGGGTCAGGGCCGTCGCGCCGTCCATCGACCCCGGACTGCGATGGATCTTGGCAATGACGCTGGCGCCGAGCCACAGCTCGTACAAGGCCTGAGCTGTGGCCCGGGGGTTGTCCTGGGCGGGCAGGGAACCGTCGCCGGCGCCGCCGGTCAGAGCCTGCTCCAGGCGGTCGACGATGCCGGTCGTGCCCGCTTTCAGGGCCAGGCGCATGGGCTCTGACAGGTCGGCGACCTCGGCGCCGAGCTTGACCGCCAGGCACCGCCCCTGACAGTCGTCCAGGCTCTGGGTGTCGCGCCACGACGCCCAGTAGGTCATCAGGCGGGTCGCCCAGTCCTGGCCCTCGGCGCTCATCATCCGGTCCATGTCGGCCAGGTAGTGCTCGAAGTAGCGTTCCATCACCGCTTCGCCGAACGCGTCCTTCGACGCGAAGTAGTGGTAGAACGATCCCTTCGGGACACCGACGCTGGCCAGCACCTCGTTGATGCCGACCGCCGCGTACCCCTTGCCGGAGAAGATCCGCTCAGCGGCCTCGAGCAGGGCGGTACGGGTGTCACGGGTCATGGCCGGAGCCTACCGGCGCTCATCCACGAGCTTCACCAGTGCGTCGGCGGCGTCCGCGGACGAGGCCGGGTTCTGCCCGGTGATGAGCAGGCCGTCCCGCACGACGTACGGCGCCCAGTCCGTACCCTTCGAGTAGTTGCCGCCCTTGGCCTTGAGCTCGTCCTCGACGAGGAACGGGACGATGTCGGTGAGCTGCACCCCGTCCTCCTCGGTGTTGGTGAACCCGGTGACGTTCTTGCCCTGGACCAGCGGCGTTCCGTCCTCGTTCGTGACGTGGCGCAGCACGCCGGGGGCGTGGCAGACCAGCGCGACGGGCTTGCCGGCCCGCAGGGTGTCCTCGATGATCCGGATCGAGTCCTTGTCCTCCGCGAGGTCCCACAGCGGGCCGTGGCCGCCCGGGTAGAAGACGGTGTCGTAGTCGTTCACGTCGATCGAGGAGAGCACCACGGTCGAGGCCAGTGCGGCGGTCGCCTGCGCATCCGCCTCGAAGCGGCGGGTCTGGTCGGTCTGGCTCGCCGGCTCGTTGCTCTTCGGGTCGAGCGGCGGCTGTCCGCCCTTCGGGGACGCGAGGGTGATCTGCGCCCCGGCGTCCTGGAAGCGGTAGTACGGCGCGGCCAGCTCCTCCAGCCAGAAGCCCGTGGGGCGGCCGGTGTCGCCGAGCTGGTCGTGGGAGGTGAGAACGATCAGAACCTTCATGGAGAACCCCTTCATTGTGGTGTCGTCGGCAACGCTAGACGACCGGTCTAATCTTTGCCAGTCTGGCCGAGAATGTCACAGGGGGCACCTAAGGTCTTCTCCATGAGCACGCTCGCCAACCGTCCGAACGCCGCCCTTCTCGTGATCGACGTCCAGAACGGCGTCGTCCAGCAGGCCCACGACCGCGACGCCATCGTGGGCACCATCGCCACGCTCGTCGGCAAGGCCCGTACCGCCGGCACCGACGTCATCTGGGTCCAGCACAGCAGCGACGAGCTGCCCCGCGACAGCGACACCTGGCAGTTCGCCCCCGAGCTCGCCCCCCGCGCCGGCGAAGCGCTGATCCACAAGCGCTACGGCGACTCCTTCGAGGACACCGAGCTGGAGCAGGTCCTCGCCGAGCGCGGCGTGGGCAGTCTGTTCGTCTCCGGAGCCCAGACCGACGCGTGCATCCGCTCCACGCTGCACGGTGCGATCGCCCGCGGCTACGACGCCACCCTGGTCGCCGACGCCCACACCACCGAGGACCTCTCCGCGTACGGCGCACCGCCGCCCGGCCAGGTCATCGCCCACACCAACCTGTACTGGCACCACCACGACGCCCCCGGCCGCAACGCCACCACCGTCACCACCGCCGACGTCGACTTCACCCGCCACGGCGCCTGAGCCGGTGACCCTCGACAGCGTGTACTTCGACGGCTGGTACACGGACATGGCCGCCGCACCCACCCGCGACGCGATCCTCGCCCGCGCCATGGGCATGCCGGCCGAGCTGCAGGACGCAGGTGCCCTCCTCTGGCAGGGCCTCGCCGAGGTGACCGCGGCCCTGCGCCTGACGCCGGGCGACCTGCTGGCCGACATCGCCTGCGGGCGCGGCGGATACGGCATCGGGGTCGCCCAGAGCTCCGGCGCCCACCTGATCGGCGTGGACTTCTCCGCCGTGGCCGTGCACCAGGCGACAGCCAACAGCGCCCGCCTGCTGCCCGCCGGGAGGGCCACGTTCCAGACCGGCACCCTGCTCGAAACCGGCCTGCCCACCGGCAGCGTCGACGCGCTGATGTGCGTGGACGCGGTGCAGTTCGGTGAGCCGCCACTCGCCGCGCTGACCGAGTTCCGCCGCCTCCTGAAACCCGGCGGCCGGCTCGCCGTGACCTGCTGGGAAGCGGTCGACCCGGCAGACGAGCAGGTCCCGTCCCGGATCCACGCGGTGGACCTGCGGCGAGACCTGACCAAGGCCGGTTTCGCCGACGTGCAGGTGCGCGAGATGCCCACCTGGCGTCAGGCCGAGCGGGAGATGTGGGAAGCAGCGGTGGCCGCCCCCGACGCCGACGCGGCGATGCGGGCTCTGCAGGCCGAGGGGCGTCGGTCACTGGACACCTTCGACGCGATGCGCCGGGTGTTCGCGACCGGCACCGCACCCTGATCGGCGGCTCAGCCCGCTTCTCGCGGGCTGAGCTCGTTCGCCTCGCGCAAGGGGCGCCAGGCGAACCCGGCGATCGCCGCCATCACCACGGCGGCGATCCAGAACGGGGCCGTGATGCTCCAGAGGCCGGCGAACAAGCCGCCGAGCAGCAAACCGATCGCGGCCCCACCCGCCGGCGCAGCGACGTGACGACGAAGCCCCAGACCATGGCTGGACACTGAAGATGATCAGTACGGCTGCCGCGACCCACACCCGGGTCGTCAGCGCCGGCGTCCCATGGGTGCCCGCCTCGATCAGCAGCCCGGCCCGCAGCGTGGCGGCCGGTCAGCGGTCACATGCTGTCAGGACAGCCCACGCCGACAGTGCCGAGTGGGCGACCTCCGCCACAGCGGTGCCCAGCGCTGCCGCCGGTGGAGCCCGTCAGGATCGGCAGATGGTCGCGGTGGTTTCGACGCCGTTGTCGTGCAGCACCTGACGGCTGCGGGAGAGGTCGGGGTAGGCGGCGTCGAGGGGATGCGCCATCAGGCGGGAGAGCGCGGTGGCGTACTTGGCCATCGAGGCCCTGCCCGGGATGAAGATCGACAGTTCGTCCCGGGCCCCGAACGTCTGCACCTCGACGAGGCCGGACAGCGCGGTGACCGCTGCCGTGTCCGCCGTGATGGGTACTTTCACCAGCCAGTGCGGGCCCTCGCCGCTGAGGTTGCGGCGCTTCTGGTCGGGGGTCTCGATGGCCGCGGTCCGCCACGGGAGTCCGGCCACGACAGCGCCGCACGATTGCACGGTCGCGACCACGTCCTGAATGGCGGTCGCGGATGCGTCCCACTCGTCCTGGTCGTGTCCGGCCGGCGGGCCGGGAACCGGCTTCGATGCCACGGTCATCTCGGGTGTGTGGCGCCGGCGCACCTCCGGCCACGAGGTGAGGAACTCGCGTGCGTCGCGGATCGCCTCGTCCTGGGCCTGCCGCCGGCGCTGCACGTCGCTGGTGTGCGCCTGCAGGAGGGCTGCTGCCGTATCCGGCTCGTCGAGTGCCTGCCGGACGAGGCTGACGCTCATCCCGGTGTCGCGCAGCACCGTGATCAGCATGGCGCGTTCGACCTGGTCGAACTCGTACGAGCGGTAGGCGGTCCGCTCGTTCACCTCAGCCGGTACGAGCAGGCCCTCGGAGTGGTAGAACCGCAACGTCTGTGGCGACAGATGACACATCTCGCTGAATTCGCTGATCGACAACACGACTCCATGGTGATCCCTGCAGTAACTACAAGGTCAAGGGCGGCCAACCCGTCAACCTCGGTGCCGGCCCGGCGGGCTGCTGTCAGCACTGCGCAATGAGGTCGCGGCCACCAGGAGTTCCACGATGGCACCGTCCCCGGTGACCGAGATGCCGGGCAGCTGGGTGAGCGGGGTGCCGCCGATGACGCAGGCTTTCCAGTCCCGGGTGGACGCGGCCACGCCCGCGTCGGCTCGGCCGGGTTCGGCGACCCGGTGGATCACGGTGGCGTCGGCCGTCATGACCGCCTGGTAATGCACCGGCGCGGGAGCCTCCTGGCGGGAGTCGGACAGGGTCAGCGACACCGTCCGTGGGCCGGGCTGGTCCGTGACGGGACGGGCGTGGGTCCGCATCGCGAGGACGAGCGTGTCCGGGCTCATGTCGGCCTCGAACGGCATCGACGGTGATTGCACAGCCCAGGCCGACAGTGCCGAGTTGACGACCTCGAGCTGACGGCCCCACGCGGTGAGCTCGTAGACGTCGGCACCGCCTGGACCGGGTAGGCGACGGCGTACGGCGACATCGTGGGTGGTCAGCTCCTGGAGCCGCCGGGTGAGGATGCCCGGCCCGATCCCGAGGACGTCGCGCTGCAGGTCGGCGAAGCGCTTGGGCCCGAGCAGCAGCTCACGCACCACGATCATCGTCCACCGATCGCCGATGAGGTCCAGTGCGTGCGCGGCCGCACAGCCGTCGTTGTACGAGCCGTAGCTGCGCCGGGAAGCCATCTACCCAGGCTACTACCGTTACAGTAGTGTCCACTACTGATTCGGTAGCACGCGGATGGACGACCGCAACCGGAAGGTGCTTGTCATGACCCCTGCGACCGACGCGGAGCTCTGGGACCTCGTCCACGCCGCCCGCCGCTCCCTGGCCGCCGACCTGTCCCACCTCGACGCCGCCCAGTGGCATCAACCGACCCTGTGCACCGGCTGGGACGTGGAACACGTCGTCGCCCACCTGACCGCCGCCGCCACGACCGGCCGCTGGCGATGGATCCGCAGCATCATGCTCGCCGGTTTCCGCCCCGCCGTGCACAACGACCGTCGCCTGCGAGAGCACCTGGGGCCCACCCCGGCGGAGACGCTCGCCCAGTTCGAGGCCGTCGTCGAGGCGACGGTCGCCCCCACCGCGGACACCGCCGCCTACCTGGGCGAAGTGCTGGTCCACAGCCAGGACATCCGGCAACCCCTGGGCATCAGCACGGGGCCGGACATCCGGGCCCTCACCGCGGTGGCGGACTTCTACGCCCGGCGCAACTTCACCGTCGCCAGCAAGACCCTGGCATCAGGGCTGCAGATGACAGCCACGGACGGCCCGTTCACGGCGGGAGAAGGTGCACCGGTCTCCGGCCCGACCCTGGCCCTCGTGATGACGATGGCCGGCCGGCTCGCCTACCTCGACCATCTCGACGGCGAGGGCCGCGACATCCTCATCGACCGCCTCGGTTGACCGGGCGCGGAGAAAGACTCATGAACGTGCAACTTTCCGGCCCGCAGCCGGCGTCTTAAGGGGAGGTGGGCCCGGACGCCGCCACGTCCGGGCCACCACCGATCTCGCGGAGACCTGCCAGCCAGACCTCGACCTCACGGCGGGTGCGCAGGCGTACGACGGTCAGTGAAGGATGCAGGGCGGTGAGAGCCGCGATCTGGGCATTTTGCGAGCATGGGTGCTCCAGGCCCACCGCACCATGTGCTGCCGGTCGGTGAAGATCGTCCACAGCGGCGACTCCACGTTGCCGTTCCAGAGGACCTCGCGGCGCACCTGACGCCGTACGGTGCGGTCAATGATCTGCTTCATCACCTGAAACCGGGACAGATTCGGTGACCCACGCCGGTGTCGCCGCGAAGCGGTGCACGACGCCGGACGGGCCGGCCACCAGGACGCGGCGGGGGAGGCGGGGCAGTGGATCGGCCGGGCCGAGCAACGTCACCCCGGAAAGATTACGGCGCCGCCATGCAACCCCAGCACGACACCATCCGTCGTGGGGGCGTGAGACGAGACGACAGCTCGGGCAGATCCGAGCGAGATGAGCAGTTCCATCAGTTCGTGCTCGCCCGGCGCGGCGAACTGGTGCGGACCGCGACGTTGCTGACCGCGGGGGACGCGCACCTGGCCGAGGACCTCGTGCAGTCGACCCTGACGAAACTGTACGTGGCGTGGCCGGCGGTGCGCCGGGCCGACAACCCGGACGCGTACGTGCGCCGCACCCTGGTCAACGCGCTGATCGACGAGCGGCGCCGGCTGTGGTGGAAACGGGAACGCCCGGTGGCGCAGCTGCCCGACCGGGCCGGTGCCGACACCGGTGGTGAGCACCTCGGTGAGGGCATGCGGGCCGCGCTCAAGGACCTGCCGCCCAAGATGCGGGCCGCACTGGTCTTCCGATACCTGTACGACCTCGACATCCAGGACACCGCCGACGCGCTCGGCTGCTCGCCCGGCACGGTGAAGAGCCAGACCGCCCGGGCGCTCGACCGTCTGCGGTCCGTCCTCGAAGCCCGCCCGTTTCTGATCCAGCAAGGAGCCTCCTCATGACCGACCTGCGTCGCACCCTCGATGAGATCGCGGGGCCGGCCGTCGAGCCCTCCGCCGACCAGCTGACCGCCGACATCACCCGGGGCAAGCGGGCCCTGCGTCGTCGCCGTGGCCTGCAGGCCGCTGGTGGCTCGGTGTTCGCCGTCGCCGCCGTCGTCGCCGCGGTGTCGTTCACCGCCGGTGGCACCGCGACCGCACCGGCCACGACCACCGCCCTGCCGGAGGCCAAGGCCCCGGCGGTCAGCACCAAGACCGTCCTCGTGGCGTATCAGGGCAAACAGCCCAAGGGATTCACGATCGACAAGGTGCCCGACGGTTTCGCCGTCGAGGTCTCCCGCGACAGCGTCCTCACGCTCGCCCCGGCCGATGCCGTGGCCGCCCCGGACCCCGACGGCTCGGTCTCCTACGTCGGCAAGATCTCGATCTTCCTGCAGTCCAAGGACGAGCAGGCCCCCACGGACGGCGACAAGGTCAAGGTCGGCTCCGGCAACGGCCTGCTGGTCAGGGCCACCGGTGGCGGCGACCAGACCGTCCTGTGGATCGAACAGCCCAACGGGGTCTGGGCCCAGATCATGGTCTGGGCCACCATTGGGCTCACCGATGAGCAGATCCTCGACTTCGGTGCCGGCCTGCACGTGGAGAAGGACGCCGTGCAGGGCGTCGGCTGACCCTGTCGAACCGCGGCGGGGCCGGCCCTTGTGGCTCGGCCCCGCCGCGCTGTGCTCTCGGAAGGAAACTCTCAGTTACCGGCCGGGTGCCGTGGCGTTGACCTTGGCGAGGGCTGTTTTCCGAGGTTGCGGGGGTTGTGCGGATGAGCCTGGAACAGCTTGTCGGTCTCGTGGACTACGGTCAGCACGTGCCTGAAGAGCCCACCACGCCCGGCGACCCGGACGCCCCGGTGCCGTCGACCGACGTCGCCACCCTCACCCCGGAGGAAGCCGCCGCCCTCGCCGGCACCGACGGCGAGGTCGACAACAACGGCTTCACGGTGCGGCTCACCAACTTCACCGGCCCGTTCGACCTGCTGCTGCAGCTCATCGGCAAGCACAAACTCGACGTCACCGAAGTCGCACTGCACCAGGTCACCGACGACTTCATCGCGTACATCCGGGCCATGGGTGACGATTGGGACCTCGGCGAAGCCAGCGAATTCCTGCTGATCGCCGCGACCCTGCTCGACCTCAAAGCCGCCCGGCTGCTGCCCGCCGCCGAGGTCGAGGACGAGGAAGACCTCGCCCTGCTCGAAGCCCGCGACCTGCTCTTCGCCCGGCTGCTGCAATACAAGGCCTACAAAGAAGCCGCGGCCCACATCTCCGAACTCGAAGGGGTCGGCACCCGGCGGTGGCCACGCCAGGTCAGCCTCGAAGCACGGTACGCCGAAGCGCTGCCCGAACTCGTCCTCGGCGTCAACCCGGCCCGGCTCCTCAAACTGGCCATCAAACAGTTCGTCCCGAAACCCGGGCCGCCCCAGGTGTCGATCGCCCACATCCACCAGGTCCGGGTCAGCGTCCGCGAACATGCCGCCCTCATCACCGAACGCCTCAGCCGGGCCGGGGCGGCCACGTTCAGCCTGCTCGTCGCCGACTGCGAGAACACCCTCGAGATCGTGGCGCGGTTCCTCGCCCTGCTCGAGCTGTACCGCGAAGGCCTCGTCGACTTCGAGCAGCCGGTATCCCTCGACGAGCTGACGATCCGCTGGATCGGCGGCGAGAAGGTCGACGTCGACCTCGACATCGACGACTACGAAGGCACCCCACCCGAGATCGACACCGCAGCCGCCGACCTGCCCACCGGCACCATCATCGACGGCGAGATCGTCGAGGACGACGACGATCTCGGGGATGCCGATCTTGAGACCCGCGCGCTCAGGCGCGACGGCCTTGCGGGTGACGTGCCTGAGGCGGATGGCCTCGGGGCTGCGGACGTCTCCGGGACGGTGGTCGAGGACGGCGCCGAGCTGGGTACTAGCGTCGGGACGGACACGGAACACGAAGAGGACAGGTCATGAGCGACGAGCGCCCCGATTCCCTTGCCGCGCAGGCGGCCTCGTGGGTTCCGCCGTGGGAACGTACGGCCCGGGCACCGGATCCTGAGTATGCGGCGGCTCACCAGGAGCCCGACGAGGACGAAGAGCTGTCCGAGGCCGGGCTCGCGGATGATGACGACGATTTTGATCCCGCTTTCGAGGGGCCGAACCCGGCCGAGGGTGGCACCGGGGTGCCGCCCGAGCTGCCGCCGACCCCGGGCGAAGAGGGAACCGGGCCCGCGACGGTCGACGCGCCGCTGGAGATCCCTGGCGAGGACGAGCTCGATCCGACCGATGTCGGTGGTGGGCCGGAGCTGCCCATGCCGGAGGCGTTCTCGGACGCGGCGGAGAACGAGATCGGGACCTCCACGATCGTGGACGCACCGCTACCCCCTGAGGGTGACGACGCCGGCGACGTGTTCGACCAGGCCGCCGACGACGTCACCGACGATGACGAGATCGACCTGCCGATCGTCGAGGAAGTCCCCGGCCCGGAAGCCGACGACCCCGACGCCGCTGACGACCACGACGGTGCCGGGCGGGCCGACGGCGTCGACGAGGCTCGGGCTGCGGGTGAGGCCGATGTCACTGAGGCCGTTCTTGCCGACCCGGCTTTCGCGGGCACCGGGGCTGACCTGGCCACACTCACCGGCTCCGAGGTGGTGGTGGAGGCTGGGAACGGGGTGGTTCCTGATGGCCAGACGTCGAGCGGAGCAGCTTCCGCCAGTGGCGGTGTGCCCGCACAGGGGCGTCGTGGCAAGAAGGCCGCTGTTGCTGTTGTGGAGCCGCTGCTTCGTACCGTGGAAGATCTTGATGACGCGCCTGAGCTGAAGCCTCTCGACGAGACCGAGTTGCGCGCGGCTCTGGAATCGATCTTGCTGGTGGTTGATGAGCCGGTCGCGGAGATGCAGCTGGCGCAGATCATGGAGCAGCCGACCGAGCGGATCGCGATCGCCCTGGAGGACATCTCGGCGCGGTACACGGCGGCTGGGCATGGCTTTGACCTGCGGCGGGCTGCTGGTGGGTGGCGGTTGTACACCCGGCCGGAGTACGCGCCGTACGTGGAGCGGTTCGTGCTGGACGGGCAGACGACGCGGTTGACGCAGGCTGCTCTGGAGACGCTGGCCGTGGTCGCGTACAAGCAGCCGGTGACCCGTTCGCGCATCTCGGCCATCCGCGGTGTGAACTGTGACGGCGTGATGCGTACCCTTGTGACGCGCGGCCTCATTGAGGAATGCGGCACCGAGGGCGAGACCGGGGCATTCCTGTATCGGACCACGGCGCTGTTCCTGGAGAAGCTCGGCCTGAACTCGGTCGACCAGCTGCCGCCGCTTGCTCCGTTCCTACCCGACGACGTGGAAGAAGTGCTCGATGCCTCAGGCTGATCCGGATACCTCCGTGCGGTTGCAGAAGGTCCTCGCGACTGCCGGAGTCGGATCCCGGCGTGCCTGCGAAGATCTGATCTTCCGCAGGCGCGTGACCGTCAACGGCCGTGTGGCCAAACTCGGTGACAAGGTCGACCCGGCGAAGGCGGAGATCCTCGTCGACGGCGCGCGTGTGGTCACCAACACCAAAATGGTGTATATCGCCATGAACAAGCCCCGTGGGGTCGTCTCCAGCATGGACGACGAGAAGGGCCGCAACGAGCTCGCCGACTTCCTCGGCACCTTCGAGCAGCGGATCTTCCACGTCGGCCGGCTCGACGCCGACAGTGAGGGCCTGCTGCTGCTCACCAACGACGGTGCGCTGGCCCACAAGCTGATGCACCCGTCGTACGGGGTGTCCAAGACCTACCTGGCCGAGGTCGAGGGTCCTCTGCCGCGTACGGTCGGGCGCCGCCTGCTCGCCGGTATCGACCTCGAGGACGGCCCGGCCAAGGTCGACGCGTTCAAGCTGATCGACGCGCTGGGCCGGACCGCTCAGGTCGAGCTGACCCTGCACGAGGGCCGTAAGCACATCGTGCGGCGGATGATGGACGAGGTCGGGCACCCGGTGTCGCGGCTCATCCGGACCGCGGTGGGCCCGATCCGCCTGGGTGACCTGCGCCCGGGTGGTTTCCGTCATATGTCGAACGCGGAGCTCGCCGCCCTGTTCAAGGCTGTCGGGGACAACGACGACGCGGACGACACCGAAGAAGACGTCGAGGACTGACCACGGTCAGCACCAGGCCGGCGCCGAGCAGCAGGGCGCCGGCCACCAGCCGTCCGGTGACAGGTTCACCGAGGCGGGCCGTGGCCAGCACCGCCGCGGTCAAGGGTTCCGCGAGCGCCAGCGTGGTCACGGTGCTGGGTGCGGTCGCGGCCACCCCACGGATCCACATCAGGTACGGCACGACGGTCGCGATCACCGCCAGGTAGACGACGACCAGCGCACCGCCCGGCTCGAGTGACCACCGCAGCGCGCCGGCACCCCCGAACGGGGTCAGCAGGAGCGCGGCACCGACGAACAGGGCCGCGAGCAGGGCGATCGGGGGCACCCCGGCGTCGAGGGCGCGCCGGCTGGTCCAGGTGTAGACGGCGAACGACGCCCCGGCGGTGAGGGCGGTCACGGCCCCGGCGGTGCTCATCAGGCCGGGGGTGAGCAGCACGGTGAGCCCGGCCACGGCGACAGTGGTGCTGAGCAGCCAGCCGGTGGTCATCCGGTTGCCGGTCAGCACACCCAGCACTCCGGCGAACATCGGTGCCGAGCCCATCGCGACCAGGGTGCCCGCGGACACCCCGCTGAGCTGGTTCGCGGTCAGGAAACTGGCCTGGTAGGTGGCCATCGCCACCGCGCCGAGCAGCAGGTAGCGGCGGGCTCCGCGCCGGTTCAGCAGCCGGGGCAGGTGCCGGCCGTGCGCCAGGACCGCGATCCTGAGCAGGATCAGCCCGGCGAGGCCGCTGCGGGCCGTCGCGAGACCGACCGGGGATCCCGCGTACGGGCTGAGCGCTTGCGCCGTGCCGATCGTGCCCCACAGCACGGCCCCGGCCACGACGAACAGGGCACCGGCGGAACGTGGAGGGGCGTGAACAGGGGTGAGGAGGGACATGATCCCTGTGTAGGCAACCGGCACAGGGTTATCAACGCGCCGCGACCGGGGCTCCGCCATGTGCGGCGGGATCTGCCGGGTCGGTCGACCGCGAACGGGTGCACCCATGCGGGCGAACCCGTGTCGAGGGCACGGGGCACAATAGGTGAGGTCTGTCGTCCGCGACGTTGGAGGTAATGGTGGAGCAAGTAGTACGGCCCGAGCGGTGTGTAGTGGCCGTCGACGGTCCCTCGGGGTCGGGCAAGTCCACCGTTTCCCGCCGCCTCGCGACCCAGATCGACGGCATCTACCTCGACACCGGGGCCATGTACCGCGCGGTGACCTGGGCGGTCCTGCAGTCCGGCGCCGACCTGAGCGACCCTGAAGCGATCACCAAGGTCGCCCAGGAAACGGACCTTTCCATCGGAACCGACCCCGCAGCCCCGCACTTCGCGGCCAACGGTGTGAACGTCGACGCGGCCATCCGCGGCCCGGAGGTCACCGGCGCGGTCTCCGCCGTCGCCGCGGTCCCGCAGGTCCGCGCCCAGCTGGTGCGCCTCCAGCAGGCCATCATCGCGGCCGCACCCCGCATCATCGTCGAGGGCCGGGACATCGCCTCCGTCGTCGCCCCCGACGCCGACCTCAAGGTGTACCTCACCGCGTCGGCTGCCGCCCGCGCGCAGCGCCGCAGCGCCGAGGACGCCACCGACGTCAAGGCCACCGAGGCCGACCTCAACCGTCGTGACCAGCTCGACTCGTCCCGTAAGACCGACCCGCTGCGCCAGGCCTCCGACGCGGTGGAAGTCGACACCACGGGCATGGGCATCGACGAGGTCGTCTCCCACGTTTTGCAGATGTTGAACAGCAAGGTGAGTTCGTGACTGACATCCCCGTCGATCTTTCCGAGTTCGACGAAGTAACTTTCTCCGACGGCACCACCGCCGGCGCCGACCAGGACAACGGACCCCAGCCCATCGTGGCCGTGGTCGGCCGTCCCAACGTCGGCAAGTCGACGCTGGTCAACCGCATCATCGGCCGCCGCCAGGCCGTCGTCGAGGACGTCCCCGGGGTCACCCGTGACCGCGTCCCCTACGACGCCCACTGGAACGGGCGCCGGTTCACCGTCGTCGACACCGGCGGCTGGGAACCCGACGCTCGCGATAGAGCCGCGGCGATCGCTGCTCAAGCCGAGATCGCCGTCCAAACAGCTGACGTGGTCATCTTCGTCGTCGACGCGATCGTCGGCGCCACGGATGTCGACGAGAAGGCCGTCAAGATGCTGCGCCGCAGCAACAAGCCGGTCATCCTCGTCGGCAACAAGGCCGACAACCAGAACCTCGAACTCGAGGTCAACTCCCTGTGGTCGCTGGGCCTGGGCGAACCGTTCCCGATCTCCGCCCTGCACGGCCGAGGCTCCGGCGACCTGCTCGACGCCATCCTCACCGCCATGCCCCCCGCCCCGGCCATGCACGAAGGCCTGCGCCGGGGCCCCCGCCGTATCGCCCTGGTCGGCCGCCCCAACGTGGGCAAGTCGTCGCTGCTGAACAGGCTCGCCCGCGAAGAACGCGCCGTGGTCGACTCGGTAGCCGGCACCACCGTCGACCCGGTCGACAGCCTCGTCGAGATGGACGGCGAAATCTTCCAGTTCGTCGACACCGCCGGCCTGCGCAAAAGAGTCAACCAGGCGTCGGGTACGGAGTACTACGCGTCCCTGCGTACCGCGGGTGCCGTCGAGGCCGCTGAGGTCGGTGTGGTGCTCCTCGACGCCGGTGAGGTCATCAGCGAACAGGACCAGCGGGTCCTGACCTCGGTGGTCGAGGCCGGCCGGGCGCTGGTGATCGCCTTCAACAAGTGGGATGTTGTCGACGAGGACCGCCGCTTCTACCTCGACAAGGAAATCGACCGGGAACTCAAGCGGATCCCCTGGGCGGTCCGCGTAAACATCTCGGCTAAGACGGGCCGAGCGGTCGACAAGCTCGCGCCCGCGATCCGCAAGGCGCTGGCCTCGTGGGAGAAGCGCATCCCGACCGGTGCCCTGAACACGTGGCTGACAGCGCTGACTCAGGCAACCCCGCACCCGGTACGCGGCGGACGGGCACCACGCGTGCTGTTCGCCACCCAGGCCGGTGTGGCACCGCCCCGGTTCATCCTGTTCACGACCGGGCCGTTCGACGCCGGATACCAGCGCTTCGTGGAGCGCAAGCTCCGTGAAGAGTTCGGCTTCGAGGGCAGCCCCGTCGAGGTCGCAGTCCGCCCACGGAAGAAGCTCGGCCCTGGTGGCCGGGGCAAGGCCCACGGCTAAGAGGTACGAACGGGCCCTCAAGCGGCACACCGGTGAGCCGGTGCAAACCCGGTTGAGGGCCTGCGGTAAGGTTATGTCGTTGCCGCGCACTGGGGTTCCAGAGCGTGGCATCGGGCTGTAGCGCAGCTTGGTAGCGCACTTGACTGGGGGTCAAGGGGTCGCAGGTTCAAATCCTGTCAGCCCGACCAGCTTTTTGAAGCCGTTGGCAAGGACGAAAGTCCTGGTCAGCGGCTTTTTCAATTGATCGGCAACGAGTTCCCAAGATCGCCCTAGTGGATCTTGTGGTCACAGGCGTGGTCACAGACGGGCCTACCGTGGATGAGGTCAGCCAAGCTCTGTGACCACGGAGGCCCCCATGACCGTCGGCTCGTACCAGCTCTCGAACAACAAGACCCTCTGGTTCTTCGTCATCGACCTGCCCGTCGGAGACGACGGCAAGCGACGCCAGTACAAGCGACGAGGGTTCCCCACCAAAACCATTGCGGAAACAGCGGAAACCGAAGCCCGCCACGCCTACGGCGAAGCCAGCATCAACGTCGACGGCAGCGTCGCCGCCGAGCTTCAGGGCTGGTTGTCCGAGCGCGAACTCGACGTCGAGGAAACGACGCAGGACAAC
This sequence comes from Actinoplanes sp. NPDC051494, assembly GCF_044454705.1. Classification (NCBI taxonomy): domain Bacteria; kingdom Bacillati; phylum Actinomycetota; class Actinomycetes; order Micromonosporales; family Micromonosporaceae; genus Actinoplanes; species Actinoplanes sp. NPDC051494. Next base: position 78,704 of record NZ_JBITDZ010000015.1, read on the forward strand.
TACCGCAACCTGTTCCGCATGTACGTCATCCCGCACATCGGCGGTCGGCAGCTCTACAGCATCGACAAACGCGTCATCCACGACATGTACAAGACGCTGCTGCGCGAGGGCGGTAACCGTAAGAAGCCGCTGTCGCCGACCACCGTGCGCACCGTGCACCGGGTCATCATGAAAGCGTTCCGGGATCTCGGCATCAACCTCGACGGGGTGCGCCAGCCGCGCCCGGCCGATCGGGAGGACTTCGGCCGTAAAGGCGTCTGGACGCCCCAGGAGTCCAAGAGGTTCCTCAAGCACCACCGCGATTCCCGCATGTATGGGGCGTGGGCGCTCGCGGTGGTGGCCGGAACCCGCCGAGGTGAGATCGCCGGCCTGAAATGGTCCAAGGTCGACCTGGAGCGTGGGCTGGTCTACATCCACCTGCAGCGCACGATCTGCGGCAACAAGGTCCTGGAGAAGTCCCCGAAAGGCAAGAGCCGCCGCACTATCGCGATCGGCCCGGCGATGGTGAAAGTGCTGCGCGAGCACAAGGCTCGTCAGGACGAGGAGAAGGCCGCTGCCGGGATTCTCTATCACGACTACGGCTACGTGTTCCCGCGCGAGGACGGGGAGCCGTACTACCCGCGTTACTACACCGACCAGTGGGAAGAGGCCTGTATCGCGGCCGGGGTTCCGCAGATCGTGCTGCACGACGCCCGGCACACCTCCGCGACGGCGGGCGCGGATGCCGGGGTGCCCGAGCACGTGATGCAGAAGCGGCTCGGTCACGCCGACGCCCGCACGACGCGGGAGGTCTACACCCACGTCCTTCCGGAGAGTGAGCGGAAGGCGGCCGAGCTGATGGACTCCGCTTTGGAGGACGCGGTGTGATCCGGGTGGGGAGGCGGGCGCCCTGGTGGCGTCCGCCTCCCCTTCGCCTCGGCCGTCGTGCGCGGTCGCGCGGTCAATGCTGGACAGCTGGAGACAGCTGTGACGGCCCCCTGGGATGTGCTGGTCTTGAAGGGGTCGGCATCAGTGGCCCGGAATCGGCACGTAGCGGCAGCTGGTGGCGGTAGCCGTACCGCAGAATTCAGGCTGGGGGAGAGGCGAATGACCAAGCACGTGTGGACGGTGGCGAAAGTGCGTGATCTGGGTGTGGCGACCGATGTCGAGACTGCGGCTTCGGTCCTGGGAATCGGACGCACAACCGCGTATGCACTCGTCCGCGAGGACAAGTTCCCGGTACCAGTCCTGCGGGTCGGCAAGCGATACGTCGTGGCGGTCGAAGGACTGCTCACGGCACTTGGTGTCGCGATAACCAAGGGGGAGGACCGCTTGTGACGCGCTACGCCGTAGACGTCCAGCAGCGCGGATTGCTGCGGACGTGGGAGAGCCGTACGGAACGCCTCGCGGCGGTGGTCCTGGATCTTCCGTCCGTGTATTCGATTGAGGATTGCCATGCGTTGGCTGAGGCTCTGACGAGCTTGTCGGAAGGGTTGTGGCGGGCGTACGCCCGGTCGGGCCTCGAACTGGGTGACGGCGCGGCCCGCGGGCGGAAACGGCGTCTCGGTAACCTGCTGGTGAGAACCGGCGGTGCCATCCGGCCAAGCTCGGCCGGAACCCTGACGGCGGTGCAGCTCTCGGCGCCTGAAGACCGCTACACCGTGTCGCTCGCCGACCGTGTGGCTGAGGCGATGTCGTCGTTGGACGACGCCGAGCTGCAGGAGCTGATCATCCGGGAGGTCGAGGAGGAGACGGCTGCTGTAGAACGCGCCGACCGGGGCCTGTTCTCCGGCCGAGCGGCTCAAGCCACGCTGATCAGCCGCGCGTTCGTCCTTGCACCGCACCTACGAGAGGCCGACGTTCGGTTCCGTGAGCAGGTCTTTGGCGATGTGTGGGGAAGCGGGCTTCTTGGTTCCAGCGGCTCTCGTGAGCTTGCGGACTTGGACCCGACGGCAGCTGCCGCAGCTGCTGTGCATTGGTTCAAGGCCGCTGTAGATGTCTTGTCCGAGGTCTCGGGCAAGACGTCCGAGGACGCCGTCATGACCGCGGACGATAGCCAAAGAACCTCGGCGGCTTTGCTGCTCTCGGTGGTCCGGTTGGTGGATTCAGGTAACACGCCGCAGGCTGTCGCGACGCTGCTGGTCTCGCGAGCGCTCCAATTCGCCGGCAGCTCCGCATTGAGCGTCCGGGCTATCCAGGAACAGGTCGACTATGCCGTCAACGAATCTATACATGGCGTTGACCTCGACGACGTCGAAGTGACGCTTAGCCCGCTCGACCCGAAGCGCCCGGCGCTGAACCTGCTGGAGGCCGCGCTGGACGGAATCGACGCTTGCCGGGCCGCCTATGACCTTCACATCGACCGGCCGGCCAACTTTGACGACCTCGACCCAAACAGGCAGGAGGAAACGTCCGCAGGCCGATTCGTCGAGGTCGGCATTGCTTTCGCCGAGGCGGTGCGGGTTCGCGCGGAGCGCGACCGAGCACGGTTGCTGTAGAAGGCGATCGCTGCCAGAAGTCGTTGCTCTGCGTAAGCGGAGGGCGGATGAATCGCCACTTTCCGTCTATTTGAGGAGCAGGCGGGTAAAGTTTATCCGGCAGGTTATTGGTTTGCTGCCTCCCGGTCCGCGACGAAGCGATCGACTACGGATCGACGGAAGCGTAGGTGTTTGCCGAGCAGAAACCCCTCGGGGCCGAAGCCTGCGGATCTCCATCTACGTAGTGTTGAAACTGGCACCTTGAGCGTCGCGGAGACCTCTCCGATGGTCAGTAGCTCGTCGCGCTGTTGCGTGATTCTTTCGTCAGTCATGCTGATCTCCCCATGAATTATTCCGGTGGTTCTAAATCTAGGTTGGCACTGCGGGAAGATCAGTGCAGACCATTATTCCGGTAGGGTGATACTGCAGGAAGCGAGCATTCCAAGCGGAGGTTGGACATCGTTTGCCCGCAGCCCGGTCGGCGGGACGACGCCGGATGACTGTCCTTATTGTCCTCGACGCCGTCCGCTCAGCCGATGGTTGCGGGTGCCTCGAAGGGATGCGGGGGAGCGCGGGACTGCTGCGCTGGCGTGGAGCCGGATACCCAGGGTGTGAATGTCAGCGCCGGGGCGGAAGGCGGCTCGACGGGTCCCACGGTCACGTGAGTAGGCGCCTCATCCTGGAGCGGACGCACCTTGGCGGTCATTGTTCTTCGGCTGGCTGGATCTCGGCGGAGAGGGTAGAGGGAGTTCAGTCGAGGTTCCTAGGATGGCCTAGCGAGTGTGCGGTGCCGACCGGTGCTTCGCCTGGTCCCACACCGATAGGTCACCGGAGAATCGGTCAGCTAGCCGCAGCGGCGGCGGCCGGTGGCTACTTGACCTGTTTCGGATCGAAGCGCGAGTCTGTGACGCCTCGCCGTCGGAAGAAGGAGCCCATCGCGGGGGAGTAGGGGCCCTCCACGAAGAAGGCACCGTATCGTCCCTCCAGCTCGGTCCAAACCTCATCGATGTAGAGGCTGCCGCGCTCGTAGGGGTGCAGCCAAATCCACTTCAGCACCCAGCCGCCGTTCTCGGACTCGAGGCCCGCCGCGCCGGCAACGATTGGGAACGTCGCGGCGAACCTCTTCGACATGATCAAGACGCCTTCGGAATCTGGGTCGTCCGGATCGAACGGTGCGCTGTCGAAGCGCAGTTCGCGCCGGAACTGCATGCCGACCTGCTCCACGACCTCGCGCTGCTGTGACGTCACCGCCCGCAGCAGCACGCTTGAGTACGAGCGCTCTTCGCCCAGTAGGGGAAACATGCGTATATCGAATCGCGGCGGCATACCGAATCGCTTGAGCTCGGAGCGGTGCGCGGCTTCCAGATCATCCATGACGCTCGTTCTACAGCATTCCCCACCCGTCATCGACCGACGAAGATCCCGCGATGCAGCCTGGCACGCGGCGCTCCCGAGTTGATGCTGGCCGCGTCGCTGCCGACGCGCACAGGGAGAGCTGGTGACCCCGCAAGAGTGAATCTGACCGGCCGATCCCCAGCTGGCGAATCCGTTCAGCCACCTGCCAGCGCCTGCGACACTCCGCGGCGCCGCGACGGCACAAACCAGGCCTCGTCCGGCAGCCGCCAGCTGTCTATCCTGCCGTCATGGACAAGAAGCGGCGTCGGTTCACGGTTTCCGCCGAGGTGACAGTCGAGGTCACCGACGAGGCCGCAGTGCGTAAGGCCGCGCTCGGCAAAGTCACGGCCACAACCTTCGGCGCCGACGGCGACCGGAGCCCTGAGGATGTCCGGTCGGACGAGCTCGCCGCTGCACAAGACGATCTTCTGACGGCCGTGAACTGGATCATCGACCCGGACGCAGTCGTCGAGCGCGGAGTAGGCGCCGAGGTGACGGGCTCGACCGTGACGGTCAGCGAAGGCGACAGCAGCGGCCTGAACGATCACAGCTCCGATGCGTCGACGCTGCCGGACTTCGCCACGTTGTTTCCCGTCTGCCGGTGCGGGACCGATAACTGCGACGCCTGCACCGGCTTCCAAATGACGCCCCGATCGGCAGTGATGCTGTGGTCGATGGCCCAGCTGCACTCCGATCACGCCTACACCGACGTCGAGCAGTTCGGTGACACCCCGGTCTCGGAGAAGGACACCATGTGGATGGCCTTCGCCGACTACCCGCCGATTACCTGGAGCCAGGACGCAGTGTGGCGGCGCCAAGCCGCCCGCGCGTTCGACGACCTGGCCGGGGACCTGGCCGGCGGTCACCTTCCGCTGGCGACCTGCCCGGCCGAGGAGATGTCCATGCACCTGATGCTGAGCTCCGCGCAAGCAGCCGCCGCAGACGGCTGGGGCATTCCCCCGGAGGAACTCGCCCTGCTACCCGAGCACGACGACGACTACGACTGGGACCTCGCCGTCGACGTGCTGCTGCAAGACGAGGACATCCTGCACCTGTTCAACAAGCAGCTGGACGGCATCGAAGACCCGGAATCGGAAGAGAACCAGCGCTTCCGGATCGGCGACTACCGACCCGAGGCATGGTTCAAACCCTTCCAGAACGCGACACCACGAGACGGCCGACGCCCCTTCCGCCGATAACCGCGCCGGCGACCGCATGAACGCATCCCAAGCCGGGGCGCGTGTGGCCACTCCTTCCAACACCCGCGGCCCTTCGTGCCGCTGCGGATGCATCCACGGCCGCCAATAGACAGACGGCGTCGATATGGTGACCGTATGAGTGGATCCGGTGACGCCTCATTCGACGACATTCTCGACGAGGTCCGCGCCAGCCGAGTGCCAGCCCGCCCCTGCGCAGGACCAACGTCGGCCGACGAACCACGCCATCCGCGACCCGCCGGCACCGGCCTGTCCATGATGGCGCTCTACGCCGTCGACTACCAGGGACGCGAACCCGACGGAACCAGGGCCGACATGGACCTTCGCCCGTTGCTGGACCTCATCGCTGCCCGATACGCCGGGTGCGAGACCTGCATAGAACGCCATACCAGAGCTATCGCAGTAGACCCTGCCCTGCTCACACACCTGGTCGGCGCTGCACTGTGCACGCTGACAACCCTCACGAACCAGACCCCAGCTCGCTTCCTGCTCGACAGACTGGACCCCGCGGGCGCCGCCATCGCAATTACCCTGCGCTCCGCCGGACTCTCGGCGGCAGTGGACGCGGCCACGGCGCTGTCGGTGGACAACCGGCGTTCAGCGATCAGAACTGCCTCCGGCAGCTTGCTACCCATGAGCTGGTACGACCATCCCATGAGCAATTTCTATGACGATAAGTCCCGGGCACGCGACGGCGACACTGCAATGCTGGAATCCTTACGCCACGACGGCTACCTACCGGGATAGCCCTCCAGTCGGGTACGGGTCAGGCTTGTGCCGGCCATCGGTAGCCCCAGCCCGAGCCGTATCTTGACCGCGACATCCGGCAACGTGCAGACCCCGACCCCGACCCCGACCTCGACTCTGACCGGGACCGGGCTACCGAGCCCTCCAGAGGAGAACCCGTCCGATGTCTTACCCGCGGCGCTACCCGAAAGCGTGGCGTGGACCGAGACTGTTTAGCACCTCCGTGACGTCCGGAGCGAGGCTTGGCTTGGCGATGTAATAGGCCCTGGTCACCTCTTCGCTGGCGTGCCCGAGCTGACGCGACGCCTCCTCGGCCTTTCCGGCATCGCCCAAGGCGGTGGCCACGGTCTTGCGGAAGCTATGCGGCGTCACCCAATCGAGTCCTGCCTGCTTGCGTACCTCGCGCCATTGCCGGCCGACGTTGTACGGCGAGAGCCAGGTGTTGTTACGGCTCGTGAAGACCGCGTCGATGCTCGGGCGCCCTCGTGCCGGGTGCTCGCGGTCGTTGAAGCGCCGCCACAACACGTCGACCACGAAACCCGGCAGGACAACCGTGCGGAAACCGGCGTCGGTCTTCGTCCGATGCTGCCGGGAGAAGCCCTGACCCTTGACGAAGATGATGGTCCCGCAGATCGTCGCGGTCGGCCGGTCGTCATCGAGGTCGATGTCCTGCCAGCGCAACGCCAGCACCTCACCGATACGGGCACCGGTAGCAATCAGCAACTCGACGATATCGGCCAAGTTGTTGTTCCACTTCGGCCCAGTGGAGCGTCGATACTGCCGTGCCAAGATGGCTTCCCGGATGATGCCGAGTTCCTCACGTGTGAGCGCGGTGATCGGGCGGCGTGGCCGGGGCAGACGCCCGACCTCACGAACGGGGTTGGCCGCCAGCGCACCATGCCGCACCGCCAACGACAGCATCTGCTTCAGCACGACCTTGGCGTTACGCGCCTGCGACGGCTTCGCCACAGCGAGGGTCTTCAGAAAACGGTCCAGCCGGCCCACAGTCAGCTCATGGACGCGAAGGTCGCCGAACGCGGGCAGCACCGTCTGCCGCAGACACCCGGTGTAGCGGTCCACCGTCTGCGCCAAGATCCGTCCCTCCAGCCGGACCTCCTCGAGCCACAGATCAGCCAGGCTGCTCACCCGCGTCGCCGCGGTCAGCTCATGCTGCGCGCGGTCACCCAGCTTCGCGATCAGCCGGATCTCCGCCCGCTCACGGCTGCTCTCGTACGCCTGCACCACCCGAGACACATCGTCGGTGTCCCGGAACGTCGCCCACGCCCGCCATCGACCTGGCCCCTGCTCGGCGACGCGGATAGGACCCCAACTGCCAGCGGGAATACGGGACCTCGACATCTATACCTCAGCGATCACGGTTCGGTCCGGCACGTTACCTACGGCACCATCCACATCGGTTCGCCGGAATGCAAATCAGCGCCAACAGGTCTCGCCGACGCTTTGGAGACTGCGCCGCAGGTCGGGGGAGCGGCCGATTCGAATCTAAGTGTCAAGGACCTGACAGTTTCCCCGCATGAGCAAGTTAGTGATGTTCAGTAGTCCCGTGACTGCGCAACGCCACCATTTGATCATGGCGGGGGTCGCTACCCGGACGAACTCGCCAACTCTGAACTACCGCAACCAGCTCCCATGCCCGCCAAGCGGCAGCTCGCCCGGCCCGCGCATCGCGGGCACGAGCGCGCGCTCAGGATGCAGACGGGAAGGGAACGCGGGTGCGGCCGGACAGTTCCGAGGTTGATGACGACGAAAGTCGCGTTGACGGCCTCGATCTGTGGCAGCTCGCCGGCCTGCCCGGCGGCCTGCTGGAGGCCAGCTACCTGACTAGCCGGTTCGCGGCGCAGTATCGGCTGATTGTGGATGTGTTGCTTGCCGAACAGGAACACACGCTGACCGGTGTCGCCGCCAGCGAGCTGCCCGGACTACTGCGCCGGCGCCTACAGGACCTCGGCGCCGACCCGGCTCTTCTCGATGACCCCGGCTTTCGGCTCAAGGAACGGATGACCCGCCTCGAACGCTGGGGTGTCGTCTACACCTTCCAGGACAAAGCCGTCCGCGATGCCGAGTTCGTTCTCGACCGTGACCGGTACCAGCTGACCGAGACCGTCGCCCAGCTGCACCGGGCGATCACCTCCCTCGGCGATGACACCGCGGCCGAGGCCGCCGCTACTCTCGCCCCCGGCATCCTGACTGCGAACCTGAATCTGCTGCACGAGTGCGCCCGGACCGACCCGGCCGCAGCCGCAGCCGCGTGGTCGGTGATCGCGACAACGCACCAGTCGATGGTGAAAGCCGCTGCCAGCTGGCAGGCCCGCCTCGCCGGAGCTCTGGCAGGACCGCCGACACCAGAAAAGATCACCACTGTGCAGGAGACGCTGCGCCGCTACGTCGACATGTGGGGCGCCGGCATCGACACCCACTCCGAAACGATCACCGCCCGCGCCGGGAAACTCGCCCAGCTCTCGACGCAAGTGTGGCGTCGCGTCGCCGTGCATACCCTCGGCGCGAACGCCGACGACCCAGCGATCGACGCCCTGGTCGACACCCACCAGCACACCCTGCAGACGTTGCAGCGCTGGTTCGACGGCCCGGACTGCCAGGCACGCAAACTACGCCGGCAGATGCGCGACACGATCGGTCCGCTGCTGCGCGGACAGCGAACCCTGGCCGCAGTCGGCGGCCATGTCTCCCGGCGCGCTGAACTGCTCGACCTGGCGGCACGCCTGGAATCGGCTGCCGACGATGACGCCGCATGGCGGCTGTGGTGCGCCGCGACCGGCCTGTTCGCTGCCAGGCACCTGCCCGGGGACACGAACCCGCCAGCCGGTAGCCCCGGCGCCGTGTCGTTCTGGGACGCCGACCCAGTTCCGATCGAAGCGCGGCTACGAAAACAAGCCATGCACGAACTGCTCGACGAACTGTTCCGGCTCACCGGCGACGAGAAGGCGAATCTGAAGACCCTGCTCGACCGCACCAGCCTCGCCGCGGTGATCAAAGCCTCCACCGGCGTGTCGGACCGGCTGACCTTCCTCGCGGCGCTCGAGCACATGGTGTTCCACCCTGAGGTCCGCAAGCTGGTCAAGGAACGCAGCCAGCTCCACAGAATTCTTGAGAACGAGGTCTGGATCTTCGGCGAGCGATTCAACCTACTCGTCAGCGACCGCTCGCTGGACACCGTCCTCGATCGGCACCTGCAGCACCTCAACCGGCAGATCCGCAACCCCGCCCCAGTGCGCCGGCTCGACAACCGCACCGGCATCGTTGACCTGATGCTCTCGCGGGCTCGTAAGGATCACGATCGCCACCAGCACCTTGTCGTCGAACTCAAGGCGCCCGATGTCATCGTCGGCCACAAGGAGATCAACCAGATTCAGGACTACGCTCTCGCCGTCCTCTACGACGAGCAGTTCGCCGATGTCCGGGTCGACTGGGACTTCTGGTTGATTACCACGAAGATGAGCGACTTCGCCCGGGCCAAGACCCACACACCCGACCGGCCACCCGGTTGCATCGAACTGTTCCAGTCCAAAACCGGCACGGCTCGAGTCTGGCTGCGATCGTGGTCGCAGGTCATCGACGACTGCAAGGAACGTCTGACCTACTTCACCGAAAAGTTCGCCCACGACCCCACCGTCGACCAAGCGATGGAATACCTGCACGACCACCATAACGGGCGCATCTCTGACATTCTTATCCCCGCAGCGCGCCCCGCGCCGACGATCGATGACACGGCCACCTTGTAGGGCACTCGGCCTTAAGGCCTAGCCTGTTACAGCTCTGCGGGAACGACCGAAGACCGACATCGATGCGCGAACAGCATCGCCGACCGCACAGTCCTCGTCGCCATGTCAGCACGCGGAAGGTCACCCGTTGCCGGCGCTTTTTGCGTCCGTTACGCTCCAGCCGATCCGGTTGACCATCGGTAAATCATCGACGCCGAGGTCGACGACATAGGTCGAGCCGTTACCGTCGCAGAAGGTCACTGTCCAGCTGCCCGCTAAGCGGTTGTCGCTCACACTGACCAGGTGGAGATCCTCCTCTTGGGAGGGCACCTGATTGAGGCTCTCGACGTCTACGGCGAAATGCGAGACTAAGACCCACGAGGCTCGGGCGACAACCTCCTGTTCGGTCATAGGCAGCCGCTGCGATCCCCGGGCGGAGGACGCGAAGCGTTTGAGCAGGTCGTACATGGCGTTGCCGATGACGCCGGTGACTGCCGCAGAAGCAACGAACAGAACGGCATGGACGATTTCGCCGCTGTCAGCGCCCCAGCTTGTCCTGCTGCGGACCTCATGGTAACTGTAGCTGGGGGTGGGCTGGCCGAGGATCGACTCGATCTCGGTCCGCAGACTGTGCAGCATCGACTCCGGCAGTTCCAGCTGGGTCAGCCAGGTCAGCGCCGGAATTGCGCCGACCCAATCCTTCTGCCCGAGCGTGAAGTAGACGAGCGCTGTCTGCTCCTCCGGATTGCCGAGTGGAACTGGTTGGGGCATCACATCATCCTCGAGCGGCATGGCCTGACTTGTAAGCATGCACAGGGAAGGGCTGATCACCAGCCGTGCCGACGCTGGTGTCGTTGGTCGGCCTCCGCTTGGTCGAGAAGGGCCTGCTGCTCACGGCGTCCAAGATCTGCGACCTGCTGCAGCTTCGGCACCGTGGCGCCGAGCTGTGTGAAGAAGTCACGCAGCTCGCGATGCTGTTTGACCGCTGAGCTCAACGTTATCGGTCGGTGGATGATGATTGCCGTTGCGATAGCTTCGGGTTCGGTCCCGGATGCGAGCAGTAGCGGGCCGAGGTGTCCGACCGTCTCGTCGCGCTGGCCATGCAGGGCTCGCAGGAGATCGTCGGCTGACAGGGCGCCGTCGTCGAGTAGGCCTCGGGCCACGTCGGGGTCAGAGCCGACGAGGTAGGTCAGCCAGCTTTGTCCGGCCCAACGGCGTCCGCCGCATCGGCGGGCAAGACGGGTGCGTTGCGCGAGTGGAAGCCGACGAATTGCACTCTCGAAGGAGGCGGGTGCGCTGTCGGGCACACGCGACGTGCCGGCGTCGTCCAAGCGGTTGTGAAACCACCGTTCAGCCAGATCGGGGTCATGGCAGGCGAGATACGTAAGGATTTCGGCTACGCGGTAGGTGTGGCTCTCGTCGCTCAGGTGGGCGCTGCGCAGTCGCCCGAAAGCGTGGCGCCAGTGCGACCGCCAATGCTCCGGTAGCAGCGGACCCTGCTGTCGTTCACTGTGATGCTGCTCGCCTTGGCCGATATCGAACGCGAGCGCTGTGCGGCCGGCTACCGCCGGGTCATGGTGAGTGAGTAGATGATGTCGGACGTCGTCGCAGGTGTCTGGCGAGGTCGCGAGGGTCATCATCAGCCAGGAGTCGTCGGGGCCCAGTTGGTCGAGAATTGTTCTCCCCGGCTCTGTCAGTGCGGTGCTCGCCAGCGCTGCCGTCAGCGCGGCATGGCGTAGCCCTTCGTCGCCCAGTATGTCGGCCAGCACAGTGTCTGGCAGCGGCTCGCTATCGTCGAGGCATCGATGTATCGCAGCGGACAGCAGCCCAGGGCAGCCCTGGCTAACAGCAGCCGATACCCACCGACTTACGCTGATCAGATGCGGTCGCATCAGCTGCGCCAGCAGATCGGTGGAGTCATGTTCCAAGCCGAACCCGTCGTGCACAGCGAGACGGGCTTGGACGGCGAGCGCGGTAAACCGGGCACATCCATCCTGCGGCCCCAGCATGGCGAGACGGATCGCCAAATTCTTCACAGCGTGGGAACGAGTTAAATGGAAGGCACTCAGATCACCGGACAAGGATGGTGTCGCGTCGCCGATCAACGCCACGAGGTCGGCATCAACGTCGAACAGAGCCGGCCGATCGGGGCGAGTTGCCGTGCGCTGCCACATGGTCTGCAGCAACCGGTTCGCGCGTAGCGCCAGCCCCGGTACTCCCTGCCACCGATCGCGCAACGACTCCAGCATCGCCTGACCTGCGTGCAGAGCGACATGCCGTTGCTCGTCGTTAATACGGGTTCCCGCAGGGCCGACAGCGAACCCTTCACCGAGGCGCAGCCACCCCGCTACCAATTCCAACAGCAGCAGAAGCGCGTGCGGAGGGCACTGATCGTCACGACGTACAGCAGCGACTACATGCGACCACAGAGCGGCCAGTTCCTCCAGATGTTCCGCGGACAGCACACTGTCCACGACTTGTAACGTGCCGGGCCGACCCGGGTCCTGCCATGCATTGCCCGCGGTTACGGAGAAGTCAGAGGCGATCAGCTCCGCCGCTGTCGACCATTGCGGGGCTTGCGGACGATCACCCAGCCAGCGCAGCGTCGCACCAAGCAGCCGCTCACGGACCTCCACACTCGGCCCGAAGTCAGGATGCAACTGCGTCGCGAGCTCCTGCAAGATCTTCAGCGGATGCCGCGGCGTGCTGTGCCAGGGGCGGTTGTCATTGACGGCCAGATCAAGCAGACTTACGACGGCTTGCGGTAGCAACCAGCCCCGCGCGACCCCCGCCAGCAGATCGACGGCGTGGCCACGGCCGGAGTCGACGACGATGCCGCGGATCTCCGGCATGTCGCCTGGCTCGGCCAGCAGCTGTTCAGCGAAGTCGACGACGACCTCGGCCGCCTGTTCGTCGAGACGGCCGTACGCCGCCACCGAATCCACGACCGCCGGCGACCAATCCCGGGGATGCGGCAACGCCTCGATGTAGGCCTGCGCCTCTTGGCGAGCCGCGGGCGCACCGGCGACCAAGGCCGCATCGATCGCGGCCCGGCCAAGGCGCCAGCCGTGCTCGGCGAAGGACTGCTGAACGCGATGCCACCGCAGTCGGGGATGCTCGGAAAAGAACCATTGGGCCACCAGCGGGGCCCGCAACGCGGGCAAGAGTTGCCAACCGTCACCGGCCTCGTCCAGCAAACCGTTGCGGGCAAGGCGTTCCACCAATTCCCGTGTCTCGCCGCGCGGCATGTCAATCACTTCGGCTGCCTGCTCGAGAAGCTCGATGTCAGTACGGCCGAGCACGGCGACGCAGGCCAGCACATCCAGAGACAACCGGGATTCGGCCGCCTGGAGCAGAATCCGCTCAACGTTGTCCATCAGCGCCGCACCGTTGACGACCGTGTCACCCTTGCCATCGGCAAGCAGCCGGCACAGCAGCACCGCCCATCCAGGGCGGCCACCGGCCTGATCGAGCACGACCGAACGCGCCGTGTACCCGGTGATATCCAACGACCTGACGATGTCGTCGATAACCGGCCTCGGCAGCGGATCCACCATGAGATCGGCCGCATCCGGCAGCGGCCGGTCGAGCTCATGCCGCTTGCTCGGCCAGGTAGCCGCAATGATCGAGAACGACAGACGTTCCTGACGCCGCGCCGCCCGCAGCGTGACGAGATCATCGATATGCGCGTGCGCGTCGTCCACGACTACAGCCGTCGGCCGTTCCTGCACCAGCGCATCCACCACGTCGACGCTAGTGCGCGCCGGCTGAAGAAATTTCAATCGAGGATGCACCGCGGTGAGTAGCCGGGTCTTGCCGACGCCGGCGGGCCCGGTGACAACGACATCGGCGCCGGCTGCGGCCAACGCCCTTAACGCCTCCAGCTCAAGGTCTCGCCCAACAAGCTCCGGGACAGCCAGCTCCTGCAGCGGCGAGTCGAGCAGTGCACTGAGTTCACCAGCAACACCGAGCAGCCGTTTACGCCACAGCGGATTCCCTACCAGCCGTAGCGCGAACCAGTCGCCGTCGTACACGAACGGCCTTACGACGCCGCACTCGTCGCAGAGCTTATCGAGCGCCTGACGCGTGAGGCCGTTGACCGGCTGGAGACTCGCGACCACCAGCACATCGACGCGAATGTCATTGTCTTTCATCCGCATGAGGCTGCGGCGCACGTTCGCAACCACGTCACCGATAGTGACCGTGAGGCGGCCGCGTCGTTCGGCATCGAGCGCGAAATAGATGTCGCCATCGCGTCCGAAGTCGTGGCCGCCACCGACACCAACCAGCTCCGGAATCTGCACCTGCAGTAGCGCAACCGCGCACTCCTCGAAGGTGCCCGGGTGCACCTTGTGCCGCTGCCGCATGGCTTGGTGAACTCGATCCAGCAGATCCACGTCCGCGGCCCTCCTAGATGCAGTTCCGGTCAGGTCGTTTAGCCCACTATGACTTCTGTTCAATCGCCGCTGACGCGAGCCCCATGCCTATCGAGCCACGGGACGCGGCGCTGCTTCGCAGTACGCCGACCGTCATCCGAGCCCGGGGCGAACATCATCCGCGCAATCAGTAGGTGGGACAGATGTGGGTCCGTACGACGTCGAGAATCTTGGCGGCGGTGGCGTCTCCGAAGCCTTCCGGATGCTCGGGGGAGGTGAACCGCTGGTTCGTCCACCACAACCACTTCGCCTCGTCATCGGGGAAGCTCTTGATCGAGTTACATTGGTCGCGGCCCCGATCGATCAACGACGCCGGGTCACGGTCCTCGACGAGCTCTGGATTGATCCGCTTCAGAGCGGCGAGGTACTTCGAGCTGGTAACGGCATCCGGTTTCGGCGGAATGCCCGCGTCTGCCAAAGCCTGCTCCATGGCCTCCTGATCGATCGGCTTCGTCGGGATCGGTGCCTTGGTCGCGGCGGGTGGCGTCTGCCCGGATTCGCTGGTGCACCCGGTGACGGCAAGAACAGCCAGGGCGCAGGCAGTCAGCTTGGAGCGCATGCGGGCCATGCTGACATCCCGTGCGGAGCGCTCATACCGCCCGATCGGGTGGTCACGAGAGACCGACGTCGCCACATGTAGCGGTTTCGGGGAGGGGCCCCAGCTCACGAAAGGATGTACGCCGGCGGTCACTCCGCGCGCACCAGGATCCGGCCCTGCCACGTAGCTGAGCACCACCCCGTCTTGCACAGCAACCACATCACATACGGCCAGAGGAGGACTCAGCCAATACGGCTTGCTCCCTCGCCTGATCATCAGGCCAGACCTTGCGGGTGTCGTGGGGCTCAATGGAGACGAGTTCTGGATGAGGCGGCCGACCTGAGCCGCCCCTACTGGCCACCCGGCCGTCGCGGCATGTCACTCGAATGAGGCCGCGGTCTTCACTCCGAAGGGTCACCAGTGAGTATTAGATAGCCATTGAAACAGGGCGCATGCGGGTTGCGCGGCGAATGCCCTCGGTGAGTCCACAAGGATGGGTAAGGCCGCAGCGCGTATCCTCAGCAGCGGTTCTGCCTAGTGTCTTCCGGTCCGTTCGGAGGCGGTTCTCGGAGGTGAGGCAGCGAACTCGGGGAGGGGCAAATTTCGTGCCTAGGGCCAGGCGCCAGGCGCCTGCTGGGAACTCGACCTCCGCGGGCCAACGCCGTCGTCGGGTGACATCGGCAGCGTCTGCGGGCGGCGCCGGTGGAGCGTTCGGCGTAGAGCTGCAGAACCAGGTATTCGCGTGGGTGGCGGCTGCGCTGGCCGCGGAACGAACGATGTTGATGCCCGACGCTGTAGCTGGCGTTGTCGTCCAGGTAGGGGCACAGACAGGACAGCCAGTAGATGATGTCGCAGCTCGCACCGATGTCGGCAACTTCGTGCTGTTCCAGGCCAAGGGCAGGCTATCGCTTGGCAAGTCGCTCACCGGACCGCTAGCGGAGGCACTGGAGCAGGCGGTCGGACAATATCTGCGGGGTCGGCTACCAGCGGCCGGCGCCGCTGCGCGGCCGCTGGACCCTGAGCGGGACATGGTGGTGTTGTGCACCGATGCGGCCGCCCCGGCCACGGTACGGGTGGATCTCGCCGTGGCGCTGACACGTACCGGCTCCCAGCCGCCCGGAACTGCGCTGGGCCACGAACTAACCCAGCCACAGCGCAAAGCCCTCGCTATCGCCTTAGCCCACATTCGCCGCTTCTGGAGCGCTGCGGGGGAGCCTGACCCGGACGATGAACAACTGCGCCGCTTCCTGCGGGCACTGCGAGTTCTTACGATCGACGCGGACGAAGGCCGGCCGGATCAGACAAGCGCGATCGCCGCGCTGTCGACGGTTGTACAAAGCAATGCCAAGGCCCGCGCCGCGTGGCCGGTGCTGGTCGCCGAAGGCCAGGCCACCGCGATAGCGCGCGGCTGGCGCGACCGGGCAGCGCTCGGCGTCGCGCTGTCGAGACGCGAGATCGCTCTTGCACCGCTGGCCAGATTCGCTGAAGACATCGCCACACTGCGCGAGGTCTCCGCAATGAACCTGCGAACTATGCGAGCGGAGTCGGTCCTGCCAGTAGCGGGCGGCATCCACATCCCCCGAGGCATCGGCACCCAGCTCGCGGCCGCCGGCTATGACGACATCCTGATCGTCGGGGACGCCGGCGCCGGCAAATCGGCCGCGGCCCAGGAATTCGCCACGCTCCGTTCCACAACGCAAGACGCGGTCGTGTTGCGGGCCGCCGACATCGTCGGTGTCAACCGGATCGTCCTGACCGCGCCGTTGTCCGTCGTGCTGAGCGACTGGACCGGACCGGCAGCCCTGCTGTTGATCGACGGCGTCGACGCACTGCGCGGGGCAGAAGACAGAGATGTACTGGGTTCCGTAGTGACCGCCCTATACGGCTCGCGCTGGCAGATAGCCGCAACAGTGCGCACGTTCGACGCCCGCAACAACCAGCAGCTGAAAACCGCATTTGCCGGAACGCCCGTCTCGGCTACACCGGCAGCCGGCGATCCACGGCTCACCGGTGTGCGACACCTACTGGTCGGCGATCTGACCGATGACGAACTAGCCGCCGCCGTCACCCCACTACCGCTGTCTTCGCTGCTCGCCGACGCACCCGCCGAACTACACACCCTGCTGCGCAACCCATTCAACCTGGCGATCGCCGCCCAACTGGCCGAACACCTGTCCGCCGACCAGCCCGCGCAACTACGAGCAGCGCGAAGCCGCGTCGACCTGATATCGGCCCTCTGGGCGTGGCGGGTGCGCGACACCGACAGCACCGCCCGCGAGGCACTGCTCGCCCGAATCAGCCACCATATGGTCACCCACCGCAGGCTACGAATCGTCGAGGCCGAACCCGCCATCACCGCCGCCGACAGCAGCGCCATACAAGCCATGCTCAGCGCGAACGTGCTGTCGACCGACGGCGGTACACACACCGCGAGCCGCCGCGTCCTAGCCTTCGCCCACAACATCCTCTTCGACTACGCAGCCGCGCTCTACGTGCTCGACGACCCCGTCGAACCGACCCACCTCCTACGACTACTCGACGCGGATCCATCCCTGCCACTGGTCGTGCGGCCCAGCTTCGAAATGCTGGTGGAACTATTGTGGGCACGCCGTCACACCGGCGACTTCTGGCCACTATGCCTACAACTCGCCGGATCAGCGCACGTGCTGGCCTCGCTAGCCTTCGCCGCCCGCCTACTACATCTGATCGAGGCACCCGACGACCTCGCCCCGCTCGGCCCGCCACCGGACCGGGCCGACAACCACGCCGGCACATCAGCGCGACAAGACTTCACCGGACACCTCGTCAGCGCGCTGCGCTCGACGGCAATACTGACCGACGCGGTCTCAGCGACCGAGCCACTATCCATGCTCGCAGCCCATCTCGCCACAAACGCGAGCGCATCCGATCACGATGCCGGCCTGGCAGCCAACCTGATCAGCGCACTGCAGGACCGCACCCCGATGATTGCCGGACAACCCGGCGCGCACCAACGAGGGCAAGCAATCGCATCGCTGCTGGACGCTTGCCGCGCCGACCCGCAACAACACGAACATCTGGCTGGCTTCATATCGCGCCAGCTGCCCCACACGATCAGCCAGAGCGCGGAAGTGCGCGCCGCCGTCGCCGCCGTCCTCGACGACCCGCACGCGCTGCGGATCTGGGGCGGCACCGTACTGAACTGGCTGGCCGCCTGCATAGCCCCCATCGCCCCAACCGATCGCGCCCTGGCACGGCGCATCGCCATCACGGTCGTGTCATTCGAGGAGACTCGCGACCAGCAAGTAGCGCTCATCGGTGGACCACTGCTGACGCTCAACGAATCCCGCCGCGACCAAGCCGCGTTCAGCATCTTCCGGCTGGGCCAATCATTTCCCGCGCTCTGCACCGCCGACCTACCGCTGAGCGCCGAGATTTTCTGCCTGCTGCTGGACGACGGCACCCGCGACTCGGACCACGACTCCTGGCCGCTAACCATGCCCGGCATCCGTGGGTGGCTCAGCTGGGGCACCGACATCACCCTGACCCGCCATGATGTCGGCGCGACCACCGCAGCCGCATTGTCTTCAGCCCTAGCTGCCGCCGGTCCCGAAGCTGTGCAACCGGCGGTCGCCGTGTTGGTTGAGCGGCTGCACAACACCTCCGCATGGGAGGCGTTGATGCCCCCCAACGACAGCACCGCCAACCTAGCTCGAGCTCTACTACCCGCTCTCGACTCCGGCGCGTTGCTGGTTCACCCAGACACTCACACGACCGCTGCCGCACTGCTGGGCGCACTCGCCGAACACGACCTAGCCCTGGCCGACCGACTCGAGACCGCAGTCCTAAAAGCCCACGCCCTGGCCGACGCCAACGAGCTACCCCAGCAGGTCAAAGACGCCCTGATCGGCTGCCTGCGCCCCAACTTGATCACCTCGGCAAGCTTGACCGCTCGCCTCGCCGAACTCGGACCCGACGGGCCGCCTTCGCCCGCACCTCGACCCCGCCTGACCGCAACGCTCGGAACATGGTCGATCAGCGACCGGCTGGCCGAACGCGGCACAGCCCTCGAATCCGAAGCCACAGCAGCCGCGGTCACGGCCCTGGAGGAAACCCTGAACGCGGCCACGAGCACCAATCCATTAGAGCGGCCAGCCGCCGCGGCGCAGCTACCCCGCCTGTTCACCGATGCCGACACCCAACTGGCCACCGTGACACCGCTGCCGGACGAGCTAAGCCTGCTGCTTGTCCGGGCAGCGCAAACCCTCGCCTACGATCCGCAAATCCTGCCGGACACCGAGATTGGCCAACGCGTCCTGGCCGTCCTCTCCGCTGCCGCAACCAGCCCACACGCCGGAGAGCTGCAATCATGAGCATCGTCTGGAGCCCCGGCATGCGCGACAGCGCCATCACCGGCCTCGGGGTGCTCCTGCGACGACCCGAATGGCGCAACAGCGCCGCCGGCCCCGACATCACCGCCGCCGTCACCGCAGCCTTGGACGACACCAACCCGCTCGTGCGTATGCACGCGGCCCGCGTGATCACCGCCTTACACCCCGGCATCCCCGCAGCTGACCTCGCCACCACGATCGGGCAGCGAGCGCTCACCGAGACGAACCGGGTAGTACGCGCCCATCTCGTCGACCGGCTGGGCGCGGCAGCACCTGGCGGGGCCACAGCGGTCGACACAGCCCTCGAACAGCTGCTCGAGTCCGACGCAGGCATCCTGGCCGACGTCAACGACGACCTCAGCGCGAGCTACATGACATTGCTGACCTATCTCGCATGCGTACCGCAGACTCCGTTCGCGGCACGCACCATCCACCGCTGGTGCCAAGAGGCGCCGCAGCATGTAACCGGCATCGAAGCATTCGTCCGGCACAGCCGCGACTACCTGGCCGCACACGGGAAAGATCAGCAGCAGACAGCGTTCAAACTGCTCGGCCTCGCCGCGCACGCATGCCTGACACGCTGGACTACCGAACCCGCCGCACACCTCACCGGAGCGGACCTGACACCCGAGCAACTCGCCGAACTTCGCGGCGCGGCGCAAGTCGCACACGAGATCAACCAGCAGATCTACTTCGCCAGCGGCGCGTTCGACCACACCCAAGGCCGCGAACCAGCCTCACCAGCCGACCTGGCAGGCTTTGCCGAACTCGCCTTTCCCATCCTGGCGACCTGCGCCAAGCTGGATAACCCGCAGGCGATCCACTACGCGGTGGAGACCATGATATTCCTCGCGATCGTCGACGAAGGCCGGGCATTGCAAGCGGTTGCTGCCGCCATACCAGCGAAGAACAATTACGCCCGAGACAGTAGCGCCGGCACCCTCGTGATCGGCTACTTGCAGCGGCTGCTGACCGAACAACGGTCGCTCGTCTTAGACGACAACCAGGGAGTCGAGGCTTTCCGTCACCTCCTGCAAACCTTCGCTGCCGCCGGTGACCAGCAGGCGCTTGCCCTGGCGTACACCTTTGCCGACGTCTTCCGGTAGGCGCTCTTGCGGAACCGCCGAGAAAGGGGTGGCGGCGGAACGTTCGGTGGATTGGTTGGGAGTATAATCGATATTGACAGTAGGGTACGAAATGCCGAACTCCGCTGTCGGTTGAGGGGGAGGGGCAAACCCCTCATGAGCTGTCAAGTGGTCTACTTCGTCGCCGGGGTTATTGGCTAAATGTCATTTAGCGCAGGCCTGGCTTGGTGTGAGCTGCGGATAGTCGCAGGGCGCAGTCAGAGCCTCTTCGTCCATGCCGATAAATGGCCTTCGAGTAAGTGGCAGGCGCCGCACTTGATTTTCCGTGGTCACACGCCTGGTCACGGCGGAGATCAACCTCTGCGAGATCGGACGAAACCTCGCGACATGGCTGTGTTGTTCTGTCCGTATCTGCGTATGTATCGACATGTCCTGGCACTCCTTAACCGAATTGTAATGCGATGGGCCGTCAAGTGGTCGAGCGCGATAAGGTGAAATGACCTTGTTGGGCGTTGGCCGGCACGCCCGGAACGATTACAGGCATTTGGTCGCGTTTTTCTGCTTGAAATGAATGATGCGACGTCGATGTATCTGACGTCAGGCGCAGCACTTGACTGGCTGTGGTCACACGCCTGGTCACAGCGTTGATCAACTTCTTCGGGATTGGGTGAAATCGGGCGGCATAACGGTGCCGTTCTGTCCATTTCTGCGTACATAAAAGCACATGCTGACAGTGCTTAACCGAATTGCAACCGGACTGGCCGCGGACAGGGGAGTTAGTAAGGCAGCCGCCATTCGTGATCATGGTTGAGTGTCGAGGCTGAGCCGGCGAGCGTAATGGGCTCGTGCCTGGTGTCGGCGTCGCCAGTGTGACCAGCGCAAACGGTAGGCGATGCTGCGAGTCCGCCGGATCAGCAGAACGTTGATCAGGCGGCGGATCTCGTTGACGGTGAGGTCGATCATGTCGGGTTGAGCGCGGCGATCTGGGGTGCGGGCGTCGGCGGCGCAGATCGCAAGGACTGCGAGGGCGGCCAGGGCGGGGGTGGTGAACCGGTGCCAGAACGTCCAGCGGCGGACCTGGTGCTGGTCAAGCCCGACCTGGCACTTTCCGGCCTGAAACGACTCCTCCACGATCCAGCGAATACC
The DNA here is from genome assembly GCF_044454705.1 of Actinoplanes sp. NPDC051494. Taxonomy (NCBI): domain Bacteria; kingdom Bacillati; phylum Actinomycetota; class Actinomycetes; order Micromonosporales; family Micromonosporaceae; genus Actinoplanes; species Actinoplanes sp. NPDC051494. Next base: position 99,834 of record NZ_JBITDZ010000015.1, read on the forward strand.
GGCCACGCGGACCAGCTGGGCGAGCGTGACCGGCCCTGGCGCCCAGCAGCGGTAGAACGCCAGCTCGCCGGTCGTAAAGTTGCGGCGGATCAGCAGACTGTGCCGGCCGTCGTTGTCCCGGTCACTGCCGACGCCGACGTCGACCAGCCAGGCCCAGCCATAGAAGCGTGGCCCTTTCTACCCGTTACCGGCACTGCGCCGAGTCCACGCCGCGGCCGGTAAGTTCTCGGCCAACTGGTCGGCACGGCAGCGGGTCTTACCGCCGTCGATCGGCACGAGGTGATCGCAGGAGACCGCCAGGGCGTAGCCGAAGACGCAGTCCGCGCAGTTCACCGCGTAGTCGGGTTTTGTTGCCGTAGGCCTCGTCCGCGGCGACCCACCGGGTCGGAACGAGGGCTCTCACGGCGGCGGTGATCATGCCGTCAGCCAACTCGGATCGGGTGGCGAACGTGATCTCGTCCGGGATCCCGGCCTGCTCACACCGCCGGCGGTCGTCGGTCCAGGACTTCGGCAGGTAGATCCGCCGGTCGATCAGGGCGTGACCGTGCGTGCTCGTATAGGCCAAGAACACGCCGACCTGCGCGTTCTCGATCCGCCCAGCGGTCCCGGTGTATTGACGCTGGACACCGACCGAGTGCACGCCCTTCTTCAGATCGCCGGTCTCGTCGACCACGAGGACACCGTCAGGATCACCGAGCCGGTCGACGACGACCTGCCGCACGTCGTCACGCACTGCGTCGGCGTCCCACTTCGCCCGGTAGAGCAACCGTTGCATCGCATACGGCCGGGCATGCCCGGCCTGCTCAGCGACCTGCCAGCAAGTCTTGATCTCCAGGTCCGCGAGCAGCCCGGTGACGAACCCGGCCGCCGCCCGGCGGGGCTCGACCCGGCGGAACCGGCCGGCGAACGAATTGATGATCAGGTCGATGGTTCGTAGCCATCGGGCAGGCTCTACGCTGTGGCTCTCGGCCACCGCAAGGTCTGATGTTGTGTCCACAACGCACAGACGATCATGCGGTGGCCGTCCTCGTTCCCGCGGGATCCGAGGTCACCTCACGAATGGCGGCTGCCGTATTAGAGTTCCACGAAAGACATGATCGCGGTGCCAGTTGAGATATGCCCGCTCAGGGCGTACGGCTTCGGACGGTAAGAATAGGCGGTCCCCCAAGGGCGGCCGGCCGAAAGCGGCATGCACGGACGGGTCGCCTGCCGCTGCGCGTTGCAGTTCGGAGTATATGTGAATTCGCAACTCCCCGTTGGCCGTGAGCAGGCCTGTATCAAACGCGACGTCGTGCGTTGGACACGCGGTAAGGCCATTGGCGACGTCGAGGCGTTCCCGGGAGTCACATTCTCGCCACGGCTTGATATGAGAGGCGATGAGCATCCGTGGAGCGCGCCGATCGTCGACAGTCACAGCGAGACCACAGAACACGCAGCGATGACCATGGTTTTTCAGTACCTCACATGCGAAGCGGTGCTGCCCGATTCGGGCTGCTGCAATCAGCAGTGATTCGGTGAGTTTATCGTCGAGGTTTGGCTGTTCCCGCCATATCGCCTCCGCCAAGTCGGCGCTGTCGATTTCATCCTGCCCAAGTAGGAGCAGAGGTGCCTCGTCGTGCTCCAGATGCAAGAAGTCGGGTAGGGCGTCCGCGTTAATGCCAACGTCACGGGCAGAGCTCACAATAATTCGGTAGACGGCGGCGAGCTCGACCTGGCCACCTAGAAGTCGGACGGCGACTTCTAGCTCATGCCGAGCACCATTGCTCCGGCTTCCATCAAGATTGGCCATCTTCGCCAGGACGCTGCTGTTGGGCCGTTTGAATAGCTTGGCGAGGGTCGGAACAGGCTCCTCGGCACGGTGCGCCGTGGATCCTCCGTAGCGACGATGGTTCACCATCAGACTCGCGGCCAGGCACAGCAGAGTTTCAACGGGGGTGAAGGTAACTTGCCGTTGACCATCACGTGGCCGATTTCGTGCAAGAATCGAGCGCCACTGGTCTCGTGCCGCAGACGGAGTGATCGCGAGATAATCCGCCGTTGTAAGCAATTATCCTCCGGTGGACACTGCGTAAGGAGTCGACTGGACCAAGGTCGAAGCCCGAACACAGGCATCTCGGTTTACACGGTCATCGCAGGCCGAGTAAGCCCTCACTACGAGTTCTCTTCCGCTGATAAGGGATGCCGTTTCGCCACGGACTTGTATACCAGGGGCTTCGTGCCCGCGGGGAGGGCCTTCTCAGGCAACTCGAGCCGGAACGCCATGACGACGTCCGCCGGCCAGTCGCCTCCGGTGAGAGTCTCGGCTCCTCGTTCTTTGTTGATCACCGGGTACACGATCGCGCAGCCTGTCGTCGGCGTTCGGTCGGCCAGGGAGGTGAGCGCTTCACGATGAAGGCTCTCCGAATTGCCGCGGACGCTCTCGTTCTCGACCTTACGGCCGTGCAACGACACTTCGCCGACATTGGTGATGTTGACACGGCGTCCAGACTGTGGCAGGACTACTATCCATTGGTCGATGGCCTTTTCTTCGAGGCCTTCGATCCAGGCCAGATCGGCTTTGAACGTGTCTTCGCGGCGCCATTGGAGTTGTTTGAGGACCTCAACCATCTCGGCCTGGGGTACTTTACCTACCAGTGCTTCGAACTGTTTTCCGGTCGCCGTGGTCAGCGTTTTCAGAGTTGACGCGGCGCGGAGCAGTGGAGTTACCGCCGCGATGTTTTTCTTTAGCTTAGCGGTATCGCCAAGCTCCGGGTATCCGGAGCTTGGCTCCTTGCTGAGGCTGCGTCTCTCCACCAGTTGGGTGTAGCGCATTTTGTTGGCTGCGGTGGGTCGCAATCCGTGGCGGGCGACCAGCGGCTGGATCTCTTCTGGGGTGACGAGCGGTCGCCCGTCGGCCATCACCGCGAACTGGCGAAGCTCTTCGCGGAATTGCTCTTCGTCGCGGCAGGCGGATTCGAAGTAGTCACGGATCTTAGGTGTGATGAACAGTCGGACCAGGTCTCGGTAGCCGGGCCGGAATCCAAACCATCGACCCATCTGCATCAACGCCTCGGTGTGGCCTACCGTCCGGGCGTAGTAGGTGATGGTGAGGCCTTCGACCGTGAAGCCGCGGGCGAGCTTGTTGCCGCCGACCAGGATCCGCCACACCGGCCGTCGATCGAAGTCGAGCTCCTCTTGGTCCAGTTCCTTGTCACTGTTGATTACCAAGACCGGGTCGCCGTTCGGCGCGATCTCTCGGACGACGCGAGTGATCAGCGGTTCGAGTTCGGCGAACGAAGGCGGCATCGGGTAGCCGAGGTTTAGCCCTTGGCTGACGGGGGCGAAGTCCCGCTCGAAGAGCGACCTGAGCCTTTCGCGGCCGGTGGATTGGTAGTAGCCCGCCGTCGTCCAAAGTTCCCGGACTGCGTCGCGGCGGAGTTTGTGGTTCAGCTTCTTCGCGGCCTCGTGTACCAGCATCGTGTGGTGCTTGTAGTCCTCGATGCCCAGACCTCGTCGGTGGAGCTTGATGGCACCGGTCAGGACGAAGGAGTCGAGCGCGCGGCGGAGTTCCTGTTCGTCGTCGCCCGCGCCGAGCAGTCGGACGTGCGCCTCTTCCTTCGAGTTCGCGAAGGTGCGCTCTGATTCGGGGACCGACGAGTCGATGTCGTGGAAGTCATCTACGCCCATGTAGCCGACCGGCCGGCGCAGGGCGAGGATGTAGTTCGACGGGAAGACGTCGTTCTTGTCTGTGTAGTCGGCGAAGACATTCGCGAACGGGGTCGCCGTGTAGCCGACGTACTGTGCTCGTGGGAGCATTCTCAGCAGCGTCGAGATTCGCTCGTTGATCGCCGTGCGTTCCTTCTCCGCGCCAGCCGGCTGTTTGTCGGGGTCGACTGTGTTAATTGACGCCTGATCGGACTCGTCGTCGATAATGAGGGCGGGGATGTCGTCGAGGCGGTCGGCGTTACTCTTCAGGTCCGCGATGAGATTCTTGAGGACTGTGGCATTCTTCTTCACCACAATGAGCCGGGCGTCGGTGGAGTACAGATTGTCGGGATGCCAAACGGGCTCGGACTTGTTGGCACGCTCGAACTCGAGTGCCGGTAGGCCCTGCTGCAGCGAGCGGTAGTCGAAGCGTCGCGTGGTCATCCGCCGGATCTCGGGCTTGCCCACCGTCAGTGGACGCACGCCAAATCGGTTGAAGCGGTCGTCGATCCAATCTTGGTCGTCGATGTAGTCGATGCGTTCGGTGGCGTCCGGTCCGTTCTCGTCCGCGCCGCGGAGGATGTTCTCTCGCCCAACCAGCTCCATGTCCAGTCGCCGCTGGGTTTGTTCCCGGAGCAAATTGGTGGTGCCGGTCATCACGATGATAAGGCGATAGCCGGCATCGATGGATTTGGCGATGACGCCGGCGAAGTTCGCGGTCTTGCCGCTTTGCACGTATCCGACAACCAAACCCTTGGTTTGGGCCGGTGCGCGTTGAGCTGGATTGGTAAGCCGCTCCACGACTCGGCTTGTCGCACCGTTCAGCGCGGAGATAGCCGGGGCGCCCCACTTCCGCTGGGTGCGGAGGTAGTTGATGTAGTTGCTCCAGTAGTAGTCCCGCTCTCGCTGGACGTCTGCCGTATACCAGGGTTCCCATTCGCCGGCGATCACGGTGTCGTCGTCGGTCGCGACGGAGAAGTAATCCGCGAACTCGGCGGCTGTCTTGTCACCGAGCCCGAGCAGCTTTGTGATGAGTGCCCGCCGGTTCTTTGTGTTCGGTCGGGTGTCGCCCATCCACAGTTCCGGCGCGATCGCGGCGTGGTCCCATGTCGCCAACCGGAGGTGCAGCTGTACGCGGAGTTCGTCGTTGGGGCCGGCGCCGATGACATATTCCCGCAAGCGGTCCTCGGAGACGTCGATGCCGAGGCCGAGGTCCTCGGCCTCTAGTGTCGCCCGTCGCACTATTGCTTTCGGGCCGTTAACCATCGCGCCGAGCGCGCTGAGGTATGCGCTGACAAGCGGCTCGTTCATAGTCGTCCTTACGATCCGAGTGCGGCTATGATAGCCGCCGGAATGACGTCTGGGCTAGCGATACCGTCGAGGTCGATGCGGTAGCGAACCTGGATGAATCGGTCGACGGCGAAGCCGGCCCGCTGTAGCGCCTCCGGCGCCAGACGCGGGAATCGACTGGTCACCTCGAAGGCGGCGCTTTCTTGACGACGTTCCCATCGCGACCTGATCCGCAAGGCGTGCGCCTCGCGCCATCCGGTCTTACTCACCTTCACCCTGTATTCATCGTGAGTCCTGCCCGTCAGGGTGGACGCTACCTCGTCGATTAGCTCCGCCAGTGTCCATCCGAACTCAGTTCCCGTGCCGGTTAACTGGTGCGAGAGCAACCAAAGCGGTCGGCCCGCTGAGGGCTGAAGCTGGGTAAACGATTCGATCCAGTGCGCGCGTCGTTCGCTGATCGTCGTCTTCACTTCGACGTCCGCGTCAGGCAAGCCGAAGTCGTGTTCCTCACCGTTCGGCCCTCGCCAGGCCTCGACCGCCGCCGGACCGCCGAGACTCGCGATAAGGCCGCGGAGAGTCAGCAGTTCGCCCATAAGACCGATCTCTCGCTCCATCGAGATCGATTCGGCTTCCCGGAGCAGGGACGTCAGATCGGAGAGTGTTTCGCGTAGCGCTGCTGCGGGCTCCATGCCATCAAGCTGGACCCGGTCGGCCGTCGAGCACAGCACAGGGTAGGCGGCCCGGAACAGGCTGGTCTCGACGACGACCACTTCGAGGTGGGGTCGCCCTCGGTGGACAGCTGGACGAGTGACGATGTTGTTCAGTCCAGTGTCCGGGATGTAGGCGCTCGGGTCGATTTCGATCCGTACACCCAGCTCGGGCTTCGATGGCCGGATGAATACCGACGTCGTCGGTGTTCCGTGTATCGGCAGGTCCACGGGGACATGGCTGCCGAGGTAACGCTCGAAGCTCTCGGTGGAGTGGTGCCGGCTATCCATGGCGCGCCGTCGGAGTCATCGGCGTTCCGCCTGGACTGCCGAGGTAAGTACGGACTGCCACAGTTCGATATTGTCCTTGTCTCGGGCGCCGTGGTACTCGCCCTCGAACGAGTCCGCTACTAACAGGTACAACAAAGCCTTGATCAGGGGAAGATCGTTCAGGCCCCCGTGCTTGTCGCCAAGCAGCATCTTCCGATAGCGCTTGTTCAGCCACAAGGTATTGTGCTCGCGGTCTACCCGAAAGAACGAGTCATCCGGGAATGTCTCCCAGCGGATCTCGATGGGCTCGTGGCCGAGGATAGGAGGGATCTCCTTCCGAATGACGTCCTTGACAGATGGTGGCAGGCCAGAGCCGGGTGGGATCATCGAGCGCCGCTTCATCGTTCGGCTGTTGGCCGACCGGTAGACCTGCTCAGCGAGGTCGAAGTAGTCGTTGAAACTCATACCGTCGGACGAGCGTGCCGCTGCGGCCAGGCGGGCGAACTCCAGGCTGACCAGGACCCGCGACTTCTCCGCGTTCATGTGAAACATGCCAGCGACATCGCCGTCGATGTTGACCTCGACTCGGGCCAACTGCAGCTTGGGGTGCGACGCGTGGATGCCTTCCCATCCTCCGAACTGCAGGAGCCGATCACGGCGGTAGAAGTAGAGACCTTGATGGTCGACCGGCGTTCCGCGCAGACGGAAGGACGGGTTATTGCTCTTACCCGCCCAGATATGACATTTGAACGCGAGTTCTGCCCCGCCAGTCCCGGCGCTCAACGTCTTAGGGAAATCTGGGTGGCCGGGGCGAGAGTATCCAAAGGGGTTTAGCGGGGTAACAGGGATTGGCGGCCCGACGTGGGCCTCGTCAACGTCGTACACCTCGAAATCGACACTCAGCCGGTCCCGCTCGAGAAAGCGGTGGAAAACTAGCCCGAGGTGCTGGCACGCCCCGGTGATCATGCGGTCGATGAAGGCCTCGACCCGATACGATTCCGCGCCAGCGGGGAAGGTGACAACGTCATCCCACCTGATGATGGTACCGGAGTCCTGGAGAGAGACTCGCCAGTCCCGATCGAACTCTGCTGCGGCGAACGACGGAGCGACCACATCACAGCCGAAATCACGCTGAGCGTTGCCACTGACGCGCCATCGCCGCCCGACCGGTGTCTGGCCGACCGCGCGAGACAGCACGGTGAGGCTTCTCGCCTGGCTGAACGACGCCGCCTTCAGGCCGAGCCCGAAATGCCCCAGATCGGAAGAGTCGTATTCTCGGCGGCCGCCCACCGTCATAGCCGCGTCAATCTCTTCCGGCGTCATGCCAGAGCCGTTATCGGCGATGTAGAGCCCGCGTGGGAGTCCATCGGCAATCACGATCCGGATCACGACTTGAGTCGCGCCGGCGTCAACGGAGTTGTCGACGAGGTCGGCGAGCGCGGTTTCGAGCGAGTGGTTGCGCCCGATCGCGTCGAGTGCTCTGGGATCTGGCGGCAACTCGATGACACCCTCGGTTGGAACGTCCGAGGCCCATTCGCTCACCATGCCTCCAACATCCACTCGGCGCGGTACGAGCCACAGCATATGCGACTAGCTAGGTTATGAGGCATCTGATCCGTAGTCTCCGGGCTTTCGGCTCACGGCGTAGGTGATCTGGTGGCAGTTGGCATCCACAATGGCGCTAAGCGATTTCATTAACTCCCAATCGGCCGGCGGCAGGGGCGCGCTATTGGGTTTGGTGATGACCACGGTGATTGGTTGAAGTGGATCACGGGCGCGGATCAGGCAGGAGTTCCAGATCAAGCTTTGGAGGGCGCTGAGCGGCCCCCAGATGATGAACATGGACGCGCCGGTGAGGCCATCGGCGAAGCACCTCATGGGCTTTATCTCGATCGTGTCCGGCCTCGGCGACCACTGGTCTCCGAGCGCGAGACGGACGACGGACGCTGGGCCAGGGTAGGCGCGTTTCGTGAAGGTCGCGTATGTTCCGATGCCCTCGAGCGCGCGACGGTACTCCTTTGCTGGCCCGTCTTTGATCCAGACCCTGATTTGGTGCGCCGTCATGAACGGCGCCAGTCTGCCGCCGATCTTCGGGTCTTTCACGAAGCGGTTGTACATGTCGGTAGCGACCGTTGCGGATAGTTCCTCCCAGCGTGCCGCGTCCATCTGGCGGATGATCTCCGTGATGACCTCGGTGCGGACCTGGGTTGGAAGCGTCGCCACTAGATTCCTCCAATGGGTGGGAATTCGAGGCGCACGCTGTCGTCGGCGCCACCTAAGTCGCCGATGTCGGCCATCCACTGTTCCAGGAGGTCCCGCACGCGCAGGTCTTCGAAGAGGAACTGGTTGCGTCCGATCGACAGCTGTTCGATCTTGGCTTCGGACACCTGTTCGCGCATGTCGTAGACCTCGGCGAGACGCCTGATGTCGCTGACGAAGTCGAGAACTTCCACGTGGGTTTTGCCCTTCGACAGGCGCAGACCTCGTCCGAGTTGCTGCACGAAGATCCGCCGGCTGTGGGTGACCCGAGTGAAACACAGGATGTTGACGTCAGGGACGTCGACGCCCTCGTTGAGGATGTCCACGGCTACGAGGATCGGCACCTCGCCGGAGCGGAAGCCCAAAAGCCGCTGGCGTCGTTCTCTGGTCTTCAGGTTCGCGTGCAGCGTCGCGGCCCGCTCCCATCCGGGGCGCAGCGCGATCAAGTCGCGCATCCGCTCCGCGTGCTCGATGGTCTGGCAGAAGATGATGGCTCGCGGATTCGGCGTTTGGTCCCAGATCTTCTCGATGTGCCCTTTGACGGCGTCGTCTCGCTCAGGGATGAATAGGCGCTTGTTCAGGTCCTTGATGGTGTAGCCGTGCTCGGAGGCCCCTCGGACGAAATCCCAGTCGATGTTGTCGGCGAAGACGCGGTACTTGACGTCGGCCAAATAGCCGAGTTTCATGCCCTGCGAGATGGACACTCGGACGACGGGGTTTCCGAACGTTCGCTCGATGTCGTACTTGTCGCCACGCCACGGCGTGGCGGTCACCCCGAGCCGTTTCACTTCGGGCAAGCGATCGAGCAACGTGGCGTAATTGCCGGTTTCGCCGACGTGGTGGGCCTCGTCCACGATAACGAGGCCGGGCGAATAGCCGGACTCGATGTAGTTGCGCGCCGTCGGAGCTACACCGAAGGTCACGCCTGGCAAGTCTTGCGGCTTCGAGTCACCGTGGAGGAGTCGCGTGGGGACGTGTTTCGGGATGTCACGCCACATCGCACGTTCCAGTTGCTCCACAAGGTCGATCATGTGTGCGGTGACCAGCACGCGTGCGCCTGAGTTCGCGAGCAGGAATCGTCTCAGCACGCGACCGGCGACGACGGTCTTCCCGAGACCGGTGGCCAGGTAGACCAGAGCCTGGCCAGCGTCGATTAGCGCCTCCCATGTGGCCTCCACCGCGCGGTCTTGGTAGAGATGCAGGTCGAACGGTTTGACATTGTCCGGGGCGCGGTCGTAGACAGTGGCGAGTCGGCGCCCGTCCCATAGGCTGATGTTGATTCCGACGTCACGTAGCGCCTGCACGCGCTCATGGGCCTTTCGAGTAAAGACCCTATTCGTAACGACCACTGCGCGGTGGATGCCGTAGTGGCGCATCGCCGTGTGAACCTCGTTCACGGCGTCATAGTCGACGGACCCTGACTTTTTCCACTTCGCTTGAAAGACCCAGTCTTGCCCCTTCAGGCGAGCGATGATGTCGGCGCCCCTGTCACCGGGGCCGTCGACGTTGACGACCTCGGTAAACGCGATGAGACCAAGTAGTCGTTCAAGCTGCCGGGTGAAGCCTTTCGGCCCCTCCTCGATCAGGAACGCCGGGTCGAGAAACGAGTTAGTCATGTCGCGACGATTTCGTCATCGAGTAGGTCAGCGGTCAGTAGCAGCCGAGACAACTCGAGCGTCTTACGGATGGGCGGTCCTGCGGCCATCCTTCGCAGATCGGCCAAGAGCGCGCCGATCCGTGAGACTTGGTCAGTCTGTGTGTCCTCACCGAGGGAAGCGTAAGTGGTCCGGAACAGGGCTCCGTCAAGTACAAGGGTGGGGCTGTTGGTCACCAGGTCGTGGACGCCCTCCGCGCTGAGGTAGCCCGCGAATTCGCCGCTTTCGACCGCGCCGCTCCAGTCGACGTCTGGCGTGACACTCACCGCGATCGCCTCGGCGGCTCGCCTTGATTCGGCGGACAGGGCACTCCAGTACGTGTGTGGACTCTTCGGCACGAGTTGGGCGAGGCGTTCGCGCATACCCTCGAGGAGGGCGTCACCGCGGGCCCGTACGGCTGCTGAGTCAACCCGGCGGTCAGGGAACTGTTCGAGGATCGAGGTCACCAGCTCGTCGAAGGATCCGTCGACGGAGTAGACGTTCTTGAGTCGTGGCGCGCAACAAACCAGGGCGACGTTCAACGGCGACCACCCGTATTGACGGATGAGTGTCGCCTCAGCGTCGACGTAGATCTCGATTTCGCCGGCGACGATCCGAATAGCGGACGGCTGTCTCTGGCCATCCATGCTCAGTTCCACTCCAGAGGTGACGTAGACGCGCAGAACAGGCTGCGCGTTGCCGATGCGGACTTCCCGGTCCGTGTCCGGCAAGAGCATCGCGGCGGACCGCCACCGGGCGAACCGCTCATCCTCGGTCTCCGGCGCGATCGGTTCCGGCTCATCGTCCGGTCGCTTTTGTCCGGAGGTCCCGCCAGCCGGGTCGTCGCCCGTCTCGCCGAGATGACCGAGGCCTTCGCTGTCAAGCCAGTCGTCATCGTCGGCCGCCGGCGGCGGGCCGGGTGGCGGACCGTTCTTGATCCGGTCGTGCGCCTCAGCGGCCTCGTACCACTTTTCATCCGTGAGGTACTCAGGATCGTTGGCACGAAATTTACTCGCCCAGCCCTTGGTGGCCTCATGGATCGAGGTGGTGCCGTTTCCTGGGACGAGGTAGCGAAGACCCGGCTTGTTCTCGCGGTAGGCGTTGAAGAAGCGGCTCATCGGAGACACGTTCTCGTGTCCGACGAGATGCTTGGCCCTCTTCGGTCTGAGAGGCTCCGGCCCGCGGATCTTCTCGACCATGAAACGCCACTCGTGCGATGAGGTGTCGAAGCTGGTCTTTCGTACATTCACGGGTGCATGGTCGAGATGAATTTCGCCGACGATCCGCCCCATCCCGAGTTCCACCGGATATTCCAGCTCGAAGTCACCGTCCGGGGTCTCCCAGTTGAACAAGGACTTGTCTTGGTACGTGATCGCCCTACCATGACGCAGAAAGGTCAGCCCGAAGTCGGACTTATCGGCGTACCGCTGGATACCGAGCCAGCCCCAGATCCGCCGTTCCCGCTCCTCGATGTCGGTGCTCTCGCAGTCGACGCATTCCTCGTAGGCCGTGCTGTACCAGCGGCCGCAGTTCATGCAGGCGTACGCGTTGGTGAGCGGAATATTGATTTTGGTCGCGGCATCGATATCGGAGCCCATATAGGGTACGGAACGGCTTGGGTCCCAAACACATGGAAGGTGGGGCGTGACCGCGCGGCCGTTGACGTACAGGCGCTGATTGGCCCCACCCATGAGCTCGGCGCCCGAGTGGCCCGCTTGCGGATCCCGCAGCATGTACGTGTACACGCGCCCCAGGAGGCTCATCGTCTCCCTGATCGCGCGCGTGGACCTCAACCTCGTCACCATGTCTTCGCGAACTTTGGTGATGGTGATCAGCGTGCCGTGCTCTTCACGCGACTTGTCCTCGTAGCGCAACGGGACTTGGTAGGTGAAGTCGCGCTGCATCGCCCTGAGATCGATTGTCGCAATCACCCACTGATCGTTACCTCTACATCCGGTCCTGACCTCGGTGACGGCTCCGAGACGTGCCGTGGCGATGTTGAACCCCATGCCAAATAGGCCAAGGCTGCCAAAGCGTTGCTTGCCTGAGGTGCCGGCGCTGAGCGCCTGCTGTAGCTGCTCGGGCGACATGCCCCGGCCGTTGTCACTCACCGTGATGACCGACGACTTACCGGCCGCGCCGGACGTCGGCAGCGTGATGTCGATCCGAGGCTCCAGCGATCGGTCTCGCGTTGACGCCTCGATCAATTCATCCAAGGAGTTGTCGATCAACTCCCCGAGGCACTGGTGAAGTTGCAGGTCGACCTCGGCAATCATCTCCAAGATTCGTGGTGACGGCGTGAGGTTGAGGCTGCTGAGCCGAGCGGTCATCGGTCGCTCATCTCCTGAGTTAACGAGGTGTAGACGCTGCCGGCGACAAATCGCTCAGGAAGCGCGGGGACCGTGTTGCCGACATGGCGGCCGACCTCCGCCCAGGGATCATAGAACTCGACGTCGTTTAGAGACGTCTGATGGCTCGCGCTCGCCCGGCTTCGCGAGGTATTGGATGGAGTCGTCGTTCGACCTGGTCGGTGGCCGGTGACCGGTCCGGCACTTGTGAGAGGCGACCGCTCGTCATCGACGAGGGATCGCGCTAGAGGCGCTGCGGACAGAACGGCGCGAGCGACCGCAGTCTCGGACATGTGTCTCCTAAACCGTTGGTGTTGCAAGTCATCTTGCCCCAGTTCATCGACGATCCTGCCGCATCAATCTCGGTGATTCGTGCGGCCGGCTTAGCGGTGAGCCCGGCCCAGCCGATTTACTGCGGCGAAGCTACCGTCGCAGCCAAGACCATACGGTTGCTGCCGCTTGTCGCAGCCCGACGGCTGGCGCGGCTTCACTGCGCCGCTGAGCCCGAGCACGGGTTGGATGACCGTAGGTGTCCTCCGGGCGCCAGTGGAGTCCCTAATAGTGGTGTAGCGCGGTTGGCGTGAGCGTCGGACAGGGCGTCCGTTACAGAACGCGGCCATCGCGTGATCTTTCGAGTGAACCTCTCACAGCACTCTCGAAAGGGATCTATTGCGATGACCGCGCCACACGTCATCGACCTTGCCGGCCTGCTCGGCCAAGCCTTGGGCGGCGCGTCACCGGATCTGATGCGCCACCTGCTGTCCACGGTGATCAACTCGCTGCTGTCGGCGGAGGTCGACGCGGTCTGCGGCGCCGAATACGGCACCAGCGACCCGGATCGGGTGAACTCGCGTAACGGCTACCGGCACCGCGAGCCCGACACCCGCACCGGCACCATCGACGTGGCGATCCCGAAACTACGGTCGGGCTCCTACTTCCCGGACTGGCTGCTCGAGCGCCGTAAGCGGGCCGAGGCCGCCCTGGTCAGCGTGGTCGCGACCTGCTACCTGCTCGGCGTCTCGACCCGCCGGAAGGACAAACTCGTGCACTCGCCGGGGATCACGAGCCTGTCGAAGACGCAGATCTCGCGGATGGCCGCCGACCCGGCGTCGGTCCTCGTAGCCACTGTCTAATGCTGCTAGCAGGTCTCGTCACGCCGTTGTCGCACCGCCGAAGCGATCCGGTCGGCCGCTTCGACTGGGTTCTCGTGCTCCCAGACCCTAATCACCAACCATCCCGCCTCACGCAGGCGCGCGTCGGTGTCGATGTCCCGGGCTTGATTAACTGTGATCTTGGCGGCCCAGAAATCACCGTTTCGCGTGGCGGGGCGGTAGTGGTCGGGACATCCGTGCCAGTAGCAACCGTCGGAGAAGACCGCGACCCGTGCCTTCGAGAAGACCATGTCCGCCCGGCGTCTCAGGCCTGTGATGAGAGGAGTGTCCACTCTGTAGCGCAGCCCCAGCCGGTGGACCGCCGATCGCAGGGCGAGTTCTGGTTTGGTGTCCCTGCTCCGGTTGGCCCTCATGACACTGCGGACGGCTGGGGAGCTGGCCCAGGAGTCGCCTGGTCCGGCCGGAGTGACCGGCGTGACGAGCAGCGCCTGCTCGAAGGCCAGTCGCCACCCGGCGGCGAGGTTGCGTTCTCGGGTCGTGTCGGTGACCTCCCCGAGGTATTTGGTCGGTGATCGTCCTTGGTCGGACCAGCGTAGGTACGCCCTGATGCGTCGTGTTCGGGGAAGAAGCTTGAGCTCGACTGACGCCTGCGCCGTTCGGCCATCACCCACGTCGACGAGGCGCCGGCCCTTGCCTCCCGCCGCCCGGTCCTGTTCCAGGGTGCGCTCCGCGCGGCTGAGCCCTGGCCGTCCTCGCCAGGCCCGTTCAAGCGGCGGTTTGTCCTTCCACCGCCCGGGCTCGGCGGGCGGGGAGCTCATGACGTGGTCTCGGCCTCGTCCAGGACGGTCGCCACCGCGGAGGCGAAGGCCTTGCCGAGGAGGACCGGGACGGCGTTGCCGAGCTGACGCATCTTCTCTCCCCGGGGCCCGGCCAGTACCCAGGTGTCGGGGAAGGTCATGACACGAGCGGTCTCTCGTACCGTCATGTAGCGGTGGCTGCCGTCGTCGAGCAGCAAAACCGACTCGCCGCCCGGCACGCCATGGACGCCGGCCTTGACTGTTTTGGCGGGGCGGTCAAGCACGTTGGGCGTATGTCCGGGGTAGATGCGCGCGTCCGGCCAGCCGATGTGGTCGGTGAATCCGCCGAGGTTGTACTCGACGCGGTCGAGCCGATCCACCGGGGGCAGCGGCCGTAGTCCGTCGACACCCTCCAGGGCGTCTCGGAGGGTGCGCCACGGCAACAAGCGGGTGGTGTCAGTCGTCGTGTGGGACTCCGAGGGAAGCTGACGCATGACGAGGTCCCGCACATGCCGGGGAACCCGTGGGTGACGGTCCCAGTAGCTACCGTTTCTCATCGCCTCGTGCAGAGCTACCTCGGAGTGGCTCGGTCGGATCAGCTCCTCGAATCGGTTCCAGTCGACGCCTAAGTCTCGCCTGAACGCGATCATGACGACACGGTTGCGGATCTGCGGGACGCCGTAGTCGGCAGCGTTGACGGGATAGTGCCGGACGTCGTATCGCTCGTGGTCGTCGACGGTGGCGGTGTCCAGCATGTGCCGCAGCACCTCGTCGTGCTCCTGCCAGGTTCCGGCCTTGCGCTCCTCGAAGGGCAGAGAGAGCTCACGCTTGATGTAGTCGAAGTAGGGCCTGAACGAGGGCCGGAGCAGTCCGCGTACGTTCTCGCAGATGACGGCCCTGGGCTCCATCTGCCGGATCGCCTTGAACATGTGCGGGAAACCGTTGCGGCTGTCGCCGTCGCCCTTGGCCACGCCGCCGAGGCTGAACGGCTGGCACGGCGGGCCGCCGGCGAGGACATCGACGCGTCCCTTGAGGTAGTCGAACTCCACCGCGGCAACGTCGCCCTCGAGTAGGGGTGGCGCCTCACCCGGCTCGGGAATGGGCGGCGTCTGGCCGACCTGGTAGGGCTCGGCCTTGTTGAGTCGCAACGTCTCGCAGGCGCGCTTGTTGAACTCGTTGAACAGCAGGGGACGGAAGCCGGCGTCCGCCACGGCCATGGCGAGACCTCCGCCGCCCGCGAAGAGTTCGACGCTGGTCCGGCCCCTCATGGCGGGTAACGACTGTTCAACCATGGCGGAAGCGTACCGCGGAGTTCGGGGCCCGACGGCGCCGCCACCCCGGGCCGTCTCGCCCGCGTCCGGGCCGCGTCGTGGTCTTGGTCCCTCCGTGTCCCGGCGTGCCCGGACCCGTACGGGGCGTGGTGTCGCGGTCCTGCGATAATGATCGGGCTAGGTTCCGCGACAACGATGCCGGATGGTGACGAGTGGTGACGGTGATCGGCGCGCCCACGACTTTCGTCGGATGTCGCGCGTGAGTGGTCAATTCAGCAACCAGTTCCGGCTCAGCATCACCGAGGCGCTGAGTACTCAGCTCTACACCGCCCTCGACGCCCTGGAGCCCGCGCCGCTGACTCGGGCGAACCTGGACGCCCTGTACGAGCAGGCGCGGAGGTTGGACCTTCCCGGAATGTCCGGTGTCTACCAGCTGTTCCGTCAGCGACCCGGCGAGGGGCCCGAGCTCACCTACGTGGGTAAGGCAGACCAGCCGCTTCCCAAGCGCCTCGGAGATCACCTCTACAAGCTGTCGGGGCGTCACGGTATCTCCCTCGCGGAGATGTCGTTCCGATGCCTGTTCGTCGAGGAGGACCTGTCCGCGGTCTCACCCGAGAAGATGCTCATCAAGAGGCATCTGCGGACTAGCAAGATCGTCTGGAATAACCGAGGCTTCGGCATCAACGACCCGGGCCGCGAGCGTGACACCACGAGAAACAAGGAGAACCACTGGGACATCGAGTTCCCCATCGACCTATCCCGCCGGGTCGCCGCCCTGACGCCCGGTCCGCGGACGCTCAGGTCGCTGCTGGACGAGGTCAAGGAGGGGTTGCCGTTCAACTTCCGCTTCCAGCAGCGGGGTGGGGGGCTCTACGAACGATCGATCACGGTACCCGAACCGGACATGACCGCCGACGAGGTGTTCCGGCTGATCGCCGCCAATCTGACCGGAGGATGGCAGATCGCGGCCTTGGTCGGCTGGGTGATCATGTACGACGACAATCACAGAATCTATCCCGGGGCCTTTCGTTACTATCGGCTCGACGGCGTGGTGGCGGATCAGGAGCCGATGACTAGGAAGCCCTCGCGGGGGGAGGCGTCGAATGACGTCGGGGACGAGGATGACGTTCTCTTCTGAGGGGCCTCCCCGGGTGGATGAAACCTGTCGGTGGCCACCTGGAGTGTCGCCCGTCGTTAAGTACACGCGCCGTCGTCGTGGCGTTGTGTCGCCCGTGGCGCGTCACCGTGTGCGCCCAGCCGGCCGCCCGAAGGGGCGCGACCTGGTGTCGGAGGCGCCGTCGCGGACGCGAAGGGAGGTTCGGTGGCCATCTGGAACGTCGGACCGTTCGACAACGACGATGCGGTGAGCTGGTGCGACCGTGTCGAGGAGCTGAGCGCTGATCAACGCGCCGGGGAGCTGAGACGGACGCTGATCGCGGCGGCCGACGACCCCACACGTCTGTCCGATCCGATGGCCGCGGAAGCGGTCGCGGCGGCGGCCGTGGTGCTATGGATTCACACCGGGTTGGTGGACGAGAAGACGCCGTACGCCCCCAGATTCCCGATCGACGTGGCGGATGACAACGACACCTCTGCACTTCGCGAACTTGCGCGGCGCGCCCTTCGTGTCGTCATGGCCGATGGCTCGCCGTGGCGGGCCCGGTGGGCCGGCGATATCGAAGAGGATCTCGCGATCGAGGCCATCACCGAGCTCTATCGCGCGCTGGGAAGCGAGGAAGGCACGGCGTCGCGCCGCGACCTCGACGGCGTCGCGCGCGAGGAGACCCTCAATCTGTGCCGGGCCGTGCGCGACGCGGGGCCCTTGTTAGGTCTCCCCGAGCGGGCGCGGTCGGAGATCTTGTTGCTCGTGGAGGCCGTCGAGCGGTCCGCGATGGCCCCCTCGTTCGGCTCCGCCGAGACACTGGCGCAGGTGCGGGCCATCCGCTACCTCCTGGTGGAGGTGGCGGACGGCCCCGTCGCCGCGCTTCTGGCGGACGCCGCCTCCCGTGTTCTCGGCGACGACATCGGCCGACTGTTCTCCTGAGAATCTGGGCACGCCTTCGTCAGCCACGGGCGAGTTGGTCGGCCAAGTCAGTCAAGGCACTACCTGCTGACAGTCCTGCGTTGGCAATTCTGGTGGTCAAACTGACGTAGAGCCGGTTGGCCGCGTCATGATCGCCAGTCTCGATGAGCAGGCTTATGAGCTGTCGATGGGTGCCTTCGTGCAGTGGGTCGATGGTAGCGGCGGCGCGTAGCAAGGTGATGGCGTGCTCGGGGGGAGCGTGCGCGGCGAGTTCGGTGTAGGTCTCGAGCGCGTGGGTACGCACGGTCTCCCGGTGCTCAGCCAACCACGGCCATTCGGTGTTTCCTGCGAGATCGCCGTGGTAGCGCTCAACGACCTTGGCGAGCGCGTTCTGGCGTTGCGGGGAACTCACCGCACTATTTGTGGCTGCGATCGCGGTGGTGAACTGCCACAGGTCGACGTCGATGGCGGTCGGGTCGAGCTGATAACGGCGTTCGGTGGTGGTCAGCAGGGGCGCGGTGAGGTGTTGGCGGGGGTGCTGCGGAGCTCGGCGATGGTGGTGTGCAGGCGGCCGGTGATCGTGGCCGGCGGCAGGCCGGGCCAGATGGTGTTGGTCAGGTCGCGTCCGGTCATGCCGTCGGGGTGCAGGGCGAGCAGGGTGAGGACCTGCCACGCCGCGTTGCGCCTCAGATGCAGGGGGCCGCTGTTGACCTCGAGGCGCAGCTGACCGAGGACGGTCAGCTGCGCGGGCCGCGGGCGGCCGTTCTCCGGGTCACGAGTGACGGTGAGCGGGAGGACGGCCGCAGCAGGGGGGACTTCGGTTGGCGGGGGTGGCTGGTGGGTGCGGCTGATGAGGTTGAGCAGGTCCGCTGCGGTTGCGGCGGGTAGCACGCACAGCCGGGTCGCCGTGCGGCCGGTCACGGTGCCGTCGGCGTCGACGGTCCACGTAGGCCCGCTCGTGGCGCTCGGGTCGTCGAACACGACGGTCGTGGTGTTTGTCTGCCGCGGTGGCGCAACGCTGGGTCGTTGTGTGGTCAGGACCAGGTCTCGGGCGTCGTTGGCTTCGGTGGGTGCGGTTGACAGATCGCCGGACCTGTCGTGAAGGTGGAGCCCGGGCACGGCGGTCAGGGCGGTCGGGCCGAGCAGGGTGCGGTAGTCGTCGCTGGTGAGGTGGACGTGGGCGTGGGGTCGGCCGACGGTGGTGTTGGTCATCAGGGTCGTGACAAGCAGGCCGCGGGCGGCGTCGTGTGCGCCGGGTCCGCGCAGGGTGAGGACGCCGGCCGGAAACCGGTCAGGGTCTACGGCGTCGGGCCGAGGTGGCTCGTGCTCGTTGAGCCAGGAGGCTGTCGCGGTTGCCGCCGTGGGCACCTGGGCCGGTGGGGCGGGCTGGCCGAGCTGGTGGGTTTGGCGTCGTCGTAGCCAGTACAGGCCGAGCATCGCGGCGATCTGTTCGGCGTCGTGGTGGGGTATCCATCCGCCGTCGGGCAACGTCACCCCGGCCGTCGATGCCGTGGTACTCGGGCTGGTGCCGGGTGGGCCTGGTGGGGTGGTGCTGCCGGTGGTGTGGGTGACGGGCGCAGGGGTGTCGGCGGGCAGGGCGGCGGGCAGGCCGAGGACGGCGGTGCCGGCCAGGGAGCTCGCGGCGACCTGGGTGCTGGTGGGCATCGGTAGCCGTCGCAGGCGTTGCCAGACGCGGCGCGCGTGGTGGGCGAGGGCGCGCAGGATCAGGGTGGCGCACAGGCCCCACAGCCCCAGTATCGCCACGGCCAGCAGGACGGTGAGCAGTGCTTCGGGCGGCGGGTCGGTCACCCAGGCCCGCAGCCGGCTGCTGGTGATGTCGGGGCGGGCGTGCAGCGCCCAGACCGTCAGCGCCGCGGGTGGCCCGGCAACGACGGCGAGGGCGATCACCGCGGTTGCGGCGAATCGCGTCCAGCGCATCATCGGCGGTCCTGGACGGCCGGTAGCGCCAGGGCCTGGGGCGTGGGGGAGACCGGTGCTCGGCTGGGCAGGCGCAGGGTGATCTAGACCCGGTAGAGCCACCAGGCGGTGATCACCGTGGTGATCGTGACGGTGTAGATGCTGTTGGCGGGCACGGTGCCGGCGATGAGCAGGCAGAGCAGGCCGAGCGGGACGGCGTAGGCGGTGCGTAGCCACCAGCGGCGGGCGAGCATGCAGGCGACGCCGATGCCGAGCAAGAGTCCGCCGATGGCTGCGGCGGTTTCGTAGCGCCAGGCGACGTCGCGGTAGATGGGGCCGCGGTAGTAGAAGCCGCTGACGCGCAGGGCCATGCCGGTGGCGGTGAGCAGGATCGCGCTGGCAGGGAAGGCGAGCAGGGTGTCCCAGCCGTGTGGTGCGGTGGCGCTTCGCCGCACGGCGAGCACTATGGCCAGCAGCAGCACGGCCACGATGACGGGCACGCAGGGCCATAGTGCCCAGCGCAGTGGTCTGGTCATGGGGGTGGCGAAGTAGAAGGCGAAGGTCACCCCGTAGAGCGCCGCGGCGGTGAGGCCGGCGCCGCAGGCGAGGAGCAGGCCGCCGGCGAGGCGCCAGCCCGGCCGTGCGGTTGGTGCCCCGTCGCGGTGCAGGGCGTGGCCGAGCGCGTTGCCCATGATCGATGCTGCGGCCAGCAGGGTGAGCAGGGCTTACAGGCTGGCGGTGGACAGTTCGGCCCAGGGGGCGTAGCCGTAGATCGTCTTGTCACGCCGCAGGGATGCCCCTGTCGACAAGCACCTGCAACGTTTCTTCCTCATCGAAGAGCCCGAAGCTCACCTACATCCCCAACTCCAAGACTCCTTCTTCCACGCCCTCAACAAGATCACCCACCACCAAATCTTCGTCACCTCTCACTCGCCAACCATCACGGCCAAGACCGACCTCGACCGAGTCATCATGATGCGCCGCAACGCCGACGACGGGCCCGCCACACCCCTGCACCTCGCCGACCAGTTCCGCAACCGCGACACCGACAAGCGCTACCTCCACAAGTTCCTTGATGTCTCCCGTTCACAACTCCTGTTCGCCACCGGCGCGGTCTTCGTCGAAGGCGTGACCGAAGCCATGCTCATGCAGCGCTTCTCCGAACTGATCAACCTCAACCTCCGCGACCGCGGCATCGAGATCGTCGTCCTCGGTTCCGCATGGGGCTTCGACCACTTCCGCCCACTGTTCGCCAGCGCAGACGGCCCATACCACCGCGCCGTCTTCATTACCGACGGCGACGAAGACCCGCAAACTGTCCCCTCCGACCACCAGTTCTTCAGCGACACCACCGCATCCCTCGACCAAGGCCTGGAAACAAACGGCCAAACCGCCATCGCCCGCGGATACGGAACCCTCGAATTCGGCCTGCTACGCACCGCCATCGCCGGAACCCGAAACACCGCCATGCACGAGATGCTCCGAGCAGCACTCCGCAAAGCCGCGCCCAGTAGCGTCACGGCGAACATGGACGCCTACCTCGACGACTTCCTCGACGCCGAGCACCCATCACTCGCCTACCGCAAGATGAAGGCGAACAACAGCGACAACGGCATCGCCCCCGAGGACTGGCGAGCGACCTGGCGAACCAATGCCTACTTCAAGAAGGTCAAATCCGAGTTCGCCTTCCACCTGTACGAAGCCCTGGCCGGCATGCCCGACAGGGAGGCGACGCGCTCCTTTACCGTCCCCCGATACATCCGCGACGCCATTGCTTACGTCACCGAACGACCGGACCCCAACACCCTGCCGGCGGCACACTGATGCCGCTCAACAGCGAACAGCGCGAAGCGCTCTGGGATCACCACGGACATCCGATCGTTGGGCACCGCATCCTGTCCGCGCGTCCCGGCACCGGCAAAACCACAACCTTGACCAGCTACTGCGTAGACCTCGCCCAAACCTGGAGCACGCGATACTAGCCGTGGCAAGGCATCGCCATCCTGTCCTACGCCGACGTTGCCAAGGACGAGCTGCAAGAAAAAATACGCAAACTCGGCAAGGCGGCGACGCTCCTGCAACACCCGCACTTCGTCGGAACCGTCGACGCCTTCATCAATGAACACATCTTCCTACCCCACGGCGCCAAGCCGATGGGCATGCTGAACAGTGGCCGTCCCACGCTGGTCGGCGAGCCCTATCAGCAATGGAAGAGCCCATCCGGCCTGGACAGCAACCGGCCCGACAGTGCCTACAAGACCATGTGGTTCGACTGCTACTCAGTCGCGCTCAACGGCCATCCCTTCCGAATCGACAAGGAACCGCGTCCAGGCGTTGGACCCGCCCAGGAAGTCACCACCGCGAAATCCGCTCGGATCCTCGCCATGAAACAGCACGTCTGGGCTCGTGGCCTCGCACTCCAATCGGATGCAAACTATCTCGCCTGCCAAGCCTTGAGCTCTTCACCAGCGCTCGTCCGCGCCGTCACTCGACGTTTCCCGGTCGTCATCGTCGACGAAGCTCAAGACCTCACCGAAATTCAGCACGCCATCGTTAATCGCCTCGTTGCAGCCGGTCTCGAGCACGCCATCCTGGTCGGCGACGAGAACCAGGCCATCTACGAATGGAATACTGCCCGTCCCGAACTGTTCACCGCCAAAGCCGCGCCTACACCGCCCTGGACTACCGCATCGCTTACTCGGAGCTACCGATGCAGCCCCGCCATTTGCCAAACCTTGACCACCCTCGCCGGGGACGGCTCATCACTAGTTCCCTCCGACGACGGTAAGAACAAGACATACGCTGCACCCGTCATCGTCCAGGCAATGGAAACCACCGACGAAAGCGCAGAAATCAAGGCGGCCATCGACCAGCTAACCATCAGTCTCGCCGGCAAGAACCCTCACAACGGCAACCATGACAACGTCAAATCCCTTCTGGTTCTCACGCGCGGTTCGCAGCACGCGCGCCAACTCGAAGCAAACTACGCCGGAGTCGCAACCGCACCAACACATCGCACAGTGTGGAAGCAACCGCTCACTCGCGACTTCTTGAAGATCGTTTACCACCTATCCCTTCATGATCATTATGTCGCCTTCAGTGCCTACGAAAACTTACTTCGAAAGCTCGGCGGTCATGCGTCGACCAGCGAGATGCGGCGTGCGGTACGCCGCGAATGGAATATCGCCGACGACGCAGACACCGAGTACCGGATCACGCTCTTCGCCGATCTCGAAAAGATCAGGCAGCGGATGCTGAACCAGCCGCTCGACAAAATCTCGGACTGCGTAAATATCCTCGACGTTCGCCTGAGAGGCGTGACCGCTGGCCAGGTCGCGGAGTTCAAGCGAGACTGTGCTGGTTTCAAGTCCGAGGCGAAGACGAAAGAAGATCGACTACTATCTGCGCTCTTCGGCGTCCGCGAAGCCCGCAAATGGAGGCGCCACGAATATTACCCTGAGGTGCAGGTGGCATTCGCCACGGCGCACTCATCAAAGGGTGAAACCCACGACGCAGTGCTGCTCATCACAAAGAAGACGGCAGGGTCATGCGGTTGCCCGGAGTCTGCGACGGCCTGGCGCAAAATATTCCAACATCCAATGAACACTTGCGAAGCCAAGCGAATCATATACGTGGCAATGTCCCGGGCGGCGCAGCACCTAATGGTCCTCACCCCGGCCGGGGTAGATGCTCCTTGGCGCGCGCTGACGTCGCATCCTGCTACTCTGTGACTGTTAAGCGTTGGTGGCGCCGCAGGGGTCATCGGTGCGGGTGCAGGCGTGCTTCTTATTGGGTGTCAAGTGGTCAGCGAAGTGGATGGCTCAATCTGCGAGTCGCCAATTCCCCATCTCTTCACCCCCTCCCGAGCTGGAGGCTGGCATTCTCAGCCTTAAAAGCGCGTGCGCATTGAATGGCAGGCATCGCACTTGATTAGCCGTGGTCACACGCCTGGTCACAGCGATGATCAACTTTGGCTGGATTGGGTGAAATCGGGCGGCGCGACAGTGTTGCTCTGTCCGGGTATGCGTACATAAAAGCATGTGCTGACACTGCTTAACCGAATTGTAATGCGACTGGGGGTCAAGGGGTCGCAGGTTCAAATCCTGTCAGCTCGACTTTGGGAACGTCTTCGCAGGTCAAGGCCTGCAGAGGCGTTTTTAATTTGCCTTGATCGATTCTAAGGGTGCGTGGAGCCCTTTACTGGGCTTCCACGCGAGCGTATCGAAGTGCATTCCGGAAGATGTTTTCGCAGCTCAAGACCGATCTTACGGGCCGAGAGTTCGTTTTCGCGGACTCCTTTACTTGGCCGCCTTCGCCGTTGGTGATCCAATGGGTCTTCGAGGCTCCGCTGTGTATCGCTGCGGGTCAGCGGGTTGTGTAGGCCGTTCGGGTATTGCCCCTTGTGGCCGTTGACCCGGCGGCACCCTTTACTCGTGGGCCGGGGTCGCGGACCGGAGTTTTGGCTGCGGGGCGTGAGTGCGTCGTTGCACGACCCCTTGACTCGGGCGGCTGTGGTGCCGAGCAGCGACTCTTGGTGGCTGATGTCGATCTGGACACTGACTCGGTCGCCCTGACGGGTAAGGGCGGCAAACAACGCCGGGTGCGGTTCGGGGCCAATGCGGGTGCTCTGCGCCGGTATGTGCGTGTCCGCAGCCGACGCCCGGGCTTGATTGGCATCGACCAGTTGTGGATCGCCGCGAAGTGCGCCCGGCGCTGAAACCGAAAGGTGTCAAGATCCGGCTCCGGGAACTGGGGGACAGAGCTGGGGTTGAGCATGTCCACGCACAGCGTTGGCGGCACAGTTTCGCCCATGAATGGAAGCTGGCCGGCGGTGATACTGGTGACCTGATGCTGCTGATGGGGTTGTCCTCGGAAGAGATGCCGCGCCGTTATGGTGCAAGCGCTGCCGCGGAACGAGCCCAGCAAGTTCACACGCGCCTCGGCATCGGCGAACGCGTCTAGCGGGTCCGGTCGGCGCCCGATTATACGCGGCCAGCGCTGAACGTTTCGTACTGCCTATCAACGATACTGGGGCGGCCTGGCAGGTCTCCATACCCATTTGCGCCAGCAGCGCGTCCAGGAAGCCCCGTGACGGGCACACGTTCACGCTCGACCTCGAACCGAGTGACAAGCTCACCGATCTGTCCGTACGGGCGGCCGGCAAGCGCGCCCCTCTCCTCTCAGAGTTGTTCCGCCAAGCCGGCGCTGGGAGCACACTGCCGATGAGCCTGGCCAGGTGGGCTGGCTCCGGCCGGTGCCCCGGCCGCGACGATAACCATTACAGTCGCATTCGTGAGCGCAGATCAGGGTCTTGTCCGGGTGTCCGATTCGTTTGGCGTACGCCGTACCCGAGCCGGATCGATCCTCGCGGATGACGGGACGAACTATCAGGTCAAGTGGGATGACACCGATGAGGAAGAGCTTGTCCCACGGGGCGCCGCCGTTCACGTCGCGACGAGGGGTTCGCTGCGTTTCCTGGCTCTGTCCGACTCCCGGCTGTTCCATGCCGTCTTCGCCCAGGAGCCTCTCGCGGTAGTTCTCCACCTGCTGGCCGAGTCGTCGGTCCCGCTGAAGGTGCGAGAGATCCGGGAGCGTCTGGCAGAGCTCGGTCTCCGGAACGAGACCTGGGCCCGTCACGGGCCCCGCGCGCTGGCGGTTCTGCCCAAGTGGCCAAATGTCGTCCGGCGGCAGAAGGGCGACACTCTGGCCTACACCTGGGTGGGGGACGACCTTCCCGAACTCCCGTCGGAGGCCGAGCCTGACCCGGAGCCGGCACCTACGCCCGCGCCTGTGTCGAAGCCCGCTCGTTCTCCCGCCAAGCCGATCGCGGCGGCTGCGATACCGGCCGAACCGGCGGTGCCGTCCGCCGAGCGCCTTCGGCGCCAGATGAGCGCCGCGCGGGGCCTCGGCGAGGTCGCTCGCCTGCTCACTCTCCCGAGAGAGTTCGTGGCTGAGTTGTCACCGGAGGTGGTTGCTTCCGCGCTTCGCCGGGTCGCCGCTGAGGATCGGCTGGTCGCGGGCTGGCTCGACGCCCTGACCGCCTCCGGGCCGATCGGTGCGCTGACCGAGGAACTGGCGACGGCCCGGGCGGCGAACGCCGCACTCCAGAGCCGGGTCGATGAGCTGGAGGAGTGGTGGACGGCCCTTGAGCAGAGCACCGATCCGGGCGCCGCAATCCGTCAGCCGGGTAGCTGAGGAGCTTCTGGTGCGCCGGCTCGGATATGCGCGGGTAGGGCGATCCGCACCGCCTTGTATCTTCCCTCGCGCCCGGCCTCCGGCCGGCGCGGCGGGCCGCACCATGGCATTCCATCCTCGCTCCTAGAGCTGGACTTCGGCCGGCGGCAGTCCTGCGGACCCAGCACCGGTACCAGGCGTCAAGGACGCTCCGCGTCGCTTCGCGATGGCCTACGGCCGCCCTTGAACCCTGGTATCGGTGCTGGTGGTGGGCTCTTGAGAGGGGCTGGCAGAAGAAGCATTGGCACTGCAACTACCAATCCGGCCGTTCTTGGTGGTGATGAACAGGCCGTCCCAGGGGTCGTGCAGATCGCCGCCCTGTTGCAGGGGTTCGGCGATGCGGCGTAGCTGGGCCGCGCTGACGTGGGCGCGACTGCACGGCCCGGGAGCCACGTTAAAGAAACTTTAAGGAACGCTGGCTCAGCGTCATGAACTGCTGCCACATCATTGCTCGTATATCTCGGCACAAGCAGTACCGAGACGAAGAGGAGCCGTGCATGTATCGACGCGGAGTCAGTAGCCGGACGCGCAAGCTGGTGATTGGAGGTGCCGCCGCAGCGCTGCTCGGCTCGGCGCTCGTGGTCGGCACGGGGATGAGCCAGGCCGCCGAACAGGGCAACGCCGGAGCCGGCTCCGGTGGCATGAACGCTTTGGTACCGGCGCTGGGTTTCAGCCCGGGCGATCCGAACGCGACGGCCGACCGCGTGGGCCCTACCGGGGTTAAAGTTCCCGGTCGCTGCCCACCCACTCAAGCCCAAGTGAACGCGCAGGTAGCGCTCAAGAATGCGACCCTTCCGAGTGGAACGGACCTCGAGAGCCGCATCCAACGTTTCGAAAAGACCTTGTCGGCGATTCAAGACTTGAAATGCCCCGCTTCTTCCACGAATTTGCTGGGCCGCTTGAATTCCTTGACCGCGCTGCGCGGAGCGGAGGACCGCGTTAATACCCTGCGTGGTTTGGGTTTGAACGAAACGCCAGCGGATAAAGCCGCCGCCACAGGATCCGGTGACGCGGCCGCGAGTGGAGCGACGGGGAACACCGGAGCCGGCTCCGGTGACATGAACGCTTTGGTGCCGGCGCTGGGTTTCAGCCCGGGCGATCCGAACGCGACGGCCGACCGCGTGGGCCCTACCGGGGTTAAAGTTCCCGGTCGCTGCCCACCCACTCAAGCCCAAGTGAACGCGCAGGTGGCGCTCAAGAATGCGAACCTTCCGAGTGGAACGGACCTTGAAAGCCGCATCCAACGTTTCGAAAAGACCTTGTCGGCGATTCAAGACTTGAAATGCCCCGCTTCTTCCACGACTTTGCTGGGCCGCTTGAATTCCTTGACTGCACTGCGCGCAAACGCGAACCGCGATAACATCCTGCGTGGTTTGGGTTTGAACGAAACGCCAGCCGGATAAAGCCGCGCGGGGAATGCGGCGCCGCAAAACGCGCCAGCGAAATGAGCGGCGCCGCGGACAACAGCAACCTGATCCTTCGCGGATCCTGATCCACCGCACGGAACTACAGAGCGGCAGTTGCCGCAGCCGGCAGATGTTGGCCGCTTCGTCGAGCACCGACAGCAGCGGCGGGTCCAGGCGCCGGCCGCGTGAGTCGCGGGCCTGGGCCTCCCCGGCGCGCAGCACCGCGTCGGTGAGCGCGGCGACCAGCGGGGCGGGGGAGCCGGGGCCACCTTGGTACCGCCGCGCGGTGAACGCCGGGGACGAGCAGTCATCAGATCACCTTGCGAGCCTGCACCCTGTCATCCAGAAATCTCAACAGCAGGTCTAACAGCGGATCGGCCTGACGTACGTCTTCGACGCCTACTGCGGCTGGTGCTACGGATTCGCCCCGGCGCTGTGCGCGTTCGCCGATGCCGACAACGACTCGGGTGCCGGGCGGTGCTTGCTGCCGCCGGACCGGCAGAGTGTGTCCCGATTGGCCGCTGACAAGCGCCATCACAGTCCTGACCGCCCCGCCGACCCGGTGACGGCCATTCGTTTACGGGCCGTCAGGAGCCGAACAACCGTGTCCAGCATCTCCCACCCTGGGCCTGCCCCGTTGTGGTCAGCTGTCGATGGTTACGACCGGGGCGTTCTGGGTGACCGCCCATTGCAGGGCCTGACGCAGTGCTTCCTCAGGCAGCGGCCGGCGACGGGTGACGGTCAGTGCCACTGTCACCGTCGCGGAGAGGAACGCGCTGCGTGCGTCAGCGGCGGCGAAGTCGGCCACCAGCCCATACGCGAACGCGACCGCGTCATCCTGGCCCAGCGCGGGCAGGAACAGCGTGAAGTCGTCCTGACCGGATTTGATCGCGCGATCACCCGGTCGTAGCCGGCTGACGAGCAGTTCGACGGCAGCCTGGTGCTGCCGGGTCCCGGTGCGCCCGATCGGGCCTCCATCGCCGCCTGCCGTGTGGGTGATCCGGACGGCGAGCATCGCCACGGGAAGCACCCCCGAGGAGGTGACGCCGGTGGTTCCCGCCCAACGGCCTACTCCGGGTTCGCCGCTCAGGTCGGTATCACCGGCATTGTCGGGATCCATACCCTGTTTCTGGCGGTGGGCTCCGGCCTGCGCTCTGGTGTGGTCCGGCTCGGCCCGTGCCGTGAACAGGCGTAACGCCGCATCGGCGCGGCTCTCGCCCGGGGTGGCCGGCAGCTCCCGGACTCGGTCGAGGACCGCATCCATGGCGGACAACGCGGCCGGGGGCAGCCGGTCTCCGAGCTGACTGCGTAGGCGGAGCACCTCGTGCAGCGCCTCGTCGCGGCGGAAGCTGGACCGGCCGTCAAAAAGGCGCCCACTCTCCAGCGTGGCGGCGCCGGGCTGGAATCGCTCGAGGTCGTGGGCTACCAGCAGTGCCCCGAATCGCGGCGTCAGCACGACGACGGTCCACTCCCGCGCGAGGTCCTCCTTCTCGTCGAGCAGCACGGGGTAGGTGCCGGCCGGGACATCCGGTGTCTGTTCGGAGACCAGGCCCACCACCGTCACGGCTGCCCGGGTCGCTATGCGCTCGTAGACCTGACGTTCCCGTTCGAAATACGGCAGGCGCTGGAACAATGCGACGACCACCATGGGTCCGTCCTCAGCGGCGGCGAGCGCAGCCTGTTCCAGCGCGTGTGAGACGGTCACCAGTGTTTTCTTGGTCAGCCGCTGCACGGCCGGGGAATCGGGCACCGCCGTAGCCTATGGACACCGTTGCGCCACCGCATCCGCTGACAGGGTCCGTCGCTTTCATCGAGGACCGGCGGAGGTGCACCTGTATATCGATGACGGGGTCTCACGGCGTGCTGGTTGGCGGCCGGAACGGCTTCCCCCCTTTCAGGCTTGCCGGGACGCCAGTTCCACGATCGTGACGTCCGATGGGGCGCCCACCCGGGTCGGCGGCCCCCACGCGCCTGCGCCACGGCTGACGTACAGCTGTGTGTCGCCGTATCGTTCTAGCCCGGCGACGGTCGGGTTCGCTGCCTCGGCCGCATACGTGAGAGGCCACAGCTGACCCCCGTGGGTGTGGCCGGACAGTTGCAGGTCGACGCCGTGGCGGACCGCCTCGTGGACGGCGACGGGCTGATGCGCCAGCAGCACCGTGGCCCGCGCGGGATCACGGTCGCCGAGAGCCTTGGCGAAATCGGGGCCTTGCCCGGTGGCGTCGCCCTCGAAGTCATTGACCCCGGCCAGCGTGAAAGCCGGTAATTCGGCCCGCGCGTTCTCCAGCGGGAGCCACCCCATCTGGCGTACCTTCTCGATCCACTGATCAGCACCGGAGATGTATTCGTGGTTGCCGGTCACGAAGTAGGTGCCGTGGGGTGCCCGCAGCTGTGCCAAGGGCTCGACGGCGCCGCGGAGGTCGTCGACGTCGCCGTCGACCACATCACCGACCACGACGATCAGGTCGGGCCGGGTGGCGTTGATGGTGTCGGTGACCCGCTGGGCGAAGCGGCGCCCGAGCAGAGGCCCGAGGTGGATGTCGCTGACCACCGCGATGCGAAAGCCGTCATGGGTACGGGACAACTTGGCGAGCGGAACCACGATGCGCTTGACCGTGGGGCCGTCGAGCACGCCCCGGGTCCCGTAGCCGACCGTGCCGACAGCCGCGGCGGCGGCAACCCCGCCGATCGTCCGGGACACGAAGAGTCGGCGAGACAGCAGGTCAGCCGACCGGCCGGCGGTACGTGCCGACGTTTCGGGTCCGGCCTGCCCGGGGCTGGCCGGTGAGTCCGGCGTTGTCATCACGACCGTCCCGCCGCGCCGGCGGGTGACCCACCGGTTCAGCAATGGCCTGACGAGCTCACCCGCGAGCACCCCGAGCAGCAGGTACAGGAACACGGCCAGCCACAGGTAGCCGGGCCAGGCCAGGACTCGTTCTACCGCCATCGGCATCGGGGTGAACCCGCCGATCACCGCCGATCCGGCGAGCAGGGGTCCCGTGATGAACAAAGCGGATCCGGCACGGCGTGCCCGCGTACCGGGTGCGGTGGTCTGCGAGATCAGGCGCCGCCACAGGTACCAGTGCAATGCGCTGAAGACGATGGGTACGACGAGAGCGGCGAGGACGGAAACGAGATTCACGGGTGGCGCGGCCTTTCAGCGGGGCATCTCGACGATCCGGCAGCACGCGGTCACGCCTGCTCTGTGGCCGGCGGGGTCAGGGGCGGACGGCAGGCAGGAGGACTCCGTCGATGATGGAGACGAGGAAGTCGCGGTCGAACGGCTTGCGCTGGATGAGTGCGCGGTAGGCGGCGATGGACGGGATGATCTGTGCGAGCGTTTCGACGTCGGCCGAGGCGCCGATCTCACCGCGGCGGATCGCCCGGCCCAGCAACACGCGGTTGGCGTCGGCCCACGGCTCGACGATCGCGTCGTTGGCCGCCTCGGCGAACCCGCGGTCCTGGCTGAGCATCGACGCCAGGCCGGCCATGATCGTGAGCTGGTACTCGCCCTCCTCGACGGATGCCGGTTTGAACAGCGCCAGGATGTCGCCGCGGAGGGTACCGGTGTCGGGCAGCCGCTCCAGGTCGACCTGACTGCGTTTCATGTGCCCGACAGCGTCGAGGACCAGTTCGGCCTTCGACGGCCAGCGACGGTAGAAGGTGCCTTTGCCGGCCTTCGCCCGTGCCGCCACCGCGTTCATCGTCATACCCGCATAGCCGACCTCCGCCAGGACCTGCAGCGCCGCGTCCAGGATCTCGGCGTCGCGACCAGGGTCAGGCTTGCGTCCCGGCCGGCGATGGACCGCCGGGCCACCGTCGGCCGGGACGGCGTCACCTGCCGTGGGGTCGTCCTGCGTCTTCACGGTGATCTCCTCGCTGCCGGATGTGTGTCCTGCTCAATGCCGGTCCGGACCCCATTGTGATGCGGACGGACCGGCGCCCAGCGCCCGGGTTGTATCGCGGCGAGGCGATGGTGAACAGCGCGGTCCCGGCCCCGGACATGCGGCGCCGGCCGAGGAAGTCGGCCAGGCGCCCGCCGAGCAGCAGGAACCCGCCGAAGGCCAGGACGTAAGAGTTGACCACCCAGGAGAGGCGGTCCTGGGGGATGACGAGCGCGGTGCCGATCGAGGGCATGGTCACTCTTCGTGGACGTTGATCAGCCAGGTGACACCGAACTGGTCGGTGACGATGCCGAAGCCGGGCGACCAGGTCGACGACGCGAGTTCTTCGACGACGACCGCGTTCACGGCGAGGCGCTTCCAGAGCGACGTCGCCTCGTCCAGGCTTGCGACGCGCAGGGTGATGAACATCGGTTGCTCGGTGATCGTCGTGCTGTTCGCCCGACGGGTGGTTCCCGGCTTGCCGAAGTCCGGCGCCTGCACGCCGGGGATGTCGTATCCCATCAGGATGACGCCGTCAACGGTGGTGATCTGGCCGAAGACGATCCGGTCGGCGTCCGGCAGGCCGGCGGGCATGCCGAAGTCCTGGTAGGTGTGCGACAGCAGGTCACCGTCGAAGACGCGGCGGTAGAACTCGAGCGCTTCGCTTGCCTGCCCGTTCGCGAAGTTGATGTGCGGGATGGCGGAGATGGCCATGCGGAGGTTCCGTTCGTTCAAAGGGCTTGCGGAGGGTGTCAGCGCCGGCGCAGGGTCGCGTCGGTGAGCGCGGGCGGGAAGTAGCCGGCGTCGCCGGCGGTCGTGTTCCGGCCCGGGGGCACGATGTCGTCGATGCGGTCGAGAATGTCCTGGTCGAGGACGAGGTCAGCGGCGCCGAGCTGGCTGTCGAGCTGTGCCACGTCCATCGGGCCGATGATCGGTGCGGTCACGGCCCGGTGGGCGAGCACGAAGCCGAGGGCGAGGTGGATCAGGGACAGGCCGGCCTCGTCGGCGAGCCGGGCGAGCGCCTCGACGGCGTCGAGCTTGCCGGCGTTGCGCGGGGCGTTGATGTCGAAGATGCCGGGCATGAGTTCGGTGCGGCTGCTCACCTGGCCGGTGGCACCCTTGCGGAAGGTGCCGGAGAGCCAGCCGCCACCGAGCGGGCTCCAGGTGAGCACACCGATGCGATGGGCCTCGGCGGCGGGCAGGACGTCGGCCTCGATCCCGCGGGCGAGCAGCGAGTACGGGGGCTGCTCCGTCACGAACCGGCCCAGTCCCCGGCGTTCGGCCGCCCACTGCGCCTCGACGAGCTGGTACGCCGGGAACGTCGAGGTGCCGAAGTAGCGGATCTTCCCGGCCCGCTGCAGATCGGTCAGCGCCCCCAGGGTCTCCTCGATCCCGGTCGCCGGATCGGGGCGGTGCACCTGGTAGAGGTCGAGGTGGTCGGTGCCGAGCCGCTTCAGGCTGCCCTCCACCGCCCGCATGATCCACCGGCGTGAGTTGCCTCGGTCGTTGACGTTGTCGCTCATCGGGTTGTGGAACTTGCTCGCCAGGACCACGGAGTCGCGGCGGGTCCCGGCCAGCGCCTTGCCGACGATCTCCTCGGCCTCGCCACGACCGTAGAGGTCGGCGGTGTCGACGATGTTGACGCCGGCGTCGAGCGCGTGGTGGATGGTGCGGATCGAGTCGTCGTGATCCTTGTTGCCCCACGACCCGAACATCATCGTGCCCAGGCACAGCGAGCTGACGCTCAGTCCGGTATCCCCGAGAGTGCGGTACTGCATGTGCTCACCCGTTCTTCGAAACAGCTTCGCCTCCCGGCGCCGGCGTGGAACGCCGTATGAGCGCCCGGCGTTCTCGACCCACGGCGTCGCGAAGCCCGTACCTAAAACGGTACTCAGCGGTTTCGATAACGTCAAGTACCGGTACCAGCCGGTATTGTGAAGCGGGGGCGTCGAGGGTTACCGGCCGCCCTGCCTGTTTGCGGGGCGTCGCTGAGGTGGCGCTCGCATGCGGTGCGAATGGCGTTCTCGACAGCTCCGGCCGCTCGCTGTGCCCGGTCGGCGAGCAGGTGGGTGCGGAGGCCGCCGGAGGACGGTGGGGCTGATGCTGCCGGCGGCGCGTTCGCGGTCTGATGCTGACACCCTTTGATGGCCTACTCGGACGGCTTGAACCAACCCCGGCTCCTTGGGGGTCGGCAGCTGCGTCCCAAGACGCCCGCGGGTGTCGGCGGAACTCTCGGACAACGTCGAGCGCAAGGCCACCGACCCGGGCAACTGTGTCCAGGGACGCGACATCGAGCAGGCCATCATGCAGGTCCGGGAGAACGACGGCAGCTGGGGAGACATCGCCTACTCGCCCGCCCGCAACTGCGCGTGACGTGACTTTCCTTTCGCTTTATGTAGCAGGGCAGCTGAGAGGCCAGTACCTGGGACGGCCGCTCGGCGGTGCTGGATGGCGAGACCGTCACGCTGCCGCCGGCGACCGGCCGGACTTCGTACGGCTACAGCAGTCCATGCGTGTCACCGCGCCCACCAGGGCCGGTAGGAGAAGCTCCGTGCTGTTCCTGGACGGCATGTCGACGCTCGGGTCGCGCTGGTTCGAGATCGAGGCGGTTGTGGACCAGGTGGCCCCGATGCCGGATGCGGCGAACAACGGCCGGTCAGATTGCCAGCGCAGCGAGAACGGCCGCCGCGGCCGCGATGAGGAGCACGACGGTGTCGGCTGCGACTCCGCCGGCCCAGCCTTGTCCCGCCTGCCGGCGGGTGATGATGGCGCCGATCATCAGGGCTGCGACGCCGATCGCGGCGGCGAGGCCGGTCACCGGGATCCAGATCCCGGTGACCAGTCCGATCACCGCCAGTATTTCGAGGCTGCCGATGAGCTTCCACCGACCGGCCGGAACGTGCAGTGAGTCCCTGATCGCGTGTGAGGACGCGACGCCGGCGAGCTTGCCTGCGCCGGTAGCGAGCACCAGCAGGGCCAGCAGGATGTCCAGGACGACGCGGACGGCTGTCATGGTTGACTATTTGCCCTCAGCTTCGCGCGAGACGGGCGCCCACGCGGCCCATTCGTCGAGGCGCTGCTGGTAGATGTGCGCGGCGACCGCGAGCGGCTGCTCCCCGAAGAACACGCGCAGCGGCGCCTTCTCGGCGTCGACGATCTTGAGGATCGCGGACCCGAAACCCACCGGCTTGGGGCTGCCACCGGCCATCCGCGCGGCCATACCCTCGTGCAGGGGCGCGTACTGCGGCTGGGCGTCGGCGAGGACAGCCGAGGCGCCGCTCCAGTCGGTGTCGAAACCGCCGGGCTCGACGAGGGTGACCTTGATGCCGAACCCGCTGACCTCCTGGGCCAGCGCCTCGGTCAGACCTTCCAGCGCCCACTTCGAGGCGTGGTAGCCGCCGAGCGACGGGAAGGCCGCGACCCCGCCGATGGTGGAGATCTGGATGATGTGCCCGGAGTTCTGCTCGCGCAGGACCGGCAGGGCGGCTTGGGTGACGTGGAAGACACCGAAGAGGTTCGTCTCGAGCTGGTCCCGCAGCTGCTGTTCGGTGATCTCCTCGACCGTGCCGAACAGCCCATAACCCGCGTTGTTGACCACGACGTCGAGGTGACCGAACCGCTCGTGCGCCGCGGCGACCGCCTCGAAGACCTGCTTGCGGTCGGTCACGTCGACCTGCAGGGCCAAGACGGCGTCGCCATACTTGTCCACCAGGTCATTCACGGTGTCGGTGTTGCGTGCTGTGGCGGCCACCTTGTCCCCGCGGTCGAGTGCGGCCTCGACGAACTGGCGGCCGAACCCCTTGGACGACCCGGTGACGAACCAGACCTTGCTCATCGCACATTCCCTTCCCGAGGCGGGCGCACTACGGCCGGAGCCGCTGGTCAGAGCCGATCTGACCGCCCGCTACGACATCACCGTACACCAAACTTGGACTCTGTCTAATGATGGACGGCGTCCATCACGGTTATGATCGGCGGGAAGGGGTGACACGATGAGCTTGCGAGAACAAAAGAAACTGGCCGCATGGCGAGCCATCCGGGGCGCGGCACTGCGACTGTTCGACCAGCGCGGCTACGAAGCCGTCAGCGTCGAGCAGATCGCCGCCGCCGCGAACGTCTCCCGCGCGACGTTCTTCAACTACTTCGCCAGCAAGGAAGCCGTCGTCTTCGACCAGGACCCCGAGGAACGCGAGCACTGGCGCACGCTCATGAACGCGCGCCCCGCCGACGAGCCGCTGTGGGACTCGCTGACCGCGATCATGATCGGCTTCAACGAACGCCTTGCCGACCGGATGCCCCTGCAACGCCGGCTCAAAGCGCAGTCACCCGCGCTCGCCCAGTCGACCCAGGACCTCGGCGAACAGTTCCGCACCGACCTCCGCGACTGGGTCGCCACCCGCACCGGCGGCACGGACCCCCTCGCGGCCACGCTGCAGTTCAACCTCGCCTTCGCCGCGGTCTCGACGGCCTACCAGACCTGGCCGGCCGACGAGTCCTTCGACCAATACCTGCAACGACTCCGGCGCTGCCTCGACCAAGCCGGCGCCGGCGCTGCCATGAAGGCGAACTGACAGGCGGCGCTCTGCCCGGCCGGCACGATGCGCGCGGGGTCGATGCCCAGCTCGTCGGCGTGGGCGGCGGTCCACAGCGGGCCGGCGTAGCAGTCCTCGACCGGATAGGGGTCGGGGTGCTCCGGGGCGAGGCGGTAGTCGACGCTGACCAGGACGACATCGTCGTGGGTGAGCAGCCAGTCGTCGTAGGAGTCGAGGTAGCAGCCGCTGGTCGAGGGCTAGTTCGGTGGTGTCGAGCATCCGCACCGCCCGCGACGCCGTCAAGATCTGGGACCTCGTCGGCGGCCGCTGCACGAACGGGGAAGGGAGGCACTGTCGTTACCTGTTTCATCAAGCCCTCCCACTCGCGTCGTCCGATCGCTTTCATGGAGATCGTGAGCAGTCCGCTCACGATGGCGGTGCGGAGACACCATGGCTGATCATCAAAAACCGTCGGGTGCGCAGAAGATGTTCGGTGACTTCGCGCCCGCCCTGGTCGCGTACACCGATGAGGTGTTGTTCGGGCAGGTCTGGGAACACCCGGAGTTGTCGAAGCGCGATCGCAGCACCTTCCACCTCGCGTTCGCCAGGCAGAACGGCCTCACCGAGGCCGAGCTGAAGGACGCGATCACCCACTTGGCGTTCTATGCCGGATGGCCCAGGGCGATGTCCGCGATGAGCGTCGCCAAGCAGGTCTCCGGCACCACTTCTGAGGAGAACTGACAATGCGTCAAGCAGTCATGTACGCCCCGGGCGACGTCCGCGTGGAACAGCGCGACAAGCCCACCCTGCAGCAGCCGACCGACGCGATCATCAAGGTGTCCGCCGCCTGCGTGTGCGGCTCCGACCTGTGGCCCTACCGCGGTATTCAGAAGGTCGACGAACCCACCCCGATGGGCCACGAGTACGTCGGCATCGTCGAGCAGGTCGGCAGCGAGGTCACCACGATCCGGCCCGGGCAGTTCGTGGTCGGCTCGTTCATGGCCTCGGACAACACCTGCGAGATCTGCCTGGCCGGCTACCAGAGCCGCTGCATCCACGTTGAGCCGGTCGGCGCCGGTGGTGCCCAGGCCGAGTTCCTGCGGGTACCTCTTGCCGACGGCACGCTGGTGGCCACGCCGGAACTGCCGGACGAGGATCTGATCCCGTCGCTGCTGGCGGCCTCCGACGTGCTCGGCACCGGCTGGTTCGGAGCCGTGGCCGCCGAGGCGGGTCCGGGCAAGACGGTGGTGGTCGTCGGTGACGGGGCGGTCGGCCTGCTCGCCGTCCTCGCGGCCAGGCAACTCGGCGCCGAGCGGATCATCGCGATGAGCCGCCACGCCGACCGGCAGAAGCTGGCCCTGGAATACGGCGCCACCGACATCGTCACCGAACGCGGCGACGACGGCGTCACCAAGATCAAAGAAATGACCGGCGGGTACGGCGCCCACTCCGTCATCGAGGCGGTCGGCACCCAGGAGTCGATGATGCAGGCCATCCGCTGCACCCGGGCCGGCGGGCACGTCGGCTACGTCGGCGTCGCGCACGAGGTCGAGCTCCCCGGCCTGGAGTTGTTCTTCGCCGAGGTGCACCTGCTCGGCGGCCCCGCACCCGTACGCCGCTTCCTGCCCGACCTGATCGACCTGATCCTCAAGCGCGAGATCGACCCGGGCAAGGTCTTCGACCTCGAACTGTCGCTGGACGACGCCGCGCGGGGCTACACCGCGATGGACGAGCGCCGCGCCATCAAAGCCCTGCTCAAGCCCTGACCTCCCCGGGAGACCCGATGGAACTCAAACACGTCAACGCCACCGTGAAGACACCCGCCACCGCGTTCACCGGCGACGTCTACATGACCCCGATCTACAACGGCACCGGCCCGTCGAGGATGACCGTGGCCCTCGTCCGCTTCACCCCCGGCGCCCGCACCAACTGGCACTCCCACGCGGTCGGGCAGACCCTGCACGTCACCGAGGGTGTCGGCTTGGTAGGCACCCGTGACGGCTCGGTCGTCCGCGCCCGCGCCGGTGACACCGTGATCTGCCCGCCCGGCGAGGACCACTGGCACGGCGCCGCCGAGGACACCTTCATGAGCCACCTGGCCATGCTCGAGGCCGAGCCGGACGGCGGCGACCCGACCACCTGGCTCGAGCCGGTCACCGACGAGCAGTACAAGACCGCCAACCAGACCTGAGGACACCGAGTGCCGGCCTGGTGATCCCACCACCTCAGTGACGCGGTCGCCGTGCGCGAACAGGCTTACACGGCACGGCAACCCACCTACTTCTAGGAGCACACCCATGGAGTTCCGACCGCTCGGACGCACCGGCGTCCAGGTCAGCAAGCTGTGCCTCGGCACCATGATGTTCGGTGACTGGGGTACCAAGGACCACGACGAGAGCATCCGGATCATCCACCGCGCCCTGGACGCGGGGATCAACTTCGTCGACACCGCCGACGTCTACTCGGCCGGGGAGTCCGAGGTGATCGTCGGCAAGGCCCTCAGGGGCCGCCGGGACGATGTCGTACTGGCCACCAAGGCCAACATGCCGATGGACGACGACCCTAACCATCGCGGCAACTCGCGACGCTGGATCGTGCGCGAGGTCGAGGATTCGCTGCGCCGGCTCGGCACCGACTACCTCGACCTCTACCAGATCCACCGCTGGGACCCTGCCGTCGACCTCGACGAGACGCTGGGCGCACTGACCGATCTGGTACGGGCGGGCAAGGTTCGCTACCTCGGGCATTCCACGTTCCCGCCGTCCACCATCGTGGAGGCGCAGCACGTTGCCGAGAAGCGGGGCCGGGAACGGTTCGTCACCGAGCAGCCGCCGTACAGCATTCTCGTGCGCAACATCGAGAACGAGGTGCTGCCGGTTGCCCAGCGGTACGGGATGGGCGTCATCCCGTACAGCCCGCTCGCGGGTGGTTGGTTGTCCGGTCGTTACAGCAAGGACGCGCAGGACGGCCCGGCGTCGGCGGCGCGCAAGCGTCTCGCGAACCGGTTCGACCTGTCGCTGCCGGAGAACCAGCGCAAGCTCGACGCCGTCGGCCGGCTGGGCAAGGTGGCCGACGACGCCGGGATCACGCTGATCGAGATGGCGATCGCGTTCGTGCTGCGCCACCCGGCGATCACCGCGCCGATCATCGGCCCGCGCACCATGGAACACCTCGAGTCGCAGCTGGCCGCGGCGGACGTCGTGTTGTCCGATGACGTGCTCGACCGTATCGACGAGATCGTGGCACCCGGTGTGACGATCAACCCGGCGGAGAACGGCTGGGTCAGCCCGTCGCTGCAGCCGGCTGCCCGCCGCCGATAACCCCCAACACCTGATGGCCGCGACCCCGCCCGGGGGCCGCGGCCGTCCGTCGAGAGGATCAGCCACGCCTACCACCCTGATGTCCGGAGCCGTGGTGCGGCGGCGCTTGCCACGTACCGCCGGGTTCGTCGTCGCGTCCGTCTCGTTCGTGTTGGTCTTCGTCTCCGCCGGCAGCCCCATCCCGCTCTACAACACCTACCGGTCGCAGAACGGGCTGACCAACGGCGATCTGGCCGTCGCCACCGCCGTCTACCTGTTCGCGGCCGCAGTGTCGCTGCTGGTGTTCGGGCGCCTGTCCGATCATCTCGGCCGGCGCGCCGTCGGCACGGGTGCGCTGGTCAGTTCCGCGCTCGGGCTGATCGTGCTGCTCAGCGTCGACGGCCTGCCGCACCTGGCCGCCGGCCGTTTCCTGCAGGGCCTGGCGACCGGGCTGGCCTCCAGCGCGCTGGGCGCCTTCGTCATCGACTCGGCGCCGCAGCGGCCCCGCTGGCTACCGGCGGCGGTCACCAGCGCCGCGCCGATGCTCGGCATCCCGCTCGGGGCGCTGCTGTCCGGCGCCCTGGTCGATCACGCCCCCTGGCCGCGGCATCTGACCTATGCCGTTCTGCTCGGGCTGCTGCTGATCGCCGCCGTGCTGGTCGCGCTGAGCCCGGAGACCGTCGCCCGGACGACGGCCCGGCAGGCGGTTGCTTCCCTACGCCCGCAGGTGCACGTGCCGGCCCGCGCTGGACGGGCGCTGCTGGCCATGTCCGGGCTGATCCTGGCGACCTGGTCGCTGGGCGGTTTCTACCAGGCGTTCGGGCCGTCGATCGCCCGCGAGCAGCTCGGCTCGAACGCGTCACTGACGGCCGGGGCCGTGTTCGGCTCGTTCACCGTCTTCAGCCTGATCGGGGGCCCGCTGACCGCCCGGCTGCGCCCCGACGTCGCGATGCGCGCCGGTGCCATCGCGTACGCGGTATGCGTGGCGGGCATCCTGGTCGCACTCGGCGCCGCGGCGATCGTGCCGTTCCTGGCCATGAGTCTCGTGGCGGGCATCGCCCAGGGCGCCGCCCAGACCGGCGGCATGCGCACGCTGCTGGCCGGGACCGCACCGGCCGGCCGCGCCGGTCTGCTGTCCACGGTGTTCCTGCTCAACTACTCCAGCGCCGCCATCCCGAGCCTGATCGCCGGGCGCCTGACCGGCACGTTCAGCATGCTGCAGATCGCCGCGGGCTACGGCGTCCTGGTGGTCGTCGGGGTAACCGTGGTCCTCGCGCTTGCCCGCGCGCCTTACCAGACAGGCCACGATTCAGAACGAAGAAGTCCATGACCGACGGTCCCGCCGCAGGAAGATCACCGTGGCGCCGACCACGTTCTTCGGCGGTGGCGCCCCGTCCTGGCTAGCACGCCAGATCGGCCTGTCCAGAGTGATCTGTCGTTCTTTCATGCCAGGATCCTAGGACGGTTTACGGACGGTGCTGGATCTGCCAGAAGACAACGCGTTCTTCCTCACGCCCGGCCGCATCGGCATCGATGTGCACCTACAACGAGAACGCGATCCGGTCGCCGTGGAGGATCTCGCCGCGCAACTGGCCGCCCTCGACGGCCGGCTGTTCACCTCCCACGAACGGCTCACCAGCAAGGCGAAACCGCACCTGCATGTCGCCGACGAAGACCAGTACCGCGACGCCGTGCGCACCACGTTGTTCGCCCCGCTGGACACCGTGCAGTTCGATGCCCTGCTCGGTGTTCTGCGCAGCGTGCGCACCGCGGAAGCGATCTCCCCGAACGCCATGCGTACGGTCCTGACCGAAGCCCTGCCCGCGCTAGATTCGCGGGCGTTGCAGTTCATCGCCGACACCATGGAACGCATCGCCGACCTGGAACGACGGCTGCAACAAGCCCGGTCCGAGACCCGCCAGCTGGAGCAGGCCGAGCAATAGTACGGACGCTACCTCGACACGGTCACCGCGGAGGAGGCCGCGCAGCTGTCCCACGCCCAAACCGTCTTTGACGATCACGCCCGTCAGGTGCGCGCCGCCGAAGACAAGTTGAGTGAGGCGACGCGAGCCGCGCAGACTGTCGCCGCGCAACGCGCCGAGCTGCGGACCGCGATCACCGAACTGAAAGGCAAGCTCCAAGCGACCGACGCGGCCCTGCGCGACCACGCCGGCGCGGAACTGCCCCAGCTCGAGGAACGCCTGACCGAGCTGCATGATGCGGCGCGGCAGCGACGAGACGACCTGGACGACGACGCGCAGCTGACCGCCAGGGCAGCCCAGGAAGCGCTGGAGCAGGCCGCCAGCGGGCAGCGGCACCTGAAAGAACTCGTGGCCCATCTACTGCCCGCCGCCGAAGTGGGTGCGCAGGCATTCGTCGACCGTATCGCCGACTCCAGCGACCAGCTCACCAGTAGTAAACCCGGTTCACCGGTGACGCTGACCGGTCTGGCCCAACTGGCCGGCACTCCCCACAGCTGGGTGCAGGCACGTCTGGATGTCCTGCAGCGCATCGACACTGCCCTGCGTGAACTCGACATAGCCCGCGAGGGTCAGCGCGGCGCCGCCGCCCAGGTACGTGCCGCCGCAGCCGACCGCGACCGGTATGACCAGACTTGCCGAGCAAGCCGTCACCGCGCGCCATACCAGAGAAGCGGAACTCGGCGCCGCCGTGCAGCAGTGGGACAGCCACCGCGTCGAGCTACCCGCCGTACCTGGACACCTGCTCGACACCGGCGAAAGGACCGACCCGGACGCGTTGGTGAGCTAACTGCACCGCGCAGGCATCAGCACCCGGCAACGGATCGCGCTCTCCGCACGTGAACAAGTCGTCCTCGACGCCGACCGCAAGGTCACCGCCGCGGAAACCGCCCTGAGCATGGTGGCCGGCAAACGCGAAAAGGCGGCAGCGGCGGTGGGCGACGCCGACCGCGGCCTTGCCCGAGCCCAGCAGCAAGCCGTCGCCGATCACGAGGCCGCCGACAACCGGGCCCGGCAGGACCACGCCGCACACGCCGTCGCACAGCAGCGCACTACCAAAGCCGTCGCCGAGGCCGCTGCCGTCCTGGCACGCGCGCTGGCCGCTGTTGACGCCACCCGCTCTGCCATCGAGGGCAGCGTGCTCGATGCCCGCCAACGGCTCGAGTCCGCCGGTGACGCCCTGCAGGAAGCCGAAGCCGCCGCCACGGGACATCTAGGCACTATGCGCGCTGAAACCTCCATGGAGTCTCCTGCGGCGAACCTGCCGCAGGCAACTGTTGCCATACAGAACGTATTTTTCTGTACCTTTATAGGCCTTTATGTGGTTTTTGTGACGTCAAGTTGTGAC
Source organism: Actinoplanes sp. NPDC051494 (assembly GCF_044454705.1). Taxonomy (NCBI): domain Bacteria; kingdom Bacillati; phylum Actinomycetota; class Actinomycetes; order Micromonosporales; family Micromonosporaceae; genus Actinoplanes; species Actinoplanes sp. NPDC051494. The sequence continues at coordinate 141,828 of NZ_JBITDZ010000015.1, forward strand.
TACGGTTGACTGTCGCGAGTGGAAGGAAATAGGTTCATAGCGATCAATGCTTAACGGGGGATGCGAAGTGCATTTATCAAAAAACTTGGCCGGGTGTCCGTGTTTCTAACACTGGCTATAGCGGTGCCGAGTATCATTTTCCTGCTCCTTGCCCAGTCATTTGCAGGGGCCTTTTATCAGGTTGATCGCATGATCGCCGAAGTCTGCGAGTCGGGACCTGCTGACGCTGATGCTATAGACGTCCGCAGCTGAACTCGTATCACCATCACATCTTTCAGGTAAGGCGGCGCATATCGATAGCGCTGCCTTTGGCATGCCTTTCTTTCGGCGAGGATGGCCTTCGCTGGTTCGTAGACAGGAGTTCGAATGGCACGATTTTGTGCTGCGCTGGGAACGGTAACAAGTTTGCTCGCGGCGTCGTCGCTTGCGGTGATCTCGGGGGAACCGGCGATGGCGGAGCCCACATCGCCACAGATCGAGCCGGTGGTGTCGCCGCAGTCAGGACCCACAGTCTGGCTCTCCAACAGTCCTTCCCGGCCGGATGCTGCGGCAGGCAAGTCGGTCGCGGCGGGGGTGACCGATCCACCGTCGGTGCCCAAGGGCACAGGCCCGCTGCGTAACGCCAACCAGATTCCGTTCTCGTTGACTGACCGGCTGCAGATGAAGGTAAACGTCGGCTCCGGGAACCTCCTGCTGACCAGCACGGAACTGACGCTGCCCGGTGTCTCCGGCAACGTCACGCTGGGCACCTCGTACAACAGCCTGCTGCTCGGCACGAGCATCGCCAATGGTTCCCTGGGTCCTGGCTGGCGTACCCGTAGTGGTGGTGACGTCCGGCTCTACGAGGCCTCCAGTGACAGTTCGGTGACCTACGTCGCCGCTGACGGTGTCATCGGCAAGTTCACCGTCTCCGGATCTGGTTACAAAACACCCGGGCAATTCAAGGCGACGCTCGAACACAACGGCTCGGGCTGGAAACTGACCGAGCACGACAGCGGTGAGGAACTGTTCTTCACCGCCGACGGCCTGCTCGACAAGAGCGAGGACCGTAACGACAACCTCACCGACTACGCCTACACCGGCTCCCAGTGGACCAGCGTCACCACGGACAAAGGTGTTGGCTCGGGTAAGACCGTGGCGGTGTCGTACACCGACAGCAAGGTCAGCAAAGTACGGCAGGTCGGCGCGGACAACAGCTCCCGCGAAGCCACCTACGCCTACGACAGCTCGGGCCGGCTGCAGACGATCCAGAGCGCCACACCCCGCAAGGTGATGTTCGAGTACAACACCGCCGGGGACCTGACGAAGATCACCACCAAGACCGACACGTACGTGCTGATCACCTACGACGGTCAGCACCGGGTCACCTCGGTCAACCAGGTCACCGACAACGCCACCGGCCAGGGCTCGATGACCCGGTTCGCGTACACCACCTCCACGCAGACCGACGTCGCTGACCCGCGCCAGGACCTGTCGCAACCGGTCACCTCGGTACCGCACACCACCTACACCCTCGACGGCGAAGAACGCGTCACCAAAGCCGTCGACCCGGAAGGCAACGAGCGCAGCGACGGATACACCTCCTTCGGTGACGTCGCCAGCTCGCAGTCGCCGGAAGGTGGCACGACCACCAACACCTACGGGGCGAACGCGGACGAGTCGCTGACGAAGTCGGCCTCGCCAACCGGCGCGAGCGCATCCGCCGCGTACGCGAACGCGGCTACGTCGACGAACCCGACGGCGAACTTCCAGCCGTCGTCCACGATCGACACGCAGAGCAACAGCTCCAGCTACACCTACAACGGTGCCGGGAACAAGACTTCCAGCAAGGACGCCCTCGCCGCGGAGGCCAAGGTCGACTACAACGACGACGGCACCGTCAAGAAGGCCACCGACCCCGGCAACGACACCAACGGCACCACTTACACCTACGACAGCAACAAACAGCTGATCAAGATGACCGCACCGACCGGCAACAGCCTCGCGGACAAGACCTTCACCTACGACCCGTTCGGCCGGCTCAAGACCGTCGTCCACGGATCGTGCACCACGACCTACACGTACAGCGCCGAAGACCGGCTGATGAACACGGCCTACTCCGGCACCGGCTGCCCCAGCACCACCGCGGTCGCGTACGACTACGGCCAGACCGGCAACTTGATCACCCGCACCGACGTCACCGGCACCACCACCTACCAGTACGACCAGCTCAACCGGCTGCGCATCAGGACCGCACCCAACACCCCGGTCCAGATGTACGCACCCGACGCCGCTGGCAACCTGCTGCGGCTGACCGACGGGCGTGGTACCACCACGTACTACTACAACACCCGCAACTGGCTCGTCCGCATGGATACCGCCGGTGGCACCCGCTACAACTTCAAGTACGACAAGAACGGCAATCGCACCCACGAATACTTCGCCACTGACGAAACCAACAGCACCTGGGCTCTACACACCGAGACTACGTATGACAAGTCCGACCGGCCGCTGCGCATCACTTCCACGCGCAACTCCGCCGCTGCGGGGAAGGTGTTCGACACCACCTACTGCTACGCCAAATACGTCTCCGGACAGGCCTGCTCCACCGCCAAAGCAGACGACACCGGCCTACGGCAGTGGCAGAAGGACGAAATCAGCGGCGCGGTCAGCGAGTTCAGCCACGACAAGGGCAACCGCCTTACCAAAGCCACCAACTTCAACAGCAAAACCTACGAGTACGACTACGACACCAACGGCAACCGCAAAACCGTCAAGGTCGCCGGTACCACCACCCAGACGCTGACCTACAACTCAGCCAACCAGGTCACCACCACCGACAACGTCTACGAAAACCGCGGCAACCAAACCAAGACCAGCGCCCCCGTCATCGGCACACTCAGCTACAACGCGGCCAGCCAAATGACCTCCGCCTACGGGCCCGGCGGCCAGGCCAACTACACCTACGCCGGCACCGACCAGGTCGAACTCGTCCAAGCCGGCACCATCAAGCTCGACTACGGCCGCGACGACCAGTACGGCATGGCATGGCTCCAGTCCTGGACCAACAGCACCAGCCCCACCGCTTACGTCGAACGCGACGGACTCGGCACACCCCTGGGTCTGCGGATCGGGACCACCGACTACGCCTACGTCCTGGATGGACTCGGTTCAATCATGGCCATCGTGGGTAGCAACAACACCGTGGCCGCCACCTACCAGTACGACCCCTACGGCACCTCAACCGCGACCAGCGAGACCGGCCTCGGCCAAACCAATATCGTCCGCTACGCCGGCGGCACCTATGATAAAAACACCACACTGAACAAATACGGTCAGCGCTGGTACAACCCCAACCAAGGACGCTTCACCCAACAAGACAACCTCAGCTTCATCGGCGACCCCAAGCGAGGCAACCGCTATGCGTATGCCTCCGGAAACCCGGTGAACTATGTCGACCCCACAGGCATGTATGACTGGAACGCTATGGTCAATACATGGTCCAAAGACGTAGTTATCGGCGCGGTGGGAGGATGCATCGCGGGCCTAGAGACGGGATGCGTGCCAGGCGCGGTACTCGGTGGGGCTGGCGGCTTTGTGGCCGGAGCCATCGATGGAATTAACGACGGATTCGACGACTAATCCAGAGGAAAAAAGATGCGACTAACTTCGGTCTCCCGGAAATCTCTACTCATGGGAGTGGTCGTATCCGCCGCACTGTTCTTAGGCATGCTACTGGCTGACCGCCCTTGGGTAGTGGCTCTCGTGGCAGCCTGTATCGGGGGAATCGTCGCAGCGGCGCTTCTCGAAATGAGAGACCGGAATACCAGTAAATAACCAAAGACCTCCCGGGCTGCTGCACGAAGGGGTGGTCCGGGAGGGCCTCCGGTTGTATGAGCCGGACTGCAGAGTGGTGGGACCGACGACCTGCCGCAGCCGACCGGTGGACCTGACTGGTGCTGGCCGCCCACACTCAGTTACGCCTGGCCCGGCCCCCTCGCACAGGACCGACGTCGGCCCTGGGAACGCTCGATGACCCCAGAGCGGCTGACGTCATTGCGGGTGCGACGCGGGTTCCGGAACCTCCCGTGCGACCAGCGCCTCGCGAGCGCGTGCACCGAAACCCAGCCGACCCGGTCCCGGACGGCCGCCAGGCTCCCGCAACCGGCACACCGCTACCCGCCACGACGTGGGCCTCAGCCTGATTACCGGCCAGGCTCACCAGCGGCCGACCCATCACAAGAAGGGCACCAAGCCCCGTCGGTCTGGTTGAACGACAAGGTGAGCCAGACTTTGTGCGAGCGGTGGTCGGCGGCGCGGTTGGGGTGTGGCGCCGGAGGTGTCTGCCCGCGTGGTGTCGGCGTCTGCGCGGCCGTAGTGCAGATGGCGCGCTTGGTTCGCAGCCCGTCGCCTTTTGAAGTGAAGTACCGCGATGCGTCCTTCGGCGGGGCCACCGCGGGGCAGGGGCAGCTTTCATGCCGTACAACGCCCTGGAGCGGGAGATCCGCCATAGCTGGAGAGGCATTCCCGCCGCCTTCATGGAATGCGAGTCCTGCTCGCGGGGGGTGTGGCGAATCAGCTGGGCGGACGGGCCCCATGTTGGGGGGCCGGACGCGGTCGTCTATGCGGGGCAAGGGTGACGGGGCCCGCCCTGCCGGCCGAGGCCACTCGGCTACGGCTGGCGACACCGCTCGATGGGACCGGTGGGGGCGCCGGTCCCATCGAGGGCTCAGAGGCCTGAGGTGAACGCCAGACCGTGGACCACCGCGACCAGGACCGTGATGGGCAGGCCCCACCAGCGGGCTCTTGGCAGCAGGAACCACCAGGCCGCCGTCGCCGCCGCGACCAGCAGCAGGGCCAGCAGGGTGTAGCCCGTTGTCTCCGCGGCGGAGCCCGGGCCGGCCCAGCGGGCGGCGAGCAGGCTGCCGACCGCGAACAGGCCCCCGAGGTAGACCGCGGCGCCGGCGCCGGCCACGCGCAGTGCCCTGCCGATCAGGCCGGGCCGTGAACTCGTCATGGTCCTCATCCCAGCACCTTGATTGGGCCGGCGCCGACGAATGGCACACCCGCGGTGGTGGTGCCCGTGACCGGTAGCGTCGTGTCGCCGCGCTTGAGGCCCATCGCGGGGTTCCACGCGGTCAGGACGAGGTCCTTGCGCCCGTCGCGGTTGACGTCCTGGTGGATGACCGTGACCGCCTTGGCCCCGGCCGGGCCGACGCGCAGGGAGGACGCCTGGGTCCTGGTCGCGTCGAAGTCCTTGGTCGACAGGATCGCCACCGGCGTGAGCAGTGGGAGGTCCTTCGCCACCGCCTTGATCACGGAGCCGGGCAGCACCTCGATGCCGGCCGCGACGGCGGTCCGCGTCTGGTAGTCGGTGGCGCCGTCATCGTCGGTGACCACCAGTGTCACGCCGAACTGCTTGCCCGCCGCGATGGTGGCTGTGGCGGTCGCCCCGTGCAGTTCCTGTTCCGTGCCGTCGGCCTGCTGCACGTACCAGTCGTAGGCCTTGATCTTGCCGTCGGTGTCGGTGGACTTCGTGGCGTCGAGCTTGAGTTTGGTGCCGTCCGGCGTCATGTCGAACGCGCCGGTGGGCGCCTTGTTGGGGACCTCGACGCGGGTGACGCTGAGCTTGGCCTCCTCGCCCTGCGGGTCGACGTCGGCGCCGTACATGGCCACCTTCCACGTGCCGCGCTCGGGATTCGGCACGGACAGGCTGTCCCAGGTGGGGCCGAACGAACCGGTGGCGCTGCCCGGCTTGGCGGTGCGGTTGTAGACCTTGCCCGACGGCGAGGTCAGGGTCAGCTGGATGTCGCTGCCCGGCCACTCGATGGCGACGTTGATCAGGTTGAGCAGGTCGGTGACGGTGAACGTGGTGGTCACGGTCGCCTGCGGCATGACCATGAAGGCCGGGCGCCCGTCGGTGGTCAGTTCCCGCAGGATCGCATCGGCGATGGCCTGGTGCCCGGGCGGGGTCGGGTGGACCTTGCCGTCCTCGGTGATCCCGTAGAACCACGGGTCCGCGCTGCAGAACTCGTGACCGACGAAGGCCGGGTTCGGGTCGACGTAGCGGAAGCCGTACAGCTGGGCGTTGCGCTTGATGACCTCGTTGAGCTCCACGGTCTTCTCGTGCATCCAGCGCTGGTCGACCCGCTTGATCATCTCGCAGCGGAAGGTCGTGTCCGCGCCGTCCGCCGGGAAGAACGTCGGATAACCCACGACGACCCGTTCCGCGTACGGGGCCTTGGCCCGCGCGTCGGCGAACACCACCGGGTAGGGGTGGATCTTCTCCAGTGCCGTGTCGCCGCCGGCGCTGCCGCCGTCCAGGCGTGCGGTCTTGGCCGCCAGCGGCTTACGGACCTTGTCCTCCTGGTTGCAGGTGTTCCATGGCAGCAGTTCGGCGCCCAGCGCGCATTCGGAGTAGATGTCGGCGAACCCGACGTCGTTGCCGCCGATCGTGAACGTCAGCAGCCGGGTGTCGGTCGACAGGTGGTTGAGCTGCGGTTCCTCGCCCCAGTTCGCGCCCTCGCGGGTGCCCCTGGGCTGGTAGAAGTCGTCCGTGACGCCGCCCTGGCAGGCGTTGAAGTCGAGGTTGAGGCCCAGTCGATCGGCGACCATCGTGCTGTACGCCTTCTCCGAGCGCTGACAGTCGTTGGGCGCCGGGTCGAGGTGCGTGCCGGCCTCGTACGAGCCCATGCCGAAGCCGGAGGAGTACGAGTCGCCGAGGGCCACGTAGCGCACGAGCGGCGCCGAGCCACCGCGCAGGCGGAAGATGTGCCGGCCGGTCTGGGTGCTGTCGGTGCTCGCCTTCGCCAGGCCGGTCGTCGCGGCGTCGAGGAACGCGCCGGGCACGCCGGAGCCGCGCATCTCGTAGGAGGTGCCCTCCTCGCCGGAGCCGTTGGAGAAACCGGCGCGGGCGGTGCTGCCGCCGAGGCCGCCGGAGCCACCGCTGGCGTCGCCGGTCTCCCACTGCACCGAGTCGTAGTTGAACACGATGTCCATGTCGCCACTGGTGCCGTGCTGAACGAGCAGCAGCTGGAACGTGTTCTGCTTGTCGCTGTGGTTGTTGTAGTAGCCGACGGACTTCCAGGTGACGCAGAACGCGCGCTTGCCCTCGTAAACCGTGTTGCCCCAGCCGTATCCGACGGTTCCGCCGCCGCCGCGGGTGTCGACGTCGGCGAAGAACGGCGCGATGATCGGCGTACGGGTGCCGGTCAGCCCGAACGGCGTGAAGGTGGACAAGGGTGCGTCGAACGTGACGTTGCCGTTGTTGTTGACGTACAGCTTGTCGTACGTCTTGCCGTAGAAGTTGACGTTGAACGGCAGCACCACCTGCGGGGTGGAGCTGTCGTCGTTGGCCGCCAGCGGGTTCGCCATGCATTCGGCCGCGTTCACCACGGCTCCCGGCGACTCCGCGAGCGCGGGTTGCGCCCCCAGGCCGGTCAGCACGACTGCCGCGGACAGTGCCGCCACGATCTTCCTACGCACATGTTCTCCTTGCCGGTCGCCCTCGCCATCGCGAAGGAGTGCAGGCCGCCCGCCTGCACCGGCACAATCTATGATTCCGCTATGTCCGGAAATATCGGCAATCTGGTTTCATCCGATTGCCGAAAGGGGGCGTATCGGGCGGTCTTGTCGGCTCCTTCTTCGGGAACCGTGGGGCAGGAGTGGCACGAGATCAGCAGCGCCATTGCTGTGGTAACCCGGAGCGAAGCCGCGACTACGCGTTCCTCGACGCCCTTGACAGCGGCCGCCGGCGATCTCGCGTAGGTCGATCACCACCCAGGCAGAACTCCGGGCGGGCCTTTCCGTACGGGAGACCCCGCCGGTGCGGTCACCGACGGGGTCTCCCGGGCGATCTCAGCAGAGAGCCAACTGTCTGCCGCATGGTGGCAACTGTCCCCGGAGGACAGATAGCCGCGCCGGTGGGCCGGTTGCCGGTCGGGCAGGTTTGCCCTCAGCGACTACCCCGGTTTCCCTCCGCGGCAGTTTTGATCATCACCCTTCTGTGCTGGGTCAGTTGGGCCTACCTTCACAGCATGTCCGGTAAGGGGATCGATCTCGCCACCTACAAGGATCGCTTCCGGCAGGTGGCGTCCGAGCGCCAGGTCCCCGAGGCGGAGGTCGAGGCGTTCCTGGCGGTGTTGCGTCCCCGCGTCGCGCTGCATGAGGAGGCCAACGACGGGGGTGTCGTCTTCCGCTACGGGGGCCTGCCGCTTCTGCCGGAGGGCGTCGAGTGGCCTGGAGGTGCAAGCTTCCTGGGCACCCTGGACTGCGCGGCCGTACCCCGCGGGGAGCTGGATCTTCCGTACCCGGAGTCGGGGCGGCTCTTGTTCTTCTGGGGTGGCGAAGCCTCCTGGGGCGATTGCTGGGGCGAGGTGATCCACGTCGCTGATTCATCGGCGACGTCATCGGGGCAGCCACCGTACGAGGCCGGAGACGTCCCCGCTCCCGTGGACTATTACGCGACGCCGCAAGTCCGGCTTCCGTATGACACCGGCTGGTACGACGATGTCGCCTTCGACGGCCTGGAGGGCATCGCCGAGACCGTGGAGAAGACTGTTACCGAGATTTTCGAGCAGTTCACCCTGGGTGGGTTTCCGAACACCGAGGCCGGACCCGAGTGGGACGAGCAGGAGGCACAGCTGAACTTCGCTCTGCTCCGCAGCCAGTACCGGGTGCTCCTGCTGAGCGATTACGAGCCTCGGGACCAGTCTCGAATCAACTACGTCATCCGAACTCAGGACCTGGCTGCCCACCGGTTCGACACCGTCGAGATGTTCGCTGAGGTCGGCCACTGAGCCGGACCTCGGCGGAGCGGCGGGCCCGGCCGGCTGGTGCCGGCCGGGCCTCGCCGTCAGGACCGGTCGCAGGCTGCCCCGTTGAGGGTGATCAGCTCCGGTGTGGGGTTCGGTCCGCCCGGTGTCGTGGCGTTGAAACCGAGGTACACCGTCGCCCCTGGCTGGATGCGCTGGTTCGTGCTGGTGGGCCGGGCTGTCACCGTGGCGCCGGCCTGAGTCGCCTCAGTCGACCATGCCTCGCGGATGCGCTGACCGCCGAGGAAGGCGAAGCGCACGGTCCAGCCGTCGATGGCCTTGATGCCGGTGTTGGTGACGGCCAGTTGCGCGGTGAATCCGGCCTTGTCCGCCCAGTCGCCGTAGTTGGTGTAGCCGGCCCGGCAGGATACCGCCGCGGCCGGCTCACCGCCCTGATCGGCCAGGAAGGACGCCACCCAGGCCAGGGCGGAGTTCCAGTTGACGGCCACCTCGTTGGTCGCGTACGACTCGATGTCGTCGACGTAGCAGAACATCGGCTTGCAACCGTTGAGCAGGGCCTTCGCGAACGGGTCGTCCAGTCCGGCGTTCGCGCCGCCGGCCAGCGACCCGGCCGGCGGGTGCGGCAGCGTGGCGTCCTTCTGGTGGGCGTAGATCCGGGTGTGCTGGTTCTGTGACGCCTGTTCTCCCCAGCCGGTGACGTACGACTGGTTCAGCGCGTTTCGGCCGAAGATGTAGTCGACGCCCTGCACCGCGCCGTCGCGGTACTTCGCCTTGCCGGTCATGTCGAACGCGGTCGCCAGCACCTGGACGTTGTTGAGGACGTTGCTGTTCGCGCCCCAGAAGTAGCTGCCCGCGTTGCCCGGCATCGGCAGCCCGTACGCCTGGGCTTCGAGGGTTGCCAGATAGCCGTCCGCGGCCGTGACCACCGACTGGCGGATCCGCTGCCGGTCGGCGGCCGGCAGGGCGCTGGGCACCGTGGCCAGGTCGAGCCGGCCGAGCGCCGCGGTGCTCGCCCAGCCGAAGCCGGTGGCGGCGAAGACGTCGCCGGTGTGGTGCGCCGACGCGGTCACATCGGTCAGGAACGCGGCCTCGCCGGTGGTCAGGTACAGCTCGGCGGCGGCCCAGTAGAACTCGTCGGAGACGTCGTCGTCGCCGTAGCTGCCACCGCCGCCGCCCAGGTCCTGCGCCAGTTTGGCCGGGTTGGCCTTGGCCGCGGCGTACGCGGTGCGGGCCGCGGTGAGGCACGTGGCCGAGAACGCCGCGTCGTACGGGGCGAACAGCCGCGCGCACTGGGCCGCCGTGGCCGCCAGGTTCAGCGTGGCCGCCGTCGACGGCGGCTGCAGCTCGCGTTGCTCGGGGTCGTCCTCGGGCTGCATCGGCAGGCCGGTCCAGTTGGCGTCGTGGATCTTGTGGTGGGCCATCCCGGCGAACGGCTTGCCCGCCGGCACCTGCATGCGCATCAGGAACTCGAGCTCCCAGCGGGCCTCGTCGAGGATGTCGGGAACCTTGTTGCCCCGCTCGGGCACCCGCAGCGTGCTGTCGGCCAGCGCGGCACCGTGCGCGGCGGTGACCGCGGTCTTGGTGCGCTCGAAGCTGCTCATCAGCTGCTGGACGGCGATACCACCGTTGACCACGTACTTGCCGTGGTCCCCGGCGTCGTACCAGCCACCGCGCACGTCCAGCCGGTAGTCGCAGGAGGCGGCGCGGCACGGCACGTCGGTGTCGCCCTTGTTCGGGGCCACGCCCAGGTGGCCGGCCGGCCGGGCGTACTGCTCGCCGACCAGGTCGCCGTCGATCGCGATGCCGCTGCGCTGGATGGAGAAGAACTGCAGCGCGTCCGAGCGCAGCTGCCGGTAGACGGTGGCGGAGATGTCGAACGGGTGGCTGGTCTGCCCGTCGGCGACCAGCGTGTACCCCGTCCCCGCCGTGGTGTGCGCGGAGAAGTCGATCGTGTGGACGTTCTGACCCGACGCGGCGTCCACCCCGCGCGGCTTGCTGCGGCCCGAGTCGACCACGTCACCCGCGGCGTTCTCGAGCTGCCAGTCCACCGCCGCGGTGGCCGCGGTGACCAGGGTCGCGTTCTTCGGCCCGTCCGGCAGGTAACCGACCTGGTTGACCCGGACCCGCGGCCCGGTCTCCGGCTCGTACGGCGGCGCCTGCTCGCCACCGATCAGCGACACGTTGTCCAGGCACAACCGGTACTCGGCGGCGGCGCCGCCGACCTGGAAGGCGACCTGGCCCAAGGCGGTGTCCGCGGGGGCGGTGAAGGTGTATTCCAGATGCTGCCGGGTGGGCGTCAATGCGGCGTCACGAGCCAGATACGACGTGTACGGCTCCTCGCCGAGCTGGACCGCGGCCCGGACGGTGGCGCCCGGGCCGGCCGTGGCGTCGAACGACAGCGTGTACGAGGCCCCGGCCGTCAACGTGACGTTGTTCTGCCCGATGCCGGCGTCCCAGGGGTTCGGCAGCCCGGACGGCACGGTGGCGCACAGCTCACCGTCGTCGACCCCGGTCGCCGTGGTGCCGTAGGAGTACCAGCCCGCGGTGCCTTCGGTGAAGCTGCCGTTCTCCAGCTGCTCCGGCCCGGCCGGCGGTGCAGCGGCCTCACTGGTCAACGAGACGTCATCGAGGCAGAAGGTGAACGCCTCGGCGCTCCCGCCGAGCTGGAACGTCAGCGTGCCGCCGGCGGAGTCCAGGCTGGAGGTGAACGCGTACTCGAAGGCCTGCGCCCCGGTGGTCAGCGCCACCGCACGAGACAGCGCTGCGGTGTACGGCGCCTCGTTGAGCTGCACGTTCGCCCGTACGGTCACCGGCGCGCTGGCATGGGCGCGGAAGCTCAGCTCGTAGGCGGCGCCGTCCGCGAGCGGGATGTCGTTGTGCCCGAGGCTGACGTCCCAGGCGTTGCCGGTACCGGCGGGGACCTCCGCACAGAGCTGCCCGCCGACGACGGAGAGCGGAGCGTTGTCGGTGGACCACCAGCCGGTCGTTCCCGTGGAGAAGTCGCCGTTGGGAATGTGCTGCGCCGGCTCAGCCGACGCCGGTTGAACCGTCAGGCAGGTCAGCGTTAGCGTTGTCGCCGCAGCGACCGCGGTCAACACAGTGACCCGCCTACGCAGGTATGAAGTCACGGAGGTTCCTTCCCAACTTCGCGGACCGGTGGGGATGAGGTGTGGGAGCGCTCCCATCTTTTCATTGTTACCACTGGGTTACGCGGAGTCAATCGACTGACTTTGATGAATTGGCGCGATGGCCCTGTCTGACCACACCCCTCCGGAGTCGGCCGGTCAGGTGGCCCTGAACAATGGCGGTGACGTCGCCGTACAGGGAAAGGTGTGATGATGGGCTGGAACACTTCGGTACTTTTCCGTCAGGGAGTTACGGCGGACGAGGCGGTGGACGACCTGGCCATCACCGAGTTCAGCGGCGAGCTGGTCGCGGCCGAGCAGGCCACGAGTGCCCACGAGCCCGAGGCCCTGTACGCGGCCGATCCGGGTGGCTGGGCGCAGGTCTGGAACCCGATGATGGACCTGGTCATGGGCTGGGAACCGACCGACCGGGCCGACGCTCTGGTGGTCTTCTTCAGCAGCGTCTCGAGCACCTACGGTTTCACCCTGTTCACCGAGGGCGAACGCACCCGGCACTACGTCTACGCCGAGGGTGCCGTTGTGGAGGACGAAGGGACGCCACTGCCGGTCGAGGCCGAGATCGCCCTGCCGTCCTGGGGCCCGGACGAAGACTTCCTCTGGTCGATCATCACGGCCGTCACCGGTCTCCGGTACGACGACAAGCTGCAGTACCGCGTCTACCCGGTCTAGCGGACGTGCACCGTCGGCCGCGGTGTTCGCGGACGACCCTTCCGGGTCGGTCAGGCGGGGTGACGATGTTGTTGCCGGCCCCGAGGTCGACCATGGCCGTGCCGAATGCGCTCAGCGGGGCAGATCGCCCGCCGGTGGCCCCGCTGTCGCCGGACGGGCAACCAGACGGCGCTGACCCTTCTCGTCACGGCAGCACACCCCGGCCAGGTCGGGGCCGTCGTGAAGCGTCAGCGCACGCGGGGCTGTGCGCGGGCTCGGCGGGCGACGGACAGGTGGATGCGGGCCCGGGCGTCGTCGCGGCCGAGGACGGTGTTGAGGTCGCCGGCCACGGCGTCGGTGGCGGCGACAACGTCGGTGAGGTCGGCGCGGGGGTCGATGGTGGCGGTGAGGGTGACGACCAGTTCCCCGCGGTCGCGAATGACCTTGCCGGTCACGTTCCGGATGCCGGGAGTGTCGGCGAGGACCTCGGCGGCGGTGGTGGCGACGCCCGACGGGTCGATGCGCAGGCGTCCCGGACGTCCGGAGCCGGGCAGTACGAGGGTACCGACGCCGCGGCGGGGGAGATGGGCGATCAGCCACCACAGGCCGAGCAGCACGAACAGTGCGCCCGCGGCACCACCGGCCCACGGCCACCAGTCGGTGTTGAGCAGGTCGGAGGTCTTCTGGGTGGAGACTTCCTCAGGAAAGCGGGGCCAGAGCCGGCGAAGCCAGCCGTTGTACCAGGCGGCGGCGCCGACCCCGATGACGAACAAGGTCAGGCCGAGCAGGATCGCGAGGGCGCGGTCGAGGCCGAGGACGGATCGGCGCATCAGGGTGTCTCCCGGCTCTGCCAGTGGGCGCGGACACGAACTTTGACCTTGGGCGGTTCGGCCAGGGCGGACAGCCGCTGCTCCACGGTGGTGCGGACGACGTCGGCGACGCCGTCGCGATCGGACTCGACGGTGACCGTGACCGTGCGGCGGCCGGCGACGGAACCGGCGGACAGCACGCCGTCGACGTCGTCGGCGGCGGCCGAGGCGAGCCGGGCGACGTCGCGGGTGCGCAGGAACAGCCCGGTCTGTGAGGTGACGGCCAGTGTCTTCCGGGAGCGGGGGCGGACGGCGGTGACGACCATCCAGATGCCGAGCAGGGCGATCGCGACGCCGGCCGGGATCATCCACCATTCGGCGGTGGTGCGATCGAAGCCGTCGATCAGGGCGGCGGACCAGGTGCGGCCCGGACGGGAGTCTGCCGCGGCGACGGCGTCGTGCAGCAGCACCACGCCGAGGCCGGTGAGCACCAGGGCCATGATCGGGCCGAGCAGCCCGATCCGTCCGGAGCCGGTCCTGGGCCGGGCGGCCTTCATGGCCGGGCCGGAACCCGCCGGCGCGGGGCTGGTCAGGGTGTGGGTCATTGGACTCTCCGGCGTACGGGTGCTGCGACGCGCACGATTCTGGCGATGGTGACGTCGACGGCGTCGACGCGGAGTCCGGCCAGGGTCTGCAGCTGGTCGGTGACCGTCTGGCGAACCTGGGCGCCGAGGTGGGGTGCCGAGACGGGCCACCGGCCTACCACTGCCACCTCGGCGCGGACCCGGTCGCCGGCGATTTCGCAGTCGACGCGGGGGTAGGCGCGGCCGAGGGCGGCGTTGACGGAGTTGGTGCTCTGTGCGGAGGGGACCACTCCGGTTACGGACAGGGCGGCGGCCTCGGCGATGCGCTGCACCGCCCGGTCCTTGATGACCAGCGTCCCGCGCTCACCCGGATCGGAATCGCTGACGCCGACCGGAGAACCGGAGGCCGTGCCGGGAACGGGGGAACGGTCAGCCACGACTGCGCCCAGGGACCAGAACGGCGAGGTTGATGCGGCCTTCCAGGTGCGCCCCGACGACGTATCCGACGCCCGCGAACAGGACGGCCAGCAGGAACCAGCCGAACCCGGCCGTGGCGGCGATCAACGCGAGGAGCAGCCCGGCGAATAGGCCGGTGGTGGATGAGGACATGAACACTCCCGACAGAGAAGGCCGTGACGACCTGGTAGAAGGCTGAGTACAGAGGGCGAAGCGAGCCGGCGTGGCCGGCAGGCACCGGTGTCAGGCTGCGGCGACGTCCTCGATGTAGACGTGGACCGGGGTTGCCACCGACGTGGCCACCGCGGCGTGGATCAGCTGCGCGGTCTCGCGTACCGGCACCTGTCCCGCCACCACCACGTGCACTTCGATCAGGTTGTCGCCGAGCCTGATCCCGGTGATGCGCCGCCCGGGCAGGTAGGTGGCGACCTCGCCGAACCGGCCGGCGTGCAACCGCACCACATCCGGCACCGCGAGCACGAGGGCGCAGATGTCGTCCGCCGTCGTCGGAACCGGCTCGATCACCCGTCCCGGCCGTGGCTTGGAGGCCGGCGTGGTCACTGCACGCGCGGGGTACGGTCGGCGTCGTCGTCCTGGTCGTCCTCGGGCAGGTGGATGTCCGCCACCGAGATGTTGACCTCGGTGACCTGCAGGCCGGTCATCCGTTCGATCGAGTCGATGACGTTGCGCCGCACCCCGGCGGCCAGGTCCGCGATGGCCACGCCGTACTCGGCGATCATGTCGATGTCGACGGCGGCCTGGGTCTCGCCGACCTCGACCGACACGCCCTGGGAGTGGTTCACGCGCCCACCGGGGATCCGCTCCCGGACCGCGCCCAGCGCCCGCGAGGTGTTACCGCCGAGGGCGTACACGCCGGAGACGTCCTTGGCGGCGATCCCGGCGATCTTGGAGACGACGGTGTCGGCGATCGACGTCGTGCCCTGCGTGCTCTGCAGACCCTGCTCGCGCAGCGCGACGCCACCGGTGCGGGCGCCGGGCTTCGGCGCGGTGGTGGTCGAGTCGGTCATGGTGAACTCCTTAAGGACTGGGCCCGTCGACGGATCGGCGGCGGGAGAACAGCGTGGCCGCGAGGCGGCCGATCGGCTGTCACAGAGTTAGAGGACGGAAAGCAGAAAACCTCACGGTGGCTTTAGTGTGAGGTGGGTCACAGTACGGTCGGGTGGCGTCAAAAGTCCTGTTCAGCGGGGCATGGGAGGGGCAGGCGCGGCCTCACCGGCTGTGTCGTGGGCGAGAGGGGTGTCCGTGGCAGGGTGGGCGACGCGTCGTGATGCGCGATCCACGCCCTCCGCTGATCAGCCGGGCCCGGCCACACCTCAGCCGACCGATGAGGCGCTGGCCCGCCGGGCCGGGCTGGGTGATCGGGACGCCTTCGCCGTGATCGTCACTCGCTACGGTCCGGCTCTCTACCGATTCGTGTCCCGCGTCCTGGATGAACCGGCTGACGCCGAGGACGCTCTGCAGGAGACCTTCATCGACGCCTGGAAGGGACTGTCGGGCTTCCGTGGCGACGCTGCCCTGCAGACCTGGCTCTTCACCCTGGCCAGGCGCCGCTGCTATGCGCACCTCAAACGGTTCCCCCGGTCCGGCAGCCGTCCGCACGTGAACCTCGACGACGTCACCGACCGTATTCCGGCCCGCGACGCCGACCCTGCCGGCCTGCAGCTCGGGCAGGATCTGGTCGCCGCGCTCGACACCGCCCTGCGGACGCTCCCCCCGCGGCAGCGTTCCGTCTGGATCCTGAGACAGATCGAAGACTTCACCTACGCTGACATAGCGACTGTCATGGCCATCAGCCCGGATGCGGTGCGCGGGCTGCTCGAACGGGCCCGTGCCACGCTGGCGATCACCCTGAAGGAGTGGCGGTGACCATCGACCACGAAGACGACATCCTGGACCAGGCCACCTCCCTGCTCCGGCAGCACACCGACGCGGGCTGGACCGCGATCAGCGGCGACATCCTGCGCCGCTCTCTGCGCGCGTTCCGCCCCTCCGAACCCGTGCGCGGCCGGCACGACCTCGGCGACTTCTTCGTCGCCGCCGACGTCCTGGTCGCTCGCCTGCGCGAAACCGTCGATGCCGTCCCGGACGCCGCGGCCGCGCGCATCACCTGCACCACCGGCGAGGATCGCCGGCTGGCCGAGGTCACCATCCAGATCATCGCCGCGTACGGCACCCACCTGCTCAGCCTGGCCGAACTCGTCCACGCCGCCGCCGCGCGCCGCCTCACCGACGAACTCGGGACCCTGGCACCCGCGGACGACGCCATCCACACCCACGTTCACGTCGGGGACGTCACCGACGACCCCCGCGATCTGTACTGATCTTCCCCGGGACTGACAGGGTGGTGTGGAGCCTCGGTGGCGACGGTTCAGCGGCCGTGGCGTACGTCGTTGGGTGGGTTGTCGCGCACGTACTTCTCGAGGTTGTCGTCGCGGAGGGCGGCGAACAGCTCGCGGGAGCGGTCGGCGTCGGGGACCATCACCGAGCCCACGCCGGGAACCTCCATGTTCTCCGCGATGGGCAGTGTCATGAAGGTCATGTCGTTCGCCCGCAGGCCGCGCAGGGTGAACGCCAGGCGTTGCACCGGCATGTGCCGGTCCACGGTGAGCGTGCTGGCCGCGGTGCGGACCAGGCGGTCCAGGTCGCGTGGGCTGGTGAGCATGTTCTGGTCGGCGATCTTCTGGGCCAGGGCCCGTAGGTACTGCTGGTGCCGCTTGGCCCGGTCGATGTCGTCGTTGGGCAGGCCGCGGCGCTGACGTACGTAGTACTCGGCCAGTTGACCGTCGAGGTGCTGTTCGCCGGCGGCGAAGGCGACGCAGCGGCGCGAGCGGCCCTGCGGGTCGGTGCACGGGGCCGACGGGTACGGGCTGTCGTCGGGCAGGAAGCGGTACGTGTCGACGGTCGCCTTGTCGATGGTGACGTCGACACCGCCGACCAGGTCGGTGAGTTTGCGGATGCCGGCGAAGTCCACGATCACCGGCCAGTCGATCGTGATGTCGCCGTACCGGTTCAGGGTCTGCACGAGCCGGGGGGCGCCACCCCACGCGTACGCTGAATTGATCTTGTTCCGGGATCCTTGGCCGCCGGTGGCGGTGGCGATCGGCAGGTACGTGTCACGCGGGATCGAGATCACATACGCCTTGCTCGTCGACCTCGGGATGTGGATGAGGATGACGACGTCGCTGCGCCCGTCGCCCGGGTCGCTCTTCGTGCGGCTGTCCGAGCCGATGATCAGCAGATTCATCGGCCCTTTCACCCTGGGCGGTTCGGGCGTGGCGCCGGGGGAGGCCGGAAGTGCGGCGGGCAGCAGGTCGGCGCGTTCGAGGGCGCCCTCGTACCGGTGCGAGAGCAGCCGGGTGCCGGCGATCGCGGCCGCCGATCCGGCGACGAGCAGGGCGATGACGACGACGAGCACGATCCGCAGACGACGAGACTTGGCCATTGCTCACACCCCCACGAAACGGTAGCCGCGGTCGACCAGAACGGGAAGGAAATGACGCAACGCGCGTACGGTCGGGGACCGGTCACCGCCGCCGTCGTGAGTGAGCACAATGGACCGGTTGCCGACCTGGTGCAGGACCTTCGAGCGAATCTGGTCCCATCCCGCGTCGTCCCAGTCGCGCGGGTCGACGTCCCAGGCGATCGAGGTCTGCCCGAGCTGCGCGCACACCTGGAACGCGGTGGGCGACCAACTCCCGTACGGGGCCCGGAAAAGGTGGGGTATGTGCCCGGTCGTCGCGGCGACCGTGTCGACGGCGCGACCGATCTCGGTCCGTGCGCGTGCGGCGGTCATCCGGCTGACGTCCTTGTGCGACCAGGTGTGCGTACCGATGAGGTGTCCTTCGTCGACGATGGACCTGATCAAACCAGGATGGTCGTGCGCCTGCTGCCCGATCACGAAGAACGTGGCCTTGATGTGGTGCTGGCGCAGGATTCTGAGCACTTGCGGCGTGTACGCCGGGTCCGGCCCGTCGTCGAAGGTCAGTGCCACGGCCTTCGACCCCTTCGGCACGGCGGCGGCCGGTACGACGTACAGCGGCTTGCTCTGGATCGCGATGGGTGGCAGTCCGGTCGGCGTGGGTGACGGCGGCGGCACGGACGATACCGGCGAGGATGGTGGCGGTGCCGGGGTCGCTGCCGGTGCGGCCGGTTTCGGCGGCGGCCCGGCGCAGGCGCTGAGCAGGGTGAGCCCGCCCAGAGTGAGCAGCGCCCGCCGGCCGCCGGACCAACGTTGTTGCGTCATTCCCTTCACCACCTCCGGCTCCGCTGGTGCGGCTGGTGCCGCAGAGATCGACGGCGGAGTGGTGGGGAGTCTGGTGGGGAGATGTCAGGAACTGGTGAGGCGTCCGGTGACCCCGGGAAGTCTCACAAACGGCCTGTCGATGCAACCCATCTCTGAGATGTGACGTATTCCGGGCAAGAAGTTCTTATCCCGCTCCCGTGGAATACACCTGGCCGAGAGCTTCTCAGGTGGGGCCGACCGTGGCCGACAGTCTCCTCCGAGCGAGGGGGGTACCGGTGTTCGGTTCCAGCAAGCGGGGCACGGCAGAGCGGCTCGATGCTGATCTTGCCGAGGCCCGGGCCGACGTTCGAGCGGTCACCACGATCATGCGGAGGATGGACAGCGCATCCTCACCCGGGGAGGTGGTCGGCTCCGCGTTGCACCTGGTGCGGGAGCTGTTCGGCTGGGAGTACGGGTCGTACTGGCAGCTGGACCGGGGTGCGGAGGTGCTGCGTTTCGCGCAGGAGAGCGGCACCGTCGACGAGGATTTCCGCCGGGTGACGATGGAGGCATCCTTCGCGCGCGGTGTCGGCCTGTCCGGCCGGGCCTGGCACAGCGGTGACCTGGTGTTCGTCCGTGACATCGCCGAGCTGACCGACTGCGTCCGGGCCCCGGTGGCGGCCCGGGCGGGGGTGCGCAGCGGCGTGTGTTTCCCGCTGGTCGAGGACGGCCGGGTGGTGGGGACGATGGACTTCTTCGCGATGCGGGAGCTCGACCCCAGCGAGGACCGGCTGGCCGTGCTGCGCGCGGCGGGGCACCTGGTCTCGGGGGCACTGGCCCGGCTCCACGAGGTGGTCCGCCAGGAGAAAGCGGTTCAGGACGTGGAGGCCGTCTCCACGGTGATCCGCAAGATGACCCAGGTGAAGAGCCGCGACGAGGCTCTGCGGGTCGCGCTGGAGACGATCCGCGCCGACTTCGACTGGCAGTACGGATCGTTCTGGCAGCTCGACGACGACGGGCACGAGCTGCGATTCGCGCTCGAGTCCGGGGACGCCGGCGCGGAGTTCCGGCGGGTGACGATGTCGGCCTCGTTCGCCAAGGGCGTGGGACTGTCCGGCCGTGCCTGGGCCCGGGGCGATCTCGTCTTCGTCGAGGATCTCGGGGAGCTGACCGACTGTGTACGCCGACCGGCCGCACAGGCCGCGGGCGTCAAGTCGGGGGTGTGCCTGCCCATCCTCGTGGGTGGACAGATCGTCGGGACCATGGACTTCTTCGCCACCCGGACGCTGATCATGTACCCGGGCCGGGAGAGCGCGCTGCGCAACACGGCGTTCCTGGTCGGCCAGGCGCTGGAGCGATTCGCCTCGACGGAACAACTCCACCATGCCGGCCGTACGCTGCTCGACTCCATCGGTGACGTCCAGCGCAACGTGACCTCGGCGGCCACCGTGGCGGCGCGCAGCGAACAGCTCACCGAGGAAGCCAACCAGCAGGTGGCGGCGCTCGGTCAGGCGAGCGCGCAGATCAACGAAGTGGTCCGCACCATCCAGGCGATCGCGGCCCAGACCAATCTGCTGGCGCTCAACGCGACGATCGAGGCCGCCCGCGCGGGCGAGGCCGGCAAGGGCTTCGCCGTGGTCGCCGGCGAGGTGAAAGAGCTGTCGAGCGAGACCGAACGGGCCACGACCGAGGTCAGCGCGAAGGTCAGCACCATCCAGGCGCGCGTCGACGCCGTCACCGCGTCGCTGTCGGAGATCCACACCGCGGTGGAAGAGATCAACGAGACCCAGAAGCTCATCGGCGGGGTTCTCGCCGACCAGATCGCCGTCACCGGCGCCCTCCTCAACTGAAACGCGGAGACTCCGAGATGTCCGTACACCCCTCATGGGAATTGCTGCAGGACGGCAACCGCCGGTGGGTCGAGGGCCGCAGCACGGCGGACGCCGGCCGGGGCGCGGACCGCCGCGCCGAGACCAGCCGCTCGCAGCGGCCGTTCGCGCTCGTCCTCGGCTGCTCGGACTCGCGGCTGCCCGCGGAGATCCTGTTCGATCAGGGCGTCGGTGACCTGTTCGTGGTCCGCACGGCGGGGCACGTCCTCGACACGGCGGTACTCGGATCCGTCGAGTACGCGGTCGGCGTGCTCGGCGTACCCCTGATCGTGGTGCTCGGCCATGACGGGTGCGGCGCCGTCGCCGCCGCCACCAGCGTCGTCGACGGTAATCCGGCCCCTCCCGGCAACATCCGTAAGATCGCCGAGAAGATCGCACCGCATGTGTCGCTGGCCCGTTCCTGCGGCGCCGCGAGTGCCACCGAGATCGGCGGTCAGCACTCGGTGTTCACCGTGCGGGCGCTGCGCAGGCGGTCCGCGATCGTGCGGGAGGCCATCGGGCGGGGCGAACTCGCTGTCCTGCCCGCTCAGTACGACCTCAGCGCGGGAACGGTGACCGAGGTGCAACCGCTCGCCGTCACCGTGGCCGCCGGGGTCTGACGTCCCGGGGCGCTTGACGCATCCAGAATGATCGATTAGACCAGTGGCATGGTGAAGCGACCTCTGGTGTCCGTCCTGGTCTCGATGCTCGCCGCCGGGACCCTCGGCGCCACACCCGCCGCGGCGAACGGCATCGACCCGACCGGGCCCACCCCCGGCCCCTGCGCGTACACGCCCACCCCCGATGACCCGGCCGCCCGGCCGGTGCCCTTGCCCCGCGACCCACGGCACACACCCAGCCGTGGCACGGTGGACGTGCTGCTGCGCACCAACCTCGGCCCGATCCCGCTCGAACTGGACCGCGCGCAGGCGCCGTGCACGGTGCAGAGCTTCGTGCACCTGAGCCGGCACCGGTTCTACGATCGGACGATCTGCCACCGGCTGACCACGTACCCGACCCTGCTCGTGCTGCAGTGCGGCGACCCGTCCGGAACCGGTGAGGGTGGCCCCGGCTACCGCTACGGCGACGAACTGCCGACCGGCCTGCCGCCCGCGCCGACCGACCCGACCGGTGAGCGCAAGGTGTACGCCCGTGGTGTGCTGGCCATGGCCAACGCCGGCCCGGACACCAACGGCAGTCAGTTCTTCCTGGTGTACGGTAACTCGGCGCTGCGCCCGAACTACACCATTTTCGGCAGCGTGACCCCGTCCGGCCTGAATACCCTGGACCGGGTGGCAGCCGGCGGCGTGACCCCGACCGCGGAGGACCCGGCGCCGCTGGACGGCCCACCGGCGCTGCGTACCGAGATCCGCAGGGCCACGATCATGCGCTGAGCAGCTCCGGCAGGACCATTTCTCGCCACGGAGGTGGACGAAGCCGCGCAGTTCAGGCGTCAAGCTGCCGATCATGCGGATATGGAAGAGAGTGGGACGCGCTCCGCCCGGCTGCTGACGGTGTCCGTTTGGGGGGTGGGCGTCCTGCTCTGCCTGTCTCTGGTCCAGGCTCTGGCCGGATGGCACGACGAGGTGGGGTCGCCGGTCAACGACCTCATCCGCCTGCCGGTCACCGTGCTGACCGCGGTGCTGGGGCTGTGGCTGGTCCTGCGGGGAGGCCTGGCGAGACAGGAACGCCGCGCCTGGGTCCTGCTGGAGGTGGCGTTCGTTGCCCAGGTCCTGGCCCACGGGGCCTCACTGTTCGGGAAGATCCAGCCCGGGGGAGAGCACCCCTACCCCTCGCCGGCCGACTATCTGTACGCCGTGGCGATCCCGGTCACGGTCGCCGGGCTCCTGCTGCTGCCCGCCGCGCGCCGCAGCAGTGCCGAGCGCCTCAAGCTCCTGATCGACTCGTTCATCGTGGTCGCCGGCGCCTGCATGGCGATCTGGTACCTCGAGATCGCCCCGGTGGTGCAGATGGCGGGCGCCGACCTCGAGCTGATCATCTTCTCGGCCGCCGTACCGATTCTCGACCTGCTGCTGCTCTTCGCACTGATCCTGCTCATCCTGCGCCGGCCGGACATCGGGGTCGCGATCGGCCTGCTGGCCGGATCCATGGCACTGAAGGTGATCGCCGACAGCACCTACACCATCGCGTACGTCCAGTTCGGTGTCGCTTTCGGCCAAGGCAGCTGGCCCTATCTGCTGTGGGCGGCGGGCGACCTCCTGGCCCTGCTCGCCGTTCACCGCCGACTGCGGCAGGACTACCACCCGCACGGCGAGCGACGCAGCCGGCGCCGGATCAGCTGGCTGCCGTACGTGGCCGTCGCGCTCGCCGACGGCCTGCTCGCCTACGTCGGCCGCCATCAGTCGCTGTACGCCCTCGGCGGGATGATCGCCGGGGCGATCGTGCTCACCACCCTGGTCATCGCCCGGCAGATGCTCGCTCAGCGGGAGAACCGCCGCCTGGCCGTCGTCGACCCGCTCACCGGACTGGCCAACCGGGCCCTGCTCACCGAGCGACTCGACGACATGACCCGGCAACCGCTGCGCCCGGGCCGGCACAGCGCCGTCCTGCTGATCGACCTCGACCGATTCAAACCCATCAACGACGCGTACGGCCATGAGGCCGGCGACGCCGTGCTCAGAGCGGTGGCGACGTCGCTGCGATCGGTGATCCGTTCCGGCGACACCGCGGGCCGGCTCGGCGGCGACGAGTTCGCCGTCGTGCTTCCCCACCTGCCCACCCGGGCCGCCGCGGAGTCCGTCGCGCAACGCCTCGTCGAGGCACTCCGGACGCCGGTGATCTTCGGTGAGCTGGTGCTCGGCGTCGAGGCGAGCGTCGGCGTCGCCTTCCGCGACGAGAGCATCACGAACACCGAACAGCTGATGAAGAACGCGGACATCGCCATGTACGCGGTGAAACGGGCCGGCCGGGGCGCCTACCTGGTCTACACACCGGAGCTGGACATCCGCACCCGCGACCTCGAACTGCGGCGCGCCGTGGACAACAACGAACTCGTCGTCGATTTCCAGCCAATAATCGACCTCGCGAGCGGTGCACCCGTGGGTGCCGAGGCCCTGGTGCGGTGGAACCATCCCACCCGGGGGCTGCTGATGCCCGGCGCCTTCATCGAGCTGGCCGAGGAGACCGGCGCGATCGTCCCGATCGGCGAATGGGTGCTGCGCGAGTCGTGCCGTCAAGCGGTCACCTGGCGTGCCGGGAACCCGGACCCGGAAACCCTCTGGCTCAGCGTCAACCTCTCGGCCCGGCAGGTCGTGCAACCCCGGCTGCTCGAAACCATCCGCGGCATCCTCGACGAGACCGGCTTCCCCGCCGATCGGCTCGTCCTGGAGCTGACCGAGAGCGTCATCCTGCAACCCGACGAGCAGACCGTGGCGCGCTTGAACGCCCTGCGCGACCTGGGCATCGGCATCGCCGTCGACGATTTCGGCACCGGTTACGCGGCGCTGAGCTACCTGAGCACCCTCCCGGTCACCGTCATGAAGATCGACCGCACGTTCGTCGCCGCCATCGAGACCGACCCCGACGCGTACGCCGTGACCGAGGCCCTGGTCCGCCTCGCGAAAGCCTACAAGCTGAGGGTGACGGCCGAAGGCATCGAAACCGCCGGCCAGTCCCGCCGCCTGACCGACATGGGCTGCGATTTCGGCCAGGGCTACTTCTACGCCCGCCCGATGCCCGGCGCCGCCCTGGCCGAACTGCTCGGCACCCGCCACCACAGCCGCCTGACCGGACACCACCGCCCGGGCGCCCAGCCCTGAGCCCCGAGAGATGTGCGGATCAGCGGGTGACGGTGACCGGAACGGTGAACGTGGCCGCCTCCACCCTCGAACTCCCGCCGTAGCTGATGACGATCGTGCCGGTGCCGGCCCTGGTGCTTGCTGTGACGGGCACGGTTATCCGGCCCTTGCTGTCAGCGGTATGCGCTTGGTGAACTGTCCTGCCGCCGGGAACCGTGACCCGCACACTGAACTGTGCGGAGGCCATGGGTGTCCCGTTGGTGCTTCGCGTGAACGTGAAGGTCCGCCTGACGGTCTTCGACGTGCGGACCGTGATCGTGGAGGTGCCGGACGCGCGGACCTCGGCCGGAACGGTGCCGCCGGTGGGTGCGTCTCCGACAGCTCTGATGATGGCGGTGTACGTGGTGTACGCCGAGGTGGGTTTCGGTGAGCCCCAGGTGCCCTGGATGAGGGCCCGCAGCGGGTCCTTCAGGTTGGTGGCGATGTCGTTCTCGGGTTCGTCGCGGCCGGGCTCGCCCCAGAGGCTCAGCTGGGAGCCCAGCAGGTGCGGGTCCGACCTTGCGATGGTGGTGTGGCCGGTGCCGGAGGCGAACTGGTTGGGAGCGAACGATTCGTAGATGGCAGCCGGGTCGGGCCGGGTGATGCCGATGATGTAGTACAGCTGGTTCCAGTTGGCGTTGATGAGGTCGTGGCCGCGGTCGGCGAGAGTCCGCGGGGTCATGTCGGTCGAGCCGTACCAATGTGCGATCTGGACGGTCGGTGCGACGTCGACGACGGTTCCCGGTACGAGCTGGTCGTTCCAGATGCGCAGGGTTCTGCCGTTGGCCCGTACCAGGTCGTTGATCTTGTTGATGAAGTCGTATTGCAGGTCCCGGCCGGTGGCGGAGTTGCCGAACAGCTGTCGAGCGCGCCGGTTCAGCTGCGGGAACCGCGACAGTTCCGCTGTGCTGAGCCATTCGTCGGCGCCGAGATGCCAGTAGGGGCCGGTGAACAGAGGTAGGTACTCGGTTATCAGATCGCGGGCCAAGGGCCAAGCCTGATCGCTGGAGAGGTCCAGGCTGCGTGTGCCGTTGTCGCGCACCAGGCTGAGGCCGGGTTTGTCCCGCAGGATGCGGGTCATGTGTCCCGGCATGTCGATCTCGGGAACGATCGTGATCTGGTACTGCGCCGCATAGGCCACGAGGCCGGCGATCTGCGCCTTGGTGTAGTGCGTTGCCGACACGACCTCGGGATGGCTGCTGCTCTCGATCCGGAATTCCTGATCGTCGCTCAGGTGCAGGTTCAGCCGGTTGTACTTCAGGTACGCCAGTTCGCGTATCCGAGCGCGTAGCCAGTCGATGGTGTAGAACTTGCGGCCGGTGTCGATCATGAAGCCGCGATCGCGGTAGACCGGCGCGTCGGTGGCGGTGCCTCGGGGCAGGGATCGATTCTGCTTGAGCATCTGCAGCAGGGTCTGGGTTCCGTAGAAGACACCGGCGGTGCTGCCGCTGATCGTGGCGGTGCCGGCCAGCGTGAGCCGATAGCCCTCATTGCCGAAACCGCCTGTGGTGAGGACGACGTCACCGCCGGCCGGGGTGCCGGACGCGATCGGCACCGGGTAGCCGGTGACGGTTCGCAGGTCCGCGGCGAGCAGTCCCGCGGCGGTCCGCAGGGCCGCGGTACTCGTCACGATCCGTGATGCCGCCGTGAAGGTGTAGGTCCCCGAGGCTGCTGTCCATCGCTGGATGGACGGGATGGTGGCCGGTGGAGCCGGGGCGGCTCTCGCGGGTGCCGACACGGATGCGGATGCCGATGTCAACGTGCATCCCGCAGCCAGAAGGACGGCTGCGAGGAGCCTCCCGTGTCCGGGGCGCATGGCGTCACTGCCTTTCCTACGCGAGCCAGGAACGGAACCGGGGGCGACCGTTCACGAGTCCGCCGGGGTTGTTCATGGTAGCCATGAAGGCGGCGTCGCCCGCGTGGTACACCAACGCCCAACTGGCCAACCAGCGCGGCCGCCGTCCGCCGGCTCAACCGGCCACGCGCCTCGATCCGACGGGCCGTCACCTGCATCTGCAGCGTCATCCCGGCCAGCTGCTGCCGACATGCCCACATGATCGGAAACCAAGACTCCCGCCTGAGACTTTCTCTCAACGTCGCGAACGGATGATCCCGTCAGTGGTCCAGGTTCCTAGGATGGTCAGGCACGGTGACGGTTCGCATAGGTGGCCGATCATGCGTCATCGTGTCCCGAGAACGGTTCGAGTGGCCCATTGCCGATGGCGAGGAAATCGCAGAATCGGTTCGTGATGCGGGGCCGGTCCGGGCTGAACCACAGCAGCGAGAAACCGGCCTCGGCGGGTTCACGCTCGCCCAGGGCGACGCCTGCGCGTATGTGCCCGCCGTGCAGGATCAGCAGGGTCCGCGACCCGCAGCGTTCATACCGGTACTCGATCACCCCGGTGGCGAAGGCGGCCGTGGTGGTCGGCCGGTCGATCCCGGTCACCGCACGGCGTCGTCCTGGTAGACGTCAGGCACGCCGTCACCGTCGTCATCGCGGTTCTCCGCCGCGTGCAGCCGCTGGTAGTGACGGTTGCGGATGCGCAACACGACGGTGGCCAGCACCGCGGCGACCAGCGAACCGGCGAGGATGCCGATGCGGGCATGTTCGTCCTTGACACTGCCAGGGCCGAAAGCCAGTTCACCGACGAGCAGGGACACGGTGAAACCGATACCGGCCAGCAGCGACAGCCCGAACACGTCCCACCAGGCCAGCCCGTCACCGAGCCGGGCCCGGGTGAACCGCTGCACCAGCCAGGTCGTGCCCAGCACTCCGACTGCCTTGCCCAGCACCAGGCCAGCCACGATCCCGATCGTCACCGGGTCGGTCATCGACGCGCCGAGCCCGCCCGCACCAGCGATCGACACGCCGGCGGCGAAGAACGCGAACACCGGCACCGCGACACCGGCGGAGATCGGCCGCCACCGGTGCTCGAACCGCTCCGCCAAGCCGTGGCCGTCCTCGCCCTTGCGGGTCAGCACGGGCACCATGAAGCCGAGCAGCACCCCGGCGACGGTGGCGTGGATCCCGGAGGCGTGCACCAGCGTCCAGGTGGCGAACGCCAGGGGCAGCAACAGCCACCACGAACGCACCCGGCATTGGACCAGAACGGCGAACAGCCCCAGCGGGATCAGCGCTAGCAGCAGCGGCACCCAGTGCAACGAGCTGGTGTAGAACACGGCGATGACCAGGATCGCCAGTAGGTCGTCGACCACGGCCAGGGTCAGCAGGAACGTCCGTAGCGCCGTGGGCAGATGCGTGCCGATCACCGCGAGGACCGCCAAGGCGAACGCGATGTCGGTTGCGGTCGGCACCGCCCATCCCGATAACGCACCCCCGGCCGTCCCGGCATTGACCGCGGTGTAGATCAGCGCGGGAACGGCCATGCCGCCGACTGCGGCAGCGACCGGCAGCACCGCCCGCCGTGGCTCACGCAGGTCCCCGGCAACGAACTCCCGCTTGAGTTCCAGACCTGCGACGAAGAAGAAGATCGCCAGCAGCCCGTCCGCCGCCCACGCCACCAGACTCAGATCCAGATGCAGTGACCCCGGGCCGACTACTACTTCCCGCAGCCGCTGATAGCTGTCCGACCAGGGCGAGTTGGCCCAGATCAGCGCGAGAACCGCAGCGCTCAGCAGCAACGCGCCGCCGACGGTCTCGGCGCGCAGGATGTCGCCGACGCGGCGCACTTCCGGCCAGCTACCCCGGCCGAACAGTGAAGACGGACGAAAAGACTTACCAGGCATGAAACAGGCTCCTCCGGGCGCGCGACAACGAATCGCCGACCAGACTTCCCGGCACACCTGACCAGAGCATACTCCGCAAAACCCAACCGGCCGGGCACCCGAGACCACGAGCTGCCCGACCGTACGACGCGGCTCCCGCCCCCGTTGACAGCCACGGGTGCGTCCAGCGGCGGGTCAAGCAGCTCCGGTGGTGGTCACCGGGCTCCGGGATCCGGGTCGTCCATGACGGCCGGGCTTCACCGCGGTCCACGTCATGGCGGAGAGTGTCGGTGCTGGTGCCGGCCGACCGTGAATTGCGGCCGGCCGGCACCGGATCAGTGCAGGGTGATCTTCTCGTTGTCGACCGTGAGGATCATGACCTTGCGGTCCGATCGCCAGCGGCGCTTCTCGTCCTGCTCACGGCCCTCGCCGTGCAGGTAGGCGTTGGCCACCGTGAGGATCTGCGTCACGGCGTCGAGCTGGTCGGCCCGGTCGTACGCCGTGAGTTGCCAGCTCCAGCGGCCGTTGTCGAAGTCGACCAGGTAGGCGCCGGTGCCGTGGGTGGAGAAGCCGACCTCGCCGGGCAGGTCGCCGGGCGCGGTGATGCGGGCGTACAAGGTCTCGTCGCGTTCGTCGAAGGTGATCGACAGGCCCAGGGCGGTGGCCGCCCGGGTTGCGCTGTCGGCCGTCTCGGCGTAGGTCAGTTCGTCGGACACGTTCCGCCTCCTGTCAGTATCGTCGCCACCAGGTCCGGTTCCGTCCGGTTCGCCAGTTGTCGATGCCGCCGTAGCGCCGGTCGATGTGGATGTGCCAGCGGAAGATCCGCTGCTTCCACGGGCTCATCCGGCGCCAGTGGTTGCGGGCGGGGCCGATCGAGACACGCCAGTGGTTGTACTGCCCGGAGCGGCCCACCCGGAAGTAATTGTTCTTCTTGATCTTGTTGTAGCCGCTCTTTATACCGCTCCATGCCTTGCGGCCACCCCACTTGATGCCCCGCCACGCCTGCCTTCCCACGTACTTCGCGGAGCGGGCGCACCAACTGCGCCCGAGCCGGCAGGCGTACGCGGCGCCGCGCAGCACCAGGCCGATCCACTGGCCGTTGAGGTCCTGCTTGTTGACCGCGTCGGCACAGGCGTACTCGTAGGCGTTGCAGCTTCCGCCGGGGACCGGGTCGACCTGCAGGAACCGGCCCAGTTCCGGCGAGTAGAGCCGGACGCCCATGAGGATGACGCCGCCCATCGCGTCGCCGGAGCGCTGCTTGCCGCCGAACCAGCCGTATCGCTGGTGGCTCTGCCCGGCCAGGGGCACACCGAACTCGTCGTAGGTGAAGACCTCCGGCTCGCTGAGACCCGGGTCGATGGTCGTGACGACGTCGCCGTGCAGGTTGGTCAGCTGGAGGCGGACCGTGCCGTCGGAGGACGTGACAGCCGCCAGGTCGCTGTCGGGGCCGGAGACGTGCCGGGTCACCTCGTTGGTCGCCCGGTCCTCCACGACCCAGCGGATCTCGTCGGTGTCGTCGGCGTAGTGGCTGACGGCGGTCGTGCCCGGGTTCCAGGTGCCGTCCACCTCGATCTGCTTCGTGGTGGTCCGCAGCCGGTCCGCGGGGTCGAGCGTCCAGGTCTGCCGGGCATCACCGGACTGCTGGGCGCGGACCCGGTCGTTGACGTGGTACTCGGCCGTCATGCCGCCGGGCAGCGCCGTGGTCCGGCCGAAGGCGTCGTAGCGGTACCCGGCGCTGGTGAGCCGGTCGGCCGAGTCGTAGTCGTACGTGCTCACCTCGCCTCCGGAGGAGCACACCCCGTCGGCGCCCGGGCCGGAGACCTCCTTACGGTTCCGGTTGGTCCGCGCGTCGTACGAGTACGCCCGGGTCACGCACCCCTCGGTCAGCGGGCTGTCCTGCCGGGCGGTGGTGAGCCGGCCGAGCGAGTCGTAACCGAGGGTCGCGCTGCCGCCGGTGTACTCGTGCTCGATCCACTGACCGGCCGAGTTCTCCACCACCGACTCCGAGTGGACGACCATGCCGTCGGCGTCACGGGTGTAGACCCGCTCCATTGGCTGCAGGTTGGCGTCGAGCCGGTCGGTGCGGGTGAGCCCACCCGGATACGTCATCGTGGTCAACTGCCCGTCCGGCGAGTACCGGGCCTGGAAGGTGCCGGCCACGCTGTCGGTGACGCCGGTGAGCAGACCGCGAGGATCGACGGCCCGGTCGTACGCGTAGGTGGCCGAACCGGTCGGGTCGCTGACGCGTACCTTGCTGCCGTAGCGGTCGAACTCGGTGACGGTTCGCGCGCCGTCCGCGTCGGTGTAGCCGATCGTCCGGCCGAGGAGGTCGTACTCCTGGGTGATCGTCGCATCGTCGCGTGTGGTCGTGGCCTCCTCACCGGTGGTGGCGTCGTAGGTCGTGGTCACGGCGGCCAGCGCGGTGCCCTGCCCACCGGTCGTCCGGCGGCTGGTCTCCCGTCCGGCGGCGTCGTACTGCGTGGTCGTGGTACGGGTGTGGCCGGCGACGGTCTCCTTCACCTCGGCCTCGCCGCCGAAGCGGTGGTACCCGCTCACCCGGCGCTCGGGCAGCTCGGTGGTCATCCGGTCGGGGTCGTGCCCGGTGACCGCACCGGCCGCCCTGGTCACGCACAGCCGACCGGCGAACTCCGGCCGGTTGCCGCACGCCGCGTCCCGGCTGTTCGCACCGGCGCTGTAGTAGATCGTCTCCGTGGTGCGAGCGTCGTCACCGGCGGCGCCCACTCCCCAGGCCTTGGTGATCTGCCCGGTCGTGTTCAGCACCGAGTAGGTGGTCTGCTGCGCGCCACCCGGGCCGGCGTCGTGCACGACCTTCGTGGGTTGTTTCAGCGCCCAGCCGGACTCGCCACCCTTCTCCGCGTCGTAACCGTTGCGGGTGATCCGGACGTCACCGAGCGGATAGCCCTCGATGAAGGCTCCGTTGGTCTGGGTGGTGAGCAGGTGGTAGGTCGCGCCGTCCGGTTTGCCCTCGTCGTACGCCCGTAGGGACTTCGCCCGGGCGATCACGCGTGACCCGGCGCCCAGTGCGGCGAGCGGCCCGCTGCCGTCGGGATCGGCGAGCCCGCGTTCCAGCACCACGGTGGCTGTCGGCCCGACCTGTTCGACCAGGTCGACGCCGTCGGTGCTGTACCGGTTGACCGTGGAGAGCGCCAGGGCACGGCTGGCGGTGTCCGAGTCGAGCAGGCCGAGCGCGCCGAGCCGCTGGTTCGCGTCCGGTGCGCTGCCGAGCGCGAGCAGCCGGTCACTGGCCTCGAGCTTGCGGACCTCGTTGCCGAAGCGGTCGTACTCGGTGGTGTCGATGCTGCCGCCGGGATAGGCGGTGTTAACCTCCTGCCCGTTGGCGTTGAGGTAGTGCACCCCGGCATAGGCGTAGCCGCCGGGCCCGGGCACGGCCGCCCCGGCCCGGTTGCGGGCCGGCACGAGCTCCGGCTCGAACACCGCGGTCGCGTCGGTCGGCACATCGTTCTGTCCCCACGCCGAGACGGCGGTGGCGCTCAGGTCGTACGGTCCGCCGGCCGTCCTGGTCAAGGGCACGTCGTAGACGAGGTTGGTCGCGATCTCGCCGTCGGTCTCGGTCGTGCTGCCCTGCTTGAGCGCGGCACGCCGGATCCGGACGAGACGACCGGTGTTCTCGTCGCCGGCCAGGTCCGCGACCTGGTCGCCAGTCAGAGCGGCACCGTAGATCCGTACGTCGTCGATGCCCCCGGCCCACGGGTTGGAGTTGGCACCGGCCCACTTGCCCCGGCCCACCACGTAGCTGCCGGTCGCGTTCCAGCCACCGGTCGCGGCGGTGGTGCTCTGCAGCACGCCGTTCACGTACAGCTTCATCCTGGCGCCTGCGGTGTCGTAGACGCCGGCGAGATGGGTCCACTGACCGAGGGCGGGTGCCCCGTTCGAGGTGGCCCGTACCGCCGTGGCGCTGTCGTTGTCGGCGGTGACCCGGGAGAACGCCCACTTGTTCTCGGCGGCGACATAGTTCAGGAAGAAGCCGCTGGTACGGCTGCCGTCCTTGGACACGATGGTGCGGTTGACCGACGTGTCGGTGATCCGCGCCCACGCCGCGACGGTGTAGGCCGAGGTGTTCGACAGCGGCGTGCCGGCCGCGGTGATCTGTGCCGTGGCGACGTTGGTGAACACCGCCGCCCGGTCACCGGGGTTCGCCGGGTCGTTCGGCTCACCCCACGTCACCCCGGTGGCGGTGCCGTTACGGCCGCTGCCGGACGAGTCGGACGCCACGCCGTCGAGGTCCCACCGCAGGGCGGCGGCGTCCACGTCCGGGTTCGCGTAGTCGAGCTGCCACGGCAGTTCCCCGGCCGGTGTGGTCCGGACGACGCGGCCGGCGGCGTCGTACGCGTAGCTGTTCTTCAGTGCCGGGCTGATCCGCGGGTCCCAGGTCTCGCGCAGCCGGCCCAGATTGTCGTACGTGTACCGGGCGACCTCGACAGCGCTGCCGGCCGACGCCTGGGGATCCCAGGTCCAGAGCCGGACCGCCGAGACGCGGTCGACGTGGTCACCGAAGACGGTCTGGCTCAGACCGGACGCACTCGCCGTCGCATAGACGTACTCCAGGACCTCGCAGCCGCGCGGCGGGGCCGCGCCGGTGCAGCGGTTGTCGTCGTCGACACCCGGGTCGAGCGGGTTGATCACCTTCTTGAGGAGCAACCGGCCGCCGGCGGTGTCGTAGACGTACCGGGTGGTCGAGTCACTTTCCGCGGTGGAGCTGGAGGTGATGGTCCAGACGCCACCCTGCTGCTGGAACTGCGTCACGTCGCCTTCGACGTCGGCCAGCCGGAAACTCGTGGCGTCCGGTTTGGTGAGCATCAGACCCTCGTTGCCCGGCTCCGGGGTGTAACTGGTCCCGTCACCGTTGCGCGAGAAGGTGATCCAGTCCCCGCCGAGCAGGTTGACCTGCGCGACCGACGGCGACGGGAACGTCAGCGTGGTGTACTCGCTCTCCGCCGGCCCACCGGTGGCCCCGCCGCTCCAGGACGGCCCGAACGGGGCGACGACCTCGGTCACCGAGACGTTGTCCCAGTACACCTTCTTGCCGCTACCCGCGATGTTGCCGTTGTAGAGCCGGAACAACGCCTCCGTGCTGCCCGCGGGCACGGTCATGTCGACCGACAGTTCCTGCCAGCCCTCGGTGTACGAGGCCATGGCCGATGGCACCGGAGTGTAGGTGGTGCCGTTCTTGTACCAGCCCACGATCCGCAGGCCACGGTCGGCGTTGGACGGCGCGAGCGTGGTCGCGGCCGGCACGTAGATCCAGCCGGTGGCGCGGTACGTGCGTCCTACCTGCATGCCGAGCCGCATGCCGCCGGTGTCCCCGCCCAGCGCCACGTAGGTGTCGTTGCTCGTCCCGGTCGCCGCCGGGGTGATCTCCACCGAGTCGACCGGCGTCACGTCGCCCTGACCGCGGGCCGTGGAGCGCAGAGCCGTCGAGGTCGCCGGAACGGTGAAGCCGGTGAGGTCGGCCGACACCTGCTGCTGGTTGGCGGTCAGCCGCTCCGGCATCGGCACCTGACCGGCGGCCGGCCCGCGCGACTGCGCGGAGCGCTTGACGGACAGACCGGCCTCGTCGACGTCCGTCTCGTTGAGTCCGAAGTCGCCGGTCAGCAGGTTGACCTGACCGGGATCGGCGTCCTCGCTCGCCCCACCGGTCCCGTTCGAGTCGACGGTGACCCGCACCCACGGGGTGTCGTAGACAGGCGCGGTCGAGGTGGCCGTGTAGATACGGGCACGGACCTCGATGACACCACCGACCGCGCCGAGGGTGTCGGAGGCGTTCCAGACGGCATGACCGCCCAGGGCGCTGAACGCGACCGGCGCCGCCGCCGTCGCGGTGATCGGCGCACCGGTGGCCGCGGTCAGGTTCGCCGACGGGACGGCGAGCACGGCCGCACCCGGGCCCCGGCGGTACTCGAAGTAGGCACGGGCGTACCCCGCGACCGGGGTGGTCACCTCCAGCTTGGTGCGCTTCACGACGGTCGCCCCCGGCAACGGCTGCGCCAGCGCGGCATTACCGGCCGAGAAGGTGTACGCGTTGGCGGCGGACAAGTTGCCGGCCCGGTCCTTGGCCTGCACGGTCAGCGTGCGCTGGCCGTCGCGTGGGGTCAGCGTGACACTCACGGGGCCGGTCGTCGCCACCGTGGTGGCCGACGCGTCGGTGTCGAGGCGGTAGACGAAGGCCGCCAGGTCACTCGTACCCGAGGCCGGGGTGAAGGTGAACGAATCCGCCTGCGAGGCACCGCCGTGCGGTTGCCCGTCGTTGAGGTAGATCGCGGCGGACACGTGCGGCACCAGCGGCTTGGTGGTGTCGATGGAGAGGTCGGTCCAGCCGCTCCACGTCCCGTCGGCGTACGGGTCCTTCGCCCGCACCCGCCACTGGAACGCCGTGCCGTTGGCCAGGTCCGTGCTCACCTGCCAGCTCGCCGTGGAGCCGTTGGTCCAGCTGCCGGTCAGCACACCCGAGGTGGCCACCACCGCGGCGGTCGCCTTGTTACGGACCTCGAACTCCGCGCGCAGCGCCTGACCGGCGTTGGTGTCGGCCAGCTTCGCGGACAGGGTCGGGCGCACCGCGCTGGTCGCGGCGCCCGCACCGCACGACGCGTAGCAGGGCGCCACGGCCGGGGCGGACGGTGCGGCCGGCGCCGTGTTGTACGTGATCGACACCAGCGGCGGGTGCGCGCCCTCCGCCGAGTCGAACTTCTTCCAGCCCTTCGAGTCGGTCTCACTGGTGCCGCGCAGCATGACCGTGACGTCGTTCCAGTTCGCGTCGGCCGCCGACTGCAGGGCCTTGCCGACCTCGACGTAGACGTAACCGTCGGCGCACGACGCGTTGTAGCCCTTCGTCTCGGTCGAGGTGCCGACCTTCTCCCGGGCGGCCGGCTGTGCTGTCCACCGGGTCGAGGTGTCCGCCCGGTCCGTGCGCCAGGCCTCCCAGGACGCCGGCGTGCACGACCAGGAGTGCGTGCCCCAGAGCCGCAACTTGGCCGACATGACGCGGGCGCCCCAGATCCCGGTCGTCGCGAACCGCAGGTAGGACCGCGCCGTGTAGGAGCCGCCGTCGTCGACATGACCCAGCCGCAGCTCACCCGTCCCGGACTGGTCGCTGGAGTAGCTGTTCTGCACGAAGGCGTCGAAGGCCACCGGCATCGAGGCGGGCGGGTCGATCGTGACCGGGAACGTCAGATCGCGACGGTCGACGAACTCGGGGTCCGCCGTCAGCTCCATCGTCGCCTTGCCGGCGCCGCGCGCCACCGTGCGCAGGCCCACCCGAGCGCGGTTGAGGTGGTTGCCGGAGCGGGGTCCGACCGCCGCGTCCCACATCTCCGGCGCCTGGGCCCGGCCCACCGCGCGCCCGCCGGCGTCCTTGAACGTCAGGCCGCCGACGCCGTCACCGGCCACGGCGAGCTTGCCGGTGCTCATCGGGAGCGACAGCTTGGTGATCCGCTTCAGGGCAGCCCGGTTCTTGGCGAGGAAGTGCTGTTCATAGCCCGTGCTCTGGGCACGCACCACCATGTCCACCCCGGGCAGGATCTCCGGGTACGTGGCCACCGGGCCGTCCAGCACCGGCTTCGGCAGGGCGCCCTTCCAGGACAGGCTGGTGCGTTGCGCGCCCGTACCCAGCGAGACCACCTCGTGCTCGCCGCCACCGCTCGCCGCACCGCTCAGCCTGAGCCCGCGCGGATGCCACCGGGGCTCGACCTTGCCGTCGGCAGCCGGGATGAGCGTGAGATCGACGTCGGCCCACTTGTTGCCGTCACGCACGCGCACCGGTGCGAGCGCCCGCTCCTCGGTGACCGTGCCGTCCGGGTTGACGAAGACCTGCGTGGTCTCGGTCCGCTCGTCGATGGCCTCGATGCGCTGCCCGCACAGCTTCGCCGCCACCGCTGCCGACACGGGGTCGGGGCGGTTCGGCGGGCAGGGTGTCACCGTGGCGGGAGCCGGTGCCGCGGGTACGGCGGCCGCCCGTCCCGGCACGCCGGACATCGTCGCGATCAGCAGCACGACGAGTGCCGCGCATATCCTTTTTATCCATTCGAGGCGGTTGCCCGCCTGCCATCTGCTGAAAATTTCCGCACGTTCGTCGGACATCGGCGATCGCCCCCATGTCATGTCGCCGGCCAAGATCGGTCGAAGAGTAAGGCGGGCTAATGCGCGAGGACAATACTCATCTATGTCGAACCTACGGCCGTGATCGTCCACAAGCCGCTGTTCTGTCCACAAAGCCACTGTGAGCAGGTGCGACAGTAGAGTCGACAGCAGGGACGTGCATGTCACATTGACATTGGGTCATGTAAATGTTACCCAGGGCGAACTGTAGTGAGGGGGTGCATCGCTGGGTTCTCGTCGTTTTTGAGCGGGCGTGGCATCCGTACGGAAAATCGAACCTGAATCCCCGAGAAAGCATTGATGTGCAATGCAGTTAATGGACCTCGGCATGATTCGGGGAGACCCCTCGACGATCGTGACGAAAGCTCGTGGTGTGGGCTGTTCTGCATGAACCAAGACGGTCGCAGGCCCCGCCACCGTCCGGTGGTCAGACCCGGAACGACGAGACCAGCGCGCGGAGCTGCTCGGCGGTGCGGGCTACCTCGGTGCTGGCCTGGTTGGTCTGATTGACACCTTCGAGGGAGGTGGCGCCGGCCGCGGACACGTCGGCGATGCTGCCGGCGATACGTCCGGCGCCGGCGGCGACCTCGGCGATGCTGCGCGACATCTCAGCGGTGGTGGCGGTCTGTTCCTCGACGGCGCTGGCGATGGTGGTCTGGTAGTCGTTGATCTTCGCGATGACGTCACTGATCCGGTTGATGACCTCGACCGCGCCACCGGTGTCGGACTGGATCGCGGCGACCCGGCTGCTGATGTCCTCGGTGGCGCGGGCGGTCTCCTGGGCGAGATCCTTGACCTCGGAGGCGACCACGGCGAAACCCTTGCCGGCGTCACCGGCGCGTGCGGCCTCGATGGTGGCATTGAGGGCCAGCAGGTTGGTCTGCTCGGCGATCGAGGTGATCAGCTTGATGACGTTACCGATCTCCTCCGACGAGGTGCCGAGGCGCTCGACGCTCTGGGTGGCCAGGGCTGCCTCGCTGACCGCCGAGGCGGCGATCTGGGCGGCCTGGTTGGTGTTCTGGGCGATCTCGCGGATGGACAGGCTCATCTCCTCGCCGCCCGCGGCGACGGTCTGCACGTTGCGGGAGATCTCGTCGGCCTCCGACGAAGCGGCCGCGGTCTGCTCGGTGGTCCGGCCGGTCGCGTCGGCGATCTCGGAGCTGGTCGCGGCGAGTTCGGTGGCAGCGCCGGCGAGGGTGTCGGCGTTGGCGGCCATGGCCTGCATCGCTTCGTGCATGGTGGTCATGGCCCGGTCGAGGCCGGCGGCCATGACACCGAGCTCGTCACCCGAATCGACGCCGGTGCGGGTGGTCAGGTCACCGGCGGCCAGGGCGGCGACGACCTCACCGACACGGCGGACCGGGCGCAGGATGGAACGGACCAGCGGGACGGACAGCAGGATCAGGGCGAGCAGGCCGAGCCCGGCGACCAGCAGCATCCACAGCCGCGCCGAGGACTTCGCTGACGTCATGGTGTCCTGCTCGACGACGATCTCCGCGTCCAGGGCGGTGTGGACCGCGTCGATCTTGTCGGTGACGGCGTTGTTCTGCTCGGCGATCGTGTCGTAGCGGGCCTCGACGCCGGCCGTGCTGGTTCTGGCGTCGGCGACGAAGGCCGTGATGAAGGTGCTGAATCCGCTCACGCTGGTGGCCAGATCGTCGATCTGGGTGTCGATGTCACCGGGCAGGTCGAACGCGGCCGCGGCGTTCAGGGCCTCGGTGGCGGAGGTGACGTCGTCGGCGGCGTCGCCGGTGGTGTCGTCGCCGTGGGTGGCCCGGTAGGCGTCGACCTTGAGCTCGCTCTCGCGGGTATCGAGGTGGTTCAGGGCCGCCTTGGTGGCGGTGTAGGAGCGCAGGGTGTCCGCATGGCTGGTCAGTTGCTCCTGCGACCACATCCCGATCCCGGTCACGGCGGCGGTGACGATCACGCCGGTGGCCACGATCGAGGACAGTCGTTTGGTGACGCTGATGTCAGCGAGACGGACCATGAATCTCTCCTGCGCACGGGCGGCCGCTGCGGCAGCCGGGTCACCAGCAAAATCGGCGGACGACACCGATGTCTGAGCTATGCAGATAATCGACCGGACATGGGAGCGTTTCCATGGCGGGTTGCTCCGCGCCTGCACCCCCAACGGGTGCCGGTGCGGTGCAGAGCGGACACCAATCCTGGCGGGTTTTCAGTATCAAGCAGGTATTCACCGGTGGTGCCGTGCCGGCGATACGCCGATAGTGGCTCCATGGTTGACGGAGAAGTGCATAGGACGGTCGTCATCGTCGGGGCGGGAGTCGCCGGTCTTGCGGTCGGCACCATGCTTCGGCGCAATGGCATCGACTGCATCATTCTTGAGCGCCGTAGGCGCGAACATGTCGAGGCGCGGCAGCGGGCCGGGACACTCGACGCGCGTGGGGTGCGGTTGTTCCGCGAATGGGGATTGGCGGAGGTACTGGACGCGGTTCCTGCGCCTGAGATCCGGGGTGGCTTCTACATGCCGCCGATGAGCGCCAAAGGTATCCACCTGGCCCTCTTCGCCGCCGAGACGTTCGCCAGGGCCATGATCGCGCAGGTCCGCGACGATGATCCCCGGTTGCTCGACGCCTATTCCGACACGTGCCTGCGCCACGTCTGGAACTACCAGGCCTTCGCTACCTGGATCACCGATCTCATGCACGACACCGGCGACCCGTCCTACCGGGGTGAGTTCCGCAAGCAACAGGCCCGGGCGGAGCTGCGCCGGCAATTCGAGTCCGAGGCATCGAACCGGGTCTTCAGTGAATTCACCGCCGGCATCGCGTGAAAGGCCATGAGCGAATGACGCAGAAGAGAGGCCGGATCCTGGTGTCCGGCGCGAGCGTGGCGGGACTGACCGTCGCCTATTGGCTCGACCGGTACGGCTTCGAGGTGACCGTGGTCGAGCGATCCGCCGGCCTGCGACCGGGTGGACAGGCGCTGGACGTACGTGGCCCGGCACTGGAGGTGGCGAGACGGATGGGCGTACTGGATGAGTTCCGTAAACGGACCACGCAGCTGCGCGGCATGTCGATGGTCGACGGCACCGGGGCGGAGACCTACCGCACCACGGAACGCACCCTGACCGGCGGCCGGTTGGACTCCGAGGACCTGGAGGTCCTGCGCGATGATCTGGTCGACATCCTGCACACAGCGTGCGGAGCGGGAGTCCGGTTCGTCTTCGATGACCGGATCACCGCCTTGCGGCAGGACGCATCCGGGATCGACGCGGAGTTCCGGACCGCCGCGCCGGCGCGGTACGCCGCCGTCATCGGGGCCGACGGAGCGCACTCGGGCACCCGTCGGCTGGTGTTCGGTCCGGAGGAGCCGTTCCTGCGTTACCTGGGCGGCTACGTGGCGGTCATGACCATCCCCAACTTCCTGCGCCTGGACCGCTGGCAAACCTTCCTGATGGGCGACGACGATGCCGGAGCCGGGATCATCGGGCTGGACGACAGCGGAACGGCCCGGGCCTACCTCGGATTCGAGAGCACGGAACCGGTCGGGTACGACTACCGCGACGAGCACGCCCAGAAGCGGTTGCTGGCCGAGCGCACCGCCGGACTGGGCTGGGTCGTCCCGCAGATCGTGGAGCACATGCTCGACGGCGCGCCGGGCTTCCACTTCGACGCCCGCATCCAAGTGATCATGGAGCACTGGACGAAGGGGCGGGTCGCCCTGGTCGGCGACGCGGGGTATGCGGTGTCGCTCACCACCGGCCAGGGCGCGTCGATGGCGATGGCCGGCGCGTACGTGCTGGCCGGCGAGATCGCCGCAGCGGGTACCGACCTCGCCGCGGGCATCGGCCGTTACGAGGACGAAGTCCGCGAGTACGTGCTCCGCAATCAGGCGGCCGCGCGGGAACTGAACGACCGCGACCATGATGACGAGGCGCCGTCCGGGCCCGGCGACTTCACCGATTTCGGGACCCTGGTCGAGGACCTGTCGCTGAAGGGCTACCGGGCTCGGCTCACCTGATCCCGCTGCGCAGTTCGGCCTGATATCGGCCGGGGGTCTGGCCGACGATCTCGGCGAACGCCTCGATGAAGCTGGTCGGGTTGGACCACCCGCACGCGATGGCGGTCCCGGTGACCGAGCGGCCGTTCGTGAGATGGATCAGGCCGTGGTGGATCCGCAGAATCGTGCGCCAGCGGTGGAAGCTCATGCCGAGTTCGTCGAGGGCCACGGCGCGCAGCCGGTCGTACGCGCCCGGGCGGGTCTCCGGTCGATCGGTCAGAGCCAGCAGGACTGCGCGGAGCACCGCGCTGACCGTGAACACGCTCGGCTGCGCGACCAGGTCGCCGCACAGGTCGACCGGGATCGCGTCGAGCCGCACGTCGGTCTCACCGTAGAAGCGGTGAGCGTGCTGAAAACCCGGCGGCGTCCAGGTGACCCGGTTCGCGGGTGCTACCCACGTCCCCTGTTCGGTGGTGGTGGCCAGCGCGCCGGCCGCCGCGTACACCAGCTGTCCCTCGCTGTGCGAATGCAGATCCATCCGGTAGCCGTGCGGCAGCCGGCCGGCACCCTGGGGGGGTGTCCTCCAGCAGCTCCGCGGGTGCAGGCGAATGGCGGGTTCTGGCACAACCCATCATCGCATCGGCGGGCGTCACCGAAGTTCCGAGGCAAGAACTTCTTGATTGAGAAATTCTTGGGTGATAGCTTTCGGCGCAGGTGTCAACGGTTCGAGGTTGTGGGGGAGATCGTCATGACGGTTAGCGATGAAGAGGCCGCCGGCCCCCAGCCCTCGCTGGATTCGGAGCTCACCTGGCTACTGCACCGAGCAGCTCAGCACATGCACAACGTCACCGGCGAACAGGCTGAGAAGCACGGGCTCACGCTTCGCGAGTACATCGTGCTGAGCGCACTCGACAAGACCCCCGGGCTCACCCAGGGTGAACTCGGTAAGTCGCTGAGTCTGGACAAGTCCACGTTGATGAGCCAGCTCGACCGGCTCGAGCGCAGAGACCTGGTGGTGCGCCGGAACGCGCCCGGCGACCGTCGGATCCGCATCCCGGAGATCACCGAGAGCGGCGAAGCCCTTCGCGCCACGGTCGCCGAGGCCAGCGCCGCCGTCGAGGCCGCGGTGCTCGACGATTTCAGCCAGGACAACATCGCGTCGCTGCGTCAGATGCTTTTCGCCATCATCGGCGACAGCGAGGACCGGGGTTCCTGCCTATGACGACCCACAGGTCGTCCACCTCACCGTGCGGCGGGCGGCACCGTGACGACAACGGGTGCCGGCCGTGGTCATAGCCGCCATCCCCAGTCCCGCGACATCGGTGTGGCATCTGGGCCCGCTGCCGATCCGGGCCTACGCGCTGTGCATCCTCGTCGGCATCGTCGTCGCGACACTGATCATGGAAAAGCGGCTGCGCGCGCGTGGCGTGGCGCGGGGCACGTCGCTGGACATCGCGATCTGGGCGGTGCCGGCGGGCATCGTCGGCGCCCGCGTCTATCACCTGGCGACGTCCCCGCAGGGGTACCTCGGTCCCGGCGGTGATCCGCTGAAGGCGTTCGCCGTCTGGGAGGGCGGGCTGAGCATCTGGGGGGCGGTGGCCGGCGGCGCGATCGGGGCCTGTCTCGCGGCCCGGCGCCTCGGTCTGCCACTGAGCGTCGTCGCCGATGCCGTCGCCCCGGGACTCCCGGTGGCTCAAGCGGTCGGCCGGCTCGGGAACTGGTTCAACAACGAGGTGTACGGCAGGCTCACCACCCTTCCCTGGGGTCTCGAGGTGCACGACATGCCGTCGGGGCAGCTCCGGCCCGGGCTGTACCACCCCACGTTCGCGTACGAGGCGATCTGGAATCTCGGAGTCGCCCTGCTGGTGTGGCGGCTCGACCGCCGGTACGCATTCGATCGCGGACGGGCGTTTGCGCTCTACGCCATGGGCTACGCCGCCGGTCGGCACTAAACCTTCTTAGTTAAGAACATCTTGACTGAGAACATCTTGGCTCGTACGATCTCTGCATGGCACCCCTTCCCGAACCCGATCCGTGGTCACAGCCGCTGCCCGAGGCTTCCCCGCCGGCTGACCTCGCCATCTACCACCTGCCGACCGGCACCTACATGACCCGTGCGGCCCTGGCCTTCAAGGGCGGGTCGTTCGGCGACAAGCGGCACTTCGCCTCGTCGGCGGTGCTGGTGCAGCACCCGAAGGGCGATCTGCTGATCGACGCCGGCTTCGGGGCCGACGTCGCCGCGCACATCGCGATGCTGCCCCGCTTCGTACGCGCCCCTCACGAGGCGGGTCCAACGGTCAGCAGTCAGCTGAACGCCATCGGCTACGACCGCCGCCGGTTGCTCGGTGTGCTGCCGACCCACTCGCACTGGGATCACGTCAGCGGCCTCGACGCGCTGCCGGACACCCCGATCTGGATGAACGCCGGCGAGCGTGAATACGCTGCCGTCGACCCGGACGGCAAGGTCTACCGCAGGGTGTCGGAAGGTCACGAGATTCACGAGTACGGGTTCGGCGACGGGCCGTACCTGGGCTTCGCGTCGAGTTACGACGTGTACGGCGACGGCTCGGTGGTCATCGCGCTCGCCGGGGGCCACACCACCGGCTCGGTCATCGTCTTCGTCACCCTGCCCACCGCCAAGAGATATGCCTTCATCGGTGACCTCACCTGGCAGAGCGACGGCATCCGCCATCGCGTCGAACGGCCCTGGCTGCTGAGCAAGCTCGCCGACAGCGATCCCG
The DNA here is from genome assembly GCF_044454705.1 of Actinoplanes sp. NPDC051494. Classification (NCBI taxonomy): domain Bacteria; kingdom Bacillati; phylum Actinomycetota; class Actinomycetes; order Micromonosporales; family Micromonosporaceae; genus Actinoplanes; species Actinoplanes sp. NPDC051494. The sequence continues at coordinate 184,695 of NZ_JBITDZ010000015.1, forward strand.
ACCGGCTCCGGCAAGGCCTCCTGCGCATGATCGCGGTCGAAGCGCTGATGCAGGTCGTCCCCGCTCACGACCTCGGCGCCTACCAGGGAATCCCGCCGCTGTCGGCGCGGGCGGCCGGACAACCCGACGAGTGAAAGAGGACACCATGCCAACCGTTCCCCCGTACGAGATGAGCGCTCGCGCCGCCGCCGGACGTGAGGTCTACGCCCGCAACCTCGGCCTGGTTCCCGCTGAAGCCGAACGCGTCATGACCGAGCACGCCGGCGCCGCGTACACCCGGGAAGCGTTCGAAGCCGCCGGGGGTCCCGGCTGGCAGGGTCACCACCTGACCGACCGCGATCGCAGCATCGCCGTCATCACCGCGCTCGTCGCCCAGAACGTGACCGACGTGCGCCTGTCCACCTACCTTTCCCTGGCCCGCCGCAACGGCCTGGACGAGGAAGCCCTCACCGAGCTGATGGTGCTGCTCACCGCCTACCTCGGGCAGCCCTTCACCTCATTGGCGATGGAGGCCGTACGCCGCTCGGCCGGCTCCGGTGCAGCCCTTCGGTGAACAACACGTCGCCCGGTGCCTGTCCCGGACGCGCGTCACCGCACGTCCGGGCCCGCCAGGTAGCCGGATGGCTCAGGTCAGGTGGCGCTGCCACCAGTCCAGCATCGGCCCGGGGCGCCGTTGGAACTCCAGGTAACCGTCCCAGCGGGCGGCCGAGTCGCGTACCCAGGCCAGGTGTTTGTCCTTGACCTCCATGACGTCGTGCATCTGTTCGAGATCCGCGGGCACGGTCAGGGTGTCGTCGTGAACCCCGTACAGGTAGGTCGGGATGCGTACGTGGCGCGCCCAGGAAGCGTCCGGGCGCTCGTCGAAGCCGAGGGAGGTGCCGATCTTGACGCGCCGGTCCAGCTCGTCGAGGTGATGTGCGCCGGCGCCGAGCAGGTCCAGCATCCGGGCCATGATGACGCGATCGGAGACGGGCTGGCACGCCACCAGCGAGTGCACGCCGTCGAACGCCGCCGGATCCTGGCGCATCGCCGCGAACGTGGAGTTCGCACCGAGGCAGCGGCTGAACAGGCTCACCCGCATCGTCGCGGTGTCGCGCCGCTGCGCGGCATAGCGCAGGGAGCCGAGCACGTCGCGTCCCTCATACCGGCCGCTGGTGACCACGCCGCCGTTCGCAGCGCCGCTGAGTCCCATGTTGCGCAGGTCGTAGGCCAGCACGTTGTAGCCGGCTTCGTGCAGGATGCGGTAGTCGGGGACGAAGTTGACCTCCATCGTGTTGCCGCTGGGACCCCAGATCGACGCCCACGGCTGCAGGTGGGTGGGCAGGCCGGCCCGGTTGAAGCCCATCGGATGGTTGGCGATGATCAACCGGTCGGAGTCGGCGGGGATGAACCAGCCTTCCAGCGGCACCCCGTCGGCTGAGGGGAAGGTGACGTCCTCGTAGGCGAGGCCTTCCTCGGCCGGGGTGTGCAGGATCGGTGAACGTGGCGGGCTGGTGAAACCCTGCGCGAGCTGGTCGAGTGCGGCCTCGGTCGCCGGGTTCATCGGTGTGCTCATCCGAACGGCTTCTCGGGACTCAGGTGCATGACCGTGCGGCCGGTGGCGAAGTCCACCGGCATCGACACGTGGTCGTGGAACATCAGCCACCGGCCGTCGATGAGGCGGAAGCAGTTCGTCGTGCGGACCCACATGTCGGTGTCCTGGCCGTTCATGGTGCCGTCGAGGCGCACGAAGACCCGGGCGACGGCGAGCTGGTCGCTGCTGTGCACCTCGAGGCCGGCGAACTCGAGGCGCAGCGGGCCGGCGAAAGCGGCGAAGAAGCCGGCCCAGTTGTCGCGCCATCCGGTGCCGCCGCGGAACTCGATGGGCGGCATGAGGTCGAAGGCGCTGAAGGCGTCGCCGTCGGAGTAGAAGGACATCATGGCGTCGACGTCCTTGGCCTCGAAGGCGTCCTTCCACTCCTGCATGCGTTGCCGGATCTGCCGGTCGATGTCGGTGCTCGGTGCGATGCTCACTGTCGGTTCCTTTCCAGGTGAGGCTCGCCACCGATGGTTGCCCAGTCCCGGATCGGTATCCATGCAGCGTTTATGCGGGTATGGCTGGTACCCCTCTCCGCTGATGACGCGGCCGGCGCGACTGAGCAAGGGGAAGAACCGCGGCCGCCTCCTGAGAATCGACCACGGCCTCGCTGTGCCGCGCGGACCAGTCGGTCAGGACCCGGATCGGCTCGATCAGGGTCCTACCCAGCTCCGTCAGGCGATATCCGGCCTGCGGTCGCGCCTCGCTCGCGACGAGACCGTGGCCGTGCAGGCGGCGCAGGGTCTGGGTGAGCACCTTGCGGGAGACGCCATGGATCACATCGGCGATCTCACCGTGACGCAGCGGACCCTGGCTGAGCGACCAGATGACCGGTACCGCCCATTTGTCGCTGAGAATCTCGACGGCGAGCCGGGCCGGGCAGTCCGACACGAAGCCGCTGGGGGCGCATCCGTACATCGCTCGACGTTACCAACAGGTTCCGGGCGCCCTCCTAGCTTGGTCGTCATGCGATCTTCGAACTCCGCACACACGGTTCTGGTGGTCGGTGGCACCGGCGCGATGGGCAGCAGCGTGGTGCGCCGCCTCCTGGCAACCTCCGACGACCTGCTCGTCGTTCCCACCCGCGATCCCGCCTCGCCCCGGGCGGCACGGCTGGCCGAACTCGGCGCCGGCCGGGTCACGCTGAGTACCGGCCCCCTGGACGCGGCCGCCATGCGCGGCGTCGACCGGGTCTTCGCCAACACCAATTTCTTCGCCGCCGCCGATGTGCTGACCGAGTACCGGCAGGGCGTCGACCTGCTCGAGGCGGCCCGCGCGGCGGGCGTGGACCGCTTCGTCTGGTCGTCGCTCGACGCGGCGGCCACGCTGACCGCAGGAACGAATCCGGTTCCTCACTACGATTCGAAGGCGGCTGTCACCGCGCACATCAATCTCATGCGGGCGCACGAGATGATGCGCCAGGAAGAGGACGGCTGGTACACGGAGCACGTGTCGGTGCTCGTCACGGCACCGTACTTCGAGAATCTGTATCTGCTCGCGCCGCAGGAGGGCCCGCTGCCCGACGGCCGGAACGGCTTGCTGTTCTCGCTCGCCCTCGGCGACGGCTCATGGCCCCTGATCGCGCTGGACGACATCGCGTGGTTCGTCAGCCACATGTTCGATTCCTGGCAGGGCTGGGGCGAGCGGGACCTGGCCGTGGTGGGCGACAGCCTCACCGGGCAGCAGATAGCTTCCGTCTTCAAACGCGTCACCGGAGTCCCCTCGGCCTACCAGCCGTTGCCACTCACCATCCTGCGCGACGCCATTCCCCGGATCGGCCATGACTTCGCGGCCATGTTCCGGTTCTTTCAGGGTCGGGACATCGCCGTCCGCGACCGCGACATCGAGGCTCTGCGAAAGCTGCACCCGCAGCTGATGACGCTGGACGCCTGGCTGCGCGCGACGAACTGGGACGGCAGGCCGAAGAACTGGTAGAGCAGGTTCCTGGTGCCCGAACGCGCGTACAGAACCACTCAGCTCTCGAGGAGCTGCCGCATGCGGCGCGCGTCGTCGTCGGTGTCCGGGGTGTAGAGCACCAGGCCCAGCCCCGGCTCGTCGTCGATGGCGTATGACGAGTACCAGATGGCGAGCTCACCGGCGATCGGATGCGCCAGGCGCTTGACGCCCTCACCGAGAGTGCCGACGTCGTGGGCGTCCCACATGCGGGCGAAGTCGGCGCTGCGGGCCCGGAGTTGCTCGACGAGGAGCTCCGCCCGTTCGGTGGCGCCCCAGCGGGTCAGCTCGCGGCGGAAGGTCGACACGGCCCGGCCGGCTTCCCGCTCCCACTCCGGGAGCCGCCGGCGGGTGACCGGATCCAGGAACAGGATCTTGAGGATGTTGCGGTCCCCGGGCGCCATGGCCTCGTAGTCCGACAGGATCAGCCGCGCGATCCGGTTCCAGGCGATCACGTCCCAGGCCGCGGTCTTGATGTACGCCGGCCCGTGCGCGAAACCGTCCAGCGCGCGCCGGAACCGCGGGTCGATCCGGTCCGCGTCGACGTGTGCCGCCTCCGGCCGCTGCCCGTGGGCGAGCAGGAACAGATGTTCGCGCTCGGCCCGGCCCAGCAACAGTGCGTCGGCCACACTGTCGAGCACCTGCGCCGACGGCGTCCCACCGCGGCCCTGCTCCAGGCGGGTGTACCACTCGACACTGAGCTTCGCGCGGCCGGCGACCTCCTCGCGGCGCAGCCCCGGCGTGCGGCGGCGGGCACGCTCGGGCAACCCGACGGCGGAGGGGTCGAGGCGCTCGCGGCGCGAGCGTAGAAAGGCGCCCAGGGTGTTTTCCGGCAGTGCCACGGCCGCACCATACGCCCGCAAGGCCGCGGTATGGCGCATGGCCGTGTGCATGCCGTCGTGGTTGATCTCAGCTCGGCGCGGTACGGCGATCTCGGGAACACCGACATACCGTTGTCGCGTCGGCGTCCGAGAGTGGACGCATGACCGAGAACGTGAACCCCACGACCAGCGTTACCGCCCGGCACTCACTCGACCTGTGGCTGACGATGTGGAACACCGACGGCGACATCGCCCGGCAGATCTGTGCCGACGACTTCCGGATCCGTTTCGGCGTGACCGAGCGCGACGGGTCGACCCCCGCGGACGCCATCCGCACCGCGGAGGATTTCGCGCGGTATCTCGGCTGGTGGCACGAGCAGCACCCGGGCGTCGTCTTCACGAGCGTCGCCGATGCCATCGACGGCGACCACGGCCGGCTGCTGTGGGACGTCGAGGAGGGCGACCAGCGCGCGGGCGGCGTCGACGTGTTCGACTTCGACGAGAACGGCCGGGTCCGGCGGGTCTGGTCCGTCGGCGGACAGCGGAGCATGCGGAGCTGACTGACGACACCGGAAGACACTGCCTCTGTCAGACTTGAGGCATGAAGCGGGCCGAGCGGCAGTACGCCCTCGTCGACCTGCTCCGCGGAGCGCGTCGGCCATGGTCCGCCGCTCGGCTCGCCGGCGAGTTCGGGGTGTCCTCGCGCACCATCGAACGCGATATCGGATCCCTCCAGCTCGCCGGGGTCCCCATCTACGCCGACCACGGAGCGGCGGGCGGCTACTCCATCCTGCGGGAGTACTCACTGCCCCCGCTGAACCTGTCCGCCGCCGAGTCGCTGGCCGTACTCGCCGGGCTCGCCCTGCTCGAGTCGTCGCCCTACCAAGGGGCCGCCCGCCGCGCGCACGCCAAGATCGCCGCCGTCATGGAGGAGGAACATCGCGCTCCCGTACAGGAGATGCTCGCCATGATGCGGGTCATCGACGCCGTCGCCCCGCCGGACGGCGCCGTGCCGCTCGGGATGCTCTCCGACGCGATCGCCGCCCGCCGCGTGGTACGGCTCACCTACCTGGGTGAGGACAAGGACGGCGGCCCGGATCACTCCACCAGCACCGTCCGTGACGTCGAGACGATGGGACTGCTCCGCGCGGGCGACGCCTGGCTGCTCTCCGGCTGGTGCCGGCTCCGTGATGCGATCCGCGGCTTCCGCATCGAGCGGATCACCCGGCTCGAGATCCTCGACGAGGTCCCGCCACCCCGCGACCCGACGCTGCTCGAGGCAGACCTCGCGCGCTGGCCGACGCGGCGTCTCGGGTGAATCGTCTCATGCCCGTGTACGGCGGCGTTCGGACGCGGCGGCCAGGATCAGGTAGCTGCCGGCGGTCCAGGTGTATGCCCGGTCGCGCAGACCCGCGCCGGTCTCGGCGTCGAAGTTCTCCGCGAAGCCCGACCGCTCGCAGAGGGCCCGGAACCGCGCGCTGATCTCGTCGGCCAGGTCGTGGTGCCCGGCACGGCGCAGGCCGTCCTCGATCAGGACGGTGGAGGGGGCCCAGATCGGGCCGCGCCAGTAACCGTCGGGCGTGTAGTACGGTGAGTCGACGGCCTCGGTGGCCAGCCCGTGGTCGGTCAGGTGGGTGCGCAGGCGGCCGGCGAGCTGGTCGCTGATCTCGCCGGGCAGTTCGGCGCCCAGGGCGACGGCCATCAGGTCGAGCAGGCTGGTGCTGGCGCGGGTGCGGCCGGTGGTGGCGCTGCGGGCCACGAAACGCTTGCCGTCCCAGAGCTGGTCGAGCAGGGCCGCGTGCACCGCGTCCGCGGTGTCGTTCCAGCTGATGGCCTCGTCCGGCCGGCCGAGCTCGACCGCGAGGCAGGCCAGCTGCCGTAGCTGCAGGACGAGGAAACCGGCGAGGTCGGCGGTCTCGATCACGCGGTCGTCGTCGAAGGTGGTGGCGTTGTCCCACCCACTGTCGTTGCCGTGCTGGTAGTGCGGCAGGACGTGGCCCGGTACCCGGCGTGCCGTGAGCCAGAACCGCGTCCAGCGCGACAGCCGGTCGTAGGCGTCGGCGAGGGCGTCGCGGCCCAGCGGGGCGGCCAGGTTGCGGCGCAGGTGGCCCAGGGCCCAGCCGTGGATCGGTGGCTTCACGAAGTTGTAGAGGACTTCCGAGTGGGTCACCGAATCCGGCAGGGCCCCGGCCGGGTCCTGGTGGTCGAAGGGCAGCAGGAACTGGTGCCACGCGAGTTCCGGATCACCGGCGGCCAGGGCGATCGCGTTGAAGCAGTGGTCCCAGCTCCACACCTTGTCCATCCAGTGCTTCGACATCAGCACGCCCGGCCGGTTCAGGAACCCGGCCGGGGCCACGGTGGCCGACCACAGCACGTACGCGGCCAGTTCGGCGGCGGGCGTCCGCGGGCCGCGCCACGGCGCCACGGCGTTCACGAACGTCGCGAACTGCGCCTCGGCCGCCTCGACGACCTCATCGAAGGTGGCGGTCCGGGTGTACGGGGCGCGGGCGCTCTCGTACTCCTCGATGACGATGTCCCACGGCGACCCGGAACTCAGCTCCAGGTGCCGGTCGTGGGTGCCCAGGGCCTGCACCCCGGTGGCGGAGAGGGTGCCCTCGAGCACGGTGATGCGGTACCGCCTACCGGTCTCGTAGGAGGTCAGCACATGCGCGCCGTCGACCGGGTCCATGTACAGGTAGCTACCGCTGAACGGGGTCAGGGTGGTGGCGGCTGTGGCCAGGCGGATGCCGAGCCCGGTGCCGCGCAGGCGGATCGTGTCGGCGTTCTGATAGGCCAGCCGGATCTCTCCGGCGTCGTGGCTCCAGCACAGCAGCGTCGGCGTCGCGGTCGTCGTCGTGACCGCCGGACGGTCACCGTGCCGTGGTTCGAAGCGCAGCACCGGGTGCAGGCCGGCCTGGTGGGAGACCAGATGCAGGTCGTCGGCGTAGGTGTTCTCGGCGATGACCGGGGAGATCCCGAACCAGGACCCGCGGTAGCTGAACGGGATGTCCTGGACGGCGAACACGGGGGTCTGCGGAGCGTCGGTCATGGGTGGCGATCTGCTTTCCGGTGGGTGCATCGGGGCGGGGAGGCGGCGGGGCCGCCGGGCGGTCCCGCGCCTATCATCGGCATTGTGCCTGCTCCGGAACCCAAGACCTGTGCCTCGTGCGGGCGGACGATCACGTGGCGCAAGAGCTGGGCCGCGGACTGGGATCAGGTGCGCTGGTGCAGCGGTGCCTGCCGGCGGCGCGGTTACCGTGCCGCCGACCGTGAGCTGGACAGCCTCCTCCTGGCGGCGGTGGGGCGGGTCCGTCGGCTGCCCCTCGCCGGTGTCGACGGGGACCGCGAGGAGGTACGCCGGGCGGCCCGCCGCCTCGCCGCCGCCGGACGGGTGCGCTGGATCCAGACGGGACGCCCGGTCGACCCGAGCACCGCGCGTGGGGACGTCGAGATAACCCTGGTCTGATCCCGCCATCCGCGACCCGCGATCGGTCCCTTCACGCAGCTATGACGCGTCGCTGCCCGACGCGTCCCCCGCACGAAGCATGGTGATCTGCCGGTGTCCCGTCGACCTCGCGTACGTAGGTCCCCAGGCTCACGGCGCCGGCTCGCGGGGGCAGGGCCTGGGGGGCGCCGACCGTTCGCACGGTGTGCCGCACGACATCCTCTCCTCTGCCTGATCGCCCGCGACCGGGGTAAGAGGAGTGGCGTGACCAAGACTGTTCTGGTGAGCGGTGCCTCCGGCTTCATAGGTTCCCACGTGGCCGCCCGGCTGACCGAGGAGGGTCACCGGGTCCGGGCAATGACGAGGCGCCCCGGCGACTACCGCGGAGCGGGCGAGCCCGTCGCGGCCGACGTGTCCGATCCCGGCAGCCTGACCGCGGCGTTCGCCGGGGCCGACGCGGCCTACTATCTGATCCACTCCCTGGGCTCGGACGACTTCGAGCAGCGCGACGCCGACGCCGCCCGCGCCTTCAGCGACGCGGCGGCCGCGGCCGGGGTGGAACGGATCATCTATCTCGGCGGTCTCGGCGCGAACAACGGCACGCTGTCGGCGCACCTGCGGTCCCGGCGCGAGGTCGAGAAGATCCTCGGGGCAGGCCCGGTGCCGGTGACCGTCCTGCGGGCCGCGGTGGTCATCGGCCACGGCGGCATCTCCTGGGAGATGACCCGGCAACTGGCTGACCGGCTGCCGGCCATGGTGACACCCCGCTGGGTACGCACCCGAACCCAGCCGGTCGCCCTGGCGGACGCGGTCCGCTACCTGACCGGGGTGCTGGAACCGCCCGAGGCCCGCGGTCGCGTCTACGAGATCGGCGGCCCGGAGGTGCTGCGCTACCTCGACATGCTGCAGCGTGTCGCCCGGATCCGGGGACGCCGCCTGCCGAACCTCACCGTGCCGCTGCTGACCCCGCGGCTGTCGTCCGCCTGGCTCAAGTTCGTGACCGACGTCGACGCGGCGACCGCCCGCAACCTCGTCGACTCGATGACCACCGAGGTCGTCGTCCGGGACGACGCCATCACCCGGCTCGTACCGGGCGCACCCATCGGCTACGACGAGGCGGTGCGACTCGCCCTGGCGGACCGCGAGCGCTCCGCCCGGCCTGACCACGAACAGCCGGTACGGTGACCCAGGCCTGGCTGGGCCGGGCCCGTCGGGTCGTCGGGCCGTCGCTGATCGACCAGGTGGAACGCGACCACCACCAGAGCGACCAGGAGTTCCGCAGGCGCCGCATCGTCGTCACGATGACCCTGGTGGCCGGGGCCGCGCTGCTGGGCATCTCGCTGTCGGTCCGCCCCGGCGACGACGTCTTCTACCTGCTGACCGTGCTGGTCGCCCTCACCTGGACCGGTGGCGCCCTGCTGTCCGGACCCCTGCACCTGGGCCACATCCCGTTCCGGGACCGGCTGCGGCGCCCGATCATCACACCGATCGTCACCGGGCTCGTGCTGGGCGCCGTGTTCGTGGCCGGCTCGCTGATCGTTCGCGAGTTGCCGGCCCTGCGCGACCTCGTCAACAGCGTCCTGGCCCACGCCCGCTACGGCGCCGTCATCCCGATCGTCGCGGTCACCCTGCTCAACGGCGTGGCCGAGGAGGTCTTCTTCCGCGGCGCCCTCTTCGCCGCCATCGGCCGCCGCCACGCCGTCCTCATCTCCACGGTCATCTACGCCGCGGCGACCATGGCCACCGGCAACCTCATGCTGGTCTTCGCCGCCTTCGTCCTCGGGATCGTCCTGGCCCTGCAGCGCCGCGCCTCGGGCGGCATCCTGGCGCCGATCCTGACCCACATCACCTGGTCGACGACGATGGTGCTGGTGCTGCCCGCCCTGGTCCACCAGTGACCCCGGAGGCCGGCGGCTCTGTCCGTGAGCCCGGCCCCCGGGTCCGCGACGACGAGTCCGGTCTCCCGCAGCCCGGACGACCTCGATAGAGTTTCGCGGATCGTCTCAGATGGACCGGGAGTAGGCATGAGCGCGCGCGATGGCCGGCTGCATCCGGGAGATCCCCGGCAGGTCGGTGAGTATCAGCTCGTCGGCCGGCTCGGGGCGGGCGGCATGGGGGTGGTCTACGAGGCACGGTCCCAGGACGGCCGCCGGGTGGCGGTCAAGGTGATCCGAGCGGGGCTCGCCGAGGACGACGAGTTCCGCGCGCGGTTCCGTTCCGAGGTCGCCCGGGCCCGGCAGGTGCCGCCGTTCTGCACGGCCGAGGTGCTCGACGCCGATCCGGACGCCGTCCAGCCGTACCTGGTGGTCGAGTTCGTGGATGGGCCGTCCCTCGCCGACGAGGTCGCCCGGCGGGGCCCGATGAGCGCGTCGAATCTGCACGGCCTGGCGATCGGGGTCGCGACGGCGCTGGCCGCGATCCACGAGGCCGGGGTCATCCACCGGGACCTGAAGCCGCAGAACGTCCTGCTCGCGCTGGGCAGTCCGAAGGTCATCGACTTCGGCATCGCCCGGGCGCTGGAGCCGGCGACCCAGCACACCAAGACCGGCGACGTCGTCGGCTCGATCAAATACATGGCACCGGAACGCTTCGGGGCTGACGCCGACGCGGTAGGCACAGCGGCGGACGTGTTCGCCTGGGGATGTGTGGTCGCCTACGCGGCCCAGGGCCAGGCACCGTTCGACGCCGACTCCGCCGTCGGGGTCTTCGGCCGGATCATGGGTGGCGATCCGAGCCTGCACGGATTGACCGGGCCGCTGCGGGGGCTCGTGGAGCGATCGCTGTCGACGTCGCCCCAGGATCGCCCGACCGCCCGGGAGCTGGTCCAGGAACTGATCGGCCCGGGCAGCGACCGTACCGAGGCGGTGCGTGACGTGCTCGCCCGGCAGCCGGAGATGCGTCACGCGGTCGACGAGATGCTGGAGGCCGGCCCGAGGGGGTCCGCGCCACCACTGAGCAGGGCCCTGATCGCCGTGATCGTGGTCCTGGCCCTGACCCTGGCCGGTGGTCTCGGGTTCGTCGTCGACGCCGGCGGCGACTGGTGGGACAACCGGGACCATGGCGGGCCCGCCGCGGTTGCCCGGACGCAGCCCTCCGCGGACACGGCGATGGACCTGCCGAGCGGCACCGTGGTGCTCTCGACCTCGCTGGCCACCGACGGGGAGTGGGAGGAGTCGTCGGTTCAGGACGGCAAGACGCACTGCGCCTACAACGACGTCGGCCTGGAGGTCCAGAACCAGGACCCCACCGTCTGGCTCTGCTCGGGGCCGGAGCTGCAGTTGAAGGGTGTCTTCGCGGTCGAGGTGACCGGCCGTATCGACCGCGCCGGCAGTTGTCTGGGCCTGTGGTTCGCCGCGACGTCCGCCATGCGCTATCTGGTCCAGGCCTGTGCGGACCGCTGGCAACTGCAGGCCGAACAGGAGGGCAACGGAGACACCACCGTCCTGAAGGAGTGGGCGGTCGACAGCGGTGCTCCCGGCACCGACATCCGCATGCAGGTGGTGGTCGAGAACAACGTCGTCCGGGTGGGCGACGCCGGCGTCCGGCTGGGCGAACAGGTCCTGCGCGAGCCGGACCTCACGGGCAACTGGTTCAACCTCGGCGTCCTCAACGAACCCGGTGACACGACCGGCCCGTTCCGGGTCACCTTCACCGACGTCAAAGTCTGGGTCCAGGCCTGACCCGAGGGGCCGGGGTGGCGAGGCAGACCATGGGCGGGCGTCAGACCATGGCCAGTGCCACCCGGTCGCGCCCGGTTCTCTTGGCTTCGTACAGGGCGGCGTCCGCGCGCGCGAAGAGCGCGTCCGAGGGCTCCTGGCCGTCCCAGACGGCGACACCCGCCGAGAAGGTCTGCCCGGACGGGGTCAGCGGGCGCAGCCGGTCGAGCAGTTCCCCGGCCTGCGCGCCGCCGGTCTCGACGACCAGGGCGAACTCCTCGCCGCCGTAGCGGACCAGCAGATCACCGGCCCGCAGTCCACTCGTCCACGCCGCGGCGGCCTCCTTCAGGAGCCGGTCGCCGGCCTGATGGCCGTACTCGTCGTTGAATCTCTTGAAAAGGTCCAGGTCGATGACGGCCAGGGAGAGCGGGTTGCCGTCACGCCGGGCGTGATCGAGCGCCAGCGGCAGTCGCTGTTCCCAGGCACGCCGGTTGGGCAGGCCGGTCAACGTGTCCCGCTGGGCCAGCTCGGTCAGCTCCTCGGCCTGGTTCTCCAACACTGACGCCTGCCGCTCGACCTGCCGGATCAACACCGTCATCCGTGCCACGACCAGCAGGAACATCGCGACGCAGCCGCCTGCGATGGCCGTGGCGTCGGCCACCTGGTTGTGGCTTGACCAGGCCTGCGCGGTGAGCAGCGCCGGCGCGATCATCGTGGCCGAGGTGAGCAGGGCCAGTCGCCACCGGGAGAAGCCCCGGTCGGTCACCTGCACCGGTTCCGCCAGGTCACGGATGCCGGGGTGCAGGCCGGCGGCGCCGTACAAGCCGAAGGCGAGCAGGTAGCCGGCGTCCAGCAGGTGGCTGGCGAAGGTGCCCGCGTCGAACTGGAAGTGGTTGGTGAAGGCCCACGCGTAGTCGGCCACCAGATAGCTGATCATGCCACAGGCCAGGAGCCGGAAGGCGCCGTTGCGTACGCCCCCGCCGATGAGGATGCGGGCCAGCAGCATCACGAGCAGCAGGTCGATGATCGGATAGCTGATCGCGACCAGGCGTCCCACCGCCGTCAGGCCGTCGTCCTGGGTGGCGGGCTTCAGCAGGAACACCCACGCGACGAGCGCCGCCGAGCCGGTGAGGATGACCGCCTCGATGACCCCGCCCGGGTCGCGGGCGGGCAACCGGCGCCGGAGGATCAGCACCAGGACCACGATCTCCAACGCGCCGCCGGTCAGGTAGAAGCCGTCGGCCGGCGCCGGGTAGAGCGAGAGATGAAGGTGGCGTGCGTACCAGGCATAGCTGAGGTCACCGCAGACCGCGATCAGCTTGCACCCGGCGAGCATGATCCACAGACCGGCGGCCGCAGCCCGGTTGCGGCGCACGCCGATCGCCATGGCGAGGATCCCGGACACGGCGATGGCGTCGTAGCTGGCGGTCTGCGCCCAGGTGTCGGGTACCCGGAAGTATCCGAGGATCGCGATCGCCAGGACCGCCGTGTACAGGAACCACGGCCTCCCGACCGCACTCATGCCCCTGCGCAGCCTCACCGGGTTATTGAAACAGCCGAGAATGCCTGGTACGTGTTGATTGGAGGTTCCGTGCGGCCATATGCACTTCTGATCATGGCCCAGCGTTAACGTGGCGGGCGTTGTCGCCCGGACAGGGCACCGATTTGATCATCCTGTCCGATGGCTGTGAGCCGTCGCCGGAACTCTGGATGAAGAATGCCACGTAAAATTCGATTACTCCTGTCCCTGGTGCTTGCGGCGGCAATGGTCGCCTCCCTTGGTGTCACGAGGCCGGCCTACGCCGCCGCGTCCGACTTCGTGCTCACCCTCAACGCGTCGGACCTCGGCCTTGACCCGGCCGTCCTGCGGCAGGTCGTGCCCCAGATCCAGGCGGACATCCGGCAGGACGGCGGGCTGAGCGCGTCGATCAAGCAGGACGCCCGGGAGCACCCCGCCGAGGGGGACACCCTCGATGTCTCGGCACTGCCGAACTTCGATGGCACGGTCACCCTGACGCCGGACGGTGCCGGTATGACGATCACCGTTGCGGGCGGGCAGATCCAGACCACCGCCGGGTGGTCGGCCGGCTTCGTCGCCCTGCTCATCGGCGCCCTCGCCGGGTTCGGCCTCCGGGTGCTCTGCGTGGGTGTCCTGGCGAGTACCGGTGTGGGGGCCGCGACCATCCCGCTCGTCTGCACGCCGTTGGGCGGCGCCGTCACCGCCTTCGTCGCGAGCCTGGTGAACCACGCGTTCATCGGTGATCTGAACAAGGCGGACGCGTGGACGCAGATCATGCTCTGGACACTCGCGGGTCTGGCCGTCGGTTTCCTGTGGGAGAAATACCTCACCGGGTTCGCCAAGAACTACCTGCCGGGTGCGCTGAAGAAGATCGGCAGCTGGATCCTCACCAAGGTGCCCACCCTGCGCACGGTGTTCGGTGCCTCAGCCGCGGTCGCCGCGGAGGACGCCGGCGACCTGGCGATCGAGATGGAGGAGTTCCTCGGCTGGGACATGCGCAGCTGGGGTACCGAGGGCGGGCAGATCCCGGACCAGTTGCCGCCTCCGTCAGTGGGCCGGACCTACATCCGGGGCGCCGACCCCAGCATGGTCAAGGTAGGGGACACGTACTACTCGGTGCAGTCCGGCGGCGGTGACGGCATCTTCATGCGGTCCGCGACCAGCCTGGCCGGGTTGAGCAGCTCACCACCACGGCGGATCTGGGCGAACCCCGGCCTGGCCGAGCTGTGGGCGCCGGAGATCACCGTGATCGGTGGTCGCTACTACGTGTACTTCTCGACCGGTGCCGGCGCCGCCCACCGGATGTTCGTGATCAGTTCGTCGTCACCGGCCAGCGGTTACGGCTCCCACCAGAAGCTCAACCTGCCGGACGACCGGTGGGCGATCGACGGTGCGGCGTTCACCTTCAATAGCCAGCTGTGGTTCGTGTGGTCAGGCTGGGAGGGCGGCAGCGACGGTGAGCAGAACCTCTACCTCAGCAGGATGAGCAACTCCACCACGCCGACCGGACAGCGGTTCCGCATCTCCCAGCCCCGGGAATCCTGGGAGCGGGTGGTCGGCAACCCGACCATCAACGAGGGCCCCGAGGTGATCGTGGACCCGAACGGCCAGCTGCACATCGTGTACTCGGCCAACGGCTCGTGGAGCGACCAGTACTGCCTGGGTGACCTGCGGTTGAAGAAGGGCGGCGATCCCACGTACGTGTGGGACTGGTACAAGTCCAACGGGTGCGTCCTCGGCTCGAACCCGCAGACGATGATGTCCGGCTTCTCGGCCACCAAGAACGTCAACGGCCCCGGCCACCACAACTTCGCGCTGCTCAACGGCGACGTCGCCAACGGTGGAGCGGCCGGTTCGCGGGTGCCGTTCATGTATCACGGTGTGCCCGAGGGCATGAACTACGGCTGGGAGAACCGCGTCTGGTACGAGGGTGCTTTCACCTGGTGGAACAATATCCCGTACGCGCGGCAGAACGTGCCCGGCGACACCGTGAACAGCGGCTACAGCCTCGGGATGATCGAGGACCCGAAGGGTCAGCTGCCGGCCGCACCGACGGTCACGCCGCCGTCCAGCAGCCCCGCCCCGCAACCGCCGACGACCGGGCCCATCAAGAACGCCGACCCCAGCGTGATCCGGGTGGGCTCGACGTACTACTCGATGGAGACCGGCGACGGCGACGTCTACTCCCGGTCGGCTTCCACCCCGGCCGGTCTGAGCTCGGCCGGCCGCCGCCTGGTCTTCGCGTCGGAGAAGAACATGCCGAACCTGTGGGCGCCGGAAGTGGTGAAGATCGGCTCGACGTACGCGCTGTACTTCGCCTCCGGCGACGGCCAGGGCGGGCAGCGCATGTACTACAGCTCCTCGCCCTACCCCGACCGTGGGTTCAGCAACCCGGTGCCGTTGCGGCTTCCGGACGACCGGTGGGCGGTGGACGGCACCGCGTTCACCTTCAACGACCAGCTGTGGTTCGTGTGGTCGGGCTGGGAGGGCGACACCAACGGGGAACAGAACCTCTACCTCGCGAAGATGAGTGGTCCGTCGATGGTGACCGGCCCGCGCTACCGGATCTCACAACCTCGGGAGGCGTTCGAACGCGCCACCGGCAACCCGTTCGTCAACGAGGCGCCGCAGCCGATCAAGGATCCGAACGGTCAGCTGCACATCGTGTACTCGGCCAACGGGTCGTGGAGCAACGACTACTGCATGGCCGACCTTCGGCTGCGTAAGGGCGGCGATCCCACGTACGTCTGGGACTGGTACAAGTCGAACGGCTGCCAGTTCGGTTCGCACCGCGAGACCATGGCCTCCGGCTGGGACCCCACCCTGTACCTCGACGGTCCGGGCAGCCACAGCTTCGTGCTGCTCAACGGGGACATCAACACCAGCCCGCCGGCCGGCCCGCAGTTCCCGTTGATGTACCACGCGGTGCCCAAGGGCACGCCGTACTCCTGGGCGAACCGGCAGTGGTTCGCCGGCACCTTCACGTGGTGGGGCGACAGCACGTACAGCCGGCAGAACGTACCCGGAGCGAACGCCGACACCGGTTACGGTCTCAAATTCTTCGAGGCCGAACCCACCGGAGGATCGCCCGGTGAGCTGGAGATCAACAATGCGGACCCGAGCGTGCTCCGGGTCGGTGGTACGTACTACTCGGTCGAGGCGAGTGGCAGCTTCATCTCCGTCCGGGCAGCGGAAGGCCTTGCCCGGCTGAGCCTGGAGCCGCCGTCGACGATCTTCCTCGGCAGCGGCATGTCCGAGGTCTGGGCCCCCGAGATCGTGCGGATCGACGGCCGTTTCTACATCTACTTCTCGGCCGGCGCCGGTGCCTCCCACCGGATGTACGTCATGAGCTCGCCGTCGCCGACCATCGGGTACGGCACGCCACAGAGGATGGCCCTGCCGAACGACAGGTGGGCGGTCGACGGGACGGCCTTCCGGTTCGACAACCAGCTCTGGTTCGTCTGGTCCGGCTGGGAGGGCGACAGCAACGTCGAACAGAACATCTACCTGGCCAAGATGTCCAGCCCGACCACGACGACCGGCAGCCGGTTCGCGATCTCGCAGCCGCGGGAGAGCTGGGAGAAGGTGGTCGCCAACCCGGCCGTCAACGAGGCGCCGCAGCCGATCAAGGATCCGAACGGTCAGCTGCACATCGCGTACTCCGCGAACGGCTCCTGGAGCGACCAGTACTGCCTCGGTGACCTACGGTTGAAGAAAGGCGGCGACGCGACGTACGTCTGGGACTGGTACAAGTCCAACGGCTGCCTGTTCGGTTCCAACCGCAACTCGATGATGGCCGGCTGGGACCCGACCCTCTGGGTCAATGGTCCGGGCAGTCACAGCTTCGTGCTGCTCAACGGCGACATCGGCACCAGCCCGCCGGCGGGTCAGAAGTTCCCGCTGATGTTCCACGCGGTGCCCAAGGGAACGGCGTACTCGTGGGGTGCGCGGCGCTGGCACACCGGTGCGTTCATGTGGTGGGGCGACATCACCTACAGCCGGGCCAACGTGCCCGGCGCCAACTCCGACACGGGCTGGAGCCTGAAGTACTTCGAGGAATGAACCGGCGGCGCTCAGAGCATTCGGCAGCCCGGTCAGCGCAACGGCGGCCGGGGCCGTGCGACGTGGACCGTAGTATCGTCGCGGCGGTGATCTGTATCGCGGACGGTAGATGGGCGGCGCGGGACCGATGAAGGCTCCGCTGCGGCCCTCCGACCCTCGGGTCATCGGCGGCTACCGCCTCACCGCCCGTCTCGGGCAGGGCGGCATGGGCACGGTCTATCTCGGTCACGGGCCTGACGGACGGGCGGTCGCGATCAAGGTCGTCAAACCCGAGCTCGCGTACGAGGACGAGTTCCGTGCCCGCTTCCGCAGCGAGGTCAACCGTGCTCGCCAGGTGCCTCCGTTCTGCACCGCTGAACTGCTGGACGCGGACTTCGACCACGAGATGCCCTACCTGGTCACGGAGTTCGTGGATGGGCCCAGCCTGCACGAGATCGTCGCCGGGCAGGGGCCGCTGGGCGGGGGGAGCCTGCACAGCGTGGCGATCGGCGTGGCCACCGCCCTGGCCGCGATCCATGGTGCCGGGGTGATCCACCGCGATCTCAAGCCGGACAACGTGCTGTTCGCCCTGGGCAACCCGAAGGTGATCGATTTCGGTATCGCGCGGGCGTTCGAGGCCACCAGCCGGCACACCGGCACGGATCAGATGGTCGGCACCGTCGCGTACATGGCGCCGGAGCGGTTCGACGCGGACTCGAGCCGGATCGGGCCCGCGGCGGACGTGTTCGCGTGGGGTGTCGTCGTCACCTATGCGGGCACGGGCCGTACACCGTTCGGAGGTGACTCGGCCGCGGCGACGGCGGGCGCGATCCTGACCCGGCCGCCGCGGCTGGACGGGCTGCCGCAACCGCTGCGTGACCTGGTCGAGCGCACTCTGGCGAAGGAACCGGAACGGCGGCCCACCGCCTTCGAACTGCTGGAGGAACTGGTCGCCGTGGGTGCCGCGACGACGGTTGCCGGGACCGGGCGACCTGAACTGCGGCAGGCGGCCCGGGCGGCACTGCGTACCGAACCTGATCATTCGGGCAACCGCCAGACCGGGATTGTCTCGAGGCGCTGGCGGCGGCTCGCGCCCTTGCTGTCCCTGCTCGGTGTTCTCGCCGTCGCCTCCGCGTTGTTCGCCTTCACTCCGGCCCGTGATCTCGTCCTGGGGAAGGAGACAGCCTCGGCGCCCGGACCGAGCTCGACCGATGACAGCGGCGATGACGATGCGGGCCCGGTCGAGGCACCAGCGGTGAGCCGGCCGCCGGCGGCCCCGGAGTGCCGCGACACCGACGTCACGATCGTGGTCACCGCGCAGAGCGAGAACCCGGCGGCGCTCGGCACGCAGAAGGGCCTCGTGACGATCGAGAACACCTCGAGCGCCGCCTGCCGTGTCGACGGGCGCGTCCATCTCAGCGTCTACGACCCCACCGACTCGCGCATCGACGTGGCGACCAGTTTCGTCGACGAGCCCGGCGAGGCCGTCGAGATCCTGCTCAGACCGGGTACCGGTGCGTTCCAGGGCATCAAGTGGCAGGCCTGCGACCGTGACGAATGTGCGGCCGGCAACACCATGCGTGGCAGCCTCGAGCCCTCCGGCCGCGGCGAGGTCGTCACGCTGGAGGGCTTCCCGGACCCCAACCGCCCCGACATCGCCATGTCGTCGCTGCAGCTGGGCACGATCCAGCCCAGCCGCCAGGGCGTCGTCGCCTGGTAGCCGCGGCGGATCCCGACCGTACGCTGACCGTTGCTGATTTTTTGATCAGCCGGCAGATGTGACGCCGTGTCATGCTCGTGGCCATGCGGGTGCTGGTGGTCGACGACGAACCGGAACTCACCGAGATCCTGCGGCGAGGGCTGCTCGCCGAAGGCTGGACGGTGGACGTCGCCCACGACGGGGTGGCGGCGCTGGACCTGGCACGGTTCGAGGAATATGCGGCGATCGTGCTGGATCTGATGCTGCCGGGCCTGAACGGATACCAGGTGTGCGCGACGCTGCGCCGGGAACGGATTCGCACCCCGATCCTGGTCCTCACCGCCAAGGACGGAGACTTCGACCAGATCGAAGCGCTGGACACCGGTGCCGACGACTACCTGGCGAAGCCGTTCTCCTATCCGGTCCTGGTGGCCAGGCTCCGCGCCCTGCTGCGGCGCGGGCCGGCCATGGCCGAGGTACAGACGGCGGTCGGCGACCTGTCCCTGAACCGGACCACACACCGGTGTCATCGGGCCGGGGTGCCGATCGCGCTGACGCCACGCGAGTTCGCCGTCCTGGACCTGCTGGCCCGCAGGCCGGGTATCCCGGTCTCCAAGACCGAGATCCTGCGGCAGGTATGGCCGGACGATGCCGAGGACCCCAACCTGGTCGAGGCGCGGATCAGCGTCCTGCGCCGAAAGATCGACGCCCCGTTCGGCCGCACCACGCTTCGTACGGTCCGTGGGCTCGGGTACCGGCTGGTCGACGACCGGGGCAGTCATGATTAGCCGGCTGCGGTCGGTCGAGTCGCGAGCCGCTCTGGTGGCCATCGGAGTCATGGCCGCTGTCATTGCCGCCGTCATCGCGTACCTGTGGGCTGTCGCCGGGTTCGGATCTTTCCGCCTTCGGGGAGACCTGGCCGACGGGCTGTCAGACGTGACCGCGTCGGCGGTGCCGGTTGTCGCCCAGTTCCTCATGGCGCTGGCACCACTCGCGGTCGTGACCGTGGCACTGGTCGCCTGGTACGCGACCCGCCGCGCACTACGCCCGGTCAAGCGGATCCGGATCCGTGCCGCCCACCTTGTATCGGCCGACCCGGGCGGGCGGGTGGAGGTACCGAATACCGGAGGCGAGATCGCCGCGCTCGCCGAGGTGGTCAACGGCACCCTCGCCAGGGCACAGCGGGCCGGGGACGCGCAGCGCCGCCTGGTCGCCGACGCCGCCCACGAGCTGCGCAGCCCGCTGGCTGTCCTGCACGCGGGGCTGGAAGTGGCCCTCGCCTACCCGGACCGCGCCGACTGGCGCCAGACCGTGGTCACCGCGGCCGAG
Organism: Actinoplanes sp. NPDC051494; assembly: GCF_044454705.1. Lineage (NCBI taxonomy): Bacteria > Bacillati > Actinomycetota > Actinomycetes > Micromonosporales > Micromonosporaceae > Actinoplanes > Actinoplanes sp. NPDC051494. The sequence goes on from NZ_JBITDZ010000015.1 coordinate 204,734, forward strand.
CAGGCCGACCGATTGACCGCGCTGACCGATGACCTGCTGCTCATGGCACAGCTCGACGCGGGCAGAGGCACGCCGGTACCACCATCTCCGGTGGACGTGCCCACGACGCTGATCCGGTTGGCCACCGAGGCGCAGATCGCCCGCCGGCACGTCCGGGTGTCGGTCCTCGACCCTGAGCCGCTGTTGGTGCTGATCGACCGCACCTCGTTCGAGCGGATCGCCCGGAACCTGCTCGACAACGCCGTACGACACGCGGCCACCGTGGTCGAGGTCCGGGTCGGGATCGGGGCGGGCCGTCTGCGCATCAGCATCGCCGACGACGGCCCCGGCATTCCCGAGGCCGACCGGGAACGGGTCTTCGAACGATTCACCCGGCTCGGCGACGCCCGCGAACGGCACCGGGGCGGCACCGGTCTGGGCCTGGCGATCGCCCGTGAACTCGCCCACCGCCTCGACGGCACCCTCACCGTCGAAGACGGCAGAGCCCCCGGTGCGACCATGTCGATCGACCTACCCGCCGACGTCCTGGACGAGCCGCTCTGAGCGTCGACGAGCGGAGCGATCAGGGCGTCGATTTCGGTGATGTCTTCGCTGAGTTGCTGGTGACGGCGGGCGAGGCTTCGCAAGGCGATTCTTGCTGCGGTGGCGGGTTGCCCGGCGCGGGTGGTGTCAGGCCTGAGGGTGGCGCAGGTCCGGATGAGTTGGGCGGTGCCGTATCCGCGTAGCTGTTCGCGCAGATGCCGGGTGAGGCCGGCGCGGTAGGCGCCGGTTCCCATCTCGGCGGCAGCCGAGCGGCCCGGGGTGAGCACACGGCCGCACGGGACGCCTGGAAACGGGCGCTGGAGCTCGTCGACCAGACTGCCCCCGTCATGGCCGCCGAGCTGCGCGCCAAGATCGAGGCAACCGCGAGTCGATGACCGCTGGTCGCCGAGGGGGCTGACTACGCGACGTCGGCGTACAGCGTCTCGCGGAGGGCGCGGACGGCGTAGTGGATCCGCGACCAGACGGTGCCCCGGGGGACATCCAGGTCCTGCGCCACCTGCTCGATCGACCGCCCCCGGAAATAGACGTCGGTGATGACCTGGCGGTGGGCCGTGCTCAGCGCCAGGAAAGCTTCCAGGACGACGCCGTTGGCGATCGCGGTGGCGGAGGTCTCGTCGGCGGTTGCCAGGTGGTGCGCGCTCTCGATGCCGACCTCCCGCGGACGTACCTGCCGGCGCCGCACGTCGTCGATGACGATCCGGCGCGCCACCGTGAAGAGCCAGCGCCGGCGCTCGTCGTGGTCGTCGGGGACGCTGTCGATGTTGTTCCAGGTACGCAGCATCGTCTCCTGGAAGAGATCCTCGGCGGTGTGCCGGTGACCCCTGGCGAGACTGGTCAGGAATCGCATGAGTGCGGGTCTGTGGTCCCGGAACAACTCGGTGACGTCAGCGCTGTGACGGTCCGGTGCCGCCGTGGAGGAGAGGCGTTGGGGCATGCCGCCAACGTATTGATGGCGAATGACCTGGAAATGATTGCGGCTCTGACCGCGGTGTGACTTACGGAGCGGCGTAGCCGGCGTCGGATGATCCGTCGACGACCGGTGATGGGGTCAACGCAGATCCTGCCGTCTGCTTCTACGCGGATGCCGGTCATCTGTCCCGTTGACGGTGTTCACACCGCCCGGGAGTGCCGCCTGAGCCTGTGGGCCGGCTGCTGCTGGTCGTTTGTACGCCGCTGATCCGCTACGACGGGGAATCGTCCGCTGATAGAAGGGATCGGGAAAGGCGGCGCGGTGTGCGCGGGAGGGAACTCCCGGGCACACCGCGCCGTGGATCAGCGGGCTGCCTGTTCGATGATTTTCGCTACCACACCGGGCTTGCTGATCATGACAGCGTGCGAGGCGTTGGTCTCGGTGACCGTGGAGCCGGCCCGGACGGCCATGCGGCGTTGCAGGTCGGCGCCGATGGCCTGGTCATCGCGGGTGAGCAGGTACCAGGACGGAACGGTCCGGTAGCCCTCGACCGCGCTGGGCTCGTCGAAGGCGGCGAAGCTGACCGGACGCTGGGTCAGGGCCATCTGCTCCGCGGTGGTCCGGTCGACGTCGGCGGCGAACTTCGCGGGGAACTGGGCCGGGTCGATGCTCAGTTCGATGCTGCCGGGGGCCGCGGTGTCCTTCAGGGGCAGCGGCGGCACGGTGCTGCTGGTGAGCTGGATCAGCTTCTCGTTCTTGGCGGGGGCGAACGCGGCGATGTAGACCAGCGACTTGATGTCGGGGTCGGAGGTCGCGGCGTTGGTGATGACCGCACCGCCATAGGAGTGTCCGACCAGTACGATCGGGCCGTTGATCTTCTGCAGGAAGCTGGAGACGTACGCGGCATCGGCGCTGATGCCGCGCAACGGGTTGGCCACGGCGGTGACCGGGTAGCCGTCGGCGCGCAGCTTCTGGATGACCGGGCCCCAGCTCGAGGAGTCGGCGAACGCACCGTGCACGAGCACGATGGTGGGCTTGGGCTCCTTGGCGGTGGTGGTGGCCATGGCGGGCACGGTGACCGCGCCGAGCAGGGCGACGGTGGCGGTGGCGATGATCGCGGTGCGCCGCGACATACGGAGTTTCATGATTGACCTTTCAGAAACCCTGGCGGCTGAGCCAGGAGAGGGTGTCCTCGGCCAGCGGGCGCCAGCCGTGGTCGAACGGGGCGGAGTGCCCCCGGTCGTCGTAGGTCCGAAGCTGCGTGGTGGCGCGTGAACCCGCGTACAGCCGGGAGGCGGCCCTGACGACGGAGGCGGGGACCGTGTGATCCCGGCCGGCGGCCAGCAGCAGCAGCGGGCCACGGTTGGCGCGGGTGGTGTCGACGGCGGTGGGCGCGTCCTTGGAGAAGTTCGCCGACGACGCTTCGAACAGCGGGCGGCCCGGACCGGGGATGCTCCATCGCTCGTACAGCTGCGCGGATTCCACCGCCGGGACGGCGTTGCCGAAGGCGTAGGCGAACTGCTTCTCCGTCAGTGAGACGGCCTTCTTCTTGTTGCCCGGACGTGACAGCACCGGCAGTCCGGAGCGCAGCTGGCTGAGCGGAACGGTCCGGATGCCCTTGATCGGACCGGGCGAGATCGCCACGGCGGCGGCGCCCAGACCGAGGCCGAGCAGCTTCTGCACGATCAGCCCGCCGAACGAGTGCCCGATGAGGATGGGCTCCGCGGGCAGGTCGGCGATGACCTTCGCGTACGCATCGGTGATCTCCGCGACGCCGCGGCCGGCGAGGTTCTCCGGGGCCGCCCTGGTGTCTTCGACGGTGGCCGCGTCCCCGGGCCAGCCCGGGGCGTGGGTTTCATAGCCGTGCTGCTGGAACAGGTCCTGCCACGGTTGCCAGGAAAGGGAGTGGATCCACAGGCCGTGGATGAATATGACGGGTCTTTTCACGGTGCCCCACCTCGAGTACTGATCAGTGGCTGTGCCGCGGAAGCGGACCACGAGCGCCGCTGACGCTAATCACGGCTGATGATGCGCGAATGACCTCGGCATGACTTACCGGTGGTACCGGGATCGGCACTCCGGGTGATGGTCGTGGAGGTGTACAGAGCGCCATCCGGGCAGCCTGGGGCGCGGTTAGGATCCCGGCCATGACCGGCGGCACCCTCGGACGGCGGGTGGCCGGGTTACGCCGCGAGGAGGTCGCCGTGCTCAATGGGGTGAGTGTCGACTACTACGCGCGGTTGGAACAGGGCCGGGAACGCAACCCGTCCGCCCAGGTGATCGACGCGATCGGCCGGTGTTTCCGGCTGGCCCCGCAGGCCCGCTCCCACCTCTACCGGCTGGCCGGGCTGAACCCCAGTCTGGGCCCGGACACCACCCGGGACCGGGTGCACCCGCAACTGCTGCGTCTGCTGGACGCGTTTCCGCTGGCCGCGGCGTACGTCCTGGGGCCCGCCCTCGACGTGCTCCTCGGCCACCGCCTCGGGGTCCACATCGGGCAGCACGATCGCCGGGTCGTTGCCCCCGAGCTCGAGGGTGACCCGGGTCAGGGTCGGCGCGGCGCCGGCCATGACGTCGCGGCCCGTCGCGGTCGATCCGGTGAAGCTGATCTTGTCGAAGCCGGGGGGTGCTGACCCACGAGCCGAGGCCGCCACTGCCGGAGATGACGTTGACAACTCCGGCCGGGAAGGCTCGCGCAGCAGCTCGCCGAGGCGCAGGGTGGCCAGCGGGGTGTAGCCGGACGGCTTGACGACCACGGTGTCACCGCCCACCAGTAGATGGGTGACTGCGGAAACGGAGAAGGCAGCGCGAACCTGGGTGTCCGGCACCCAGGCAGGCAGGCGATGACGATAAGGCGGCCGTGTGAGCCGGCGATGACCTCCGGCCCCGGCTCCCCGCCCGCTGAGGTCATTGAGCGGTCACACCGGCTTCCTACGCTGCACCGCGGCTCGCCCATGCACTGCGACAGAAGAGGAATCCGCGCTGTGAATCAGTCCACCACCGGCGGCCGTACCGCGGTCGTGATCGGAGCGGGGCCCGCGGGCCTGCTGGCGGCAAGCGCACTCGCCGGGCGGTTCGCCCGGGTCACGCTCGTCGAACGAGACCTGCTTTCCGGCGAGGTCGCACCGCGGCGCGGTGTTCCCCAGGGGCGCCAGCTGCATGTCCTGCTCGCCACGGGTGCCACCACATTGGACGGCCTGCTGCCCGGCTTCATGGCCGAGCTCACCGAACACGGCGTCCTCACCGTCGACGGTCAGCGCGAGCACAACTGGTACCTGGACGGCCACCGTATGCGGCCCGCGGCCTCCGATCTGCCCGGCTACGGTGTGTCACGGCCGCTGCTCGACCATCGGCTCCGGGTGCGGGTCGCCGCACTGCCGGGCGTGGAGATCCGTGACGACACGGAGGTCACCGGTCTGCTGACCAGCGCTGACCACCGGCGGGTGACCGGCGTGCGGACCAGAGCCGGCGGCGTCGGGAGCGACCTCGCCGCGGACCTGGTTGTCGACGCGAGCGGGCGCGGGTCGCGGACGCTGCGCCGCCTCGCGGAGCTCGGTCACCCGGCGCCCCGGCAGACCAGGATCAAGATCGATCTGGTGTACGTGACCCGGCGCTACGAGCGTCTGCCGCACCACCTCGGCGGCCAGTTCGGCGTGACCATCACCCCGTTGCCGTCCCTGCCCCGCGCCGGTGTCGCGGCGCGGCAGGAGGACGGCAGCTTCGCGGTGCTGCTGGCGGGGATGCTCGGGGAGGAGCCGCCCACCGACGACGCCGGGATGTTGACGTACGCCGCATCGCTGCCGGGCCCGGAGCCCGCCGAGATCATCCGGACCGCCCGGCCGCTCGGTCCGGCGGTCAGGATGCGCTACCCCGAGGCGGTGCGCACCCACTGGGAGAAGGTGGCGCAGCCGGTGGAGGGCCTGCTGATCACCGGCGACGCGCTGTGCAGCTTCAATCCCATGTACGGCCAGGGCGTCACCGTGGCGGCCATGGAGGCCGGCGTCCTCCGCCGGTTGCTGGCCGGCGGGACGGACAATCTGCCCCGGCGCTTCTACCGCGAGGTGGCCAACCTGCTGGACGACCCGTGGGCGCTCGCGACCGGAGGCGACTTCCGGTATCCCGCCGTGGCCGGCAAGCGGCCGTTCGGCAGCACGCTCGTCGACCGTTACCTGACCGCGTACCGGCGCGCCGCGTCCATCGATCCGGTCCTCGGCTACCGCTTCCTGCGGGTCGTCAACCTGGTCGCCCCACCGGCCAGTCTGCTGACTCCGGCCACGGTGACGCGCGTGATCCGGGCGCTGGCCCGCAAGCGCCGGACCGGTCGCTGACCGCGACCGGACATGGTGGTGGTCAGGACGGACAGCGCCCGGCGCCGGGTTGAGCATCTGACGCGCCGGCCGTGGTACGACTTCCACCTGGACGCCTTCACGACAGCGGAGCGCGGCGGCACTCCGGTACTGACCGGTGCCGCCGACGCGGTCCGCACGATGAGCGTCATCGATGACATCTACGCCGCGGCCGGCCTCCCGACCCGCTTGCCGATGCGGTAACCGCTCCCGCGACAGTGCCGGTCAGAGGCGTTCCCGGTGTGCGGCTATATGATGATGCCGGGGCCTCACACCGGGAGTCGTCAGCCGATATGCACACCGCTACCGATCCTGACGGCGGAGTGTCTTACCCCACCGCTCTCCGGATGTCGATCCTCGGCCCCGTGCGGGTCCGGCGGGCAGGCGAGGAGCTCGACCTCGGTCCCCGGCAGGGCCGGATGATCATGGCGATCCTGATGGCGCACGCCGGTCGCCCGGTGCCACTCCCATCGATCGTCGACACGCTGTGGCCGGACGATCCGCCCGCGAACGCGACCACGATCGTCTACCGCAACATCGGCAGGCTTCGCCGGTTGCTCGAGCCCGGCCTGCCGGCCCGGGCCGCCGGAAGCTGGATCCTCGGGCACGGCAGTGGATACCGGCTGCGCGCCGACGAGGACGTCCTCGATCTGCTCGCCTTCCGGAGGCTCGCGGGCCAGGCCGACGAGCGGGTGCGGGCCGCGGATCTCGCGACAGCGGCACCGCTGTTCGTCAGTGCCCTGTCGTTGTGGCAGGGGCCGAGCGCGGCAGATCTGAGCGGTGACCATCCACGGTCCCTCTTCGACGCCCTGGACCGGGAGTACCTCACCACCGTCGAACGGGCCACCACGGTCGCCCTGCAGGTCGGTGCCGGCCGGTCCCTGCTGCCGCATCTCCACGAGGCGGCCCGTCTGCTGCCGACCGATGAGGCGATCCAGGCACACTTGATGGTGGCGCTCGCCACGGACGGCAAACAAGCCGAGGCACTGGCCGTCTATGAAGCCGTGCGCCACCGGCTGGACACAGAACTCGGTGTCGATCCGGGCACCGCCCTGAGGACTGCCCACCAGCGGGTGCTACGCCAGGACCTGGGGGACCGCTCCGGACCGGCCGCCCGTTCCGCCGCCGCCCGTTCCGCCGCCGCCCCGGCCGGTGACGCGGCATACCGCCCCGCCCAGCTGCCACCGCGGGTCTCCGGCTTCATCGCCCGGGACGACCTCGACCACGACCTCGACGACCTGGCCCTCGCCGGCACCGACGCGCTCGTCCTCATCAGCGGCATGGCCGGGATCGGCAAGACGACGCTGGCCGTCGACTGGGCACACCGGGTCGCCGATCGATTCCCCGACGGCGCGCTGTATCTGAATCTGCGCGGGTTCGACCCCGGCGGGCGGGCAGTTCGGCCCGTCGACGCGCTGAGCACATTGCTCACGTCGGTCGGTGTCGCACCCGCCTCCGTACCCGCCGACGTCGACGCGCGTGCCGCCCGATTCCGGTCTGCGACGACAGGCCGCAGGATGGTCGTTCTCCTCGACAATGCCTATGACTCCGGGCAGGTCCGGGCACTTCTGCCGGGTTCCGGCAACCTGGCGATCATCACCAGCCGCAACCGGTTGACCAGCCTGGTCGCCCGGCAAGGCGCGAACCCGGTGTACCTCGACCGGCTCAGCAGCGCCGCCGCCGGCGAACTGGTGCGCAGGAGACTCGGTGCGGGCCGGCTCGCCGCCGAGCCGGAAGCCGTCGCCGAGCTGGTGCGGCTCTGTGCGGGACTGCCGCTCGCGTTGTCCATCGCCGTCGCCCGCACCGCCGTCGCGCCGTGGATGCCGCTGTCCCGTGTCGTTGCCGAATTGGGGTCACCGAGGCACCGCCTGGACGCCCTGGCCACCGACGACCTCGACGACGACGTACGGTCGGCGTTCTCCTGGTCCTACGCGGCGCTCTCCGCGTCCGCGAGCCGCCAGTTCCGCCTGCTGGCAGCGCACCCCGGCGGTGGCATCTCGTTGGCCGCCGCAGCCAGCCTGGCCGGCACCGATCCCGCCCCGGCCCGGGCCGCGCTGACGGAGCTCTGCGCGGCGAACATGCTCATCGAGATCGCCGACCGGCGCTACACCCTGCACGACCTGCTACGGGTGTACGCCGGGGAACTGCTCGGGGCCGACCCCGACGAGCGGGTCGCGGCGCAGATCCGATTGATCGGACACTACCTGTACAGCGCCCGCCACGCCTACGAGCAGTTCAAACGACCGGCGGTCGTCGATCTCGACCCCCTGCCCGACGGCGTCACCGCCGAGATCGCGGTGGACCAGGATGCCGCCGCTGCCTGGTACGGGCGGGAGCGCGCCGCACTGGACGGAACCATCGATTCAGCTCTGCAACTCGGGCTACCCCGCTCCGCGGCATTGATGACCCTCGACCTGCGTCCGATCCGCGTCAAAGTGGCTGAGCCGCACAGCGAGAGGCGCGAACAGATCCAGCGGGTGCTGGACGCGATGGCCGAGCTCGATGAGCCGCTGCTGCTGGCCGCGATGTTCCGCGAGGCCGCCTACGGTCTGGCGGCCCGGGATCCCGAGCGATTCGATGCGTACGTGACCAGGTCTCTCGAGATCTCACTCGATCTCGGTGACCTGGCCGGACAGTCACATGCGTGGCGCACCCTGGGCCGCAACCCCCGCCGGCCACTCGAGGAGCGGATCGATCTGACGCGGCGCTCCATCGACGCGGCCCGCCGGAGCGGCGTGCCTGCCTTCCTGGTGATGGCCCTGCAGTATCTCGCGTTGCTCTTGGACAGCAACGCCGTGCGACATGACGAGATGGTGGAGTTGTCCGAGGAGGCCTTGGCCCTCGCTGTTGACCATGACCTGCCCGAACTCCAGATCGAATCCGCCGCACGACTCGGTGAGCATGCCCTGAGGCGAGGCGACCATGCCCGCGCTCTCGAGTTGCTGGAGCTGGCCCTGGCCCGGATGGTCGAGACCGACTTCCGCTGGTTCTCGCTGTACGTCCACTGCTGCATAGCCGAGGCAGCCCTGCACACCGGCGACCTCACCCGCTCCCGCGAAGCGCTGCTGGCCTTCCGGGACATGGTCGAACGTGAGGGCGAGTACCTCGGTGGCAAATACGACGCCGGCGCCATCAGCGAATACTCGTCCCGCGCCGACCGGGTCGAGCAGGCGCTCGCCGCTCTGCGCTGACAGCCTGACGACCGCCTGGCCGCGTCCAGCAGCCGCGGTGGGTGCCGATTCCGCTTGGCGCCTTCCCGGACGCTCACCGCCACCCGCTCAGCGGGTGGCGAAGTCCGCGGGCTTGAACGTGCCCTTCTCCAGGTGCTCCTCGATCTGCTCGAGGCTGCGGCCGCTCAGCTCCGGCATCTTGCGGTACAGGAAGACGAAGGCCGCGATGTTGAACAGGGCGTACATCCACAACGTCTGCCCCGTGCCGATCGCCCGCATGATACTGAGCAGCGAGACCGTGATCAGCACGTTCGTTCCCCACAGCGAAGCGGACTGTGCTGCGGCGCCCGCCGCCCGGGTGGCCAGCGGGTAGATCTCCGAGCCGGTCAGCCAGCCCATGAGCTGGATGCCCCCGGCGGTGAACGCCATGAACGCGATGAGCATCGCGATGATCCACGGCACCATCGACCTGCCGTCGTTGCCGGTGACGAAGAACGAGCCGAGCACGATGAGCGAGAGTGCGGCCAGCGGCAAGGTCAGAAGGGTCAGGCGACGCCGGCCGACGCGGTCGATGACGGCCAGCCCGATGAGTTGCACGATCAGGTAGGTCAGGCCGAGCGCCACTGACACGCGTAGTGCGGTCGAGTCGGAGAAACCGTTGTCGGTGAGGATGGTGGGCGCGTAATAGACGATCATCTCGATGCCGGAGAGCTGGGTGAAGACCGCCAGCCCGCAGCCGACGACGAGCGCCGGCCGGACCCACGCCGCTCTGAGGCCGGCCCACCCACGTGTGCCGGCGCGTTTCTCGGACCGTACGTTCTCCTGGATCTCGTTCATCTCGGCGCTCAGATCGCTGTCCTTGTGCCGCACCCGGGCCAGCGCCTCGCGCGCACGATCCAGGTGTCCCTCGCGGGCCAGCCAGCGAGGGCTCTCCGGCAGTCGCAGCATCAGAGCGAACATGACAGCTGCCGGCACCGCGGCCATGCCGATGGCGACGCGCCAGTCGACGACCTCCGCGGCGCCGGTGACGGTCGCGATGACGATCCCGACGCCGATCGCGATCTGGAAGAAGAGCACCAGACGTCCGCGGTGCGCGGTCGGCGCCAGTTCGGCGACGTACACGGGGGCGGTCTGGGTGGCCCCGCCGACGGCGAATCCCAGGACGAGGCGGCTGAGCGACAGGGTGATCGGCTCGGGGGACAGCGATGCCGCGACCGCACCGACGACGAAGACGACGCCGATGAGCAGCAGCGTGCCGTGCCGGCCCCGGCGTTCGGCCAGTCGGCTGCAGGTCAGTGCGCCGATGACGGCACCAACGAGGATCGACGCGGCGATCACCTGCTCCCACACATGACCGATGGCGAAGTCGTCACCGATCTGCAGCAATGCGCCGGAGATGATCCCGGTGTCGTACCCGTAGAGCAGACCGGCGATGGCTGAGACCAGAGCAACCGCGATGATCGAGCCGGTGAGTCGGTCGTTCTGCCCGGCCGGCGGTCGTGTCGACGGTGGGTCGTCCTGACGGGTCTTACTCATCTCGACCTCCGGTACCGCTACTGCTGGTGTCGGTCGACTTGTTCCCAGGAACCGCCGGTATTAACGTTCGTCACTGTTCAATACCGGGAACGCAGAACCACCAGGGTGTGCGCGGGGACGAGGACGGTCTGCTGTGCTTTCACGTTTCCCCGCTCACCGGCCGCGGCCAGCAGTGGGTCGGCGGTGTCGACGGCGGTCTCCCACATCTGCCCGTAGGCCTGGTCCGGGAGGGTGAATTCCACCGGGACAGGTGCGGCGTTGAACAGCAGCAGGAACGAGTCGTCGACGATCGGCTCGCCGAGTGCGTCCGACTCGGGGAGACCATGGCCGTTGAGGAACACGGTGACAGCCGTGATGTCGTCCGCGTCCCAATCCTGGTCCGTCATCGGCTCGCCGTCGCTGCGCAGCCAGGCGAGATCCGCGACCTGCGAGTCACCGGCCGGGGCACCGGTGAAGAAACGGCGGCGGCGGAAGATCGGGTGCTCGGCGCGGAGTCGGGTGAGCGATGCGGTGAAGCGGATCTGTACGTCGTGGTGGCGGGCGTCCTCCCAGTCGATCCAGCTCAGTTCGTTGTCCTGGGCGTACACGTTGTTGTTGCCCTGCTGGGTACGGCCCAGCTCGTCACCGTGCGCGACCATCGGCACGCCCTGCGACAACAGCAACGTGGCCAGGAAGTTGCGTTTCTGCCGCTCCCGCAGCTTGACGATCTCCGGATCGTCGGTGGGGCCCTCCGCACCACCGTTCCAGGACCGGTTGTGACTCTCCCCGTCACGGTTGTCCTCACCGTTGGCGTCGTTGTGCTTGTCGTTGTACGACACCAGGTCGGTCAGCGTGAAACCGTCGTGCGCGGTGACGAAATTGATCGACGCGATCGGACGCCGCCCGTCGATCTCGTACAGGTCCGACGAACCGGTGAAACGCGACGCGAACTCACCGAG
>NZ_JBITDZ010000016.1:0-129551 GCF_044454705.1 Actinoplanes sp. NPDC051494
GGGGGGCTATGGTCGGGGGCGGGGCCCCCGCCCCTACCTGAACGTGCCCCCCCCCCGCGGGCCCCCCCTGCCCCCCCGGGGGGGGCGCGCGGGGGGGGGGGGCCCCCCGGGGGGGGGGGGGGCCCCCACGAGTCCGGTGCGGGTCAGCTCGCGTAGGTCTCGTACTCGGCGATCCTCGGGGTGGTGCTCGCGGTGAGGATCCGGAACGTCAGCTTCGTCAGCGCGGTCGCCGGGAACCTGATGGTGCCCGCTCCCGTTCCGGAGGCCAGGACGGCTCCGGTGCTGTAGTTGATGAGCTGCCAGGATCCGATGGCTCCCGCCGAGCCGGAGGCCTCGCGGATGACGACGCGGGACACCGTGGTGGCCGCTGTCCACTTGATGGAGATGTCACCGGTGGTGCCGGCCGGGGACCAGTAGCTGGTGAGGCTGCCGTCGCGGACGTCGCCGTAGCCGGTACCCGTGGCCTTGCTGGAGCCGTCCGAGCCGGCGCCGATGCTGAGGTTGGTACCCGACGAGGGCGGCGGTGTGGTGGGAGCCGGGGTGGTGGGAGCCGGGGTGGTGGGGGCCGGCGAGGTGCCGGGGGTGGTCGGCGCGGGCGTGGTCGGCTGGGTGGTCCCGCAGCTGCCGTTGGAGACCTGCAGACCCTTGTTGGCACCCGCGGTCTGGGCGACGATCGACGGGACGCAGCTCGCGGCGTCGAGGCTGTACGCGTACGGGATGCTGACCGTGGTGTTCGATTGCGGGTTCGGCCCTGCGGGGTTGGTGTCGGTGCCGGGGGCGGACCATGTCACGTTGTCGAAGATGTTGCCGCTGACCTGCCAGAAGCCGGCCTCGGACGTGTAGAACGTGCCCAGCACGTCCTTGCTGTCCTCGAAGTAGTTGTTGTCCACCTTGGCACTGGCCCCGGCCCGGGAGTTGATCCCGGATTCGTTCAGGTTCAGATAGTGGTTGTTGTAGATGTGCGCGATTCCGCCGCGCAGCAACGGCGTACGCGAATCGATGTTCTGATAAAGGTTGTGGTGGAAAGTGACGTAGCCGTTGGTCCGGTCGTCCTCGCTGGAGCCGATCAGTCCGCCCCGGCCGGAATTGCGCAGCGTGCTGTAGGACAGCGTCACGTACTGCACGTTGTTCTTCATGTCGAACAGGCCGTCGTAACCCGCCGACTCGCCGCCGGAGGCCTCCAGGTTGACGTGGTCGACCCAGACGTTGCGCACCGTGCTCTCCATGCCGATGGCGTCGCCGCCGTTGGACGTGGGGGAGCCCGACTTCTTGACGTTCCGCACGGTCACGTTCTGGATGATGATGTTGCTGGACTCGCGGATGTGGATGCCCAGCTGGTCGAAGACCGCCCCGCTGCCGACGCCGACGATGGTGACGTTGCTGATCTGCTTGAGCTCGATCACGTCGGCCGCGGTGTTGCAGCTGCTCCCGGAGACCTTGGTGGTGTTGCCGTGGTTGATCGTGCCGCTGACCTCGATGATGATCGGGGTGCTGCTGCTGGCCCGGCCGCACAGCGCGGTGTGGATGGCGGTGCCGGTGGTGGCCCGCACGGTGGTCCCGCCCGCGCCGCCGGTGGTGCCGCCGTTGCGGGTCGCGAAGCCGGTGACCGTGCCGGTCGCCGCGGCCGCCTCGGGCATGGGAAGGGCCACCCCGATCGCCGCCGTGGTCGCACCGGCGGCGAGCACGGCAAGCACCCGTTGTCTTCTCATTGGTTGTCCCGCCTTCGTCACGCGAAAGGGGAATCGATGTCCCCGGCAGAATATGAATAGACGCACCTAAATGCGATGCGTCCATAACATAATTCTGTGACTTTACGGGTGTCAACGATATGAATGTGCAGGAAGTTTGCAGCGCAGGGCGCGGTCGGCGAAACGTTCGCCGATCAGGCGGTGGGTGGCGGTGTCGGGGTGCAGCGCGTCCGGGAGCTCGGGGTCGCCCTCGCCGTAGAGGTCGAGGCCGTCCACGTAGTGCAGGGCGGGGTCCGACGCGGCGCGCTGGGTGACGATGCGGGCCAGTTCGGCGCGGATCACGCGCAGGGTGAGCTTGCCGGCCCTGGTTTCGGCGGGGTCGCCGGTGGCGACGAAGCGGACCTGGCCGGTGCTGAGCGCGGCCTGGTCGAACGCGCCGGGGCCGGGGGTGTCCTCGTGGATCGGGCACAGCAGCGGCGAGATCACCAGCAGCGGTGTCTGCGGGTGGCCCTCGCGGATGGTGTCGAGGAAGCCGTGCACCGCCGGGGTGAACGCGCGCAACCGCATCAGGTCGTGGTTGACCAGGTTGATGCCGATCTTGATGCTGATCAGGTCGGCCGGGGTGTCGCGCAGCGCGCGGGCGGTGAACGGGTCGAGCAGGGCGTTGCCGCTCAGGCCGATATTGATCAGCGCGACCCCGGCCCGGGCGGCGGCCACGGCGGGCCAGGTGGCCGCCGGGCTGGTGGCGTTGGAGCCCTGGCTGATCGAGCTGCCGTGGTGCAGCCAGACGCGCCGGTTGCCGGCGACGGGGGACGCCGGCGCGTCCGTGCGCAGCGCGACCAATGCGGTGCGTTCGTTGTGCGGGAGCCAGATCTCGACGTCCTTGTCGCCGGCCGGGAGCCCGGTGAAGCGCAGCGTACCGGCCGGCTCGGTGGTCGTCGTGGTGGCGCCGGTGCTCATGTCGATCGTCACGGTGGTGCCGCCGGTCGCCGAGGCCTGCGCGGTCAGGTGACCGTCGACGAGCAGGTCGTAGACGCCGGCCGGGCGGGGCGGGGCGCCCGCGTAGGCCCGGCGGGTGGGCGAGACGTCCAGCTCGACGGTGGTCGCGGCGGTGCGGAACGCGAGGCGTACGCCGGACGGCTCGGCCTCCGCCATGCCCAGCTGCAGGTCGGGGAACTGGGCCCGGGCCGCCGCGGGCAACCGGTGCGGCACGACACCGTCGCCGGTCCGCTCCAGGTCGAGGGCGCCGTGCAGCAGGGAGTCGGTGAGGGGGGTGGTGATCACGAGAAGCCTTTCCGGAGCATGGTGTCGAGCGAGTCGAGGATCCGCGCCCACGTCTCCGCGGAGCCGGGGTCGCTGTGGTCGAAGCTGCCGGCCGCCTCCAGGCTCACGTACCCGTGGAAGACGCTGCCGAGGAACCGGACCGCGTGGGTCTCGTCCGGCTCGCCCAGCTCGTAGCCGCGCAGCAGGGCCCGCATCATCCGGGCGTGCCGCACGCCCGCGCTCGCGGCCGCGGTCTGGGGATCGAGCCGGAACTGGGTGGCGGTATACCGGCCGGGGTGCGCCCGGGCGTAGTCGCGGTAGACGCCGGCGAACGCGATCAGCGCGTCCTTGCCGGAGCGCCCGGCCAGCGCCTCGGTGGCCCGGTCGGCGAGCTCGGTCAGGGCCAGCAGGGCGATCCGGGTACGCAGGTCGTGGGTGTTGCGCACGTGCGAGTACAGGCTCGCGACCTGCACGCCGAACTGCCGGGCGAGCGCCGAGGCGGTCACCTGGTCGAAACCGATCTCGTCGGCGAGGTCCGCCCCGGCGAGGGTGAGGCGGTCAGGGGTCAGTCCGGCACGAGCCATAACTCATTATGTAACTACCTAAAGGCTTTAGGCAAGTATTGACCTGGAAGCATCCGCGTTATTACGTGGTAACAAAACAGGGGGATTCATGCCCGTGGACGAAGTGCTGACGATGGGGCGCATCGGCGTCGACCTGTATCCGCAACAGATCGGGGTGCCGCTGCCCGACGTCCGTACCTTCGAGAAGTTCCTCGGTGGCAGCCCCGCCAACGTCGCGGTCGCCGCCGCCCGATACGGCCGGCGCAGCGCGGTGATCTCGCGGACCGGTGCCGACCCGTTCGGGGAATACCTGCACCGGGCATTGCGGACGTTCGGGGTCGACGACCGGTTCGTGAGCCCGGTCGAGGGACTGCCGACCCCGGTCACGTTCTGCGAGATCTTCCCGCCGGACGACTTCCCGCTGTACTTCTACCGCTACCCCAAGGCCCCCGACCTGGAGATCCGCGAGTCCGAGCTGGACCTCGGCGCGATCCGGGACGCGGCGGTCTTCTGGGTGACCGGGACCGGGCTGTGCCAGGAGCCCTCGCGCTCGGCGACGCTGGCCGCGCTGCGGGCCCGGGGCCGCCGCGGCATCACCGTGCTCGACCTCGACTACCGGCCGATGTTCTGGGCGTCGCGCGAGGAGGCCCGGCAGTGGTACCAGCAGGCCCTGCCGCACGCCACGGTCGCGGTCGGCAACCTCGACGAGTGCCACACCGCGGTGGGGACCCGCGAGCCGCTCGCGATCGCGAAGGCGCTGCGCGACATCGGCCTCGATCTGGTGATCGTGAAGATGGGACCGGACGGGGTGCTCGGCGTGCGCGACGATCACGTCGAACGGGCCGGGCCGGTCGCCGTCCAGGTGGTGAACGGGCTCGGTGCCGGGGACGCGTTCGGCGGCGCGCTGTGCCACGGGTTGCTGTCGGGCTGGGACCTCGCCGCGATCCTGCGCTTCGGCAACGCCGCCGGGGCGCTGGTCGCCTCCCGGCTCGCCTGCGCCGATGCCATGCCCACCGAGGACGAGGTCAAGGCGGTGCTGAGTGCTTGAGATCGAGGATCTGACCACGGCCAGGGTGCAGCGGCCGTACGCGATAGCCGCGGCCACCAAACGCCGCCGGCGCCCGCAATCCTGGCGCGGCGCGCACGGCCGGATGATGATCATCGCGGCCGACCACCCGGCCCGCGGTGCCCTGCGCGCCGGCGCCGACCCGCTCGCCATGGGCAACCGGGCCGGCCTGCTGGAACGGCTGTGCACCGCGCTCGCCCGCCCGGGCGTCACCGGCGTGCTCGGCACCCCCGACATCCTCGAGGACCTGCTACTGCTCGGCGCGCTCGAGGACAAGGTGGTGCTCGGGTCGATGAACCGCGGCGGCCTGGCCGGCAGCGCGTTCGAGATCGACGACCGGTTCACCGCGTACGACGCGGACAGCCTGGCCGCGGCCGGCTTCGAGGGCGGCAAGATGCTGCTGCGGATCGACCCCGACGACCCCGGGACGGCCGCCACGCTGCAGAGCTGCGGTCAGGCCGTCGGGGCGCTGGCCGCCCACCGGCTGATGGCGCTGGTCGAGCCGTTCGTCGCGCACCGTGAGGTCGACGGGCGGCTGCACAACGAGCTCACCCCCGAGGCGATGATCCGGGCCGTGTCGGTCGCGGCCGGACTGGGCACGACCTCGGCGTACACCTGGCTGAAGGTGCCGGTCGTGCCGGACATGGAACGGGTCATGGCGGCGACCACGCTGCCCGCCCTGGTGCTCGGCGGTGAGGTCGCCGACGACCCCGGGGCCGCGTACGCGAGCTGGGCCAAGGCCCTGGCGCTGCCGGCCGTACGGGGGCTGGTGATCGGGCGCAGCCTGTTGTACCCGCCCGGTGGCGACGTCGCCGGCTCGGTGGACCGTGCGGTGGGTCTGCTGTGAGCCGGGTGCTGCACCGCGGCCGGCGGGGGGACGTGACGGTCACGCCCGAGAGCGCCGGCTGGGCGTACACCGGGCTGCGGGTGCTCGACCTGGGCATCGGCCAGCGGGTCAGCTTCCACACCGGCGACGACGAGGTGCTGGTGCTGCCGCTGTCCGGGGGGTGCGACGTGACCTGCGACGACGAGCGGCTCACACTGACCGGCCGGCGCTCGGTGTTCACCCGGGTGACCGATTTCGCCTACCTGCCCGCCGGGTCGTCGGTGACGCTGCGGTCCGGGAACGGGGGCCGGTTCGCGCTGCCCTCCGCCCGGGCCGGCCGCACCCTGCCGTTCCGCTACGGGCCCGCCGAGGACGTCCCGGTGGAACTGCGCGGCGCCGGGCAGGCCAGCCGGCAGGTCAACAACTTCTGCACGCCGGACTCGTTCGAGGCGGACCGGCTGATCGCGGTCGAGGTGCTGACCCCCGGCGGCAACTGGTCGTCGTACCCGCCGCACAAGCACGACGAGACGACCGAGGGCGAGAACGCCCTCGAGGAGATCTACTACTACGAGGTCACCGGCACGCCGTCCGGTTTCGGCTTCCAGCGGGTGTACGGCCGCCCGGGCCACGACATCGACGTCTGCGCCGAGGTGCGCAGCGGGGACGTGGTGCTGATCCCGTACGGCTGGCACGGCCCCTCGATGGCCGCACCCGGTTACGACATGTACTACCTCAACGTGATGGCCGGGGCGGGTGAGCGCAGCTGGCTGTTCTCCGACGACCCGGCGCACGCCTGGGTCCGCGGCTCGTGGCACGGGCAGCAGATGGATCCGCGGCTGCCGCTGACCTCGGTCCGGGAGAGGAGGCGGTCGTGAGGATCACCGTGGCGCAGGCCGTCGTCCGGTTCCTGGCGAACCAGTGGACCGAACGTGACGGCGTCGAGCAGCGCGCGATCGCGGGTGTGTTCGGCATCCTCGGGCACGGCAACGTGGCCGGCATCGGGCAGGCGCTGCTGCAGGCGCAACGTACCGGCGAAGCCGACCTGCCCTACCGCCTGGCCCGCAACGAGCAGGCCATGGTGCACGCGGCGGCCGGCTATGCGCGGATGAGGAACCGGCTGTCCGTGTACGCGTGCACGGCCTCGATCGGGCCCGGCTCGACCAACATGCTGACCGGTGCCGCGCTCGCCACCGTCAACCGGTTGCCGGTGCTGCTGCTGCCCAGCGACATCTTCGCCACCCGGGTCGCGGCCCCGGTGCTGCAGGAGCTGGAGGATCCGCGTACCTACGACGTCTCGGTGAACGACGCCTTCCGGCCGCTGTCGCGCTTCTTCGACCGGATCTGGCGTCCCGAGCAGCTGCCGCCGGCGCTGCTGGCCGCGATGCGGGTGCTGTTCGACCCGGCCGAGACCGGCGCGGTCACGCTCAGCCTGCCGCAGGACGTGCAGGCCGAGGCGTACGACTTCCCGGACGAGCTGTTCACCCGGCGCGTCTGGCACGTGGCGCGTCCCGAGCCGGAGCCGGCGGCGCTGGAGCGGGCCGCCGCGGTGCTCCGGGGCGCGGCCCGGCCGCTGGTCATCGCCGGCGGGGGAGCGGTGTACGCGGAGGCGTCGGCCGAGCTGGACGCGTTCGCCCGGGCCACCGGCATCCCGGTCGCCGACACCCACGCCGGCAAGGGGGCGCTGCGCTGGGACCACCCGAACGCGGTGGGCGGCATCGGTTCGACCGGCACCCCCGTTGCGAACCGCCTGGCGCGCGAGGCCGACGTCGTCATCGGCGTCGGGACCCGCTACAGCGACTTCACCACCGCGTCACATACCGCTTTCGCGCCGGATGTCCGGTTCGTCAACCTGAACGTCGCGGCGTTCGACGCCCACAAGCAGGCCGCGACCGCCCTGGTCGCCGACGCCCGCAGCGGCCTGAAGGCCCTCACCGTCGCCCTGGACGGCATCCGTTTCACCCCCGGTTACGTCGACGAGGTGGCGGCCTGGCAGCGGGAGGTGGATCGGGCCTACCACCTCGGGCACGGGCCGCTGCCCGCGCAGAGCGAGGTGATCGGCGCGGTCAACGACGCGTGCGGGGAGCGTGACGTCGTGGTGCAGGCGGCCGGGAGCCTGCCCGGTGACCTGCAGCTGCTGTGGCGCGCCCGGGATCCCAAGCAGTATCACGTCGAGTACGGCTACTCCTGCATGGGCTTCGAGATCGCCGGGGCGCTGGGCATCAAGCTCGCCGACCCGACCCGTGAGGTGTTCGCGCTGGTCGGCGACGGGTCGTACCTGATGATGGCGCAGGAGATCGTCACCGCCGTCGCGGACGGGGTGAAGCTGGTGATCGTGCTGGTCCAGAACCACGGTTTCGCATCGATCGGCGCGCTGTCGGAGTCACTGGGATCGCAGCGCTTCGGTACGAGCTACCGGTACCGGGGCGCGGACGACGACTACGACGGGGGTCGTCTGCCCGTCGATCTTGCCGCCAACGCCGAGAGCCTGGGGGCCGCGGTGATCCGCTGCCGCACGATCGCCGACCTGGTGGAGGCGCTGAAGCGGGCCCGGGCCGGCGACCGGCTCACCGTCGTGCACATCGAGACCGACCCGCGCGCGCCCGTGCCGTCGTCGCAATCGTGGTGGGACGTGCCGGTCGGTGAGGTCTCCGAGCTGGGGTCCACCCGGGCCGCGCGGGCGGCCTACGACACCGCGAAGCGCGCCCAACGGCTCTACCTGTGACGCTATCGATGCCGCGCGTCCTTACACTCTGCGAGGCAAGTTGATATCTGGAGGCAAAAAGTAATGACTCTCATTCGAGGCGGCCGGTTTCTCGCAGTGGCGGCCGTGGTGGCGCTCGGCGTCGGCGCGTGCAGCGACGGTGGCCGGGCGAAGACGGACGACACGGACACCGGTGGCGGCGGCAACGCGGCCGGCAGCTCCGGGTTCACGATCGCGTTCGTCACCCACGAGACACCCGGTGACACGTTCTGGGACAAGGTCAAGGCCGGGGCCGAGCAGGCCGCCAAGGACGAGGGAGTCACGCTCAAGTACTCCAACGACCCGGACGCCTCGAAGCAGGCCGTGCTGATCCAGAACGCGGTCGATTCCAAGGTCAACGGCATCGCCACGACGCTGGTCACCCCGGCCGCGCTGCAGGGCTCGGTCAAGGCGGCCACCGACGCGAAGATCCCGGTGGTCGGCCTCAACGCCGGCATCGACCAGTACAAGCAGCTCGGCGCGCTGATGTATTTCGGCTCCGACGACACCGTCGCCGGTGAGGCGTCCGGTGAGCGGATCGCCGCGTCCGGCGCCAAGCACCCGCTGTGCGTGATCCACCAGGCCGGCTCGGTCTCCCTCGAGGCCCGCTGCGCCGGTCTCAAGAACAAGGTGCCGGGCACGGAGAACATCCAGGTGAACGGCGCCGACGACGCGGCCGTCACATCGACGCTGCAGGCGAAGCTCGCGCAGGACACGTCGATCGACTACGTCATGACGCTGAACTCGCAGGTGGCGCTCGACACACTGAAGGCGCAGGAGGCCTCGGCCAGCACCGCCAAGGTGGCGACGTTCGACCTCGACACGCAGGTCGCGCAGAACGTGCAGGACGGCAAGATCGAGTTCTCGGTCGACCAGCAGCCGTACGCCCAGGGTTACCTGGCGATCAGCTCGCTGTACCTGTACCTGAAGAACGGCAACGACATCGGTGGCGGCCGGCCGGTGCTGACCGGCCCGTCGTTCGTCGACAAGACGAACGTCGCGACGATCCTGCCGTTCACCAAGAACAACACGCGGTAGTCGGAGGACCACATGAGTAGCAGCGTTCGGGCGGCACCACCGCTCCCGGCGCCGCCGGAACCCTCCGGCGGCGGCCGGCCCCCGCTCGCGAACCGCCTGCTGGGCCGGCCGGAGGTCGGCGCGCTGGTGGCCGCCGTCGTCATCTTCGTGTTCTTCCTCGCGGTGGCGCCGGCGTTCCGTTCCGCGGAGTCGTTCTTCACCGTGCTGTACCAGTCGTCGACCATCGGTATCGTCGCCGTCGGGGTGGGCCTGCTGATGATCGGCGGCGAGTTCGACCTGTCCGCCGGTGTCATCACCACCACCGGCGCGCTGGTCAACTCGATGTTCTGCTGGTATTTCGGGGTCAACCTGTGGGTCGGCGCGCTGCTGTCGCTGGTGTTCTGCCTGTTCGTCGGCTTCGTCAACGGATACCTCGTGATGCGCACCGGCATCCCGAGCTTCCTGATCACCCTGGGCACGTTCTTCGTGCTCCAGGGCGCCAACCTCGGCGTGACGAAGCTGGTCACCGGCTCGGTCACCAGCCCCGACATCAGCCAGATCGCCGGGTTCGACTCGCTGAACGCGGTGTTCGGGTCCAGCTTCAAGGCCGGCCCGGTGACCGTGTGGATCACCGTGCTCTGGTGGGTGCTGTTCGTCGTGCTCGCCGCGTGGATCCTGCAGCGGACCCGGCGGGGCAACTGGATCTACGCGGTCGGCGGCGCGCTGGACAGCGCCCGGGCGGTCGGGGTGCCGGTGGTCCGTACCAAGATCGGCCTGTTCATGGCGGTGTCGTTCCTGGGCTGGTTCGTCGGCATGCACACGCTGTACCGGTTCAACACGCTGCAGGCCGGTAACGGCGTGGGCAACGAGTTCCTGTACATCATCGCCGCGGTCGTCGGCGGCACGCTGCTCACCGGCGGCTTCGGCAACGCGGCCGGCGTGGCGATCGGCGCGTTCATCTTCGGCATGACCAACCTGGGCATCGTGTACGCCGGCTGGGACCCCAACTGGTTCAAGGCCTTCCTCGGCGTGATGCTGCTGCTGGCGGTCATGGTGAACCTGTACGTGAAGCGGATGGCCACCACGCGGAGGACGTCATGACGGCACTCATCGAGATGTCCGGCGTCGGCAAGTCGTACGGTGCGATCAGTGCCCTGCACGACGTCAGCCTGACGGTCAACGCCGGCGAGGTGACCTGCGTGCTCGGCGACAACGGGGCCGGCAAGTCGACCCTGATCAAGATCATGTCGGGGCTGCACCCGCACACCTCCGGCACGATGCTGGTCGACGGCAGGCCGGTCACGTTCGGCTCCCCGCGGCAGTCCCTCGACCACGGCATCGCCACGGTCTACCAGGACCTCGCCGTGGTGCCGCTCATGGAGGTCTGGCGCAACTTCTTCCTCGGTGCCGAGCTCACGGCGGGTTCCTTCCCGCTCGCCGGGATGAAGATCAAGGAAATGCGGCGCATCGCCGACGATGAACTGCGCAAGATGGGCATCGTCGTCCACGACATCAACCAGCCCATCGGCACGCTCTCCGGCGGCCAGCGGCAGTGCGTCGCGATCGCCCGGGCCGTCTATTTCGGCGCCCGGGTGCTCATCCTCGACGAACCCACCGCCGCACTGGGCGTGAAGCAGTCCGGGGTGGTGCTCAGGTACGTGGCCGCGGCCCGCGACGCCGGCCTCGGGGTCGTCTTCATCACCCACAACCCCCATCACGCGTACCTGGTCGGGGACCACTTCATCATTCTCAAGCTGGGCGGTGCCGTGCTCGACAAGACCCGCGACCAGGTCAGCCTCGACGAGCTGACCACGCAGATGGCCGGCGGCGACGAACTCGCCGAACTCTCCCACGAGCTGGGCCGCTGATGGTACGGATCGGGCTCATCGGCACCGGCGCGATCGGCCAGGACCACCTGCGCCGGATGACCCGGGTGCTGGCCGGCGCCACCGTCACCGCGATCACCGACGTCGACGCGGAGGTCGCCAAGCGGGTGGCCGAGGGCCTGCCCGGCGCGACGGTGCACGCCACCGGCGAGGACCTCGTCGCCGACCCCGCGGTGGACGCGGTCGTCGTCTGCTCCTGGGGGCCCACCCACGAGCAGTACGTCCTCGCCGCGATCGCCGCGGGCAAGCAGGTCTTCTGCGAGAAGCCGCTGGCCACCACCGAGGAAGCCTGCCGGCGCATCGTCGCGGCCGAGGTCGCGGCCGGGCGCAAGCTGGTGCAGGTCGGTTACATGCGCCGGTACGACGCGGCCTACCGCACCCTCAAGGCGGCGGTCGACAGCGGCGAGATCGGTGCCCCGCTCATGATGCACTGCGCCCACCGCAACGCCGGGGTGCCGGGCTTCTACGAGAAGGAAAGCATCATCACCGACACCGCGGTGCACGAGATCGACATGGTGCGCTGGCTGTTCGGCGAGGAGATCACGGCGGCCCGGGTGCTCGTACCCCGCAGGAACCGCAACGGCGGCGACCTGCAGGACCCGCTGCTGCTGCTCCTCGAGACCGCCGGCGGCGCGCTGATCGACGTCGAGCTGTCGGTCAACATCCGGTACGGCTACGACATCCGCGGCGAGGTCATCGGCGAGGACGGCACGGCCGAGCTGGGCACCCAGGCCGAGGTCGTGGTCCGCAGCGGCGGCCGGGTGGCCAGCCCGGTCCCGCTCGACTGGCGCGAGCGCTTCGCCCGCGCCTACGACGTCGAGCTGCAGGAATGGCTCGACACCGTCGCCGCCGGCCTGCCCCCGGCCGGCCCGTCGGCCTGGGACGGCTACGCGGCCGCGGTGGTCTCCGACGCGTCGGTGGCCGCGCTGCGCACCGGCGAACGCGTCGAGATCACCCTGATGGACCGCCCGGCGCTGTACACCGGCTAGGACGCGCCGATCGGCCGGCCGGGGGCGATCCCGGCCGGCCGGTCACCACCGCGCGGTGAGCCCGTCGAGGCCGTGCAGGCAGACACAACCACTGACGCCATGTTTGCCACGATGGTGTTTCTCCCACCCGGGCGCATGGGAGAGGCCGGCCTGGGCGATGCACAACGCGGCATCCGGGAGCCGCTTCGGCAGCGGCTGGCTGCCGTGATGCGGTGCCAGCATCACCCGTACCTGCGTGAGCCGTCCCAGGACCGGCGCCAGCGCTCTGTCGACCACCCGGCCCGACGCGTCGCCCAGCAGGAGCGCGGAGTCGTCCTCGGTGAGCAGGATGACCGACAAGTCGTTGTTCATCGCCCGGACCCGCGTGAACACCCGCTTGACCTCCTTCTCGACCGCGGCCCGGTCGAGCTTCTTGTCGAGGCCCCGCAACACATGCTTGCCGAAGACGGTGCGGGGAGCCGTCTCGTCGGCGTCGGGCTCACGCAGGAGCGCATCGCCCGCCTCCCCGCCCGTCTCCCCGATCGGCTCATCGTCGAGGTCCTCGCCGGTGAGGCCCTCGAGCGACTTCCGTAGCCCGGGGGCGCCGTGGTGAGCCAGCGTCCCGGCGAGTTCCTTGACGTCGGCGACCGCGTTCCGGATGGCGAGCAGGTCGCTCTCGGGTAGCTTCTCCGGTGGCCACAGGACGTCCATCCGCACCCCGCCGACCGTGGCGTGATCGCCCCGGGCGACCGGCATGATGTCCGGGAAGCGGCCCGGCGCCATCAGCGGCAGCAGATCCGTTCGCAGCATCGAGGTGATGGTGCCGTCCGACGACCGGGTGGTCACGAAAGCGGCCCCGGTCCCGGCCAGCTTGGCCGGCAGATGCGGGACATAGACCTTCAGGGAGTCGAGCCCGGGCCTCGTCATGGCGCCGAACGCGGTCAGGCCCTCCCAGTGGTCGGTGTCGAAATGGGAGACAGCGATCGCATCGAGCGATGTCACGCGTCCGCCCAGAGCCGCCCGCAGTGCCTCTGCCGCGTGCGTCGCTGATCCCTTGTAGCTGCCGCAGTCGACGACGCCGACGGATCGGACGCAAGGGCAGGCTGGGTGGCGGGGGCAGGACGCGGCGACGATGCTGCAGGCACCGTCCCCGACTCCCACCGCGGTCAGGGTCGGCATGTCTCCACTTCACCACGGCGGCCCGGTTCCGGGGCGGAAACTAGCGCACCGGGATGTCGGTGATGCGCAGCCGGTCGGGGACGTCGAGGGTCACCGTGGCGGTGCCGTCCGGGGGCGCCGGGAACCACAGGGAGAGGGTCTGGCTGGTGCCGGCCGGGATGGGCTGGTTGAGGAGGCGGTCGCAGAGGCAGCGGTGGTCGCCGGGTTCCACCTCGTAGTCGAGCCCGAACGAGGACGAACCGCCGGCGATCATCCGGATACCGGCCGCGCCGTAACGCGCGTAGGGGTCGAACTCGTCGCGGGCGGTGAACACGCCCTGCCCAAGGAAGTCCAGGATGGTCGCCGTGCCGGTGCCGACCGCGGTTGCCACGAGGTCGACCTGCAGGAACGCTCCGTTGCGGGTCGCCGGGCCGGGGGTGAACCGCACCGTGCCGCGGTGCAGGGGGAGGGTGATCTCGACGCCTTCGGCTGCTTTCCCGCGTACCCCGTCGGTTGTGGGCAGTGGCACTTCGGTGGCCTTCTGCTGTTGCTCTTTCGTGGTCTTGAAGGTGACGGTGACCCGGCGGTTGCGGGCCCGGTTGGCGGCGTCGTTGTTCGGCACGGCCGGATCGGTCTCGCCCTTGGCCGCCACGGACCGCGGCCATTGCGCGGCCGGGAGATGCAATGCCTTCGCGACCGACTCGGCCCGCTGCTGGGAGAGTTCCTGGTTGTGCGCGGTGCTGCCGGTGTCGTCGGTGTGACCGGTGATGGTCAGCGGCCCGGGACCGGCCGCCCTGAGGTCCTCGACGGCGGCGGCGATCGTCTTGCCGGCTTCCGGCGTGAGCTGGGCGCTGTCCACCCGGAACAGCACGTCGGTGTCCAGATCCAGATCGACCTGACCGGATCCCCGCCGGGTCCGCAGCCCGACATCGAGGCGTTCGGAGTACGCGTCCAGGTCCGCACCGAGCGACACCGCGCCCGCGAGATCGAGGTCGGCCGGGGCGGGACCGTCGACGACCGGCACGCCGGCGAACACCCCAGCGTAGGGGAGCATCACCGACAGCGTGGTCACGTCCGTGGGCACGCCGGCGAACGCGGCCGTCAGCGGTTTCGTCTCGCCCTCGCCGATCCGGACCCGCCGCGAGCACACGCACCCGCCGTCCCCCTCGGCCACGAGGTGCACGCGCCGGTGCGCGGTGTCGACCAGCCGGGCGCCGTCGAACGTGGTGGTGCCGCTCGCGGAGAACCGCCGGATGATCTGCCCGGCCCCGGAACTCGCCGCCCGGTCGACCCGGGTCCCCACGGTGAGCACCACGGTGTCCCCGCTGCGGACCAGCGCGCCGACGCTCAGTGTGAGCAGGTCCCCGGCGGCGTCGACCTGCCGCGTGATCGCCGGGACCGCGTCGGAGGTCGCGGTCGGTGACGGCGGTGGCGATGGCGACGGCGGTGGCGACGGCTCCGGATCACTGCCGCACCCGCCGGCGACCGCGGCGGCGAGGCCGGCGGCCAGCAGGCGGATCATCGGTGACCTCTTCATCGCGCCGAGCTTATATCGGCCCCCGGGGCAGAAGTTTGCACTTGCCGTGCAGTTGTGTCTAGCGTCAGGGGCATGGGTGCTTCGTGGACGTTCGCCGTGGCTCGCGACGATCTTGACAGGACCACCGTCGTGGACGGTGGGACGCCGGACCTCGCCGGCGGGGAGGTGCTGCTGCGGGTGGACCGGGTCGGGCTGACCGCCAACAACGTGACGTACGCGGTGCTCGGCGACGCCATGCGCTACTGGGAGTTCTTCCCGCCGGAGCCCCGCGGCCTCGGGTCGCGGTGGGGGCTGCCGCCGCTGTGGGGGTTCGCCGACGTGGTGGGATCCGCGACCCCCGGGATCGTGGAGGGGCAGCGGTTCTACGGCTACCTGCCGCCGGCCGGGCACCTGGTCGTGCGGCCGGACCGGGTGGACGAGCGCGGGTTCCGTGACGCGAGCGAGCATCGGGCCGGGCTGCCCTCGCCGTACAACTCCTACCGGGTCACCACCGGCGACCCGGCCTACCGGCCCGCCGACGAGGACCTGCTGATCCTGCTGCGGCCGCTGTTCTTCACCTCGTTCATGCTGGCCGACCAGGTCGCCGACAACGACTTCTACGGCGCGTCCGCGCTGCTGCTGTCGTCGGCCTCCAGCAAGACCGCGTACGCCGCCGCGTTCGAGCTGCGGTCCGGCGGCCCCCGGCTGATCGGGCTCACCTCGGCCGGCAACGTCGGGTTCACCCGCTCGCTCGGCTGCTACGACGAGGTGCTGTCCTACGACGACATCGGCGCCCTGGCCGGGGAGCCGACGGTCTACCTGGACCTGTCCGGCGCCCCCGCGGTCCGGGCCGGGCTGCGCGAGCACCTCGGCGACCGGCTCGTGCGGGACATCGCGGTCGGGCTGACCGGGCAGGTGCCGAACGCCGCCGCGGCCGGTGAGGTGTTCTTCGCCCCGGTCCAGATGCGCAAACGCGGCCAGGACTGGGGTCGTGCGGAGCTCGACCGCCGCTTCGCCGATTCCTGGCAACGGTTCTCACGGGACGTGGCCGGCCGGATCGACATCCGGGTGGCCGAGGGGCCGGAAGCGTTCCGGGCGGCGTGGCGCGAGGTGCTCGCCGGGCGCGTGCCCCCGAGCGTCGGACAGATCGTCCAGCTCTGACCCGGGGCCGGCCTCAGCCGCCCACCGCGAGGTAGACCAGCGTCCCCATCGCCGCGAGGAACACGATGATCAGTCCGATCACGATGAGCGTGGTGTTGCCGCCCTCGTCGTCCCCGGCCGGCATGTCGGTGTTTCGCACAGAGGTCTCCTGACCAGCGTTTGATCAACTGAGCCTTGATCAACTGGGCGGAGCGTAGCCACGCGCGGGCGGTCGCCACGAGAGCCCGTTCCGCACCGCGGAACGCGACCGGCGGCGGCTCGTGCTACGACGAGGGATGGTGGCGGGCCAGGACCCCGAGGATGAGGTGACCGGTCCGGTCCAGCTCGGCCCGCGGGTTGCGGCGGGCCGGGCCGAGCACGGCCACCGTGCCGGCGACCTTCCCGCGGACCCGGACGGGTACGGCGACGCCGGCCATCCCGGGCAGGAACTCGCCGGACTGGACCGCGTACCCACGGGCCCGGCTGGCCCGCACGTCGTCGGCGAGCCGGGCGGGGTCGACGATGGTGCGTGCCGTGCGGGGCGCGAGCCGCAGGTGGGGCAGGATCTCGTCGGCGCCCTCCGGGGGCAGGCCGGACAGCACCGCCTTGGCCATGCAGCCGCTGGTGATGGTCAGCCGGCGCCCGACCGGGGACGTGGCCGCCGCCGGGTGCACGGGACGGCGTTTGCCGACGATCAGCAGCGAGAGCGACGCCCAGTCCGCCTCGGCCACCAGCACGGTCTCACCGGTCGCACGGGAGAGCTCGTCGGCGGCCGCCCGGGTGCGGTGGGCGATCACCGAGGTCTCCGCGACCTGGCTGCCCAGCTCGAGCAGGCGGGTGCCCAGCTCGTACGCGCCGTCGGGGTCCTGGCGCAGGAAGCCGTGCTCGATCAGGGTCAGCGCGAGGCGGCGGGCACTGGGCTTGGGCAGACCGACCGCGTCGGCCAGCTCCGCGAGGCGCAGCCGTGGGTGCGTGGTGCTGAACGCGCTGAGGATCTCCAGGGCGCGGGAGACCGAGCGCACCCCGGGATCACGTGGGGTGGTCACCGGGTCCGGGCGACGCCGTGCGGATGCGCGACCGTGGTGTCGATCGGTGGGGTACCCGTCATCCGGCACATCCTAGGGGTAGGGGCCGGGAAAATGTGACCTCGCGGATTAACTCCAATGGGTAGCGGAAAAGCTACTCCGGGCGACGTGGCGCGGTAGTCTCCCTCCTCATTGTCCGATGGAGGATGGATATGCGCAGGCACTGGGACGCCGACCGGCAGACCACCGCGGGGATGCAGTTCCAGGGGGCCGCCGACCTGCTGCGCCTCGTGGCCGCGCTGACCCGGCGGCCCTGGCGGTACGGCGACGAGCGGCTGCTGCCCATCGTGCGGCTGGTGCGGTCCCCGGCGGTGCGGACCGGCCCGCTCGACGGCGCCGAGGACTGGCTGCGCGGCGGGCGCGGCATCCCGTACGCGCGGACCGGCACCCGCCGTGGCGCCGCCACCGTGGAGGACGTGCTCGACGTGGCGGTCACCGACCTGGCGGGCGACGGCGCCCGGGGTCGCCGGTTGCGGTTCCCGCACTACGGTCTCGCCCTCTGGCTGTCGCACCTGGAGCCGCTGCCGCAGGGCGTGGGGGACCGCGAGGAGGCCGAACTCGCCGGCCGGTTGCGCACCCATCTGCGCCAGCGGGTGGGCGGCAACGAGTTCGGTCAGGACCTGGCCGACGCGGTCGGGGACTTCCCCTGGTGGATCCGGGTGCCGGCCCGGTTCGCGCCCCGGCTCGGGCTGGCCCTGCTGCGGGCCTCGTGGCGCCCGCCGCGGTGGTTCGCCAAGCAGAAGATGGCCCGCGGCCGGGGTTTCTACAGCCTGGCGCGGGACCTGGCCCGCCCGGACTTCGCCGACACGCACCGCGACGAGCTCGACCTGCTGCTGACCGAGGCGTTCGTCGAGGACCTGCGCCGGTCGTACCGGCGCACCGGGCTGCTCGGTGCGGGCCGGCGCCGGACCCGGTACCCGGTGCTGCTGCTCGACGCCCGGGAGCCACCGGGGGAGCGCCTGCTGAATCTGCTCGCGACGATCCGGGCCGACGCGGTGGAGAGCCGGTCCGGTGGCCGTCCCCGGATCCGCCGGGACCCGCTGCTGGTGCTCACCGACGCGGCGGTCCCGGCCGGCACGGTTCCGGCGGCACCGGCGGACGCCCCGATGGCGTACCGGACGTGGCGCCGCAAGAACTGGGTCTTCGCCACGGACCGCTCACCGTTCCTCGATTTCCAGCTGCCGGCCGAGCTGGGCGGCCCGGGGGCCTGGAACGACCTCGGCCAGGTCGGTCTCCCGGCCCGGCGGACGCCGTGGATGTCGCTGGTCCTGCCGCTGCTGCTGATCGCCACGATGCTGACGCTGCCGATCCGCAACCACGACCGGTGCGAGCCGTTGTGGTGGCCGGGGACCGGGCAGACACTGCAGCGCGAGTCGCTCGGTGACAAGGGCAGCCAGTGCGTCGGACTGGCCGGGGACCGGTTCCGGTTCTTCGGCGACGAGGTGAGCGGCGAGCCCGGCACCGCGGCCGGACTGCGCGCGGTCGCGGCCACCATCGAGGACACCAACGCCGAGGTCATGGCCGATCCCGATGTGGTCACCGTGGTCTACCTGGGCGCTTTCACCGGGGACAACGGCAGCTCGTACGCCTCGGTGCTGGCCGAGCTGCGCGGGCTCGCGCTCCAGCAGCTCGAGGCCCGCGGCGACAACGTCCCGATCCGGATCCTGCTCGCCAACGCGGGCGGCCTGATGGCGCACGGCGGGCGCGCCGCCGAGCTGATCGCCGCGGCCAAGGACCGGCTGGGCATCGTGGCCGTCACCGGGCTCGGCGTCAGCAAGGAGGGGGTCCGGGCCGCGATCCGAACCCTCGACGGGGCCGGGATCCCGACGCTGGGCACGCTGCTGTCGTCCGACGACCTGACCCGTACGGCGTTGTCGTACCACCAGGTGGGGCCGGCCAACCTGCGGGAGGCGGCGGTGGCGGCCTACTACGCCCGGAGCCGGAAGAAGGCGACGGCGGCCGACATCTACTACTCCGGGGATCCCGACGACCTGTACAGCGGGAACCTCGCCCAGAACGTACGGACCCAGTTCGAGCACGTGGGCATCGAGGTGCGCGGGTACCGGGCGTACCGCACGCCGGGCGCCCCGGGCGGTGACCCGCTGAGTGTCCTGGCCCGGCAGGCGTGCTCGGCCCGGCGCGGGCATCTGATCTTCTTCGCGGGCCGGCCGGGCGAGTTCCGGCAGTTCCTGCGCGATCTGACGGTCTCCTGCCCGGGCGACTACCCGGAGCTGCTGGCCGGCGACGCCATCGCCAGCGCGGTGTCCTCCGGGCAGCTGGGCACCATCGCGAACCTGCCGCTGGACTACCTCACCCAGGCGAGCAGCCTCGCCTGGCCGTTCGCCTGCGCCGACCTGTCGCGGGAGGTGGTGTTCTTCACGGCGTACCAGGCGGCCGGGTACGGCGACATCTGCGGCAACGACGGCGCCAGCCGGGCCATGTTCGGGTGGGACTCGCTGGTGACGATCCGGGAGGCGATCGCCCGCGGCCAGCGGTACGGCACCACGCGGGTGACCCGGGGCACCGTCGCCCAGGGACTGGCGATGATCACCGGGAGCAGCCCGCTGGAGGGGGCCACCGGCACCATCTCGTTCGGGCCGGGCTCCCCGGTGCCGGTCGACAAGGCGATGCTGGTGATGGGTCTGGACCGGGCCGGCAAGCCGGTGTTCCGGATGCTGTGCGGGCAGATCTCGCGCGCCCGGCGCCCGGATCCGGGATGTCCGAGCGACACCGACCTGCGCTGATCAGCGGCGGTCGACGACGCGGCGCATCTTGCCGAGGGAGCGCTCGACGCCGTCCGGCTCGATGACGTCGACCGTGACGGTGACCCCGATGGTGTTCTTGACCATCGTGGCGAGGTCCCGGCCCGCGGCGAAACCGTCCGGCGGTGCGGTGCCGGGGCGGCGTTCCACCGTGACGGTCAGCTCGTCGAGGCGCCCGGTGCGGGTCAGGACACATTGGAAGTGCGGGGCCAGGGACGGCGTACGCAGGATCAGCTCCTCGATCTGGGTGGGGAAGAGGTTGACGCCGCGCAGGATGATCATGTCGTCGGTGCGCCCGGTGATCTTCTCGATCCGGCGCATCGGCCGGGCGGTGCCGGGCAGCAGCCGGGTCAGGTCGCGGGTGCGGTACCGCACGACCGGCATGGCCTCCTTGGTCAGCGACGTCAGGACCAGCTCGCCCGGCGTGCCGTCGGGCAGCACCGCGCCGGTGAGCGGGTCGATGATCTCCGGGTAGAAGTGGTCCTCCCAGACGTGCAGGCCGTCCTTGGTGTCCACGCACTCGACCGCCACGCCGGGGCCCATCACCTCGGACAGGCCGTAGATGTCGACGGCGTGCAGGTCGAGCTGGTCCTCGATCTCGGCGCGCAGGTCCTCGGTCCACGGTTCGGCGCCGAACACGCCGACCCGCAGTGACGTGCCGCGCGGGTCGACGCCCTGCCGGCGCATCTCGTCCACGATCGCGAGCATGTAGCTGGGCGTGACCATGATGACGTCGGGGGCCAGATCGGTGATGAGCATGACCTGACGTTCCGTCATGCCGCCGGACACCGGGATGACCGTGCAGCCCAGTTCCTCGGCGCCGTAGTGGGCGCCGAGGCCACCGGTGAACAGGCCGTACCCGTACGCGACGTGGACCCGGTCGCCGGCCCGGCCCCCGGCGGCGCGCAGCGAGCGGGCCATCAGCCGGGCCCAGGTGCGCACGTCCGAGCGGGTGTAGCCGACCACGGTGGGCCGCCCGGTGGTGCCGGAGGAGGCGTGCAGGCGGGAGATCTCGGCCCGCGGGACCGCGAACATGCCGTACGGGTAGTTGTCGCGCAGCATGGCCTTGTCGGTGAGCGGGAAGCGGGCCAGATCGGACAGCGACCGCAGGTCGCCGGGGTGCACGCCGTGCTCGTCGAAACGGGTCCGGTACGCCGGCACCCGCGCGTACGCGTGCGACAGCGACCAGCGCAGCCGGGAGAGTTGCAGCTCGCGCAGTTCGGGGACGGAGGCCCGTTCGACGGGGTCGAGCGCGTCCCGCCGGGGGGTGCGATCCTGCATGATCAACTCCTAGAGGTGGCGGGTCCGCAATCCGTCGAAGGCCAGGGCGGTCACGGTGCAGGCGAGC
This sequence comes from Actinoplanes sp. NPDC051494, assembly GCF_044454705.1. Taxonomy (NCBI): domain Bacteria; kingdom Bacillati; phylum Actinomycetota; class Actinomycetes; order Micromonosporales; family Micromonosporaceae; genus Actinoplanes; species Actinoplanes sp. NPDC051494. Next base: position 21,027 of record NZ_JBITDZ010000016.1, read on the forward strand.
GTGCCGGCGTTGCCGCGCCCGGGGCTGTACCACTCGACCAGCGAGTTGACCATGCCGAACAGCAGCCGGGCGGCGGTCGCGGGATCCACGTCGGGCCGCACCGAGCCCTCCGCCTGGGCCGCCTTCACCAGCGCGGTCACGTCGTGGTCGAAGGCGCGCCGCCGGGCCAGGGCGGCCAGCTCGACGTCACTGTTGCCGCGCACGCGCAGCAGCAGCGTGACGTACGGCAGCCGGGAGGTCAGCACGAGCACGCTGAGCCGGATCAGCGTCTCGAGGCGTTCCAGCGCGGTCGCGTCGGGCAGCCCGCGCACCTGGGTCATCGCGTCGTCCAGCCCGTCGAGGGCGTGGTCGATCGCCATCCGCAGCAGGTCCTGCTTGCCACGCACGTGGTGGTAGACGCTCGACTTGGTGATCCCCAGACCGCGGGCCACGTCGTCCATGCTGGTCGCGTCGTAGCCCCGCTCGTTGAACAGCGCGACCGCCGCGGCCAGCACCGCGTCGAGGTCATGACCGGGCCGGCCACGTCTCTGCCGGTCGTGCGGAGGAAGTGCCATCTGTGCCTCAGGTCTTGATTAACCGACCGAACGGACGGTAAATAGGTACACAGCCAATCGCAAAGGAGCGCTGGTGACAAGCCCCACCGAGTTCTACGAGCGGCACCGCGACCTGCTGGACCGCGCGATCGAGGCCGCGGCCGCGCGGGACTACTGGTCCGCGTACCCCGAGTCACCCAGCAAGTCCGTGTACGGCGAGCAGGCCGCGCCCGACGGCGAGGCCGCGTTCCGGGCGCTGCTCGGGGCAGAGTTCCCGATCGAGGTGCCCGGTGCCACCACGACCGTGTCGACCGAGCTCGACGCGGACGTCGCCTATCCGAAAGGTGACCCGGACGACCTGATCGCGGCAGCGCGCGCGGCGACCCCGGGGTGGCGTGCCGCCGGGCCGCACGGACGCGCCGGGGTGGCCGCCGAGATCCTGGCCCGGCTGAACGCGCGGATCTTCGAGCTCGCGCACGCCGTGCAGGTGACGACCGGGCAGGCGTTCGTCATGGCGTTCCAGGCCGGTGGCGCGCACGCGCAGGACCGGGGACTGGAAGCCGTCGCGGTCGCGCTGGCCGAGTCGACCCGGATCCCGGCGGTCGCGCACTGGTCGAAACCGCAGCGTGGCGGCGATCCGCTACGGCTGGAGAAGACCAGCACGGTGGTCGGCCGCGGCGTCGCGCTGGTGATCGGCTGCACCACGTTCCCCACCTGGAACAGCTATCCGGGCCTGTTCGCGAGCCTGGTCACCGGCAACCCGGTGATCGTCAAGCCACACCCCGGCGCGGTGCTGCCGCTCGCGATCACCGTGCAGGTCTGCCGCGAGGTGCTCACCGAGGCCGGCCTCGACCCGAACGTGGTGACGCTCGCCGTCGAGCAGCGCGGCGAGGGCATCGCCGCCACCCTGGCCACCCATCCCGACGTACGGATCGTCGACTTCACCGGGTCCAGCGAGTTCGGCGACTGGCTGGAGGCCAACGCCCGCCAGGCGGTCGTGTACACCGAGAAGGCCGGCCTGAACACGGTCATCCTCGACTCCACCGCCGACTACCAGGGCATGCTGCGCAACCTCGCGTTCTCCCTGTCGCTGTACAGCGGGCAGATGTGCACCACCCCGCAGAACCTGCTGATCGCACCGGCCGGCATCGACACCGACGCCGGGCACAAGAGCCCCGCCGAGTTCGGCGCCGACCTGAGCGCCGCGCTCGACAAGCTGCTCAGCGACCCGCAGCGGGCGGCCGGCACGCTCGGCGCCATCGTCAACGACGACGTGCGGGCCCGGCTGGCCGAGGCCGGCACGCTGCCCGGCGTGCTGCACGCCACCACCCCGGTGGTCGTGCGCCTCGACCCCTCCGACGAGAAGACCTACACCCGCGAGTGGTTCGGGCCGGTCTCGTTCGTCATCACCACGCCCACGCCGCTCGAGCTGTTCACCCGGACGGTCCGGCAGCACGGCGCGCTCACCGCGCTCGTGCACTCCACCTCGGAGACCTTCCTCGACCAGGCCCGGGAAGCGGCCCTCGACGCCGGGGTCCACCTCTCGGAGAACCTCACCGGCGGCGTGTTCGTCAACCAGACCTCGGCGTTCAGCGACCTGCACGGTACGGGCGCCAACCCGGCCGCCACCGCCTCGCTCAGCGACGCCGCGTTCGTCACCGGGCGCTACTACACGCTGCAGTCACGCCGATGAGCGCCTTCGAGGACACCATCGCGCGTGACCAGCGCATCGAGCCCGGCGACGACATGCCGGAGGCCTACCGCCGGACGATGATCCGGCAGATCGCCCAGCACGCGCACTCGGAGATCATCGGGATGCAGCCGGAGGGGGACTGGATCACCCGGGCGCCCTCGCTGCGGCGCAAGGCGATCCTGCTCGCCAAGGTCCAGGACGAGGCCGGCCACGGGTTGTACCTGTACTCGGCCGCCGAGACGCTCGGGGCGGACCGCGGCGACCTCACCCGCCGGCTCATCGAGGGCCGGCAGAAGTACTCGTCGATCTTCAACTACCCGACGCTGACGTTCGCCGACGTGGGCGTGATCGGCTGGCTCGTCGACGGCGCCGCGATCTGCAACCAGGTGCCGCTGTGCCGAAGCTCCTACGGCCCGTACGGCCGGGCGATGATCCGCATCTGCAAGGAGGAGTCGTTCCACCAGCGGCAGGGATACGAGCTGCTGATGACCATGATGGGCGGCACCGGGCGGCAGCGCGAGATGGTGCAGGACGCGGTGAACCGCTGGTGGTGGCCGTCGCTGATGATGTTCGGCCCGCCCGACGACCGCTCGCCCAACTCCGCGCAGTCGATGGCCTGGAAGATCAAACGGCACACCAACGACGAGCTGCGCCAGCGCTTCGTCGACATGAGCGTGCCGCAGGCCGCCGCGCTCGGCGTCACCCTGCCCGATCCGGCCCTCCGCTGGAATCCGGACCGCGACCACCACGATTTCGGCGAGCCGGACTGGGACGAGCTCACCCGGATCATCTCCGGCGACGGCCCCTGCAACGCCGAACGCGTCGCCCGCCGCCGCCAGGCCGACGAGGACGGTGCCTGGGTGCGCGAGGCCGCCGCCGCACATGCCGCTCGCGCTCTCACCGGGGAAAGGCGGCACCCATGAACCACGAATGGCCGCTGTACGAGGTGTTCGTGCGCGCCAAGCGCGGCCTCAACCACGTGCACGTCGGCTCGCTGCGGGCCGCCGACGACGAGATGGCCGTGCACCACGCCCGGGATCTGTACACCCGTCGCAACGAGGGCGTGAGCATCTGGGTGGTGCGCTCCGCGGACGTGGTCGCGTCCAGCCCGGACGACAAGGAGGCGTTCTTCGAACCGAGCGCCGACAAGGCGTACCGGCACCCCACGTACTACTCCATACCCGGCTCCGTACCGCACATCTGAGGCGACGATGGACGATCCTGACGAGGACACCCGGTGGGCATACGGCACCGGCTTCACCGACCCGTTCGACGGGCTGGACACCACGGTGCCGCCCGGGACGGACCGGGCCGACCTGGCCGCCTACTGCCTGATGCTGGGCGACGACGCGCTGATCCTGTCCCACCGGCTGCAGCAGTGGGTGACCCGCGCCCCCGAGATCGAGGACGAGCTGGCCATCGCCAACATCGCGCTCGACCTGCTCGGCCAGGCCCGCCTGCTGCTCACCCGGGCCGCGGCGGTCGAGGACGCCGGCCGCGACGAGGACCAGCTCGCCTACCTGCGCGACGAGGGCGACTTCCGCAACGTACGGCTGGTGGAGCGGGCCGACCCGGACTTCGCCCACCTCGTGGCGCGGCTGCTGGCCCTGTCGTCCTGGCGGCTCGCCGTCCTGGAACGCCTCACCCGCTGCGGCGACCCGGTGCTCGCCGCGATCGCCGCCAAGGGGGTCAAGGAGGTCACCTACCACCGGGAGTACGCGGCCCAGTGGGTGGTCCGCCTCGGCGACGGCACGGACCTCTCCGGGGCCCGCATGCAGGACGCGGTGGAGGCGATCGCGGCGGGCGACCTGTTCACCCCGCACGAGATCGAACTCCGCCTGGCCGCCACCGGACACGGCGTCGACCCGGCGACCGTGCGGCCCGAGGTCGAATCGGTCTGGGCGCGGGTGCTCGACGCGGCCGGCCTGAAAGCCACCGCCTGGGGCCCCGGCGAACCCCGCGGGCGGCACACCCCGGCGATGCGCGAGATCCTCACCGAGCTGCAGGGCGTCGCCCGCGACACCCCGGGAGGCACCTGGTGACCGCCGCCGCGGTGGCCGCCCTGGTCACCGACCCGGAGCTGCCCATGCTCACCCTGGCCGACCTGGGCATCCTGCGGTCGGTCGAGGAGCTCGCGGACCGGGTCGTCGTCACGATCACGCCGACCTACTCCGGCTGCCCGGCGCTGCGGACCATGCGCGACGACCTCGCCGGGGCGCTGCGGGCGGCCGGCCACCCCCGGGTCGAGGTGCGGACCGTGCTGAGCCCGGCCTGGACCACCGACTGGATCACCCCGGCCGGTCGCGACAAGCTCGCCGCCGCCGGGATCTCCCCGCCCGGTCCCGCTCCGCACCGGACCGCGGGGCCCGTTCCGCTGACCCTGTTCCCGGTACGCCCACCGGTGCCCTGTCCCCGCTGCCGGCACGGGGACACCGAGGAGATCACCGCGTTCGGTGCCACCGCCTGCCGGTCCCTGCGCCGCTGCCCGGCCTGCCGGGAACCGTTCGAGCACGTCAAGGAGATCTGAGTGGCGTTCCACCCGCTGCGGGTCGCGGCCGTCGAGCAGCTGTGCGCCGACGCCGTCGCGGTGACCTTCGACGTCCCCGCCGACCTGGCCGCGACGTTCGCGTTCCGGCCCGGGCAGTCGCTGACCGTGCGGCGCGACGACGAACGGCGTACCTATTCGATCTGCGCCCCGGCCGGGTCCCGGCCCCGGATCGGCGTCCGCGAGGTCCCCGGCGGACAGGTGTCGTCGTGGCTGGTGCACAAGGTCCGCCCCGGTGACACCGTCCAGGTGGCCCCGCCCAGCGGCACCTTCACGCCCGACCTCACCGGCGCCGCCCGGCACGTGCTGATCGCCGCCGGCTCCGGGATAACCCCGGTGCTGTCGATCGCGGCGTCACTGCTGCGGGTCCCCGGCACCCAGATCACCATCCTGTACGGCAACCGGCGCGCCAGCACGGTCATGTTCGCCGAGGACCTCGCCGACCTCAAGGACACGTACCCGGACCGGCTGGAGCTCGTGCATCTACTGTCCCGGGAGGCCCGCGAGGCCGACCTGCTGACCGGGCGGCTCGACGCGGAGAAACTGCGCACCCTGGTCCCGCTGCTGATCGACATCCCCGGCGTGGACCACTGGTGGCTGTGCGGCCCGTTCGGCATGGTCACCGACGCCACCGCGGTGCTGGCCGGCTGGCAGGTGCCGCCCGCCCGGATCCACCGCGAACTGTTCTGGGTGGACGAGGCCCCGCCCGAACCGGTCCGGACCATCGAGCCCGCCGGTCCCGGCAGCGCGGTGACGGTGCAGCTCGACGGGCGTACGACAGCATTGGTGGTGCCGGCCGGGCAGACCGTCCTCGAAGGCGCCCAGCGCACCCGCCCGGACCTCCCGTTCGCGTGCAAGGGCGGCGTCTGCGGCACCTGCCGGGCCCGGGTCGTGGAGGGTGAGGTGCGCATGCGGCGCAACTTCGCCCTCGACCCCGCGGAGCTGGCGGCCGGCTACGTCCTGACATGCCAGGCCGTCCCGATCTCACCGAAAGTGATCGTGGACTTCGACAGCTGACCCGGCCCCGCTACGGAGTCGATCGCGTCCGGGATCAAACCAGCACGAAGCTGTGAGGAAAAAAGCAGCACACGTCCGTCCCAGGCCCTTCTTGCGTACCAAGTGCATGAAGTTGTCGGCCAGTTTTTGGCCCACTCGGCCATCGAAGGGATGACGGCATGCGGTTACGCAAAGTACTCACCATCGCGGCGGCAGGAGCAGTCGGCGCGGCCGGCCTCGTGGTGGCCCCGCTGACGTTCGCGGCGCAGGCCCCGGCGAACGCCTGCCCGGACGTCGAGGTGATCGGAGCCCGGGGCACCACCGAACGACCGGGGCTGGGCATCCTGCTCACGCCGCTGGCGCAGCAGCTCACCCGGGAGCTGCCGCAGACCGTGAAGACGACAGCGGTCGACTACCCCGCGAACTTCAACTACCAGGCCAGCGTCCGGCAGGGCGTGACAGCCCTGGCCGGCAACGTGCAACGAACGGCGGCAGCCTGCGCCGGCACCCGTTTTGTTCTGATGGGCTACTCCCAGGGAGCCAACGTGGTCGGCGACGCCCTCGTGGGCCGCTCGGTAGCCGGCCGGGCCACCGGTCAGGCCGCCATCCCGGCCGCCCTGGGTGACAAGGTGGCAGCGGTCATCCTGTTCGGCGACCCGACCTTCACCGCCGGCGAGGACTTCAACGTCACCAACGGCACCCAGTCGGGCATCTTCGCCCGCGGAGCAGGCCGCCTGGACACCTTCCAGGACCGGACCCGGTCCTTCTGCAACCGCAACGACCAGTTCTGCCAGGGCGGAACCAGCCTCGCAGCCCACCTCGACTACGCCAAATTCGCCGACGACGCCACCGAGTTCATCCAGGGCCAGCTGAACTGACCCCCGCAACCTGACCCGAACCCGGAGGCGGCACCGCGGGGGTCCGACGGTGCCGCCTCCGGCAGGCCACGCCCCTCGCCCCGCACTACCGCGTCGCGAGCTCATCCGGCTCTGGCTCGTGACAGCCTCGTCGAGCTGAGTCCGGGCCGGGTCGCGCGTGACTCAGGTGCCGGCTCAGCGGGCGAACCCGTGGTCGAACGCGCCCCTCCATCGCAGCTCGGCCCGGCGTCGCTGAGTCGATAGCATTTCAGGTCGAGAATTCCGAGTCGGTGGATTTAATAAATGCCGTACGGGTCGATCGAAAGGCTACTCCTGGGCGTCGTCGAAACGACTTTTAGGCTGAACATATTAATGTCGGAAAAAGTTGATATCCCTGGGTCAGGTGGCGACTGAATCCCAGCTGGGAGAGCGCCTGGGAGAAGTAACTTTAGTTTAGCCAGTTGGCCAGCTGATCGGGCTGGACGGTCGCCGGTTCGCTGCAGGACAATTGGTCCATGCGGCAGCTCCAGATGTTCACCACCGTAGAACTGGCGAAAATGCGCGACCGCACCAAGCGTCGCAACTATTCAGCCGCGGCTGATGAATTCCGGAGTGAGCACGAGCGTCATCGTGCGTGGGGATTGCGGCAGCGTCACGCGGCGAAGATGCGTCGCTCGGGCGTGAGCCCCGATGACTTCCGGGCGGCTGCAGCGGCCGCACTCGAGGGAAAAGCCCGGGAGGTCGCTCCGCCGCCAGCCACCGAGCAAGCATCACACCGGGTTCCCCGGCGAATGTCGGCCGGTTCTCCGTCTCCGTCGGGCGTGGAGGAGGTCCCGCCCGAAGCGCGGGTTGAGGCCGGCCCGGAGAATGCGGTGGAGGAAGCGACCTGGTCGCGGGTTCCGGCCGGGGCGGGAGATTCGGCGGAGGTTACGGCTGGAGTGCCGGTCGCTGCACAGGTCGGGAGCGGAGTGCCGGTCCCGACCGAGGTGCCTGTTGTGGCTGAGGGCCAACCTTCGTCCACGGTGCCGGTTTCCTCAACGGCCAAGGGAGGAGCGTCTGCCGCGACTCCTGCTCCCTGGTCGCGATTCCGAACTACAGCCCAGGCCGAGGTTCAGGTCTCGTCCACGGCGGCGGTCCCCGTCGAGGTGCCGGTCGCGGTGTCTGGGCTGCCCGGGATGCCGCTCGTGGACGGGGCGCGGGATGTCGCGCCGGCGGGTCGGCGAGCGGTTCGGCGGGGCAGGCCGGTTCGGGCGGGTGGGATATCGGGGCGGGCCCGCAGCCGGGCTGGGCCGGGTCCACCTGGTCCGTCGGGCCGGGTCGGGTCCACCGGGTCCGTCGGGCCGGGCGAGCCGGGCAAGCAGGCTGGGCTGTGGGCTGTGGGCTGTGGGCTGTGGGCTGTGGGCTGTGGGCTGTGGGCTGTGGGTCGGGTGGGGTCGGTCCGTCGGGCCGGGAGAGCTGGGCAAGCAGGCCGGGCCGGGCTGGGCCGGGTATGTCGGGGTGGGGAGGGCCGGGCAGGCCGGCTGGACTGTGGGCTGGATCAAGCGGGCGGGGCCGGGCGGGGTCGGGTGGGCCGGGCTGGGGCGGGCCGGGTGGGCGAACCGCTCACGAGGGGGCTCGGGGTGCCGATGGGGTGCGGCATGGAGCGGGCTGGGATCGACGACCACACCGCGGAGTACTGGGCTCGGCAGATTCGGCTGGGGTCGGGGCTGGCGGCTGGGGTTTCGGTGCTGGCCGCGGTCCGGGTGGGGGTGGACTGGGCGGCTGGGCTGCGGTGGTGGGTGGTGCCGGCTCTGGTCACCGCCGCTCTGGTGCAGCTCGGGGCTTTGGCGTTGCCGTGGCGGCGGTATGTGCGCAGCCTGGTGGTGCGTAAGTGGTTGGTGCTGTGGTGGGCGGCCGAGCTTCCTGTGCTGTGGCTTTTCGCGGCTCAGGACGCTCAGGGGGTCACCGCCTACCTTCCCTGCGTCGCTTTGTTGCTCGTCACGTCGGCCGCGCTGTATCCGCCCCGGGTGGTGATCGGGATCGGGGCCGCGTCCGTCGCCGGGTTCCTGATGTTGCTGCCCGCGCGGAACGGGGGGAGTGTCGTCTCGGTCTTCACGTTGACCGCTATCACCGCCAGCGTCATCGCGGTCTGTGCTGTCGGGGCGCAGAGCCGGCGGCGGCTCGATGCCCGGCGGCGGTCGGCCGAGTATCGGACCGAGCGGTTGCTGGAGGCTTCGTCCGATGCGGTCTTCGCTATCGACGCCGGTTATCGGGTGCGGTATGTGAGCCGGTCGGTGCGGGGGATCCTGGGGCGGGCGCCGGAGGAGATCACCGGGGAGCTGCTCGGGGTTCTCGTCCACCCGGAGGACCGGGCTCTGGCCAAGAGCTGGCTGGATGCCCTGCTCGCCTCGGCGGAGGGGCACACCGACCGGTGCGAGATGCGGATGCGGGGGGCCGACGGGGCCTGGGTCTACCTGGACGTGATCGGGACCAACCGGGTGGGGGACCCGGACCTTCGCTCGGCCGTGGTCAGCCTCCGGGACATGGGGGGCCGGCGGGCGCTCGAGGAGCAGCTCAGCCGGCAGGCGTTCACCGACTCGCTCACCGGGTTGCCGAACCGGGCGTTGTTCCGGGACCGGCTGGGGCAGGCGGTCGGCCGGATCAACGGTACGCAGATCGGGGTGCTGCTGCTCGACCTGGACGACTTCAAGCTGGTCAACGACGAGCTGGGGCACAGTCTCGGCGACACGTTGCTGGCCACCGTCGCGACTCGGCTCGGCGCGGAGATGCGGCCCGGGGACACGCTGGCCCGGTTGGGTGGCGACGAGTTCGCGGTGCTGCTGGAGGACACCGACGAAGCGGCCGCGGTCGGGCTTGCCGAGCGGCTGCTGGTGGCCGTGCGGGAGCCGGTGCGGTTGGGCAGCCGGGAGGTGACCTGTTCGCTGAGCATCGGGATCGCCGGGGGGACCCGGGCCGCCGAGGAGTTGCTGCGCGACGCCGACCTGGCCATGTACGCGGCGAAACGGGGCGGCCGGAACGCGTACGCGGTGTTCGATCCGTCGATGGCACGGTCGGTGCTGGAGGAGGCGCAGCAGCGGGTCGACATGGAGCGGGGGCTGGGGGAGGAGCAGTTCGTCGTGCTGTACCAGCCGGTCGTCGACATCCGGACGCGGGCGGTCACCGGGGTCGAGGCGCTCGTGCGGTGGCAGCATCCCGGGCAGGGGCTGCTCAGTCCGTACCGATTCATCGCCGCGGCCGAGGCGAACGGCCTGATCGTCCCGCTCGGTCGCTGGGTGTTGCGGCACGCCTGCGAGCAGCTCGCGCGGTGGCGGGCGGAGATCCCGGCGGCGGCCGACCTGCGGATCAACGTGAACCTGTCGGCCCGGCAGTTCCAGTACGCGGGGCTGGTCGACGACGTCGCCGCGGCGTTGCGGGACGCCGGGCTGCCGGCCCGGAACCTGACCCTGGAGATCACCGAGTCGATGCTGATGCAGGACATCGGCACCGCCATCGAGACCCTGGAGGCGCTGCGGCGGCTGGGTGTGCGGCTGGCCATCGACGATTTCGGTACGGGCTACTCGTCGCTGAACTACCTGAAGCAGCTGCCCGTCGACATCATCAAGATCGACCGCTCGTTCGTGGAGCAGGTCGACACGTGTGCGGACAACCGGGCGCTGGTCGACGCCATGGTCGGGCTGGGGCGGGCATTGCGGATGCAGACGGTCGCCGAGGGCATCGAGACCGACGGGCAGTGGCGGATGCTCCAGCGGATCGGCTGTGACCTGGGCCAGGGCTACCTGTTCGGCCACCCCGGCACCCCGGCCGACGTCCGTGACCTGCTGGAGCGGCAGCGCGGCCTCCCGGCGGATCCCCGTGACCCGGCGGCGGGGGAGCCCCGCGAGCCGGTGGGGGAGCCGGAAGCCGCTCTGCGCGTACCGTCAGCTTGAGAGTCTGGCCAGGGCGAAGATCTGGCTTTCCGGCGGCCCGCCCGCCGGGGTGAAGTCGACCGTCTCGATGCTCTCGACGGTGAAACCGGCGTCGGTGAGCCGGGCCGCGAGCTGGTCCTGCGGGTATCCGGACACGGTGACCGGCACGCCGAGGAATTCCACCGGCAGGCTGTCGGCGTCCATGTTCACCATGCCGATGCCGAGGCGGCCGCCCGGTTCGAGCCAGCCGGCCGCGCGGCGCAGCGTCCGCTCGATGTCGGCGCGGCTGAGCATGAGCAGCGAGAAGAACGCGGTCACCGCACCGAACGGACCGTACGTGCCGGGGAGCTCACGCAGGTCGGCGTGCACGAACTCGGCGTCCGGGACCTGCTCGCGGGCGAGGCGCAGCATGCCCTCGGAGACGTCCACGCCGGTGACCTTGTGACCGGCCGCGGCGAAGATCTTCGCGGTGGGTACGCCGGTGCCGCAGCCCAGATCGAGCACCGGCGCGCCGGCCGGGATCGCGGCGGTGATCCGCTCGGTGAGTGCGGCCTGGAAGGGGTTGTGGCTGTGCTCGCCCTGGTACAGCTCGGCCAGCTGATCGAAGATCTCCATGCGCAGGCAACGTACCCGCACATCGATGGAAGAACCATGTCCCGTTAGGACTGTCTTTGGTACCCGGCCGCCTGTAGCGCGAACAGCTCCGCGTAGCGCCCGCCCGCGGCGACGAGCTCGTCGTGGGTGCCGGACTCGGCCAGCGCGCCGTCGTGCATCACGAAGATCATGTCGGCGTGGATGACGTTCGCCAGCCGGTGCGTGATGAGGATCGTGGTCCGTCGGCCCTGCCGGTCGCCGATCGCCTGGAAGAGCGCGTCCTCGGCCCGCGGGTCCAGGGCCGACGACGGCTCGTCCATGATCAGCAGGTCGGCGTCGCGGTACAGGCCGCGGGCGGCGGTGATCCGCTGCCACTGGCCGCCGGAGAGTTCCTCACCGTCCTTGAACGTGCGGTCCAGCAGCGTGCGGTAACCGTGCGACAGCGCCAGGATCGTGTCGTGGGCCGCGGCCCGGCCGGCCGCCGCCTCGATCCGGGACTGCTCCGGGGCCACCGACAGGTCACCCATCGCGATGTTCGTCGCCGCGGTGTACGGCCAGTGGTGATGATCCTGCAGCACCACGGCGATCCGGGAGCGCAGCGCGTCGCGGTCCCAGCCGGTCAGCGGCCGGCCGTTCCACTCGATCGTCCCGCTGGTCGGTTCGCGCAGGGAGGCGATCATCGCGGCGAGTGTCGACTTGCCGGAGCCGTTCTCGCCGACGAACGCCACGGTCTGCCCGGCCCGGATGGTCAATGACACGTCGTCGACCGCGAGGGTGTCCTTGTCCGGGTACCGCAACCGGACGCCGCGCACGCTCACCTGCTCCAGCGTGGGGGCGGCCGGCAACCCGGCCGGGCGCGGGGCCGGCACGTACGCGCGGGCCCGCTCGAGGAACCCCACGTACTCCTTGAAGAACTGCCCGTCGGTGTAGAGCCGGTCGAGCTGGAACGTCACCGTCGCGAGGGCGCGCTGCGCGGCCTGCACCGCCACGACACACGTCACCGCCGCGGACAGCGGGATCCGGCCGCCGGACAGCAGCAGGCCGAGCAGCACCCACACGCCGCCCAGGCCGAGGCCGCTGATCACCGCGCCGATGCTGGTCGTGGTCGTCACCCGGCGGGCCAGGGCCAGCTCCTCGGTGGTCTGCGCGCCCATCACCATGTCGTACTGGCCGAGCAGGAAACCCCGCAGGCCGTACGAGCGCAGCTCCGGCGCCGAGTCCCGTTCGGCCATCTGCCGTTGCAGCACCCACAGGCGCCGGCGCCGCACCGACCCGGCCAGGAACGTGGCGTAGCGCAGGTGCCCGGCGCGCAGGGCCGCGTACCCGTTGGGCAGCGTGGCGACCACCAGCGCGGCCAGCAGCAGGGGGTTGACGACCGCGACCGCGACGGCCACCGCGAGCAGTCCGACCAGGCCGGCGAACATGTTGGCGGTGTTCTGCACCAGCGCGATCGCGGCGTCGCTGCCCCGGGTCGCGCGTTCCATGTCATCGGCGAACGAGTCGGCGTCGAAAGCGGTCAGGTCCACCGCGGTCGTGGTCTCGAACAACCGGCGTTCGGCGGCCTGGTTCACCCGGGGCGCCAGGCCGTTCTGCGCGTAACCCACCGCGATCCCGAGCGCACCCCGGACCGCGGTGGTCGCGGCCAGCAGCGCCAGTGCCGGCAGGGCCGCCCGTACGCGATCCGGGGTCGGACCGCCGCTGAACAGCTCCACCAGGATCCGCTGGGCCGACAGCAGCCCGAACGTGGCCATCGCCCCGCCGCCGAGGGTGGCGACCGCGACGACGAGCGTGCGCACCCGGTCGGCCCGCCAGCTGACCGCGACCGCCTGCCCGACCAGCCCGGGCAACTCGGCGAAGACGCCGAACACCCCGGTCTCGGCGCGGCGCCGGACCCCGTGCTCCCACCAGGCGTTGCGCAATTCCGGCAGCACCGGTTCGGCCTGCCGGGGGATTCGGCTCTCTGGGGTGTCCACCCGCTCATCCGTACCGGTGCCGGCACCCCCTCCGCGACCGGCGCGCGCGACCAGTCCCCCGTTGGGGACGCTCACTCACCGCGGCGGCGCTCCCAGCACGAGGTCGATCGCGACGCGGACCTCTTCGAGCACAGCCACGGCGTCGAACGGTGGGCGCTTGATCCCGCCGCGGGCCGCCGGTTGTGGACGGTGTCGCTGGACCTGATCGCGAAACGGCCCGGGTCGTCAGGGGGACGACCCGGGCCGGTTGCGTTCGGTTCCTAGCTCACCGCTCGCCGGCCCGCTTGCGGCGGGTGACGCTCAGCGCGAACAGGCCGCCGAGGATCAGGATGGCGCCGCCGAGGGCGATCGTCATCACGTTGGCGCCGGTGAGGGCGAGCTTCTGGCCGTCGACGTTCTGGACCTGCGCGACGGGGGTCTCGGCCACCTGGGTGTCGTCCGGGGCGCCGGAGTCGTCGTTCTCCGTCGTGGTCGCCGCGGCGGCCTCGGTGGACCTGCTCGCCTTCGGGGTGGCGGTCTTGCCACCGCTCAGGTTCTGCGCCGGCGTGGTCTCCTCGGCCTCGTCCGCGGTGTCCTCGTCGTCGTCGGACGAGCCGTCGCCCGCGGACTGGGCCGGCGGGGCCGTGGTCTTCGTCTTCGTCGGCTTGGGGCTGCTGCCGGCATTGTTGTTGTTGCCGGTGTCGTCGTTGCCGGCCTCGTCGTCGCCGGCCGCCTGGGTCGGCGGGAGGCTCACGGTCGGGGTCTTCGGCGGGGTGGTGCCGGTGTTGGTCTCCGGTTCCGGGCTCGCGGACGCCGACTCCTCAGGGTCCGGCTGGTCGTCGTCGCCGCCGCCGTTGTTACCGCCGTTGTTGTTCCCGCCGTTGTTGTTCCCGCCGTTGTCGCCGTCGTCCTCGGCCGGGGGAGTGCTCGGGTCGGCCTGACCGCCGCCGTTGTCGCCGCCGCCGCCGTTGTTCCCGCCGCCGTTGTCGCCGTCGTCCTCGCCACCGCCGTTGCCGGCGCCGACCTCGACGCGGACCGCGTCGATGCCGGGGATCTGGTTGGCGCGCTGCATCATCGGTACGCGGTGCGAGCCGTCACCGGCCCACGAGGCGCACTGGGCGATGCCCTCCTGCGGCAGGCCCGGGACCTGGATCGTCACGGTGTCCGGGGCCGCGCCGCCCTTCTTGTCCTCGGTGGCCACGAAGAACGCGGGGACCGGGGAGGGGTCGACGGCCTCGGTGGTGCTCGAGAGCATCCGGCACGCGGTGTGGAAGTGGCCGCGGACCAGGCCGTCGGCGAGCACCGAGCTCTCCACGTAGTAGCCGCCCTGCCCGGCGGCGAGGAAGCGGTCCCGGATCAGGTTGCGGGTGCTGACCTTCAGCGTGAACGGCTCGCCCACGCCGACCTTCTGCGGGGATTCGGTGATCAGCAGCGTGGCGTTCTTCGCCGCCTCGCCGACCTCACCGAACTCGGTGGACACGCAGCGGTTGCCGTTCTGGAAGCCGTCGTGCGGTTCGAGCCGGGAGTCCTCGCAGGTGTTGGCGAGGATCTCGAGCCCGTTCACGGTCTTCTTGACGGTCGCGCCGTCCTTGCACTCGCCGGCCGCCTCGGCCTTCGGGGCCTGTTCACCCTTGGCGAGCTGGCCGTCGCCCTTGTGCTGGACGTCGCCGTCCTTGTCCTTGTACGTGCCGACCTTGGGGTCGGCGGCGCCCTGGGCGCCCGCGGTCGGCGCGGCCTCGGCGGGTGCGCACGACGCGACCTTGGTCTCGTCCGCATTGGAGATCTGCGTGAAGCCGATGGCTCCACCGACTGCCACGAGCACCGCGATGCCGACGGCGATGACACGACGGTCGGGACCCCGGCGGGTAGCGGCCCGGCGGTAAGACCTTCGCATGGGTGATACCTCTTCTGTAGTCTCGCGCTCATCGTCAGCAACCATTTCCTGGCCTGCCGACGCCGTTTCCGGCCCCCAAATGAGCTGGCTCCCAGACGGTAGGAGCATGAGGGCCGGAAAGCTATTTGGCGCGAGATTCTTGAGGCATTCTTAGGGACAAATTAAAGAAGAAATATGGCGGTTGTCCCGAACCGGGGACCTCATCCGTTCGGACGATGCCGGGGGTTCAACGCCGGCCGGGATTTTTTCCCCGGATCGCGCGAACGCGGACCCCCAGCATCGATCATGACGGCTCGTGCGGCAACCCCCGGCCGGCCGGATCCGCCGGCCACCAGAACCGGTCACCCAGGAGCGTCGCCAGCGCCGGGACCAGCACGGTACGTACGAGAAGTGTGTCGAGCAGCACGCCCACGCCGACGATCACGCCGATCTGGGTGAGGGTGATGATCGGCAGGACGCCCAGCACCGCGAACACCGCCGCCAGCAGGATCCCGGCGCTGGTGATGACCGCGCCGGTGGCGGCGACCGCGTGCACCATGCCGTCCCGGGTCCCCCGATGTGCCGCTTCCTCACGGGCTCTCGTGACGAGGAAGATGTTGTAATCCACGCCGAGGGCGACGAGGAACAGGAACGCGTACAACGGGACCTGATTGTCGAGTCCGGGATATCCCAGGGCGCTGCGGAACAGGAATGCCCCGGCGCCCAGTGCGGCGGCGAAACTCGCGATGACCGTGGTGATCAGCAACACCGCGGCGACCACGGCGCGCAGCAGCAGGCCGAGCACCAGCAGCACGACGATCAGCACCACCGGGACGATCACCCGCAGGTCGCGCAGGGCCGCGTCGCGGTTGTCCAGCGAGGTCGCCACACTGCCACCGACCAGGGCGTTCGCCTCCGGGACGGCGGAAACCGCACCCCGCAGCGTACGGATGGTGTCGTAGCTCTCGGGGGTCTCGGGTGCGGCCATGAGGGTGGCGTCGATCCGGACCACCGCCGGGGTCTGCTCGGCGATCCGGGCCTGGGCGATGCCCGGTGTCGCGGTGACGGCGGCGAGCACCTCCTGGGCCTTGGCGGGGGCGGCGACCACGACCGCCGGGTTCGCCGCGCCGGCCGGGAACGAGCGGCTCAGCGTGTCGAGGGCCTCGACCGACTCGGCCTTGACCCGGAACTGGTCGGTCTGCGACAGGCCGAGCTGGGTGCCGGGGATGCCGGCGGCGAGCACGCCGAGCACCACGACGGACGCGGCGATGACCACGCCGGGACGCTTGGCGACGGCGGTGCCGACCCGCGACCACAGGCCGTGCTTGACGGCGTCGCCGACCCGCGGCACGAACGGCCAGAACAGGCCGCGGCCGCAGACCACCAGCGCGGCGGGCAGTGCGACCAGGGCGAACAGCGCGGCGACACCGATGCCGAGCGCGGCGGTGACACCCAGCGCGACGGTGTCACCGAGGCTGGCCAGCAGCAGCGTGAGCAGGCTCAGCACGACGGTCGCGGCGCTGGCGAGCACGGCCGGGCCGGCCCCGCGCAGCGCCTGGCGCATCGCTTCGCGCCGGTCCTCGAAGCGGTGCAGCTCCTCGCGGTAACGGGAGATGAGCAACAGCGCGTAGTTGGTGCCCGCGCCGAACACCAGCACGGTCACGATGCCCACGGTGGAGTCGCCGACGGTCAGGTCGGTGTGCCGCGACAGCAGCGCGATCAAGCTGCTGCCCACGCGGTCGGCGATGCCGACGACGGCCAGGGGCACG
This sequence comes from Actinoplanes sp. NPDC051494, assembly GCF_044454705.1. NCBI lineage: Bacteria > Bacillati > Actinomycetota > Actinomycetes > Micromonosporales > Micromonosporaceae > Actinoplanes > Actinoplanes sp. NPDC051494. The sequence continues at coordinate 37,744 of NZ_JBITDZ010000016.1, forward strand.
AGCCACAGGACCGGGCTCCGGTACGTGACGAGCAGCAGCACCGCGACCACGACCACCGTGACGATCAGCAACGTGGTGTTGGCGCCGGTGAAACTGTCGGCGATGTCCGCGGCGAATCCGGCCCCACCGGTCACCTGGGCGGTCAGCCCCGCGGGGAGTCCGTCGCGGGCGGTCTCCCGCAGCTCGGCCACCCGGGTGATGAGCTGGTCGGCGGGCAGGTCGGCCGGCATCGTGACGGCGAGCAGCGCGGCGTCGCCTTTCTCGGCGATGATCGGCGGCGAGGCGGCCTTCAGCGCGGTCGCGTCCGCGGCGATCTTGGCCTGGTCGGCGTCGGTCAGCGCCGGCCCGCCCCGGCTGTAGACGACCAGCGCCGACGTGCTCTGTCCCGAGGGCAGCTGCCGTTGCAGCGCCGCGACCTCGGTCGACTGGGCGCCCTCGGGTAGGGTGGCGGTCGGGTCGTTGGAGGTGCGGACCGCTCCGGAGAGGCCGATGACCGCCCCGGCCGCGAGCAGGGCGACAGCCAGCACGATCCAGGCGGTCACCCGGCCGGTCAGGGTACGTAACACGAGCTTTCCTCTCCACTAGTAAGAATCTCGACGATCGAGATTGTTACCCGGCGGAGCAGAATCTGCAAGACTGGGGGGCGTGTACCGGCCACGGGGAACGGAGCGGGAACGGCTCCGCGAGGACATCGTCAACCTGCTGCAGTCGTACGGCGTCCGCGCTCAGCACGTCGGCCAGGCGTTCTCCCAGCGCAACGGCCTGCACCCGACCGATCTGCAGGCGCTGATGGCGGTCATGCAGGCCGAGGGCGACGGCACGCCGCTGACCCCGGGCCGGCTGGGCGAGGAGCTCGGCCTCTCCTCGGGGGCGACCACGGCGGTCATCGACCGTCTCGAACGCGCGGGCCACCTGCGCCGCAGCCGGGAGAGCGCCGACCGCCGGATGGTGCACCTGCGCTACGGCGAGCCCGGCAAGGCGCTGGCTGTCGCCTTCTTCGGCCCGCTCGGCCGGCGCACCGACGAGGTGATGCGGGACTTCACCGACGAGGACCTGGCCACGGTGCGGCGCTTCCTGGCCGGCATGGGCGACGCCCTCGAGGCCCATCACCACGAGGTACGCACCGCCGACTGACCGGTCAGGCGGCGGGTTCGGTCCTGTGGTGCGAGGTGCGGTCCCCGTCTGTGATGGTGGCCTCGCCGCCGACGCTGACCCTGAGAGTTTCCTGACCGCCGCATCCGGGACCTACGGCTGGGACCGGCGGCCCTCCGGGTAGACGTCGTGGAACGTGATGAGCCAGCGGATCTGCTCGCGTGGCGGCACCCCGCACCCCCGCAGGAAGCCCAGCAGACTCTCCTGCCGCGGGTTCCCGCCGCCGGTGATCAGATTGTGGACGGTGGCCCGGGAGATGGGGGTCCCGGCATCGCGGCTGCGCCGGGCCACACTGTCCAGCGTGCGGCGGCGCATGGCCATCAGGGCACGCAGCCGCCCGGCGAACTCCACCGGTGTGGCGGCACCGGTAGGATCCGGGGGCACGATCGTCTTGACTGCGGGGTTCATCTCTACCTCGTCCTGAACTCTCGTCGACGACCGGGCAACCACCAGCAAGACGTCGACTTTTGTCCATCCCGGGCCCCGAAACAAGGACGCACTTGCGTGGAAGTTCGGCCGGGAGTCAGGCCGTCACAACCTGGTCGAGGGGGCGGCGGGCGGACCGGCCGTCGGCGGTCGCGGTCAGCAGGACGCGTTGCAGGGCCTGGCCGGCGACGACCTGATCGATCGGGCGGTCGCCGGCGGTGCCGAGGACGGCCACCAGCGGTTCCGCGCCGGGATCGGCTGGACCGGCGGCTCGTGCCGTGGCGGGAACGGTTCCCGCTGGTCGACGTCGAGGGGGTGGTCTCGCCGGACGGTGCCGCGGCCGTGCTCGTCGCGGTCTCGCACAACGCGCGGCTGAGGGTCGTCGGGAACCGGGGGCACCGGACGGTGGCGAACACGCTGCTCGGATCGACCAGCATGCAGCTGCTGCATCGCGCCGGATGCCCGGTGCTCATCGTGCGGGGCACCCGGGCGTTCTCGCACGCGTGGCAGGGGGACCTTCGGCCCTTGGTGGTGTGCCCGGCGGGCGGTAGGAAAGAGGCATGATCCGTGTCTTCCTGCTCGACGACCACGAGGTGGTCCGTCGCGGGCTCGCCGACCTGCTGCACTCCGCCGGTGACATCGAGGTGGTGGGGGAGTCCGGGTCGGCGCGGGAGGCGGCCCGGCGGATCCCGGCGCTGCGGCCCGACATGGCCGTGCTGGACGCCCGGCTGCCCGACGGCAACGGCATCGACGTCTGCCGCGACGTCCGGGCGATCGACTCGGCGATCAAAGGCCTGATCCTGACCTCGTACGAGGACGACGAGGCGCTGTTCGCGGCGATCATGGCCGGGGCCTCGGGGTACGTGCTCAAGCAGATCCGCGGCACCGACCTGGTGGACGCGGTGCGCCGGGTGGCGGGCGGCCAGTCGCTGCTCGACCCGGCCGTCACGAAGCGGGTGCTGGAACGCATCCGCAACGGTGTGGAGCAGCCGCGGGAGCTCGCGTCGCTGACCGATCAGGAACGCCGGATCCTGGAGTACGTCGCGGAGGGGCTGACCAACCGTGAGATCGCCGGGAAGATGTTCCTTGCCGAGAAGACGATCAAGAACTACGTGTCCAGCCTGCTCGCGAAGCTCGGCCTGGAACGCCGCACCCAGGCCGCCGTGCTCGCCACCCGCCTGCTCGGCGACCGGAGCGACCGCGCCCACTGAGGTCAGGCGCCGGCCGCGAGGTCGCGGATGACCGGTGCCGCCTCCCCGGCCAGCGTGAGGACCACCCGGGTCGCCGGGGCCCCGGCGGGATCCTCGATCAGGCGCCCGCGATCGGCGCCGAGGTCGACGGTGAGGGCGAGCATCGGGGCGTCGGCCGGGGTCAGCGCGCCGGTCAGCACCCCGGCCGCCAGCGCGTCGTGCATCGGCACCTCGCGCCGCCCCGACGATGCCTCGTACCAGTCGAAGTAGCCGGTCAACGTGGCCGCCAGGGCGGTGCTCAACGGCGTACCGTGCCGGCGCAGCCGATCCTGGTCCTCGACCGTGAGACGGTGCTGGAGCGTCACGTCCAGCGGGACCAGCGTCAGCGGCCAGGCCGCGGCCAGGACCTCGGCCGCCGCCTCCGGGTCGTTGGCGATGTTGGCCTCGGCGTGCGGGGTGATGTTGCCGGGCACCCGGACCGCGCCGCCCATCACGGTGACGTCACGCACAAGGTGCGGCAGGCGGGGTTCGCGGCGCAGCGCGATCGCCAGGTTGGTCAGCGGGCCGGTCGCCAGGACACGCAGCTCACCCGGGCGGGCCCGGGCGATGGCGAGCAGCAGGTCGGCCGCGTCGGTGGGGATCGGGCCGGCGGCGGCGCGGGGCAGCACGACCCCACCGATGCCGTTGCCACCGTGCACACTGCTCGCGCCGCTGCCGTAGGTGCCGGTGAGCGGATGGCGGGCCCCGGCCGCGACGGGTACGCCCGGATGGCCGGCCAGGTCGAGCAGGTCGAGGGTGTTGCGGGCGGCTTGTTCCGCACCGGTGTTGCCACTGACGGTGCCGATGCCGAGCAGCTGCACGCCGGGGCTGTGCAGCAGCAGTGCCAGGGCCACGGCGTCGTCCACACCGGTGTCACAGTCGAGATACACAGCGTCGGCCATGGCGGTAACACTAGAGCGATTCTGAACCCGTCAGGCGTCCCGGCGCCCGGGTACGTGATCACGGGCCAGGGTGTAGGCCCGATCCCGGCCGGGGGTGGCTCGCAGCCGCGTGCCGATCTCGCGGGCGGCCGGGGCGCAGTCGAGCACCTGGCGCACCGTGGAGGCGATGTCGTGCGCCGTCGCCGCGTTCGGGTCCAGGGCGACGCCGACTCCCGTGGCCTCGACGGCCGCCGCGCCCGCGAACTGGTCGGTGGAGAAAGGCAGAGCGAGCATCGGCACTCCCGCCGTGAGGGCCTCGGTGACGCTGTTGTTGCCGGCATGTGTGACCGCGAGTGCCGCCTTGTCCAGCAGTGCGGTCTGGGGAAGGTAAGGGCGCACCAGCCAGTCGTCCGGTGTGACCGGCAGATCCTGGGCGGATCCGGTCGCCAGCGCCACCCGCAGGCCGGAGTGTCGCAGGGCGTCGATGACCGTGCTCAGGACGTCCGCTCGGGCGGACAGGAAACTGCCGAAACTGACGTACGCGAACGGCCGGTCGCCGGCCTCGAGCCAGGCTTGCACCTCGGGTGCGGCCGTTTCGTCGCGGACGGCCGAACCGAGAAAGGCGTGCTGTGGCGGCAGCCCCGTGCGCGCCGGGTCGTGCAGGGCGGCGGGATAGTTGTACAGCACCAGGTCGCCGTGTTCGGTGAAGGCGTCCGTCGCGGGTGTGGCCGCCGGTGCGAGTGCCAGCAGCGCGGTGTTCCACTCGGTGGTGAACTCGTCGCGCACGGCGCGGCACAGCCGGTGCAGCTCGGCGAGTTCGGTCTCGGCGGGGCGGAACACGGCGGGCCAGGCTGTCGGGTATCCGTAGACCTCGTCGGCGACGGGCAGGGCCGACGGGTGACCGAGCACGACGTCCACGTACGGGATGGCGGCTGCGGTGAGGGCCAGCCGGGCGCTGAAGGCGAGGTGGTCGACGACGATCCGGTCCGGCCGGACCTGCTCGATGACCTTCAGCACCGCCTGCGCCCGGTCGACCGGCTCCCACAGCAGGTCGTTACGGCGCGCCTCGGCCTGGAATCGCAGCGTCTCCACCATGCCGCGGTAGGTCGCGGCGAAGAACCCCCGCAGCGCGTCGTCCTCACCGGCCGGTTGCTGCTCGGCCCGGATCACGCCGGGGTTGGATCCGCGGCCGAGCGGGAGGTCGCTGTGGTCGAACCCGAACGAGGCGACCAGCCCCGCGGTGGCCGGGCCGGTCGCCACCACGACCCGTTCGCCGGCCCGCTGCCACGCGGTCGCGATGGTGGCCAGCGGAAGCAGGTGGGAAGCGTAGTCCGGACTGATCACCAGCAAGGTCATGAGCGGGCCTCCTGGGCTGTCACAGACGTGTAGATCCCGGTCAGGGTACCCGCCATGGACTCCACGGTCAGACCGTCGCTGATCCGGTGACGGGCCCGGGCGACCCGGGCAGACGTGGGGAGCGTGGCCAGGTCGAGTGCGGCGAGGAAGGCCACGGCCAGCTCTGCCGGGTCGCTGGTCCGGGCGAGCATGCCGGTGACGCCATGCTCGATGTAGGTGGGTGGTCCACCGGCGTCCGGTCCGACCACGACGAGGCCGGCGGCCAGAGCTTCCAGCAGGGCGAGCCCGAATTCCTCCTTCAGGCTGCTGCACACATAGACACCCCCGGCACCGATCAGAGGGGTACGGCCGGAGTGTGCGGCGGCGAGCCAGCGGGCGACCACGTCGTTGGGCCGGTGGCCGGGGATGAGCAGACCGGATGCGGCGTCCGGGTGCTCGCGCAGCACCTGCGCGATGAGCTCGAGCTGGTCACGCTCGTCCGGGGACGGATCCGCCAGGTCGCCGCCGATGATCAGTAGATTGCACCGCTCGCGCAGCGCGGGATCCCGGGCCCAGGCCTGCACCAGGGTTGCCATTCCTTTGACCCGGTGCAGCCGGCCGACGCTCATGGCCAGTGGCAGGCCGTGGCGTTCCGGCGGGAGCGACGCCACGAGAGCTTCCAGCTCGGTCAGGGCGGGCGAGCCGGCCGGGTCCGACAGCTCAGCCGATGCAGCCAGGCTGACCTGCAGGTCGATGCCCTCGGCGACGACGCTGTACCGGCTCGCGTCGCCATCGATATCGATGCCGGTGAGCACCTTGAGGTCACGGGCGACCTGCGGGCGGGGGAACAGTACGACGTGCTCGGCGCCGGCCGCGAGCCGTTGCACGAGCCGGGCCCGGAACCAGTAGTGCTCCCGCTCGTCGACCGAACCGAAGTTGTCCGGGCGCAGGCCGCCGGCGCGTTGCAGGGCGTCGATGGTGGTGTGTGGATCAGGTGCCAGCGTGAAGACGACCGGGATGCCCATCTCCGCCGCCACCTCAGCCGCTGCCAGACTGCCGACCTCCGCCATCCGCAGATGGATGACATTCACGTGGTGGGTACGCAACAGGCGGCGGATGCCTCGCCGCACAGCGACCCGGGCCGGCCATGCTTCTACCGCGTGCACCGCTGGTCCGAGCAGGGGTACGGCCGCCAGTACGTGCTTCTCGCTGCTGGTGAGAGCGGCAAGCGCGTGCTCCGGGGTGCCGCGGGAGATGGTCAGCACCCGTCCCACACCGGGCTGGGCGGCGAGTGCGTCGCCGAGCCGGACCAGCAGGGTGGCGACGCCGCCGTTGTCCCCCGCGCCGGCCCGGCTCAGCCTCCGGTCGATGTCCGCGTGCAGGAACAACTGGGCGATCCGCAAGCCGGGCTCGTCGTCGGCCGGAACGGCTCCGCTCACCAGGGCAAGGTCGGCGGCGGCCAGTCGCGCCACCGCGGCGAGCTCCCCGTCCCCCGTTCGCAGGGACTCGATCGCCTCGGCCGCGGCCATGTCGCCGTGCCGGTCGCCCAGGGCCGCCACCGCCCGGACCCGGGCCGCCAGGCTCTCGTGAGGGTCGAGAGCGATCCGGCGGATCGTCCGGCCGGCCGACTCGGAACCGACCAGGCCCAGGGTCTCGACCACGCGTGCGCGGACCCGCGGGTCCTGTACCTCGGCCAGGATCCGGATCAGCGCGGCGGTGACGTGCTCACCCGCCGGACGACCCCAGTTCTCCAGGGTTCGCTGGGCCACCATGCCGGAGAACCCGCCCACGGCGACCACCTCGACGAGGCGGTCGATGGCGTCGAACCGGGGCAACCGGGACTGGAGCACCCAGGCGGCATGTTCGCGCAGGAACGTGCGGGGATGCGACAGGAGCCTGGAGAGAACGGCGTCGGCCTCGTCGTCCAGGACGGCCCCGAGGCCGTGCACGGCTGCCAGGGCAGCCAGTTCGTCGGGTCCGTCGAAGGCCGCTGCCAGCAGCCTCACCGCTGAGGAAGCTTGCTCGTCCCGGAGGACATCGAGCATGGGCGCGCTGTGGACCAACTCCTGCGGAACGACACTCACGATCGGCTTCATACCCGGCGTTCGCCGGTGTAGTCGCTGCTGGATGCGCCACGGCGTGATCAGATGAGTGTCCTGCCCCACATCGGCGACCACGGGTCCGGTCTCCGGCCCGGCCGATTGCCGGGCGCCGCGGGTGGGTAGGTACGCACCGTATGACGGACTACGGAATCCATTGTTCCCATGAGCAGATCGGGCCCGCCGACCTGCTGACCGCGGTCATCGCCGCCGAGCGGGCCGGGTTCGACGCCGCGATGTGCTCGGACCACTTCTCCCCGTGGAGCGAGCGGCAGGGACAGTCCGCCTTCGCCTGGTCGTGGCTCGGGGCCGCGCTGCAGGCCACGAACCTGAGCTTCGGCGTGGTCAACGCGCCCGGACAGCGCTACCACCCGGCGATCATCGCGCAGGCGATCAGCACGCTCGCCACGATGTACCCGGGACGGTTCTGGGCGGCGCTGGGCACCGGGGAGTACAGCAACGAGCACATCACCGGCGAACCGTGGCCGCGCAAGGACGTCCGCAGCGCCCGGTTGCTGGCCTCCGTCGACGTCATCCGCGGGCTGCTGGAGGGCAAGGAGGTCAGCCGCGAGGGACTGGTCGCGGTGGACCGCGCCAAGCTGTGGACCCGCCCGCAGGTGCAGCCGGCGCTGATCGGCGCCGCGGTCAGCGTCGAGACCGCCAAGTGGTGCGCGACCTGGGCCGACGGGCTGGTCACGGTCAACGCGCCCGAGCAGCGGCTGCGCGAGATGATCGCCGCCTACCGCGACAACGGCGGCCGCGGGCCGGTCTGCCTGCAGGTCCACCTCAGCTGGGCGGGCACGCAGGAGGAGGCCGAGGCGATCGCGTACGACCAGTGGCGCACCAACGTCTTCCCGCCGCCGATCTGCTGGGACCTCGAGATGGCCGAGCACTTCGACGTCGTGGGCGAGAGCGTGACGCTCGAGCAGGTGAAGAAGGTCGTGAACGTCTCCGCCGACCTGGACCAGCACATCGAGTGGCTGCGCGGGTACGCCGACCTCGGCTTCGACCGCATCTATCTGCACCACGTGGGCCAGGACCTCACCGCGTTCATCGAGACGTTCGGCGCGAAGGTGCTGCCCAGCCTGCGGAGCTAGTCGGGGACGCAGTCGCCGGTGCCGGACGCTCGTACCAGCTGGAGGGTGTCCTGCGTCCGGCCCGGCAGCTCCCGCAGCAGCCATTGCGAGGCGGGGTTCTCCGGGAAGATGGCGATGTTCGACCGGTCCCGCAGCACCCGGGCGGTCTCCTCGGTGACCAGCTGGGCGTACAGATCGATCCGGGCGCCCTTGTCGAAGTCGGGGTCGGCGGCGGTGGGCACGCCGCCGATGCCGAGCCGCCGGGCCACCCAGCCGCCTTCGGTACGTTCGGCCTGCTTGTGGAAGTAGTAGGGCGTCGTCGGGTCGTCGGGGTCGGTGCCCCGGTCGAAGATGAGCAGCTGGTGGCCGTCCGGGATGGTGCCCGTGCCGGAGAACGAATAGCAGTAGGGCACCGGTTCGAGCTGGGGGTTGAAGCTGAGCTCCGCCGCCACCTCGGTGGGGCTCGCGGGAGTGGAGCGGCCGGTCGCGGCGCCGATGCCGGCCGCGCCGAGGGCGACGAGCAGGACGGCGACGCCGGTCAGCACCGCGCGGCGGTGCCGCCAGCACAGCGGCAGGGCGACGCCGCCGGCCGCGAGGACCGCGCAGCTCAGGCCGAGCAGCCAGCCGCCGTGCCCGACCAGGAACGAGATCGCCGCGATGGCGGCGAGGACCAGGCCGACGACGTCGGCGGTGGCACCGAGGGAGGGGCGGGGGATGCGCACGGGTGACCGCCTCAATGGCAAAGGCCGACGTCGATGTGTGTCACGGTAGTCGATCCGTCAATGCCGGGGCGGCACACTGGGGGCATGTTCATCGAGTTCAGCGGCGAGCTCTGGTACTGGCGCGGTCCCTCGCCCTTCCATTTCGTGACCGTGCCGGAGACCGGCTGCGAACGGATCGCCGCGGTCTCCGGAACGGTCAGTTACGGCTGGGGGATGATCCCGGTGACGGCCCGGATAGGCGCCACCGAGTGGACGACGTCGCTGTGGCCCAGGGACGGTGGGTACGTCGTGCCGGTCAAGGCCGTGGTCCGTGCGGCCGAGCGTGTCGACGTCGGTGACGTGGTGACCGTGGGCCTCGCCGTCAAGGCTGCTTGACGTCGGCGGCCGGCGGGTCGTTGTAGCCGTCGGCACGGTCCTGGCCGGAGAGCTTGGCGATCGCGTCCATGATGTCGTCGGTGGCGTCCCGGCGGACCCGGGCCGCACCGGCGGTCACCTGCGGGAAGCTCAGCGGCGCTCCGAAGCGGACGGTGACCTTGCCCGGCCGGGGGAAGCGGGAGCCGATCGGCTGGACCCGGTCGGTGCCGATCACCGCGACCGGGACGACCGGGGCGCCGGAGGCCATGGCGAGCCAGGCCACGCCGGTACGGCCACGATAGAGCCGGCCGTCGCGGGACCGGGTGCCCTCGGGGTGGATGCCGAACGCCCGGCCCTCGTTGAGCACCCCGAGCGCGGTCTCCAGGGCGGCCTGGGCGGCCCGGTGGGCGCCCCGGGGCACCGGGATCGCCCCCAGTCCGGTGATCGCGGCACTGGTCAGGCGGCCTTTGGGGCTGGTGCCGGTGAAGTATTCGGCCTTGGCGAGGAACGCGACCGCGCGGGGGCTGAACAGCGGGATCAGGAAGCTGTCCAGCGCCGAGATGTGGTTGGCGGCGAGGATCACCGGGCCCTGCGCCGGGACGTGCTCGCGACCCTCGATCGTCGGGCGGAACGCGAGGTGGCCGACCGGCAGGAGGGACGCGCGCAGCAGGCGGGGGATCAGCATGGCTCCGGTTTCACGTGCGCGGAGACGGCTGCACGCAGCAGCGCGTCCGGATCGTCGCTGCCGGTGATCATCGGCAGGCTGTCCCAGAGCCAGAGTTGCGCGATGCCGTGCAGGTTGGCCCAGAAGGCCCCGGCGGCGACGGCGGCGTCGGGCCGCTCCGGTCCGAGTCGTTGCATGAGGACGCCGAACAGTGGCTTGCTCGCGGCCCGGAGCCCCTCTTTGTTGCCGGTGAGCAGCTCGTGGCGGAACATCAGCTCGAACATGCCCCGGTCGGTGCGGGCGAAGTCGAGGTAGAGCCGGGCCAGGGCGAGCAGGTCCACCCCCGGGTCGCCGTGCACCGGCAACCGCGCGACCCGGGTGGTGAGGTCGTCGTAGCCCACCCGGGCGACGGCGGCGAGCAGTTCGCGGTGGGTGGGGAAGTATCGGCGGGGCGCGCCGTGCGAGACGCCGGTGCGCCGGGCGATCTCGCGCAGCGACAGTGCCTCGGTGCCGCTCTCGGCGACGAGCGCGACGCCGGCTGACACCAGGCGGGTGCGCAGGTCGTCGGGCATGGACAGTGTCTACCAGATGCGCGTAGACACTGTCTACCGGCGGTCCGCCAGGCCGCCGATCATGACCACGCGGCGCCGGGTCAGCAGGCGCGTGGCGCGGATCGCGACGCGGTTGGTGACGCCGGACTGCACGCTGGGCGGGGGATTGCGGCGGTCGAGGGCCTTCAGGCCGTACGCGACAACCTGTTGTGGGGTCTCGAAGCGCCCGTAGCGGGCCATCGAGTCGGTGCCGACCACGTCGAAGAACTCGGTGCGGGTCAGGCCGGGGGCGAGGCTGAGCACGCGCAGGCCGGTGCCGCGGCTCTCGTACCAGAGCGCCTCGGTGAGGCTGAGCACGAACGCCTTGGTCGCGGCGTACTGGGCCATGCCCGGTCCGGGCTGGTAGGAGCCCAAGCTGCCGACGTTGACCAGCACGCCGACTCCGGCGCTGCGCAGCCGTTCGACGAACGCCCGGCTGATGTCGGCCACCGCGGCGACGTTGACCGCGACCTCGTCGCGCAGCCGTCGCGGGTCGAGGGTGTGGAACGGGCCGTGCGAGCCGAAGCCGGCGTTGTTGATGACGCTGGTCACGCTCAGGCCGCGCGCGGCGACCTCCGCGGAGAGGCGCTCGCCGGCGGCGGGCTCGCTCAGGTCGAACGGAATGACGGTGGTCCTGACGCTCAGCTCGGCCGCCAGCTCCTCGAGCCGGTCCTTGCGGCGGGCGACGAGTACGAGGTCGGAGCCGCGTGCGGCCAGGGCCCGGGCGAACTCGCGGCCGATGCCGGCGCTCGCCCCGGTGATCAGGGTGGTCTGCTTGCGATAGTCAACGGGTGCCATGGATGGGACTGTACGCCATGTGTGGCACTCAGTGCCAGAATGGCACCGAAGCTATGATCGGCGTCATGGGGCTCAGGGAACGGACCCGTCAGGCGGTACGGGCGGACATCGCGGCCACGGCCATGCGGCTCTTCCTGGAGCGGGGCTTCGACGCGGTCACGATGGAACAGATCGCCACCGAGGCCGGCATCTCCCGGCGCTCGCTGTTCCGCTACTTCGCCACCAAGGAGGACATCGCGCTCGGGGACGTCGCCGAGCGGGGTGCCCGGATCCAGGAGCTCCTCGAGGCCCGGCCGGCGTCCGAGGGGCCGTGGGAGGCGTTGCGGGCGGCGCTGCAGACGGTCGTCGAGGAGGGCGAGTTCACGCCCGAGTGGGCGCGGAAGACGTCGGAGATGTTCCACGGGACGCCGTCGCTGCGCGCGCGCCAGATGGAGAAACAGTCCCGCTGGCACGGTCAGCTCGTCCCGGACGTCGAGCGCCGCCTCGGCGTGGCGCCCGGCAGCGTCACCGATCCGCGCGCGACGGCCATTGTGGCCAGTGCGCTGGCCTGCCTCGACGCGGCCGTCGAGGCCTGGATCAAGGATGGCGGCGCCCGGCCCGTCGAGGAGTTCTACGACCGGGCGGTCGCGGCCGTGCGCGGCTGACGCCTACCCGGTGCCGCCGAGGAAAACATCAGACGAACCGGCATTGTCCTACCGGTGCGCCGACGACAATGATTCCCTGATGCGGCGCACGGTATTCATCGCCGGCGGTTACGCCGCCCAGGGCCTCGGTTATGCCGCGGTGGTCACCGCGCTGCCCACGTTCAAGGCCCGGCAGGACATCGACGACACGTACGTCTCGGTGATCCTGCTCCTGGTCGTGCTCGCCGCGGCCGGCGGCTCGGTCCTGGCCGACCGGGTGGCGGCGAGCCGGGGCAGCCGCACCGCCCTCACCGGTGGCCTGCTGGTCGTGGCGACCGGTCTCGCCCTGACCACGGTCCACACCCCCAACCTGTTCTTCACGGCCAGCTTCATCGCGTACGGCGTCGGGCTGGGCGCGGTCGACGCCAGCCTCAGCATGCAGGGCGTGCTCGTCCAGGCCCGGCTCGGCCGCAGCGTCATGAGCCGCCTCTTCGCGGCGTACACCGCCGCCGCCATCGCTGCGGCCCTGCTGATGTCCGGCGTCGCCGCGACCGGCACGGCCACCGCGCTCGGCGTCGGCCTTGCGGCGATCTTCGCGGCGGTCGCGGCCCTGGCCGGACGGCCCAACTTCGAACCCGGCCGCACGGTGCAGCCCCACGTGCCGGGCCATCCCACCGGCACCGGCACCCGCCGGGTCGTCATGCTCTGCGGGGCGCTCATCTTCACCGCGTTCCTCACCGACTCCGCGGTCAGCACGTGGAGCTCGGTCTACCTCGACGACTCGCTCGCCGCGTCGGCCGCGGTCGTCCCGCTCGGTTACGCCGCCTACCAGGCCGCGATCCTGGCCGCCCGCCTCGCCGGCGACCACCTCGTGCCCCGGCTCGGCGTGACCGTGGCGGCAACCGCCTGCCTGCTGATCTGCGCCGCCGGCTGCGCGCTGGTGGTGGCGTTCGCCTCGGTCGGCGTGGCGATCGCCGGGTTCGCGCTGACCGGCATCGGGGTCGGCATCCTGGTGCCGCTCGCGTTCAGCGTCGCGGGGGCGGCGGCACCGGGCCGCAGCGACGAGGTGATCGCCCGGGTCAACCTGTTCAACTACGGCGGCGCGCTGCTGGGCACGGTGCTGCTCGGCGCCCTGTCCGAGCCGATCGGCCTGCGCTGGGCGTTCCTGATCCCGGTGGCCGGACTGCTGCTCACGCTCCCGGTCGTCCGCGCCTGGCGCGACCTCACCCCCAGCTCGGCGCTCACCTCCTGACCCGGCTACTCGGCCTCGAAGCCGCCGTGCTCGCGGGCCACGGCGAGCCACGCCAGCCAGCTCGCCCACGTCGCATCGGCCTCCAGGGTCGTGCGCAGCTCGGCGGGTGCGCTCGCGTACGCCGCGAGTGCCTCGTCGATCTCCCGCACGGTCACCAGCCACCGGTCGTTCGACGCGAGCTTGAACGCTGGGATCCCGGTCCGTCCCGGGGTCGTCTGGGAGCGCCACCGCAGGTCGATTCCCACGCGTCGATGATCAAGGCGGCGCGGTGGCCGCGCAACCAGGAATCCTTGCATCGCCGCGGACAAACGGGTACAGATGCGCCATGAGATCACTCGTGCGTGCGGCGCTCGTCGTAGGTCTGGTGCCGTCGCTGGCCGCCTGCTCCTCGTCCGCGGCGGTGCCGCCCCCGGCTGCCTCCCCGAGCAGCCCGGCGTTGGTCGACACCGCTGTGCGGCCCCTCGCGGGCACCGGTGCGGCGCCGTTCGACGAGACCCGGCAGCTGCGGGCCCCGGCCGGCTGGACGGTCACCGTCTGGGCCCGGCTGGCCAACCCCCGGCTGCTGGCCTGGACCCCGGACCGCCGCCTGCTGGTGTCGCGGCCGAAGTCCGGCGACGTCGTCGAGCTGACTCCCGGCCCGGGTGACACCGCACCGGCGCAGCGCACCCTGATCGACGGGCTGAACCAGCCGCACGGGCTGGCCTTCACGGACACCACGCTGTACGTGGCCGAGAGCGATCAGGTGGACAGCTTCACGTACCGCGAGGGGACGGTCTCGGGCCGCCAGGTCGTCGTCGACGGCCTGCCCGACGAGAAGAGCCCCGAGCTCGGCGGCGCCTACGCCCACGCGCTCAAGAGCGTGGCGGTCGGCAAGGACGGCGAGCTCTACATCTCGGTCGGCTCGACCGGCAACGTCTCGGCCGGGGACCGCGACGCCACCCCGGAACGGGCCTCCATCCTGCGCGCACCCGCCGGCGGCGGCGAACCCGAGGTCTTCGCCCGCGGCGTCCGCAACGGCACCGGCCTGGCGGTCGACCCCGGCGGAGCGGTGTGGACCGCGGTCAACAACAGGGACAACATCGGATATCCGTACGAGAAGAGCGGCCCCGTCCGGCAGTCCTACGTCAACGACCACCCGTTGGAGCCCTTCGCCCGCCTGGAGCAGGGCCGCGACCTGGGCTGGCCGTACTGCAACCCGGACCCGGACGTGAACCCCGGCGAGGCGGACACCGCGCTCAGCTACACCCGGCGCCCGTTCGTGCGCGACATCCAGCTGAACCCGGACGGGTCGAAGCTCGACTGCGCCGCCCTGCCCCCGGTTGAGCAGGGCATGGGCGCCCACTCCGCGCCGCTGGGCCTGAGCTTCGCCACCCTGGCCGGCGACTACGGTCAGGGTGCGCTGGTCGGTGTCCACGGCTCCTGGAACCGCAAACCGCCTCGCGCCCCCGAGGTGTCGTTCTTCGCCTGGCGCGACGGCACCCTCGCCGCCCAGCAGACCCTGCTGACCGGCTTCCAGAACGACGACGGCTCCCGCTGGGGCCGCCCGGTCATGGCCGTCCAGGGCCCCGACCAGGCCCTCTACGTCAGCGACGACCTCGCCGGAGCGATCTACCGCGTCACCGCCCCGGGCTGATCGCCGCCGGTCAGAAGTCGTACAGGCTGATGGAGTCGTTGGTGCAGCCGCTGGGGATCTCGGCCTTGTAGGTGCCGTAGAGACCGTTGATCACCTTGTCGAGCGTGCGGTCGCTGCCCTTGCTGGTGCCGCTGGCGACGGTCTTGCCGGTGCCGACGTCCCATACCCGCCACTTCGTGCCCTTGCACTGGTGGCCGTACACGCGCAGGTCGTGCTGCTTGTTGGGCTTGATCGTCCCGGTCTTGCACCATTTCTTGTTCCAGGTCAGCTTCGAGCCGGTGTTGCAGCCCGTGCTCGCGGCCGATGCCGGTGTCCCGACGCCCGCCACCGCTACGGAGACGGCGGCGGTGATGGTGAGTACGGCCGCTGCGACCTTCCGTGAGATCCCCATTGTGCTGCCCCCGCCAGTTGATCTTGAATGCGACGGCGCACAATCTAGCAGCCCCGTCCGCCCGGCGATGCCCCGTGAGCTGCCCGGACTCAGGACGGGGCCGGCGGCGGGCGGCGGCGTCACCCGCATCAGCGCACGGGCAGGCCCAGGACGCGGTCGAGCAACCGGAACCGGAACGCGGCGCTCAGCGCGGCGAACCACAGTGCCAGGGCGGGGAGCACCGCGTTGAAGACGGCCGGGCCGGGACCGGTCAGTCCGAAGTAGGTGGACAGTGCCGGGACGAACAGGACGGCGGCGAACGCGACCAGCAGGACCGCGACCAGCACGGTGGGCCGGCGGTCGGTGGTCGGTGGGGTCCACGCGGCGAACAGCCGGACCGGCGGGGCCAGGAACAGGATCAGGACGAACGAGGCCAGGCAGAAGAACGTGGACAGGCCGGTCTGGGCGCCGATCGCGGCGGACGCCGCGACGAAATCGGTGTCGGTACGCGCCAGACCGGTGTACTCCTCGAACGCGGTGACCACGTCCGCCGGGCTGTCGCCGGTGGTCAGGAACGTGGTGACGGACTGGTACAGCACGGCGTAGACGGCGGTGCCGAATCCCGCGGTGACCAGCGCGGCCGGGATGACGAACCGGGCCAGGCCGATCAGCGGGCGCGGGTCCGGCGGGGTGGACGGCGCCCAGCGGGTGAGGAAGAACGTGGGGACACCGACCGTGAGCAGAGTCAGGCCGACCTGCGCGGGGGAGTACGGGAAGCCCAGGCCGAGCATGGTGACCGCGAGGATCACCAGGCCCTGGGAGGCGACCCGGGCGAGGAACACGTACATCGAGGTGGCGATGCCGTTCACGATGTGCCGGCCCTCGCGCTGGGCGGGCAGCAGCGCGGCGAACGAGTCGTCGAGCAGCACGATGTCGGCGACGTCGCGGGTCACCGCGCTGCCGCTGCGCATGGCCACCCCGACCTGTGCGCTCTTGAGGGCGCGGGCGTCGTTGACCCCGTCGCCGATCATCGCGACGTACCGGCCCTGGCGGCGCAGCGACCGGACGATGCGTTCCTTCTGTTCGGGGGCGACCCGGCCGAACACCGTGGTGCGCGCGACGAGGGCGTCCAGGGCCGCGTCGTCGAGGTCGTCGAGCGCCGGGCCGGCCACCGGTTCGCCGTCGCCGAGCCCGGCGCGGACCGCGAGCGCGGCGACGGTCCGCGGGTCGTCGCCGGAGAGCACCTTCACCGCGACCCCCTCGGCGTGGAAACGGCTGATGCTGTCGGTGACCTCGGGCCGCAACCGGTCGGCGAGCGCGACCAGGCCGGCCAGCTCCGGTTCCGCTCCCGGCGCGCCGGTACGGGTCAGCACCAGCACCCGCAGCCCCCGCGCGGTGAGCTCGTCGCAGGGCAGGTCGGGGGCGAGCACGTCCGGGGCGCCGAGCATCCACGTGCCGTCCGGTGTGGTGAGCCCGGACCAGCGCTTCGCCGACGTGAACGGCACCTCGTTGCGTACCGTCCAGGCGGTGCCGGGCAGGCTCGCCGCGAGCGCCGTGGTGGTGAGGTTCGCGGTGGTGACGCTGCGGGCGAACCCGCCGAGCAGTGTCCCGGCGTCGTGCCCGCCGTAGGATCGGACCTGGTCGACGCTGAGCTCCCCGGTGGTGAGCGTGCCGGTCTTGTCCGTGCAGACCACGTCCACGTTGCTGACCGACTCGACCGCGTTGACCCGCTGGACCAGCGCGCCGTGCCGGGCCAGCGCGGCGGCGCCGCCGGTGTAGGCGACGGCGATGAGCAGGAACAGGCCGTAGGGGATCAGCCCGGACAGGACGGCGGCGATCTGGACGGTACGCAGCAGCGTCACGCCCTCGATCACGGCCTGTCCCATGATGGCCCCGCTCATCAGCACGGTCAGCGTGATGACCAGCCGCACGACGAACTCGATCCGGCGTTGCAGCGGCGTCGTGTCGGTGGTGTCCTGGCGGGCCTGGGCGGTGAGCCGGCCGGCGTAGCTGTCCGCGCCGACGTCGCGGGCGAGCTGGCGGCCCTGCCCGGCGACGCAGAAACTGCCCGAGCGCAGGTCGTCGCCGGGCTTCTTGACCACCGGCTCGGACTCACCGGTCAGCAGCGACTCGTCGGCCTCGACCGCACCGTCCTCCTGCAGCGGGCCGTCGACCACGATCTGGTCGCCGGGGCGGATGAGCAGCACGTCGCCGGCGACGACCTGCTCGACGTCGAGCAGGGTCTCCCGCCCCTCGCGCAGCACCGAGACCGGGGAGCGTTCCAGCAGCTGGAGCCGGTCGAACTTGCGTTTGGCCCGGATCTCCTGGACCGCGCTGAGCACCGCGTTGATCAGTCCCAGCCCGACGCTGATCAGCGCGTCGCTGTAGCGGCCCAGGGCCAGCAGGGCGGCGCCGATGACGAACAGCACGGTGTTGAAGAACGAGAAGACGTTGGTCCGCAGGATCCGGCCGTAGGTGCGCTGGGCCATCAGGGCCCGGTCCGCGTGAACAGCGCCAGGGTGCCGTCCTTGACCTGCCAGATCCCGGTCCTGCGGTACGCGTAACCCAGCATCGGTGCCAGGTCGGGCCGGGTGGCGGCCGGGTCGTTGTGGCGTCCGGACACCAGCAGCCAGACCCGCGGCGACCCGCTCACCCGGGCGGCCGCGTCGGCGTATTCGTCGGCGCGCAGCGAGGCGGCGTCGGACGCGGTGCGCAGCAGCAGGATGTCGATCGGCCGCCCGGGCACGTCGCGCAGGTAGTAGTCGGTGCCGGGCCGCAGCACACGGGACCCGGGCGTGTACACGATGACGTCGCCGGGCTGCCGCTGCTGCGCGACGACCGCGCTGGTGGAGCGCAGGTCGGTGCCGTTCTTGACGGTCCGGCCGCGGACGGCGGCCTGGCCGGGCAGCGCCGCCACCCCGAAGATCACGCAGACCACCGCCAGCCGCACCGCGGGCACCCGGGCGTCGCCCCGGGGGTCGGCGGCCAGGCGCTTGAGCCCGCGGGCGGCCACCAGGGCGATCGGGGCCAGCACGATCAGCAGGTAGCGCGCCACCCAGAAGTTCGCCCCGGACAACGACACCACGGCGATCAGGGCGATGGGTACGAGAGCCAGCGCGAGCATCGCCCGGGTGTGCGGCAGCGGGCGCCACACCGCGACGGTGACCAGGCCGATCAGCATCCACGCGGCCTGCGGCGAGCCGACCAGGGCGGCCGGGAACGCGTACGCGACGTCGGGCGTCAACGGCGGCACCCAGGACAGCTGGTCGTCGCGTTGCCGCAGCCCGACGACGATCAGCGGCGTCAGCGCCACGAGGACGGCCGCGACGGTCACGCCCCACCGCACGACCGGCCGCCACGACCGGATCCGGCGCGCGTGCACCCCGACGACGACCGCGTGCCCGCCGAGCACGGTCAGCGCGAGCAGATGGACGACGCCGAGCAGCGCGGTCACCAGTCCGTAGGCGAGCAGCCGGGGCCATCCGGGCCGGTCGAGGACCCGGTGCAGCAGCAGGAGCGAGGTCATCGCCACGAGGCACGCGAACGCGTACGGCCGGGCCTCCGCGGCGTAGCGCGACATGTTCGGCATCAGGCACAGCAGGATCCCGGCGAGCGTGCCGGTGACCGGGCCGGCCAGCCGCCGCCCGAGTTCCCCGGTCAGCGCCACCGCCGCGGCCATGGCCAGGATCGACGGCAGCCGCAGGTCGAGCGCGCTGATCCCGGCCGTGGTGGTCCACCAGTGCATGAACAGGTAGTACGAGCCGAACACGCCGTCGATGTGGTGCAGCAGCTCCCAGATCCGCGCCGCGGGCCGCTGGGCCACGTCGACGGTGGCGATCTCGTCCCAGCTCAGGGCCGGACGGCCGGACCCGGTCAGACCCAGGACGAGCATCAGGATCCCGGGTACGGCGACCGGTGCCACCCGCGGCAGCAGCGGCGACCGGCGGGGCCGGTGATCGGTGGGGTGGACGTCGGCCGGGATGGGCGGGAGCGGGACAGCGGCGACCGCGGAGCGTGCCATACCCCCAGTGCATCATTGCTGACCTGCGCAGATGGCCGGTGTGCGAAAGTTCGCCCGGGCGGCATACGCTGGCCGCGTGCCCCGACTTGTGGATCATGACCTGCGGCGGGCCGAACTGCTCGCGGCCACCTGGCGGGTGGTCCGCGAGCGCGGGGTGGAAGGCACCACGACCCGGGCCATCGCCGACGAGGCCGGGTGCTCGCTGAGCGTCCTGGCGCATTTCCTCGGCGGCAAGGACGACATCCTGGTCGCCGCGCAGACCGCCGTCTACGACCGGATCGTCGACCGGGCGTTCCGGCTCGGCGGGGACCTGTCCGGGCTGGCCGCGCTGCGCGCCGCGCTCGAGGCGGTGCTGCCGCTGGACGCCGAACGGGCCGCCGACGCGCACGTCAACGTCGCGTTCGCCGGTGCCGCGCTGTCGCACCCGCGGCTGGCCGCGTCCCGGCGCGACTCGCACCTGCGGATCCGCGAGATCCTGCGGGTGTGCCTGCGGGAGGCCCGCGACCTGGCCGAGCTGCGCGGCGGGGTGGACGACGACGAGGTCATCGACGACTTCATCATCCTGGTCGAGGGCACCACGCTGCTCAGCCTCGTCGACGGCTGGGCCGAGGAGGGCCGTGGCGAGCGGCTGAACCGGCTCGCCACGGCGTTCGTCGATCAGCTCCGGGGTTGACCCGCGATGAGGTCACGGAACCAGAACCACGAGTCCTTACGCGTACGGTCGAGGGTGTCGCGGTCGACGTGCACCAGCCCGAAGCGCTCGTCGTAACCGGCGGCCCACTCGAAGTTGTCCAGTGCCGACCACACGTAGTAGCCACGCACGTCGACACCCTTGTCGATGGCGGCCGCGACCGCGCCCAGGTGGGCCTCGAGGAACGCGATCCGGCGCGGGTCGTGCACCCGGCCGTCCGGGCCCGGCCCGCCGTCGTGGAACGACGCCCCGTTCTCGGTGACGACCACCGGCGGCAGCCCCGGATACCGGTCCCGCAGCGTGACGAGGATGTCGGTCAGCCCGGACGGGACGATCGCCCAGCCGAAGTCGGTACGCTCGTCGGACTCCACCGCGACGGGGGAGAAGGGCAGCCCGGAGGGGACGTCGACCTCCAGGACACCGTGGTAGTCCTTGCCCTCGCGGGGCGCCTCGATCCGGGTCGGCTCGTAGTAGTTGACGCCGTAGAAGTCCAGCGGCGCCGAGATGATCTCCAGGTCGCCGGCCGGCACGGACGCGGTGAACTCCGGGTCCGGGTACTCCCCGAGCAGGATCGGGTCGGAGAACGTCCAGTTCGTCAGCCCGGCGAAGAGCGCGGCCGCCTCGACGTCGGCCGGGTCGTCGCTCGCGGGGGAGACCGGGAAGTGCTGGCTCGCCACCCCGACCGTCGCGGCACCCCCGGCGCGCAGGGCCTGCACGGCGAGACCGTGTGCGAGCAGCTGGTGATGGGCGGCCGGCAGCGCGCCGAGACCCAGGCCCAGCGCGGGGGCGTGGTCGGTGAGCGCGTACCCGTACAGGATCTGCACGTTCATCTCGTTGAGGGTGATCCAGTCGCGGACCCGGTCGCCGAGCCGGTCCACGAGCACCGCCGCGTAGTCCGCCAGGGCGTAGGACGTGTCGCGGTTCATCCAGCCGCCCTCGTCCTCCAGCGCCTGGGGCAGGTCCCAGTGGTACAGCGTGGGCACCGGGCGTACCCCGGCGGTGAGCAACTCATCCACCAGCCGGTCGTAGAAGTCCAGGCCGTTGCCGTTGACCTGCCCCCGGCCGCCGGGCAGCACCCGCGGCCAGGAGAACGAGAACCGGTAGTCGTGCGTGCCGGCCTCGGCGATGTGCCCGACGTCCTCCACGTAGCGGTGGTAGTGGTCGGCGGCGACGGCGGCGTCCTCACCGTGCCGGATCGTGCCGGGCCGCGCGGTGAACGTGTCCCAGATGCTCGGCCCCTTGCCGTCGAGGGCGGCCGCGCCCTCGATCTGGAACGCCGCGGTGGACATGCCGAAGCGGAATCCCGCCGGCAGTTGAAGCATGCTGTTCCCTTTCAGATGACGCCACGCAGTCGCGGCAGACAGGCGAGGCCGAGCAGGGCCACGCCGGCGGTGATCAGGTAGAGCGTGGGATAGCCGCCGGCCCGGGTGACCACCACGCCGGCGATCACCGGGGCGAGCAGCTGGGGCAGGGCGGCGGCGATGTTCGCGACCCCGAGCATCGTGGCCCGCGACTCGGCGTCCGGCAGCACCCCGGTGATGACGGCCAGGTCCACCGCGATGAACAGGCCCCACCCGCAGCCCAGCAACGCCGACGCGGCCAGCACCGCCGGCACCTCGGGCACCAGCGCCAGCACCACGAAGCCGGCGGCCAGCGTCACCGACCCGGCCCCGATGAACACCCGGCGGCGCTGCCAGCGGTCCGACAGGATGCCCCCGGCGGTCGCGGCGACGGCGGTGACCGCGACGTTGATCAGCGTGGCGACCAGGACCAGGGCGGCGGGATCGGCGACGCCCACCCGGTCGCCGAGGTAGTAGTACAGGTAGACGAGCAGCAGCGCGTTGGCGAGATTCAGCAGGAACCGGATCAGCCACGCCCAGGCGAACAGGCTGCTGAACCGCGGCCGTACCCAGGTCGTGGTGCGCACGACGGTCTCGCGGTGGGTGATCAACAAGCTCACGATCAGGGCCGGGACAGCGACCACCAGGGCGAGGTAGCCGATCCGTACGTCACCGGACGCGACCGCCACCGCGGTGCCCAGCACCACGCCGACGATCTGGGCCACCCCGAACAGGGCGCCGACCGTGCCCCGCTGGGACTCCGGCACCCGGTCGCCGAGCATCGCGGCCAGCGCGGCGAGCGGGCCGTTCAGCCCGGCCTGCACCAGCACCCACCCGGCGACCATCACCAGCGGTGACGGCGCCGCGGCCAGCACCGCGAGGCCGGTCACCCCGACGGCGGTGCCGGCGATCAGGATCGGGCGGCGGCCGTGCAGCCGGTCCGAGGCCGCGCCCCACAGCGGGTTGGCGACCAGTGAAGCCGCCGCCCCGATGCCGCTGACCAGTGACAACAGGGCTTCCTTGCCGCCCGGCTCGGCGAGCCGGGCGGCCTGCTCGGGAAGCAGGATCTGGATCGGGCCGAACCACCCGGCGGCGACGCCGACCATGGCCAGGACGTAGGCCGCGATCCATCCACGCCCCACCCTCGGCGGCGCCACCACCGGTGTGGTCACAAGCGGGCCCGTTCCCACATCGCGGTGTACGCCTCGGCGCCGTTCATGAGCTGCTGACGCAGCGCCGGGCCGTCGGCACCGGCCTGGCCGATCAGGTCGTTGACCCAGTCGGCGTACAGGCCGTACTGGGCGACGCCGTCGGTGTTGATGTCGAACGTGCGGGTGCCCATCACCTGCTTGTTCACCGTCGTGCCGTTCGGGGCGGTGAACGGGTAGGCGAACGGCTGGGTGGCCGCGGTCAGCCGGGGCTGCGGCTGCTGGGCGAACCCGTTGACGTCGGTGCCCACGCCGTAACCGGTCATCGTGGCGGCGTGCGGCAGCGCCCGGTTGGCCCGCCACTCGGCGAGGAAGTTCGGCTCGCCGTTGCCCGGGTCGGTGACCGCGAACCCGTACGTCGCGACGAAACCGCCCAGCGCCAGGATCCGGTCCACGATCGCCCGGTCCGACCAGGTGTGCACCGACACGACCCCGGGATAGTGGGCCGCCTCGGCCCGGTCCAGCACGGCCGCGGCCGTCCGGACCCCCATGTGGTCGATGTGGATGATCAGCCCGCGGTCGATCATCTTGTCGATCAGGTACGCGCCCAGCGTTGTCAGGCCCCGGACGTTGCAGATCGGCCCGCTCGGGTAGACCGGGGCGATCGTGCCGGCCGGCAGGTCCAGCTCGCCGAGGGCCAGCAGCCGGGCGATGTCGTCACTGACGATCGGCTGCTCGTTGTCGTGCGCCCCGGTGCAGGACTGCGCCTGCCACCAGTGCCCGGCTGACACCAGGTTGCCGATGTTGACCGCCGCGCCGGTCAGCCCCGTGTCGAAGCGGGTGCCGCCGAACGCGTTGTCGAACTTGTGCACCGGGTACAGCCCGCTGACGCCCATCGCCACCAGCTCGTCCAGGCCCGCGTCGATGGCACCGGTCGTGCACGCCGCGGTCTGCTTGCACCCGAACAGCTCGGAGATCTCCACCCCGATCGTGACGGCCAGTTTGCCCTCGGCGGCGATGCGGCGTACATCCGCGGGGGTCTTCGCCAGGCGGAACCACCCGAGACCGGGACCGCCGCTCTGCGCGTCGACGTAGTCCTGCATGGATTTCAGGTACTGGTACTGCACCCGGACCTGGTCCATCTCGTCGCAGCTGGTCTCCCGCAACGGGTACAGCTCACAGATGACCCGGTTGCCGACCAGCAGCGCGTTGAGCACCCGTTCCCCGGACCGCCACGTCCGCTCGATGCTGCGATAGTACGACTGCTCGTGCAGCAGGCTCTCCGGCTGCGGCCAGTCCCCGAACGTCGGCCAGCCGTCCTCGGCCGAGTCGATCGGGTCGGTGCCCCCGATGATGGCCTCGAAGACCGCCCCGACCCCGAGCGTGGCATGCGACGGGCAGCCGGCCTGCGCGACCGTGACACCACCCGGATCCCACGCTTCACCGCAGTGCATCTCACCCCCGAACGCCGCGGCGGCGGTGACATGCGCGTGCGCGTCGATCCACCCGTTGAGCTTCCCGGCGGCGGTCACCCCGGGCGCGGCGGTGCCACTGACCCCGGTCGCGACCTCGGGCGTCGTCGAACACCCGGTGGCGGTGCCCGTGGTCAGCGTGGCCGACCCCGCGCCGACCCCACCCAGGTAGGAACCGAGCTGCTGGCCGGTGGCGGTGGAGACAACCTTGTAGGAACCGCCGGCCCTGCTGACGGTCCAGTCCGCACGATCGCCGTACGAGCTGCCGGTCATCACGAAACCGATCACACTCTGATACGCGTACGCGCCGGTGGAGTCGCGCATCGTGTACCGCCCGAGCGCGGTGGCGTCGAACCGGAACGGCTCGGCCGACGCCCGGGTCGCGGTGAACCCATAACCCCCGGCGCCGTTACGGTTGAGGTAGCCGAGCGAGGTGGAACCGTTGAACGCCTGCAGCGCGACGCAGGCATTGTCCAGATCGTAGGCGGGGGACCAGGACTCGGCCGCCGGTGCGGCGGTGGGGACAGCGACGACGATGAGAGCAACGGCTCCGGCGAGCAGCGTCCGCCTCATGCGGTACCTCCTTTTGGTCGATCATCTGATCTACCAAGATGGGCACAGCATAGGAACGAGCCATCGTTCAGGCCATCCCCCAGGGCAAACTTTCTCCGGAGCGCGATCGCCACCCGTCGATACTTGACCACGCGAACGCTCCGGCCCCGGAGGTGCGACCCGTCAGATCGATACCTCGAAGGCGGTCTTCAGGGGTGCGCTCGCCGGTCATCGCCGGCCGGGGTTCGCGGCATGCGCCGCGGGGATCGAACCCGGCTCACGGCGCCGTGGGTCTTCAGATCACAATACGCGGCAACGTTTTACTCGCGAAGTCGGATGCGAACCACTCAGCGGGAATGGCCCGGCTCCGGATGTTCCAATCCTGATGTGCATCGACAGCGGCGATCGTCTGGTCCACCAGTTGCAGGAACAACCCCACCACGCCGCGAGCGTAACCGCTCTGGATCGTCGGCCGGCCCATCGGCTCGCCGCTGCCGTCAGCTCCACTCTTGACAGTGTTGTCGCTCTGCCACACGTAACACCAGTCAAGGAAATCGGCCTCGTCCGGTGTTGTCCCGGCCTTCATGAGGCCTAGCGCTTGGTGCGCTTTCTTGAAATAGAGACGATGGGCGGCGGCGTCGCGCGCGGATTTTGCCCCGAGCATGGCCTGCCTCAACTCGTCGCCGTCGACGTCACCCACGGTGAAGCCAACGCGTCGCCACCGTGTTGGATCTGCACCTCTCCACGAGGTAGCGACCTGCACATCCCACAGCACTGTCAACGGGGTTTTGAGTACTTCAAGGTCAAGCAGTCTTTGGTCGATGCGGCACCGATGACGGCGTGCATCTTCGCCTTTCAGGTCGCCGCGGGAGCCGGGCCAGGGCAAGGAGCTGTCCTCGTTCCACCCTGTGTCGCGCATGCTCCACCGGGCTGTGGACGAGGCGTCGACCAGATCATGGACGAAACGTTCCCACGTGGAAACGGCGCAGAGCACGGTACCAGGATTGAGAAACGATCTCTGCCGGTCACGATTGTGCAAGGCGATGAGGCTCAGGCAGTCCCGCAGTCCTTTACCGGCGTACGAGGCGATCTCCAGAAAGGCGCTCTGAGTCAGGAGCATATTCAGGAATCTATCAACGTTCCGGCTGTGTTTGTCGACTTTCTGGCAGGCGACAAATATGAATCATATGCGTTCTCGTCGCCGGGTGCGCATACCGCGGGTTCCGTCCGCGCCGAGGAAACTGTCCTCCTTGCGCATCCAGCGTTTCCACCGGCCTCCTTGCCCGGGAAACGGGTGTCCCTGGCCATCCCGCGGGCCAGCCTCATCTCTGCGGGAGCCTCGACCCAGATCGTGTATGCCAGGCGCCCGATCGTTTCTCGGCGGGTGCAGGTGGCGCCCTCCAGGATGACGGTCGGGGCCCAGTGTCGCGTCTCCCAGCCGCCGAGCGTCGATCCGTACCAGTCGGTCCAGTCCCTGACCTGGTAGGTCGCGTCCCGGCCGGCCAGCAGCGGGGTGAGGACCTGGTCGTCGAGGCGTGGCCACCAGTCCGCGAAGCACTCCCACGAGACGAAGTCGTCGATCTCGATGACGGGTGCCGCGAGCAGGACGGCCATGCGGGACGCGAGAAGGCACTTCCCCGTCCCGCTGCGGCCCGGGCCGGGCGCGGTGGTCATCGCCAGGCTGGGGGGCGCTTCCAGGCCGCGCTGAGTTTCGGGTACCTGGCCACCACGACGCAGGCTCGGACGGATGTGGTCAGTCTGCGGGACAGTGCGGACCGCGAGCGCCGGGTGGACTGTTCCAGGCGGACGTGTTCGTAGAGTCTCGTCATAGATCCAGCTTGGAGCAGCCGGAAGGCCGGTGCAATGCATTTCCGCGTCGCACCGGCCCTTCGGGTGGTCAGGGGCCGGTCACCAGGTATTCGACCTGGTGGCCGCTGTTGACCGGGTTGCCCTTGGCGTTGATGACCCGGGAGATGGTGCCGGTGCCGCCCAGCGACACCGTCACCATGTCGGTGAACCTGATGCCGGTCCTGGCCGGGACCTCGAAGGCCCGGGCGTTGACCACGGACGGGTTGACGTTGAAGTAGGCGTAACTTCCCAGGCCCCAGGCCTGGTGGTTGGTGACCGTGTCGGCGACCTTGTAGGCGGCCCAGCCCTGGGTGCCGCCGTTCATGTACGCCGCCTGGTTCGGTGGGTCGTACGGCATCTCGTTCTGGTAGAAGTAGGTCCGGCCGTTCTCACCGTTCCAGATCGTCTGGTACTGCTGGTAGTGCTCGACGAACAGGCCGTAGAAGGTCACGTCGTCGCCGTTGACGACGAGGCCGTTGGCGGCGGTGTTGACGGTCCAGCCGACCGTGCCGCCGTTGCCGTGGTCGGCGCGCCAGATCCAGGCGTGGTCGCCGATGACGTCGTCGCTGTTGATCCGCAGGGACACGGTGGCCTTGCCGGCGATGGAGCCGCCGATGCGGAAGAACACGTCGGAGAGCACCGTGGGGTTCGCCGCGTGGTCGGTGGCCGAGCCGGCCGGGCCGACCTCCATGAGTACCGACGAGTTCGTCGTGCCGGCGTCGATGAGCAGACCTGCTACGCGTACGCCGTCCACGTCCGCGACGGTGACGGCCGTGACCCCGTTGTCGGGGATGAAGGTGGCCAGGCCGAGGCCGAGCACGACCGTGTTCGCCCGGGTCACGTTGATCGGGGCGGTGAGGTGGTACGTCGCCGGGGTGACGAGCAGGTTCTTGCCGGCCGCCAGCGCCGCGTTGATCGTCGCGGCGGTGTCACCGGGTCGGACGATGTAGAACGTGCTGATCGGCAGCGAGGATCCGGCCGGGGTGCCGGACGCCCAGGACGTGCCGGCCGCGTTGGTGCGGATCGACGGGACGAAGACCTGGTAGTCGCCGGCCGCGTCCACGTACAGATAGGGCTTCTCGGCGATCTTGGGGGTCTGGGCGACGGTCGTGTAGGGCGGGCTGGGGAAACTGTTCGCGGGGGCGCCCTGGTCGCCGACGAAGACCTGGTTCCAGTTGGAGCCGTTCCAGCTGCCCATCTGGGAGTTGCGGGTCAGCCACTGCTGCTGCGAGCCGGACTGGATCTGCCCGTCGACCTTGGTGTCGGACAGGAAACCGCCGGAGGACCAGCCGCCGTCGGACAGCGCCAGATTCCCCCGGACGTGCATGCGACGGTACGGCGCGGCCTGCGAGACGGCCCAGCGGTCGAGGCCGTCACCCGGGGTGACCGACAGGCCCTCGGCGGAGCGCCAGAAGTTCTGGGTGGCGTTCTGCGAGCCGTCCGGCCACCAGTCGGCCTCGGCGTGCACGTGACCGTTGATGGTCACCGCGTCCGGCGTGAGACCGAGGCCGGCGACCTGGGTGAAGAAGCCCACGTTGGCGTCGACGGTGTAGCTGCCGGGCTTGAACAGCAGCGCGTACCGCTGGGTGCCGAACTGGTTCTGGACCTGCTGGTTGAAGACCGTGTTGAGCCGGTTCTGGATGGTCGAGGCGGACATGGACGGGTCGAAGACGGTGACGTTGGGGCCGAGATCGGGATTGCCGGTCGAGGGCGGCGGGGTGGAGGCGCCGTTGACGGACCACTTCTGGTTGGCCGTTCCGGAACACGTCCAGAGCTGCAGTTTCGCGCCGTCGGCCTGGTTGTTGTCCTTGATGTCGAGGCACTTGTCCGCCTTGACGTTCACCAGGTCACCGGCCGCGGAGTACGTCCACTGCTGACTGGTCAGCCCGGCGTAGCAGTCCCACAGGTGCACCGCGGCGCCGTCGGTGGTGGCCCCGTTCACGACGTCGAGGCACTTGCCGAGTCCTCGCAGTGACAGGTCGTCGCCGTACGTCCAGCTCTGGTTGGGTCCGCTCGAGCAGGTCCACATCTGCGGCAGGGTGCCGTTGGCGGTGCTGCCGCCGGTGACGTCCAGGCACTTGCCGTTGGCGTTGCTGACGACCGAGCCGGTGGTCGCGGCGAGTGCGGAGGTCACGCCCAGGCCGCCGATCACCAGCAGGGGGACGAGGAACGCGGCGACGTGACGGATTCTCATGCCGGGTTCCCGGCGTGGGTGAGGGTCTCCCAGGCGACGAACAGGTTGTTGGTGCCCTGCGGACGCCGGGACTCGGTGTAGGTCTGGGTGTTGCTCATCGCGATGCCGAGCCGGTTGTGCAGGGCGTTGAACGCGACCTCGGTGACCGGGCCGAACCCCTTGGTGACCGAGCCGCCGCAGATGGTCGACGGGACGGCCGTACCGTTCTCGAACTTGGTGTGGAAGCCCAGCGAGTGCCGCAGCCGGTCCTGCAGTTCGGGATACAGGTCCGCACCCTGGATGCGGGTGGTCTCGGCGACGTGCGCGATGGCCGAGATGCCGTACCCGGTGTGCACGAAGTCGCGGCAGCTCTCCTGCGCGAGCCCATCGACGAACGTGCTCTGACCCTGCCAGTAGCTGATCAGTTCGGCCCTGGTGTCGACGTTGCCGACCGGCGGGTACTTCGGCTGCGAGCCGTCCGCGGTGACGTAGACGTACGCGGCGGCGCGGGCCTTGAAGCGGGTGATCGCCCGGTCGTAACTGGCCCGGTCGTCGAGGAACACGGCGATGCCGACCGCGGCCTCCATCATCGACAGCTCCCAGTTGCCGTTGCTGGAGCTGCCGGCGATCACCGTGGGCAGATAGACGGTGCGCAGCATCGTGGCGAACCGGGCCTGGTTCGGCCAGCTGGAGTACGTGTACCTGATGATCTCGGCGGCGCGCGGCCAGACCGAGCCGGCCCAGCCGGTCTGCAGCGGCGCGTTGCTGTTGGTGTGCGACGTGATGGTGGCCGACCAGGCGTCCATCAGGGCGATCGACTTCTGCGCGTACGCGGCGTTGCCGGTGATGTACCAGGCCAGCGCGTCGGTGTACGCGGCGATCGCGTCCTCACGCTCGTCGGTGCACCCGTTGTTGGGGTTCGAGTAGGACCCGCACTCGACGACCGCCCGCGGGGCGGGGGTGCGGGAGAGTGCGGCGTAACGGCTGGCCATCATCTGGCTGTTGGCGGCGGCCCAGGGCTGCTCACCGGCCGCGACCTTGCCCTTCACGAAGTCGAGCTGGGCGCGGCTGAGCAGCACGCCGGGATGGGCGAACGTCGCCTGGACCACGGCGGCGTCCGCCTGCGGGGCCAGGTGCAGGCCGACGGACGCGAGGACAGCGAGGACTGCGGCACCGGCGGCCAGCAGCGGGGATCTGCGCATGGATCGTCTCCGGGGTTCGGGGGAAACCGGAAGGGGAATTAACAGTTAGGCAACTTAAACTAAGTCGTCCGCAAAAGGTCAAGAGACATCGATGAACTTAAGGATGACGAAAGGTAGCCCAATTCGACTGTCACGCTGTGTTTTCCCAGGTGGACTGGCGTTTTCCGTGACTCGTTGATCAAAACCGAGGTGGGGCTTGGGGCAATCCTGGGGAACACGGCCCGTGAAACCGGGGTGTTCGACACCTGATCAGGTGCCGGAAAGTCGGACCCGCCACCGGTCCGCCGGGTACACCCGCACGGTCTCGTCCGCGTGCTCGACACTCAGCACCGGCACCCCTTCACCAATACTCAGCGTCACACGCTCGTCGAGCGTGGGCATCCGCGCGGTCACCGTCGCCCCCGCGGGCACGACCAGGTCTTGAACCTCAGGGTGTTCACGCACCACAGCAGCATGACCCCTGCGCGGGTCCACGAGCCCCTCCGCGCGCAGAACCGCCATGGCCTGCCGGACGGTACCGCGGGCAATGCCGTACTCCTGCGAGAGGCTCCGCTCCGACGGCAGCGTCTGGCCGGCCGGGTAGTGCCCATCGAGGATGTTGTGCCGCAGCTTAGCGGCGAGCTGTGCGTAGACAGCGCCACCGGGCTGCGGGTTGATCACCGGATGTTATGGGTGAGCCCCTGGTGGTCTGGTGGTCGAGGTGTCTATACCACCAGGGTCGAGACGAGCTCAGCCCGGGAACGCGCCACCGCTTTGTTTGCCCAGCTCAATGCCCTTGACGATGGTCTCGCCGTAGGTCGGTACCTTCTCCACGATCCGTTCCATGCGGTTCACCGCAGCCGCGGTGAGACCGGCCTGGTCGGCGTGGTCGTCAAGCCGCGCCTGAATCTTGGCCTGCCCGTCGAGGATCTTCCGCTGGTTCGCTTCCAGCCGGCGCAGGTAGGCGCGGATATAGCGGCTGAAGAATTCGAGGCCGCCCACGACGACAAGGCTGGAGCCGGTGGTCATGCACGCCGACATGACGGTGAGTCCGGCCGGGCCGACGTTGACGGTCATGACCTCAGGCAGGGCGCCGGTGACGATGGTGGTGCCAAGGATCAGGGCCAGCCCGGCGGCGATGAACGCCGCACCCCACCGCCGGTTGACGGTGTCGCTGGTTTCGAGGGTTCGTCGGGGCTGCGCCGGCTCGTTGGGGTGGGGCTGGCGTAGGTCACGTAGGTCGCGGGTCTGGTGTCCGGTGTGGTGTCCTGTGTCGCTGACCATCAGTACCCCCCAGTGATGGTGCCCTTGGCCTTGCGGCGTGAGGGCTTCTGCACTTGTGGATCTGTCCTTGCAACGGATGTGATCACAAGTCGTTACGGCGTGGGGATCATTGATCGACTGTCCTCAGTGCGGGGTGTCCATCTATGACCCGGAACGTGTGGTGTTGATCCATGGGCCCGCGAGGAAGTCTGACCTTTCGCCGCTCGCCGGTGACCTTTCGCCGTAAGTGGCCAACAGTTGGTCATCTGCTCTCCGGCTGTCGATGTAGGCGATGGTCATCGCCCGTTTCTCGCCGCGGGCACTCGTCCACCGCCGTCGCACTGTTGTGGCGGTAGGGGCGCCCGCGCAGCGTCTCGATGACCAACGCGCGCGGGCCCTCCACGTTCAGGTGCCGGTCTCGATGAAGGAGTCCGCGGCGAGCAGTAACCAGCTGATGCCGGTGCCGTCTTCTGGCAGCAGTCGTTCGGGCACGGCGCGGTGCAGCGGGTCTTCACTGGCCACCAGGTCTTCCACGGCATGCCCTCAGCGAGCCGTTCGGCGGGCACCGGATCCTCGACGTCGAGGACTTCGAAGACGAGGTCGCCGTACTCCTCCTGACCGATCGGGCGGGCCCGGATCCGGGTGCCGACGGCCGGAGCGCGTTCGTCAACCCACGTCATCGTGCCGCCACCTCGACCAGCGGGCCGGTGACGACGTCGCGGAAGTACACGCCCACAGCGTTGCCGCTCTCCGCCAGTACCGCGTGGCCCTCGGCCTCCGAGTCGACCCTGTGCACGGCGTCGCGCTTGTCGACCACGAACCACTCCCGGATCGTCCGGCCGTCGGTGTAGACCTCGTGCAGACTCATGACGGCACCCAGCCGAGCTCGGCCATCGCGGCGAGGATCAGCACGTCGGCGCTCGCGGGTTCGAAGTCGTCCTCGAGCTCACCGTCCTCGTCGAAGCGGCCGGCGACCAGGCCGTCGAGGACCAGGGGCGGGTACAGGTCGTATTGCCAGCCGCTGTTCCCGAACGGTGCCTTGCTGGAGAACCCGGCTTCCTCGTTCCACAGCTCGGCGAGCAGGGCGATCAGGTAGTCCCGTACGGTGGCCGCGCCGGCGTCGTTGGCGGGCAGCGGCAGGTCCAGGACGTGGCGGGCGGTTGCGGTGCTGGTCATGGTTTGCCCTTCCGGTGGTCGGTGCGGGTGCCGTTCGCGGTCCGCTCAGCGAGCTTCAGGCCGGCGGCCAGGTTGAGCAGGGTGCCGACGTCGGCCAGGTGGGCGACGTGTTCGTCGGCGAGCTGGTCGAGTTCGCGGTCGAGGGCCTGCCGGTCACCGTGCATCGCGGCGTCGAGCAGCGGGACCAGGTGCACGCCGTCGCTCACGACGTCTCGCCCAGCAGGACGGCCCGGGCTTTCGCGTACTTCTGCGTGAGTCGCGCCTGCTCGTCAGGGGTGAGCAGTGCCAGCCGTGCGGGGTCGCTGTTCGTCTCGTTGTCCGCCAACTTGACGAGCCGTCCGACGGGGTCGGCGGCGGCGCGTCGAACCAGGTCCATGTAGTCCTCCCCGGCACGGCGGGTCACTGAGTCGACGGCTCGGACGGTGCTCTCCGGGTAGCCGAGTTCGCGGAGGTCGTTGAGGGTGAGGGTGCTGTCCTCGACGACGTCGTGGAGGAGTCCGGCCATGATGACGTTGTCGCTGTAGCCCTGGTCGCGGAGGATCCGGGCGACAGTGCGCGGGTGGTCGATGTACGGGTGGCCGGCCTTGTCGACCTGACCGTGGTGGGCGAGGTTGGCGAGTGCGTCGGTGCCTGCGACGGTGGGGGTCATGTGGCTGGGGTCCTATTCGAAGCGAGCGGCGATGACCGCGAAGGTGTCGTCGAGCGGCAGCGGGATGCCGCCGTCGGGCTGCAACGCGTAGACCGTGACGACCTCGCACATGTGGTTGAGGGCGTGCGACAGGCCGGCGTCTTCCATGTCCTCGGCGGCTTTCGCGCCGGCGTCGAGGATCACGGCGAGGTGGCGCAGATCCATCAGGTTCCCCTCGGGAACGTCCACCAGCCGTCGTATCCGGTCGGGACGTCGGGGAAGTTCTTCAGCATCGGGTTGAGAAAGTCGATGTGCTCGTGCACGGTGTCCGGCGCCACGGGGGTGTCGAAGCACAGCAGGCCGTCACCGTTCCACTTCGCGGCCCAGGAACCGCCGTACCGGTTGTCGTCCGCGGCGGCGATCCAGGACTCGTAGGTGCCGTCGGTGGGCTCGTTGTGCCAGCCCAGGACCATCGGGTGGTAGGTGCCTATGACGGCGGACAGGATGCCGTCCTTGCGCTTGAACCAGACGGCGTCGACCTCGAACGAGCCGACGTACCGCTCACGCCATGTGTCGGGCTTGAACGCGTACATGGGCCGGGACACGGCCAGACGGGCGGCGCGGATCATCAGGCACCCGTCCCTGTCAGCGTCCGGCCGCCGTGCTGGAACGACCGGGTCCGGTTGTAGGCGATCTTCCGCTCGTACTCGGCGGTCAGGTCGATGCCGTACACCTCAGCCACGGTGACCAGCGCCCGAAGGAAGGTGGACAGCAGCTGGTCCACAGTTCGCCAGGTCAGCACGATCTGAGCTGCGTGGAAGTGCAGCAGTGCCA
Source organism: Actinoplanes sp. NPDC051494 (assembly GCF_044454705.1). Classification (NCBI taxonomy): domain Bacteria; kingdom Bacillati; phylum Actinomycetota; class Actinomycetes; order Micromonosporales; family Micromonosporaceae; genus Actinoplanes; species Actinoplanes sp. NPDC051494. The sequence goes on from NZ_JBITDZ010000016.1 coordinate 71,275, forward strand.
TGTGGTCGCCGAACGACCCCGGGGTGAGGGGAATTGGCGCCACGTCTGCCAGCTCCATGTCCATGTCGATCGGCGTCAGGCCGAACACGTCGCACATGTCGAGCAGGCGAATCAGCACGTCTGCCAGTTCGGAGCCGACGCCCTCGGGCTTGTCCGGCTTGGCGGTGTTGCGGCCAGTGGCGTCGTCGAGTTTCCAGTCCCGGTATGCCTCCAGCGCCTCGGAGATCTCGGAGTGCAGCAGTGCGAGGTAGTCGCCCCAGGTGTTGTCGCCGGGCCCGCCTTCGGCCGAGCGCCAGCCCTTCTCGACGTTGTTGGCCCGGATCTCGGCGGTCATGTCGCCGATGGTCTTGGCGTGCCCGTCGAGGTTGTGGGTGTGAGGATTGAGGTATTCCATGTCAACTCCTAGCTGCCAAGATCGTGCCTGTGTGGACGTCCACATTCTATCAATTGGCAAGCATGATTGGTCGATGCGAAACCCGGAGGTGGGATGCCAGATGCGGCAAGAGTGGACGTCCACAGGTGATAATCGGCGCATGCCTGATCAGCCCGCAGACCGTCACGTACGTAAGCGTCGCCCGATCGGGCTCGACGATGAGGACTGGAAAGAGCTCGGCGCGGTCGTCGGGGACAAGCAGCGTTCGGAGCTGGTGCGGCAGCTGGTGAGGGCGTTCCTCAAGCGACCGGGTGTGAAGATCCCCCGGCGCAAGGACTACGAACCGTCGGTCTGACCCTTGCCGCTCGTCTGGCTGGCCGGCGCCAGCTGACTGCAGCCCGGACACCATGGCAGCGGTCCACCTGGTCGCAGGGCAGTCGACATGCCGATGATGTGCCACCGGTCCGTGCAGGACGCCCGGTCCTGCTTCCAGGATCCCAGAACAGTGATGTGCCGGCCGTCGTGCCCGCCAGGTCCGGAGCAGGTGCCGTGCGGGTTCCGTGGGTCGCGGGCGGGACACGCGGGTGACGGGGCGGTCATTCCGGGCCGGGCTGAAGGTCGTCAGCGTGCTCGGGCCAGGTGACGAACCGTGCGAGCGCGGCGGCGAGGTTCAGTGCGGGTAGGTCCTGGGCTGCGTCCTCGAGGTAGCTCCACCCGTGGAGGGTCAGCTGCGTCGGGGTCAACGTCGCCAGCAGCTGCAGTTTCGCCGTCCGGCACGGCCATTGGCCGGCGCAGTTGCGGCAGAGCCATGACGGGAGGGTGGGGGTGTGCTCGATGTCGGCGGTCACGGGCGGGCCTCCGCGGTGGAGGTGCCGTCGCCGATGGCTGGTCCCGGCGATTTCATGCCATGCAGGTTACGTCACGTAAACCCCATGTTGGCTACTCAGTGTTGGGTTTGCGCCACGACAAGATCACGATCTGTCTACCTTCTGGGTGTGGCAGAGCTCGAGCCGATGGGCCCGGACGAGATCCGGATCCGTCTCGGAGTGTCCCGGCAGCGGGCGTACATCCTGATCGGCCGCCGCGACTTCCCGGAGCCGTGGCGGGAACTCGCCATGGGCAAGGTGTGGCGCTCCACCGACGTCGAGGCGTGGATCCAGGCAAACCGGCCGCACCTGCTCGACGGCGACGACGCCTGACCGCGGCCCAGGCATGACGAAGGCGCCGGACTCGATTGAGCCGACGCCTTCGGTGCGGGAGTCGCTAGATCCCCTGCTTATCCACGTCGGTGACCTCCACTGAGATCTTGGTGTTCTTGCTCGCTGTCGACAGGGACTCCGTTGGGACCGTGTACTCCTGCCCGGTGACTTCGAACGTGCCGATGATGGGACCGTCGTCGTCGCCCTTCACCTGGTAAGTGACCTCCCACGTTTCGTCGGATGCCAGGTCCGGGCCGCCGTAGCCGAGCTGCAGCTTGATAGAGACGTTGCAGCCGGCGGACCCGAAGCACTGCTTGTCGGTGACCTTGTAGGTCAGTTCGACAAGCGCCGGGTTGAGAGTGGGCCCGGAGGTGGGTTCGTCAACAACTACCGTGCCTTCGTCCGTGGCGACATTAGGTTGGGCAGCGGCTTGCTGTTCGCGGTCCCAGGCACTGAGGGGCTGTGCTGCCGGGGTTGCCGGCGGGTCTGACGTGGCGGCCAGGGTCACGCCGACGGTAGCGCCGACGACGGTGAGGACGCCTACGGTGGCGGCGAGGGCGATCCAGAGCGGCTTGCGGCTCCTGCATGCGGGCGTAGTCCGGATCAGCGGCTGCTGCTGGGGGTCCGGCTGAGGGTGTATGGGCTCGATCATGGGTGTGCTCCAACTGGTGCGGGCTGTGAGACTGATGGCGCGGCCCGGCTCAGCCAACACCCGGCCACGCCACGAGTGTCCCGTTATGGGCGTTTCAGTGATAGTGGTGCCGCGCCGTAGTTAGGCCGGTCATCGGCGTGCCCTGCCCGGTCGGCGCCGCCGGCGGCTGTTGGTACGACCACCTACGGCGTACGCGATCACCTGCCTGTGTAGGTGCCCGCCCGGTAGCCGAGGTCGTCGAGGATCCACGCCGCGTCCTGCAGGGTGGCGGGCTGTTCCTCCTCGAGCGCCCGGACCACGTCTATGGCGTCTTCGTGGGTGAGCCACACCTGGTCGTTCGGGGCGAGCACGACCCGGCCGCCGTCCTCGACGAACCGCAGTTCCCAGACCATGTGCATGGGGGCTTTGCGTTTGGCGACCATGAGGCGGGGTGTGCTGCGGCCGGAGCCACGAATGTCGAGGTGGGGCAGCAGGTATTCACGGAAGATCATGGGTATCCTCGTCGGTCGGGCAGACACCTTGACCAACGACGGTGTGCGGGGTTCCGCAATGCACTGATCACATGGCGACGGCCGCCCTACCGTGATCTTGTGGATTTCCTCGACGCCTGGAACGAACTCAACGACGACAAGCGGTCGCTGCTACTCGAGCAGCGCTGCACCGAGCCGATCCCACGAGCCGTCGCGCGGATCCTCGCCGAGGCAGGCCTGATTGTGTTCGCCCCGGCCGCGCCGGCGCACTGGCCGCCCGGGCTACGAGACTTCCTCGACGACGTCGCCGCAGTCCGGGACGACGACCCAGAATGCGAATGACGGCCTGTTACTCGTCGTGCTCGACGGTGATCTCCACGATGTCCGCATCCGGGTCCTCGCCAGCTTTGTACTGGGCTTCCTTCGCGTTCGCCCACAGCAACATCAGTAGGTCCAGAAGGGCGCCGACACCCCCGTAGCCTCCGACGTCGACCGCGTGCCGGCCGTCAGGACCTTCGTTGGGTGCGTCCCAGATGCCTGATACGTACTGGTGAAGCCGCCAACGCATCTCGGTCTGGATGGCACGTTCCTCTGGGGTGAGGCCAGCCAGAGCCTTCGCGTCGTGGTGGGTGAACGCCTCACCGATCCGCCCCGCGTTTTCCTGAAGGTCTTGCAGCTCATCGGTCATACATCGACCGTAGTGAACCGCTCCATAGCACAGGAAGCGTTCTTGACCGGCAGTTTTACAGCGGCAGGGCTGCGGGCGCCGACGACGAGACCATGATGTCGCGCCACTTCCCGGTGGCCTTGCTCGCTCCGCTCAGGGCGCGGCCGAGGTTGCTGGCGGTGGGGTTGATCATGTCGTCTCTATTGGGAACAGCAGGTCGTAGCCCTCGTTGCTGAGGTGCGCGCCCTTGCCGGGCTCGCACGTAGCCCAACGCTTGAGCCCTGCCCTCTCGTTGTCGGTGAGGTTGGCCTGGCGGGTGTTGTGCCGCCACTGGCCGTCCATCGTCTGCCAGAACGTGCCGTACTGGATGTCACGCAGCAGGGCCAGGTCTGGGCCAGCGGTCAGACCCTGGAGTACGCACGCTGATCCGTCGGCGTGCGGGAACAGGCCGGTGTGCGCAACCTCTTCGCACCGGTTGCAGCACAGCTCGGATGGGGCCTCGCAGCGCTCGTTGTGCATGTCGCGGCAGGCCGTCACGACAGCGGCACCCCGGTGAAGCTGATGCTCAGGCCGGTGACGTACTTCCCGGGGATCCGGGTCGCGATCCCCGGGATCGGTTCCGGCACGGGCAAGGTGCAGTCGGGTCGGTGCGGGGTGACGAACGCGCCGACCGAGCCTTGCGGCGGCCCTTCCTTGACCAGGTCGAGGAACCAGGTCGCAGGAAACGGTGACACGGCCGGAGCGCTGCAGCCAGCGCAGGGCCGGTAGGTGGTCGGTGGCATCTCGATCGTGGTCATCGGTACTCGACCTCCCCGTTGTCGCCCCAGAACGCCCCGTCGCCGTCGGCGTGCGGCTCGATCTGTGGGTCGTGCTCGTGGTGCAGCACGCAGTCGACCCACCAGTGTTCCGTGGCGTGCGGGGAGAAGACCACGGTCCTGCCTTCGCAGCGCTCGTCCGGATGCACCTGCGACTCGCTGACCTGGAACAATTCGGGTGGCTTGGTCATCGGATCCGGGACTCCGGGATCAGGCCGAATTCCTCAAGCCGGGCCACCGCGGCGAACACGTGCGCCTTCGGCGTCCGGCCGGCACGGCACAGCTTGTCCAGCGTGATGTCCCCGCAGGCGATCACATCGTCCGGGTCGCGCTCGGGATTGCTGGTGGCCAGGGCACGAATGAGCGTGAGGACGGTCAGGTCCACGCCGCACACCCGGATGTCGATCGGGGCGACAATGCTGACGTAGTCGAGGTTGCTCACGGTGCCTCCTTGTGCGGGTCAATGCTGGCCCAGTCCATCGACCAGCCGGATGGCAGTGCGTCGTCCACCGCCACCAGCAGCGCGCGGCGGCAGTCGTCGCCCACTCGGGCGGATGCCTCGGTGAAGCCTTCACCATCACGCACCGGCACAACCACGTCGCCTGCCTCGCCGTTGAACCCGAGTTCGGCGAGCTGCGCGCGGACGACCGGGGAGCGCAGGGCTGCGGCGAAGGCGAATGCCTCCGGGGCGGGCGTGCTGGCGGTCATCGGGTGGGCTCCCATTCGTTCTCGAACTCGTACGCCGACACCCGATACTGAGCGTCGCCGTCTTTGACCGCCCAGTCTCCGATGTACATCAGCCGCCACCGGGCGTCCGGCATCTCGATCACCTCGGATGTGGCCTCGGGGTCGTCGCAGTTGGCCCGGTCGGCGGCGTCCAGGACGTCGAAGTCCGAGCCGAGCAGGGCGGTCAGTTCGGCAGCGTTGTCTCCGCGCCACTGCACGGCCTGGACCTTGACTGGCCGGCGCTGGTAGGTGGCGGTCACCACGTGCTCGGCTCGTCCGGGTCCATGCCGCCGTTGACGCGCATGTCTTCCTGGGCGTCGTGCTCACGGTCGGACATGCGCTGCTCGGCGACGTCTTGCGCGGTCTGCTCGTCGCGGGCTTCCAGCTCGTAACGGGCTTCACCGTCGTCGTCGGAGTCGATCAGGGACATGGGTGCCTCCTCAGTGCGGGTCTGGTCATCGATCGTCGCCCGCGCTGCGGCGATCAGCTCGGACAGCCGGGCCGACACCCAGCCGGTTTCCGGGTCCACGGTGCCGTGCAGCCCGGCGTTGATGCGCTCGGCGAGCTGGCGGGCAAGCTGCTCGTCGGTCATGCCGTGACCGCGTGCAGGTGCGGGACGTCCGCCCATGACCGGCGCCCACGAATCTTCCGGGCACGAACCACCAGGTTGAGCACGTTGGCGTCGGGGATGCAGCAGGGCACCTCGTACCAGCAGCAGTCCCCACCCCACGCGCAGTGCGGGTCGTTGCAGTCGTTGCCGCGGAAAGCTTCCCACTCGGCTGGGGTGGCTCGGGGCCGGCGGCAGTCGGGGCAGCGGTCGTTCGCGTACCGGTCGTCGACGTCGCTCACGAGACGTCCCCGGTCTCGGCCACGTTCAGTGCGGCAGCCATGATCTGAGCGCGGCGGAACACGACCGCCAGACCCAGCTCGTCGGATGTGTCATCGATCAGCGGGGATTCCACGGTGTGGACCTCATCGACTGCCGCCCACCCGCTCTCCGGAATGAGTCGGCCGTCGACACTGCGCGGCAGGGCGCTGTCCCGGATGATCGACACGACGAAGCAGCTGTCGGCGAACGTCGCGTACCCGGCAGCGTCGTCGTAGGCGAAGAACGCCCGCTTGCGGTTCTCGTCGCAGATCACCGCGGTCCACAGGGTACGGCCGGTGCGGGTCACCGGCCGGGCCTGCGCTTCCAGGTGAACTCGCTCAGCCGGGCCGCACCGGGCACCAGCGGCACGGTCTCGAAGTCCGGACACGGGCCGTCCTCGGCGCCGTTGCCGCGGTGAGCGTTCGCGCTGTTGCGCAGGCAGCCGCAGGGATAGTAGTTGGCGGGGTCGGAGGTCGGGCTGGTCATGACGCTTCTCCTTCGAGCTTGAGACGTTGGTAGCGGTCGTAGAAGGCTTGGCCGTCGGCAACGACCCGATCGGCGGGGGAACGGATCTGTCCTGCCGGGTACAGGCCTTGGCCATGCCTGTGGTCCAGCTCCTCCGCGATGGCGAGGCCCTGACCCGATGGCCCGGCTCGTTCTGTGTTAGGCTGCTGTGCTGGTGGCGGCACTGGCAAGCTCCAGCCACATCAGCTCCTGCGCCCACTTCACGGCGGCGTCGTCGCGGGGTCGGCGCTTGCCGTGCTCCCAGCGCCAGAGTGCGGACGTGTCCACGCCCACTCGCCGAGCCATCTCCTGTTGCGACATGCGGGCTCCCTGTCGGATGCGCTTGCCGAGTCCTCCCCGGCAGTAGCGGACCGCGGCGACGAGCAGCATGTCCCGCTGTTCTTCGGTCATGAGTCAAGCATGACAAGTTGGCATGGTTACCGCAAGTGCATCTGGCCTGACAGTGCTTAATCAACACGGAGAAAGATCTTGCCGGTGCTTGCCTCGCTAGTCAGGTGACCCCTACCGTGCGCGCGTGGAAGAAACCAGCCGCCGATGGCCCGACCCGGATGAGGGTCCTTACCAGCTGACTCTCAGGTGGTCTCGCCGTGACGGCCGACCCCACGTCGCAGGTGTGCATCTGGACCCGCTGGACGACAAGTCGCCGCCGGTCACGACCACGGTGATGCGCGACCTCAAGCTGGCCGGGATCATGCTGGAAGACCGTGAATCATTGGACCGAATTCCGCAGGCCAAGGCCGCACCGGAAGAGATTGTGGCGGGCATGCGGCCAGCCACTGTGAAGCGGCTGCGTCGTGCCGCCGCGATCTACCAGGAGGCGTGGCGTGCGGGCCGGCCGCCGACGAAAGAGGTCGGGGAGAAGATGAACGCCTCGCCTGCTGCCGCCGCGAATTTGGTGCGCAGGGCGCGGGCTGCCGGCATGTTGCCGCGCACCGATTCGGGTGTCTCTCAGGGTTGATTCGCACCTTCTGAGCCCCTGCCGCGAGGTGGGGGCTTTTCTCTTGTCGACAACCATGCCATTTGTAATTGACGGACCATGCCAACTTGGCTAGGGTGATGGCATAGCAAGACGGGCCCCGACCGGTGATCTCACCCACCAGTCGGAGCCCTTGCCCCACACCTGAGCCAACAGGAGTCGAGCCAGATGCAGTCTTCCACGAAGCCCTTCCCCGCCGACGGATCCCCGCTCGAAGCCGACGCCGGCCACCACCGGATCCGTCTCATCCCCACCATCGACGGGGGCGTCACCATGCAGATCCTCACCGGCACCCACGAGGAGTGGGCCGAGCAGTTCGGCAACGAGCGCGAGGCGCGCACGGTGGCTCACCAGCTCACCGCCAGCCTCCGCCGTGCCGCGGAGAACCGGGAGGGCGGCGCCGCCCTCGACCAGCTGATCCAGGACCGCAAGACCGGTGGGGGGATGGTCGCGGACGTCGAGCGGTTCCTCAAGGCCAAGGCCGCCGCGCAGGACGCCGCGGACGCCGCCATCCAGACCGAGTACGACGAGGTGGACGGGGACGCTATTGCCGCCCGGCTCCGCACCGACCAGGACACCTGGCAGGCCGCCGACGACACCGCACACAACGCGACCGTCGCCACCGTGCAGGCCGGTCGGAACACGGACGGCTGGAACGAGGCACGCCGGGCCGCCCGTACAGCCGCCGCCTGGGCCACCGTTGACGCGGTCAGTGCCGTGTCCCGCCCGGTCCGGGTGACCAGGACCCAGATTTTCCGCAAGTCCCTCAACGCCGTGCAGAAGCGGGCCGCCCGGTTGCAGCGTGACGGGGTCGTCTACTGCGGGCCCGGCACCGGTGTCAGCCCGCAGACCCTGAGGTCCATGCACGACCGGATCGGCGGCGAACTGCTGATGCACCCGGCGGTGAAGCACCGCCTGGTCGGGTTACGGCTGCCGGTCGAGCTCCGGGACCCGGCCGGGCAGGCGGCGGCGTGATGCTCCCGTTCCACACTCCAGCCCGGATGGTCCGCACCGGCCTGATCATCAAGACCGCCGTCGACGACTACACCCGCGGCCTCGAGGTCGACGTCGTGCACCACGGCACCCGCGTGATCGACGGCACCGGGCTGCCGACGGTGTGGTTCACCGGCTGGACGCCGCTCCTAGTACTGCAACGGCACTCATCGGAGTGGGTAGCCTCGGCGTTTGTAGTGGCTGAGGCGGGCTTGGTACTGGCGTCTGCGGCGCCAGCGTGACCACCACCAGACATGCTGTTTGGGCTGTTGGCAGCGGACGAACAGTGCGGCGAGCAGCCGACGGATCTCGGGTACTGTGTAGCCGATCATCATGTCGTCGCCGGTGCCGGTTCCCCCTTTAACGCAAGGGTTCTCGCGACGACGAGCCAGGCGTGGGCGGCCATGGACAAGGTGATGTGGGCATACCAGGCCCTCCAGTCACGAACCTGGTACTCGTCCAGGCCGGCTTGGTTCTTGGCCTGCTGGAAGCATTCCTCGACCGCCCACCGGCTGCCCGCGACCCGGGCCAGGTCCATCAACCGGGTTTTCCGGGGCCCGTAACAGACGTAGTAGGCCAGCTCACCCGTGGTGATGTTGCGCCGGGCAAGCAGCCAATGGCCGCGTGCGGGCCGCCAGAACACCCGGATCGGGACCCGGGCCCACAGGTATTCGCGAGGCCCGTGAGCGCCCGCACCGGTGGAAATCCTGGACCAGGCCCGGCCGGGTAGGGACGCGATCAGCTTGTCGACCCGGGCGTGACCCATGCGGGTGGTGACCACGTCATCGTTGCGGCGGGTCGCGACTACGTGCGGCTGGTCGTGTTCCTCCATCCAGACTCGTAGTGATTTCGATTGGCCATAGGCCTCGTCCATCGTGACCCAGCTGGCCGCAATGCCGGCGGCGAATGCTCCGGCCAGCATGGTGCGAGCCATCTGCACCTTCGTTTCGAACTCCACCTCGTCCGGGACACCGGCAGCTCGGCACCGTTCACGATCATCGGTCCAGGCCTGCGGCAGATAGAGCTGCCGATCGATCAACGCGTGACCCTTGTCCGAGCGGTAGGCCATGAACACCGCGACCTGGCAGTTCTCGATCCGGCCGGCGGTGCCGGAGTACTGCCGGGCCACGCCGGCGGACTTGACGCCCTTCTTCAGGAATCCGGTGTCATCGATGATCAGCACCCCGGTCAGGTCGCCGAGGTGCTCGATCACGTAATCGCGGACGTCGTCTCGCACGGCGTCGACGTCCCAGTCCGCCCACCGCAACAACCGTTGCATCCCGTCGGGCGTCAGGTCACCGGCTTGCTCGGCCAGGGTCCAGCCATTGGTCCGGTCCAAGCCCGCGACCAGCCCGGACAGGTACTGCCGGGCCCGCCGACGTGGCTCAGACCTGGTAAAACGGCCCGCGAAACGGGCATGCAACCGGTCCAGCTCCGCCGACCACTGCGCAACATCGACATCCGTCACACCATGCCCAACGAGCCGATCATGAAGACGTCTCGCCTGCTGACTGCCGTTGCAGTACTAGGTGTGGTCAACCGTGGATGGCCGCACGACCCGGACGCTGAGGTGCTGGTCGTGGAGGACATGCGGCTGCACTGCTTCGGCACCCTCGAAGGAGACCCCCGATGACCGCCGGCGCCCACCGCCACTTCGCCGCCGTCCGGGTCTACTCCGAGGGCCGCAAATGGCACCTGAACTACGAACGGTTGCTGGTCGCCGTGCAGCTGCTGGAGAACGACGCCCTGGGGCGGATCTCCGACGGGCTGCGTGAGGCGTTCCCGGAGCTGACCCCGGGCGAGATCCACGACTACTTCTGCGCTGCCCAGGTGTGCATCAACGGCGGCGTGGCCCTGAAGAACCTGCCCGACTGAGCTTTCCTCCCGGGCCGCCGCCTGTTGATTCCCCCGCGTCCAGGCGGCGGCCCGCCCCCTCAAGTGAAAGGGACCTCCCACCGTGAACCTGTACGTGCAGAACGGCACTCGAAAGACCACCTACCCGTCCCACTTTCGTGTGATCGAGGTCGACTTCACCGCCAACCCGGCCGGTGTCGACGAGTGCGGGCGCTGCCGGCGCGACCTGAACGTGCACGTGTCCCAGCTCATCGACTACGGCATGGCCGAGCAGGACGGTGTCGTTGAGTGCGACGTCATGGCCGGGGTGACGTCCTGATGCTGCGCCTCATCGACGTCGTGTGCGACCGGCACCAGCAGCTCATCCTGGGTGCCCGCATCTGGCCTGAGAACTACCTGCCACCCGACGGTACCTGCCCCGAATGCGCGCGGCTGTGCGATCCGTACCCGGTCGGCGAAGCCGCAAGCCCTGCCCGGTCTGTGCCAGTCCGAGGCCGGCGCCATTCACGAAGCGGGACACGACGTCGTTGCTGTTGCTCTCGGCGCCACGGACGCTTTTGCCTCCATGAAGGGATCCGGCAACGCGACGTCGACCGCTCACTACGGAGCGAATCTGGAAGTTACGGCCATCCATTCCGTTGACCACTTCGCCATCATGCGCGCGGGGGAGGCTGCCGTCCGGGCGTGGTTGATGCATGGGGACTACGACGATGATCAGTGGCTGTTCGGGGCGGTAGCGGGCGGTAGGGGAGACGCCGCCGACTTGTGGCAGGCGGGCGGTGGGGTGTCGCTCTGTGAGTCCCTCAGCATCGACGACCGGCTGGTGGCCGAATGCTGGAACGCAATCGAGCGGGTCGCTGCCGCGTTGCTGCGCCGCGGTTGGCTCGACGGCGACGAGCTCGCCATCCTGGCCGGTGCGGAGCCGCACGCCAGGGAACCGCAGGGGCGCAGGCCTTGCGGTTCATGCTGGCGCGCCGATAGTTGCGTTCCAGCCGGACCAGGCCTCGTCCGGTGATACGTTTTATCCGTTTTGGTAAAGCGGTGCGGCGACGTATCGCCCTGGCCCAAGGAAACCCTTTGAAGATCACAATCATTGCCGCGGTCGCAGCCGTAACTCTGGCCGTCGGTGCAGGAACCACCATCATGGCCGCGCCAGCGTCAGCCGCTGGCCCCAAATGCAACAGCAGCACATGCTCACTGTGGAATGAGCCGAGCACCAACAATCACAAGTATGAGATCCCGAATGGCGCTTCACTTACAATGAAATGCTGGATCGACAATCAGTGGTGGAAGGGCACCAATCGCTGGTTCCGAATTGAGTCGGCGTATGGATGGGGATTTGTGATCGCGACGCAGGTCAGTAACCAAGTCTCGGTGGGCCGCTGCTAGCGATGCCACGGTCGGGGCCGTCTGATTGGACTCGAACGCGACCTTCCGGGGAACGCAGAGAAGCCCGCACTGCGCAGGCAGGCGGGCTTCCCTGTTTCCGGACAACGCTGACCATAGACGCTCATGAGGGGTCTCGCGATCATCAGCTGCGACTGCGACTGCGACTGCGACTGCGGGGGTTGAGATCTGTTCTCGCTCAGCCCGGCCAGACCGCGTATGGACGGCACCGGTCAGAGCCTCGGACCGTTAACGCGACACCCAGCCAGAACGCGTCAGTTGCGCGATCGCGTCTGCGTTCCCTCTCACCCCAGCGACGCCATGAGGTCATAGCTTTCAGGCGGCTTCACATCCACTTCAAAGTCCCAATGCGCGGCTGTGTCACCTTCGCCCGGATCAAGCTGCCGGCCACACACGCAGTTCCACGGCCTTGCCCGGCCCACGCGGGCCTGCGGCGGCCAGAAACGCAACGTCAGCTCCCGCCACGCACTGTGATCCCGGTCCGATGACCAGTCCTCCACCCACACCAGCCACCAATCATCAGGCTGCCCCGGTGGCGTCACCGAACACACGGTCGTGACCGTGTCGTTGGTCGCTGACGCCGTCGCCAGCACCAGGTACTCACGATCCAGCTTGAATCGGAACTGCAACCACCTGTGATCCGGGTGCCGATTGTGCGGCACGAACAGCCACTCGCCGTTCTTTTTCGGCTCATACTCGTTGTGCAGCCGGTCGAGTTCGACTCGGAGCAGGTCCGCGGCGGCATTCGCTGACACGCTCGACGCGTACGCAGAGTCCTTGGCTATGGAAACGGAATCTTTGGCGATGGCGGCAGATACTTCGGCGGCGCTCGCGGAACGCTCGGCGGCGGTGACGTTCTTGTCTGCTGCATCAGCGGACCGCTTGGCGTAGAAGCCGGCCACGGCAGCGACTATGACGGCAATGGCGGCCACGACGACGGCTAGCCAGTCGGCCTCGCTTGGTGCGCTGGATGTCTCAGCGGCATGGAGTAGAGAGTGCATAACGGCGGAGCGTACGACGACGGTACGACAGGATCGAGTCATTGTCGCCGAGGCGACGGACAGGGCAGCACAAAGCCCGACACACCGAAGTGGCCGGGCAAGTACTCCAGCAGGAGATCCGTTTTAGGGCTCCGTGAGAGCCTGCGAGGCATAGTGGCTGTTCTCGGCCGTGGCTTGATGGCGGCGTCGGAAGATTGACCGGACGACGGGGTCGGCGACATGTCGTGCAGGATCGATGATCAAGGCCTGGAACAGCCGACGGAGTTTGTTGACCGTGATCGCGATCAGGCCGACCGGCACTTCGCTGCTGGCCATGGTCGCTGCGGCGAGGAATGCGTGGGCGGCGACCCGGCACGACGTGTCGCCGACGTCATCGCCTGGTCCATCTACCGGCGGCGACACCAGGACCAAGCCATGACCAGTCACTACGCCCGGCAAGCCCTCACCGAGCCCTAAAAATCTCCCGCTGAAGTACTAGACCATAGCAATCCAAGGATCGACAGGCTTGTCCGGCGGCTCGATCTCCACGTTCCAATCCCAATGCGCTCCCTTTTCAGGATCAGCGTTGCGGTCGCAGGGGCATTCCCAGTCCCCGCCCTTGTCAACGTCCAGCGGCGGCCAGAACTGCATCTCAAGCATCTCGTAAGCTGGCTTGTCCCGATTCGTCATGTCGGCCACCTGCACCTTCACTCGCTTGCCTGCCTCGGCGACGAGGGGGAGGCCGAGCGGGCTCGACGAGGTGCCGCTGACAGTTTGACCTTTGCAGCGATAAGTCCGGAGCGGCGTAAAGGTGAAGAACAGTACAAGCCGGTCGCCGACCGTAGTGCGTTCGTAGAAGAATCGGGCGTTGAGATCCCTCGGGTGCAGATCACGATGGTCGCGCTCAACCTCAGCCCGAGTCAGCCGCTGCGCTGCCTCCGCCGAGTCGCGGGCGGCCTTCGCCGAAACCTCAGCATGCTCGGAGGACTCCTCGGCGGCCTTCGCGCTGCGCGCGGACTGCTCGACTGACTGTTCGGATGCAGCAGCACCGCGCTCGGTTGCATCAGCTGATCTGCGAGCCTCCGCAACCGACTCTTTTGCAGAGACGGCAGAGTTGCCAGCGTGCGTTTCTGACTTCTCTGATGCCGCGGCGCTTCGCTTACCGGAATGCGCGGACGAGATCGCTGCAAGGGCCGCGATGATGCTGATGAAGAGCGCGAGCCCGGTGAGGAATGCGGTCATGGCCGCGGATGCTACGCCCGGGGCTGCCCGCTGTGACGCGGAATCACGCGACGATCATCCTGAACTGGATGTCCGGTCGGATGATCGACTGGTTGTGACGCATCGACCACAGTGGTCCGATGACCACCCCACCGCCGCAGTGGAATTACCCCGCCCCTCCGCCGCCCCCTCGGCGGGCCAAGATGAAGGCGTGGCCGCTAATCGCCGGGGTGTCCGTGCTCGCGGTGCTGCTCTGCTGCGGTGGGGTGACGATCGTGAACATGACCGCTGACGACCCTGCGACGAAGAACGCTGCCGCCCCGCAACTGGCCGCACCGATCAGCAGTACGCCGGCCCAGGCAGAGGTCCCCGCGGTGACCACGAGTCCCGCCCCGGTCGAGACCACCTCGCCCAGCGCGACGCCGACAACCTCGCCCACGCCGGCGCGGACCACGGTGACGCCGACAGTGAGGGTCACCCCGAAGCCGAAGGGGACCACGACCCGGCCGAGGCCGCGGCCCACCACGAAGAAGCCGGTGACGAAGAAGCCGACGAAGCGTGCCACCACGGAGCCAGCCGCCGTTTACTACGCGAACTGCACGGCTGTGCGTGCCGCCGGCGCGGACCCGATCTACGCGGGGGACCCCGGGTACTCACGCAAGCTGGATCGTGACGGTGACGGCGTGGCCTGCGAGTAAGCCACCAGGGACAAGCAGAAGGCCCGCACACCGGATGGTGGCGGGCCTTCTTCGTTCTCGGGTCAATCCCCCTCGGGGGTGTAACAGCGGCAACTAAACTTTTGCCTGCCAGGACGGTAGCGCCGGCCACCCGGCGACTCCATGCCGCCCACGTCCATCGGGGCGAAGCTCACCGGCTTTCTGCAGCGCGGGCATGGCACGGTGATGACAGCAGCCTCATGACGAGTGAGTAGCGGAGCGTCCTGGTCATCGTCGATTCGCTGACCCGTGGCAGGGTCAAGTACAGGTGCGGTCATGGGATCCAGCGTACGGACGCTCAACGTTCGACCTCGTCAACGGCGCGGCAGGACATGCGTACGATTTCGCCTCGACCGGCCTTCCACCCTGTTCGGCTGGCCAGCGAACATGCACCAGGCCCGGTTCACCGCCAGCTCACCTGCACCTGGACCACGCCGACGCGCTCCAGGGCGGCGAGCGCGATGACGGCGAGGCCGAGCATGACCGTTGACGTGGCGGCGGCCGCCGTGAGGCAGCGGCCCACCCACCGGGCTCGGGCCCACCATGGGCCGGTCTTCACCGCGTCGACCTCGGGATCCGGCTGGCGGCCCTGCCTGCGGGCGGCGGCGTGCTCCAGTGCCAGCGCGGTGAACCGGTCTTGGTCACCGCCGTTCGCAAACGCCCAGCGAATGTCCTCCCGGCGGCAGGTCGCCCACACCCGCCAGTACAGCGGCACCTCGCGCGGGAACACGGACAGCCGCAGGCCCGTGTCCCAGCCGGTGTCTCCGGATGTGAAGCGGAAGCGTCGGTAGCCGGTCGGTCTCATCGGCCCTCCTCCGCGATCAGGGCTGCCCACGCCGCCGGCAGTTCTGCGGCGATGTCACGGTCCAGGCCGATCAGGTCGCCGTCGTCGAACTCCTGGGCCCGAACGATGCCGAGCTCGGCGATCCGGGCGAACAGCAGCGTCATCACCTCAACACCGCGGTCCCGAATCGACCGGCGGGTGTCGGCGGCGAGCCGGTCGGTGAGTTCGGCGACCGGCCAGTACAGGTCTCGCAGCGTTGCCGGGAACGTCTCGTCGTCTGGGTCGTCGGGCAGGTCCCTCAACCGGAACCCATCAGCGTTCGCCAGGTCCACGCCCGGGTTGGACTTAAGGGCGAACACGCACGGCGGGGCGTTGCGGCCCTGCTCGAATGCCAGGAACAGTCCGTACGGGCCCAGCAAGAGTCGCCGGTGATTGTGCCAGTCCGAGAGGTCGGCCGGGAGGGTGTGATCGACACCCACCCACGCGTCGATCGCGACCTCACGGAGGCCGCTGTTGCCGTACACCTTCCCGGTGACGGGCTCGGTCGAGTAATCGGTCATAGCTGGCTTGCCTTGTCCTCGCCGAGGATGCGGTCGGCGCAGCGATTGCACGTGTGCGGCGCGTCCGGCACGTCGAGCAGTAGGGTCAGGTGCTGTCCGCAGAAGTAGTCACCACAACCCCACTCGTCACCGCCCGGCGTCTCTCCGCACAGATAGGCGAGACCACGGTCGATCTCCACGGTGCAGTCCTTCTCGTCGCAGACCGCGGTGACGCCGTAGCCAGCCTCTCGCCCATCGGCGAGGGTGTAGAACGCATAGCCCATGGTCAGATCTCCTTGCTGGTGAGGACGATGCGGTGGCCGAGCCACACGCTCGGGGTGGGCTTCACAACGAGCAGCCCAGCCTCGATGAGCGGCTCCACGTCGGCTGGATGCCGAGGTTCGGGAAGGTCGCGGGGCTGCTGCGGATCCAGGCAGAACGCGCCGTCGAAGTCGCGGTGCAGGCGCCGGCCGGTGTGCGTGAGCTGCTGGAGCGGGCACCGCTGACCGGTGGTCAGGTCGACGTCGGTCACAGCCGGTATTCCCGCTCGGTCAGCACCTCAGCAACGCTGACACTGAGGGCGCCCATGCCGTGCTCGCGTTCCTTGCGGTACGCCACGTCGGCAACCGCGTCGCGCACCTCCTGCTCTGTCAGCGGCGGCATGACCGTGGCGCTGACGGACACAGAGAACGTCTGGGTGCGAATGTCGCTCACGGCTGGTCCTTGTCCAGGCCGAACCGGTCCACGACATCGGCGGCCAGCGCATCGGAGGTCAGCGGCTTCGGGTGCCGGTAGCCGGCCCCCCGGTTCTGCTCGTACGCGAAGTCCTGGATCTGGTCGGCGAGCCCGCCGCTGACCAGATCACGTTCCTCGTGCAGGAACACGGCTACCAGCTCGGCGAGCTGGTACGGGCTGAGTTCGTAGCCCTCGTCGACCTTGCGGATGTAGGCGGCGAGGTCGTCGCGGAGGCTGCTCACTCCGCGGCCAACCCGAACCGGGCGGCGTCACCGACGCAGGCCTCGAGGGCGGCCAGGGACTCGCGGATCTGGTCGTGCCACGGTGCGTACGCCGGGTCCTTCAGCGCGGCACGGAGCTCGCGCGGGTCCTGCGACTGCGGCAGGGCGGTCGCGGAACGGATGTCGGTCACGGTCATGATGTGGCTCCTTCACGGGCCGCGGCGAGCGCCGCGCGGACGGTGGGGTGGTCCAGTGCGGTGGAGCATTCGACGGAGAAAGCCACCAGCGCGTCGATGGCCTCATCCATGCCAGGGGCGTCGTGGCTGATGTAGTTGCCGTCAGTGGGCAGGGACTGGTTGATCCGCCCGCAGAGGTCGTCTAGGCCAGTGGCCAGGATGGTCACGGCACTGGTGGGCTGGTCAGGCATGCTCAGGCCTCGTGGTTGCGCAGCCGGAGCAAAATCTGACGGAGGTCGCCCACGAACGCGGACACCCGACCCGAGTCGTGCGGGGTGTCGAACGCGGCGACCATCCGGCCGATCTCGGCGACGGTGCGCTCGTGGACGGCGAGCCGGGCGTCCTCGGATCGCTCTATCTGCCGGAGCGCGGCGCGGACCGCGCACAGCATTCCGGTCGTGTCGGCGGACACGGTTTGCCACGCATCAAGGGCGGCGCATTCAGCGGCGGTGAGCTGGTCAGACATGGTGGGGCTCCTTTAGGTGGTGGGGGAGTTGGCGAGCAGGCCGACCTTGTCGAGCTCGGCGGCGACCCGTTCGGCGACTGGCCAGTCCATGCGGCAGCCCAGGTCGGTGGCGACCCGCTCCCGCATATTCAGGTGGGTGTCGAAGCCGCCCAGGAGCTTGCCGGAATCGTCGAGGCTCAACGCGATGCTCTCGGCGTGGTCGCGGCGCTTGAACGTTCCGGTGATGTGCGGCTCGATGATGTCGGCGGCCTGGGTGCGGATGTCGCTCACGCTGCTCTCCTGCGGGTTCTGGCCGGGGTGGTGATGACGTAGTCCTCGATCCCGGACTCGTCCGGCACCAACCGGATCAGGCCGGCGTCGGCAAGTTCGTGGATGGTGCGGCGCAACCCGAAGTGACTGGGGGAGACGTCGAAGTCGTCAGCCAGGGTCAACCGGGTCACGACCTGGCCGGCCGACAGCCTGTCCTGGATGACCTGCAGCACCCGCTCGCGGCACACCAGCGGCGGGGCAGCCAGGCGTTGCCGGGCCAGGCGTTCGCGGGCGATCGGGTCAGCGTCGACGTTCGGCCGGCCACTCATGGCAGCACCCGAAGACGCCAAGCACCCGACGGCAGCTGCTCGACCTTCTCCACCCGGCCCGCATCGCCCAGCTCCTTCAGGGTGGAACGCAGGGTGTGGGAGGTGTGCAGGACGACGAACTTCTCGGCGAGCTTGTCGACGTCGTCGTGGCCGGCCCGGATCGCGGCGACCACCGCGATGGGGGTGATGTCGCTGACGCTCACGCGTCAACCTCAGCGGGGTGGGCGGCGAGGTCAGTCAGCCGGGCCTCGACGTCGGTGGTGGTGAGGCCTTTTGGCTCGTCCATGCCGTTATCGGCATCCGGGTTGTCGATCTCCATGTCAAAGCGGAGTGCCTCGGTCGAGGGACGCACCATGGCGGTCAGCCCGTTCGGTAACTCGTAGTTCCACCACAGGCGGCTGGTATCAACGCAGTGGTCGGTGAGGTACTCGGTGAAGTCCATACTCAGACGCCCTTTCCACACGAGCAGCGCTCCGGCTTGTACTTCTGAAACAGCTGGGTGGCCTGGGCCTTGCCGAGCGCCAGGGTGTAGACGCCGGAACGGCAGTCCCGGGCGTGGCCGGCGGCCTGATGCCGGTCCTGGGACTCGGCCATCAGCTCCATGGCCTGCTCGTGCGCGCCTTCGCTGTCGTATGCGGCGCGGGTGATGACGGCGACGCACTCGTCGAACAGGCGTTCGGCGGACATGGCGTGCGGGTCATCAGTCAGGCTCCGATCAGCTCGACGGTGCACGCATCGGTGTGGTCGTGCTCCGGGTCGCATGTCACGTGCCGGAGCACGCCGGCGTCGTCGAGCTTGTACATGGCGTTGCCGATCCATCGCAGATCCCCGTCGACGGTCAGCAAGTGCGCATCCCAGATCAGGTCGACGATCCGGACCGGGCCACTGCCGGTGAGGCGACGCTTGACCATGTCGATGGTGTGTTCGCTCTTGAGCATCGGTCAGGCTCCGATCAGGCGGGCCAGGGCGCGCAGGTCCCCGAGCGTCAGGGTTGTCGCGCCTTCGGGGTACACGCCGAGGCCAACCACATCCAGGACCACCCGGTCGTCGGGTGAGGCCTCATACACGTCGAGGGCGTGACGAAGGCGGGCGACCGGGTCGTCGCCCGGGTGGGGGTGCTTAATGCGGACCTCGTCGGCGAAGTTCATGGGGTCTCCTTCAGGGCTTGATGTTGAGGGCGGCAGCGATGACGGATTCGACCTCGTCGGCGAAGAAGTGACCGACGCCGCCCGGGTGCTGCGCGGACTCGGCGCGTATCTGCTCGCACTTCCTCAGCACGGCGAGGACCGCTTCGTGTGGGGTGGTGTCGTCGACGGCGAGGACGTGTTCGCGGCAGGCCGCGTTCAGCTCGGCGGTCATGGCGCTCCAGACGAGTGGGTGTAGTGGGTACCCATCACTGTAGTGGGCGACCACCACACTGCCAAGGCGCTGATCGTGCGCCACCGCACTGGCGGATCGAAAGGATGCCCGCCCACTACAGTGAGATCGTGGATCCGACCGCCGACATTGCCGCTGCCCTCGCCAAGCCGACCCGGGCAGAACGGGCCATCGCCCTCGGCGAAGTCCTCAACCGGCTCCCCGCCCTCGCCGCCCACGTTCGGGAGTTGCGCCAGGCCGAGGTGAAAGCCATGCACGTCAAAGACGACATGAGCTGGGACGAGATCGGGAAGGCCATCAAGCAGCACCGCACCCGAGCCGCACAGATCGCCCGGGGCGTGCCGGGAGGCAACAAGAAACGCAAGAACGACGAAGGCGCCCCGCCGGCCAAGTAGCCGAGACGGGACGCCCGTGCCGTGCGGTCACCGCGTCCGGCAGTCGATCTGCTCACCGGTTTCGCGGCGCACCAGCCCAACGAAGGTTTCGATCTCGATCGGGGTCGGCGGTCGCTGACCGCGTCGACGGGGACGGGCCTGGGGTAGCTTCATGGCGTCGCCTCTTTCGCTCAATGGGTGTGACAGTGCGGGGCGCGCTCGGCTTGCCGGCTTGGAGCGCGCCCACGCTCACCTACTCGGCCTCGCCGCGCGGGTCTCGGCCCGCCCGATACTCGGCGGCTTCGGTCCGCAGTTCCTCCGGTGTGAACGTGGTGCCGACCCGGACAAGACCGGAGCGTTCGAGGCGGTCCGCATACGACTCCAGGAGTTCCGCCATCCGGCCGGCTTCTGCAGCCCGTTCGGGCCCGTTCGGCAGATCAGTGACCTTGTACTGCAGGTCACACATCTCCGACCATTCCTCGTGGGAGGCGGACCACTGCCGCAGGTGCTCCAGCACGTTCTCTGCGGATCCCCGATCAGCGACCGGATCGCCTCGTCTGCGGTGTCGAACGGTCCGGCCGTGTCGTCGTCGCTCTGCCATGAGCCAGTCATGAAGCCGCCGCGGTCCTCATAGACGTACCGATCGCCGGCCTCGGCCCTGACGTTGTACGCCTCGTCGATGACGCCACGATCCTGCTCCACCCGTGGGTCGTTGTCGTAGGCGCTCACGCTGGAACCTCCATGACGCCGCCGTACGGCTTCATCGCGAACACCGCACCTGTCGCGGCGCGTAGCACCCTGACCTGCTCGCCCACCTCGAGGTGGACACCGTCCAGGGCCGCGGTCGCCTCCTCGTCGGAGGCCTGATCGCCTGGCCACCACCGCACCAGCTCGTTCGACGCGTCGATGATGTCGTAGTAGTAGCCGCTCACGACGCCACCTCCGGCCGCCACCGTGCGACGATCTCCGCGGTCACCAGCTCGTCGAGGTCCCCGCCCAGGCTGCGGGCTGCCCTGCTCATCCGCTCCGCGATCTGCTCGTCGGACTCCTGCGGATACTCCCGGACGAACGACTCGACCATCGTCTTCTCCAGCGGATCGCGGCCCATGATCGGCTCACTCATGGCGCCATCTCCAACTGCGGGTACCGGCCGGCGGTGAACCCGGTGAAGAACTCCTCGAGGGCGGACGGCACCGTGATGTCTTCCACGGACCGCCCGTCACCGTTGGGCAGGGTGTAGCTCAACACCGCTGAGATCCCGCCCCTGACGACCGCTTCCGGCGCGCTCAACGTGCGCGCCAGGTACACGGCGACCGGGTTACCGGTTGTGCTGTGGTCGCCGCGGATCCCAAGTTCGGTGAGGCTGGCCGCGACCTCCGCACCGGATGTCGTGCCCAGCTCGGCCAGGGCAACACCGGCCAGGTCCGACAAGCGCCGGTCGAGTTCGTCGAGGACCCGGGAGTCGGTGGACGTCACCAGACGGGAGGCCAGCCCGGTGGTGTACTCCGTCAGCTGATGAACGCGCTCGCGGACGCCCACGATCCGCCCGGTCATGTCGGCACCACCGTCAACCGTGCACGCTGCTCGTTGACGAACGACACCTCGACACCGGAGAAGTCGACAACGATCTCCCGGATCGGGCCCGCAGCGTTGCGAGACGTGTGCCGGCCGGTGACGTACCCCCGGCGGTCTTCGCCAGCGTCGTGGACGTGCACGCCAGGCTGCAGTTCGTCGCGGGTTTCGCTGGTCACGGCAGGAACTCCTTCGCTGCGTCGGGGCCGCCCCAGATCATGGCCAGGGCTGCCTTGTCCTCGGCGGGCACGTTCAGGCTGAGCAGGATCAGACGGCGGTCACCGCCGTGCTCACCGTCACGGGCCCGCTCATTGACCGCCCGGCCCAGCTCACGCTGGGCATCGGGGAGGCCGTCGAAGCCGGGCTCGTCCATCGGGCTGGGGTACGTGTACTGATAGCTCACGCGCCGGCCCCGTCCTTGACGACGATCCGGTACGAGTCGTGGGCGTCCACACCGACCGGGGTCCACGCCGAAACGCCGGCGATGGTCAGCTCCTGGGCCATGAAGTCGCCGAGCGGAATCGCCCGGGCATCGTCGGCGGCGATGGGCTGGGCGTCACCGGCGCGGTACAGAATCACGGCCTGGCCCTGCTCGGTGAAGGTGTGCCGCAGCTGCCCGCGGTGGTGCACCTCGTACAGGTCGTCGGGGGTGATGCGCAGCTCATGGAACGTGGTGCTCACGTGGATCTCCTTCTCGGCTCGGCCCGTCTGGCCGGCCGCCAAGGTCTACAGTCGGGCTGAAGGCCAAGGCGGTAGGTCAGGCGTGCACCGGCTCGGGCACGGTGAAGGTGTCAGCGGCGATCAGGTCGGCGATGTCGCGGGCCACCTGGTCGGCCTGCGCGTCGAGGCGCATCCGGTGGATCGCCGACCCGCCGTCAGGTTCGGCCCGGACGGTGCGGTACGCGGTGCGGAGCTCGGCGAGTTCCTCAAGGGCAGTCACGACCGCACCGCCCCTGCGTTGATCCGGTCCGCGGGGACACGCCGCCAGTCCTGTTCGGGGCCGCGGTCCCGGGCGCACCGCAGGGCGGCCGGAATGATCACGCCGTCGTCGAGTTGCCAACCCTCCAGCAGGTCAACGGGGTGGACGTCGGAGTCAGCGGTGTGGAGCTGACACAGCACACCGGTCGTCGGGGCGCTCACGATGCACCCGTCGCCAGCCGGGCCCGGAGCTTCGCAAGGAGGTCTTCGCCCTCGCCGGTGAGGAGGATGTACGGGTCACCATCCCCCTCGACCAAGGCGATCCAGTGGGCACCGCACGCGGTCTGCGCGGCGTCCTCCAGGCCCGGGTTGGTCCGGAAGAACCCATCGCGGTTCGGGTACGGCAACTTGCCGTGCTGTGCGAGGTCGAGGACTTCGACCATGTTCTTCATGAGGTCGGCGGCGCTCATGACCGCACCCAACCGGCGTTGACCTTGTTGAACGGAACAATCTGTTCGTGATCCAGGCTTCCTTGCTCAATCTCGTAGGCAGCGCAGTACCGGTCGGCGGGGATCACATCGCCGGTGCTGGTTACGACTCCGACCGGTAGGGCGGCGATATGCGCGGCACCGCGGTCGTGCAGTCGACAGGTGCTCCCGGCTGCCATCAGCGGTTCACCTGCACACTGATCGACCGGATCTCGCCGACCGTGGCCCGCAGACCATTCGGGCCCTCGACGTCTTTCCAGTCCTCGCCGTCCGCGACGGCGATCAGCATCCAACCCATCAACCGGACCAACTCGCCGTCGTCGGGGCTGTCGACTGTGAGCTTGCCGCGGTTCAGCTGGACCGTTGCTTCGAGGTTCATCAGACCTCCCGGTCTTCGCGGCGGTGCCGGCTGTAGCCGAGCTCGCGGTCGATGACTTCCTGGTCGGTCAGCTCCCGGGTGCGGCGGGGCGCGGTGGTGTCGAGGTCCATCGGGGGCAGGGTGTCGAGTTCGACCTGCCAGGCTGCGAAGTCGTCCGGGTCACCGAACGCGCCGGCGGGTGGGGTCAGGGTGGAGAGGCTCACGGGTTTTCCTTCCGGGTCAGGCGGGCAGGATCAGGGACTCGGCGGCGTCCGGGTCGGCGACAACCAGACGGCCCGCCTCGAGCAGGGGCACCAGCAGAGGCCGGGCGTCCGGGGCTTCGTTGCCGTTGACCAGGTACACCGGCCAGCGGTCTTCGTGCCGGACGCTGACCCGGCGCTGGGCTGCGGCGGCGACCAACGACTCGAGGTCACCTTTCGCGGACCGACCCCGCAGCGGACTCGGGGTGGACAGGGCCGTCACCGCTCTGCCCTCGCCAGCTCGAGGAGCTCGGCCAGGGCGTCCTCGTCAGTGACCTGCCCGTCGGGGCTGAACGCTCGGGTCGTCAGCGCGTGGGCGGTGACGCCCGCGTTCTCGTAGACAGCGGCCTGCTCGGCGGCAGGAAGTCGCCTGAACATCGCGTGCAGTTCCTCGACAGAAACGGTGGTCGCGTCGAAGGTCACCGGACGTTCTCCTTGCGCTGCGCCGCCCACCGGGCCAGCTCGGCACGCCGGGGCCGTTCGTCGTCCGGGTCGTTGGTCTCCGCGTCCCGGGTGAACCAGGCCCGCAGCGCGTCGACACGGATCGGCTCACCGACCGCGGTGCTCTGCCACGGCTGCGACCCAACCACCAGGGCTTTCAGGTCCGGGAACACCACGCGGCCGTACCGGGCCACGACGGCGGCAATGAGGTTCAGGTGCGGGCTTCCCGGGGACGGCTCCGCGCCGGCGAACTCGGCGGGCAGGTCGACGTGCACATCGTGTTCGGTCCGCACGATCGGCTCGGTGAACAACGGCCGGTCGAAGCGGGCCAGGTTGTGACCCTGCGCGAAGAACAGGAGCAGGTGCAGACGCGGCAACCGGCCCCCGGTCCGCGAGTGGTTGTCCCACAAGTCCGGGGCGGTGGTGTGCAGGGTGCGCAGGACACAATCCATGGCGATCGGGTCGGCGACGGTCGGACTGTTCATGCCAGTGCCCCTGTTGGGTTGACGGTGTGGGCGGTGAGGAACGGCTGGCCCTGGTCCTCGCCGACCTCGGCGGACACGACCACGCGGTTGCCGACGGAAGCTGCTCGGAGGTCATTGCGTACGTGGTCGGGAAGACGTGCACGTCCTGCAGCTCACCGTCGGCGGTGAGGGTGACCGTCGCCCACGGGCGGTCGGTGCGGTCGCGGTGCGGGGTGATCGCGCAGATGCGGGCCTCGACGGTGACGAACGTGTGCGCGTCGACGTCACGCAGGTGACAGCGGGCCGGAGCGGTCACGGTCAGCACCCCACCGTCACGTCGATGCGGACGATGTCCCCGGCGCGCCACTGACCGCGGCCGTTGGCGAAGGTCCAGTCGAACTCGGTGTCGGCCTCGGCGTCGTGCAGATCCATGAGCATCTGGCCGATCTGCTGGACGTCGGCCTGCGTGTCGTTTCCGGATTCGATCCGTACGAAGTCGTTGTCCCGGCCGACGAGGGTGACCGCGTAGGCGGTCATCTCCGCTCCCCGGAATGCGAATAGGCAGGCGACGCCGGAAAGCGTCGAGTCGGTGTGCATGGGCTGACCGGCGCCAGCGACGTTGCAGGTGAAGGCCAGGGGGATGTTCATCGCGCACCGCCGGTGGGCCGGAATGCGAGGCTGTCCCGCACGATCAGGGCGTGGCGGCGGTCGTCCATGCGCAGCACCTCGGCGAGGCCCTGAGCATCCAGCGAGGCCAGGTGCTGCACCACCTGGACCGCGGTACGGTCCGTGTCCGCCAGAGCGGCGAGGGCTCGCAGGCTGTCGCAGGTGACCTGCTGACCGACGGTGGCGGTGAGCCACTCGATGCCACCGTCGGTCAGCAGGTCGACAGCGGTGGCGTACGAGTTCCCGGGGATGGTCATCGGGTCATCGCCGCCGGGGTCCGGGCCGCTGCCGGGCGGGTGATGAGCTGCGTGTCGGCGAGGTCGTTGAGCCGGTCCTGGTCGTTCGCGGACGGGGCGTCCCCGTTGACGTACCAGAGCTTCGTGGCGGGGGAGTACGTCACCCGCTGCGCGGCGACAGCAGCCCGGAGGCGCTCGTACGCGTCGCCGAGGACGGAGGGGAGGGTGGTGGTCACAATGGGCGCTCCTTGCGATGGCAGGTGCAGTAGCCGAGCTCGTTCTGGCCCGGCCACTGCGGCTCTTTGGGGTACGCGTACTGCGGGACCATCCGGACCGGGCTGAGGGTGCCGGGCTCCTCGGTCTCGCGGTGGTGGCCGAAGCCCAGGTCGTTGGAGAGCTGAGGGGGTGTCACGGCTGCTCCTTACGGGGGAGGGCCGGCCGGGGCGGTGACACAGGGGGAGATCAGCCACCCCGGCCGGCGGCTTCACGCGATCGGCACTCCGATCTCGGTGACGGCGTGACCGGCGGCGAGGATCGCTGCCATCCGGTCTTCGATCTGGGTGACCTTCAGGCCTTGGTCGGCGGCCTCAACGAGCTCGCGGTACCAGACCCGGGCCGCGGCGATGCGGTCGTTGGTGAAGGTCCGCGACAGGGTGGAGCTGTGCGTGGCGCCGGCCAGGACGGTGATGGAGATCCCGTCGTGGTGGCGGTCCGTGCGGATGCTCAGGTGACCGTGGTACTTGGTGCAGGAAGCGCCGGGAGCGAGTTTGCTGGTCACGCGGGTCCTCCGAGAGGAGAGGTTGATGTCCGGTCGGCGCAGAGGCAGTTGGGTCCGTCTACGCCGACCGGGGGCTTGGGTGAGAAGGCCGCGATCAGCGGCTGGCGAGCGCGAGGCTCGCAGCGCGGATCAATGTCGCTGCGTGGCGCAGGGCGGCCTCGGGGGTCAGGCCTACCGAATGCTGGGCGACACCGTTCGCGGACAGGACAGCGAAGGTGACGTCGATCAGCGGTCCGGACGTGGCACCGTCCGCGTAGTCGTTGCAGACCAGGTCCACGCCGATCGTCTCGGCCGAGTTGCTCTCGGCGGAAAGGATGCCGCGGTGGAAGCGTTCGCCGTTGTCGCTGATGGCGCAGAAAATGCCAGCACACCAGGAGTGAGGGCAGGCACGCGTCGAAGGCGTGGAAACTGCGAGGTCGGTACGATCCACGGTGGGACGACCCTTCTTCTCTTAGCGGTGGAGATGGCTGTTCCGTAGGCCCCGGGGAGGCGTTGGCGCGCCTGTGATCCGGGGCCGTCCTGCCTTCTGAGCTGTTAGCGCAATCCAGAGGCTAGTGTTCAAACTGTTCGTTCTGTTCGTAAGCCAACTATGCCATGCTGTGAACGGTACGCATAGTGCGAACACTTCGAATGGCACGATTGGTTGAGGAGAGCCGGATGACGATCACGGGCAACGCGCATAGAACGAACACCCGGTACGCTGCGAACACTATGGCGAACAAGAGCGACGTCACCCCCGCCGAGCGGGAGACCCTCCGAGCCCGGCTACGCGCCGGTGACTGGCTACGCGTCGGTGACGTCGCCAAAGTCCTCGGCATCGGACGAACCAAAGCCCACACCCTCATGACCAAGGGCGTCATCGGGTACAAGCTCGAAGCCGGCGGAAAGTACCGGCAGGCGAACCCAGCCGACGTACTCAAAATGCTGAGCGAGTCAGAAACCGAGTACCGCACTACGTCTGCCATGGACACAGCCTCGCCGCAAGGACCGTCCGACCTCTAGTCGTCAGCGACCGACAGGAAAGGACATCGACGATGTCCGAACCGAGACGCCCAACGGGACGCAACGAGGTCGCCCTGCGCATGCGCAAAGATCGTGAGTGGAGCCAGGACAGGCTCGCCGCCGCCATGCAGGAAACCGGTCGCCGACTCGGGATCAAGGGCGTCCCTACCAACCGCGGCACCATCATCAGAGAGATCGGCCGCGTCGAACGAGGCCAGATCGCAGTCCCCGACGATATGTACCTGCGGCTATGGTGCGCCGTCTTCGATGTCCAGGCCGCCGACCTGTTCGGTCACCTCGAGACCATGACGGGCAGCGGTGCAGGCGGCGACACCTACGCAGTCACCTCGCACCAGTTCATCCCTGCTCACCTCGGCTGCGACGCCGTTCACCAGCTGTGGCAGAGCGCCGAACCTGCCTCCGGGCAGTGGGCCGAATGCCGGCGCATACCGCTGCACCACGACACCGGCACGGCCGAGCTCTACCTGTGGCCAATCGGTGTCGGTGTCATCCACCTTCGCCAGGACCTCGAGCCGCGGTCGGTAGCCGAACTCGCCGTGTGGCGTCGCAACAGCTACCCCGCCGCGCGTGCCTGGGTTGACACTCAACTCGCGAAGCTCGGCGCCCCCACAGCGAGCGCCTACGTGTTCTCCCTGTACTGGCTTACCCGATCCTGCTGGACCGGGCCCACCCTCGATGCGGCCGTGCGACTGCTGTCCATGCCGAAACACCTGCTCGACCGCGATGACGCCACCTGCTCGGACGCCGAATTGCTCAGCGCCGGGCAGATGGTCGAGCGGGAACTGCTGCGCGACGGCATCGTTGAACGACCCGATCTGACCTCGTTCGGCGCCCGAGGAGTATCCATCGGCTACGCCTCCTGGTCCGGTGTCGCTTACCACCCTGTCGCCCCGCGCCGCGCCCTGGCCGTCGATGAGATAGTGGCGTGTGAGCTGATGACCCAGGCCGTGTGGTGCTATACCGACGCGATCGTCCGGCAGGTCGAAGCCGGCCAGGATCCCGTCGTGCCCGACGCGTACGGCTGGCGCTGGCTGCGCGGTATCCGTTCCCGGCTCACCTCCCCGCGCGCCGAGGAAGTCGGGCAGCACCAGACCATGCGAGAAGCGATCATCGCCACCAGCAAGCTCGACCAACAGATCCACACCGCCATCGACGCTTTACGAACCGGAGTGTGACCGTGAAACTGGCCAGCGCCGCGCTGATCGTCATCGACATGCAGCGCGGTTTCGTGCGACCGCAGACCACATGGGTGCCCGCCGCCGTCGCCGATTTCGTCGACCGGTGGCAGGCCGCCGGCGGGGCGAGCGCGTTCACCCGGTTCATCAACGAGCCCGACTCGCTGTTCGAGCGGCTCATCCAGTGGACCGCGGTGAGGACCGCCCCGGAAACGGACCTGGTTGACGAGCTCCAGCCGTACGCCGCCCGGGCCAACGCGGTTGTCGACAAGCCGGCGTACACACCATTCACCCCCGAGCTGGACGCCCTGGTCGCCGAGCACGGGTGGACGGATCTGCTGTTCTGCGGGCTGACTACCGAAAGCTGCGTGCTCAAGGGCGCCGTCGACGCTTTCGAGCGCGGCCTGACCCCGTGGATCCTCACCGACGCCAGCGGCGCGCATGCCCCCGGTGCACAGGAAGCCGGCCTGCTCGTCGCTTCCCGGTACATCGGCAAGAACCAGCTGATTCGGACCACCGACGTGCACCTCAGCCCCGGCCAGGTGACGATTACCGCGCCCGTGGTGGAGATCGAGCACAGCATCGGGCACTGCTGAGCGTCCGTGCTGCGAGATCTCTCGAAACCGTGCCATCCTGAGATACCCGATTCGAAGGATGCGCCGTGAACGATCCCGACCTGCAGAAATGGCTCCTCGCCGACGACGGGCTCGCCACCCGCCTGCGCCGGTTACGCGGCGAACGGACCGGCCGGGACGTCGCCGCCGCGGCCGACATGCGGCCGGCGAAGCTGTCGAAGCTCGAGCTGGCGCAGCAAACCCCGACCGCCGACGACATCCGCCAGATCACTGCAGCGCTCGGCGCCGACGCAGGCACCACTGCGGAGCTGCTCGCCCTGCTTGAGCAAATGCCCTCGGTGCGGTCCACCGCGGAGAAGCGCAACCTGTTCGGCCAGGCCGCCTTGCAGCGCCGCTACAACGAGCTGTTCGCCACCGCCAGTCTGATGCGCAGCTTCGATCTGACGTACGTGCCGCGGGTGCTGCAGACCTACGACTACGCCCGGGTGGTCCTCGCCGACCAGGCCCGGATGCAGAACCTTGCTGACGAATCCGCCGCGGCGGCGTCCGTGGTGGTGCAGGCCGGGCAGGTGCTGCGCGAAACCCCCGGGCAGGTAAGGCTCCTGGTCGCCGAGCCGGCACTGCGGTGGCAGGTGGCGCCAGCCGCGGCCATGCGCGCGCAGCTGGCGCAGCTCGAGGCCGCCAACGATCTGGGCTTGCAGCTGCGGGTGCTGCCGCTGAACCGACCACTGGCGGTGTTCCCGCAGAACAGCTTCACCCTGTACGACTACCTCGGCTACATCGAGTCGTTCGCCGGCTACGAGAAGGTCACCGGGGAACGCTGGGCGCGCTACAACGCCGTCATGGACCTGCTGTGGGACAGCGCCGTAGACGAGAGCCAGAGCCGGGACCTGATCGCGGCAGCGGCAAAGCAGCTCAGCCGTTGATGTAGCACGCAGAACGAAAAGGCCCCCGAGCTCGACGAGCTGGGGGGCTTCACGCCATGCCGTAGATCAGAGACCGCTGGGCGTAGCCGTCGGGGTCGGCGACACCACGGCAGCACCAGCACCAAACACCAGCCAGAAGAACACGATGACCGCGGGCAGGACCCCGATATAGCCCATCACCAGGCCCGCGACGGCCATGCCCCGCCCAGACCTCGCGCCGTTCGCAGTGGCGGCCGTCTCGATATGGCCGAGGATCACCGCAGCGATGCACGGCAATCCCAGCAGACACCAGCCGGCCAGCAGCCCAACGATCCCCATCACCAAGGCCCACACCGACACGACCGATGAGGGCCGAGGAGGTTGCACTAAAACTGCATGCGGCGGGTACGCGTAAACCGCCGGGGGATACGGGCCAGGCGATCCAGGCGCGACATACGGACCATGGGACATGAGAGCTCCTGGCGGACCGGGAGTGACTGGGTAGTGCGGCCGGCCCCCAGTCAAAGAACCGGCCGCCGCATGATCCTGGACGCCATCCGGCCTACGCGATACACGCCTCGCGGTGAACCGGATGATCAGAACGCTGATACGCCCGACGGGACGAACCGGTCAGCCGAACGGTCCCGCCATTCCGCTTGCGCAGAGACACTCAGCCGTGGAAC
Organism: Actinoplanes sp. NPDC051494; assembly: GCF_044454705.1. Classification (NCBI taxonomy): domain Bacteria; kingdom Bacillati; phylum Actinomycetota; class Actinomycetes; order Micromonosporales; family Micromonosporaceae; genus Actinoplanes; species Actinoplanes sp. NPDC051494. The sequence goes on from NZ_JBITDZ010000016.1 coordinate 101,569, forward strand.
GGCAACGCCAGCTCGCCGGACCCGATGCTCGAATACCGCTCCGGCCGGGCGGTCAGCACCAGGCATCCTGCGTCGACCGCCAGCAGGGCTGCGGACGCGGCCGGCAGGTCGTCGACCAGGCCGAGTAGGTGCGCCAAGGTCAGCCACTCGTCCGGCTCGTCGCCGATGACCAGCGTTGCCGGATTCGATGCGAGGACCTGCAGCAGGTCCTCGTCGACTGCGCTCTGATGCGCCTGGGCCATGCACGTCACCGGCAGGGCCACCAGCAGGCCAGCGTCGGCAACCTCCCGAACCACCTCACCGACCGCATCGATGCCGCGGACGAAACCGAGGATGGCGGTGGTGTCCAGGACCAGGTTGATGCTGTCGAGGTCGCTCACGCTGCGCGCGGGGTGGCGCCGACCTGGGCGCGGATGCCGGCCAGGGCTTCGGGGGTGAGCCGGGCCCGACCCTCAGCGAGCAACTGACGGGCGCTTGCGCGACCTTCAGGTGTCGAGGTCATCCCGGCGGCCTCGAGCAGGGCGGTGCCGGGCTTGTCCGTGGCGTGGCTCGCGTCCTGTTCCATGCCGCCCAGAGTAGCGCCCGCTGGCCGCCGCAGTCAGTCCTCGTCGGGCCAGATTAGGCCGGTGGACGGCCCGATCGGTGGAGTCAACAGCGCGATTTGATCGATCTTCACGGTTGCCCGTCGCGTGGTGGTCTGCCCGTAGGTGAAGTACGAGCACACCACCAGTTGACCTTGGTGAACGCATTTCGGGACCGCCTGAAAGAAGTACTCCTCGAACTCAGGTTGGGCGTTCTTGTGCGGGTCCACCACGAGCTCACCCCGCACCCAGTCAACGACCCGCTCATGCAGTTCGGCGGGCGGATGATCCAGGCCGTCCCAGGCCTGCAACGCGCGTTCGAGGCTGGCCTCATCGAGGTCCCAACGCTGGTGGGTGCTGGACACCGAACGACCTCGCATCCTCGCCGCGTACGACGATCAGGTCTTCTGGGTGGGCAAGTCGCGGCCCGTCGCGGACATCGCCGCAGCTAGGTCGCTGCTACTGAACGGGGTTGCCCGGCCGTCAGGATGCTCGGAGGCCTGCCGGAACGCACGGCCCATGCCGTCGAGGTCCAGAACAGCCCGGCGGCTGTTGCCGGCTTTCGCCACGGCGTCACGGGCGGGCTCCTGTGCAAGGGCCAGGGTGCTCAGGTCCAGGCCGGTGAGGGTGCCGTAGCGGGCAATCACGTAGTCGACCATCGCGAGGGCGGCGTCGGCGAGCCTATCGCCGCCGCCCGGGGTGCCGGCGCCTTCGGTAAGGATGGCGTCGCCGACCACGGCGATGCGCTCGGTGAACAGGGGTCGGTGGTTAACGGCGAGGTGGTGGGCTTGGGCGAAATACAGCAAGGCGTGCAGCTTGCGGTCCGCGACGTTCGGTAAACGATCACGCAGGGCGGCGGCAACGGCGCTGGCAGTGGTCATCGGTGCACGGTAGCGATGCTCGGAGATCACGTCACGAGGGCGACTCATCAGTGTTCGGGTTGGCACGATCACCTCCGCATCAGTAATCGTCAATGTACTGACGGTAGCCGTGGGCGGGATGGGAAGGTGTCGGATCTGGGACTCGTCGGACATGGTCGACTCCCCTTCATCTGCGGAATTGGATGCTTGCGAGATTGTGGCCAGGGGGACTCGGTTGCGTCGGACGTGGCCATGTGGACCTCCAGTTACAGGTCGGGGACGCGGTGGCGCTGGTTCTGTTCGGGGAACGGGCAGTGCAGGCACTCCGGGCTGCCGTCGGGTTTCGGCTCGTACCGGTGGGCGTTTGGGTGCAGCGGGTGGGTGAACGCCGTCCCCGGGAACGCGTTGAGCTTCGCGATCCTCAAGGCGGTACCGGCGGCAAGCAGGTGCGGGTTCCCAGCGGCAGTGATTCGGGACGGGCGCGCCGAGGTGGGATCCCGGGCGGTGCTCAAGGTAAGCAGAGCAGCAGCTTCGAAGGACTCTCCGACAAGGCTGAGTGCCGCGGTGATCTGGGTGCGCAGCTCGGTACTGGACCAGTTCGGACGGATCATCAGCGTTTCGTCGATGAGGTGTTGCAGTTGGTCTTCAGGGGACGAAGTCGGATTCTCCTCCTCCACGATCTCAGCATCGACCACGACGAGGTCGCTGCTTGGCGGCGCGGGGGAGGGGGGAGGGGGTTGAGGTGTTGCTCTTTGAGGGGTTCTTTGAGGAGAAGGGCCACTCATCTGTCGCACCATCGCTACCGATCTGTCGCACCATTCGCGCTCATCTGTCGCACCATTTCTCTCCGATGGCCACCCATCTGTCGCACCACTTGCCCCCTCATCTGTCGCACCATCGATGTCCGGCAGGGGCGGGAATCGATACGTCGTGCGCTTGCCCGCGAACGCGAAGTACGGCTTGCCGTCCGCGTTCTTCCCGAGCGGCACCCGCAGCTCGATCCACTTCTTGGCTACCCTGTTGAGGGTCTGCTGGATGCTGCGATCGGACATGTCGGTCACCTCTGCGAGGAGGGCGATGCCCGGCCACCCCTCGCGAGTACGGTCGCTGCAGATGTCGGCGAGCTCCAGGACTAAGAGGCGCTCGCCAGCGGTAAGAAGGCCGGGCGGGATGGCTTTACGGACTTCGCGGCGCAGTTCGTATCCCATGGCACACCTCCCCGGTGTTCCCCTGGACGCGGCAGGCTCTGACGTTTAACGTCAAGACGTCTGGCCTCTCGTATGCACGTACGTGGGCGCGACGAATCAGCCGGGGTGTCATCAGCACCTCGGCTGCCGTCATTTCTGGGCAGGGTTCGCCGAGGTTGACGGCTGGGCCGGCCAGGTGATTGGCAGCCCTAGTTCTCGTGCCGTTTCGGCGTAGCTCATGAGCAGCAGCAGGTAGCGGGTGAAGTGGCGTCGCCCGGGACCTTTTGCGGTGCGTTCCCAGTACGACACCGCCCACTGGGAGACGCCGACTTCGCGCGCGACATCCCCCTGGGTGTGTCCGGCAATGGTCCGTAGCGCTCGGCGTAGTTCCGGCGAGGGCATCTCGTGAGCCTCGGCGGGCGGGGCCAGCGGTGTGGGTGTGGCGGAGTCGGTGGTCATGTGCTCACTCTACGACTCTTGCTCAGATATCTCTAGTAATCTCGAAGCAAGAGTGTTAGCGTCGTGTCATGCCCAAGCCGACCACCGCGTACCTCGCGCTGCCCGACAACACCACTGGCGGTGTGCAGCCCGCCGCCCCAGTCCAGGACGGCAGCGACTGGGACAAGGCATGGGCAATCGTCAGCTCGACCCTCAACGCCGACTGGTTCATGTGGGCACTCTGCGGCCTGCTCGCCCTGCTGCTCGCCCTCAGCATCCGCACCCGACGTAAGCGGGTCCGCGCCGAGAAGGCCGGCCACAAAGCCGACCTGACCTTCACTGACCGGGCCGTCACCGTCATCACCGGCGTCCTCGCCACCGCCACCGTCGCCACCGGCGCGTGGAAGGTCTTCGGGCTGCCAGCCCTCGACCTGCACCCCGCGTTCCGGATCATGCTGTTCTTCTTCGCGGAAGCACAGATCATCGCCGCCTGGCGTCGGGTGCGCCGGTATATCTACCGCCACGCCATGCTCGGCCCCGGCATCCGCACCATCTACGGCATCGCTCTCGGCTCAGCATTTGTCGCCGCCTTCGACGCCGACGTGTTCGTCGAGGTGCTGCTGCGGTTCTTCGCCGCCGGGGTTGCCGCGTACATGATCGCGGAGGAGCTCGCTGAAGAGCTCGACATCTATCTCGAGAAGAACCCGGAGCTGCGCGGGGACAGCGACAAGCCCCGCCAGGCCGGGCGCATCAAGTGGACGCTGAACCTCGAGCGGGTCTTGATGTGGCTCCGTCTGGCCGAGGCCAGCAACCGCACGATCGCCGACGTGGAACGGCAGCGGCGTATCGCGCAACTGTCGAGGACCGCGTACCGGTTGCAGATCCTCAAGGACCGCGACAGCGGCGCCTGGTTGCTGAACAAGCGGATCGGGTGGGTGCGGTGGCGGTTGCGCAGGCTCACCGAGGCCGCGAACGAGCATCTGAAGCTCGCCACGGACAAGGTTCTGCTGGCCGAACTCCGGGCGCAGGCGGCCCTGCTGTACGGCGCTGAGGACGGCATGTCCCGGCGGGCGGTGCGGGACCTGCGGCCGTGGTCCCCGGTGGAGCAGCTCGCCATCGGTGCAACCCCGGAGGCGCCACTCGCCTCGCCATCGGTGACCGACTGGGTCGCCATCGACATCGCCAACCGGTCCGACACGACGGTCGCCAACCCGGTCGCCACGGAGCCCGCCACGGAGCCCGCCGTGAAGGTCGCCACCGATGGCGCCACCCGGGTCGCCACTATCCCCGCCACCGAGACCGCCACGAACATCGCCACCGAGACCGCCATCCCGGTCGCCGCCACCAACGCCACCGACAACGCCAACCCGGTCGCCACGGAACCCGCCAACGACGGCGCCACCAAAACCGCCAAGAAGCCCGCCATCCGCCGCGCCACCAAGGTCGCCACCGAAGGCGCCAACGACACCGTCATCCGCCTCGCCAAGTTCCTCGCCAAATACCCCGACGAAACCAACCTTGAACTGGCGAAACGTATGCGCTGTGGCGACCGCACCGTGTCCCGCTACCGGGCTGCGGCCGAGGCGCTGAACGCCGCCACCGAGCGGCCGGAAACCCGCCCCGAACACCCGCTCGTGGCGACCCCGATCACCCCGATTCCCGAGCCGCGCGAGTCCGTCACCGCAGGCGTCAACGGCCACCACTACCCGACCTCAACCGCCCAGGAGAACCAGTGACCACCGGCCTCGCCACCATCACGACCGCCGCGGTGAGCATCACCCTCACCGTCGACGGGATCTCGAAGACGTTCACCGGGTCGGTCACGACCGACGGTGACCCCGGCAATGCCATCCGCGGCGTCCTCCAGGCCATCGAGCAGGACGCCACCAACTGGACCTTCAAGCCCCTCAGGGAGGCACTTCGTGACCAGCACTGACCTGCAGCTGAAGCGTCCCGCGCAGATCGTGGAGCGCCCGACCGGGCCCAACACGCCGCCGTCCATGCCCGACCCGGACCCCATCCACCTGCGGATCTCCGCCCTGGTGTGGATCGGTGCGATGGGCGCGGCCGCGGCCGGCATGAAGCTGCACCCGGAATTTGCGGCCGTGTCGCAGGCTGCCGCGTTCGTCGCGTTCGTGGTCTTCCTGACCTGCCTGTTCCGGTACAACCACGCCGTTCAGCGCGGCTGAAGACCGACCAGAAAGGAGCTTCGACGGTGACCCTGAGTGACCCGGTTGAGGAGTTGCGTGCACGCACGCAAAATCCCGCAACCAGCCATCGGCAGCGCCCGAACAGTACAAACGCTCCCGGACGGCCGTCTCTGCGAGTCATCGACGGCCGCACGCAAAACCCGCAACCCCCCGCACCGCCCACAAAAGATCACGCAGTGTCGCCGCACCTGGGCGGCTTGACCGAGGCCATGGACGTCCATCCGACGATCTCCAGCCATCCACCCACCGTCACCGAAACCGCCGCAAACCTGTGGCTGCCCCGCGACCAGGTGCGGCACGGCTTCGCCGGGCAACTCGGCGGCGCCGCCGCCGGCCTCGCCCAGCTACTCGGCCTCGCCGTCACCTGGAGCGTCGCGCACGTCCTGTTCTCCACCCGCACCCGCGCCGCCATCTTCGCCCTGCTCCTGCTCACATCCCTGTCCACCTGCGCCATCGCCACCCACGCCTGATCCGGAAGGAGAGCCCCGTGAACGAGTGGCTCAACGCCCACTACATCCAGATCGCCGCCATCATCGTCGGATTCGCGTTCCGCTGGGGGGCCGGCCAGTTCCTCGGCAACGCCAACCGGGGCGGCAAAGGCTCCGCCCCCAGCGGGCCCGGCGGCAAGTCCAGCAAGTGGAACAAGTCCCGCATCGTCAAGTTCATCGCCCTGTTCTTCTATTTCGCCGCTGGCCTGCTGTTCGCCTTCGGCGCCTACCCCCTCGCTCAGTGGGTGGTCGGCTGGGGTACCGGTGTCGGCAGCTGGGTGTCAGTCATCTTCGGTGTCGTCGCCCTCGCCGCGGGTTGGCACTCCCTGTCCGGCGGTGTCGGGCTTATCCACGACATGACCGACGGCACCCCCGACGACGAAGCGTTCAAGGCTGCATTCCTGATCCCGACGACGATCCCGCTCGGCTGGGCCGCCCTGGTCGGCCTGTTCACCAACCCGCGCGGTGTCGCCACCGGCGTTGCCGTGGTGGCCGTTTCCGTGGTGACCGCGATCTACGCTCACAAGATCCTCAAGCGGGCGCACACCGCTGCCGGGCACCAGAAGCTGTGGATGTGGTTCGCCACGATCGTCAGCGCGTTCGTCGGCTTCGCGCACATCCCCGCCCTGATCTACCTCAACGACCTCGCCGGGGGGCACCTACCCGAGTGGCTGGTCTGGATGCTGCGCATCGGCCTGGTCACCGCCGGCGCCCTGTTCGCGATGATCGGTATCGGTGACCTGCTGCGGGACTGGACCCCGGAGAAGTGGTCGCAGTGGGCCGCCATGTATGCCATCCCCGTCTTCACGGTTCTGGCCGTGACCTGGTCGCAGGTGACAGCGAACGCGGAGACCAGCCTCAACACGATCTTCTCGGCGTTCTGATGTACCGCTACATGGTCGCCTGGCTGGATGTTGACGGCCTCAGAATTCAGCACGGCAACGCCGACATGAACTGGCCCCGGCCGATCGCCGACATGAACGACGTCAACGGCATCCAGCAGGCCCTCGCCCAGAAGTACCACCTGCACCAGCCCATCCTGATGGGTTTCTCCCGCTTCGAGGAGGACCAGTGACCGACACCCACCCCACCACCAACGGCCCCGACGACGACACCAAGGCCAAAGCTTTCTTCACCACCGCCCTGCTAGTCGGGGCCGGGTTCGCCGGACTCGCCGTCGCCGGAATCGTCCTCGGTTTCGACTACCTGCTGCACGGCGAACCCCACGAGCGGGAACGCCTCGCCCAGCAACGCGCCGAGGACCGCCGCAACCGCTACGAGCACGCCGCAGCATGGCTCGAAAATGACCGCGCGGAACGCAGCCTGCACCGTCAGGCAGTCCGGGAGTGGTTCACCGCCGACCCGGAGACCCGCGGCGACAAACCCAGCAGCGGGGAGACTGCGGGCCGGGTGTTCGGCCGGTCCTGGAACAACCTGCTCGTGGGGTGGCGCCGGTTCAAAACCGGCTGGAACAAGGGCCGGCAGGACGCTCGGTCCCGCAGGGACCAGGGCGAGCAGCGGTGGTGGCGTCGCCCCGACGAGCCCGACAAGCCGGCACCGATCGGCAACCCAGAGACCGAACAGCCCCACTCGGCCGAGGCCCGACGCCCGGGCCCTGACCCGCAGCCGAAGTCCCAGACCACGCCCGGTCGGCACGGTAAGGACACCGAAATCGTCGACGCCGAGATCGTCCCCGATCAGAAGCCGCCAACCACCCGGGAAGTTGTCCCCGTCGGCGACAACCCCACTGCAGGGCCCGACCCGAGGGCCGACGAATACCAGCGTCGCCTCGACGAGCTCGACAGCGAACGCCAGCACAACGGCCACCGCCCCGAACCAACCCCCATGCCCTGACCCACACGATCACGGAGGAACCACATGGCCAGCGACATCGCCACCAGCGCAACAGCACCCGCCGTCCGTAACGGCGGCGGGGCGCTCGCCGCACCTGCCGGACCCGGAGCGGTCGGCACCACCAACCTGTCCATGGTCCGGATGGTCACCCTGCTCGACCAAGCGCTTAAGGCCCTGCTGATCCTGCAGGACGTCGGCACCGATCTGCTGCAGGAAACCACCACCACCGAAGACCTCGCCAACCACCTGACGGCAAGTTTCGGCGAGCGCATCAGCCTCGAGCAGCTGCGGGTCATCGCCGGGATGCTCACCCAGATCGCCGAAGGCAGCCTGCAGATCGTCGGCAACGGACACGACGCCGTCCGCACCGCTCTGCTCGCCAACTTCCAGGTCGCCGTCGTTCAGGAACAGCTCCACTCCCTCGGCGCCGACGGCGCGTACGTCGACTCCCAGCGCCGCGCCGGCTGACCCGGGCACTGCGGTGCCGCCCAGACCTCGTGTCTGGACGGTGCCGGATTACCCGGACCGCCCCCAAGCCTTGAACCGGAGAGATCGCCATGACCCAGCCCGCCGCCCCGCCGAAGCCACCAGCACCCAAGGGTGCCCTGCCCAAGGGTGTTGTCATGGCGCGCTACTGGAAGGAAACCCCCACCGGCCCGGCGGTCCGCCACGACCACGAACGACCCGTGCTGGACGAGACCGAGATGCCGGTCGGGGTGTGGTGGATGTGCCCGGCCGGTGAATGCCCGGCCGGTGAGTGGGTGTTCCCCCGCACTGATGGCGAGCTCGCCCGGCCGAAGAAGCAGTACTGCGCCGACCATGGCGGGCAGTTGCTCTCCGGACGCAGCGAGTCAACCGACGGCGACCCGAAGGTCGCTGCCCGCGGCCGGCTGCAGCAGGCCATCACCGCCAAGAAGACCGCCGTGCGCCAGGCCGCCGCCGACGCGGCGAACGCCCGGATCGCCGCGCTGCGCGCCGCCGGCCGGGAAGAGGCCGCCCACCTGCGGTCGAACCTGCGCGAGCATGTTCCGTCCGCAGGGGTGTCGCTGGCCGCCCTGGTCACCGACTGGGCGCTGATCGAGAACCTTGACGGCTTCGAGACGTACGCGCTCGGCACCGGCCTGGCCATCGGCGGCGTGTTTCTCGCCTATTGGGCGGTGTACCTGGGTGAGATCGTCTACGCCCGGCGCATGGGTTACACCCTGAAGGAGCTCCCGCGCGCCGTCCGGCAGCGGGCCATGTCGCACGCCCGGTGGGTGGCTGCGGGCATCCTCGCCTCCGGGGTCTGGTTGGTCATGGGGGAGATGATCGGTGCGCGCCTCAACAACTGGCAGGGCGTGCTCGCGAATCTGATGGCCGCCGTGCTGATCGGGGTCGTCAACTACAACCCGTGGGCTGAGATGGTGCAGCGCCGTAAGGACGCAGCCCGCACCAAGCTGGAGGCGGCCGAAGCCGCGGCCCGCGCCGAGGAGCAGCGCCTCGCTGATCTCGAGGCTGACCGTCTCGCCAGGCAGGAGGAGGCCGAGACGGCGCGCCGGGCGGCCGAGGAGGCTGCATCCGCTGACGCCAAGAAGATCGTCCTTGCAGAAGACGACCGGGTCGTCGCCGGCCACAAGTTCGCCGAACGGTGGGCGAAACTCGCCGAGGACGCGAAGGCCCGCAGCATGGGCCCCGGCTTCGAAATCTGGCGGACCGTGGTCGTGGCTGACGCTACCCGCAAGCTGACCGCGAAGGTCGACGGGGAGCAGGTCATCATCGGCCACGAGTTCCTGGTCCGCGCCGAGCCAGGTGTCCTGGCCCCCCGCAACGGCGCGAACGTGTCGCCGTTTCTGCAGATGAAGACATGGCTGTCGTCGATGCTGGAACTCACCGACGGCATGCTGGACCTGGCCTATCAGCCGAAACGGCTCACCGGCGACAACAAGACCGAACCCCAAACGCTCATCAACCACGGCCTGGTCACCCTGTTCGACTCCCACCCGCTCGGCGCGAACATCAACCACCCCGGAACGTCCGGGGTGCACATCGACGCCAAGGGCAGCCGGTGGGGATTCGCCGGCCACGACCTGCGCGGCCGACCGGTACACCGCAGGCAGTGGACCCCCGGCCAGGCCGGCGGCGGTAACCGGGTCGGCGTGACCGGCACCGGTAAAAGCGTCGTCACCCAGGTCGTCGCATACAACGACCTGCTGCTCGGCATCCTCCCGATCATTCATGACGCCGGGAAAAACGCCATGGACTTCGTCGACTTCTACGGCATCGTCCCGGTCGGGCACACCATCGAGCACCGCGAGGTGATCCGTGAGTCGCTGTGGGCGGAGATGAAACGCCGCCAGGCGTGGATCAACACGCGGACCGCGACCGGGCTCGGTGGCATGGAAGTGACCGCCGACCCGACGTGGGACACCGCCGCAGGTGGCCCGCCGATCCGGGCGATCTGGGAAGAGTTCCACATGCACATGCGGGACCAGAAGTTCGTCAAGATGCTCGGCGAGATGATCCGTTTACAGCGGGCCACAGCCATCATGGCGGAGACGGCCACCCAGGGCTCCGGTCTCGCCGACATGGGAGATCAGAACCTGAAGGAGCAGCTCAACGAGATCATGCTGCAGATGATGCGGGTGTCGGACCACACCGCCCGGTTGGCCGGCTACTCGGGCGGCCTGCTGCCGTCGTCGCTGCCGTCGCTGCCCGGCATGATGGTCATGCAGGAGCTGAAGGGTGAGCCGGTCGGATACCGGTCGGCATACATCCCGCGTGACCCAATGAACCCGGACTCGCTGATCTACCGGATGAAGCAGCCCAACGGCACCCCGGAGGGTCAGCAGATCCTGTTCGCTCCGGAGCTGCCCGCCGAGACCATCGAGGTGTTCACCCAGTACGGGCTGATCGACCTGTGGGAGCTGGGCAAGACGAAATCGGGTCGCGAGCAGCTGCAGGCCGAGGCGGACCCGGTCGAGTCGACGGTCTACCCGCCGGACCTGATGCCCGCGGCTGTGGCGAAGCCGAAGATGCGCGCCGACGATGTGGTCATAGCCCTGTTGAAACACGATGTGGATCAGGGCGGCTCGGGTCTGACCCAGCCGGAGATGCTGGCGTCGGGATGGTGGAAGCAGACCGACGGGGAGTGGCAGAAGAACAAGGACGCGATCCCGGCCGCGTCGACGGTGCACCGGGCCTGCAACCGCATGTCCGCCGACGACACCGGCCTGATCGCCGCCGATGAGTCCAGCCCGGCTCGTTGGTCGTTGCGGCCGGCCGGACTGGAGCGCGGCGAGCAGTCCCTGATGGTGCTGCGTGCTGCCGGACTCCTGGGCTCACGGGCCCGGCAGCAGAGCCAGCAGACTGGTGTGGACGTTTCAGCATTGGAGCGGCAGGCGATGCTGGAGGCGGAACAGGCCGCGCTGATGAAGGAGCTGGTGCGCGAGGCTGCTGAGGCGATGGGCAGCCAGCCATGACCACCTATATGCGTGCAGGTGCGCGAGCGTTTACTCTCTGCTCATGGCGCAGGTTTCGAACTACCAGCTGGCAGGTCAGATCCTCAACGAGGAACGCAACCTCGACTCCGTGGAGCGCAAGCTCGCCGCAGCCCAGACCCACGCGACCCTCGCGGTTGCCGACCAGATCTATGACCTCACCCAGCAGATCCAGCGGCTTGTCGCTGCCCTGGAGGGCATTCAGGGCAGCGACATCGCCGGAACGATCACAGCAAGCACCGAAACGCTGCGCCAGCAGATCCGGTCCGTCGCCGGCGTATGACGCCCTGGCGGGCCTAACCCCGGACGGGGAAGTTCCCGCCGATGTCGTATCGCAGCACCGACGCCCCGCGCATGATCTCGTGGACGGCGGTGGTCACCGCCTGCACCCGACCGCGCTCAGGCATGTCCCTGGCGATGACGTAACCAGCGGCGAGTCCACCGTCGCGCATGGCCTTGACGATGCCGTCGTAGTCGAAGTGCGCGCTACTGGCGCCGATCGACGCGACCGCCATGATGTGCGTTGTCAGGAACGGGTCCGCGGCGACGGCGGCGATGTGTTCAGTCAGGCACCCGCGTTCCCACAGGTAGGCGCCGAGCGCACGCCATGTCGGGGTGGTGTCGCGATCCTCGGTGGGCAGGCTTTTGTCGACTGGAAGTCGGGTATGGGCGCCGTACTCCATGGAGTCCATCCAGTCACTGTCGTCAGGTGCTGGGAACGGGTGCGTCTGGTCGCAGAGCTTGCCGATGATCGGGTCTCGTTCGAACACGCGCAGTCTCCACTCAGATCGGGTTCAGGGCCGTATCCGACGGTACGGATTTCCGTCCAAGGTCAGCAGCCTGGAGCTGCGTGGGGCGGTGTGCAGTGACGCAGACCCAGCCGCCCAAGCCCGGCCTACGCGAGTGCCGCCTGTACCGGTTCTACGTCGCGGACCCGGCGACGGGGGAGCGGGTCCTCGGCTACATCGGGGAGACATGGCAGTTGCCGTTCGAACGGCTGATGCAGCATGTCCGGGACCAGCCGTGGGCGGACACCATGCTGGGCTGGGAGCTGGACCCGGTCATTTACTGGGGCAAGGACGCAGTGCTCGCCGCCGAGCAGGCCGCGGTCGAGGCTGAACGACCGCTCTACAACTACGAGTGGAACCGGGGCAACCCGCTGCGGATTGAGATCTGGCGGGCGAAGGAGCAGCGCTGGGCCCGCGATGATGCGGTGGGCCGGCCGCGGTGGGTGCCGCCGGTGAAGAAGCCGCGCGGCGCTGGGATGCAGCCCGCGCCTGCCCGGCAAGAGCTAATAGATTGGCTGATCGATTGGCGGCCGACTCCACAACAGATCAAGACGGGCCTATGGTCGAGTGCATGGGCAACAACCGCGGGCATCACCTGGGCGTACCTCGACGTCGTGACCCTGTGGCAGTGGCGGCTCACACTGGCCCTGCTGGCGGCGACCGTGCTTCTGGTGTGGGTGCGCGCGGGCTCACCCGTCACTAGGAAGCAGCGGCGCCGGGTACGGCAGCGGATCCACCGGCACTGCCTGAAGCGGTGGCGGCGGTGGTGATCGGGATATGCGACGGCCCGCCTTGGTGCGCTGATATTGCTCGAGACTTTGAGCGGGCGCTGGCCTGCCGCCCACTCCATCCGTACTCGCCTGGGGAACGCCGGGCGCACGGGCACCCGGAACAGGGCAACTAATCGGACCGCTGGCCACGCTCGCAGCCCGCTGGTTGGCATGGAGATCAGAGTTCGGGTCTGCTCAGTGTGATCCGTACGGGGTCATACGAACGGTGCGTTGTTCAGTGGAAGGCGGCTAGCTCTGGTAAACCATGCAATGGAGATATGCGAGGAGTGGGTGACCGATGGTTGATATTGGCGTGGTGGTTCAGGACATGGTGCCGTATGTGTCGGCTGCCGTGGGGGCATACGGCGGTGCCGTGGTTCAGAAGGTGGGTGACGCGGCGGGTGACGCGGGCGCCGATGCCACGGTGGGGTTGGGCCGGCGATTGCTGCGCCGATTGCTTACGTCGGGGCGCGGGGAACAGGTGCGGGCGGCGGCAACCGAGATGGGTGAGCAACCGGGTGATGAGGCATCGATGGCTGTGCTGCGAGCGCAGGTTCTGAAAGCATTGTCCCAGGAGCCGCAGCTCGTGAAGGACCTATCACAGATGTTGGACGATGCGGGTGTCGCCGGGGACCGATACACGGTGAGGATCTCAGGTAGTCAAGGCTTCCAGGTTGGCTCGAGCAACACCCAGACGAACACGTTTTCGTCGCCGCCTCAGACGTGAGCGCTGAGCCGGTCCAGTCCGATGCGGGAACCACTTACGAGGTCCAGGCCACCCACAGCTATGGCGTGCAGACCGGGTCGGGGAATACACAAATTAACATCGGAGTAAATGCGGCGAGCCTGCCGCCGGCACAATCGGTCGGTACAGGTCCGGTGGTACACAATTTGCCGCAGGCATCGGCCGTGTTCGTCGGCCGGGACCTCAGGGTGCTGGCCGAACAGCTCAACGGCGAGGGGGCCGGGGCCGTGGGCCAGGTTGCCGTTCACGGCCTGGGTGGGATCGGCAAGAGTGAGTTTGTCAACCACTATGCCCGCGCGTACATGTCGCGGCATTCGCTGGTGTGGTGGATCACCGCAGGCACCGCTGAAGGCCTCCGGTCCGGGCTCGCGTCGTTGACCCGCCGGCTGCACCCGGTCGCGACATTGGCGGATGCGCAGGAATGGGCGGTGGGGTGGCTGCAGGCGAATCCTGGCTGGTTGCTGGTGCTCGACAACGTCGAGGACCTCGATCACGTCACCGAACTACTCGGGGCGGTTAGCGGCCGCGGGCAAGTCCTTGTGACGACCCGCCGTGAGCTCGGTGCGGCCCGATGGGCCAGATCGGGGCTAACACCGCTGCGGGTCGAGGTGCTGAACCGGCAGTCCAGTATTGAGCTACTGAGCCGGTTGACGGCCCGAGCCGCAGAGGCGAAGGCGGCGGACCGGTTGGCAGACGAGTTGGGAGATCTGCCACTGGCGTTGGAGCAGGCCGCCGCTTACATCAGTCAGCACGACGGGATGAATTTCGACCAGTACCGGGCGCTGTTGTGCGGCCAGTTCCACCGCGTCGCGGGCAACACCGGGCACGGTGGGAAAGTCGACCGCAGTATCGCCGCAGTGTGGACGGTCACCATGGCTGCAATTGCCCGTACCAGTCCGTTAGGCGTTCGGGTGATCGACGTGCTGGCGTGGCTCAGTCCGGACGGTCTGCCCGATGATGTCCTCGCTCCGCTTGCAGAAGACCCGGCGGATGTCGTTGATGCCCTGTCGTTACTGATGTCGTACAGCATGATCAATCACACGAAGGGGTGCGTGGGTGTGCACCGCCTAGTCCAAGCCGTCGCCCGGATGACCCAACGGGCTGCTAACGTCACCGCAGCCATGCAAGAACGAGCTGTCGAGTTGCTCGACGCCGCGATTCCGGATGATCCGACCAACAATGTACAGGGATGGCCCCGGTGGGACGCCATGCTACCGCATGTCGATTCTTTGACGCGCAATGTAGCTGCCGATCATCACTTCTTTGGCCTCCTTAATATTCGGAACTTGGCAGCCACTTACCGGCAAGGCCAAGGTCAGATTAACGCAGCTATCGCTGAGTTTGAGGCGGTAGTGTCTGAATCCAGGCGGATCTTGGGTGAAAACCATCCATTTATATTGTTGGCGCGGAGCAACCTCGCAGTTGCTTACCGAGACGTGGGCTGGGTAGTGAAGGCGGTCACAGAGTTTCAGGCGCTGCTGCCAGACCATCGGCGGGTGCTGGGTGAGGACCACCGGAACACATTGAATTTGCGGGACAATCTGGCGGGCGCTTATTCAAGACTGGGTCGGGTGGAGACAGCGATCGAAGAGTTCGAGGCGGTGTTGGCCGATTACCGGCGTGTGCTGGGCGGGAGGGACCTCGACACATTGATTGCGCGAAACAATCTTGCCCTTGAGTATCATAAGATTGGTCAGGAAAGCAAAGCGATCACCGAGCTCGAGGAGTTGGTGGACGACTACCGGCATGCCCTGGGGGAAGCGCATCCAGAGACGCTGACTGCGCGGCAAAATCTCGCCCAGGCCTACCTAAAAGTAGGGCGGGTGCCTAAGGCGATCAGCCAGTTCAAAGAGCTGGTGGCCGATCGGTGGCGACTGCTGGGCAAGGGTCACCCGTCCACGCTGATCTCGCGAAATAGCCTTGCTGTTGCCTATTGGGCCGTGGGCCGCAGAGTCGACGCCACCACTGAGTTCGACGCGGTGCTGCTCGACTCTGAGCAGGTGTTTGGCCCGGAGCATCATTTCACCAAGGTTGTCGCTGGCAATCTCACATCTACGAGAAATCAAGATCAGAACTAGCCTCGCGCCTTCAGTAAGGGCGGCCGGTGGTGAGGCCGGGGAACGCGAAAGTGCCTTCTGATCTGGGATGATCTGGCTTGTCTAGAGTCAAGATCGTCCCGCACGGAAGGCACTTTCAGAGTGCAGAATACTCGAACGCGTCCGAAGGTTATCGCCGCTGGTGGCGCTCGCGGTGTGGTCGGTCATGCCGGCACCCGGCTGCTCACCGATCTGGCTGATAAGACGGGGTTGACCAGCGGTTTCGTCCAGGCGCTCGGGCTGGAGTGACCGGGTCGACACCGGGGGTCACCAGGAGCAGAACGTCGGTGCGTGCCACGCCAGCATCGAGGCGGCACCAGCAGGCGAGATCCGGCCGACCGGCTTGCGGCGCGTCGACCCGCCCGGTTCGCCGGCTCAGATCCTGGGCGTATGCGGCGACCGCGTCGCCCTGATCGAGGTTGGCAGCGGTCGCTGCGGCAGTTCCTGGCCTGGTGCCGGTTGGCGTACCGGCTCGCGGCGCGCCGGACAGCGCAGGAACGCGAGTAGCGGGCCACCGAGCATGTGCGTGCGGTGTGGCATCCCGAGATCGCGGAGACGGTGATCGGGTGCAAGGCGTGGGGCGTGCTGGTGAACCAGTTCGACCAGGTGGAGCAGCAGGGCCACGACGCCCAGGCGCTGCTGCGCGGGGTGCTGGCCTTCATCGCCAAGGCGCACACCCCGGCCGCGTTCGTGTACCGATCGGTTGAGGATCAGCTCGACGGGATGGTTGACCTGGGTACCCAGAGCAGCAGTGACACCCACTCCGTGGCGCCGTCGAGCGCGACGCCGGCGGCGGCATCGAGCGACACGCCCGTGAGCGTCGTGGGCGAGGGCCGAGGTGGGTGACAGGCGCCCGGACCGGCCGCCGCAGCGGGTCCGGCCGTTGTGGTCGAGCAGGTGCAGTCGGACGCTTCTATCGGTGAGGTGCAGCTTGCCGGTGGTGATGGCCAAGCCGCGCAGGTCGCCGCCCAGGCGTACCCGATCTCCACCAAAGAGGCGGTGGTGTTGGCCGGGAACGCCGAGGCGGGTGAGGCTACGGGCACCGGAACGGCGCCTGTAGGTGCGCGCGCGACGCCGTCACGGCCCGGGCCTCAACAAGCGTGGGAAGAGGCGCAGGGACGTTGATGTGGGGTCGACGAGTAGGTCCGAGCTGGGGAACGACGTGGGCGGCCAGCACACCCAGCGCAGCTGTGATCGAACATATGTACGATGCGGTGGTGACTCGTCATGATCCTCGGCATTGGTGGAACGGCAGGTGGGGCCGCGTCGCGCGACGCGATGTGTACCTGCGTACCGAGGGTGGTCACCTCGTCGTGGAGGCGCGGTCGGGTGGTGCGGACGGTGTAAGGCGAACGTGGCGTCTTTCGACGAGGCAAGAGGCGTTGTCGCTGGTCGATGAGCTGGTCCGCGACCAGGACGGCTGGTGCGAGCTGACAGTCAGGCCGTAGGTACATCATCGGGTTGTTGATCGGCGGTGGGACCGGGCTCGGGGCTACGGGACGTCTTGAGGCGCATGCCCTCGCTGGCGACCGACCCGACTGCATCGTTCCAGGCCCAGGGGACCTCGCCCACGTACAGGACGGGGGCCTGGGTGGTGGGCTCGTGCATTCGGGGGAGTTCGACTCCGGGGATGCGGATCTGCACCGTGGTGGCGTCGGAGAGCGGCAGGCGCCAGGCGTACCAGCCGTCGCGGTCGGCGTCGGGTTCGCGCACCGGGTCGCCGTCGAGGCCGGCGACGCGGTGCCGGATCGGTACCTGTTCCAGCTCGGTGGCGCGTTCGCGGACCGCGGTGAGGAACACTTCGAGCGCGGCCGCGGCGAGGTCCTCGCGGGCGTCGTCGATGGGTCGGGCGCCGGGGTAGTTCGTGCCGGGAGTGATCATGCTTTGCACGGTACGGCCGCGCTACTGGTGGTCGGGGCCTGTTGTCCGGTGCGTCCTCCCGTGACCGCTGGGTGCCTGCGATGGCTGTTACGGCTGTAGCAGGTGCACGGCAGCTCGCAGCTGGCGCTGGACGATTGCTGAGGTCGTGGTGTCGTTGTCGCTGACGGGGATACCGGCGGCGGTGTGCCGGAGAAACCATGCGGCGGCCCAGACCCGGTGCCAGCCGAGGGCCCAGGTGTCAGCGGGCTGGCCGCCACGGGGTGCGAGTGTTTCTCGGGGTCCGCCGGCGGTGAGGTAGCCCTCGAGCAGGGCGTTGAAGCGGGATCGGTCGGGTGGCAGCCGGGTGCCTTGCCAGGTGGCCAGGTCGAGCAGGCCGGGGCCGGTGAAGGTCTTGGCGAAGTCGAGCAGCCGCCACCCGCGGGCGCCGATGTGCAGTGAGGTGGGGTGTAGTTCGCCGTGGACGGTGCCGTACGGCGGCAGGCCGGCGCCCGCCGCGCGGGCGTCAGCGGCGCGGGCCAACGCGGTCAGCAGGTCGATGAGTTCCCCGGCGTCGAGCAGCCGGCCTACCGCGTTCAGCTGGTGCAGCGCGGTGAGCGCGGCGCTCGGCAGTGCGGCGAGATCGAGTGAGGGTGCTGTGGTGAGCGCGGGTGTGCGGTGCAGGTGGGCGGCGGCGATGGCGGCGTCGTGATCGGTGGCCACCCGGACGGGTTCGCCGAGGTCTTCGAGGATCATGGCCAGGAACCCGTCGTCGCGGGCGGCGGCATATACGGCGGGGACCGGTATGGCGGTGGCGGCCGCGGCGCGCAGGTGATCGGCTTCGCTGGTGAACGGGTCGCCGGCGTATTTGAAGATCACGGTGGTGGTGTCGGCCAGGTGCAGACGTTCGACGCCGGACAGCTGCCAGCGGCGGATCGGTTCGTGACGTAGCGGTGCGGGCAGGCCGGTGGCGGTGCACAGGTCGGCGGCGAGCCGGTCGCGGTCGCGACGTTCGCCGATCATCGCAGCGTCGCTCGGGCTGCGGCGGTCACCATGTCGAGCCGGTGCAGGGCGGCGCCGAGGTGCTCGGTCATAGGGGTGGGGATCCGGCCGGTGCTCGCGCGGTGCCCGGCGGCGAAGTGGGGGAGCAGCTGCAGCAGGGCGGGCCGGGCGGTGAAGAACCCGGTCACGTCCCCGCTGCGGTGGGCGCGGGTGAGCAGTGAACTCAGGGCGACGATCTGGTCGGCGGTCGAGGCGAGCAGCACGGGCGGGTCGTCGAGTGTCATGGTGGGGGCCCCGGCGTCCAGGGCTTGATGTTCGACCTGCAGCGCACGCACGATGCGGGCCACCTCCCGGCTGTAGATGTCGGTGAGGTAGGTGTCGAGGTCGAGGTCGGGTGGGGCGAACTCGGGGCTGTCGTGCAGCAGTGCGGCGGCCAGTAGTTCCGGGTCGTGCAGGCCGTGGCGGGTCAGGGTGAGGGTGACGCGCACGGCGTGGGCCAGGGCGGGCCGGTCGTCGATGATGCGCCCGGCGCACCAGGTGCGGGCGTCGGCGAGCGCGGTTGACACCAGCCGGTGAAAGGGCCTTTTCCAGGGGGTCATGAGCCGGGGTTCTCCTGCTTCGGTGGCTAGCATGGGCGGCATGGATGGCCCGCTGGCGCGTTGGTGTGACGACACCTGCGGGGTGTGCCCGGCGCAGGAACTCGGGCCGGGTGCCTTCGATGTGGTGGCGCGTCCGGGCCGGGATTTCGCTTACCGGCCGCAGGTCGGCTGGCGGGTCGCCCCGGACGGCACGGCCGTGTGCGTGCACCCGTTCCGGGTGGGACTGCCCCCGGGCCGGTATGCCTCGGCGCACGAGCCGCTTCCCGACCTGCAAGCACCGGCGCCGGCGCCGAGCGCGGAGGCGCTGGAGCTGCCCGACAGCCTTGATGACCTGGAAGGCTGGCTGGTGGCGACGTTGCGGGTCGCCGAGCCCGACGAGATGTTCCGGGCGGTGGGCCGCGCCGAACGCGCGGCCGTTGAACGGTTCGAACCCGGCGCAGTGGTGTCGGCATTGCGCCGGGTCATGTCGAACGAGTTGACGCGCCGCTAACCCACCCGGGCCGGTGTCGTGCCGGCCGGCAGGGTGTCGAAGTCGATGTTGTGGCTGCGCCCGTCGACGCCGATCCCGACACTTTCGTACAGCTGGTTGAGCACGGCCAGGCGCTGCTCGACCACCGTGCTGTCGAGCCAGTACCGCTGCGGCGGCACACCCCAGCCCGCGGCCGCGTAGTACTGGTCGGTGGGGCAGCCGAGCGTGTAGGTGAACTTTTCGAGTTCGGTGGCGTGGGGGAACTGCACCCCGAGGTCGGCCTGCAGCGTGGTCATGACGGTGAACTGGGCCAGGACGGCGTGGATCATCTCGTCGACCGGGTCGGGCACGAGGAGCTCGGCGGTAACCTCGTCACCGCCGGTCAGCTCGAAGACGGCCGCCTTGATCGCCAGGACTCGCAGGGCCTCGTGCAGCAGCGGTTCGTTGTCGGTGTCGAGGTCCCACTTGCTGATGGTCGGGAAGCCGGTGTAGGTGGCCCAGCACGGCGAGTACTTCATCGACGAGGTGGTGAGCCGGCCGTACTGCGGGTGGTTCGTGATTGCCTCGTGGATCTGCCGGGCCCGGTCGCCGACCTGCTGCACGTCCAACATGGTCATCATCTACCCCTGTCCCTCGGTGTCCGGGTGAATGCTCCCGGTAACCAAACGGTAGGAAGGAAGACCTGCGTCGAGGTCGGGCATGGTGCCCTACTCGGGCCGATACCGGCTGTGTCCGGGTAGGGCAGGGCGGGTCACTGGTGCTGGTCGACCCCGGGATAACTCCCAGCCCGGAACAACGGCAACACCAGTCAACTGTCCGGTGTCTGTTACTTCACCTCCTGCACGCCCACGGCTGCGGCAGGTTGGGTGCATCCGCCCGTAGATCACCGATACGGCAGAGACCCCGCCGGGATCCGTGCCGTCGGGCCCTCCATCGATTGAGCCTGACGCTCAAACGGCCACAGGACTGTACCTGTGCCGATCCAACACACGCGTAACCCCAAACGCCACTTATGGTCCCTTCTGGGAAGATTCCGTATGTCTTTCTTACAGGACCTGCTCGCGGCGCTTCGGTTGGGAACGGACGGTACCCGGGTAACCCCGCCACCGGCCTCGGTGGCCGGGCCCCGACGGCAGGCACTCCGCATGCCGGGAGCGGCCCGCACTCACGTGACGCCGTCGCGTCGAATGACGGGTGACCGGCGACTGCGGGTCGGCGGTGTCGGGGCGGAGCCCATCGTGCTGGAGGTCAAACCGGACTGGCGCTCCACTGCAACCGCGCTCGGCAGCATCCTGGCGGTACTCGGGGTGGCAGCCGGCCTCTACGTCACCAACGATGCCAATCGCAAGCAGCAGGAGGCCACTGGCAAGCAGCAGGAGCTGGCCACACAGCAGCAGGTTGCCGATCGATTCAGTGCCGCGATCGACCAGCTCGGTCAGGAAGACGAGAAGGGCAGCAGTAAGTTATCCATCCGGCTCGGTGGGATCTACGGCTTGCAACGGCTGATGATCGACTCCTCCCGTGACATACCGGCTGTGGTGCAGGTGCTGTCTGCCTTCGTCCGCACCCACACACCACTCCCGAATCCCCGGCCTAGGGCCGTGCCATCGGCCCCTACCGACGTCCGCGCCGCCGTGACCGTTCTCGCTCGACGGCCTCAAGGTGATACGAATCGGCTCGACTTCTCCAACACCCTGCTCGGCCTCGACCACACCGACCTGCGCGGCGCGGACCTATTCGGCGCGGACCTGCGCGGAGCGGACCTGCGCTACGCGAACCTGCGCGGAGCAGACCTGCGCAACACAGACCTGCGCGAGGCGAACCTGGACGGCGCGAACCTGAGCGGCAGCGCTCTCCTGAGCAGCGCGGACCTGCGCGGCGCGGACCTGAACGGCGCATACCTGAACGGCGTAAACCTAGTCGGCGCATACCTGCACGAGGCGAACCTGACCGGCGCGAACCTGACCAGCGCGGACCTGCGCGGCACGTACCTGCGCGGTGCGGACCTGCGCGGTGCGGACCTGCGCGGTGCGGACCTGCGCGGTGCGGACCTGCGCGGCGCGATCAACCTAAGCCAGGGTCAGCTGGATGAGACGATGGCCGACGCGCAGACGAAGCTGCCGACGATCCTGGCCATGCCAGTGCCGGCACCCACGCGGTAGCGCGGTGTGCCGGACCCCTATCAAGCCCTGTCGGAGAACTCGCTCCGATCGAATACGCGAGGCTGCCAGTAGCCGGGCCCTGGTCAGACGGTGATGTTCATCCGTTCGGCGAGCGGGGCCAGGCCCGGCAGCCGCTGCGCACGCCGGCGCGGTAGGAGCTCGGCGACGATCGCCCGGGCGATGCCCTGATGCGGCAGCGACTGCGGGGCGACCCGCTCGGCGCGCAGCACGGTGGCGACAGCGTCCCCGGAATGCCAGTCCAGGGTCTGGGCCCAGGCCACGTTGAGCAGGTAGCGCATGTGCATCGCCGGTGGCATGTGCTCCGGGTGTTCCACCCGCACGGCCAGCTGCAGGGCCTTGCGGGGCTTTCCGGCGCTGATCGCCGCGTCGACGGCTCGCATCGCTACGACCATCGGTCCGAACGACACCCCCGTGTAGCGGGTGGCCCGGTCACCGCCCAGCCGTGCGGCCGCTGTGTTCATCAGGGTGATCGTCTCGGCGGCCTCGCTGTGGCGACCCGAGCGCGACAACGCGACCGCCGCGTAGCGCAGCAGCTCACCCCAGACCGCGACCTGATCCGGTGAGGCCACCGACAACACCGGCTCCACCTCGGCGGCCGCCCGCACCGCCACGTCCTCGGCCTCGGACCACAGTCCCTGTCGCGACAGGATCCACGAGCGGGTCGCCAGCATGCTGGCGCTCAGCAGCTCGTCGTCGGCGGCCTCGGCGGCGTGCCGGGCGCCGTGCAACGCCAGATGGGCGAGGTCTTCATGCGCCAGGTGGGCCAGCAGCGACGCGGTGATCTGCAGCAGTTCCGCCAGCACTGTCCGGGCCGCCGGAAGGTCCGCCACCGTGGACGAGCTGGCCGTGACCCGGGCCGCGCCCAGCAGGCCCGGAAGGTCACGGGCCAGGACCGGGTAGGTGCCGGACCAGTACAACTGCCACGACCGGGCCAGGGCGTTCTGCAGGTCACCGATCTGCAGGACCGGCCCGTCGACCGGCAGCAGCCCGAGGACCGCGCGGCGCAGCTGCAGCAACTCGGAGTCCTCGGCGCCGTAGGCCAGCCCACGCGGCTTGCCCAGCAGTTCTGCCGGTTGGGCGTCCAGGGCGTGCGCCAGGGCGGTGAGGGTCTCCAGCCGGGCGGAATGGCGCCGGCCCTGCTCCAGCTTGCGGATGACGTCGACCGACACACCGGACGCGGTGGCCAGATCGTGCTGGCTCATCCGGCGACGGCGCCGGTACGCCAGCAGCCGACCGCCGAGCGAGGCACTTTCAGCCACCATGGTTCCTCCCGACGCTCGTGCACCCCATTGTCGACGGATCCGCTGTGTTCTCAGGATACGGCCGCAGAGCAGGTCCGAGGGCAGGGCTCGACCCGGGGTGGCCGGTTATCCGGTGAGCCCGACCCTGACCGCCAGATCAGCGGCTTGCCGGCGTAGCGCGGGCGACAACAAAGCCGCGCTGGACCTGTTGAACTCGCGCTGGGCCTCGGTCGAGGCTCAGCTGATTACCCTGAAGAAGCAGGTCACCGTCACCACCAGGTGATGTCGTCTGCTCACCAGACCAGCCATGAGAGCCCCGGCAGCCGACCAGGCTGCCGGGGCTTTCCCCGTCTGCAGGGCTCAGCCGGCGTCACGGGCCCGGGTGGAGTCCAGGGCGTTGGTGAGCCAGTCGAGGGCGATCTCGTCGGCGATCTCGCGCTGGTTGTCGGTGAGCTCGGTGGTGTCGCCCTGTTGGTCGGGGGTGAGGAACAGGTTGCCGTAGAACGCCATGCGGGCCTGTCGGTTAGCGGGCTGGATCGGCCAGAGCCGGTCGGCGAGGCCGGGGTGTCCGGCGGTACGGATTCCTCCGGCGATCGAGGGCAGCCATTCGTGTTCCAGGTCGTCGGCGGAGTGTTGCTGCTGGGCAATGCCGTGCACAAGAACGATGGAAGCCATACGGGTGGGCTCCTTCATGGACGTGGGCCGGATGCTGACAGTGAACGTTGTCTGACAGTGTGTCCGGGTGACTGTCTCCCCCGCCCGCCGGCTGGTCTTAGTGAGTGTTTTAGAGACTGGTCGGACGGCGTGTCCGGGGTGAGGTGCGGGTAGTCGTTGATGGTGGCGGTATGGCCCGTCAGCGTGTGTATCCATCTGACTTGACCGATGAGCAGTGGGAGATCATCGAGCCGATGCTCCCGCTGATCAAGGAACCCGGGCGGATCCCGGTGCATCCGTTCCGCGAGATCGTGGACGCGATCTTGTACATCGACAGGTCCGGCTGTTCCTGGCGGCAACTACCGGTGGACTTCCCGCCCTGGCAGACCGTCTACGGCTGGTTTAGGCGGTGGCAGGCCCGGGGTGTCACCGACCGGATCATGGAAGAACTCCGGGAGCAGATCCGTATCGCTGAGGGTCGTGACCCGCAGCCCTCGGCTGGGGTCATCGACTCGCAGTCGGTCAAGGCCGCCGACACCGTCGCCCGTGATACCCGTGGCTATGACGCGGGCGAGAAAATCAACGGGCGTAAGCGATTCATCGTCACCGACACCCTCGGGCTGCTGGTCGGGGTCACGGTCCTGGCGGCGTCGTGGCAGGACCGCGACGGCGCGAAACCCGCGTTGCTCGGTGTCTATCTGACCACCCCGATCCGGGTCGTGTTCGCTGATCAGGGCTTCGCCGGCCGGCTGGTCGTCTGGGCCGAGCGCACGCTGAGGACGGTCATCCATATTGTGCGTAAGCCGGCCGGGCAGCGCGGGTTCGAGGTGCACCCGAAGCGGTGGGTTGTCGAGCGGACCTTGGCCTGGCTTACCGCTCACTGTCAAGCCCCGGGTTTGATGGAGAGTCGGTTATCGGTTTTTCAGGGACGCGGTGAGCGTCCGGGTCTTCGTGTGTAGGGCTTCGTGTTCTGCGGGTGGGACGTGGCTGAGCTCGCCGTGCAGGCGGCGGTTGTTGTACCAGTCGATGTACTCGACGGTGGCCATTTCCAGGTCGTCGAGGCCGCGCCATGGACCTCGGTTGCGGACGAGTTCGGCTTTGAACAGCGAGTTGAACGCCTCGGCCATGGCGTTGTCGTAGGAATCGCCTTTCGAGCCGACCGAGGCGACAGCGCCGGCCTCGGCGAGTCGCTGACTGTAACGAATCGCTCGATATTGGACACCCCTGTCCGAGTGGTGGATCAGTCCTTGCAGGTCAGCGCCCTGGGCGGTGCGGCGCCAGACCGCCATCTTCAGCGCGTCCAACGCGAGGTCGGTGTAGAGCGAGGTGGCGACCTGCCAGCCGACGATCATGCGGGAGTACACGTCGAGTACGAACGCCGCGTATACCCAGCCCACGCTGGTACGCACGTAGGTCAGGTCAGCGACCCACAGCTGATTCGGCTGTACTGCGGTGAAGTTGCGTTTGACCAGGTCACGAGGCCGATCGGTCTCGGCCGCGGGTCGGGTCGTGCGCGGTGACTTGTCGCGTAGCAGCCCGCGTAACCCGGCCGCACGCATCAGCCGTTCGACGGTGCACCGGGCCACCGGCACGCCGCGTCGGTTCAGCTCGTGCCAGATCTTGCGGGCTCCGTAGACGCCGTAGTTGGCGGCGTGGACCTGCTCGATCATGACGGTCAGCTCGGCGTCGCGCCTCGTCCGGGCGCTGGTGGGGCGGGTCTTGGTGGCCTAGTAGGTCGACGATGCGATCTGTGCCGGCGTGTCTTGCAGTGCCTGCAGGACCGGCTGGACACCGTGTTCCTCGTGCTGGGAGTCGACGAAGGCGACCTTCATCGCGACGGACGGTCCAGCTCCGCCGCGAAGAAAGTTGCTGCGGACCTCAGGATCTGATTGGCCCGCCGCAGCTCACGGTTCTCCCGTTCCAGAGCGGCGAGGCGTTCCGCGTCGCTGGAGGTGGTGCCCGGCCGCGCGCCGGTATCGGTCTCGGCCTGCTTCACCCACACCCGCAGTGCCTCGGGATGAACCCCGAGCTGCCCTGCGATCCGCCGGATCGCGCCCACCGCGCTGGCCGGGTCCCGGCGGGCGTCGATCGCCAACCGGGTCGCACGCTCACGCAACTCATCGTCGTACTTCTTCGGTGCCGGCATAGCTAGATTCTCTCCCCGGTTTCGATGTCTCCATCAAACCCGGAGCGCAACAAGAGTGTCGCGACCAGGTTCTGAGAAATGTTTGTGCGAGCATTCCGGGCATGGTTGGTGAAGAGGATGTCAAAGTTCGAAGTCGTCTGCAGTCCTGACCGAGGTCCTCTGCATTTACCCGTCTGAGGATCGCGGAGGCTGCGGTGCGAGTGGACCCCGTTCGAGTGATGAGGGCAGGCGTCTATCCGACAATTTCTTGGCCGCACGGTGATCAACTGGTGTCTACGCGTCACACTGGATGTTTCTCGTGGAGTGTGGAGGCGCGGATGTCGAACGTCGAGGTGATCGTGGCGGCGTTGGCGGCGGGGGCGGGTGCCGGGGTGGCGAGCACTGCCAGGGCTGCGGTGCAGGACGCCTATGCCGGGTTGAAGAGCCTGCTGCGACCGTGGGTACGCGGGGATGCCCGGGTGGCGTTGGATGCCGACGAGACCGACGAAGGCGTGTGGCAGGCGCGCATCGGTGAGCAGTTGCGGACCTCCGGTGCAGCTGAGGACGAGCAGGTACGCGCTGTCGCCGAGCGGCTGTTGGTCCTGGTCGACTCGCAGGTGGCCGGGAAGTATCGGGTCGACGCGTCGCAGGCACGCGGTGTGCAGGTCGGTGACGGCAACACCCAGACCAACACGTTCAGCTAGCCTAGGATCCCGCATGGACGCAGCTGAAAACCCCCAGCCACCTGACCCCGGGCATGTCGATGCCCGGGGCGGACGCGGTGTGCAACTCGGAGACGGTGGCACGCAGCACAACTACTTCAGCAACCGGGCGCCGGTCAGGTGGCCGCACCGGGTGGGCGTCGTACCGCCGCTGGCGGACTGCCGGCAACCACGCATCGGTGACACCGAGGTGGCCGCGGCGAGCACGTCGGGGCAGGCGGTGGTGGTGTGTCAGGTGGTTACCGGCCTGGGCGGGGTGGGAAAGACGCAACTGGCCGCTGGGCTGGCGCACCAGTGCTGGCACGACAAGACGGTGGACCTGCTGGTATGGGTCACCGCCACCTCCCGCGCCGGTATCGTCGCCGGGTACGCCCAAGCCGCTGCGGACGTGACCGGTGCCGATGACCCTGAGCCGGAGCAGGCTGCGGCACGGCTGTTGGCCTGGCTCGCCGGCACCGACCGGCGGTGGCTGATCGTGCTGGACGACCTGAGCGATCCGGCGGATCTGCGCGGGTTGTGGCCGCCCACCACAGCGGTGGGACGCACGGTGGTCACGACCCGGCGCCGGGACGCCGGATTGCTGGCCGGCCGGTACGTGGTCCCGGTGGGCCTGTTCAACCGTGCGGAGGCGCACGCGTACCTGGAACACAAACTGGCCGGGTACCCGCACCTGCTGGACGATCCGGACGGCCTCGCCGCCGACCTTGGGTACCTGCCGCTGGCACTGGCGCAGGCCGCCGCGTATCTCCTCGACCGGGAACTACCGTGCGCCGGCTACCGGGCCCGGCTGGCCGACCGGCGGCGCCAGCTGGCGGAACTCGTCCCGGAGGACGGTGCACTGCCGGACGAGCACCGGTTCACGGTCGCCGCGACCTGGGCGCTATCGATCGACCTCGCCGACCGGCTGCACCCGTCCGGGGTGGCCCGGCCGCTAATCGAGGTGGCCGCGCTGCTGGACCCCAACGGCATCCCTGCCACCGTGTTCGCCGCCGACGCCATGCGGGAGCATCTAAGCGCGCGCCGCACCGCAGGGCGCCCGGTCGACGACGATGATGTCCGCGACGGCCTGCACGCCCTGTACCGGCTCAACCTGCTCACCGTCGACACCGACACCGTCCGGGTACACGTCCTAGTACAACGCGCCGTCCGCGAAGCCACCCCCGCCGACCAGCAGACCGCCACCGCCACCGCGAATGCTCTGCACATCGCGTGGCCCAGCATCGACCACGCCACCACGCCCCTGCTCACCGCACTGCGCGCCAACACCACCGCCTTGGCCGGCAACGCCGGCGACCTGCTCTGGCACCGAGGCGGGCACCCGCTGCTGTACCGGGCCGGCAACAGCCTGATCAACGCAGGCCTGCACGCCACCGCCGTCACCTACTGGCAGCACATGAGCGAACAGGCCGTCCGGCTGTTGGGTGATGAGCACCGGGACACGCTGA
The DNA here is from genome assembly GCF_044454705.1 of Actinoplanes sp. NPDC051494. Lineage (NCBI taxonomy): Bacteria > Bacillati > Actinomycetota > Actinomycetes > Micromonosporales > Micromonosporaceae > Actinoplanes > Actinoplanes sp. NPDC051494. The sequence continues at coordinate 129,359 of NZ_JBITDZ010000016.1, forward strand.
GCGTCCGGGCCAACCTCGCCGTCTCGTACTGGCAGGCGGGCCGGACGGCCGAGGCGATCGCCATCCAGGAGAAGGTCCTCGCCGATGTGGTGCGGTCGTTGGGTGATGAGCACCGGGACACGCTGAGCGTCCGGGCCAACCTCGCCGTCTCGTACTGGCAGGCGGGCCGGACGGCCGAGGCGATCGCCATCCG
>NZ_JBITDZ010000016.1:129647-140217 GCF_044454705.1 Actinoplanes sp. NPDC051494
TCCAGGAGAAGGTCCTCGCCGATGTGGTGCGGTCGTTGGGTGATGAGCACCGGGACACGCTGAGCGTCCGGGCCAACCTCGCCGCCTGGCGGGAGCAGGTTAGGCGCTGACTGACTTGGGTGTGGTTTTGAGGTACACCCCCCACCACAGTCCCGTGCCGTGTCGAAGCGTCAGATTAGGGTCCGGGGCTGCGTTTCTTGATGCGGTGTCCTACGAGATCTCAGGTCTCAGTCTGACGCTGCTCGAGGGGAGCGAGCTCGTCAGGCGGTGACTTTCGTGTCGAGACGTACAACCGCCGCGGCGGCGAGTCGCAGCCGGTCGCTGTAGATGCGGTACGCCTTGCGGTCGGGGGAGGAGGCGTTGTCGGTGTCGAGCGGGGCCACTGCGGCGAGTAGTGCCTGGTGGGTGTCTGGCAGTGCGGTGACGTGCAGGCTGTAGCCCTGGCCGCGGCGTACGGTCCGGCCTCGGCGTAGTGCTTGGCGTTCGGCCTCGCTGAGGTCGGCGTTGTCGAGGAGGCGGCTGGCGATTTTGCCGGGGATTTCGACCCGGATGGCCTGTGGTGCGGTCTCGGCGGGGACGGGTTGTTCGGGTTGGTTGGGGAGCAGGTCGGCGATGGCGGTGCGGATCGCGCCGCGGCTGACGCAGTGCTCGCGGGCCAGGGCGGCGATGCTGGCTCCGTCGTCGCGGTAGGCCTGGCGGATCTGCTCGGTCACGCCGAGCTGGGTGTGGCGGGGACGCCGGCCGGAGGTCTTGCCGCTGGCCCAGGCGGCGGCCAGGCCGTCGCGGGTGAGTTCGTTCTGCAGGTCGCGCTGGAACTGCCCGACCGAGACCACGATGTTGACCAGCATGGTGGTGGTCGCGTCGGTGGCGGCCAGGTCGGCGATGTTGGACAGCGCGCCGGACAGCACGCGTAGTTTCACCTGGTGCTGGTGGCACCAGGTGCGTAGCGTGAGGATGTCGGCGAGGTCGCGGCACAGCCGGTAGAGCTCGGAGACGGTGAGCCGGTCGCCGGGCCGGGCGTAGCGGGCCAGTTCCCGGAAACCGGGGCGCTCGAGCGCGGGGATCTTCGAGGAGGTCGCCGGGTCGCTGAACAGCCGCACCCCGGGGGTGCCGGTGGTGAGGCCGGCTTCACCCAGGAGGTGGGTGTGGCGTTGGGTGCTCTGTTCGTCGGTCGAGACTCGGGTGTAGACCAGATCTGCCATGGCCCGCCTGTCTGTTTGATCCGTTCATTGAGCCTTTTTCATCGTGACGGTGCAGGTCACGGCAGGGGCAGAGCCCGGTGTCGACATAGGACGAGGCTCCCGGTAAGACAGCAATCGACCAAGATCAGATGCCCCAACCGGGAGCCTCGCTGTGCTGTCTTACCCTGCCGCGATTCCGTTGTCCACTCGCAGCCTGAACCACCTCGCCGGCCTCATCCGAGCCCACCGCAGCCAGCGCCGGTCCCGATGGCTACGCCTCGACCCCGGCCGGCAAGCCCTGCTCGCCCTGGCCCACCTGCGTAACGGCGACACCCTGACCCGCCTGGCCTGCGGTTTCGAAATCGGCGTGACGACCGCCTGGCGCTACGTCCGCGAGGCCATCGACCTGCTTGCCACCACCGCCGACGACCTCGAAACGGCGATGGCCAGGATCCGGCTGCTCGCCTACGTGATCCTCGACGGCACCCTGATCCCGATCGATCGGGTCGCCGACCAGAAGCCCTACTACTCCGGAAAACACCGCCGCCACGGCGTGAACGTGCAGGTCATAGCCGACGCGGCAGGCCGGCTCATCTGGGCATCAGCAGCATTGCCCGGCGCCGTCCACGACCTGACCGCCGCCCGCACCCACGCCATCATCGACGCCCTGACCAGCGCGAACGTGATGACCTTCGCCGACAAGGCCTACCAAGGTGCCCGCGGCAGCATCCGCACCCCGTTCAAACGGCACCGCTACCGGCCGAAACTGTCCGCCTGGCAGAAGAAGGTCAACCGGGCTCACGCCCGGATCCGCGCCATCGGCGAACGCGCCAACGCCACCCTCAAGACCTGGAAGGTCCTGACGAAACTCCGCTGCAGCCCACACCGAGCAACCCCGATCGTCCAGGCCATCCTCGTCCTGCACCACGTCGAGAACCCGGCCTACTCAGGATGAAAAAGGCTCATTGTCGACACCTATGGGTTTACCTGTCAGCAAACCCTGTCGTCAAGCCGGATTAGATCGGATTGGATCGGCGGGCTGATTTTCCGAGGTTTTAGCCGGTCCAATGGACCGGATCAGAAGCATGTCGGCAAAGGATCCTTTGATGACAGAATCGGATCGTCTCGGCGGGGTAGCAATGGCCGCATCCGGCTGGCTCCGCCACGTCCCGACGTCCGGGTGATAGGCGGAACTCTCACCTAACGACAAGGCGCGCATTCGGACCGGCGAAGGGCTGGACGGGCATCCGTCCGGCGTTGCCCTCTGTGTCCCGCGAAAGGCTTATCCCCCGATGCGCCGAAACCTGAAACACGATGATCCTTATCGGCCATGTAGCAACCAGCTATATAGCAACCAGTTGGCCGGCGCCGATGGTTTCGCCTTCCTGGTGCTCGTGCTCTCCTTGGCCCCGGCATAGCTTCTAGCCCAGAAACAGCGGCAACGCTGGTCAACCGCGTTATGAAGGCTTGCAATGGTCTCGTAATTCGCGGCGAGTCGGCCGCTCTCCTCCAGGGCTTGATAGGGGTTCGGCACACCCCGCTACCGCGTGGGTGCCGGCACTGGCGGGGCCAGGATCGTCGGCAGCTCCGTCTGCGCGTCAGCCATCGCGGCATCCAGCTGACCCTGGCTCAGGTTGATCGCGTTGCGCAGGTCCGCGCCACGCAGGTCCGCGTCGCGTAGGTCCGCGACAGTGAGATCCTGTACCGCGAGAACGGAATGGCCGACGAGATCGTCGAGGACAGCGAGATCACGAAGCGGTACCGCATCCGCTTCAAACAGCTTTAGAACCTCTCGACAAATGAAGCTGACACAATCGGGCGTGTCGAAGAGCGCATCAAGGAACTGGAGAAAAAATCACCAGCAACAAAGTAACCCGCGATGCACCAATGGTGGCGCAGCGCATGTCATCCGGAGAAAAAATGGCTACCGCCGAGACGCCCGCGTGGCGTCACATATCTATACAGGCGGTAGTGCCACTGAGCTGCAGGAATCTAGATATGACGTTGTGGTGGGCAGGGGTCGGGACCCTCCACTTGTCTGTAGTGGTTAGTAGGCTGACCCGGTGCCTCCTGAAAGGACCGGAGGGCGGTGACAACTTCGAAGGGTCGCCGGCCGTTTCGTGGCGAACGCCACGACCGGTAGCCCTGTCTGGAGGTGCCCCATGGCGGTAGACAACAGCGAGGGGAACGACAAGCGCAAGTGGTGGCAGAGGCCCGAGATGCTGTCCGGCATCGCGGCTCTGATCACGGCGATCGCGACCCTCGCAGGAGTGTTCACCGGAAATGGGAGTGGCCCCTTCTAGCCAGGCCAGCCAGAAGGAGCCACAAGACGAGGTAGCAGCTCGGTCCCCAAAGGTTCGCAGCCGGGAGGGGACCGGGTTACCTCAAATCGCTTCCAAGACTGCCAAAGTGCAAGTCACCCTGACTTGGCATTCTCGTACCCGAGACTATCGTGGAGTACCGATAGTTTGTATCCCCGGGTCTCCCTCTTTGGCTCCGGTGTAACCCGTGTCGGCCCCGAGACACCCCGCGTAGCCTGGTTCGCGCACCGTCACCACGGTCATCGAGGGTAAGCCGGCGGAGCCGGTGCGGCAGCCGATCGCCGCGACCACCACCCAGCTTGACCGCCTCGGCGATCGTCCCGGCCCGGGCGACCGGTTAACCGACGGCCGGGTAGGCCGTCAGTGAGTTCTCCTGTGCGGCCGCTGCCACGCCGGCGTAGCTGCTGACGGCGACGGGGGCCAGGCCGGGGGAGGGCTCGCGGTCCACGCCGGTTTTCGCGTCGAGGACCACCGGCTTGCCGCCGGCGGTGCCGTAGACCGCGCCGTGCCAGACGGCGGTGACTCTCGGGGCGGTACGGCCGGTGGCGGGCAGTTGCCAGAGCTGGTTGCCGCTGGTGGCGTCCAGGGCGAACACCAGCGAGGCGCCCAGGGTGCAGACGGTGACCACGGCTTGGTCGTAACGGCAGTCCAGCCCGGAGGAGTAGGCGCCGGTGGCCCGGTCGGTGAGCTTGCCGTCGCCGGTGACCCGGGCGTAGAGCCGCTCAACGCCGTCCTGCTCGGCGAGCAGGACCGCATACTCCGGGCCGGCCGCGGCCAGCTCGGCGTTGCGGACGGTGGCCGCCGACCAGCGGCGGGTGCCGTCGGCCACGCCCACGCCGATGACCTTCTGCTGCAAGGCCGTGTCGGGGGCGGTGAGCCCGATAACGGTGTCGTCGAGGACGGTGGCCGCCTGCAGGGCGGTGTTGCGCCACAGCACCGAGCCGGTGGTGAGGTCGACGCCGACGGTGACCTGCTTGCCGACGGTCAGCACGAGGGTGTTGGCCTGGGCGCCGACGATGGTGACGTACTCCCCGGCGACCGCGGTGAAGTCACCCTCGCCCTCGGCCGGGGTGGCAGACACGTTCAGCTCGGCGAGCTTTTCGCCGGTGCCCGCGTCGGCAATCAGTAGTTGCACGGCCTGCTGGGCGGCGGTGGTGCCCGAGGCCGGGATTTGTACCGCGTACGGGATCACCACGGCGGGTTTGCCGGCGCGCTGCACCAGCATCGGGATGTGCCCGACAGGCTTGCCGAGCCCACCGGGGTGCTGCACCGGCGGATGGGTGGGTGAGAGGGTGGCCGGGGCCTTGCCGGTGAGCAGGTCCGTGACGGTGGTGCCGGTCTCGCCGGCGACGAACGCCGTCTGGTTGTAGAGCAGCACGTCCTGGTCGCGGCCCTCACCCACGGGCTGCCCGGTCGGGCCGAACCGCATCGGCGGGTCGAAGCTCTGCCGGGTGGGCGCGGCCGCGGACGACGCCGGTGCCGGGGTGGGCGTGGTTGGTGTCGGTGCCGGGTCGGAGGTGCACCCGGCGGCCAGGGCCGCCACCGTCAGCAGTGCACCCGCGGTCAGCCGTCGATCCGGCACATGCGCCCCCTTGAGAGTCGTCTGGGTCGATGAAGCGTTGCGCAGCGTAGCAACGATCCGGTGCTGTGCGGGTCCGGTCAGGACGTGCGGATCTCGAAGTCAGGGAGCTGGGTTAGGACCGTACAGGTCGCGGAACATCGGCTCCACGGCCGTCGGGGCGTCCGTACTGTCGAGGTTCGGATTGTTGCTGTCGGCGGGGTCCGGCTCGACTGGCGGCGATTCGGCCGGTAGCCGGCCGGTCATCTGGTGGAGCAGGGTGGCCATGTCGGGGACCGCCGTGGAACCGGCCGGGGTGCCGGGGTGGGGTTCACTGGGTGTGCCGGTGCTTCCGGGGTCGACGGCCGGTTCGGCCGGGTCGGGCACCAGGGTCCAGTCGGCCTTGCGGTCGGGATCGGAATGGGCGATCGAGGCGCGGATCTGCTCGGCGTACGGTCCGGCTTGCCAGGGGGTGGTGCGGGCCAGGACCGGCCGGGCGCCGGAGCTGTAGACGACCATCCGCCCTCGGGGCAGCGCGTGCAGCGCGGCGACGTCGAGGATCCGCTTGCGGCGCGTGGAGCACGACACGCTGTCGGCGGTCCACCCGCCGGATCGAGGGCTGGTCGAGCGCACGGTGACCTCGTGCTCGCCGATGATCTTGATCAGCTCCTCGAGGAAGTCGGGATCGGCGGCACCACCGCCGTAGGTGCGTACGTTGGCCGCGGACCAGAGTTTGCGCATCACCTCGCGGCTCCAGACGTCAACGCCCTGGGCGTAGGACTGCAGGATGGTGATGATCGGCAGGCCCATCGAGCGGTAGAACGAGTACAGGGCGGGCAGTTGCCGCAGCCGGCAGATGTTGGCCGCCTCATCTAGCACCGACAGCAGCGGCGGGTCCAGGCGCCGTCCGCGGGAGTCGCGGGCCCGGGCCTCCCCGGCGCGCAGGACCGCGTCGGTGAGCGCGGCGACCAGCGGCGCCGGTGAGCCGGGACCACCTTGCGAGAGCAGGTACAGGGTGCCGGCGCCGGCGACGAAGTCGGCGGGGGAGAACGCCTCGATGCCGGGGACGGTCGGGACGGTCACCCAGGCGGACACGGCCGGTTCGGTCAGGCAGGACAGGGCGCGCTCGGCACCGCCGTAGATGCCACCGCGGGTCTTGTCCGGCAGGTTGATGACGCCCTCGACGGTGCCATGCACCTTCGCGGTGGCGATCCAGTCAGGGCGGCTCGGTAGGTCAGGCGGTCCCTGATCGCGTCCGCCAGGGCGCCATGCGCGTCACTGTCTTGGACTCCGCCCCGGTGGGCGGGGGTCGATCGCGTCGCCTGTGGATAACCTTCGACCGGTTGGACATTGCCGGCCGTCGGCAAGCCACCACCGTCTCGGTAAGACGAGATAGGTGGAACCTTGGGTCAGGCCCGTGATGGGTGGCCGTCGAGAAGCTCGTCGAGCTGTTGTCCGGCCTCGCTGGTCAGCCGTGCCTTCTCGTCGGCGTCGAGCTGGTCGTAGTGCGTCGAGAAGCGCTCGAAGGCTGAGCCGACTGCCTCGTCGTAAACGTCGGAGGCGACGGCGTCACGAAGGTTGACCTGACCCGACAGGACACCCTCGGCAAGCTCCCGGAGCAGGGGGTCGGATCCGTTGGCCAGGGCGGTGAGGCTGGTCCGTAGGTACTTGGCGATCCGAGGATCATCGCCGGCGATGTCGTACACGCTGTCATGCATCGGAGCTCCTCAGTTGTGGGGGCCGAGGGGAACGAGGGGATGGTGGTAGCTGCCGCCGTTGACCTCGGGGATCTGCACGGATTCCAGGCTGGCGATACCGGTCTGCGCGATACCGATGGTGGCTTGGGTGGCGGCATACACACTGCTCATGACCTTGGTGGCCTCGGCCCACATGTCAAGCATCCGGGTGACCTCGATGGCGGCGACGCCGTAGCCGACGACCGCACCGACACCGGTTTCTGCGGTGACGGTGCCGGCCGCGGCGGCGATACCGGCGATGATGGCCGCGTCGAGGAGTCCTTTGATGATGCCGGAGACCGATTCGCCGGCGTTGTACGCGCCCTCCGCGGCGAGTTCGAGCTGCTTGGCCACCACCTTCATGGGGTGTCCCATGGTGTCCAGGGTTGCGGCGATGTCGGTGAAGTGCTGGTCGGCGGCCTGGGCGGCATGGCCCTGCCATTGGGTGCGGAGCGAGATGGCACCGCCTTGCACGTTGTAGCCGAGGTCGAAACTGGCGTCCGCGGCGTTACCGAGTGCTTTGCCGGCTTTGGCGAGGGCCTGCCAGTCGCCGAGGAAGAAGTTGGTGGCTTCACCGAGGATGTCGTAGCCGAACACCCAGTCGATGCCTTTGAGCGCCCAGTGGGAGATGCTGATGTTGTCCAGGAACGCCAGGGGATGACTCAGCTCGACATCGCCTACCGCGGTGAGCCGGCCGGAAGGATCGCGGGAGTCGGCGAACGACGGGCTGCAGACGTTGCCCGCCCACGCCTGCTCCAGTGCTGTCAGCCCGGTGCGGTCGGGGTGGTCCGGCAGGGTGGCGTCCAGGCGCACCGCAGCATTCGTGTCGGTCTGGCGGTAGTAGGCGGCGGAGTCGGTGAGCCCGTCCTGGTCGGCGTCCAGCAGTGTGCCGGCCTTGTTCAGGTTGGCCTGGGCGGCGGCGAACGCTCGGGGACCGCTTTCACCGAGGAGTTTCATCAACCCGCCGCTGGACCACGTTCCGTCCGGTGGGGGGTACTGGTGCAGGTAACCCCCGATACTGCGGGCGTCCTCGCCGGCTCGGCCGACCTGTTTCGCGTATCCGTCGAGACCTTCCGGGATCACTGTGAACGTCATGAACTGCCTTTCCCCGTTGACCTGCAGTGACGTCCCTTATCAGGACACCAGGTTTGCCACTACGACGATTTCCAGGATGCCGAGGACGGTGCAGGCCCACGCCCACCCGAGACGCTGCCGCCCGGCGATGACGTCCTTGGTCAGCTGGACGACGACGCCCAGTGCTCCGCCGGCGATGAGGAGCACGACTCCCGGTGCGGCAGCCCATGACAGGCGACCACCGATCATGAGGAAGACCAGGGCGAGCGCGAAGATGCCACCCAGAATGTTCAGCCCGGCGGCGTAGAAGCGGATGCGTCCGACGGCGTCGCTCTCCGACTCCGCCGCGAACTGGTGCCGGAGCTCGTCACGAAATGGCATTGCGTGAGCGTACAAGTATCTGACCTGCGCCGCTGCCCCGTGAGCGGCGCGCTAAGAGCTGCAGGGGTGCGCCGCGTGGCCTGATGACCTCCAAGGCCCGCGATCTGCCGACCGTTCACCCGTACGGCCGGCCGCACACCTGCTTCGACCGGGACACGATCATCTTCAACCGCGACTGCGTGGCCGAGCTCGTGGACTACGAGCCGCACCTGTATAGCCGGTCGACGATCTGGCCGCCGGACGCGACCGGGCCGTTGTGCAGCACCTGCCGCGGCAGTCACCCGGAATCAGCGATCGAGGCCCGTAAGCGGCATAGGTCGGCGCCACGGTTGGGAGAGGAATCTCGACACCATCAGAGGCGGTGAGGTTGGTGACCAAGTCGCCATGAGCTGTTACAGAACTCCAATGCCTCCACTTGCAGCGCACAGCCTGTGCGATTACCAGCGTTGCCCGCCTCGATAGTGGATGGATGGCGATGGATTCGACGCGTCGGCTGTAGATAACCACTCGCCCGGAATGCCGCGCGGTTACCGCACCTGTTAAAAATGGTACATTTATCGGCTCGCCCTTCTGCTCGCAGACCGGCGCATATCCCGAATGGGGAATCCGTGAATCACGCTAAGATTGGCCACCGTCGGTGGTTTGGCCTGGTAGGTGCAGTAGCGACCCTTGCAATAGTCGGGCTTACCCCCGGCGCTGCGCTTGCGGTTGTCCCCAGTGGTGTCGACCAGCCCGTCGTCAAGGGACCCAACTTCTCCTACGGGGAAGCCAGCTGGGACCAGGCGACCGACAACCTGTCATCTCTGGAAGCGCATCCTGGCGCGGCGTTCGCCAGCAATTACTGCCTGGCGACGATCTTCGACTGGAAGACCGCCGACGGTGAACACTTCGACGCGCGGATCGCGAAGACCTGCAAGTCCTCGATCCATATCGATGTCAGCAGCAACGACGCCGTTCAGAACGGCGACCCTGCAGACCACCGCTGGCTGACTGGGATGGTCAAGTTCGGCGCCTGCTACGGCCCCTCTGTCAACACCAACACTACGGCGTCCAACTGCAACGACTTCTGGTCCGCCGATCGAACCGTATGGCGAGACCAGGGGCAATGGCCCACCGATGATGCAGTTGGACCGAACGCCAATGTCCCCAACCAGTGTGCCCGCTCATGGCGCGTCGATGTCGGTGGGACATCCGTTCTTTACAACAATGGCGGTCTTTCGAACTCCTGCGCCAGCTGACCCTGTTCCTCGACTCCGGGAGACGTAAAATTTATGAAGAAGATTATGAGTTTCGGTGCGGTGCTGATCGCGGGCCTTCTTGCCAGTGGCTGCGCCAATTCGCAGGCGGCCGGTAGCCCGGCTGCGCCAGCCGATCTGGAGCAAGGGCGGGAACTGTTCGAGCAGGTCCGACTCAGCCTCTTCGGTTCAGCCGCCGACCGCCTTGCGGCCGAGAAGGTCGTAGCCGCCCGGTTCCAGGGCGCTCTCGCCACATGCATGCAGACCAAGGGGTTCACCTACCACCAGGCCCCCTCCGAACAGCAGAACGGCGGCCCGGTCAGCCCTGGAGACCTTGCCAGCATCACCGAGATCGGTGCCGGCGACTTTGGTATCGCCACGGCCAAGCTCAACCAGGCCAAGGTCGCTGACCAACTACGTGCCATGAACGCCGACCGCACGATGACCCCTGAACAAGAGGCTGCATACGGCAAGGCGCTGGGTAACTGCACTTCTGCGGCCTCCGAGGTGCAAGAGGTCGCCCTGCCGAGCCAAAGCGGTCTGACGAAAGAGCTGACCGCAATCTTCCGCGAGGTGGAGAAGATGCCCGCTGTCGCGGACGCGGGTGCCGCGTACGGGCCATGCATGAGTCAGGCCGAGGTCACCACGACGTCATACTTCGATATCTACCAGCAGGCCCTGGACAAATTCCCGCGCGCCGACATGGGTGTCACGTCCATGGAGCAGGACCCCCAGTGGGCCACGGCTGTCGCGTTCGAAAAAAAGGCCGCCACCGCTGACGCCCGGTGCCGTCAGCCAATGCAGGACCAGGCGCTCGCCGCCGCCGCAGACGACCTGCAGGCGTACGTGACCAAGAACCGCGCCAAGCTCGACGCCGCTAGCGCCGGCTGGGCCGTGTTCCGCAGCTAAACACCGACGATCTGAGGCGACCGGCCCGCCGGGCCGGTCGCCTCAGATCGTCTTCACGGGGTTCTGGCACCGGCGCAGCCGGGACTGTAAGAAAAACGGTGTAACTCCTGATCAAGGAGACGCACCTGATGACTGTCATGACGGATGCCGTGGATACTTCCGCGGTGGCGAAGAA
>NZ_JBITDZ010000017.1:0-136906 GCF_044454705.1 Actinoplanes sp. NPDC051494
TGCAGCGTTGGAGGCCTTCATCTGTTCACCAGATCGATCCAAGATCCTCAGATCGAGTGGTCACAACCCCTCGACCAACGTCTGGGGACATCACAACTAGTGCGGCCCCGCACTGGTGGTCACCCCCGCGAGCCCGGTGTCCTGGTCGCATGAGCACACACCTGAAACGGCTGGCGGCCGGCGTCGTCCTGGTCGCCGCGGCCGCATCCGTCCCCGGTGGCCCCGCCGCGGCCGCCACCAACGCGTGCAGCAACCCCGTCCTGGCGAGCAACCTCAACGGGTGGGGTTCCCTGGACGGCGGCTGGGTCACCCGCGACCCGGTCGGTGATCTCGCCGGTGCGTCCTGGGCGTTCGACACCGGCGGTCACGGGTTCTACATGCCGTCGGTCCCGGTCAGCGCCGGTCAGACCTGGACGTTCGGTGCGCAGGACCGGGTCGTCTACGGCTCGGGCACCGCCCGCCTCACCGTCGAGTGGTACAACTCGTCCGGTCAGTACCTGAGCGAGCAGTCCGGGTCGGCCACGGCACTCCCCGCCTCCACCCCGAGCGGCGGCACGTGGACGCCGGTGAGCGTGACCGCCACCGCGCCGGCCGGGGCCACCTCGGCGCATGTGCTGCAGGCCGGCGACTTCGGCACCGCCACCGGCACCAACTTCAAGGCCACGAAATGCGACTACCAGCTCGGCGCCGCCGCACCCAGCGATGCCGCGGCGGTACGGTACGGCTGGGGGACACCGGTCGCGACCCAGTCCGACGAGTACAACGGCACCGCGGTCGACCTCGCCAAGTGGGGCCTGATGGGCACCGGCCCGGGCAGCACCACCGGCTGCTCCGCCGGGCACGACGGCAACGGTCAGCGGTGCGCCTCGCAGACCCGGGTCTCCGGCGGCTATCTGCAGGTCACCGGCACCGCCGACGGGAAGACCGGCGGGCTCTACAGCCGGATGCGGGCGTTCCGCTACGGCCGGATCGAGGTGCGGGAGCGGGCTCTGCACACCGCGAGCAACGGTGGCCGGTCCTACCACGCCGTTCCCCTGTTGTGGCCGCAGGACACCACCGACTACCGCTCCGCCGAGATCGACTTCGCCGAACGGGACGTGGCCTCGCCGGAGGTGACGCTGTTCGTCCACCATGATCTGTCGCAGTCGTCGTGTGACAGGACGGTCGACTCGACGCAGTTCCACAACTATGCCGTCGACTGGAGCCCGTCGTCGGTGAAGTGGTACGTCGACGGGGATCTCATCTGCACGGTGAACGCCTCCATCACGGCGTGGAACAGCAGCAACGGCGGCGCGCAGCTCGACATGTTCGCGCCGACCGGGACGCTCATGCGGCCGGCGCGACAGGAGATCGACTGGATCCGGATGTACCCGAACGCCGGCACCCAGTACCGCTGAGAACCCCGTCATCGTGCTCTGCGGCGGTCGGCGAGGTAGGTGACCGCCCAGAGGGCGATGCCGATGATCAGCAGGATGCCGGCCACCCGGTAGTCGGCGCCGGCCCGGCCGGAGAGCGGGCTGGCCAGGAAGGCGCAGGTCACCGCGCCGATGACCGGGATGGCGGTCGGGGCCCGGAAGTGCTGGTGCTCCACCGGGTCGCGGCGCAGGACCAGGACCGCGAGGTTGACCACCGTGAAGACGCAGAGCAGCAGCAGGGAGGTCGTGCCGCCCAGGGCGGTGAGGTCGGCGAACCAGATCAGCGCGAAGGCGATCAGGGTGGTGAAGACGATCCCCACCCACGGGGTACGCCGTCCGGGGTGCAGCCGGCCGAGGGCGCGCGGCACCACGCCCTCGTTGGCCATCCCGTAGAGCAGGCGGCTGGCCATCAGCATGTTGATCAGGGCCGAGTTGGCCACCGCGAACATGGTGATGAACGCGAAGACCCACAGCGGGAAGCCCGCCGCGCCGGCCTCGACGACCTTGAGCAGGGGTGCGTCGCCCTCGCCGAGGTCGGCCGGGGCGACCAGGGCCACCGCCGAGACGGAGACGAGGACGTAGATCAGGCCGGTGACGCAGATGCCGAGCAGCATGACCCTGGGGAAGACGCGTTCCGGGTCCTTGGTCTCCTCGGCCATGTTGACCGAGTCCTCGAAGCCGACCATGGCGAAGAACGCCAGCGCGGTCGCCGCGGTCACCGCGAAGAACGGGGACTCGCCGTCGGCGGCGGAGAAGTCGGTCAGCCGGGACAGGTCGCCCTCGCCGCCGCCGATGGCCCACGCGCCGATGCCGATGACGATCAGCAGGCCGGTGAGTTCCACACAGGTCAGCAGCACGTTGAGTTTGACGCTCTCGCCGACGCCGCGGAAGTTGACCAGCGCGATGAGGGTCATGAACGTGAGCGCGACCGCGGTCAGCCCGAGGCCTTCGCCGAGCGTCAGGTCGAACGCCTCGCCGAAGTTCTCGGCGAACGCCTTGGCCGCGCTGGAGGCGCTGGTCAGCCCGGAGCACATCACCGCGAACGTGACCAGGAACGTCAGGAAGTGGATGCCGAACGCCTTGTGCGTGTACAGCGCGGCCCCGGCCGCCCGGGGATACTTCGTGACGAGTTCCAGGTAGCTGAACGCGGTCAGCAGCGCCACCACGAACGCGCAGAGGAACGGCAGCCACACCGCGCCGCCGACCTCGTTCGCGACGCGGCCGGTCAGCGCGTACACCCCGGTGCCGAGGATGTCGCCGACCACGAACAGCAGCAGCAGGCCCGGTCCCATCACCCGCTTGAGAGTGGGCTCCTCCGTCTGTGTCATCCCCATGACGGTAGGTGATGATCCGCTTACCCGCCCGGCGACGTACCGCGGATGTGGTAGCCGGTTGTCCGCATTCGGACGATGCGGCCGGGCCGTTCGCGAGCCATTGTTCCAGAGGCATTGTGTTCCAGAGGCATGGTGTTCCAGAGGGTCCGGTGACGGTGCGGGGTCCGGAGCGACGTGAGGATGTGGGGAATGTGGTGACGGAGACGCCCGCCAGTGCCGTCGCGGTGGTCGCGTGGGCCGGGGACCTCGGCGGTGCGCGGGCCGGGGCGCTGCGGGAGCTGCTCGCCGGTGCGGCCCGGTCCGGCCGGCACGTGGTGCTGGACCTCGCCGACGCGGGGGTGCTCGACCCGGACGGGCTGGCCGTGCTGGTCCGCGCCCGGCAGCAGGTCCGCCACGAGAACGACGGCCGGCTGTGCCTGTCCGCGCCGTCCCGCCTGATCCTCACCGTCCTGCACACCATGCGCCTCGAGCCGGCGTTCCCCACGTTCGCCGACCGGTCGTCGGCGGTGCGGTGGCTCGGCGCGGGGGACGGCACGCCCGCTCCGCTGTGGACCGCCGGTTGACCGACCGGTGGTAAAAGGTCCCGGCGGCCCACAACCGAACCCGGGAATTCCCCGTCTTTGTTCGTGACATGCGGACGGGAGCGGTGATGACTGAGAGTTCGGACGCGGACTACGTCGCCTACGCGCACGGCAGGACACCCGCGTTGCGACGATGGGCGTACCTGCTGTGCGCCGACGTGCACCAGGCCGACGACCTGGTGCAGGAGACGCTGACCACGGTCTACTCGCGATGGCAGAAGGTGTCGCGGGCCGACAACATAGACGGGTACGTGCACCGGATCCTCGTGCGGACGTTCCTCGACGAGCGCCGGCGCCGGTGGTGGAAGGTCGGGCTCTTCGGTGACCACACCCCGGAGCGGATGACCGGCGACCACGGCATCGAGGAGCGCACCGATCTGCGTACCGCGCTGTCCCGGCTGGCTCCGCGCCAGCAGGCGGTGCTGGTGCTGCGGTTCCTCTGCGACCAGAGCGTCGCGGACGTCGCCCTGCAGCTCGGCTGCAGCGAGGGCACGGTGAAATCCCAGACCAGTCACGCGCTGGCCGCACTGCGCAGGATCCTCGGCGACCGGGAGCCGAGCTTGAACACGGGAGGATCGCGGTGACCACGACAGACGAGCGCGACGCGGCCGAACTGCTCGGACCGCTCGCGGCGGACCCGCCGCCCGGCCCGTCACGGGTCGACGTGGCCGAGACCATGCGGGCCGGCGCCCGGCGCCGGCGCAACAGGCGGGTGAGCAGCGCACTGGCGTTCACAGCGGTGGCCCTGGTGGCGGTCGGCGGCGGCTCCTGGGCGATGGCGTCGGCCCGGCGGGACCCGGGCCGGCCGCTGGTGCCCCCGGCCGCCTCGACGGCGCCGGCCCCCCGGAAGTCGGTGGTGCCACGCGCGGTGAGCTGCGAGGTCACCCGGCTGCCGACCGGCGGTATCGAGAAGGCCGTGGTCAGCGGCGCGGACCCCAGCGGCCGGTGGATCGTCGGCCGGACGTACCCGACCAGGAAGTTCAGCTATCCGCTGGCGATCTGGAAGGACAGCAAGCTCGTCGAGTCGGTCGAGATGCCCGGCCAGGACCAGCATCTGTACGACATCAACAGCAACGGTGACGCGGTCGGCTCGAGCTTCGGCGACTCGGACCACGAGACCGCGTACGCGTATGTCGGCGGGAAGCTCAGGACGCTCAAGGGCGGCAACGGCACCGCCGGCGTGATCACCGAGTCGGGCCGGA
Source organism: Actinoplanes sp. NPDC051494 (assembly GCF_044454705.1). Taxonomy (NCBI): domain Bacteria; kingdom Bacillati; phylum Actinomycetota; class Actinomycetes; order Micromonosporales; family Micromonosporaceae; genus Actinoplanes; species Actinoplanes sp. NPDC051494. Next base: position 4,533 of record NZ_JBITDZ010000017.1, read on the forward strand.
TCGGGGGCCGGCTCAACGAGCCGGGTGCACTCGAGGGCCGGGCGGTGGTCTGGGATTCGGCGAGCGCCGAACCGGAGCTCGTGCCGCTGCCGCCGGGCACCACGGAGTCCGGGATCGTCGGGATCGGTGAGGACGGCACGGTCGTGTTCACCGCCGGCACCGACGACGGCAGGTCGACCGGTTACCTGTGGCTGACCGACGGCACGATCCGCAAACTCCCGCTGCCGGCCGTGGACACCCACGACCTGGGCCGCAAGAAGGCGACGTCTTTTTCGCCGGATGCGATCAACGGCGGATGGGTCTCCGGCACCGCGCGCTACGAGAACGAGCAGGGGATCTACTGGTCCGGCTACCGGTACCGGATCGCCGACGGCCGGACGGAGCTGCTCGGGGACGTGCAGAACCCGGACGTGATCGCGGCTAACGGCTGGATCGCGTCGGGCGGCTCGACACCGGTGCTGTTCACCGGTGACACGGTGGTGAAGCTCCCCGGGTACGGCAAGGGCAGCCGGGAGGCCGGCTACGAGATCCGGGGGATCAGCGACGACGGCCGCACGGTCGCCGGTTACCAGTCGGGCGTGGGCCTCACCAACCATCCCCTGGTGTGGCGCTGCGAGTGACGCCCCGGCCGATACAGTGTTGATCATGGCGTAAGCCCGCTCGTGAGAACAGCCGCCGGACGGATCGAACCGTCCGGCGGCTCGTCCGTTCTCCTGGGTGACACTGTTCATCGCTCCAGTCAGGACGTTCTGGTGAAGTTTCTCCGCCGGCCCCTGCGGGTCCTCGGTGCCCTGGTGGCCCTCGTGCTGGTCGCGGTGGTCGCGATCTACGCGTGGCCGCTGCGCAGCGACCACCTCACCCACGCGACCGCGGCCACCCTGTCGTTCGCCGACGCCCGGGCGAAAGCCACCGCCGTGGTGACCGCCGACACGGCCGACGCCACGGTGACGCCGGAGTGCCGCACCAAGGCGCTGGTGCACGAGGGTCGCGCGGCCAAGGCCGTACTGATGCTGCACGGCTACACCGACTGCCCCGCACAGTTCGACGCTCTCGCCAAGCTGTTCTTCGACCAGGGCTACAACGTGTTCGTGCCGCGCGCGCCCCGGCACGGGGTGACCGACCAGGAGGCGCACGCCGGTCTGCACGCCGATGAACTCGTCGACTACGCCTCCGACGCGCTGACCGTGACCAGCGGCCTCGGCGACGACGTGGGCGTGGTCGGACTCTCCGGCGGGGGCGTCCTGGCGACCTGGCTGGCCGGTTACCGCCCCGACGTCGTCGCACACCTGCTGGTGCTCTCGCCGTTCTACGCCCCGGCCGCCGGCCAGGCGCCCTCGTGGCAGGTCAAACCCTTGATCGTCCTGTACGGCAACCGGTTGCTCCCGGACCACTTCAACGACCACGGATTCTCGTACGCGGCACTGGCGCAGTATCTGCGGATCGCCCGGACCTATCCGGAGGATCCGCAGAACCCGAGGCTCGTCAGCGTCGGGATCGTGACGTCACCCAACGACACGTTCATCGACCTCGCCAAGGCCACCGAGATCCCCCGCGACCTGGCCCTGGCCAACGACGTGACACCGCTGGACCACACAATCCCCGCGGACTGGAACGTCGGCCACGACACGGTCGACCCGGCCGGCCTCGGCACCCACGCCGACGAACTCAACAAGAGCTACCTCAACCTGTACGAGGGCCGGGCCGCGCTCACGCGTTGAGCACACGTCCCGCCGATGTCCCGGATGCCCCGTCGCTGAGTGCGCCCAGCAGGCGCAGCCCGTCCTCGGCGGGGCTTCCGGGGGCCGCGGACAGCACCAGCAGCTCGGCCCCCGAGCCGTCCGGCAGGGCGAAGTTCTCCTGGTGCAGTTCCAGCAGCCCGATCAGCGGATGCCGGTAGGCCTTGCGTCCATGGGTGCGGGCCCGCACGTCCGCGCGGGCCCAGAGGCGGCGGAAGCGCTCGCTGCCGATTGCCAGCTCGCCGATCAGCGCGGCCAGGCGGGGGTCGTCGGGGTGCTTTCCCGCGGTCAGGCGCAGGTGCGCGACCACGTCGAGGGTGCATTGTTCCCAGTCCGCGTAGATGCCGCGCTCGGCCTCCTCGAGGAAGAGGTGCCGGGCGGTGTTGAATCCCGGCATGCCCCGGCCGTAGAGGAGCCCGGCGAGGCGGTTTCCCGCGACCACGTCCATCCGGTGATTGATGATCATGGCTGGTGCGCCCGTGACCAGGTCGAGCACGCGGAGCAACTCCGCCCGTGGGCGCCAGCCGGGTGGTTTCGCCCGGTGCCGGCGCTGCCGGGCGAGCCGGTACAGGTGCCCACGCTCGATCTCGTCGAGGTCGAGGACCCGGGCCAGCGCGTCGAGGACCTGCTCGGAGGGCTGGGTGGCGCGGCCCTGTTCCAGGCGCACGTAGTAGTCGACGCTGACCCCCGACAGATGCGCGACCTCCTCGCGGCGCAGCCCGTCGACGCGGCGGCGGCTGTCGGCGGAGATGCCGACCGCGGAAGGGTCGACCCGGGAGCGCCGGGTCCGCAGGAACCCCGCGAGATCGTCCATGTCCCCAGTATCGCCGCACCGGACCCGGGGAGGGTGGTCCTGCTGTTACCAGGAAGTCCCGTCCGACGGACGCGGCGCCCCTGAACGACACGGCCCCGGAGGCCGAGCATCGGTGGCGACACCCGTCGTCGAAGGGAACACCCGTGAAGACCCTCATCGTGTACGCGCACCCCGAGCCGCGTTCGCTGAACGGCTCACTGAAGGACCTCGCCGTGACCACTCTCGAAGCCGCCGGGCACGAGGTGCTGGTGAGCGATCTGTACGCACAGGGCTGGAAGGCCACGGTCGACGCCGCGGACTTCGGACCGCACGCTACCGGCCCGCTGCGGGTGATCCCGAGCTCGGGTGGGGCGTACGCCGCCGGCGCGCTCACCCCCGACGTGGTGGCCGAGCAGGAGAAGCTGCTGTGGGCCGACACCGTGATCTTCCAGTTCCCGATGTGGTGGTACACGATGCCGGCGATCCTCAAGGGCTGGGTGGACCGGGTGTTCTCCTTCCGCTTCGCGTACGGCGTCGGGGTGCACGACGAGACCCGGTACGGCGAGCGTTTCGGCGAGGGAACGCTGCGCGGACGGCGGGCGATCCTGTCCGTGACCGTCGGGGGCCCGGAGTCCCACTACACCGACCGTGGGATCAACGGCCCGATCGAGGACCTGCTGTTCCCGATCCACCACGGGATCCTGTTCTACCCGGGGATCGAGGTGCTCCCACCGTTCGTGGTCTACGGCGCCGACGGTCTCACCGGTGATGACTTCGAGAACGCCGCGAAGCTGTGGAAGGACCGGCTGCTGTCGCTGCGCACGACCGAACCGATCGCCTTCCGGCGGCAGAATTTCGGCGACTACGAGATCCCGTCCCTGCGGTTGAAGCCGGGCCTGGAAGCACCGGGCCGTCAGGGTTTCGGCCTGCACACCCGCGCTTAGGGCGGTTTATCTCCGGCTTATCGGCCGGTCGCCACGATCAGACGATGCGAGCAAAGACGACCGGCGGCGTCGTGGCGGTGATGATCGGGCTGGTGGTGACCGGGCTGGCGGTGGGGGTTCCCGCACCGGCGCTGGCGATCGCGCACGGTGAGGACGTCGCCGGGGGACGGTACGCGTTCTCGGCGCTGCTCAGCATGACCGGGCTGCCGGCCCCGGATCACGGGCGGCGGGACAGCTCCTGCTCGGGGGCGCTGATCGCGGCGACGTGGGTGATCACCGCCGGGCACTGCTTCCGCGACGGCGACGGGGAACGGGTCGGGCGGACGGTCGCGGAGCGGACCACCGTCACGGTCGGCCGGGCCGAGGTGGGCGGGGACGGCGGGCGGGAGTCCGAGGTCGTCGCGGTCCATCAGTCGCAGACGGCCGATGTGGCGCTGGTGGAGATCGACCCGCCGATCGACGACATCGAGCCGCTGCGGGTGGGCGTCACGCCGGCCGGTGTCGGGGAGGTTGTCCGCCTCACCGGTTTCGGGCTGCTCGACGGGTTGTCGGGGCGGCCCGCCGACCGGTTGCAGACCGGCGAGTTCACGGTCACCGGGGTAGGGGAGTCGACGCTGTCGGTGGCCGGGCTCGCACCCCGGGCCGACACCAGCGCGTGCGCCCACGACTCGGGCGGCCCGTATTTCCGGGCCGGCCCGGACGGGCACGCCGAGCTGGTCGGTGTGGTCAGCCGGGGACCGACATGCCCGCACGAGGGCGACGACGTGAGCGCCCGGACCGACAACCTGACCGGATGGATCTCGGACACGATGGACGGAAAGGACGGCCTGCTCCTGGGTTGGGGCTGGGGATGGTGGGCGGCCCTGGTCGTGGTCTGCGGGTCGGCGGTCGTCCTGATCGTCCGGCTCGCGACGGCCAGGCCGTCAGAGGCCCACGCCGATCATGCAGCCGCCCGTGCCCAGCATCCGGCCCCCCATGATCGGGGCCCGGCCGGCTATGACCGGCAGCAGACCGGCCGGCGAGGGGCAGCTGCGGGGCCGCGGACGACCGTTGCCGGCCGGGGCCGGACCGCGGCCGGGCGACGGCACGGGTGAGGCGGAAGGCGGAGGTGGGCGAGTCCGCGAGGTGGGGGTGGGGGCGGGTAATCGTGGTGCCGGGTGGGGGCCGGGGCGGGTAGCCTGGGCGCCGTCGGACGAGGGTGGGAGCAGTTGTGTCAGGTGACGACGACATCGCGGGGTGAAGGCCCTGATGCGGCCGCCGCAGTGCGCGCGGCCCCTGTTGTCATGCCCTGATCCAGACCATGCCCTGATCCAGACCTTGCCTTGAGCACATCTTGGCCGATCGCTGAGGTTCACCATGTCCATCATCTGCTCCGCGCTGTCCTTTTCCTGGCCGGATGACACCCCGGTCTTCGACGAGCTCTCCCTGTCCGTGCCGGCCGGCCGCACCGGTCTCGTGGCCGCCAACGGGGCTGGGAAGTCCACTCTGCTGCGGCTGATCGCGGGGGAGCTGACTCCCGCCGGCGGGTCGGTCAGCGTTGCGGGGGTGCTGGGCTATCTGCCTCAGCATCTGCCGTTCGCGCTCGACCGGACCGTCGCCGAGGTGCTCGGGGTCGACCGGATCGTCGCCGCGCTGCACGCGGTCGAGGCCGGGGACGCCGCCGAGGAACATTTCGCCACTATCGGGGCCGACTGGGACGTGGAGGAGCGTTCGCGGTCCGAGCTGGACCGGCTCGGTCTCGGGGAGGTGGCGCTGGACCGGCCGCTCGGCTCGCTCAGCGGTGGGCAGGTCGTCTCCCTGGGGCTCGCCGCCCAGCTGCTGAAACGGCCCGATGTGCTGCTGCTCGACGAACCGAGCAACAACCTCGACGGTACGGCCCGGGCGCGGCTGGGCGACGTCCTGCGGACCTGGACCGGGTGTCTGCTGGTGGTCAGCCACGACCGGGCGCTGCTGGACGGGATGGACCGGATCGCGGCTCTGGAGCACGGGGAGGTCCGCTGGTACGGCGGCAATTTCACCGAGTACCAGCAGGTGGCCCACGGTGAGCGGGAGGTCGCCGAGCGGCAGGTCCGTGACGCCGAGCAGGATCTCAAGCGGCAGAAGCGGGAGGCTCAGCTGGCGCGGGAGCGGTCCGCCCGCAAGTCGTCGACCGCCGTGCGCAATCTGAGTGACGAGGGGCTGCCGAGAATCGTGGCCGGGAAGCTGAAGCGGCAGGCGCAGGTGTCCGCCGCGAAGTCCGCCGAGACGCACGGTTCCCGGGTGGACGCGGCCCGGGCCCGGCTGGACGAGGCCGGGTGGGCGGCCCGGCAGGACGACCGGATCGTCATCGACCTGCCCGCCACGCGGGTGCCGGCGGGACGCACCGTGTTCCACGGGGAGGGTCTGCGGGCGCGGGGCGTGTTCAGCGATGTCGACCTGACGATCCGGGGCCCGGAGCGGATCGCGCTCACCGGGGCGAACGGCGCCGGCAAGTCCACGCTGCTGCGGCTGATCACGGGGGAGCGGGTGGCGTATCTGTCACAGCGGCTGGATCTGCTCGACCCGGACCGTACGGTGGCCGAGAACTTCGCCGATTCCGCACCGGGACTGGCCGATGCCGAGCGGATGAATCTGCTGGCCCGCTTCCTGTTCCGGGGCGGCCGGGTGCATCTGCGCGCCGGTGTGCTCTCCGGTGGGGAGCGGTTGCGGGCGACGCTGGCGTGCGTCCTGTTCGCCGAGCCCGCGCCGCACCTGCTGCTGCTCGACGAGCCGACGAACAACCTCGACCTGGACAGTGTCGCGCAGCTGGAGAGCGCGCTGACCGCGTACCAGGGAGCGTTCGTCGTGGTCAGTCACGACGAACGCTTCCTGGACGGGATCGGCGTCGACCGCCGGCTCGACCTGGCCGGGGGCCGGCTCACCGAGCGCTGATCACAGGGCGCTGATCACAGGGCGCTGAGCTCGTCCTCGAACCGTTTGCGCAGCGCGGCCCGGTCGGCGTCCGGCAGCCAGCAGGCGTCGACGCCGGCCAGGGCCATCGCGCGGAGCCGGTCGTGCGGCACGGCCAGGTCCTCGGCGAGGATCCGGTATTCCTCGTTGAGCGAGGTCGGGAACATACCGGGGTCGTCCGAGGCCGGGATCACGTTCAGCCCGGCCTCGAGCATCGCGGCGATCGACGCCCGCCGCCACGGCCGCCAGGAGCGGCGCGACGTGGTGGAGGCGACCAGGAACGGCACCTGCTCGGCCCGCAGCCGGGCGACCACCGCGTCGTCCTCGAGCACGAAGTAGCCGTGGTCGATCCGGTCGCAGCCGAGCACGTCCAGGCAGGTGATCGTGTTCGCGGCGATCGGGGCGTGCTCGGAGGAGTGCGCGGTGCGCCGCAACCCGGCCGCCCCGGCGAGCCGGTAGGCCGCCGCGAACCGCTCGGGCGGCCCGGCGGTCTCCAGGTTGTCCAGGCCGATGCCCGCGACGTACTCGTGCGGGTTGCCGGCCACCTCGCGGACCCGGGCCAGGGCGTCGTCGCCGCTGAGGCTGCGGTCGATCGCGGCGATGAGCCGGCCGGTCATGCCGAAGTCGCGCTCGGCGAGCCGGATGCCCTCCGCGTAGGCGGCGACCGAACCGGCATACCCGAGACCGGCCAGGTGCCCGGGCACGGTGTCGAACGACATCTCCAGGTGGCGCACATTGTTGTGGTGCGCGTCCTCGAACGCCTCGTACACGATCCGGGTCAGGTCGTCGGCGTCGCGCAGGGCCGCGATGACCCACGCGGACACCTGGAACAGCGAGTAGGACACCTCCGGCTCACCCGGCGCCCGGCCCGCGGGCACCGGGATCCGGGTGTTCAGGTACAGCGCCGGGTCCGGGGGCAGCGAGTTGATGTCGGCGTAGATGCGCTCCGGCTCGGCGGGCAGCTCGAGCCCGGCCCGGCGGGCCAGGTCGGCGAACGTGCCGGCCCGGACCGTGCCGATGAGGTGACAGTGCAGGTCGACCTTGGGCAGGTCGGATACGAAGGACATGCTCAGCTGCCGGTGACTTCGCGGGCGAAACGGTCGACCCAGTCCTTGCGGGTGGGCACCAGCTCCTTCGGGTCCAGCGTGGCGTACCCGGCGGCGGTGGGGTCCTTGGCGAGGTCGCCGACCACGGCGGTGAGGTTCGCCGGGACGGTGGCCTGCGGGTTGACCGGCAGGTCGCCGACGAGCTCGGCCGACTTTCCCTGCGCCTCGGTGGACAGCAGGTAGTCGATGAACTTGCTCGCGTTCTCGGTGTTCTTCGAGCTGGTGGGGATCATCGCGCGGTTGGTCGCCATGTACCTGCCGGTGGCCGGCGGGGTCCAGGCGATCTTCTCGCCGGACGCGACCAGCGAGGTGGCGAAGCCGTTGAGCGAGTCCGCGGCGATGATCTCGCCCTGGGTGAGCAGGTTCGTCACCTCGGTGGACGAGCTGTAGAACTGCAGGATGCCCGGCTTCCATCCGGCCAGGGTCTTCAGCGCGGCGTCGATGTCGTACGGCCCGGAGCCGTACGTCGCGGCCACGCCGGAGACCATCAGCTGGCCGGCGGTCACCGAGATGTCGGGCAGCGCGACCTTCTTGGCGTTGACACCGGCATAGACGTCCCACTTCGCGGCGGCGTCGGCGGTCAGCTTCCCGGTGTTGAAGATGGTGCCGTTGAGCTGGTAGCTGTACGCCGGGCCGAGGTAGGACTCCTCCTTGGCGAACGCGGCGATGCCCGACAGGTTCGGCACCTTGTCCGCGGCGACCTGCTGGAACAGCGTGCTCTCCTGGCCCAGCGCCGCGTAGTAGTCGGAGATCAGCACGACGTCGGCGGACGCCTTGTCCCCGGCGGCCTGCAGTTGCGAGAGCCGGTCGGCGTTGGAGCCGGTCTCCACCTCGACCTCGATGCCGGTGGCCTCGGTGAACGGGTCGATGACCGCCTCGGTGAATTCCTCCACCCCGAACGGGAACGTGCTCAGCACGAGTTTGTCGTCGGACGAACCGGAGCCCGACGACGAGCAGCCGGCCGAGGCCGCCACGACGGCCGCGGTGCACGCGGCGAGAAGAACACGGCTCAGGGAAGCCATGGGCTATTCCTTATCTGCGAGGGGTACGAGATGACGTGCGGGGGCGTGCACCGAAGTGCTCACCCCAGGGGTCAGATCGGTGTCGCCACGGACGTCGGCGATGAGGCGCACCGGGGCACCGCTGCCGTCCACGGCGTCGAGGGTCACGAGCCGGTCGACGCCGCGGTAGGCGGTCGACACCACCGTGGCCGGGAGCATGAGCCCGGCGTCGCCGGAACCCAGGGACAGGTGCTCCGGTCGTACGGTGAAGGTCTGGCCGTCGGTGTCCCGCAGGAAGTTCTCGTAGCCCAGGAAGTCGGCGACGAAGCGGTTCGCGGGCCGGGTGAAGACGTCCTGCGGCGTGCCCTGCTGCATGATCCGGCCGCCGCGCATCAGCACCATCTCGTCGGACATCTCCAGCGCCTCGTCCTGGTCGTGGGTGACCAGCACGACGGTGAGCCCGGTCTCGGCCTGGATCCGGCGCAGCTCGGCCCGCATCTGCACGCGCAGCCGGGCGTCGAGGTTGGACAGCGGTTCGTCGAGCAGCAGCAGCCGGGGCCGGATCGCGACGGCCCGGGCCAGCGCGACGCGTTGCTGCTGACCGCCGGACAGCTTCTTGGGCCGGCTGGCCGCGAGGTGGGCGAGCCCGACCAGGCCGAGCGTCTCCTCGACCCGGCGCTGACGTTCGGCTCGGGCGACCTTGCGCAGCTTGAGGCCGTATCCGACGTTGTCCGCGACGCTCATGTGCGGGAACAGCGCGTACGACTGGAACACCATGCCGAGGTCGCGTTTCTCCGGGGGGAGCCGGGTGCAGTCCTGGCCGTGGATCCGGATCGTGCCGGCGGTCGGTGCGCTGTATCCGGCCAGCATCCGCAGCGACGTGGTCTTGCCGCAGCCGCTCGGGCCCAGCAGGGTGGTGAGTTTGCCCTCGGCGATGGTGAGGTCGATGTCGTCGACGGCGGTGAAGTCACCGAACTTCTGGGTGACGCCGGCGAACTCGGCTGCGGGCGTGCTCATCGGTTGATGCCTCCGAAGATCTTGGCGAAGCCGACGGTGCGTTCCGCGATGACGGCGATGACGACGGTGCCGGCCAGGATCAGGGTGGCCATGGCGGCGATACGCGGGTTGTAGCTCTGCTGGACGTAATCGAGCATGGTGACCGGCAGGGTGCGGAATTCCCGGTCCTGCAGCAGCAGCGACAGCGGCACGTTGTTGAACGACGTGACGAAGCCGAGCAGGCTCGCCGAGAAGATGCCCGGGCGCAGCAGCGGCAGCGTGACGGTGAAGAACGCCCGGACGGGGGAGGCGCCGAGGCCGCGGGCGGCCTCTTCCAGCGCCGGGTCGGCCAGGGCTAGGGAGGCGCCGGTGACGCGTACGGCGTACGGCAGCAGCAGCGCGGTGTGCCCGACCAGCAGCGTGGTGGTGTTGTCGAGGCCGAGCCCGATCATGAGTTGCTGGTAGAGAGCGAGGCCCACCACCAGTTCCGGCACGATCAGCGGGGAGAGGAACAGGCCCTCGAGGAGTCCCTTGCCGGGCAGCTTGCCGCGGTGGATGGCGAGGGTCGCCGGCACGCCGAGCAGCAGTGCGAGGATCGTGGCGCCGACCGCGAGTTCGAGGCTGGACAGCAGCGAGTCCATGAACGGGTCGTAGGTGACCGCGGCCTCGAACCATTGCAGCGAGAAGCCCTCGGGCGGGAAGCGCAGCGTGCGGCCGGAGCTGAACGCGGTGGCGACCACGAACAGGATCGGCACGATCATGATGACGTAGCCGAGCACGGCGAGCGTGGCGGCGACCGGGCGGCGGGTCTTCACGAGGTCGCCGCCTTCCTGGCCGCGAGTGACGAGAGCCCGGAGACCAGGAAGACCAGGATGGTCATGATCAGCGCGGTCGCGGCGGCCGCGGACCAGTCGACCGAGACGCTCGCGTAGGAGAACAGCTGCGTCGCCAGCATCCGCTGGGAGGAACCGCCGAGCAGGTACGGCGTGGTGTACGCGGTCACCGAGCCGGCGAACACCAGCGTGGCGGCGACCACGACGCCGGGCAGGGCGAGCGGGAACACCACGGTCCAGAACGTCCGGGCCCGTCCGGCGCCGAGGCCGCGGGCCGCGTCGTCGAGCCCGGGGTCGATCTGGGCCACCGCGGAGTAACAGGAGATCACCGCGAGCGGCAGGAACAGCTGGGTCAGCCCGAGCACGATCGCCAGCGGCGTGTACAGCAGCTGCGGCGGGTCGTCGGTGAGGCCGCTCGCGGTGAGCGCCCGGCCGATCGCGCCGTTGGCGCCGAGGACCACGAGCCACCCGAACGTCCGCACCACGTTGCTGAGCAGCAGCGGGAAGATCGCGATCGCGAGCAGCACCCCGCCCCACCGCGACGTCGAGCGGGCCAGCAGGTATGCGATCGGCAGCCCGAGCGCGACGCAGACCACGGTCACGATCAGGGCGAGCAGCACCGTACGGCCGATGATGCGCAGTTCGTAGGGATCGGTGAGCATCTCGGTGAAGCGGCTGACCACCGTGCCGGCGGACTCGCCGGGGGGTGCGAGGAGCATCGCCACGGCCGGGGCGAGGAACCCGACGAGGAGGAACGCGAGCCCCGGCAGCAGGAGCAGAGCGGTCTTGCGGGACACCCGGTGTCTCCCCTCCTCGGTACTTTATGGTGAATAGTCTGATGCAACCGGTTGCACAACCGGTTGCACGCAGCCTACGACGTCGAAGATCATGACGTGGTAGCGACCGTTGTTAACTCCCTGTTACGGAGGACGAAAAGTGGCGACCCTGGCGGATGTGGCGGCCCTGGCCGGCTTCTCGAAGTCGACCGTGTCCCGCGCGTTGGCCCGGCCCGAGATGGTCGCCCCGGAGACGATCGAGGCGATCACCGAGGCCGCCGCCCGGCTCGGGTACGTGCTCAACCGCACGGCCAGTCAGCTCGCCCGGGGCCGCACCGGGCTGGCCGCGTTCGTGGTGCCCACACTCGAGAACGCGTTCTTCGCGCCGATCATCGACGGCGCCCAGGCCCGGGCCGCCGAGTCCGACCTGCACCTGACCGTGGCGGTCCAGCCGCTCGAGACGGCGGCCCAGGTCGAGGCGCTCAGCACGCTCGCGGCGCAGGTCGACGGGCTCATCCTGGCCGCGCCCCGGGGCTCCGACGCGAATGTCGCCGCGCTCGGTGTGATCAAGCCCACGATCTTGGTCGACCGGGAGGTCGCCGGGCTCAGTTCCGTGGTGGCCGACACGGCGGGCGCGATCGGCACCGTCGTCGAGGGGCTGTTCCGGCGGGGGCACCGGCACGTGGCGTATCTCGGCGGTCCGTCCGGTTCGTGGCAGGACCCCGGGCGCGAGGCGGCGGCCCGGGGCGCCGCCGATCGCTCGGGTGGGAAGCTCACCGTGCTCGGCCCGCTGCCCGCCTCGTTCGCGGCCGGCGTGTCCACCGTGGACGCGATGCTGGCCAGCGGATGTACGGCCGTCGTGCCGTACGCGACAGCCATCGCCCTGGGGTTGATGTTCGCCCTTCGCGGCCGCAACGTCGACGCCCCGGGCGACATCGTGGTGAGTGCCGAGGCGATGGTCGTCGACGCGCTCGGGGCAGCCGGGATCCCCGCGATCGACGTCGACGGTTACGGGCTCGGGCGGGCCGCGATGGACCTGCTGACCAGCGCTTTGCATGGCCCATGCAGTCCCCGCCACCTGCGGCTCCCGGTGGATGTCCACTGGTCCGGCGACTGATTCGATCTTGAGGGGATGTTAGGTTAGGCACCCCTTAGTTCGAAGATAGTTCAGGAGTACCCCCCTTATGCGTTCACACCGGTTCCTGGCCGGCGTTGTCGCCGTGGTTTCCGCGCTGGCCCTCACCGCCTGTGGCAGTTCCTCGGACTCCGACGAAGCCGCCGCCCCGGGCGGCGGCAGCTCCGCGTCGTTCCCGATCACGATCAAGCACGCGCTCGGCACCACCACGATCGCGAAGAAGCCCGAACGGGTCGCCGCCGTGCAGTGGGCGAACCACGAGGTGCCGCTCGCGCTCGGCATCGTCCCGGTCGGCATGGCGAAGGCCAACTTCGGCGACGACGACGGCGACGGCGTGCTGCCCTGGGTCAAGGACAAGCTGGCCGAGCTCGGCGGCACCGCCCCGGTGCTGTTCGACGAGACCGACGGCATCGACTTCGAGGCCGTGTCGGACACGAAGCCCGACGTCATCCTCGCCGCGTACTCCGGGCTCACCCAGGAGGACTACGACAAGCTGAGCGACATCGCGCCGGTCGTGGCGTACCCGACGGCGCCGTGGGCCACCGCGTGGCGCGACACCATCAAGCTGGAGAGCGAGGCGCTCGGGCTCAAGGCCGAGGGCGACGCGCTCATCACCAAGCTCGAGGGTGAGATGAAGGCCAGCGTCGCGAAGTACCCGGCGCTCGCCGGCAAGTCGGCGATGTTCATCACGCACATCGACCCGACCGACCTCAGCGAGATCAGCTACTACACCTCGCACGACACCCGGGCGCAGTTCTTCACCGACCTCGGCCTGACCACCCCGGAGAGCGTCGCCAAGGCGTCCGCCGCGTCGCCGGAGTTCAGTGGCAAGCAGAGCGCCGAGCAGATCGAGGCGTTCAACGACGTCGACATCATGGTCACGTACGGTGACGCGGACAACAAGCTGCTCCCGTCGCTGCAGGCCAACGCGCTGCTGCAGAAGATGCCCGCGATCAAGAACGGCTCGATGGTCGTGTTCGCCGGCAGCACCCCGCTGGCCACCGCCGCGAACCCGACGCCGCTGTCGATCTCCTACGTGCTCGACGACTACGTGAAGATGCTGGCCGACGCCGCCGCCAAGGTGTCATGACCGCTCCCTCGGTATCGCCGGACGTCGCCACCCGGCGGCGTCCGGCGCCGGTCCGGGCCCTGTGGGTGGTCGTCGCGATCGCCGTCCTGACCGGGCTCATGCTCGCCTCGATCGCGATCGGTTCCCGGTCGGTCGGGTGGTCCGCCATTCTCGACGCCCTCGGTGGCGCGGACGACACCATGGACACCGCCGCCGTCTCGCTGCGTATCCCGCGCACCCTGCTGGCGGTCGTGGTCGGCGCGGCGCTCGCGCTGGCCGGCGGCGTGATGCAGGGCGTCACCCGCAACCCGCTCGCCGACCCGGGCATCCTCGGCGTCAACACCGGCGCGTCGCTCGCCGTGGTCACCGGCATCGTGTCGTTCGGCCTCGCGTCGCCGGCCAGCTTCATCTGGGTCGCGATCGGGGGTGCCGGGCTCACCGCGCTGTTCGTGTACGCCGTCGGCTCGCTGGGCCGCGGCGGCGCGACCCCGCTCAAACTCGCCCTCGCCGGTGCCGCCACCTCGGCCGCGCTGGCGTCGCTGATCAGCGCGTTCATCCTGCCCCGTGCGGACCTGTCGGCGAACTTCCAGTCCTGGCAGATCGGCGGCGTCGGCGGGGCCACGTTCGCCACCATCAAGCTGGTGGTGCCGTTCCTCGCCGTGGGCTTCGCGATCAGCCTGCTCGCCGCCCGGTCGCTGAACTCGCTCGCCCTCGGTGACGAGCTCGCCGCCGGACTCGGCGAACGCGTCGCGCTGACCCGGGCGGTGGCCGCGCTCGGCGCGGTCCTGCTCTGCGGCGCCGCCACCGCCGTGGCCGGGCCGATCGGCTTCGTCGGACTGGTCGTGCCGCACGTGTGCCGCCTGCTCATCGGGCTGGACCACCGGTGGCTGCTGCCGTTCTCGGCGCTCATCGGGGCGTCGCTGCTGACCGCCGCGGACATCGCCGGCCGGATCGTGGCCCGCCCCTCGGAGGTCGACGTCGGCATCATCACGGCGTTCATCGGGGCGCCGTTCTTCATCCACATCGTCCGCCGGCAGAAGGTACGCGAACTGTGAGCACCACGACTCTCGAGGCCGTCACCCGCGGCCGGGTCCGCCGTGCCCGGCGCCGGCGCATCGTGCTGAGCGTGCTCGGCGTCCTCATCGTCGCCATGTTCGCCACGTCCCTGATGATCGGCCGGACCAACTACTCCGCCGCCGACGTCTGGCACGTGATCCTCGGCGAGCACGTCCAGGGCGCCACGTTCACCGTCGGGACCCTGCGCCTGCCCCGGGCGGTGCTCGCCGCCCTCGCCGGCGCGTGCTTCGGCTTCGGCGGCGTCACGTTCCAGACCATGCTGCGCAACCCGCTGGCCAGCCCGGACATCATCGGCATCAGCTCCGGGGCGAGCGCCGCGGCGGTCTTCGCGATCGTGTCGCTGTCGCTCGGCGCGTCCGGTGTCTCCTCGTTCGCCATCGTGGCCGGGCTCGCCGTCGCGCTGGTCGTGTATACCCTGTCGTTCAAGGACGGGGTGGCCGGGACCCGGCTGGTGCTGATCGGCATCGGCATCTCGGCGATGCTCGAGAGCGCCACGTCGTACATCCTCTCCCGCGCCGCCCAGTGGGACCTCCAGGAAGCCATGCGCTGGCTGACCGGCAGCCTCAACAGCGCCAGCTGGGACCGGGCCGTGCCGGTCCTCGTCGCGCTCGCCGTGCTCGGGCCGGTCCTGCTGACGCAGGCCCGCAACCTCGACATGATGCGGCTGGGCGACGACACCGCCGGCGCTCTGGGGGTACGGATGGAGCGCACCCGCCTGCTCCTCATCGTCACCGCCGTCGGGCTCATCGCGTTCGCCACCGCGGCCACCGGCCCGATCGCGTTCGTCGCGTTCCTGTCCGGCCCGATCGCCGCCCGGATCTTCGGCCCGGGCGGGTCGCTGCTGGTGCCCTCCGCGCTGGTCGGTGCCCTGCTGGTGCTGGTGGCGGACTTCTGCGGCCAGTTCGCGTTCGGCACCCGGTACCCGGTCGGCGTCGTCACCGGGGTGCTCGGCGCGCCGTACCTCATCTATCTCATCGTCCGCACGAACCGCGCGGGAGGCTCGCTGTGACCACCGACCACAAGCTCGCCGTCGAGAACCTGACCCTCGGGTACCGGGACCGCGACGTCATCGAGCGGCTCGACCTGCTGATCCCGCCGGGGAAGATCACCGCGATCGTCGGCGCCAACGCCTGCGGCAAGTCGACGCTGCTGCGCTCGATGTCGCGGCTGCTCGCCCCGCGCGCCGGCCAGGTGCTGCTCGACGGCAAGCAGGTGCACAAGATGCCGCCCAAGGAACTGGCCCGCACGCTGGGCCTGCTCCCGCAGTCACCGATCGCGCCGGACGGCATCACCGTCGCCGACCTCGTCAGCCGCGGCCGGCACCCGCATCAGCGGATGATCTCGCGGTGGAGCAAGGAGGACGACGTGGCCGTGGCGGCCGCGCTGGACGCCACCTCGACCGCGGACCTCGCCGAGCGCTCCGTCGACGAGCTCTCCGGCGGGCAGCGCCAGCGGGTCTGGATCGCGATGGCCCTGGCCCAGCAGACCGAGCTGCTGCTGCTCGACGAGCCGACCACGTTCCTCGACGTCAGCCACCAGGTCGAGGTGCTCGACCTGCTGACCGACCTCAACCGGGCACGCGGCACCACGATCGTCATGGTGCTGCACGACCTCAACCTCGCGGCGCGGTACGCCGACCACCTCATCGCGCTCGCCGCCGGGCACCTGCACGCGGCCGGGGACCCGTCCGAGGTGCTCACCGCGGACTGCGTACGGGCGGTGTTCGGCCTGGAGAGCCAGGTCATCGAGGACCCGACGTCCGGCAAGCCGCTGATGCTCCCGATCGGGCGGCACCACGTACAAGTCTGACCTTTTCGGGTTGTTTGTGACTTATGGTGACGGCCGTGATCACTCAACGCCGCCGCTGGGCGGGTCTGGCCACGGTCCTGGTGCTCGGCTCGGCCGGCTGCGGCGGTGACGACGACGTCGCCGCACCGGTGACGTACTCGGCCACCGTCGCCGGGGTCGTGCAGGCCGCCGACGCGTTCCTGGCCACCCTGGACGACGAGCAGAAGAAGCAGGTGCTGCTCGACTTCTCGCTGGACAACGCGACCGCCTGGTCCAACCTGCCGTGCGGCTCGTCGTGCCGCCCCGGCATCCAGCTCGGCGACCTGGACACCGAGGAGCTGGCCGCGGCGAAGGCGGTGCTGAAGACCGCGATGGGCACCGCCGAGGGCAGCGGTTCCGACCGGGTCGACAAGATCCGCCTCGCCGACGACCACCTCGGTGAGCTGCAGGGCAGCGACAGCGGCGGCATGCCCTCCGGTGGGATGGGCGGGCCGGGCGGGTCCGACAGCGGGTACTCGGCCGGCACCTACTTCCTCGCGTTCCTCGGCACGCCCAGCACGAACGGCGACTGGCAGCTGCACTTCGGCGGCCACCACCTCGCGGTGAACCTCACCTACAAGGCCGGCAAGGTGGCCGGCGCGGCACCGTTCTTCGTCGGCGTCGAACCGACCAGCTGGACCGGCACCGACGGGGTGTCCTACGCCCCGCTCGACGACATGAAGAAAGCCATGCTCGCCATGACCACCAGCCTGAGCACCGCCGAGCAGGCCAAGGCGAAACTGTCCCAGACCTACAGCGACGTACTGGTCGGCCCGGGCGAGGACGGCCAGTTCCCGAAGACCAAGCAGGGCCTGGCGGTGAGCACGCTGACCGCCGAGCAGCAGAAGCTGGTGCTGGCCGCGGTCGAGCCGTGGGTCCGCAACGCCGACGACAGCACCGCGGCGGCGCTGCTCAAGACGCACGAGTCCGAGCTGGACAAGACGTACATCGCCTGGTCCGGCACGACCGGGCTGACCAAGCACGCCGACTACGTCCGGGTCGACGGCCCGAGCGTCTGGGTGGAGTTCGTCTGCCAGGACGGCGTCGTCATCCGGAACCAGATCCACTACCACACCGTGTACCGCGACCACACCCGTGACTACGGCGGCGAGTTCACCTTCTCGTGATCGTGGCCCTGCTGACGGCGCTCCTGATCGGGGCGCCGCCGGCGGCCGCCCACCCGGTGCCCGGCTCGACGGTGCTGCTGGACCTGCACGCGACGTCGGTGACCGCGGAGCTGCGCCTGCCGGTCCAGGAACTCACCGCGGCGAGCGGTGTGGACCCGCGCGACGCCGCCGCGGTCCGCGGGTACCTGCGGGCGCACCTGCGGCCCACCACGATCGGCGGTCGGCCGTGGCGGGTCCGGATCGGTGCCCCGCGGTCCGCCGGCGGGGAGCAGCCCGGCACCGGCCCGTTCCCGGTCCTGGTCGTCACCGCCGGCCTGACCCCGCCGCCGGGCGCGGACGTGCGCCATTTCCACCTCGGCTACGACGCGATCGTGCACCAGGTGGTCACCCACCTCGCGGTGGTGTCGGTGCGCGACGCCGGGACCACCACGACGGCCGGGATCATCGCCACGGACAACGCGACGATGCGGGTACGCCCGCTCACCCTCCGCGCCGGAGGCCCCGGGGCCGGCCGCGCGATGGGCCTGGCGGCGCGGGCGGCTCGGAGCGTGACACCGGCCTGAACGTCCGGGACACTCCACGGGTGATCGATCTCGACCTGGCGCGCGTGGTGCCCGGGACGCCGCCGCCGCGCCGCTCGCCCCGGACGGCCGTCCGCGCCGTGGTGCTCCTGCTGGCCCTGTGCACGCTGACCGGCTCGGTCCGGGTACCGCCCGGCCTCGACCTCGTGTTCACCCTCCCGCCCGGGTCCCGGGGGTTCCAGCTGTCGTCCTCGGCGGTGTACGTCCTGGCCGCCACCGGGGCCTCCGGCGACGAGTCGCAGATCCGCCGGCACTCCCTGACCGACGGCTCGGCGACCTGGACCACCGTGGTGCCGCAGACCCCCGAGGAGATCACCTCGGCCGAGGCGGCCCGGGTGCTGATCCTGACGTCGCGCATGCAGGAGATCCCGCGGTACTCCTTCGTCGACAGCGACACCGGCCAGGTGCTGTGGCGGCTGGCCGAGTCCGGGACCTGGATCACCCAGGTGACCGGCGACGGCGTGCTGCTGACCGAGCATCCCGCCGGCGGACCGGTGCTGCGGATGGCCGACCTGCGCACCGGGTCGACGATCTGGTCCCGCCCGGTCGGGGAGTCGGACCTCGTCTCGGCCGGCACCGGCCACGTCGTCGTGATCGGGACGGACAACCGGGTCACGGTCATCGGTGTCACCGACGGATCGGAGCTCGCCACGGCCGCCCTCACGTCACCCGCCGCCGGCGTCGACCAGATCGGGGACCGGCTCTACGTGACCAGCCGGGCCGGCGGTGCGGATTCCATCACGGCGTTGCGGCTGCCGGAACTGACCGAGCTGTGGCGCAACGAGCGGCTGCCCCCGGGCATGATCAGCGGGTGCGGCCCGGATGTCTGCGTCGCCGACGACCTCGGCACCGCGTTGCTCGACGGCACGACCGGCGAGCAGCGCTGGTCCGTCCGGGAGTGGGTGCCGGAGTACACCCTGGTGCAGGACCCGCTGCCCGGTCCGGGGGCGCTGGCGGTCCACGTCTTCGCGGAGGTCCCGCGGCAGGGCCTGCTGGACCCGGCGACCGGGCGGCTGCTGACGGAGACCGGGCGCCTGTCCGTCGCCGGGCGCCTGCTGGTGCGCACCGACACCCGGATCCCCGGGCGGACCTGGATCCAGGCGGCCCGCCCGGAGGGCGGCCTGCGGACCGTGGCGTCACTGACCGGGGTGACCGCGGCACGCTGCACCGCCACCGGCGAGCACCTGGTCTGTCCCACGGACGGGGGAGAGCTGCGGGTCTGGCGGACGCCGGGCTGAACCGCCGCGGGCCCGGCTGCGAGGATGGGCGCCATGACCAAACGGATCGAGGAACTGGGCTGGCGCGACACGCCCATGGGCGAGATCAGTCTGCGCCGCCGGCTCGACCCGACCATCGGCGAGCAGGTGTACGAGGTGAAGCTCGGCGACGAGTTCCTCATGTCGAGCATGTTCGTGGTCGCCGAGGAGGAGCTGGCCCGCCTGGGCCTGGCCGAGGTGACCGGTGCCGATCTGGACGTCGTGGTCGGCGGCCTCGGGCTGGGCTACACCGCCCGGACCGTGCTGCAGGACGACCGGGTCGCCTCGATGATCGTGGTCGACGCGCTCGACGAGGTGATCACGTGGCACCGCGAGGGGCTGCTGCCGTTCGCGTCGGCGCTGAACACCGACCCGCGCTCGCGGCTGGTGCACGGCGACTTCTTCGCGCTGACCGCGGGCCCGGACGGCTACGACCCGGACCGCCCCGCCCACCGGGTGCACGCGATCCTGGCCGACATCGACCACAGCCCCCGGCACCTGCTGAACCCCCGGCACGCCCCGCTGTACACCGCGGACGGCCTGCGGCAGCTGGCGACGCACCTGCTGCCCGGCGGCGTGTTCGGGCTGTGGTCGAACGACCCGCCGGACGACGACTTCCTCGCCGTGCTGCGGGAGGTCTTCGCCGAGGTGCGCGCCGAGGTCGTCGCATTCGACAACCCGTTGCAGCGGCGCACCTCGACGAACACGGTTTACCTGGCGACGGTGGTGAACCGCTCCCAGACCCGGTGAGCGGCCATCAGGCGCTGGACGGCGGTGAACGTGTCCGCCCCGGCCTTGCCCTCGACGACGCCGGGGGTGTCGGTCACCTTCGCCTGCTCCAGGACGGAGACGCCGGTGCCCCACGCGCCGATCGCCTTGGCGTGCCGCCAGCACTCCTCGACCATGAGCAGCACCCGCGGGTCCACGCCCTGGGCGGCGGCCGGGGTCGCCCGGGCGTCGGGGGCGGGGACGGGTGCCCCGGCCAGCAGCAGCGCGTCGAATTCGACCGAGCGGCCGGCCGCGAACGTGCGCTGCACGGTCAGTCCGCCCACCTCGCCACCGTGCGGGGCGATCACCAGCGGCGTCATGCCGGCCGCCAGCACGGCCTGCCGGACCTCCGCGACGCCGTCGAGGTCACCGTCCGGGTCGACGACGATCCCGACCGTACGGCCGTCGCCCGGCCAGGTCTTCCCGAGCTGGGACAGCGCCGGGCTGGGCGTGACGTCGGCGAGCGGCACGGCCGGCTCCGGCGCGGGCAGGCCCAGCCCGCTCGCGACCTCGGCGCACAGCACCGGGTCGATGTTGGCCAGCGACCGCAGCTGCCGCTCCTTGATCGTCTGCTCGTAGCACTTGGCCAGCTCGAACGTGTAGGAGCGGATGATGTGTTCCTGCTCGACCGGGGTCATGCTCAGCCAGAACATCCGGACCTGGCTGAAGTGGTCGTCGAACGACGCCGGGTTCGCCCGGATCTTGGGCGCCTCGGCCACCACCACCGGCAGATCGGTGAACGCGTTCTCCGCGTCACCGGCCGGGAACGGGTTGCCGCCGTCGAGCGAGTTCGGCCGGTACGCCGCCGCGCCCCCGTGCACCGCCTGCTGGTGGAAGCCGTCCCGCAGCAGGTCGTTGACCGGGGCGTGCGGGCGGTTGATCGGGATCTGCGAGAAGTTCGGCCCGCCGAGGCGGGTGAGCTGCGTGTCGACGTACGAGAACAACCGGCCCTGCAGCAGCGGGTCGTTCGTCACGTCGATGCCGGGCGGCAGGTGGCCCAGGTGGAACGCGACCTGCTCGGTCTCGGCGAAGTAGTTCGTCGGCGTCCGGTCGAGCACCATCTTGCCGACCAGCTGCACCGGCGCGAGCTCCTCCGGCACCATCTTGGTCGGGTCGAGCAGGTCGATCCCGTCGAACGTCTCCTCGGCGGTGTCCGGGAACACCTGGATGCCGAGCTCCCATTCCGGGTACGCGCCGGCCTCGATCGCGTCGTACAGGTCCCGGCGGTGGAAGTCCGGGTCCATCCCGGCGAGCATCTGCGCCTCCTCCCAGTCCAGGGAGTGCACGCCCAGTTTCGGCTTCCAGTGGAACTTGGCCAGCACGGTCGCCCCGGCGTCGTTGACCAGGCGGAACGTGTGGACCCCGAAGCCCTCCATCGTGCGGTACGAGCGCGGGATACCCCGGTCGGACATGTTCCAGATCGTGTGGTGCTGCGCCTCGGTGTGCAGCGACACGAAGTCCCAGAACGAGTCGTGCGCGCTCTGCGCCTGCGGGATCTCCCGGTCCGGGTGCGGCTTGCCGGCGTGGATGATGTCCGGGAACTTGATGGCGTCCTGGATGAAGAACACCGGCATGTTGTTGCCGACCAGGTCCCAGGTGCCCTCGTCGGTGTAGAACTTGGTCGCGAAGCCGCGGGTGTCGCGGACCGTGTCAGCCGACCCCCGCGATCCCAGGACCGTCGAGAAACGTACGAAGACCGGTGTCTGTTTACCCTTGGCGAGGAACCCGGCCTTCGTGACCCCGTCCGCGCCGCCGTAACCGACGAACGTCCCGTGGGCCCCGGCACCACGCGCGTGCACGACCCGCTCCGGGATGCGCTCATGGTCGAAATGGGTCATCTTCTCGCGGAAGTGGTGGTCCTGCAGCAGCGTCGGCCCGCGCGGGCCGGCCTTCAGCGAGTGGTCCGTGTCACGCAGGCGGGTGCCCTGCGAGGTGGTCAGGAACTCACCCTGCTGGGCGTTCGCGGTGGGCTCGACGCCGGTGACGGCGCCGGTGGGGGTGCGCGTCTCGGGCGTGCCGTGCTCCGGCTTGGGCACGGGCGGGCCCTGCGGGGTGGTCGGTTCCGCGAGCTCCGGGGGCTTGCTGCCGGGCGCACCAGGGATCTTCTCGGTGAGGGCGTCGACGACCTTCGTGGCGGCCTCCTTGATTTTCTTGGCGGGCTTCTTCGATGCCATGCGGACAGCTCCTCCGGAAAACGTCAATTGCGGACCTCACGGCCCTACCCTCGTTGCACTGGGACAAACAACTTCCGGCGACCACTCAATGTGATGACCCGATGGCGTGATGGCGTCAGGGGGTGGCACACATCCCTCTACCGGGCTGGGCCGGTTCGCGTCCGGGACGGGGGCTCTACCCTTGAGTACGTGACAGACCTAGAAGAAGCCGTCGAGACCGAGGCGACCCCCGAACTCATCGCCACTCATTACCTGACGAGCGTCGATGACGTGGTGGAGCACCTGCGTGCCGCCAGCCAGCTCGGCCTCGGCGTCCGCGTGACCTCGTACCTCGAGCAGGACGAGGACAGCGAGGTCTACGCCGAGCGCTGGGAGCTGGACCTGCTCACGTCGTCGCCGGTGCACCACGAAGACGCCACGGCTGAGTGACGACCGCGAACCCGGAGCTGATGATGACTGATTACCCCGACGAGAAGGAGCCGGTCGGCTTCGCCGGTCTGGCACTACGACCGGAGTTGCTCCAGGCCCTTTCCGGTCTGGGGTATGAGGAACCCACGCCGATCCAGCGCGAGGCGATCCCTCCGCTGCTGGAGGGCAACGACCTGCTCGGGCAGGCCGCGACCGGCACCGGCAAGACCGCCGCGTTCGCCCTGCCGCTGCTCGACGCGCTGCCCCCCGGCCCGCGCGGCGAGGGTCCGGGCGCGCTCGTGCTCGTGCCCACCCGTGAGCTCGCCGAGCAGGTGTCGCAGGCGGTCGAACGCTACGGCTCGGCCCTCGGCGTGCGCGTGCTGCCCGTCTACGGCGGCACCCCGATCGGGCGCCAGCTCAGTGCGCTCAAGCGGGGCGTCGACATCGTCGTCGGCACGCCCGGCCGCGTGCTCGACCACCTGGGCCGGGGCACGATCAACCTGGCCGACCTGCGCACGGTCGTGCTCGACGAGGCCGACGAGATGCTCGACATGGGCTTCGCCGAGGACATCGAGGCGATCCTCGACGAGACCCCCGACGAGCGCCAGACCGTGCTGTTCTCGGCCACGATGCCGCCGCGCATCGACGCCATCGCCCGCCGGCACCTGCGCGAGCCGGTCCGGATCCAGATGGGCCGGGCCACCCTGCCCCCCGGCGAGCTGCCCCAGGTCCGGCAGAGCGCCTATCTCGTCGCGCGCCAGCACAAGCCGGCCGCGCTCGCCCGGGTGCTGGATGTCGAGGCCCCCAAGGCCGCGATCGTCTTCTGCCGCACCCGCGAGGAGGTCGACGAGCTCACCGAGGTGCTCAACGGCCGCGGCTACCGGGCCGAGGCGCTGCACGGCGGCCTCAGCCAGGACCAGCGCGACCGGGTCATGGGCCGGCTCCGCTCCAGCCACACCGAGCTGCTGGTCGCCACCGACGTCGCCGCCCGCGGTCTGGACATCGAGCAGCTGACGCACGTTGTCAACTACAACGTCCCGTCCGCCCCCGAGGCGTACGTCCACCGCATCGGCCGGGTCGGCCGCGCCGGTCGGCAGGGCGCCGCGATCACCCTCGCCGAGCCCCGCGAACAGCGGATGCTCACCGCGATCGAACGCCTCACCCGCCAGCCGATCGCGATCGAGTCGGTGCCGTCGGTGGCCGACCTGCGGGCCCGCCGCCTCGAACGCACCCGGGCGTCGATCGCCGAGCGCGTCACCGCCGACGACCTCGACCGGTTCCGCGGCGTCCTCGACGGGCTCACCGAGGACAGCGACCTCGAGACCGTGGCCCTCGCCGCGATCAAGATGCTGCACGAGGCGTCCGGCGGCGACGGCGACGACGTCGAGATCCCGGCGGTGGCCCGCTCCGCCCGCGACAGCAAGGGCCGCCCCGACCGTGGCGTCCGGGGCGGCGACGACCACCGCCCCGACGGTCGTGGCCCGTCCCGCGGCCGCCCGGCCAACGCCGGCTCGGCCCGGCTCTTCCTCGGCATCGGCAAGCGCGCCGGCCTGCGTCCCCAGGACATGGTCGGCGCGATCGCCGGGGAGTCGGGCCTCAACGCCCGCGACATCGGTCAGATCCAGATCCAGGACCGCTTCACCCTGGTCGAGGTCCCCGAACCGGCCGCGGACATGGTCATCGCGGCCCTGCGCCGCGCCACCATCCGGGGCCGCAAGGCCACGGTCCGGCGCGAGCGCCCGAACTGATCCGGCGGACGGCGCCGGGCTCCCGCCTCACCGCGGCAGCCCGGCACCGTCCGGGGTTCACCCGAAGTCGACCGTCCACGGCGAGCCACCGGTGCCGGCCGCCTGGTGCACGATCGGCGCTTCGTTCTGGTCGTCCACCTTCTCCGAGGTCACGGTGTGCGTGACGGTGTCGCTGTCCCAGGTCCGGCGGCGACCGGTCTTCTCCTGGACGGCCCAGCGGAAACTGACCTCGTACTTGTCCAGCCACTGACCCTGCTGGATGCTCCGGTCCGTGGAGAAACCGGGCTCGTCCTTGAACAGGATGGAATTCCGGTTGACCGTGAGCTGCGGATTGTTCGCGTCGTACGGCGGCCGGTACGGCCCGTCGCGCACCCAGCTCCGGCGCTGCACCTTGTCCTGGACCAGCTCGCCCTCGGGGTTGGTGAACTTGGACTCGAACCTGTCCGTGACGTACTGGGTGAAATCGTAGGTCTGGGCCAGCGGCAGGTCGGTGCCGTCCTGGTGCAGCACGGCGGACTGATCGAACAGGATGTTCTGGGCCCGGTCCAGCCGTTGCGGGTCGACGCCCGCGTAGGACGAGCCGAAGGTCAGCGTGAGCGGGCCCAGCTCCGGCTGCGCATTGCGGCCGGAGCGCCGGGTCGGCGCCTTGGGCTTGTCCTCCTCGGGTGTCTCGCTCCGGTCCTTGCGGCCGCGCTTGGCACCCACCGTGGGGGTGGACGTGGAGGCACTCTTGGACGAGGAGACCTTCGGTGCCCGCTGAACGGTGCCGTCCTCCTGCCGCTGGGCGAGGCCACCGGTGACCAGGCTGGTGCCGCCCGCGGCGACCCGGCGGCCGTTCTCGGCGGCCAGCCGCTCACCCGCGTGGCCCGGGTCGGTGACACCGAGGCCCCCACCGAGCTGGTGTGCGGCCTGCTCGACCGGCGCCACGGTGTGGGTGAGCTCGTGTGCGCGGACCGCGTCGGTCACCGGACCGCCGTACACGATGTGCCGCCCGACGGTGAACGCCTCCGCGCGCATCAACGCCGCGGCTTCCCGAGCCTGTGGCCCGTGGTGCTCGCGCACCCCGCTCAGGTCGGCCCGGAAGGTGTTCTGCAGACCGGGGAGCTCGTCCGAGGAGATCGGCTGCCCGGGCGACCGCAGCACCTCACCTGGTCGTCGCGGGCCGCGCGCTGGGCGGTGAGCATGGCGCCGACGGCCTGGTTGCCGGCCAGCCGCTGCAGCTCCAGCATCTCGGCACCGGGCCCGCCGGCCCGGCTCACGGCCGGGGACGCCCCGGACTCGCGGTCGCGGTGAGCACTGCCCCGCTGATGAGATCGCATCTGCCGACGTTAGGAGCATGTCGGGTGTCCCGGCAACCCGCGGCCCCGCGGTCGAGGTGCCCGATCGCAGAGGTATCCAGGTCGGAGCGACGTGCGGTGTCTGGTCGCGCACCGCTTCTGCCCATGAAGGCAACGCCCGCACGGCCCGGCGGCCCGGTGCGCCGGGCCGCCGCGCCGGCCGCTAGCGCCGGGGCGTCCGCGTCTCCGAGCCGATCAGCCAGGCCTGCTTCTCCAGGTCGTGCAGCACGGTGTGCAGCAGGTCGGCGCTGGTCGGGTCCGCGGCGTCGACCGTGTCGTGGATCTGCCGCACGGTGCCGGCCGCCCGGCGGATCATGGCGGTGACCAGGTCGGCCGCGTGGGCGGTGTCGATCTCGGCCGCGTCGAGGTCGCCGATGGTGGCGTGCGCGGCCACCGTGCCGGGACGGGCGTCCGGCACCGCGTCGAGGGCGCGCATCCGCTCGGCGATGGTGTCACTGGCCTCGCGGGTCACGTCGACCAGCTCGTCGAGCTGCAGGTGCAGGTCGCGGAAGTTGGTGCCGACGATGGTCCAGTGGGCCTGCTTGGCCTGCAGGTGCAGGGCGACCAGGTCGACGAGGACCCGCTGCAGGCTCTCGGTGAGGGCCGGGGTCGCGCGGAAGACGGTGTCGGTGGCGGTGCTCATGAGCGTGCTCCTTCGGATCGGCGCGGTGTCCCGGTGGGGTGCTCCGCGCAGGTGGTGCAGGTGCCCCACCAGGTGACCTCGGCTTCGTGGACCGCGGCGAACCCGGGGGTCTCGGCCGGCCGGAAGCAGGGTGCCGTGCCGGCCGGGCAGTCGATGTCGGTGACCACGCCGCAGTCGCGGCAGATCAGATGGTGGTGGTTGTCGCCGACCCGGGTCTCGTAGCGGGTGGGGGAGCCGGCCGGCTCGATGACCCGTACGATCCCGGCCCGGGTCAGGTCGTCCAGCACGTTGTAGAGGCCCTGGTGCGACAGCGTGACCGCGGCGGCGAGCTCGGTCGCGGTGGCGTGCGGCCGGGAGAGCAGCGCCGTCAGCACCGTGCGGCGCTGGGCCGTGCACCGCAGGCCCGCCGCCTTGATGAGCTGCTCCGCCGGGGTCATGTCCCGACCGTACTCTTCTTTTGACTGAGTCAAAAGTAGCGTTGGTCACGCCCGCCCGTCGGCGGCGCAGTGCGGGCACCGCACCGGGCAGGGGTCAGCGCCGCGGTCGCGCCCAGGCCGCTGTCGTGCAGGACGGTGCGCACGGCGTCGTCGAACGTCGCGCTCTGCGGGATGACCACCTCACCGGGCACCCCGAGCAGATCCCGGTACGCGTACCAGCCCCGCATGTCGTCGGCGGTCACCGCGGTCGGCTCGGCCCGGGTGGCGTGCCGGCGTACGGTCTCGTCGAACGCCACGTCGAGGTAGAAGGCGTGCGCGGGCCCGTGGTGCCCGGCGATGAGATCGCGCAGCACCGCGGCGTACCGTCCGGTGTGCAGGATGCCCTCGAGAACGACGTGGTATCCCAGATCGAGCGCGGTCCGGGCGGTGGCGGCGATGAACGCCGGCGCGACCGGCCCGATCCGGCCGCTGTCGTGCTCGCGCAGCACGACGCGCCGCAGGTGGTCCTGCTCCAGCAGGGCGCACCCCCGGCCGTACCGGCGGCGCACCTCGCGGGCGGTGGTCGTCTTGCCGCTGCCGGAGTTGCCGCGCAGCACCACCAGGACGGGGTCGGTCACCGGGCCGGCATGGCGGGTTCGAGCGGGAACAGGTCCGCGTACGCCGCGGACACCCCGGTCCAGTAGTCCGTGCCGCGGGACAGCTCCTCGTCGGTGAGCAGGCATCCGGACAGGATCCGGTCGATGCGTACGGGATCGATGTCGAACCCGATGAACGCCAGGTGCTGGTGCCGGTCGCCGAAATAGGGGTCCCAGGCCAGCGCGGCGGCCGCCCGCCGCAGGTCGTCCTCGGCCGACCAGCGCTCGTCGGGCTGGTCGGCGAGCCAGTGGCCGGCCGGGCGCACGGTCAGCGTGCCCGCCGACTCCCAGGTCAGCACCAGGTCGGGGCGGGTCGCCAGCCACAGGTGGCCGCGGGAGCGCAGCACCTGGTCGGTGACCGTGGGCAGCGCGTCGTGCAGGCGCCCGGGGTGGAACGGGCGGCGGGCCCGGAACACGCAGGAGAGCACGCCGTCGTGCGGGACCGGTTCGTGCGCGCCGACCAGCAGGCCGCGCAGCCCCCGGGTGGCCGGGGCGACCGGGGTGTGCTGCCGGGCCGGGCGGCGGGCGACGGCGGGCAGCGCCGGATCGTCGAGGTCCGGGTGCGCGGCCCAGGGTGCGAGCCGGCGCAGCAGCGTGCGCAGCCGTTCGGCCTCCCACTCGTCGTCGCCGTCGGGCCGGCCGCTGACCAGCACGGTGTCGGCCTGCTCGACCTGCCGGGCCACGACGTCGCCGACGGTCCGCGCGTCGGCGCGGTCCTGCTGCAGGGCCACCGACCGCAGCGAGCTCTCGTCGGTGAGACCGTCGAGCAGCAGGTCGGCGGCGACCACGGTGATCAGCGCGCCGAGCAGCGGCCCGCCCGGCGGGACGTGCGCGGCCCACGCGGCGCGCACCTGGTCGGGTTCGCAGGACTCCGGGACCATCACGATCAGGCCGGGGACCCGGCTCCCGCGCGCGATGGCGAGGACATCGCGCACGAGCGCGGTGACCGGGTCGTCGCCGGTGCCGGTGGTGTGCCCGTCGCGGACCAGGCAGCCGGGCCGGGGCAGCTCGTAGTGCAGCAGCCGGGCCCGCGGCTCCCCGGCGAGCAGTTCCTGTGCCGCGTCCCCGGTGGCATGTGCCCAGAATCCCGACAGCATGACTACCAGCGGTGGCATAGGGCCTCCAGGGTGAGATCGGTGGAGCGCGGACAACTCCTCTACAAAGGACCTGGCCGGGTCGGGCTATTCCGTGATCGTACGGTCACCATCGGTCGGAAATGAAGGGTTCACCTCGCTCAGGCGCCGTGGGCGTACAGGGCCAGCCGGACCCGGTTGGGGCTGTTCGTCTTCGCCATCAGGCTGGTGACGTGGGTCTTCACCGTGGTCACGCCGATGTGCAGCCGCTCGCCGATCTCGGCGTTGCCGAGCCCCTCCGCGACCAGGGCCAGCACGTCGCGTTCCCGGTCGGTGAGGCCCGGCAGGTCGCGGTGCTCGCCGGGCCGGGCGTGCACCGCGCGGTGCACCAGGCGTTGCAGCACCTCGCGGCTGAACGCGCTGTCGCCGGACGCCGCCCGGCGGATGCCGTCGAGGATGTCGTCCGGGGACGCGTCCTTGAGCAGGAAGCCGCACGCCCCGGCGGTCAGCGCCGGGTACAGGTGGTCGTCGTCGCCGAACGTGGTCAGCACCAGGACCCGCACGGTGGGCCGGTCGGCGAGGATGCGGCCGGTCGCGGTGATGCCGTCGACGCCGGGCATGCGCAGGTCCATCACGACGAGATCGGGGACGAGCCGGGCGGCCAGCGTCACCGCGTCGCGGCCGTTGTCCGCCTCGCCGACCACCTCGAGGTCGGGCTGCGCGTCGCAGAGCATCCGCAGGCCGGCCCGGATCAGGTGCTGGTCGTCCACCAGCAGCACCCTGATCACGACGCCACCAGCGCGGGCAGGGCGGTGCGGACGGTCCAGCCGGTGCCCTCGGGGCCGGCCCGCAGCTCGCCGCCGAGCAGCGAGACCCGCTCGCGCATACCGGTCAGGCCGTGACCGCCGCCCGGGGGCACCGTGCCGGTCTCGCCCTCGCCGTCCCCGTCGTCGGTGACCGACCAGTGCACGGTGTCCGCGCCGACCGCGACGGCGAGGCGGACGTGGGTGCCCGCGCCCGCGTGCCGGGCCACGTTGGTCAGCGCCTCCTGGGTCAGGCGCAGGACCGCCAGCGCGCGCACGGCGTCGAGCTCACCCACGGTGGGGGAGATCTCCGCGTCGACCACCAGCCCGGCGCGCCGGGCCGCTTCCACGGCGCCGTCCAGGGCGGTGGGCAGGCTGCCGGGTTCGATCGCGGTCAGGGCGGCCCCGCCGCGTACGCCGTCCGGGTCCCGCAGCACCGAGACCAGCCGGCGCAGGTCGGCCAGCGCGGCGCTGCCGGTGCCGTGCACGTCGTCGAGGATCTCGCGGACCTCCGGGCCGAGGTCCGGCAGCACGTGCCGGGCCACACCGACCCGCAGGACCATCGACGCCACGTGGTGCGCGACGACGTCGTGCAATTCCCGGGCGATGGCCCCGCGCTCGTCGGCGCGGGCCGCCCGGGCCTCGGACTCGCGGCGGCGGCTCTGCTCGGCGGCGCGTTCGGCGGCCTGCCGGCCCAGCTCGGCGGTGGTGCGGATGACCATGCCGAGCAGCAGCGGCACGCCGACCACCAGGTTGAGCCCGTAGAGCCGCTGGGGCAGCTGTCCGAGCGGTTCGCCGATGCCGCCGGCGAGGTAGATCGCGCAGAGCAGGCCCACCGACCACCACCGCCGGGCCGGTGCCGCGACGATGGTGAGCTCGAGCAGCGCCCACCCGGCGCCGACCTCGTTGATCGTCGGGTCGTCGAGCACCAGGAACGCGGTGACCAGCAGCGCCGACTGGACGAGCAGGTTCCCGCCCTGCCGCCGGCGCAGCAGCAGGGCGGCGGTGAACGCGACGACCGCCAGCGCCCACTGCGGTGCCCGCGGGGCGGTGCCGTGCGGGTAGAAGATCAGGTAGCCGACGCCGCTGAGATCGAGCAGGATCATCCGCACGAGGGCGTCCCGTGCGTCGAAGAAGCGCCCGAACCACGTCACGCCGACCACCCTATGCCGCCGGGCCGACCGGAAAACGTCGCCGCACCACGAGGTACGCGAGCAGCCCGACCGGGCCGAGCAGGATGGTCAGCAGCAGCACCGGTGCCATGAGCAGCGCCGGGATGGCCCGCTCCCGGCTGTCCAGGTAGGCCCACCGGCCCACGAAGAGGTCGAAGGCGATCATGTGCGCCCAGCCGGCGGTCGCGCCGTCCGCGCTGCCGAGCAGCTCGCGCACGCCGCCCAGGGTCGGCGAGGCGACCGCGGGGAGCACCTCGCCGAGCGACCCCGCGACGGTGATCGCGTAGATGAGCAGCACCGGCAGCACGATCCACGGTGACGCGACGATCCGCCGGGTCCAGGACCAGTGCGGCAGCACGATCATCAGCGCCCAGAACGGCGCGGCCACGGTGAACGTCAGCCCGAACAGGAATCCCGTCATGCCGTCACAACAACCTTCCGGTCGGCCGCGAGGACCATGGTGGCGGCGGTGAGGGTGCCGGCCACGACGGCGCCCAGAGCGGTGAGGGTCAGCGCGTCGGGAGCCGTGACCGGCTGTCCGCGCAGGGCCTGCCAGGTGAGCAGCAGGGTCAGCGCACCGTACCCGGATCCGGCGACCAGCAGGAGCCGGACCCGCGCGGCCTCGGTGGTCCGGGTGAACCGGGTGAGCAGCAGCGCCAGCAGCGGCAGGGCCTGCAGCGCGTGCAGGCCGATGAAGTGCCCGGCGCGCAGGTCACCGCCGGTCGTGCTCCAGCCCAGCACCGGCAGGCCGGGCCCGCCGTCGGCGACGCCGATGCTGTGTGAGCCGGCCACGCCGCCCACGGCCTCCCGCATCATCGTCATCGGGAGTGCGGCCAGCATGCCGAGCAACGACAACCCCAGGCCCAGCCGTACGCCGGTGGCGGCCAACCGGTCGCCGATCCGGGCCCGCAGCACCACCACGGCGACGACGACCTGGGCCAGGAACAGCACCATGATCGACGCACCCATGAGCGCCCAGAGTGCCGCGTTGAACCCGGTCGTCACGTTGAAGTGGCTGGTCTGCCCGCGGCCCACCTGGGTGAGGATGACGGCCATCTCGGCGACGCTCGTCGCCACGATCACGACGGTCGCCCGTTCGGCCGCCTTGCCTCGGCGGGGGAGCAGGCTGAACATCCACGCGAGCGTGCCCGCGTACAGGATGAACGAGACCGAGAACTTGAACGGTTTGAGCCAGATCGGCACGCCGAGCAGCGTCCGGTCGTCGAGCAGGAGCCCGGCGAGCGTGACGGCGGTGAGCACGACCGCGGCCGCCGTCAGGCCGAGCAGCGGACGGTTCCAGCCGGCGACCTGCGCCCGTACACCCGTGGTTGTCATGCCTTTGATCCTGGGTGTCACCGGTGCCCGGATCGCCCACCTTGCGGCCTGTCCGGTGGCCGCGGGTGGGAGGGGTCCTCCTCCCTGGGGAGGAGGTGGAGGGGGCGAGGTGGGCGCCTCGCCCCCAACGGTGGATGGATGGAGCCGGACGGACTGTTTCTGGGAGCGCTCCCATCGATGAATGTAACAGTCTTCACATGCTCGTAACAGAGGGTCCGGTCAGGTTGTGGCGGTGCACGCCAGTGCGGGCGTGCTCGCGGTGCCCGATCCGGTGAAGCCGAACGAGGTCCGCGCGCCCGCCGCCACGCTGCCGTTGTAGGTCGCGTTGGCCGCCGTGACGACAGTGCCCGCGGTGCTCAGCGTCGCGTTCCAGGACTGCGTCACCGTCGGGGCCGCCGCATAGGTCAGCGTCACCCGCCAGGACTTGATCGCGGTCGGGCCCGCCGTCACCGTGACGTCACCCTGATATCCGCCGGACCACTGCGAGGTCGTCGCGTACGTCGCCGAGCAGCCGCCCGCCGGAGCCGGCGGGGTCGTGGCCGGCGGCGTGGTCACCGGCGGAGTCGTCACCGGGGGAGTCGTCGCGGGCGGAGTCGTCGCGGGCGGGGTCGTCGCGGGCGGGGTGGTGGCCGGCGGGGTCGTGCTCGTCCCGCCGAATGCGATGTCACTGCAGAAGTAGTAGGACTGGTCGAGGTGGCTGGCCTGCCAGATCGTGTAGACCATGGCCCGGCCGGTGCGCCCGGACAGCGCCACCGGGATGTCGACCTGCACGCCGCCGCTCGCGACCGGGGTCCACTGCGCCGCCGGGGTGTTGCCGATCTGGCTGACCAGATCGAGGTCCGACCACTTCAGCGCGGTCGTCACCGGGTTGTAGGACGGCTTGGTCACGTACACCCGGACGTAGTCGGCGCCGTGCAGCGCGCCGTCGAACAGGCGCACGTTGAAGCTGTTGCCGACCGAGGTCGCCTTCCAGTCGCCGACCGTGTCCATGGCGTTGTAGCGGCCGCTCTGGGTGTGGCCGGCGCTGCACAGCTGACCGTCGGGGATCGCGGCCTGGTGGTTGCCCGCGACCCCTTCCCGGAACAGCCCGTTCCAGTTCCACATGGCGTTCGGGTCGGCCTGCCAGGCCTGCCAGCACATCGGGTCCTGGGTGGCCATCGCGGGATTCTGGAAGTCGCTGCCCCAGCGTTCGTAGCAGCCGAAGTTGCGGGAGGCGGGGCCGGTCACGTTGCCGTGCGCGGCGGCCGGCGTGGAGGGGAGGGCGACGGCGATCAGGGTGGCGGCGAGAACGCCGACCACCGCGCTGACCGCTAGTCGTACGCGAAGAATCGGGGACATGGGGGCAGCACTCCTGGACTCGAGGGTTCGGTGAGGACGGCGGGGACTGCCCGGGTCTCCCGCCTGCCGCGCGGCTCCGGCGACAATGCTGCTGCCAGGGTCCCTGAATCAATCCAGATTTGTCAATGAACGAGGCAGCCAGTCCCGGGACAGCGCGGTGACGTCGCCGGGGGTCAGCGGCCGGCCCAGGTCACCGGCTACCGGCCGGGCGCGAAGCCCGTCGATCATCAGCCGGCGATACCGGGCGAAGATGTCCGGCCGGACGTCCCGGCAGTGCTGGGCCACCTCACTGATCATCAACAGCATCAGGGGTACGTCCTCCGCGTTGACGTCCGCGCGCAGCGAACCCTCCGCCTGGGCCCGCTCGATGAGGCGCCGGACCAGCGGTGCCATCCGCTCGCCCTTGCGCGCGTGGTGCTCGGTGCCGAAACCCGCGCTCAGTGCCACGTCACGCAGGCCCCGGTCGGACGCGTGCAGTTCGGTGGCCCGGCCCAGGAACATGGTGAGGCCGTCCCAGCCGGTCGGCGCCGCGAG
The DNA here is from genome assembly GCF_044454705.1 of Actinoplanes sp. NPDC051494. NCBI lineage: Bacteria > Bacillati > Actinomycetota > Actinomycetes > Micromonosporales > Micromonosporaceae > Actinoplanes > Actinoplanes sp. NPDC051494. Next base: position 38,123 of record NZ_JBITDZ010000017.1, read on the forward strand.
GGCACTCTCGGCGAGGGCGACCATCTCCTCCAGCCGGTCCTCGAGGATCACCGCGACCAGCGCCTCCTTGGTCGGGAACCGGCGGTAGACCGTGCCGACCCCCACCCCCGCGTGGTGCGCCACGTCGTCGAGCGTGGCGTGCAGCCCGCGCGTCGCGAACACCTCCCGGGCGGCCTCGATGACGCGCTGCCGGTTGCGTTGCGCGTCGCGCCGCAGCGGACGTCCGGCCTCGGGGCTCACCATGGGTGCCAGCCTACGGTTCAGCCCGGCGGCACCATGCACGAAGACTCGTTGACGGTGCACGAGCCGGGCAGGTCGCCACCGCCGGCCCGGCGGACGTGAAAGCGCGGCGCCACCCGGGCGCCGCCCTCGGCCGGCACGCCCGAGCGCCGGCGGCGGCATTTGCCCAGCAGCCCAGCGATCATGCTGGATAGATGAAAGTGAAAGCTTGTTGCCGGTTACGGGCCCGGTTCCGGTCACGGCTAATGTGGACGGTCATGGACGAGATGAAGGCCCGCGGCGCGGCGATCGACAGCACGGTCCCGCATCCCGCCCGCCGGTACAACTACTGGCTCGGTGGCAAGGACAACTTCGCGGTCGACCGCGCATCCGGCGACGAGTTCGAACGTCTCCTGCCCGGCCTGCGCGACGGGGTGCTGGCCAACCGCGGCGTGCTGCGCCGGGCGGTGCGCTACCTGGCCGCCGAGCGGGGCATCCGGCAGTTCCTCGACATCGGCACCGGTCTGCCGACCGCCGACAACACCCACGAGGTCGCCCAGGCCGTCGCGCCGGACAGCCGGATCGTCTACGTCGACAACGACCCGCTCGTGCTCACCCACGCCCGGGCGCTGCTCACCAGCAGCCCCGAGGGCCGGACCGCGTACATCGAGGCCGACCTGCGCGATCCCGCGAGCATCCTGGACAGCGACGCGGTCAAGGACACCCTGGACCTCACGCGGCCGGTCGCGCTGATCCTGGTCGCGGTGCTGCACTTCATCCCGTACCCGGGGGCGGCCAAGCCGATCGTCACCCGCCTGATGGACGCGCTCCCGAGCGGCAGCTACCTGGTCGTCACCCACGGCACCGGCGACTTCCTGCCCCCGGAGATCGCGGCCGCCCACCAGGCCATGTTCGAACAGGGCCGCTCCGACATCTGGGCCCGCCCCCGCGCCGAGGTCGAGGACCTGTTCGAGGGCCTCGAGCTGGTCGAGCCCGGCGTGGTGCCCAACACCGAGTGGCGCCCCGACCCGGACGACCGCACGATCCCGCTGACCTCGGTCGCCGGCTGGACCGGCACCGCCCGCAAGCCGTAGCGGCGCCTCAGTAGGCGACCGAGACCGTGCGGCGGACCGTCGCGAGGTCGCCGAGCACGGCCAGCATGTGGCGGGCGACGTCGGCGCGGGAGATGAACATGCCACCGCGGACGTTGACGTCGAGCGCGGTCCGGTAGGACGGGCGCAGGGCGTGGTCGAGCAGCCGGGGCGGCCGGGACACGGTCCAGTCCAGGTCGCTGTCGCGCAGGACGTCTTCCATGATCGCCAGGTCGAGGTAGTGCGGCCGGAACAGCCGTTTCGCCACCGGGGCGAACATGTGCCGGGTCACGGGTCCGTCGCCGGGGTTGAAGCGCGGCGGGTTCGGCCGCCCGGGTGAGGGCACCGTGCCCACCGACGCGGCGCTGACCGCGATGATCCGCCGGACCTCCGTGACCCGCATCGCCGTCACGAGGGCGCGGGTCCCGCGGGAGGCGACGCCGGCCTGCGCGCCGGTCGGCCCGAGGACAAAAGGGCCGTCCCGTCAAACCGGATCGTCGCCGGTCAGGATCTCGCGAACGCCGCGCAGCGCGTAGAAGGTGCGGGAGCGGACCGTGCCCTCGGGGATCCCGATGTGCGCCGCCGTCTCGGCGACCGTCGCGTCCCGGTAGTACAGCGCCACCAGCACCCTTCGCTGCTCCGGCGTGAGCCGGAACAGGGCGTCGCGCAGGACGTAGCGGTTCAGCATGCCGTCGATCGGGCTCTCGGCGGCGCGTACCCAGGTGATGTCCTCGCTGTGCACCTCGACCGGGCGGGCGAGCTTGGCCCGGGCCGCGTCGACCATCAGGTTGCGGGCCACGGTGAACAGCCAGCGGCGCAACGACTCCGCGTCGACCGGGAGTTCCTCCACCTTGCGCCAGGCGCGCAGCATGGTTTCCTGGAGCAGGTCCTCGGCCGCTTCCTTGTGGCCGTGGGTGAGCCGCAGCAGATACCGGCTCAGCGGGCCGGCGTTGGCGCGGAAGAGCACGATCATGCGTCGTTCCCGGACGACCGGATCCATGACCTCGACGTCGGGAACCGTGGGCATGACCGCCAGTCTGGACCGGGGCGCTGCATGATCGCTCCAGTTCGGCTCCATACGGGCGGTGACGTGCGGCGACGGTTCCCGCGATCGCCCGGCACCCGGGCGGGACGTACCGTTACCGCCGTTCGACGGCATGCCGGACGGATCGGGAGTGCGGTGGTGACGGTGGGGCCTGAGCTGTGGATCGAAGGGATCGGTGCCTTCCGCGGGTACGTCGGGGGCGCCGAGATCGACCTCGGTCCACCCAAGCAGCAGTCCGCGTTCGCGGTGCTGGCGCTGTCGGCGGGCACGGTGGTGTCGCGGGCCGAGCTGATCCAGGCCGTGTGGGGCGAGGCGGCACCCCGGACGGCCGCGGGTGGCCTGCACACGTACGTCTCCGCGTTGCGCCGGGCGCTGGGACCACGGGAGGGTGTGCTGGTCACCGGCCGGGCGGGATACGGCCTGATAATCGACCGGGTGATGTTCGACGTCACCCGGGCCGAGGACCTGACCCACCGGGCGCGGACGGCTCCGCGCGATCATGCGGCGCTCGCCGCGTACGGGTCCGCACTGGACAGCTGGCCGCCGGGGACGCTGCTGGCGGGCGTGACGGGGCCGTTCGTGGAGCGGGCGCGCGACCGGCTCGACGGGTTGCGCCTGCGGCTCGTGGTCGAGCACGCCGAGCTGGTCCCGCCCGAGCTGCTGCCCGAGGCGGCCGGCCGGCTGCTCGCCGAGATCCCGGCGCATCCCCTGGACGAACGGCTGCGCTGCACGCTGATGACCGTGCTGCACCACAGCGGGCGCACCGGCGAGGCCCTGGCCCAGTACGACGACCTGCGCCGGGTGCTCTCCGCCGACCTGGGCATCAGCCCGTCACCGGCCACCGAGGCCGTCTACGGCGAGATCCTGGCCGACAACCGGCGCCGTGCGGTGGCCCCGGTGACCGGCGGCCCGGCCGGCCCGGCACAGCTGCCGCACGACAGCGACGTGTTCGTGGGGCGCGACGCCGAGCTGCTCACGGTGCTGCGCGGCGCCGCCGGGGATGCCGAGCCGCGCCGGCGGATCGTGCTGGTCGTGGGCGTCGGTGGCATCGGCAAGACCGCGCTCGCCGTCCGTGCCGGGCACCTGCTGCGCGACAGCTACCCCGACGGGCAGATCCATCTCGACCTGCGGGGTTTCGACCCGGCCCGGGCCGCGCTGACCGCGGAGACCGCGCTGCGGTTCCTGCTGACGTCGGTCGGCGTCCGGCAGGTCACCGGCACGCACGAGGAACGGGTCGCGCTGTGGCGCAGCCGGGTCGCCGGCAGACGTTTCCTGGTGCTGCTGGACAACGCGGAGTCGGCCGCCCAGATCGAGGAGCTGCTGCCGGGCACGCCCACCTGCCTCGTGCTGGTGACCAGCCGCAACCGCCTGTCCGGCATGGTCGTGCGGCACGGTGCCCGCCGGATCACGCTCGGCCCGCTCAGCGAGCCGGAGTCGTTGCACCTGCTCGGCATCACGATCGGGGCGGACCGGGTGCGGGCCGAGCCGGATTCCGCCCGCCGGCTCGCGGCGCTGTGCGACCGGTCGCCGTTCGCGCTGCAGATCGCGGCCGAGCAGGCCGGGTCCGCACCGGCGACCCGCCTGGAGGAGCTGGCCGGTCAGCTCGAGGACATCCGGCACCGGCTGGACGCCCTGCAGCTCGCCGATGATCCGCTCTGCTCCGTCCGCGGGGTGCTGTCCTGGTCCGTCGCGGCGCTCAGCGAGGCCGAGGCCCAGGCGTTCCGGCTGCTCGGCGTCCTGCCCGGCACGAGTGTCACCCCGCGCGTCGCGGCCGCGCTGGTCGGCACCGGTGTGGTCCGCGGCGCCGACCTGCTGGGCCGGCTCGCCGAGCTGAGCCTGCTGGACCAGGAGGGGGAGCGGTTCCGGATCCACGACCTCACCCACGCGTACGCCGTGGAGCTGGCCCGCGAGCTGACTCCAGCCGATCGGGAGGCGGCTTTGTCCCGGGTGCTGTCGTGGTACCGCCTCACGCTGCTGACCCGGAACGAGGTCGGCGTCGTGGCCCGCGGGTTCCCGGCCGAGGCGCCGTACAGCGAGGTCCCGCCGACCGTGTTCGTGCAGGAGCGCGACTTCCTGCGGTGGTGCGCGGCGGAGCGGCAGAACCTCGTCGCGCTGGTCGGCGCGGCGCACCGCCACGGGCTGCACGGGCCGACGTGGCACCTGGTCAGCCTGATCTTCGAGTACTTCTACATGGCCGGGCAGCCGCTGGAGTGGCTGGAGGTGCTGCGCCTGGCGTACCGCTCGGCCGAGGTGAGCGGCAACGACGTCGGCCGGGCGATCATGGACGGCCACCGTGGTCTCGCGTACTCCCGGCTGGGGCACACCGGGACCGCGGTCCGGCACCTGAACCGCGGCCTGGCGCTCGTCACCGCGCCGGACCAGGGGCGCTACCGGGTCATGCTGCTCATCGTGCTGGCGCTCGCGCTGCTCGAGGCGAAGGACTACGGCGCGGTGCCCGGCCCGGCCGCCGAGGCGCTGGACCTGGCCCGCGCGGTGGGGATCGACTACTACCTGGCGAGCATCCACGCCGTCCTGTGCCGGCTGCACGCCGAGACCGGCCGCGGGACCGAGGCGCTGCGGTACGGCCCGTCCGGTCTGGAGTACGCCCGTCGCTGTCACAGCCCGATGCTCCAGGCGCACCTGCTGCTCGGTATCGGGCTGGCCCGCTCCGGTCTCGGGCAGCTCGCGGACGCCGAACGGTCGTACCGCGAGGCGCTGCGGATCAGCCAGGAGGCCGGTGACCGCTACCACGAGGGTCACGCGCTGTTCGGGCTGGCGCGGGTGGGTGGTCGCGAGCCGGCGGCCGCCGCCGCGCTGGCCCGCCGTGCGCTCGCCCGGTTCGAGGAGCTGCACGCCGACGAGGTGGCCGACGTCCGCGTGTTCCTGGCGGACGGGGCGGGTGCCCGGCCCTGAGCCGAAGAAAATTTCCGGTCGCCGGCTGAACGCGGCGCCGCCCGTTCCCGTCGTGCAGACGGGGTGCGCCGCGCCCGGACGACCGAGAGGACCGCAGGCAGTGAAGACAGTGGACCAACTCCGCCCCGGGAGGCGGATGGCGGCCCTGGTCGCGGCGGTGCTGGCGGTTGGCCTGGTGCTGTCGGCCGGGGGTCCGGCCGCCGCGACCGGTCCCGCGTACGTCCCGTACTACACGGTGGTGGCGGGGCCGGAGGACCTGTCCGGGATCGCCGCCAGGTTCCTCGGCGCCGGCGACCGGGCCGTCGAGATCTTCAACCTGAACGTGGGCCGGCGGCAGGCCGACGGGAGCAGCCTCACCAGCGGCGACCACCTGAAGGCCGGCTGGTCGCTGGTGCTGCCCTGGGACGCGGCCGGCGAGGGCGTGCACTACGGCGAACTGCCGGCGAAACCCGCGACCGCCCCGAGGAAGACAAAGACCACGACCAGGAAGACCACCGTCACGTACGGCGACAGCTGCGCGAAGGTGACCAGGGCCGGCGCGCAACCCGACTGGGCCCGGGCGAAGCTCGACGCCGGCAAGGCGTGGGCCAGCAGCCGTGGCGCGGGCGAACTGGTCGCCGTCATCGACTCCGGCACCGATCGCACCGTCGCGCAGCTGACCGGCCACGTGTCGCAGGGCACCGACGTGGTCTCCGGCACCGGTCGCGGCGACGCCGACTGCCGTGGCACCGGCACCGCCATGGCCGCCATCGTCGTGGCCCGCCCCGGCAAGGACGGCGCACTCGCCGGCATCGCCCCGGACGCCACCGTGATGCCGGTCCGGGTGGTGACGACCGGGACGTCGGTGCCGGCCGCCGACGCGGCCACCGCGATCGCCGCCGCGGTGGCGGCCGGTGCGACCGTGATCGCCATCGGATCCTACGTGGACACCGGGGATCCGCTGGTGTCCCGGGCGATCCAGGACGCGGTCGGCCATGACGTCGTCGTGGTCATGGCCGCGCCGCTGGGCTCGGCGCCGGTCGACCCGGCGTCCGCGCTCGTCCCGGCCGGTGTCCTGCGGGTGGGTGGCGTGGACGAGGCCGGCCGGCCGGCGCGGGCCTACCGGTCCGGGACGGTGGACGTGCTGGCGCCCGGCGAGAAGGTCCGGTCGCTCGGCATCACCGGCACCGGCGAGGTGCTGGTCTCCGGCGACCGGTACGCGGTGGCGTTCGCGGCCGGTCAGGCGGCCCTGGTGCGGTCGGCGTACCCGGGCCTGCCGGCCGCCGCGGTGGTCGACCACATCAGGAGGACCGCCGCCTCACCCGGCGGGGGCGCCGGGCTGCTCGCCCCGGCCGCCGCACTCGCCGCCGCGATCACCGTGGACGGCAGGCTCGCCGCGCCACCCGAGACCGAGCCCCGTTCCGTCCTCCCGCAGCTGCTCCTGCTCGCCCTGCTCGGCCTGGTGCTGCTGGGGGCGCTCATCGCGCTGATCGTCCGGATCCGGCGGCTGCTGCGGGCCGGGGCGACGACCCACCCCGAGAAGAAATGAGCACGGTGACAAGACCCGATCCGGTACGCGCCTGGGGCCGGTTGACGGCCACCCGGCGCGGACGCCTGCAGCTGATCTCGACCGGCGTGGTGCTCCTGCTGCTGGCCGGCGTGGCCTGGGAGGTGGCACCGGCCATCGCCAACGCGGAGAAGATCGAGGGCCGGCCGCTGTCCGCCGAGCAGCTGCCCGCGGTGGTGACCGCGGCGCTCTCCTGCCCGCTGCTCACCCCGCCCCGCCTGGCCGGGCAGCTCATGGCGTTGAGCGTCGACAGGTCCGGGGACGAGCCGGCCGGCCTGATCAGCGACGCGGACTGGAAGACGTGGAAGCCGCGCCGTGACGCGCGGATCGCGGACCCGGCCGACACGGTGCTCGCGCTGGCCCACCAGACCTGCGCGCTGGCCGGGCGGATCCGGGCCGCCGGGACCGAGGGTGACCTGTGGCAGCTCGCGGTGGCCGCCCAGCATGGCGGGATCACCGCGGTCGTCGACGCCGGCGGGGTCCCCGGGGCCGACCGGGCGTTCGTGGACCGGGCCGCCGGCTATGCCGCCTGGTACGCCGGTAGCGGGCAGTTCTCGCGGGAGGCGATCGCGTCGGTGCCGGCCGCGCCGGCCACCGGCACCTTCGCGGTGCCCGGGGAGCTGATCGCCGCGCTCAATGAGAGCGGCCGGATCTGCCCGGGCGTCACGCCCGCGCGGCTGGCGGCCCAGCTCCGCGCGGCGTCGACGTTCGACGCCAACCTGCGCACCGACCGGGGCCAGGGCATCGCCCAGTTCGGCGCGCAGCTGTGGGAGCAGTACGCGAGCCCGGCGCGGTCGGTCTACGACGCCGGTGACGCCATCGCGGTGCTGGGTACGGCCATGTGCGACCTGAGCGGCCAGTTCTCCGGGTTCGGCGGCGACCCTTACCCGCTGGCACTGGGCGCGTTCCAGTGGGGTGCGGACACCGTGCGCCTGGCCGGTGGCCTGCCGCTGACCACCGTGCCGCAGTTCGCCACCGCCGTCCTGAGCCACGTTCCCGAGTACGAGAAGGACACCCGCCTCACCAAGAGCCGCGGCACCGCACCGAAGCCGAGCGCCCCGGCCCGGCCGGGCACCCCGTCGACCGGCGCGCCGAGCTCACCGGCGGCCGGGAAGCCGAGGTCACCGGCGCCCCCGGAACCGGTCACCACCACCACGTCGTCGCCGGCCGCCCCGGAACCCGGGAACCCGGCGGCACCGCAGCTGTACGACCCCACCCGGGCGTACCTGATCCGCAACGTCCACGCCGGCGCCGTGATCCAGATGCCCGGCGACGACGTCGCGTCGCTCGCCTCCGGCACCAAGGTCGAGATGTGGCAGGACCAGGAGTCGCAGGACCGCTGGTGGACCGTCTCGGCCGCGCCGGACGGCGAGCACGTCGTCATCACCAACAAGCTCTCGGGCATGTCACTGGCCGTGGAGAACGCCTCCATGGACGAGTACGCGCTCATCGTGGTGCAGACCACGGACGCATCCGATGAGAACCAGCAGTGGACGCTCGAGGACGCCGGCGACGGGGAGCTCTTCGTCACCAACCGTCACTCGGGCCGGCTGATGGACCTGCACGGCGACGACGTGCCCCCGCCGAACGGCAGCTGGAACGGCTACGACGTGCAGCAGTGGCCGAGGCAGGACACCGCCCGCGACCAGCGCTGGAAGCTGGTGGGTTAGCCGTGCCGATGCCGTTGCTGCCCACCGACCCCGTCCGGCTCGGCGCGTACACGCTGGTGGCGCGGTTGAGCCAGGGCGGGATGGGTGCGGTCTACCTGGGCCGGCACGACAGCCGTGACCGGCCGGTCGCCATCAAGGTCATCCGCCCGGAGTTCATCCAGGACCGGGAGTACCGGGCCCGGTTCCGCAGCGAGGTGAACCGGGTCCGGGAGGTCCCGGCGTTCTGCACCGCGGCGGTGCTGGACGCCGATCCGGACCACGAGACGCCCTACCTCGTCGTCGAGTACGTCAAGGGCCCGAACCTCGACGAGGTGGTCCGCGAACGGGGTCCGCTGGAGGGGGCCGAGCTGGTGAACCTCGCCGTCGGGGTGGCCACCGCGCTGGCTGCCATCCACGGTGCCGGGGTCATCCACCGGGACCTCAAGCCGGGCAACGTGCTGTTCGCCGTGGGCGGGCTGAAGGTCATCGACTTCGGGATCGCCCGGGCGGTGGAGCTGACGAGCGCGCACACCCGTACCGATCAGATGGTCGGCACCGTCGCCTACATGGCGCCGGAACGCTTCGAGGCGAGGAAGGGGCAGGCGGTGACGCCGGCGGCGGACATCTTCGCGTGGGGGGTCCTGGTGGCGTACGCCGCGACCGGGACCACCCCGTTCGAGGGCGACTCGCCGATGGCGACCGGGATGCGGATCCTCACCCAGCCGCCGGAGCTGGACGGGTTGCACGGTGACCTGCGGGCCCTGGTCGAGCGGGCCCTGGACAAGGACCCGCTGCGGCGCCCGGGAGCGCACGACCTGCTCCGGGTGCTGCTGTCGCAGAGCCGTCCGGCCGCCGCCGCCGTCCCGGACCGGCGCCGGTGGCTGCTCGCCGGGCTGTCCGCGGCGGCGGTCGTGCTGGGGGCCGGAGTGCTCGCGGTGGTCGTCCTGATCGGCCGCGTCCTCGCCGGGACGGGCTGATGTCAGCCTATCCTCCTAGGATGCCCAGGGGTGGTGAGGTGGGCGGGACGCCTTGATTTCACATGCGTGTACTTACGGCGGTCATGGCGGACGGCCTACGGTCGATCGGTGGACATCGATCTGCGTCATCTCCGGGTCGTGCGGGCGATCGCCGACGCGGGCAGTGTGAACAAGGCCGCCGCGGTGCTGCGGGTGGCTCAGCCCGCGCTGACCACGCAACTGCAGCGGATCGAGCGGAGCCTCGGCGGCGCGCTCTTCGTCCGCGAGCGCAGCGGCGTGCGGCCCACCCCGCTGGGCGACATGGTGCTGGCCCGCGCCCGGATCCTGATCCCGGCCCTGCACGAGCTGCAGACCGAGGCGAGCGGCATGGTGCGGGCCGGCCGGGTGGCCAGCTTCCGGATCGGGGCCACCAACGGCCCGGTGACCGGCGGCCTCGTGCAGCGGCTCACCGCGAACCGGCCGGAGTCGCACATCACCGTGCACGCCACCTGGTCGGCGGACGAGATCGCCGGCCTCGTGCGCGCCGGCCGGCTCGACTTCGCCCTGGTCGGGTCGTGCGGGGAGTCGGTACCCATGCCGGGCAACGGGCTGGTGTGGCGCACGGTGTGCGTCGATCCGGTATGGGCGCTGCTGCCGTCGGCCCACCCGCAGGCCGGGCGGGCCGAGATCCCGCTCGGGGACCTGGCCGGGGAGCGGTGGGCGGCCGCGCCCGGGGACGGGTGCTTCACCGCCTGCTTCGCGGCGGCGTGCGCCCGGGCGGGCTTCGCCCCGCAGCCGTGCCTGGAGATGGACGTGGGCGGTGTCTTCGACCTGGTCGCGGCCGGGACCGCGGTCGCGCTCTGCCAGGGCACCGTACGTGACGTGCCCGGCGTCACGGCCGTCGCGATAGCCGGTTCCCCGCTGCGGTGGCGGCATCTGCTCGGCTGGGACCCGGCGGGCGCCGCGGTGGCCGCCGCACCGGACGTGCTCGGCCTGGCGGTGCAGTCGTACCGGGGGATCCTCGACCAGCGGCCGAGGTACACGGCGTGGCTCGAGGCCCATCCCGGGTTCGGTGCACACGGTGGTGATTGAGACGGTTTCGGCAGGTGGGGCGCGGGGCACTCGCTGGGCATGTTTCCCGCAGAGAACCTCCGTGACTGGCGTGGCGAGAAGGTCATCGACCCCGAGGACGGCAAGATCGGCGAGCTGGAGGCGGTGTACGTCGACACCGCCACCGACGAGCCGGCGTTCGCCACCGTGAAGGTCGGCATGCTGGGCCGGACCCGGCTGGTGTTCGTGCCGCTGGCCGGTGCGACCGTGACGCCCAAGGCGGTCCGGGTCCGCTACGCGAAGAAGCTCGTCGGCGACGCGCCGCACATCGACACCGACGGTGAGCTGACCGCGGCCGAGGAGCCGGCGGTCTTCGCCCACTACGAGATCCCGTACGTGACGGGTGCGGCCGGGGAACGCCGCCTGGCCCGCCGCTGACGGTTTGCCGGCCTCGGCGATGATGGCCCGATGGAGCCGGACGCGATTGCCGCGCTGACCGGCCCGGCGGTGCACCTGGCGGAGTTGCTGGACCCGGGCCCCCGATGAGTCGCGGCGGCCCGGGCCGATAGGACTGCTGCCCGGTAGGACTACTGCCCGGTTGAGCTACCGCCCGGTGGAGCTACTGAACGGTGACGCCGGAGGCGACGCAGGTGGTGCCGTCGGGCTCGGTGGCGATCTTGACCGGTTCCGCGCCGGTGTCGTTGCCCTCGAAGAGCTCGCAGACGTGCACGTCCCCGGCGCCGGATCCGGTGATGGTGATGTCCGACAGGGTGACCCGGTCGCCGAGGTTGGCGTTGACGCCGGCCAGGACCTTGCCCGGGGCGGTCGCGGTCACGTTCTCGATGGTCACCGTCCGGGCCGCCTGCTCGTCGCAGTTGCCGCAGGAGCGGTACAACTTGCCGAAGTCGCGGACCGCGAAGTTGCGGATGGTGACCGAGCCGCCGGCCGTACGGTTGTCCTGGAAGACCTTGTCGGTGCCACTGGCCGCCGATCCGCCCTCGATGAGCACGGTGGCGTTCGAGCCGCGGAACGTGGCGGCGTCCTCGCCGACGTCCTCCCACGTCACGTCGCGCAGCGTGCAGCTGCCGGCGCAGTGCACGCCGTCGGCGGCGGGGGAGCCGAGCACGACATCGGTGAGGGTGGCGCCGTCGGCGAGTTCGAACAGCGCGTCCTGGCCCTCGGCCTGGCCGCCGTCGCCGAGGTCGCCGCCGCCGATGAAGCGCTTGCCGCCACCGTCGAAGACGCCGTCGACCTGGATCGAGGCGGTGACCACCTCGTCGCCGTCGGCCGCCGATGCGAACTGGGTCGTCACCGTCGCGGCCACCACTGCCACCAGGGCTGCCCCGACTGCGAGCATGCGGGTCGTTCTCTTGCGCGCCACGTGTATCTCCTGCGTCCGGGCGGCCCGCCGTTCACGGGTCGCTGGGGCAGTACACGGATCCGACGGCCGAACGGATCTACGAGGATTGTTTACTTCTATCCCGCTCCATCGGCGTAGGTGCTTCCCACGGCGATCACCGGCATCTGTCATGAAGCTGTGCCCTGAATCGTTCTCACCGGCCCGCTGGAGTGCGGGAACCGGGGTCGGAGCGGCTACAATGGGCGTGCTCGTGCGCCCGGCCGAGCACGAGGTGGCCTCTCCGCGGGAAGTCGCGCTCCTGCGATGCCCTGCGAGACCATCCTGGGAGTGGCCATGACCGTCACAGGTACCGACGCTTCGACCGACACCGATCCCCCCACGGGCTCCGCACCTGAGCCCGACGCCGACTCCGGCGACTTCGCCTGGGACGAGCAGGAATCCGCGTCGCTGGTGCAGGCTCGCGCCGAGGCGCAGCTCGTCGCGTCGACGGACGCCGTCCGTGCTTATCTCAAGCAGATCGGCCGCGTCCCGCTGCTCAACGCGGAGCAGGAGGTCGAGATCTCCAAACGGATCGAGGCCGGCCTGTACGCCACCGAGCTCCTGCGCGCCGCCGAGACCGGCGAGAGCGGTGAGATCGCCCGCGAACGCCAGCGCGACCTGTTGTGGGTCGCCCGCGACGGCGAGCGCGCCAAGTCGCACCTGCTCGAGGCCAACCTGCGCCTCGTCGTCTCGCTCGCCAAGCGCTACACCGGCCGTGGCATGGCGTTCCTGGACCTCATCCAGGAGGGCAACCTCGGTCTGATCCGCGCGGTGGAGAAGTTCGACTACACCAAGGGCTTCAAGTTCTCGACGTACGCGACGTGGTGGATCCGCCAGGCCATCACCCGCGCCATGGCCGACCAGGCCCGCACCATCCGCATCCCGGTGCACATGGTCGAGGTCATCAACAAGCTCGGCCGCATCCAGCGTGAGCTGCACCAGGACCTGGGCCGCGAGCCCACCCCGGAGGAGCTCGCCAAGGAGATGGACATCACCCCGGAGAAGGTGCTGGAGATCCAGCAGGTCGCCCGGGAGCCGCTCTCGCTCGACCAGACCATCGGTTCCGAGGGTGACGCCCAGGTCGGCGACTTCATCGAGGACAGCGAAGCGGTCGTCGCGCTCGACGCGGTCAGCTTCAGTCTCCTGCAGAACGAGCTGGAGTCGGTGCTCGCCACGCTCACCGAGCGCGAGGCCGGCGTGGTCCGGCTGCGCTACGGCTTCAAGGACGGCAAGCCCCGCACGCTGGACGAGATCGGCCAGGTCTACGGCGTGACCCGCGAGCGGATCCGCCAGATCGAGTCGAAGACGATGTCCAAGTTGCGGCACCCGGCCCGTTCCCAGGCCCTGCGCGACTACCTCTCCTGAAACGCGCCCGCGACCGTGGGGCGATGGGCATCGAGCAGCTCCCACAGCGCCGGGTGCTGCTCGGCGGTCGCGGCGACGACCGGGTCCGTGCCGTGCAGGAACGCCAGATGCCGGCACGCGTGCGCCACGACATCGGCGTCCCCGACGCGCTCCGGTGACGGGGTCAGCGGGTCCGCGCCCGCGGCGGGCGGCCGCCCGGCCCCGCGCAGCACCGTCGCGGTCCACGGCTCGGGATCCGGCAGGGCCGCGTACGTCAGCACGATCCGCCCCTCGGCGAAGCGCCACGACGTGGAGTGCAGCAGCCCGTCCGGGCCCACGCCGGCCAGCTCGCGGGCCGCGGCGTCGGGATGCTCGCCGCCCGACAGCCCGCGCCGCGCGGCGCGATAGGTGACCTGGGCATCGACGCTACCCAATACAAAGGTCTCGACGACGACGGCGGAGCCTGGCACGATCGGCTCATCGGCGGTCGGCGGCGTTGCCGACGGATGACGAAGATCCACTCAGCCATGGTGTAGCAATTGCCAAGCATTGGCAACAGACCACACGTGCGAGGGGTTAGATGACGCTGCTGGCGATCATGGGTTCCGGCGAGACCAGCCCGACGATGGTCAGTGTCCACCGCCGCCTCGCCGCACCGCTGCCGGCCGGCGCGTCCGCGATCCTGCTCGAGACGCCCTACGGCTTCCAGGAGAACGTCGCCGACATCTCCGCGAAGGCGTGCGGCTACTTCGCCACGAGTGTCTCGCTCGACGTCGCCGTCGCGCCCGGGCTCCGCACGGTGGACCCGGCGCCGGACACCGATCGGGGCCTGGCGGCCGTACGGTCCGCGGACTGGGTGTTCTCCGGCCCCGGCAGCCCCACCTATGCGATGGACTGCTGGCGCTCCCACCCGGTCGGGCAGGCACTGCGGGACCGCCTGGCCCGGCCCGGCGGCGTCACCGTGCTGGCCTCGGCGGCCGCGGCGACCCTGGGCCGGTGGGCGGTCCCCGTCTACGAGATCTACAAGGTCGGCGCGCCGGCCCACTGGGTCGCGGGGCTGGACCTGATGAGCCGGCTCGGCCTGCCGGTCGCGGTGATCCCGCACTACGACAACACCGAGGGCGGCACCCACGACACCCGCTTCTGCTACCTCGGCGAACGCCGCCTGCGCACGATGGAGGCGATGCTGCCGGCCGAGGCCGCGGTGCTCGGCGTCGACGAACACACCGCGATGATCATCGACCAGGACACCGGCGCCCTCGAGGTCGTCGGCCGGGGCCGCGTGACGGTACGCCGCTCCGGCGCCGGCACCGTCCTGCCCGCCGGAACCGTCACCACGCTGACCCACCTGCGGGCGCTGACCCGGGGCGACCCGGGCACGTGGGCCGCACCAATCCGGTCGGCGCCGCCCCCGGCCGCGGCGACGGTCACCGTCAGCGAGATCGCGGTGCGGTGCGAGCGGCGGTTCGAGGAGGCGCTCGCGCGGCGGGACGCGGCCGGCCTCGGTCAGGCGGTGCTCGACCTCGAGGTGGCCGTACGCGAGTGGAGTGCCGACACCGAACAGGACGACGGTGCGGTGCAGGCCGCCGCGGTGCTGCGGACGCTGATCGTACGGCTGGCCGGGGTCGCGCAGCGCGGCCTCGCCGACCCCGTCACGGTCCTGGCCCCGGTGGTCGATCCGCTGGTGGCCTGGCGCGACCGGCTGCGCGCCGCGGGCGACTTCACCGGCGCCGACGACGTCCGTGCCGCGCTGACCGCCGTGGGCGTGGTGCTGCGCGACACCCCGGACCGGACCCGCTGGTCGCTGCGGCCGGCCGCCTGATCCCGCGTTCAGGCGATCTGGGTCACTTCCGGGTCTGTCGCGCCACTCGCGGCAATCGCCGGCTGCGACGCTGGGCGCATGCATGCAGTCGGGGACGGGCGCCCGCCGTCGGCGTCCGAGGTGACGCTGTCACAGATCATGGACCAGCACGACACCAACCTCATGGGTACGGTGCACGGCGGCCGGATCCTGCTCCTGATCGACTCCGTGGCCGGGGTGGTCGCGGCCCGGCACTCCGACGGGCCCGCCGTCACCGCGGCCATGGACGAGACCGCGTTCCTGCAGGCCGTCCGCGTCGGTGACGTCGTGCACGTGCAGGCCCGGATCACCTGGGCCGGCCGCAGCTCGATGGAGGTGGCCGTCAAGGTGACCGCCGACCGGTGGGACCGGGCCGTCCCGGCGACCACGGTGGCCACGTCGCACCTGGTCATGGTCGCGGTCGACGACGAGGGCAAACCCCGTGGCGTGCCGGCGTTGCTGCCGGAGACCGACGACGACCGCCTGCAGTTCCGCCGCGCCGAGATCCGCCGCCGGCACCGCCTGGCCCTGCGGCAGGCCCTCGCCGACTCCGCCGGGGAGTTCCCGCCGGTCCCCGACGTCCCGGCACCGGGCGGCCCTGTGCCGAGCGGCCCCGCATAGGCGCGGCCCGGCTGGTTACCCTCGTCCGTGATGGACTCCTCCACGCCGGCCCGCGCGCACCAGGTCATGAACGAGCTGACCTGGGACCTCGGCCATGTCACCGACCCCGCCATCGCCGACGCCCTGCGCCTGCACGCCGCCGCGCACCGGCTCGCGGCCAGCTGTGACCAGCTGCTCGGCACGGCGCTCGGTGAGGCCGACCACGCTGCCGAACGGCCGCCCACCGTGGACCGGCTCATCGCCGCGCTGACCGCGTTCGCCCAGGCCGACCCGCTGGAACGCGGGCGGCTCGCCCCGGCGCTGGCCGATCTGGCCCGCTGGGTCCTCGCCACCGAACGGGGCTGGGCCATGCTGGAGACCGGCCTGCCGGCGGCGGAACTCGCCCGCGAGTACGGCATCACCCCGGGTGCGGTCCGTTCGGCGATGTCCCGGGTCCTGCCGGCGCCGCGCGACGACGTTTGAGCCCTCCCGGCCGGCGGGCATGGACAGCACCGACGATCATCGAAGCCGGGAGGTGCATTCTATGCACGCACAGGACTATGTGGCCGCCGTCATCTTCGGCGCGATCATCGGCGTCGTCGCCCGCATCCTGCTGCCCGGCCGTCAGCGCATCGGCGTGATCCTCACCGTGCTGATCGGCATGGGCGCCGCGGTGGCCGGCACCTGGGCCGCCGACCGCTGGAACCTGCACAGCGACCATCTGCTCGACGTCGCCGGCCGCACGTTCGACTGGCTGGTCCTCGCCGTCCAGGTCGGCATCGCCATCGTCGGCGTCGCGATCGCCGCGGTCCTCGCCCGGGCGTTCTCCACCGAGAAGGCCGAGAACTGACGCTCCGGCGCTGGGGTTCACCCGTGAGTACCACCGCCATCTCGGAGTGCCACCGATGCGGGCGGGTGCTCACGGCGTACCGGATGATGTCGGCTTTCCGTCTTGTGATCACGGGCGGTGACTGTCGTCGGCGGCGGCGCGACGAGCAATGATGTAAGCCGACCCGGGGAGGGGGACGGCTTGTACTTCAGTGTGCTGGGACCGGTGCGGGTGTGGCTCGACGACGGCGAGGTGCAGGTCGGCCCCCGTCAGCAGCGGCTGCTGCTCGCCCTGCTGCTGGCCCACGCCGGCGAGCCGGTGTCCCTGGGTGCGGCCGTCGACCTGCTGTGGGGCCAGGAACCGCCCACGAGCGCGGTCAACATCGTGCACCGGCACATCGGCACGCTGCGCCGGATCCTGGAACCCGGCCTGGCCGAGCGGCAGGCCGGCCGGGTGCTGCTGCGCGAGGCCGGCACGTACCGGATGGACGTCGACGCCGGCAGCCTCGACCTGCTGCGGTTCCGGGAGACCCTCGGCGACGCCCGGGCGGCCGACCGCGACGGCGACCCGGCGCGGGCCGTGCGGGCCTTCGCGGAAGCGCTCGCACTGTGGCGGGCGCCGGCCGCCGCCGGTCTGCCCGCCGAGGCACAGGGCCATCCGGTGTTCGCCGCACTGGACCGCGAACGTCTCGCCGCCGTCAAGGAGTTCGCGGACGTGGCGCTGCGGGCCAGCACGGTGACGCCGGCGCTGACCGAGCTGCAGGGCCTCGCTGAGCTGTACCCGCTGGACGAACCATTACAGGCCCGGCTGATCCTCGCCCTGTGGTCCACCGGTCATCAGGCCGAGGCGCTCGACGCCTACCGGCGGTCCCGGTCCCGGCTGGCCGCCCAGCTCGGCGTCGACCCGGGCGTGGAGCTCGCCGCGGCGGGGGAACGCGTGCTCAGCGGTGAGCCGCTGCCCGTACCTTCCGCCGCCCAGCCTTCTGCCGCCCAGCCTTCCGCCCCTCAGCCTTCTGCCGCCCAGCCTTCTGCCGCCCAGCCTTCCGCCGCCCGCATCTCTGCCGCCCCCACCTCGCCCGTTCCGGCGCAGCTGCCGAATGATCTGCCGGCGTTCTCCGGGCGGGAGAACGAACTCGCCCGGCTGCTCGCCCTGCTCTCCGGCGCCGCCGAACGTCCCGGCACCGTGCTGATCAGCGCGATCGGCGGCATGGCCGGGATCGGCAAGACCACACTGGCGGTGCACCTGGCCCACCGGGTCGCCGCCCGGTTCCCCGACGGCCAGCTGTATGTGAATCTGCGCGGGTTCGACCCGTCCGGCCCGGCCCTCGACCCGGCCGTGGCGCTGCACGGCTTCCTCGAGGCACTGGGCGTCGTGGCGGTGCCCGCCGGGCTGGAGGCCCAGGCGGCACTCTTCCGCAGCATGCTGGCCGGCCGGCGGATGCTGATCCTGCTCGACAACGCCCGCGACGCCGACCAGGTCCGGCCGCTGCTGCCCGGGTCGGCCGGCTGCCTGGTGCTGGTGACCAGCCGCAACCAACTGTCCGCACTGGTCGCGACCGAGGGCGCCGCCCCGCTCACCCTGGACCTGGTGTCCCACGCGGAGGCCCGGGAATTCCTCACCCACCGCCTCGGCGCCGACCGGGTCGCCCGCGAGCCACGCGCGGTCGACGAGATCGCCGCCCGGTGCGGCCGGCTGCCGCTCGCCCTGGCCGTCATCGCCGCCCGGGCCGCGATGAACCCCTCGTTCACGCTGACGGCCGTCGCCCAGGAGCTCGGCACCACCGCGGACCGGCTCGACGCGTTGCGCGTCCCCGGCACCGGCACCGACCTGCGGGCGGTCTTCTCCTGGTCCTACGCGGCGCTCGGCCCGGACGCCGGCCGGCTGTTCCGGGTGCTGGCCGGGCACCCCGGCCCGGACATCTCGCTGGCGGCGACCGCCAGCCTCGCCGGGATCCCGGTGCGGCGGGCCCGCGTCCTGATCGCCGAGCTGACCCACGCCTGCCTCGTCACCGAACACCTGCCCGGCCGGTTCGTGCTGCACGACCTGCTCCGGCTGTACGCCGCCGAGCTCGCCGAGGACATCGACCAGCCGGGGGAGCGGGAAGCCGCCCGCCGCCGCGTCCAGGACCATTACCTGCACACCGCGGCGGACGCCGCCGCCCGGTACTCCCGGACCATCGTCCCGGTCGAACTCCCGCCGGCCGAACCGGGCGTCACCGTGGAACCCATCGCGGACCGGCCCCGGGCACTAGCCTGGTTCCACGACGAGCATCTCGTGCTGCGCGAGATCCTGCGCCAGTCCGCCGCGACCGGGCAGCACCGGCACACCTGGCAGCTGGTCTGGAGCCTGGAATTCTTCTTCGACCGGCTCGGCCACTGGGCGGAGGCGGAAGTCTTCGCCCGGATGGCGGTCACCGCGGCCGCCGCCCTGCACGACCCGGTCGCCGGCGCGCACGCCCACTACAGCCTCGGCCGCGCGTTCAACCTGCTCCGCAACGACGACGGCGCCCGTACCCAGCTGCAGCACGCCCTCGATCTGTTCGAACGCACCGGCAACCGCTACGGCCAGAGCGACGTCCGGCTCTACCTCGGCTGGGTAGCCGAACGCCTCGGCGCCTACGAGGAAGGATTGCACCACAGCCGGCGGGCCCTCGACCTCTACCAGGACATGGGCCACCGCCTCGGCGAGGCCATGGCGTTCAACGCGATCGGCAACCTGCTCAGCGAGATGGGCGACCCGGCCGCGGCGCTGCCCTACTGCCGGCAGGCGCTGCGCCTCTTCCAGGAACTCGAGGACCGCCACGGCGAGGCCGCCGCCCTCGACAGCCTCGGCTATACCCTGCACCGGCAGGGCGACTACTCCGAGGCCATCACCCACTACACCGCCGGCCTCGACCTGTTCCGGGAAGCCGGTGCCCGTCACTTCGAGGCTGTGGTCCTCGACCACCTCGGCGATTCCTGGCAGCACCTGGGCGAACCCGGCACCGCCCGCAAGGCCTGGCGGGACGCCGTGATCATCTACACCGGGTTCGACCGCCCGGCCGCCGCCCGCATCCAGGCCAAACTCGACGAGACCCCCCGGGCCCTGCCGGCCGGCCCCCTGATCGGCAAGCTCCGCTAGCCACCGGCCGAGCTTCCGCCCGGGAGGAACTGCGCCACGCAGAAACGGCCGTCCGGACCGGACGCTGTCTCGTTCGAACCGCCGAGTTCGCTCATTCCGCGTCCACGAGCACATCGTCCATGCCGCCGGAGGCCCGCCACTGGCGTAGCAATGCGTGGAAGGCGACCGGCCCGGGCCCGTACGAGTTGCTGACCGGTCGTGGCCTGCCCTCGTTGTTGTAGTAGCCCGGCGTGCATTCGGCCTGGAACCGGTAGTTGTCCGGGGCGACCTCGCGGATCGTCGCCACCCAGTCGGCCTCGGCCTGCGCGCTCGGCTCGATCCAGCGGGCCTTGCGGTCCCGGGCCGCGCCGACGAGTTCGCCGATGTGGGTGGCCTGTTCCTGCAGGACGTGCACGAAGTTCACCGACGCGGCGTTCTGCAGGGAGCCGAGGTGGAACAGGTTGGGGAAGCCGTGGCTGTAGAAACCGTGCAACGTACGCGGTCCCTTGCTCCATGATTCGAGCAGTGTCTGTCCGCCACGACCATGAACGGGCAGCCGTCCGGACACCACTCCTGACACACCGACCTCGAAACCGGTGGCGAAGATGACGCAGTCGACCTCGTACTCGTGGTCGCCGACGACGACGGACGTCTCGGTCATCCGTTCGATGCCGCCGTGGTCGGCGGTGTCGACCAGCGTGACGTTCGGCCGGTTGAACGTCTGCAGGTACAGGTCGCTGAACGCGGGCCGTTTGCACATGTAGCGGTACCACGGCTTGAGCAGTTCGGCGGTGGCCGGATCGTGGACGACCTCGTCGACGCGGGCCCGCAGTTCGTTCATCTTCGCGAAGTCGGCGAGCTCGTCGAGGCGCTCGCGCTCAGAAAGCGACAGCTCGGTGTCGGAACTGCCGGTCATCATCTGGCGTTGCAACCGTGCGGTGCTCGTCCAGCCGTCACCGATGAGGTCCTCGTCGGCGTGCCCGCCGGTCACGATCGTCAGGAAGTTCTCCATCCGCCGCCGCTGCCAGCCCGGCGTCAGCGACGCGGCCCACTCCGGGTCGGTGGGACGATTCGCGCGTACGTCCACCGAGGACGGCGTGCGCTGGAAGACGTACAGCTGCCCGGCGTCGCGACCGAGGTGCGGGATGACCTGGATGCCGGTGGCGCCGGTGCCCACGACGCCGACCCGTCGGCCGGCGAGTCCCCGCAGGCCGCCGTCCTGATCGCCGCCGGTGTAGCCGTAGTCCCAGCGACTGGTGTGGAACGTGTGCCCGCGGAACGTCTCGATGCCCGGGATGCCGGGAAGTTTGGGCTGGGTGAGCGTTCCGCTCGACATCACCACATAGCGAGCGCGCATGCGATCACCGCGGTTTGTCTCCAGCGTCCACTCCGCGGCGTCCTCGTCCCAGCGCATCGACGTCACCCGGGTCTGGAAACAGGCGTCGCGATACAGGTCGAACTGCCGCGCGATCGCCATGGCGTGCCGGCGGATCTCCTCGCCCGGTGCGTACCGCATGCTCGGCACGGTGCCCACCTCTTCGAGCAACGGCAGATAGATGTACGACTCGATGTCGCAATGGACACCCGGATAGCGGTTCCAGTACCACGTACCACCGACGTCCCCGGCCTCCTCGATGACGCGGATGTCCTCGACGCCGGCCTGGCGCAGCCGGGCGCCGGTGAGCAGGCCGCCGAATCCGCCGCCGATCACGGCCACCTCGACCCGGTCGGTCAACGGTTCGCGCTCCACCGGATCCGTGTACGGGTCGTCGGCGTAGTAGCCGAACTCACCGAGGGTCCGCTGGTACTGCGCGTTGCCGTCCGGCCGGATCCGGCGGTCACGCTCGGCCCGGTACCTCGCGCGCAGGGTGTCCGGATCAAACGGTGCTGAGGTGGACATGGAGCCCCTTCGCGAGTGTGGACTTTGGGCGCCTTCGTCCCACCCGAGCTAACCGACCCCGGCAATCTAAGTCAAGTGCTTGAAATCGGCGAGGAGTCCGACACCGTCGGAATCGGCCGCCGGGAAAGGGCAGGACATCGTGTCGACCGCGTCCGCGCCGACCCCCGTCGCTCTCGCTGCCGGGGACGATCGGGTGCCCGTTCGATCCGCCGCCCGGCCTGCGGGAGAATGCGCCCCGCCCTGCGTCGAGACCCGGAGACCACTGTGGACACAGCCCGGTCCTGCCCGCCACCTGGTGACCGTGCGGCTGCCGGGCCGGCAGCCGGCCCGGCAGCCAGGGGGGTCAGCGTGCGGCGGCCTCGATGATCCTGGTGACGGCGTCCGGGTGGCTGACCATGGCGGCGTGCGAGGAGTTGATCTCCGTGGTGTGCGACCCGGCCCGCTTCGCCATGAAACGCTCCAGGTCGGGAGCGATCGCCTTGTCCTGCTTCGCCACGAGGTACCACGACGGTACGGTCTTCCACGTCGCGACGGTCGCCGGCTCAGCGAACGCGGCCGCGTCGAGCGGCCGCTGGGTGGCGGCCATGTCGGCGGCGGTCCCGGCCTTGACGTCCGCGGCGAACTCGGCCCGGAACGCGGACGGCTTGATGTACAGATCGGTGCCCCCGGCGGTCGGCACCTGGTCCAGCGTCAGGGGAGGAATCGGGTGGTCGACCTCCGTCGCACCCAGGGCGCCGAGACTCTCACCCGCGTCGGGGACGAAAGCGGCGACGTAGACCAGCGACTTCACGTTGCTGTTGCCCGCGGCCGCGGCGCTGATGACGGCACCGCCGTACGAGTGTCCGACCAGCACGACCGGCCCGCTGATCGTGCTGACGAGGCTCCGCACCGACGCGGCGTCCGAGGCGATGCCGCGCAGCGGGTTGGCGGCGGCCCGTACCGGATAACCGTCCTCGCGGAGCCGGGCGACCACCCCGTTCCATCCCGACGAATCCGCGAACGCTCCGTGCACGAGCACGACGGTCGGCTTCGGCCGGTGATGCTGTGCAGCGTCGGCGGGCATCGCGACGGCGAGCCCGGCGGTGACCAGGGCAGCGGCGGTGACGCCGATGATCGCCTTGCGGCGGGTGACGTGGGACATGAATGCGGCCTCCAGGTAGAACGAACGTTCTTTCTGCTGGGGTGAAGCTTGCCGGGCGGCGCTTGCCCCTGTCAAGAACGAACGTTCTTTCTCCTGCCCTGCGTGATTCTTTATGCCCGCTCCTTGGCTGCTCACGGCCGCTTCGTGCCAGAAAGAACGAACGTTCTATCTGGTACGACGGCAGGTCCTTCCCGAATGTCGGCGCTACTGATAGCGGGACGGCATCCCGGACCGCTCGCCGCACACGCGCGGTGACGGTGTCGGAGGCTTCTGTGGCGGGTCCGGATGCTCGGCGGCGACCGGGCCCGCGTGAAAGTTTCGCGAAGTGACCACCTGATGTTGTCGGCTAAACGCTGGCGCAAATAGGTTTGCTGTGGAAACCTATTGCCATGACCACCGACTCGCTGCCCGCCGGCGATGATCCCCGGCGCCTCCTCCTCGACATTCGCAACCTGACCGGCCGCGTGCGCCGCGATCAGCGCCTGACCTATGTGGCGCTGCTGGTCCTGGCCGCGGTCACCTTCGTGGCGATCCCCTTCGACTGGCTCTTCATGAAGGTGGATTGCGCCGGCGACGGCTGCACGTTCGCGCGCCGGGGAATGCTCTACTACTGGCCGCCCGCGCTCCTGCTCGCCTATGGGGCGATCGCGGTCAGCTATGTGCGGGCCGCCCGCGCGCGAGGGCTGGGCGCCCGCGTGCTGCCGTACACGATCGCCGGGGCCGTGACTGTCGTGGTGTTCACGGCCGCGTACACGGCGGCGGCCGCCTATTTCCCGGCCCACCCGCCCTTCGGCAGTGGTCCGCTTCCGTTCTGGTGGATCGTGCTGGACCGGCTGATCGCACCGTGGGGCCTGATCGGGCTCGCCCTGCTCGTGCTGGCCCGCCTCGAACGCAACGTCGCGCTGCTGGCGTTCACGCTGAGCTACCTGGTATTGGTACTGCTGGTGTTGCCGACAACCGATGGCATGGACCTCCCGGGCTGGGCCGTGCCGTCGTTCATGTCCGGGGCGAACACGCAGCTCCGGCTGTCGATGGCACCGTCCCAGCTCATCATCGGCGCCGCGCTGCTGGTCGGCGGGATCGCCTTCTCCAAGGCGCACCGGAGTCAGCGGTGACCGCCGGCACCGACACCCCGGACCCGACCGGCCACCCCACCACCGGCCTGGACGAGGTCGTGCACCAGCGGATACGGCTGGGCATCCTCGCGATCGCGCACGAGGCGCGGCGGGTCGAGTTCGGCTACCTGCGTACCCATCTCGAACTGACCGCCGGCAACCTCTCCAAACACCTGAGCGTGCTGGAGGCGGCCGGCCTGGTCGACATCGAGAAGGGCTACCAGGGCAAGCGTGCCCGCACGTGGATCACCCTCACCGCCCCGGGGAACGCCGCCCTCGCCGAGGAGATCGGCCGCCTCAAGACGCTGATCGCCCGCGTCGAGAACACCGCCGAGGACCGCTGACCCCGAGCGGCCGCCACCTGCTCGCCGCCGCCCTTCCCGCCCAGCCGCTTGCTGCGGGGGCCGCCCGGCCGCTTGCTGCGGGGGCCGCCCGGCCGCTTGTCGCTGGGGCCGCGGGCCGCTTGCCGCGGGGCCTGGCCCGGCTGCTTGCCGCGGGGTCCGTCCGGCTTCGTGCCGCGGGGCCCGCCCGGCCGCTTGTCGCTGGGGCCGCGGGGCCGCTTGCCGCCGGGCCCGCCCGGCCGCTTGTCGTCGTCGGCCTCGCCTCGGCCGCGCCGTCTCGCGTTGCCTGCGCCGACCGGCCCGTACCTGATCAGCACCATTTCCCTGTGCCTGATAGCCACGTCGCGCCCAGTTGTCCGCGCCGAGCCCGAGCCCACCCGCCGCCCCGTTCCGCCCAGCAAGAACGAACGTTCTGTCTGCTAAGCTCGCCCCATGCCCACCGCCACCTCAGAACCCCGCGAACGCCTGCTCCGCAAGGCCGCGGACCTCTTCTACGCCGAGGGGATCTCCCGGGTCGGCGTCGACCGGATCATCGGCGAGGCCAAGGTCACCCGGGCCACGTTCTACCGGCATTTCCCGGGCAAGGACGATCTCGTGCTCGCCTACCTGCTGGATGAGGACGCCCGGATCCGGACCGCGGTGACCGGCGCCATCGAGTCGGGAGCGGAGCCCGGCGACGTGCTGCGGGGGATCGGTTCGGGGATCGGGGGACAGATCTGTCAGCCCCGGTTCCGCGGCTGCCCGTTCATCAACGCCGCCGCCGAGTATCCGAACCCCGGCGAGCCCGTGCACCGGGCGGTCACGGACCATCGGGAGTGGTTCCTGCGTACGGTGACGGATCTGATGCGCAAGCACCGCGAAGCCGGCGCCGAGGAGAGCGGCCGCCGTTACCTGATGTTGCGCGACGGCGCGATGGTCTCCGGTTATCTGGAGAACCCGCAGGTCGCCGCCGAGACGTTGATGGCCGGCATCGAAGATCTGCTCAGCCCGCGGTCAGCGCCGGCAGCCTGAGTCCAACCGCGATCGAGGATCTGCTCAATCCGCCGTCAACGACAGCAGCGTGAGCGCGTCGCCGCTGGGTGAGCCCAGCGGCGCGGTCGCGACGATCAGCTGCTGCCCGGGCGCATCGCGCACGTCGAGCGTCTGGTGGGCGAGCTCGAGCCGGCCGACCTCGGGATGATCGATGGTCTTGTATGTGGCGCTCCGCCCGGTCACCGCACGATCGTCCCAGAGCATCGCGAACGCCGCGCTCTCCCGGACCAGCCGCCCGACCAGCCCGCTGACCTCCGGATGGACCGGCCGCTGCCCGGCCGCGATCCGCAACGCGCTGACCGCCGCCCGGGCCACGATCTCCCAGTCGACGAAGTAGCGCCGCGCCTCGGGATCCAGGAACAGGAACGGCACAGGCTGGGACGCGAGCTGCCGCGGCCCGATCAGCGCCTCGGCGGTCGGGTTCGCGGCGAGCACCCGCAGGGCCGGATTCACCACGTACGCGGCGGCGTGCGGGAAAGCGTTCATCAGCCGCAACAGCTCCGGCCCGACCTCCTGCCCCCGACAGGCGATCCGGTAGGCCCGCCGCCGCTCATCCGGGCCCAACCGCAGCGCCCGGCAGATCGCGTCGATCATCTGAGCCGGCGGTGGCGGCTCGCGCCCCTGCTCGAGCCGGGCATAGTGATCGGCGCTGACCCCGGCGAGCGCGGCGACCTCGTCCCGGCGCACGTCGCGGTCCCGCTGCGCGCGCAGGAAGTCTCCGAAGGAGGACATACTCCGAGGCTACATGCCACGAAACCCCAGGCCAGAGACGATCATGTGGGTCCACGAAGGAGGTCGGCCCACCCGAGCAGACGGTCCAGGTCGGGACCACCCCCATCCGGTACGACGTGAGCGAACCCCACCGCGACCTCCCCACTCGTACCGTCGATCGTGATCGTGGTGCCCTCAGCGACGATCCGCCCGCCGGCCAGCACCCGTCCGCTGTCAGCATCCACGCGCAGCCCGGAAGCGGACACGACCGCGGGCATCCCCATGGCCCGGGCGACCACAGCGGCATGACTGGCCGGCCCGCCCCGGGCGGTGACCACCCCGGCCGAGACAGCAAGCCCCCGCACATCAAGCGGCGACGTGAACGGCCGCACCAAAATGATCGCGCCGGTGTCATAGGTCTGCGCGTTCTGACCAAAGGAGCGCGGAGGGGTGTCGCCGGTTGCCGCTTTGCCGGCGGTGGCGTGCGTAGGAGTGTCGCTGGTTGCCGTTTTCCTGGCGGTGGCGTGCGGAGGAGTGTCGCTGGTTGCCGCTTTGCCGGCGGTGGCGTGCGTAGGAGTGTCGGCGGTTGCCGCTTTCCTGGCGGTGGCGTGCGTAGGAGTGTCGCTGGTTGCCGTTTTCCTGGCGGTGGCGTGCGTAGGAGTGTCGCTGGTGGCCGTTTTCCTGGCGGTAGTGCGCGTAGCGGTGTCGTTTGTTGTCGCATTTTGACCGGCCATGCGCACGGCGGATTCCGCGCTCGTCGCGACGCGTCCGGTGACGACGCCGGGGGAGGCGCCGATACCCCGGACAAGGATGTCGGCGCCGCCGGCGATCCGCCGGACCTGTGCCAGCCGCACATCCTCCGAAGTGATCCTCCCGACCGCAGCAGCCCGGCTGATGATCCCCTCGTCAGCCAGGTCCACCGCGACCCGCACAGCCGCCCGCCCGACCAACCCACCGGGCCGGACCTGCAGAAACCACAACCGCCCAGCCTCCACCGTGAACTCCACATGGCAGACATCGCGGTAGTGCCTCTCGAGCATCCGCAGCGCCGGGGTGAGCTCCGCCCAGACCCCGGGTGCCCACGCGGCCAGGTCCGCAAGCGGCCGGGTCAGCGCCGTCCCCGACACGACATGGTCCCCCCGGTGCCCGAACGCGACCTCCCCGTAGGGCACCGGCTCGCCAGTGGCCGGATCGCGACTGAACGCAACACCGCTGCCGCTGCAATTGTCGCGGTCGCCGTACACCATGGTCTGCACGACAACCGCGGTGCCCGGATCGTCTGGCATCGCGTGCAGCATTCTGTACGTCTGTGCGCGCGGGGTGTTCCACGACGCGAAGACGGCCGCAACCGCTTCGGTGATACCGCCTCGCACGTCGACGTCGAGGATCGTGTCCATCATGCCCGGCATGGAAACGGCGGCACCTGAGCGAACGGACACCCGGGACGTGGCGAGACGAGCAATCGCGCTGTCCAGTTCCTGGTCGAATCCGGCGGGAAACCGTCCGTCGCGCAGGAAAGCCCGGCAGGCCGCCGTGCTGATCGCGAACCCGGCCGGCACGCTCAGGCCGAGCCGCATCAGGACGGTCAGCCCGTGGCCCTTGCCGCCGATGACGTCCGCGCCCGCCGTGGAATCGGCCGTGAGCGGATGGACCCAGCTCACGACGACCGAGGGATGCCGAGTGTGACGAGCAGGTCCTCATGCAGCTGGAACCAGACCGCATGATACGAATCCAGACTGTCCGCCAGGTGCTCGAACGCTCCGGCCCGGGCCCGCTCCAACGCCGCACCGAGCCGCGTCCGGTACCGCGCGAACCGGGGAAGTGCCGCGGCCAGATCGGCAATGACCCCCGCAGCCCGCTGATCGAAAACGCCGAAACCCGCCAGCACCCGTGAGCGTTCAACCGTCCGCAACTGCCAAACCGTACACAGATCGAGCAGTTCCGCATTCAGAACGACAAATTCCCCGTACGCGGCACCGACCGACTCTCCGGCCCCGGCCGCCGCCAGCTCCTCGGTCACCCGCGCCGCGTCCACCTCCTTGCCGGCCTCGGTGACGCCCCACCCACTGAAATCACCCGGCAGATAGGTGACCAGCCCGCTGACCGCAAGATCGAGCAATGTGGACTCCACATCGCCCTCCGCCAGCCCGCACGCCCCGGCCACCCGAGGCAGTCCGGCCCATCCCATGCACCGCAACGCATGCAGCACCATCAGCTCATCCGATGTCACCGAGGCACTCAACTCCCACCGTCCCGGCTGCCGCGCGTCTCAAGGCCCCGGCCACCGTTCGGCGTGGCGCCCCGGTCGCCGCCTGACGAGGCGGCTTGGCCGCTGCGGGGTTTCGCGCCCCGGTCGCCGCCTGATGAGGCGGCTTGGCCACCGCGGGGTTTCGCGCCCCGGTCGCCGTTCGGCGTGGTGTCCCGGCTGCTGCTTGGCTCCGGGTCCTGGCTGCCGCCCGGTTCGGTGCCCCGCGCACTGTCCATTTCCGTGCGCGGGCTGCCACTTGGCTTCGTACCCAGGTTGTCATCGGCGTCCGTACCCCGTCCGCCGCGTCCGTACCGCACACCGTCGCTGGTGTTACCTGCGCCAAGGCCTGCCGCATGGCCCGCACCGCGGCCGTCAGCGCGGCTCACGATGTGCCCGCCCATGATCCGTACCGCGCTCTCGGTCTCGTCCCCGGCCTCGACGCCGGTCGCGGCCGCGACCGTGCCGGCGTCGTCGATCACCACCTGGAAGCCCGGCCATCCCGGCGTGGTGACCGCTTGCCGCAGGCATCCGGCCAGGTCGGTGAGCCGGAACCGGACCAGCGCGCCGAGCTCGGCCGGGTCGCCGGTCACCACGACGACGGTGACCCGGTCGCCGTCCCGGGCGGCGCGAACGGCCTCTTCCGCCGCGCCGAGCCGTGCTGTTCCCACGATGAGGATCACCCCGTCCTCGTCCAG
The DNA here is from genome assembly GCF_044454705.1 of Actinoplanes sp. NPDC051494. Lineage (NCBI taxonomy): Bacteria > Bacillati > Actinomycetota > Actinomycetes > Micromonosporales > Micromonosporaceae > Actinoplanes > Actinoplanes sp. NPDC051494. The sequence goes on from NZ_JBITDZ010000017.1 coordinate 66,886, forward strand.
CCTCGCCGTGTTGCCGGTGAGGACGTCCGGGAGTCCGCCGGGGGCCACCCATTGTTCGTCGACGGATCGCGCGGGATCGACGTACGGCAGGTGCGGCGGGTTCCAGGTCTCGGCGAGCTCCAGAGTGGACAGATGCCGGCAGGCGAGCGCGACGTCGAACGGATCACCGAATCCGGGTGCGGTCTCCGCCATCCGGGCAGCCCCGTCCAGCACGGTGAGCACCAGCTCGGCCAGTCTCACCCGCCGGCCGCCCGGTCCGTGGGCTTCCAGCGCCCTGGCCAGCAGCAAAGACTCCAGCCGGGAGAGTTGCGCGAGCGCGGCACGCCCCGCCTCGTGCGCGAACACACCGGTGAGCGATCGCAACTGCAGGTTTGCGCCCGCTGCGGTCTCCGCACTGAGCGGAAGCCGTTCGAGTCGTACGCGTGCGAACGCCCCGATTGCCGCCGCCAGCCCAGGTTCGGGGTCGGCGGGTGGGCCGGACGGTGTGGTCATGTCCAGCAGGACGGCCAGATAGAGGGCGCGCTTGCTCGAAAAGTTCGAATAGACGGCGCCCCGTGTCAGGTCCGCCCGGTCGGCGATGCGGTCGATCTTGGCATCGGCGTAGCCGTGGTCGGCGAATTCCGTCCGGGCCGCTGTGAGCACCGCCGCCCGGGTCAGTTCCTGCTGTTGTGCCCGGGTCAGCCGCGCCATCGAGCCTCCTGTAGTGATCTTCTGCCAGTTAAGATACCGTCATCATCCAGATGATGCCAACATCCGAATTTCTTGCCCTTCGGAGGGTGCCAGGTGAGTGAAGACGACGGCGATCTGTACGCGGAGAGCCTGAGCAAGAGCTTCGGCAAGGTCACGGCGCTCGAGGATGTCGGCCTGATCGTGCCGCGCGGGCAGGTCATGGGCCTGCTCGGACCCAACGGCGCGGGGAAGACCACCCTGATCCGGATCCTCGCGACGCTGCTGCGCCCCGACCGCGGACACGCCACGGTGGCAGGCTTCGATGTCCGGCACCGACCCGATGAGGTACGCCGCCGGATCGCGCTTTCCGGTCAGCACACCAGCGTCGACGAGGAGCTGAGCGGCTCGGCGAACCTGGTGCTCATCGCCCGGCTGCTCGGATTCTCCCGGCGTGCCGCGGTGGCGCGGAGCCGTGAACTGCTGAGCCGGTTCGCTCTGGAGAACGCCGCCGCCCGCCGCGTCGACGGCTACTCCGGAGGCATGCGGCGACGGCTGGACCTGGCGGCGAGCCTGGTCGGTCACCCCCGGGTGCTCTTTCTCGACGAGCCCTCGGTGGGGCTCGACCCCGGCAGACGTGAGGAACTCTGGAGCCCGATCCGCACCCTCGCCGACGACGGGGTCACCGTGCTGCTGACCACGCAGTATCTGGAGGAGGCCGATGCGCTCGCCGACACGATCACCGTGCTCGATCACGGCCGGGTCATCGCGACCGGGACCCCCGCGGAGCTGAAGAGCCGGGTCGGCGGGCACACCGTCACCGTCCGGCCGGGGGATCCGGCGGAGACCGCGGCCGCCGCGGCCGTGCTGGCCGAGGTCACCGGCCAGGAGCCGACCCGGTCGGCCCGGGACGAGGTGATGGTCCCGGTGGCCGGCGACGCCGAGTTCTTCGAGATCACCACGCGGCTCCGCGAACGGTCCATCGGCGTCAGCGAGGTCTCACTCCGCCTGCCCAGCCTTGACGAGGTCTTTCTCGCCCTGACCGGCACCCCCGCGGAGGCGAGTACATGAACGACGCAGCGGTAAGTGGTCGCGATCCCGGACCGGGTGCGGGAATGAGCAGCGTCGCAATAACCGGTGCGCGAGTTGCCGCCGGCCCAGCAGGCAGTGCGCGGATGGACGGCGCTCGTATGGAGGTTTGTGCATGACCGGGACGATGCGACAGAGTCTGGTGCTCGCTGCGCGCAGTCTGGCCAAGTCCGCGCGCAATCCGGGGGCCGTGGTGAACGGGATCGTCACCCCGGCGCTTCTCCTGGTGCTCTTCCTGTACCTGTTCGGCACGTCGGTGGCCGGCTCCACCGGTGCCTACCTGCAGTATCTCTTCCCGGGGATCCTTGTCGTGGGTGCCGGGCTGGCCGGGCTGGTCTCCACCGGCACCGCCATCAACCTGGACCTGAAGAATGGGGTCACCGACCGTTTCCGCAGCCTCCCGATCAGCCGGTCGGCGCCGCTGCTGGGCTCGGTCCTGGCCGACGTGGTGCGGTACGTGCTCGCGGTGGCGATACTTTTCGCCCTGGGAACCGCGCTCGGTTACCGGGTGCACGGCGGCCCGGTCGCCGCAGCCGCCGCGATCGGGCTGGCGATCCTGTTCGGGTTCTGTCTGAGCTGGGTCACCGTGCTGCTCGGGGTGCTCGTCAAGGACGCGAACGCGGTGCTGGCCTTCAGTTTCATGACGTTCCTGCCCCTGCAACTGGGCACCAGTCTCGCTGCGCCGACCGATACGCTGCCTGGCTGGCTCGGCGCCTGGGCCGGCGTCAACCCGGTCACCCACGCGATGGATGCCTGCCGGAACCTGTTGAACGGCACGACAACGAACGCCACGGCGATGACCACCACGCTCATCTGGTGCGCGGCGTTGTTTGTCGTCTTCTGCCCACTCGCGGTCCGCGCATACCGCCGCCAGGAGTAGCCACGTCGCCGAGCTGCTCCGGGAGCCCGTCATCGCCGACGTCCCGGATGCCGGTGAGGTTCCGGATCCGGAACCGGTCGATCTCAGAACAGGGTGAGCGGCTCGACCGGCTCCGGGGACGGGAGCGGGTCGAGGTCCGGCACCAGGGCGCGGACCTCGTCGTGGAAGCGGCGGGCCAGCGCCGGGGCGTCGGCGTTGTCCGGGGTGTGCAGGAACATGGTCGGGGTGCGGCCCTCGCGGAGCCACCCGGCCACGACCGGGAGCCAGGGCTGCCAGCCCTCGACGGTCCGGGCCGGGTCGTCGCGGCCCAGGTACCGCACGATCGGCTGGTCGGTCAGCGCGACGTCGCGCAGCGGCATACGCGGTTTCTTGCCCCAGGCCTCACGTTCGGATTCGCTGACCGGCAGGCTGCTGAAGAACGCGGTCGTGTCGAACGGGACCCATTCCGCGCGCACCGTGGCGAGCACCCGTTCCAGCGGCCCGGGGTCGGTGAAGAAGGCCGGATCGCGCACCTCCACGGCGTACCGATGGGTGGGGGGTAAACGGCGCAGAAAGCCGGCCAGGACCGGCAGATCGGACGGGCCGAACGAGCCCGGCAGTTGCACCCAGAGCGCGTGGACCCGCGGGCCGAGCGGCTCGATGGCGTCCAGGAACGCGCGGACCGGAACCTCCGCGCCGGTCAGCCGGTGGTCGTGGGTGATCGTGCGGGGGAGTTTGAGCACGAAGCGGAAGTCCGGGCCGGTCTGCTGGGCCCAGCTGGTGACCGTCTCGCGGGTCGGGGTCGCGTAGAACGTGGTGTTGCCCTCGACCGCGTCGCACCAGCCGGAGTAGTAGCGCAGGCGTTCCTGGGCGGGCGGCAGCGGTTGCGGCAGGAAACGACCCTGCCAGGACTTGAGGGTCCACATGGCGCATCCCACGTGCAGGCGCATGGCTGGAGATCCCCCTGGGGCGACGGAACGGACCGGTCCAATCTACCGGCGGCCCGGATACCGTCGTTCGACCGATGGCGGGCGCCCGGTGCCGGATCATGATCGCGTGGTGAGGAAATCGTTGCTGCTGGTGCCCGCCGGGGTCGCGGTGGCCGGGCTGGCCGCCGTCGCGGTCCTGGTCAGGCCGTCACCGTTGGTGCACGCCGACACGTACGTCGCCGGCGTCGCGGTGGGTGGGCTGGACGCCGGCCAGCTGCGCCGCGCGCTGGACGCCCAGGTGCGGGCCAAGGTCGAACGGGCCGTGCGGCTTCGGGTGGGGACGGACGACGTCGAGGTCCGGCCGGCCGAGCTCGGCATCCGGCTCGACGTCGACGCCACCGACCGCGGGGTGCGGCGCTCACGGTGGCGGTGGCTGAAGCCGGGGCGCCGTGACGTCACGCCGGTCCTCGTCGTCGACCCGGGGGCGCGGGCCGCGCTCGACGACCGGCTGCGGGAATTCCGGTGGGCCGCTCACGACCGTACGGTCACGCTGGCGAAACCGGGCACGGTGCTGGACGGCAAGGGTGACCTGTCGTACACGGCGTCGCGGCGCGGGGTGAGCGTCGACGCGGGATCGGCCGGGCAGGACGTCGACACCGCCGCGGGCCTGCGGGAGCTGACCGCCGCGGTCGCGAGCGGTGCGACCACCGCGCGGCTGGCCGTCACCACCGTCGCGGCCGGCGAGCACGACCCGGCGCTGGCCGGGGTGGACCAGCTCATCGGCACATTCACCACGTACCACCCGTGCTGTGCGCCCCGGGTCACCAACATCCACCGCATCGCGGCGCTGGTGGACGGCACGGTGGTCGCTGCGGGCGCGACGTTCTCGCTCAACGACACGGCGGGGGAGCGTACGGCCGCCCGGGGTTTCGTCGCCGCCCCGGCCATCGTCGACGGTGAGCTGCAGGACCAGCTCGGCGGCGGGGTGTCGCAGTTCTCGACGACGTTGTTCAACGCGGCGTGGTTCGCCGGGCTCGACATCCAGCGGCACCAGCCGCACAGCCTCTACATCAGCCGGTACCCGCCGGGGCGCGAGGCGACGCTGGACTGGCGCGCGATCGACCAGGTGATCCGCAACGACACGGCGGCGCCGATGGTGATCCGGGTCCGGACCACGGACACGTCCGTCACGGTCGGGATCTACGGCCACACCGGCGACCGGGTGGTCGATTCGGTCACCGGGGCCCGTCGCCCCCGGGCGGAGGGCGGCTTCGCCGTCACGGTACGCCGGACCGTGCACCAGGACGGCGACGTGTCCGGCACCGACAGCCTGAACTGGGGTTACCGCGGCCTGGACTGATCGGCCCGGGGCACGACATCGTCGCCGAGCAGGGCGTCGACGACGGCGCGCAGCGGTCCGGCCAGCTCCGGGGCGGTGGCGGAACTCAGCGGCTGGAGGCCGGCCGCCGAGCGGATGACCGCGACGCCCACGCCGAGGGCCACCAGCAGCTCGGCCCGCAGCACCCGCTCGGGGTCGTCCGGCCCGCCGGTGGCGTCGAGGACCTGCTGGGTGAACTCACGCAGGGCTCTGCGGCGCAGCTCGTCGACCTGGTCGTCGGCGGACGGGCGCAGCAGCATCAGGACCGGGTGCTCGCCGAACTCGGGCCATGCCCCGGCGGAGAGCTGCCGGCTGAGCGCCTCGGCGAACGCGGCCCGGTCGGGCGGCACCCCGGCGGCGCCGCCCAGGCTCCGGGGCGCGTCCGCGATCGCGGCCTTGAACAGGCCTTCCTTGGAGCCGAAGTAGCGCTTGATGAGGGCGATGTTGACGCCCGCGTCGGCGGCCACGTCCCGGGTCGTGGTGCGGTCGTAGCCGTACCGGGTGAACCGGATCCGGGCGGCGTCCAGCAGGGCCTGGCGCGTCGCGGTGGCATCCCGCCGCTTCCCGGTCATCGGCCACCCCTCAAGTAATCACGTGTTGACATCTTGCCCGCAGCGTCGTTACGTTAGCAAGTAATCACATGATGACTTACCCTGGAAGGACCACCGTGGCCCAGTCCGCTCTCCTCGTCATGGACGTGCAAAGCGTCGTGCTCAGCCGGTATCCCGACCCGGACTACCTGCCCCGGCTCCGCGAGGCGATCGACGCGGCGCGCGCGGCGGGCGTACCTGTGATCTATGTGGTGGTGGGCTTCCGTCCCGACTTCGCCGAGGTCAGCGCGCGCAACAAGATGTTCGGCGGGATGAAGGCCCGGGCCGGCAGCATGCCCGCGGGAGACCCGGGCCCCGGCATCCACCCGGACGTGGCACCCGCCCCGGGCGACATCGTGGTCACCAAGCGGCGGGTCAGCGGCTTCGCCGGCAGCGACCTCGACATGGTGCTGCGCGCCGGGGAGATCGACCACCTCGTGCTCACCGGCGTCGCCACCAGCGGCGTCGTGCTGTCCACCCTGCGTCAGGCGGCCGACCTCGACTTCACCCTGACCGTGCTCGCCGACGGCTGCCTCGACGGCGACCCCGAGGTGCAGCGGGTGCTCACCGAGAAGGTCTTCCCCATGCAGGCGGCCGTCACCACGATCACGACGTGGGTGCAAGAGCTCTAGGGGCCGCCTGCCACTGCTCGGAGCCGAAGACCTCGTAGTGGATCCGGTCGTCGGGCAGCCCGCGCCGGTGCAGACCGGCCCGGACCGCCTGCATGAACGGGACGGGGCCGCACAGGTAGACCTCGGCGTCCGGGTGGAGCGGGATCTCGTCCGGGTCGAGGCGCCCGGTCCGCGCGCCGTCGCCGCCCTGTTCGTACCAGACGAGGTGGCGGAACGTGCGCAGCCGGGACCCGCTGCCGCTGATGTCGGCGCGCAGCGGGTGCCGGTCGCGGCCGCGGTCCGCGTGCACGGCGGTGACCTCGCGGGTCGGGTCGGTGCGCGCGACGTGGTCCAGGATCGCGGCCATCGGGGTGATGCCCACGCCGGCACTGATCAGCAGCAACGGCGCGGCACCGGCAGTCAGGACCAGATTTCCGTACGGATGACCGAGCCGCAGCCGGTCCCCGGCGTGCACGTGCTCGTGCAGGAATCCGGAGACCACACCGTCCGGTGCGCCGCCGGTCCCGCGGACCCGGCGCACCGTGATCCGCAGCGTTGCGCCGGTCGCCGCCTGGGAGAGGGAATACTGCCGGAGCTGCCGGCTGCCGTCGGGCAGGGTCGCGGCGACCGTGACGTACTGGCCCGGCCGGAACGTGGGCGCCGGCCCGCCGTCCCGCGGCACGAGCACGAACGACACCGTGTCGTGGGCCTCGGCGACCCGGCTCGCGACGGTGTACTCCCGCCACGGGTCGGTGCCGTCCACCCCGGCCTCGGCCGACAACCGGGCCTCCCGGCCGATCAGCCGCGCCGCGAACAGCCAGTAGACCTCGTCCCAGGCCGCCGCGACCGCCGGTGTGACCGCGTCGCCGAGCACCGTGGCGACCGCGCCCAGCAGGTAGCGGCCGACCATCGTGTACTGCTCGGGGCGGATGCCGAGCGCGCAGTGCCGCTGCGCGATCCGCTCCACGATGTGGTCGGACACGGCGGCGTCCGGCCCGGTGCCGATCAGGTGCGACGCGAACGCGGCGACCGCGCCGGCCAGGGCGCTCCGCTGCTCGCCGGTGGCCTGCGCGCTGCGGCTGAACAGGTCGAGCAGCTCGGGGTTCTCGCCGAGCATCGTGTCGTAGAAGACGCCCGAGATCTCCTCGATGTGCTGCCCGACGACGGGCAGCGTCGCCGCGACGACCGGGGTGCTGGTGCTGGAGAGCATCGATCCTCCTCGGGGATCAGGGTTGGCGGGTGCCGAGGGTGAGCAGCACCTGCCGGGTGGGGGGTGCGGCCAGCTCACCGACCGTGATCGGGTCGAGGCTGGCGTAGAACGCTTCCTGGGCGACCCGCAGCGCGCCGCGCAACCGGCAGCCGCCGCGCAGCGGGCAGGGCTCGGCCGGGTCGCCGTCGCAGTCGACGACCTCGGTGGCGCCCTCCAGCTCGCGGACCAGGGCGCCGACCGAGGCGTCCCGCGCGGCGGGGGCGAGGCGGACGCCGCCGCCACGACCGCGGACCGTCTCGAGCAACCGCAGCTTCTGCAGCCGCTGCACCACCTTGGCCAGGTGGTGCCGTGGCACCGCCAGCGACCCGGCCAGCTCGTCGATGGTGAGCTGGTCCGCGCGGGCCGTCGCGAGCATGAGCACCCGCAGGCCGATGTCGGTGGAACGGTTCAGTCGCACAAAACGACCCTAGGCTTAAAGAAGAGTATTAGAGTCCTCTTTATGGTGAGGGTCACAGCACTGTTGCTTCGATCGATATCGACCGCGTTGCATGCGTTGGCTAGACACGGACGCATGCGCAGAGTTCTCGTATCGGCCGCGCTCGCCGCGGCCCTGGTAACCGGAGCGGCCGGGCACGCCTGGGCCGCACCGCCCCCGCAGCAGCCACCGGGGGAGTCCGGCCGGTGGTCCGTGGCGGGTGGCACCCTGACCTGGCGCTCCGAGCGGCCGGTGCCGATCGGTGACGCCGCGGTCGAGTTCTGGGCCGGCGGCAAGCCGCTGGGCCGGCCGCACATCGGCGCCGACAGCAGGACCCTCACGCTCGACCTGAGCGGTGCGGACAACCTCGACGACCTTTCCGTACGGGCCGGGGGCCGGCGCCTCGACCAGGACCCGCCCGCCGCCCGGCGCGGTGCCGCCGCGGTGGCCGGTGTGCCCGCCCAGCAGCCCGCGAACGCCGTCGACCCGGGCGTCAAGGGCCGATACCGGACAGTCACGGGTGAGTACGCGCTCAACGACGTCAAGCTCCCGGAGTTCCCGGCCGGGATCGAGATGCGGGCGGTGGTGGTCGCGCCCAAGGGCGCACCCGGCAAACGCCCGCTTGCGCTGTTCCTGCACGGGCGGCACTCGGTGTGCTTCGCCGGCCAGGACGACGGGCCGTTCGAGTGGCCCTGCCCGGCCGGCTACGCGCCGATCCCCAGCTACCGCGGGTACCTGCAGGCCCAGCAACTGCTGGCGTCGCAGGGCTACGTGACCGTGTCGATCTCGGCCAACGGCATCAGCGCGCAGGACAACGCGGTCGAGGACGCCGGCGCACAGGCCCGGTCCTCCCTGGTACGCCGCCATCTCGCGCTCTGGGCCGGCTGGTCGGGCGCAGACCGTACCCGGGCTCCGGCGATCGTCCGGGCCGCACCCCGCGCCGACCTCTCGCGGGTCTTCCTCATGGGCCACTCCCGGGGTGGTGAGGGTGTCAGCCGCGCCGCGCTGGACTCGTTGACCCCGCCGGCCGCCGCGACGGACGGCTACCGCGGCAAGGTGCGCTGGACGATCCGCGGCCTGCTGCTGATCGGCCCGACCATCTTCGGTCAGAACCCGGTGCCGGACGTACCCTCGGCGACGATCCTGCCGGGCTGCGACGGTGACGTCTCCGACCTGCAGGGCCAGATCTTCGTCGACGGCACCCGCGGCGTCAGCAAGGGCAGGGCCCTGCACAGCTCCCTGTACGTGATCGGGGCCAACCACAACTACTTCAACAGCGAGTGGACGCCGGGGCAGGCCGCGGCGCCCGCCTGGGACGACTTCTGGTCCGACGAGGAGTCACCGGACCCGGTCTGCGACCCGGGCACCGCGACCCGGCTGACCGCGGCGCAGGAGCAGACCGCCGGTGCCACGTACATCGCCGCCGCGGCCCGGCTCTTCGTCGGCGGGGACGACCGGGTGCGCCCGCTGCTGGACGGCAGCGGTGTCCGGGCCCGTTCGGCGGACCCGGCACGGGTGCTCAGTCACGCGCTCGGCGGCCGTCGTACGCCGGTGCTGGCCCCGGATCCCACGGTCGCGGTGAGCGCCGGAGCCCGGATCTGCGAGCAGATCGGCGTGGACGCGGCGACGTCGTGTCTCGACCCGGAGAACTTCACGTCCGGGTCGCCGCACTTCGCGAGCTTCGGCATCTATCCCGAGCCGGGCCGGTACGCGGCCGACGTGACCTGGTCGGCGCCGGGCAGACCGGTGACGTTCACCCCGGCCCGCGCCGCCGGCGTGACCGGGTCGCGGAACCTCGAGCTGCGGCTGGCCGTCCCGCCGAACAGCACGGGCACGCGCTTCGGTGTCGCGGTCGTCGGGCCGGACGGCCGCCGCACCGCACTCGGCGACGTGCGGCTCGACGGGCTGCCCGGCACCGAACGGACCACGTCGTGGTGGGCTCAGGAGGTGCGGGTGCCGCTCAAGGGCGTACGCACGGTCGCGAAGCTGGAGCTGACCCCGCGTACCGCCACCGGCCGGGCGCTGCTCATCGACGCCTGGGGCTGGACCGCCGGCACGCCCGACCCGGCCCTGACGTCGTTGCCGCGCATCGACGTCGGCACGATCCAGGTGCCCGAGGGTGACACCGGGACGAAGAGCTACGAGGTGCCGGTACGGGTCAGCAGGCCGGGCACCGGCCGGGTGCGGGTGTTCCTGCTCGACACCTCGACGTACGCGAGCACGTCGTTCGTGGCCACCGTCCGCCCCGGGGACCGGGTGATCAAGGTGCCGGCCGAGGTCACCGGCGACACGCTGTGGGGCGAGGGGGAGCGGGCGCTGGTGCTCGCGAAGGCCGAGAAGGGTTTCGTGGTCGGCGACTACGTCGGCGGCCTCGACGTACGCGACGACGACCCGCGGCCGGTGATCACCGTGCAACCGGCCACCTCCCGGGTCGCCGAGGGCGAGACGTTGCGCTGGGAGTTCGCGCTCTCGGCGCCGGCCGAGTCCTACATCTGGGCGGCCGCCTACCCGCGGGTCCCGGCGAGCGGCGCCGAACTGTCCAGCACGGACGTCGACGCGGACTGGTTCCGGTCGTACTCCGGTGAGTACCCGGAGCCCTCGCGGCCGCTGTCGCAGACCCAGGCCACGTTGTACCTGGACTTCCCGCCCGGGGAGACCGCCTCCGAGATCACCGTGCCGACCGTCGCCGACGATGTCACGGAGCCCGAGGAACGGATCGAGGCGTCCTTCCAGGACACCGACTTCGCCATCGACCCGCTGATCGGCATCGTCCACTAGCTGTACACATCGGGCGGTACCGGTTCCGGCTGATCCCGGAACCGGTACCGCCTTCCGCTGCCCTTGACAGGTCTCCGGTGCGCCGCCGATAACTAACGTACTGGTTCGTACATCAGGGGGCGGCGTGTCTGCACAGGATCTGCCCGAACCGCTGTCGCTGCGGCGCATGATCGGCCCCGGGGTGGTCGCGGTCGGCATCGGCATGGCGGCCGGCGAGATCATCCTCTGGCCGTACCTGGTCGTGCTGAGCGGTCTCGGCCTGCTCTGGCTCGCCCTCGCCACCCTGGCCGTCCAGTTCGTCATCAACATGGAGATCGAGCGCTACACGCTGGCCACCGGCCAGACCGTCGTGGCCGGCTTCTCCCGCTGGTGGAAGGGCTGGGGCGTGATCATCTGCCTGGCCGGCGCGTTCCAGTACGCCTGGCCGGGCTGGGCCACCAGCGGCTCCACGGTGCTGACCTACCTGGTGGGCGGCGGCGACCCGGTCTGGATCACCGTCATCGGCCTGATCCTGGTCGGCACGCTGCTGTCCATCTCCAAGGTCATCTACACCACGGTCGAACGCGTCGAGGCGGTCAAGGTCGGCCTCACGCTGTTCTTCCTGCTCGTGGTCGTCGTCTTCGTCATCTCGCTGTCCACCTGGCGCGAGGCGGTCACCACCCCGGTCCTCGAGTTCGGCCGCATCCCCGCCGAGGTCACGTTCACCCTGCTGCTGAGCGCGATCGGCGCGGCCGGCGCGGGCGGCGTGCACAACCTCGTGCTCAGCAACTGGATCCGCGACAAGCGCTACGGGATGGGCGCGCACGTGCCCCGGCTCGTCTCGCCGATCACCGGCCGGGTCGAGGCGGCCGGCACCGACCGCTTCACCCCCAACCTGGACGAGGCCGGACTGGCCCGCTGGCGCGTCTGGTGGCGCCGGGCCAACGCCGAGCACCTGGTCACGTTCGTGCTGGTCTGCGCGGTGACCATCACCATCATGAGCATGCTCGCCTACGAGACCCTCGCCGGCCGCGCCGGCCTCGCCAACACCCCGGCCTTCCTGCGGATCGAGGGCGAGGTGCTCGCCGACCGGGTGGGGGACTGGCTGCGCCTGCTGTTCCTCGCGGTCGCCGCGGTGTCGCTGTGGGCGGCGGCGATGGGCCTGCTCGACGTGATCGGCCGGCTGACCGCGGACTTCGTGCGCCGCACCTTTGTGCCGGTCTGGAGCGAACCCCGGTTGTACCTGCTGGTGGTCTGGACCGAGGTGGTCCTCGGCTCGATCATCCTGCTGGCCGGGTTCACCCAGCCGCTCGGGCTGCTCATCATCTCCACCTGCGCGGCCTCGGTGGTCACCCTGCTGTACTCGGTCCTGCTGGTCCGCCTCAACCTCCGCGACCTCCCGCCCCCGATCCGCATGCGCGGCTGGCGCCTCGGTGGCATGCTCGTCGCCATCGGCTTCTACGGCTTCTTCGCCGTGGCCATGGTGGTCACCCAGCTCCAGCGGCTGTGATCGCCGGGTGAGGACAACGGACGTTCCCGGCCCGCACGGCCCGGTGCCGGTACGGATCTACGAACCGCCGGGTCCGGCGCGGGCCGCGCTGCTCTGGGCGCACGGCGGCGGGTTCCGGCACGGTGACCTGGCGATGCCCGAGGCCGACATGGTCGGTGCCGAACTGGCCAGCGCCGGGGCGGCACTCGCGCTCGCCACCGCGGTCCGGGCCCGGGACACCGGGCGGCGCACCCCGGACGTGCTGCTGCTCGCGTACCCGTTCGTGCACTTCCCGGTGCCCACGCTCGGCCTGGACCGGACCCTGGCGAGCATCGAGGACATGGTCCGCAACTACGTGGGCCGGATCAGCGACCTGCCACCGGACGCGTTGCCCGGCGCGGCCCGGCTGGACGCGCTGGCGCCCACCCACATCCTGCTCAGCGAGCACGACGACCTGCGGCCCTCCGGTGAGCTGCTCGGCCGGCAGCTGCGCGAGGCCGGCGTGCCGGTCACCACCCACCTCGCCCGGGGGACGACGCACGGGCACCTCAACCGGCCCGCCGACCACCCCGAGGGCGTCGAGCAGTCCCTGGTCTACCTCGCCGGAGCACTCATGCCGGCGGGGCGCTGACGAGCTCGAAGCCGACGGGTTCGGTGGCGGTGCCGTTCACCTGCAGGGCTATCGCGTGCGGGCCCGGGTGGTATCGGCGGGTGCTGATGACGCGGAAGGAGTGCTCACGGCGTACCTCCAGGGTTTCTCCCGGCCGCAGCGTCGCGGTGGTGAGCTTGAACGTTTTTGCCGTCCGTGCGCCGTTGGCCTTGTGGTGGTGCACGACGTAGTCGATCGCGAGCCGCGCGGGCGCGTCGCCGGTGTTGCGGACGGTCGCGCGGAAGCCGATCGCCTCGCCGACCGCCACGGTGGCGCGATCCACCACCGGCCCGTCGACCAGCAGCGTCGCCGGGGCCGCCGAGAAGCCCAGCAACGCCAGCGCACCCGGGTCACCGCGCTTGACCAGCGTGCGCAGGCCGTGCCGGACCACCCGGGCCGTGGCCGCGTCCGGCGCGGCCGACCAGCGTCCGGCCGTCCGCACCACCAGCGCGGCGTGGTCCCGGCTCAGATCGTTGAGGTGGTTGGCGACCGAGCGGCGGACGTACTCGCTGGGATCGCGGTACAGCGCGTCGAGGACCGGCACGGTCACCCCGGGCCGGGCGATGATCTCCGGCACCCGGACCGACCAGGGCAGATACGGCCGGGTGCCCTCCGACGCGAGCCGCCGCACGTCCGCGTCGCCCGACCCGGTCCAGTCCAGGACGGTGGCCAGCGCCCGGTCGAGGTCGTGGCGCAGCAGGGTCCGGATCGCGAACTCCGCGGTGAGCAACCCGGTCAGCTCGGCCATCATCGCCATCGCGTCGTCGAACGCCGCGACACCCCCGTCGTCGACCGCCTTCGCCGCCACCGCGGCGGTCACCGGCCAGATCATCCAACCGCCGAAACCCGCCGATCCGGTACGGGCTGAGCGCACCACCCGCGCGAGATCGGCGTAACTCCCGGGCACGTCGGCGAGCAGCGCGTCCCGGAGCAGGTCCGCCCGTTCCCGCAACGACAGGTCGCCGAGGCGCGCGGCGGCAGTACCCAGGATGGGCAGCGGGTTGCCGGGTGCTGCCGTGCGGATCGCCCGGGTGAGATCCTCGGCGGTCGCGCGGCTGATGAGCTGGTCGGCGAAAGGCATCAGTGCTTGACCGTAACCGTCCGCCGCTCGGTGAACTCCAGCAGGCCCGCCCGGCCGCTCTCGACGCCGATGCCGGACTGCTTCAGACCACCGAACGGTACGGACGGGGACAGGTGCATGACCTCGTTGACCCAGACGGTGCCGGCCTCCAGGCGGCGCGCCACCGCGAGCGCGGCATCGGGGTCGGCCGACCAGACCGATGCGCCCAGGCCGTACTCGATGGCGTTGGCCCTGGTGATCGCGTCCTCGACGTCGTCGAACCGCAGCAGCGGCAGGATCGGGCCGAACTGCTCCTCCTGGACGATCCGGGCGTCCTCCGGCGGGTTGCCGATCAGGGTGGGCCGGAAGAAGAACCCCTCGGTCGGCCCGCCGGTCAGGATGTCGTAACCCTTGTCCTGGCAGTCCCGGAACAGCTCGGCGACGGTGTCGTACTGGCGGCGGTTCGACACCGGCCCGATCTGGACCCCCTCGTCGAGGCCGTTGCCGACCACCACGCTCCCGGCCAGCTCCACCAGGCGCGCGGCGATCCGGTCGTACACATCGGTGTGCAGGTAAAGGCGTTTCGTGGCCAGGCAGATCTGGCCGGCGTTGCTGAACGCGGCCCAGAACAGCTGCTCGGCGACCTGGTCGGGGTCGGCGTCGGCCAGCACGATCGCCGGGTCGTTGCCGCCGAGCTCCAGCGTGACCCGGGTCAGCGTGGCCCCGGCCCCGGCCAGCACGGCGCGCCCGGTCCGGGTCGACCCGGTGAAACTGATCTTGTCGATGCCCGGGTGCCGGGTCAGCCACGGGCCCAGGTCGTCACCGCCGGTGACGACCGTGAGGACCCCGTCGGGCAGCACGCCGCGCAGCAGCTCACCCAGACGCAGCGACGACAACGGGGTGAACGTCGACGGCTTCACGATCACCGTGTTGCCGGCCAGCAGCGCCGGGCCGACCTTGAACGACAGCTGACCCAGCGGGTAGTTCCACGGCGTGATCGCCGCGACGACCCCCAGCGGTACGTGCTCGGTGACCGACCGCCGCTCGGCGTCGTCCTGGTTGACCGTCACCGGCAGGTCGAGGGCCGCGGTCTCCCGGAACCAGTGGCTGAGCCCGGCGACCTCGGCGACGGCGACCGGCAGCGGCTTGCCCTGCTCCCGGGTGACCAGCCGGGCCAGCTCGACGGCGTTCGCGTCGATCACCCCGGCGATGCTGAGCAGGGCGTCGCGGCGGTCCGCCACGGAACGGGCCGCCCATCCCGGCTGGGCCGCGCGGGCCGCCGCCACGACGGCGTCCAGCTCGGCACGGGAGCAGTCCGGCGCTTCGCCGGTGATCTCGCCGGTGGCCGGGTCAATGACAGAAAAAGTAGGCATGCGGCAATGCTCGGTGCCGGGCGCCGCGACGAGGAGGCCCCAACTTCCGGGGAGTGCCGCACCCCGGCAGGTTTATGATCGTCGCCATGGCACCAGCGAGCCCCCTCGGCGAGTTCCTGCGCGCCCGCCGCGCCCGGGCCGACCCCGCCGACAGCGGCCTCGCCGCGGGCGGCGACCGCCGGGTGCCGGGCCTGCGCCGCGAAGAGGTCGCGGTGCTGGCCGGCGTCAGCGCCGACTACTACGCCCGCCTCGAACAGGGCCGCGAACGCCACCCCTCCGCGCAGATCCTCGACGCGGTGGCCCGGGTCTTCCACCTCGACGCGGACGCGAAAGGCCACCTCTACCGCCTCGCCGGCCTGCTCCCGGCCCGCCCCCGCCCGGTGGCCGGCGACCGGGTCCACCCGGCGCTGCTGACCCTCATGAACGGCTTCCCGCGAGCTGCCGCGTACGTGTTCGGCCCGGCCTTCGACGTGCTGGCGGCCAACCCGCTCGGCGCGGCCCTGCTCGCCCCGTTCGGCGCCCGGCCCGCCATGGCCCGGGTAGTGTTCAGCGACCCGGCGGCCCGCACGTTCTTCGACGACTGGCCCGGCGCGGCCGACGCCATCGTGGACGCCCTGCGCCTCAACGCCGGCCTCTTCCCCGCCGACCCCGACATCCTCGCGCTCCTGGAGGACCTCGAGGACAACGCCGAGTTCACCCGGCGCTGGAACAGGCAGGGCGTCGGAGCGCTGCCCCGCCTGGACAAGACGTTCCACCACCCCGAAGCCGGCCGCCTGGACCTCACCTACCAGGCCTTCGACGTCCGCGACGCCCCCGGCCAGCAGCTGCAGGTGGGCACCGCCCAGCCCGGCAGCCGCAGCGAACAGTCCCTGAACCACCTGATCGCCGTCCACGCCTGATCGCCGTCCACGCCTGATCGCCGTCCACGCCTGATCGCCGTCCACGCCTGATCGCCGTCCACGCCTGATCGCCGTCCACGCCTGACCGGCCGCTGAGGCGTTTGAAGATTGTCGTACGTGTGTTCTAAATTGATGCTCGTGTTGGTTGACGTGCAGCAGCTGGTCAAGGAAGCGGCGGAGTTAGCCGCGGCCCCGCTGTGCTCACCGCTGGACCACGAGATCGTCGGCCTGCTCCGCGCGGCGCATCACCTGGAGCAGGTCGCGATCGTCCTGCAGACCCGCCTGGCCCATGAGGCTGACATCCGTAAGCTGCCCCAGACTCAGGGCGCCCGTTCCCTCAGCGGATGGCTACGACACATCCTGCTGCTGGACCCGCACCAAGCACGTGAACTCACTGTTAAGGCGACCCCGGTGATCGAGCAGGCCGTCCTGGACGGTCAGCTCAACATGCGCCAAGCCTCGGTGATCACCACCACCGTGCAGGCCATCCCCGACGACCTCGCCCCCATCCCTGGTGCCGTGAACGTCCCGAGGGTCGTGCAGGACGCCGAGACCATCATGCTCACGCATGCCGGGCAGTTCCCCGCCTACCAGCTACGCCGTATCGGGGAACGTATCCTCGCCCACACCGCCCCCCACCTCGCCGACCAAGCCGACGAAGCCGCCCTGATCCGGCAGGAAGCCCGCAACCACCGCCGCCGCGGTCTGACCCTCTCGATGCCGGTGGAGGGCCTTGTCCGGGTCTCCGGTCTGCTCGGTGCCGAAGAAGCCGCGACCGTGAACGCCGCCCTGCACCCACTATGCAAACCGGTCCACGATGACACCCGCACCCCCGCCCAACGGCGTGCCGACGCCCTGATCAGTGTTTGCACCCTCGCCCTACGCACCACCGAGCTACCCGACGACGGCGGCGAACCACCCCAACTCGCGGTCACCGTCGCCTACCACCCGCTCACAAGCACCCTGGGCACAGCGACCACTGACACCGGTGAGCGCGTGTCCGCCGCGACTGTCCGCAGACTGGCCTGCGACGCCCGGATCCTGCCCACCGTCCTCGGCAGTGCTGGGCAGATCCTCGACATGGGCCGAAGCAGCCGAACAGCCGGCACAGCCCTACGCCGTGCCCTGCACCTCCGCGACCGTGGTTGCGCCTTCCCCGGCTGCGACAAACCACCACGCTGGACGGACGCGCATCACATCAAACACTGGATCAACGGAGGCACCACGAGCCTGGACAACATGGTCCTGCTCTGCCGACACCACCACCGACTCATCCACCACCCCACCGCCGACTGGACCATCCGACTCAGCCCCGACAGGCACCCCGAATTCGTTCCCCCGTACACGATCGACCCGACCCAGCAACCCCGCCGCAACCTCTACCACCTGCGCATCTGAGCACTTGGTCGGCGAGGACGACAACACGCGATGACAGTCGTCATTGCGTCGAGCAGCATGGTCTACCGCGGACTGCCAGCAGCGATGTGCTACGTCAGAATCGTCTGGATTCGTTCATCAGCCACGGAAATCCGCCGGTCTACGGTGTTCTGTCGGCCCGGGGTGATCCCGCTACGTGTTCATGCCCGCGCGCCCGAAGGCCTGGCTGGACCCGTCTCAGGTCGGGGAAGGTCGTGGCACGGAGCCCGCTCGGTCTGAGCCTGCTGCGCGTGGGGCCCGTCCTGGTTCGGGCCTGTCCGGCATGGAGTGCGTCCACCCCTGGGTGGCGAGCTCGTAGGCGAGACCGGCGCTGACCGGGCGCCGTGCGGAGTGGCCGCTCGAGGTCCCTCGATCGCCACGGAAGGGGTGGACGCTTCACTCAGCGATTACTCGAAGCATAGTCACTTTCCTGTAGGTACCTACTATGTCGGCGGTGTTAGCGTCCCCGCTGTTGCCCCGCCGCCAGGCCCGGCATTCGACGAGCTGACCAGGAGCATGACCATGATCGTCGTTACCGGAGCGACCGGAAATGTCGGCCGACCACTTGTCCAGGCACTCGCCGCAGCGGGTGAAAAAGTGACCGCAGTGTCACGCCGGGTCGGAACTGCGGTGGTGCCGGCGGGGGTACTGACCGTGGCTGCGGACCTGACCGATCCGCCGGACTTACGGCCCGTTTTCGACCGTGCCGGTGCGCTGTTCCTCCATGGCGGTGGTGCCGGCGCGCAGGCGCTGAAGTCTCGAGACATCCTCGACGCAGCCAGTTCAGCCGGGGTGGGCAGGGTGGTGCTGCTGTCCTCGCAGGGAGTCCGCACCCGGCCGGAATCCGAGTCCCATGGGGTGCTTCTGAGGTCTCTCGAAGAGGCGGTGCGGGGCTCCGGTCCGGACTGGACGATCTTGCGGCCCGGCGGGTTCAACTCCAACATGTATGCCTGGTCCGAGTCGGTCCGTACCCGGCGGACCGTCGTGGCACCGTTCGGTGATGTCGGCATGCCGACGATCGATCCCGCCGACATCGCGGGGGTCGCCGCCAGGGCGTTGCGCGAAGACGGTCATGCCGGGCAGATCTATGAGCTGACCTGGTCGGCGCTGACCACGCCCCGGCAGCGCGCGGAGGTGATCGGTGCCGTACTCGGTGTGCCCCTCCGGTTCGTGGAACAGACCCGCGATGAGGCCCGCGTGCAGATGCTGCGGTTCATGCCCGAATGGGCGGTGGAC
Source organism: Actinoplanes sp. NPDC051494 (assembly GCF_044454705.1). NCBI lineage: Bacteria > Bacillati > Actinomycetota > Actinomycetes > Micromonosporales > Micromonosporaceae > Actinoplanes > Actinoplanes sp. NPDC051494. The sequence continues at coordinate 85,572 of NZ_JBITDZ010000017.1, forward strand.
ACCACCCTCGCCGTCCTCGGCGTACCAACCCTCGCCGAGCAGCAGATCAGCCCTGCCGTCGCGCAGATCCTCGGTCGGGCGCCACGCACCTTCGCCGACTGGGTCCAGGACCACATCTCGGCTTTTCGGTAGATCCCCCGGCGCGGCCGGGATCGCGGACACGACGCCGCACCGATTCTTGGCCGTCGATTGATGAGCGTGCCCAACACCGGCATCAGCGGCCGTACGGGCCCGGTCTCGCCCGCTTGAGTGCATCGAGGATTGACCTTCGCGGGTGCGGCCGGGGGCTGCGGGCTCTTCGGCCCCGGCCGGCGGTGATCGTCTGGGGTGGAGGACGGATCTCTGCCTGGTGAGCTGCTCTGCGTAACACGACCGTTGACTCCCGGTAATAAATCGATGAGAATCACTCGCGTTGTGTTAACGCTCACATCGGGAGGACATGGATGTCGCACCCCCGGTCCCTGGTTGGGTTGGCAGCCTCGGCGCTGCTGGCCGTGACGCTTACGGGCGCCGCTCCGGTGGCGGCCCGCGCGGCCGAGCCGGACTACACGATCACCGTCGACCCCAAGGCTTCCGGGCCGGCGATCAATGACGACATGTACGGGATCTTCTTCGAGGACATCAACTGGGCCGCCGACGGCGGGTTGTACGCGGAGCTCGTCCGGAACCGGTCGTTCGAGTTCCTTCCGGCTGACAACGCCGCCTACAACGGGTTGACCGCGTGGACGCCCACTGCGGAGACCGGTGGCAGCGGAAGCGCCACGACGGTCAATGACGGTTTTCGGCTGAACGAACGCAACCGGACATACCTGAAGCTGGACCTGACGAATGTCGCCGGTGGACGCTACGGGGTGACCAACGCGGGGTTCAACAACGGGTTCGCGGTGCAGGCGGGGAAGCGTTACGACTTCTCGGTCTGGGCGCGCAGTGACAACCCGGCCGGCACCCCGCTGACCGTCTCGCTCACCGACACCGCCGCGCAGACAGCCACCGGTGCGAACGCGGATGGCGCGGCTGGTGCGCACGCGCAGGCAGCGGCTGGTGTGAATGCGGATGGCGCGGCTGGTGCGCACGCGCAGGCAGCGGCTGGTGTGAACGCGGGTAGCGCGGCTGGTGTGAACGTACAGATAGCGACAGGCGGGAACGCGCAGGCAGCGACAGGGGTGGACGCGCGGCCGGCCGGCGGGGTGGAGGCTCGAGCGGACTCGCGGGTGGTCGAGGGTGCGAGTGTGCACGCCGGCGGCGGTGCGGATGCTCATGTGGACGGCCGGGTGGGTGCGAGGGCTGTTCGTTCGCTCATGGTGCGGGGGGATCGCTGGCGGAAGTACTCGGTCTCGCTGATCGCCGGGCGGACGACGGATGCCGGGCGGTTGACGGTTGTCGCCGGTGGGGGTGGGACTGTTCGGCTGGACATGGTTTCGCTGTTCCCGCGCGAAACGTACAAGGGCCGGGCGAACGGGTTGCGGCAGGACCTGGCGCAGAAGATCGCTGCGCTGAGGCCGGGCTTCGTGCGGTTCCCCGGGGGCTGTCTGGTCAACACCGGCAGCATGTACGGGTACGACGCGGCGAACGGATATCCGCGGGCCCGGGCGTACCAGTGGAAAGATACCGTCGGACCGGTGGAGACGCGGGCCACGAACACGAACTTCTGGGGATACAACCAGTCGTACGGGCTCGGGTACTTCGAGTATTTTCAGTTCTCGGAGGATATCGGCGCGATGCCGTTGCCGGTGGTTCCCGCTCTGGTCACCGGGTGCGGGCAGAACCGGGCCACCGATGACGCCGCGCTGCTGCAGCGGCACATCCAGGACACCCTCGATCTTATCGAGTTCGCCAACGGGCCGGTCACCTCGACCTGGGGCAGGCTGCGAGCTCAGATGGGGCATCTGCGGCCGTTCGGGCTGACCCATGTCGCGGTCGGTAACGAGGAGAACCTGCCGGAGCAGTATTTCGCGAACTTCGAGAAGTTCCGGGCCGCGATCGAGGCGAAACACCCGGGTTTCACGGTGGTGGGCAACTCCGGGCCGGACGATCAGGGGACCACGTTCGACACGCTGTGGGCCAAGAACAAAGCGGCGGGTGTCGCCATGGTCGACGAGCACTATTACAACAGTCCGTCGTGGTTCCTGCAGAACAACAAGCGCTATGACGCGTACGACCGCGGTGGCCCCAAGGTCTTCCTCGGCGAGTATGCGTCGCAGGATGCCAAGTTCTACAACTCGCTGTCCGAGGCCGCCTATATGACCGGGCTCGAACGCAATGCCGATGTGGTCCGGATGGCATCCTATGCGCCGTTGCTCGCGAACATCGACAACGTGCAGTGGCGGCCGGATCTGATCTGGTTCGACAACGACGAGTCGTGGGGTTCGACCAGTTATCAGATGCAGAAACTGTTCATGAACAACGTCGGTGACCGGGTCGTGCCGAGCACCGCCACCGGGGCGGTCGTCGAGGCGAAGCCGATCACCGGGGCGATCGGGTTGTCCACCTGGGCCACCGCGGCGACGTACGACGACGTCGAAGTGACCCGGCCGGACGGGACCGTGCTGTTCGCCGACGACTTCAGCGACGGGAACGCCGACGGCTGGACGCCGGTGCAACCGCGCGGGAACTGGTCGGTGGTGGACGGCGCCTATGTCCAGACGGACACCGCGGCGACGGACACCATGGTCAAGGCCGCGACGATCGGGGAGACCGACTACGACCTGAGCGTCAAGGCCACCAAGAACGCCGGCGCCGAGGGCTTCCTCGTCGCGTTCGGGATCCAGGAGACCGGTCAGTTCTACTGGTGGAACCTCGGCGGCTGGAACAACACGCAGGGTGCGGTCGAGAAGGGCATCACCTCCGCCAAGGAACAGCTGCTCACCAAACCGAACACGGTCGAGACCGGGCGCACGTACGACCTGCGCGTCGAGGTCCGCGGCACGCACGTACGGCTGGTGCTCGACGGGCAGGAGTGGGCGACGTTCGACGACGACCAGGTCACCGAGCCGTTCGCGCAGGTCGTGACGCGCGACGACCGTACCGGTGAATTGATCGTCAAGGTGGTCAACGCCCAGGACACCGCGGCGGTCACGAAGGTCGACCTGGGTGGCCGCCGGGTCGCGCCGACCGCGCGGATGACCGTGCTCACCGGTGACCCGGGCGAGCAGAACACCCGCAGCGCCGAACCGATCCAGCCGGTCACGACGACCGTGCACGGCATCGCGAGCACATTCACCCGCACGTTCGCACCGAACTCCGTCACTTTCCTGCGCATCCGAACCCGCTGAGGGGAACCGACATGACGTTACGCATCAACCGGCGAGCCCTGCTGCACGGAAGCCTGGGCATCGTGGGCGCGGCGGCACTGACCACGAACGAACGACCGACGCTGAGCGATACGACAAAGGCCGACGAGCGAACGCTCACCGGCGGGACGGCAGGATCGGCGGGGACGACCTGGGCGGCGGTCGCGTCACCGCTGATCAGCCGGCGGGCGGATCCGTTCATCACCCGGCCGGTCGCGGGGATGTACTACTTCACCGGTTCGGTCCCGGAATACGACCGGCTCGTGGTCCGCGGCGCCACCACCATCGCGGGGCTCACCGCGGCCACCGAGACGGTGATCTGGCGGCGGCCCGCGTCCGGGAAGATGGGCGGCCACATCTGGGCGCCTGAGCTGCACCGTATCGACAACAAGTGGTACATCTACTTCGCCGCGGGGGACAAGGACGACGTCTTCCGGATCCGGATGTACGTCCTGGAGTCGGCGCTCGCCGACCCCCGCGACCCGGCGGGCTGGGTGCTGCGCGGGCAGATCGTGACCGAGTGGGACAGTTTCGCGCTGGATTCGACCACGTTCGCGCACAAGAACCGTCGCTACCTTGTGTGGGCGCAGAGCGAGCCGGAGATCGCGGTGAACTCCAGCCTGTACATCGCCGAGCTCAGCAATCCGTGGACGTTGAAGACGAAACCGGTGCGGATCGCGACCCCGACCAGGAGCTGGGAGATCCAGGGCTATCGGGTCAACGAGGGGCCCGCGGTCCTCGTACGCAACGGCAAGGTTTTCATCTCGTTCTCGGCCAGTGCCACGGACGCCCGCTACTGCATGGGGTTGCTGAGCGCGGACGCGAACGCGGACCTGTTGCGCAACGCGTCGTGGACCAAGAAGGCCGATCCGGTGTTCGTCACGAACGAGCAGACCCAGCAGTACGGCCCGGGGCACAACTCGTTCACGGTCGGCGCGGACGGGGTGACCGACGTGCTCGTCTACCACGCCCGCGACTACCGGGACATCACCGGTGACCCGCTCTACGACCCGAACCGCCACACGCGCGTGCAGCGGCTCACGTGGAACGCCGACGGGACCCCGTACTTCGGTGTGCCCAGTGGAGGCGCCGGGCCGATCTAAGCCGGATCGATCTAAGCCGGATCGATCTGGGCCGGATCGATCTGGGCCGGCGGCGGCGCGGTGCTGGCCCGGCGGACCAGCGTGGGGGGTACGACCACCTGGTCCACCGAGCCGTCGCCGGCCGGCCGGCGCATGTGCTCGAGCAGCAGCGCGAGGCTGCGCCGGCCGAGTTCGCCGAAGTCCTGGCTGATCGTGGTGAGCGGCGGCAGGAAGAAGCCGGAGTCGGGCATGTCGTCGAAGCCGACGACGCTGACCTCGTCGGGCACCCGGCGTCCGGCCTCGTGCAGGGCGCGCAGCACGCCGAGGGCGATCCGGTCGTTGGCGCAGAAGATGGCGGTGACCGACGGGTCGGCCGCGAACGCGCGGCCCTGTTCGTAGCCGGTGGCCGCGTCCCACCACTGCGGGGTGACCGGGGGCACCGGCGCGCCGGCCGCTTCGAGTGCGCGCCGCCAGCCCTCGCGGCGTTCGTGGGCCTCGGGCCAGTCGCCGGGGCCGGCCGCGTGGTGCACGGTGGTGTGGCCGAGTTCGAGCAGGTGCCGGGTGGCGAGCGCGGCCCCCTCGGCGTTGTCGATGCGTACGGTCGACACCGCCTCGGCGTCCCCGGCCCCGCCGACGGCGACGCAGAACAACTCGGACGGCGCCTGCATGAGCGCGCTGGTGACCGCGGTCTTGGGCGCGATGGCGATGATGCCGTCCACCGCGTGCTGGGCGAGCCGGTCGACGGCGCCGAGCACGTCGGTCTGTTCCAGGTTGCGCACGGTGGCGATGCTGACGAGGTAACCGGCCTCGCGGGCGGCGCTCTCGATGCCGTAGAGCATCGACGCGGGCCCGAACAGCGTGGTCTCGAAGCCGATGATGCCCAGCGTGTTCGACCGCCGGGTGACCAGCGTGCGGGCGGCGAGGTTGCGGCGGTAGTTGAGCGACCGCATGGCTTCCAGGACGCGGGTCCTGGTCTCCGGGCGGACGTGCGGGTGCTCGTTGAGCACCCGGGAGACCGTCTGATGGGACACGCCGGCGAGCTTGGCGACGTCGCGCATGACCGTGCTGCGCGGCCTCGGAACGGCCGGGTCCGTCTGTGCCACCAAAGCGCCCCCCTGGCTGCCGAGCTGCGGTGCTCGGCCTCAGTGTAACGAGGTCGCGACACAGTGGATCCTCCCTGGTCGGCGCGTCGTTCGTGGTGACCCACAGATATCAACTCTTGACGCTGAGGTGGAATGCGGTAACACTCCTGACATCAATGTGGTTCAGGCCACAAAGTTGATCTCGGTCGATCGGTCCTGTGCGGGGTGAGCCCTGCCCAGGCGCGGTTCGCCGTTGGTTGTTAACGCTAACAATCCATGTGTGAACAATCTGCGCGTGACCCATGGGAGGGTGTTGTGTCGAAGAGAGTGACCGCGGCCGTACTCAGCGGGCTGCTGGCGGCCTCCGCGCTGGCCGGCTGTGGTGGTGACGGCGACAGTGGCGACGGTGGCGGCCCGGACAAGCTCACGCTCGGGTTCTCCCAGGTGGGCGCGGAGAGCGGCTGGCGTACGGCGAACACGAAGTCGATCCAGGACTCCGCGGCCGAGCAGGGTGTCGACCTGAAGTTCGTCGACGCCCAGGGCAAGCAGGAGAACCAGATCAAGGCGATCCGCAACTTCATCACCCAGCGGGTCGACGTGATCGCGTTCTCGCCGGTGGTCGAGTCCGGCTGGGACACCGTGCTCAAGGAGGCCAAGGACGCCGGCATCCCGGTGATCCTGACCGACCGCGCGGTCGACGCGCAGGACACCACGCTGTACAAGACCTTCATCGGCTCGGACTTCGTGCTCGAGGGCAAGAAGGCCGGTGAGTGGCTGACCAAGGAGTACGAGGGCAAGACCGACCCGGTGAACATCGTGGAGCTGCAGGGCAGCCCCGGTGCCGCGCCGGCCAACGACCGCAAGGCCGGTTTCGCCGAGGCCATCGCGGCCGACCCCAAGTTCAAGGTGGTCGCCTCGCAGACCGGTCAGTTCACCCGGACCGACGGCAAGCAGGTCATGGAGACGTTCCTGCGCTCCCAGCCGAAGATCGACGTGCTGTACGCGCACAACGACGACATGGGTCTCGGTGCGATCGAGGCGATCGAGGCGGCCGGCAAGAAGCCCGGCACCGACATCAAGATCATCACGGTGGACGCGGTCAAGGACGGCATGACCGCGTTGTCCACCGGAAAGATCAACTTCATCGTGGAGTGCAGCCCGCTGCTCGGCCCACAGCTGATGGACCTGGCCAAGAAGGTCAAGGCCAAGGAGGAAGTGCCCCAGCGGGTGCTCACCGAGGAGACCACCTTCACCCCCGAGCAGGCCAAGGCCGTGCTCGCGGACCGCAAGTACTGATCCTCCCCGATGGCATGTGTGGTCCTGTCCGGCGCGGATCGCCCTTCACGGCGGTCCGCGCCTTGTGCGAACGGAGCGAACGATGGGTGAGCGGCCACCGGTCCTCGAGATGACCGGCATCCGCAAGACCTTCCCCGGCGTCGTCGCCCTCGACGGCGTCGACCTCCGGCTCCGGCCGGGCGAGGTGCACGCCTTGATGGGGGAGAACGGTGCGGGCAAGTCGACCCTGATCAAGGTGCTGACCGGGGTGTACGGCATCGACGGCGGCGAGATAACGCTCTCCGGCACACCGGTGCGCTTCGGCGGGCCGTTGCAGGCCCAGCAGGCCGGGGTCAGCACGGTGTACCAGGAGGTCAACCTCTGCACCAACCTGTCGGTGGCGGAGAACGTCTTCATCGGCCGCGAACCGCGCTCGTTCGGCCGGATCCGCTGGGGCGAGATGCGCCGGCGGGCCGGTGAGCTGCTGGACCGCCTCGACCTGGACCTCGACGTGGCGGCCCCGCTGGGCACCTACTCCCTGGCGATCCAGCAGATGGTCGCCATCGCCCGCGCGATCGACATCGACGCCAAGGTGCTGATCCTCGACGAGCCGACCTCCAGCCTGGACGCCTCCGAGGTGGCCCAGCTGTTCGCGGTGCTGCGCCGGCTCAAGGGCGACGGCGTCGCGATCCTGTTCGTCTCGCACTTCCTCGACCAGGTCTACGAGATCGCCGACCGGATGACGGTGCTGCGCAACGGCCGCCTCGTCGGCGAGTGGCGCACCGCCGAGCTGTCCCAGGTGCAGCTCGTCACCAGGATGATCGGCAAGGAGCTCGAAGCGCTCGAGGAACTCGAGGAGCAGCCCCGGGAATCCGCGCGTGAGCTCGAACGCGGACAACCGATCATCAGGGCCGAGGGGCTGGGCCGCACCGGGGCCATCGCGCCGTTCGACCTCACCATCCACCAGGGCGAGGTGGTCGGCCTGGCCGGTCTGCTCGGCTCCGGGCGCACCGAGCTCGCGCGCCTGCTGTTCGGCGCCGACCGGCCGGACACCGGCAAGGTCGAGATCGACGGTACGGCCATCACGTTGCGTGGTCCCCGGACGGCGATGGCCAAGGGCCTCGCGTTCTCCTCCGAGAACCGTCGCACCGAGGGCGTGGTGGGCGAGCTCACCGTGCGGGAGAACATCATCCTGGCCCTGCAGGCGACCCGGGGCTGGACCCGCCCGATTCCCCGGCGCCGCCAGGACGAGCTGGTCGACAAGTACATCAAGGCCATGGACATCCGCCCGGCCGACCCCGAGATGCAGGTCCGCAACCTCAGCGGCGGCAACCAGCAGAAGGTGCTGCTCGCCCGCTGGCTGATCACCGAACCCCGGCTGCTGATCATCGACGAGCCCACCCGCGGCATCGACGTCGGCGCCAAGGCGGAGATCCAGCGCCTCATCGCCGAACTCGCCGACGGGGGCATGGCCGTGCTGTTCGTCAGCGCCGAGCTCGAGGAAGTGCTCCGGCTCAGCCACAAGATCGAGGTGCTCCGCGACCGGCATCTGGTCGAGGAGCTCGACAACACCGCCGACGACGGTACGGGCCGGGTCGACGCCGATCGCATCATGCGCACCATCGCCAGTGGAGCCACCTCATGACCTTCCTGCGGCACCGACTGTTCTGGCCCGCCGCCATCCTGGTGGTGCTGCTGGTCACGAACGTCTTCTTCGCCTCCACCTTCTTCCACATCACGGTGCTCGACGGCCACCTGTACGGATCGGTCGTCGACATCGCCCGGCGCAGCGCCCCGCTGATCCTGGTCGCCGTCGGGATGACCCTGGTGATCGCGACCGGTGGCATCGACCTGTCCGTCGGCTCGGTCATGGCCATCTCCGGCGCCCTGGCCTGCAAGCAGATCGGGGACCTGGCCAACCAGAACAGTGTCGTCGGTGTCCTGCTCGCGTGCGGGGCGGCGGTGGGCCTCGCGCTCGTGCTCGGCATCTGGAACGGGACGCTGGTGGCGGTGATCGGGATCCAGCCGATCATCGCGACGCTCATCCTGATGGTGGCCGGCCGGGGCATCGCCCAGTTGCTCACCGAGGGGCAGATCCTCAACGTGAGCTCCGGTCCGTACAAGATGATCGGCGCGGGTTACACGCTGGCCCTGCCGGTCTCGGTCCTGATCGCGGCAGCGGTCGTGGTGATCGCCGTGGTCCTGACCCGGCGCTCGGCGCTCGGCCTGCTCATCGAGGCGGTCGGCGGCAGCCCCACCGCCAGCCGGCTGGCCGGCATCCAGGCCCGCCGCCTGACCGTCATGGTGTACGTGTTCGCCGCCGTCTGCGCGGGTATCGCCGGGCTGATCTACAGCTCGAACGTCTCCAGCGCGGACAGCAACGCGGCCGGCAACCTGATCGAGCTGGACGCCATCCTCGCCGTGGTGATCGGCGGCACGGCGCTGACCGGCGGCCGGTTCTCGCTGGCCGGCACCGTCCTGGGCGCGGTGCTGATCGAGACGCTCAACGTCACCACGGTGACCGTCGGCGTCCCGGTCGAGACCACCCTGGTCTTCAAGGCCGTCGTGGTCATCGTGCTCTGTCTCGCGCAGTCCCCGACGTTCCGCGCCAAGGTGTTCAAACGGCGCACGACCACCACCCCCGCGCCTGTGGAGGTCCCGGCATGACCGCCCGCACCGAGCGGCAGATCCCGGCGCGTGCGGACGGCCCCGCAGGCGAGGGCCAGAAGGGCATGCCCAAGGAGGCGCAGTCATGACCGACGTGAAGGCACCACCCACCGCCGCGGTGGAGAAGAGCCCGCGGCGGATCTACCAGCAGAACCGGCGGCACGTCCCGGTCCTGGCCACCCTGGCGCTGCTGATCACCATGTACGCCGTCGGGGTCGCCAACTACGACGGCTTCTCCGATCTCCAGGTGCTGCTCAACGTCTTTGTCGACAACGCGTTCCTGCTGGTGGTCGCGGCCGGCATGACGTTCGTGATCCTCACCGGCGGCATCGACCTGTCCGTGGGCGCGGTGGTGGCCCTGACCACCACCGTGGCGGCCACCCTGCTGCACGCCGGATGGTCGTCGGCGATCGTGCTCCCGCTCGTACTGCTGATCGGGCCGTTGCTCGGTTTCGGTATGGGATCGGTCATCCACTTCTTCAAGGTGGAACCGTTCATCGCCACGCTGGCCGGCATGTTCCTCGCCCGCGGCCTGTCGCTGCTGATCGACCGCAACTCGATCCCGATCACCGACGGCTTCTGGACCACCATGGCCCAGCAGCGGATCCGGTTCGGCGAGGGCGTGTTCATCTCGACCAGCGTGGTGATCGCCGCGGTGGTGGTGCTGATCGGCGCGTTCGTGCTCGCCTACACCCGTTTCGGGCGCACCGTGTACGCCATCGGTGGCAACGCGGACTCGGCGCTGCTCATGGGTCTGCCGGTGGGCCGTACCCGGATCGCGGTCTACACGCTGAGCGGTTTCTGCTCGTCGCTGGGCGGGGTGCTGCTGAGTTTCTACATGCTGTCGGGATACAGCCTGAACGCCCAGGGCATGGAGCTCGACGCCATCGCCGCGGTGGTCATCGGCGGGGTCCTGCTCACCGGTGGGTCCGGCTACCTTTTCGGTACGGTGCTGGGCGTCCTCGTTCTCGGCCTGATCCAGACGATCATCGCGTTCCAGGGCACCCTGAGCACCTGGTGGACCAAGATCTTCGTGGGCACCCTGTTGTTCGCGTTCATCGTCCTGCAGCGCACGGTGACCCGGCGGAGCCGCTGACCCCTCCGGTCATAGGTTGACGCTTCAAGTATTGCCCGCTACCTTTCGACCATGAGTATCGGTCCGGTACGGCTCAACCACGCCGTCCTGTACGTCGCCGACCTGTCCCGTGCCGAACACTTCTACACCGAGGTGTTCGGCATGACGGTCGTCGCCCGCGAGCCCCGCGCCGACGCGGCGTTCCTGCGCCTGCCCCGCTCCGGCAACCACCACGACCTGGGGCTGTTCGGCGTCGGCCCGGGAGCGCCGGCCAAGCGGCGCGGTGGCATCGGGCTGTATCACCTCGCCTGGCAGGTCGACACGATCGACGAGCTCGAGCGGGCCCGCCGGATCCTCGCCGAGGCCGGCGCGTACACCGGCGAGAGCAGCCACGGCGCGACCAAGAGCGTGTACGGCGCCGACCCGGACGCCAACGAGTTCGAGATCATGTGGATGCTGCCCCGCGAGGACTGGGGAGCCTACGAGAACGCCGCCCCCGTCGACCGCCTGGACCTGCCCGCCGAGGTCCGCACCTGGACCGGTGTCGGCACCGCGGGCCGGCTGGTCCCCGGCCCAGCCCTTCCCGCCACCCGGCCGTCCGATCTTTCGTCCGGCGTGCCTGCTGCCGATGGGGTGCGGTGACGTCGGTCCGGGCTGCCGCCGACGAGCTGCGGGTGGCGCGTCTCGACCGGGTGGCGCGGGCGCCCTTCACCGACACCGACCCCTCCCTCGATGAGAGCTGGGGCTATGCCGTCCAGGACCTGGACCGCGCGCGCCGGGTCGCCGCGGGGGAGCGGGTCGTCGGGGCCAAGCTCGGGCTGACGAGCCGGGCGAAGCAGGTCACGATAGGCGTCCATCAGCCGATCGTCGGTTTCCTCACCGACGCCATGGATGCCGGTGCCGGTGCCGGGGTGCTCTCGCGAACCGGGCAGCCGCGGATCGAGCCGGAGATCGCGTTCCGGCTCGGTGCCGCCCTCGACCGGCCGCTGACGTTCGAGGACGTCGGCGACGTGGTCGACGGGGTGGCCGTGGCCATGGAGATCATCGACTCCCGTTTCGCCGGATTCCGGTTCCGGCCGGCGGACGTTCTCGCCGACAACACCAGCGCCGCCGGCTTCCTGACCGGGCCGTGGATCCCACCGGCACGGGCCGGTGACCTGGCCGCCGCCGGATGCGTGTTCTCCGTCGACGGCGAGGTCGCCGGCACTGCCACCGGCGCGGCGATCCTCGGCCATCCGCTGCGGGCCCTGGTCCACCTCGCCGAGCACCTGGCGCGCCGCGGTGAGATGCTGCCCGTCGGCTCGGTCGTGCTCGCCGGGGCCTTCACCGACGCCGTGCCGGTCCGGCCCGGTGCCACGTACCGCGTCCGGATCGACGGCTTCGGATCGCTCACCTGGAGCTAGTGCCCCGTCATCCGCCTCGCGTCGCTATCGTTGACCGGTGACCGGCAACCTCGAGACGTTCCAGGAAGAGCTGGCCGCCAGCGGGTTTCCGCCGCTGGTCAACAAGCTGGCCGGGGCCGGCTTCCGGGGCCGGATCGCCACCCGTGACCTCGGGCCGCTGCGGCTGGTCTCCCTCGACACGCCCGCGAGCGCCTGTGTCGGGCGGGAACGCGACGCCTCCGGCGGCGACATGCTCGCGGTCAAGGTGATGGCCCGCGGCCGGACGCGGATCGAGCAGGGGCGCGGCGACATCGAACTCGGCCCGGCCGACCTGGTGCTGCTCGATCCCACGCGGACGCTCCGGTTCGAGAGCACCGCGGCGGCCCACGTCACCATCCTGGTTCCGCGCCGCGAGCTCCGGATCCGGCCCGCGGAGATCGACCGGCTCATCGGCGTACGCATCGACGGCAGCCACGGTCCGGGCGCTCTTGTCTCCGTGCTGGCCCGGGGGGCGGCACGGTCGGCGACCGCCTTCCGCGAGGCGGAGGCGCTGCGGTCGGCGGCGGCCGTCGTCGAGCTGATCACGGTCGCACTGGAGTCCCGGCTGGGTGACGGACAGCCGGCCCCGGACGAGCGGCTGCGGGACCGGATCGCCGGCTACATCGAGGCCCGGCTGGCTGATCCCGAGCTGTCCCCGCCCGCCATCGCGGCGGCCCACCACATCTCCGTACGCCGGCTGCACAAGCTGTTCGAGGACCAGCCGCTCACCGTCGCGGCCCTGATCCGCCGTCGCCGCCTGGAGCGCTGCCGGGCCGAGCTGACCGGAAGCGGACGCACTGTCACCGCCGTGGCCGCCCGCTGGGGATTCCCCGACCCCACCCATTTCAGCAAGCTCTTCACGACGACGTACGGCTACAACCCCCGCGCACTGGTAACCAGCAACCGTGCACGGACGACCAGGACGCGCACAGCCGGCCAGGAACAGGATGGTGGTCACCAAAGCAGGTAACAGACAGGAGAAGTCATGGCGAAGGTGAACATCGTCCGTCCCGGTGAGGGCGAGATCCTCGGCAGCGGGGCCCAACGGATCCGGATCCTGGAGAACGGCGAGCACACCGACCACCGGCTGGGGTTCGCCGAGGTCACCATCCCGCCAGGCACCCCGAGCCCGTTGCAGCATCGCCACGCCCAGCACGACGAGGGCTTCTACGTGCTGGCCGGAACGTTCCGGTTCACCGTCGGCGAGGACCGGTACGACGCCGGCCCCGGCACCTGGGTCATCGTGCCGACCGGGGCGCCGCACACGTTCGCCAACATCGGCGACGAGAACGCGGTCATGCTGAACACGTTCACGCCGGACCTGTACGTGCAGTACTTCCGCGACTTCAAGGCCATGATCGATTCCGGGCAGCCGGTCAACGCCGAGACTATGAGACCGCTCTGGAAGAACTACGCCACCGAGATCGCGGACGAATACGCCTCGTGAGGTCTCCGTCCGCGCCCGGGCGACGCGGTACTCGGTTCCGGCATGCGGGGGCGTTCGCCGCGATGGTGACGGCCCCGCCTGCCGCAACCCCTGCGGTCAGGCCGGCTCGGCCACCCCGGGATCGTCCGGGACCGGTGGTTCCTCGACGACCGGGTCCGGGTCGCTGAGCTGGTCCTTGACGTAGTTCCAGACCACCGCGAGGATCGCCGCCACCGGTACGGCCAGCAGGCTGCCGACGATGCCCGCGAGGCTGCCGCCCAGCGTGACCGCCAGCAGGACCACCGCCGCGTGCAGGCCCAGGCCACGGCTCTGGATCATCGGCTGGAAGACGTTACCCTCGAGCTGCTGCACCGCGATGATGATGGCGAGCACGATCAGCGCGTCGGTCCAGCCGTTCGAGACCAGGGCGATGAGCACCGCCACGAAACCCGCGAACAGCGCGCCGACGATCGGCACGAACGCCGACACGAACGTCAGCACCGCCAGCGGCAGCACCAGCGGCACACCGACGATCCACAGGCCGAGACCGATGAAGACCGCGTCGAGCAGACCGACGAACGCCTGCGAACGGACGAACGCGCCGAGCGTGTCCCAGCTGCGCGCGGTCACGGCCGGCACGTCGGTGGCGAACCGGCCGGGGAGCTGCCCGGTCAGCCACGGCAGGAAACGCGGCCCGTCCTTGAGGAAGAAGAACATCAGGAACAACGCCAGTACCGTCGTGACGATCCCGTTGACGACGGTGCTCACGCCGGTCACCGCGTACGTGACGATGTCGTTGACACTGTTCTGGATCCGGGCGACCGCGGTGTCCAGGGCACTGGTGACCTGGTCGTCACCGATGTTCAGCGGCGGCCCGGAGGCCCACTCGCGCAGATGCTGGATACCCTCGACGACCCCGGTGGCAAGCTCGCCGGACTGCGACGAGACCGGCACCACGATGAGCACGATGATGCCGGCCGCGATCAGCAGGAACGCCACCGTGACGGTTGCCGCGGCCAGGGCGGGCGCCCACCCGTGCCGGCGCAGGAACCGCACCGGGGGCCAGGTCAGCGTCGTCAGCAGCAGCGCCACGACGAGCGGCCAGATGACCGACCACATCCGGCCGAGGATCCACAGCGAGACCGCCGTCATCAGCAGGACGAGCAGGACTTCCAGGGACACCCGCGCGGACGTGCGCAGCGCCTGCCTGGTCTTGGTCGGATTCAGCGTGCCAGCCATATGATTACCCTAAGGAAGCCGGTCGGCGCGGGTCACCCGCCGCGCGGGTCTGGTCCCGCTTTGCAATCAACCCGCGACGATCCACCGCTGCCGGCAGGCGTTCCCGGGGGCAGCCCTCTGCTGCCGGGCCGACGTCCAGGCGGCCGGTGGCGGGTCACGGATGACGCGATCCGGGCCCGGGTACGCTGACCCGGCAGGTCGACCCGGCGGTCGCGGCACGGGTCGCGACCGGGTGGCAGGTCCGGAAGATGCAATAGCAGAGTTCTTGGGAGGCACGTGACCGGCGGCACCGGATCGGGCCCGCAGCGTTCAGGCCCGCAGTCCCCGGACCCGTCGCATTCAGGTCCCGAGTTCCCGGGTTCATCGCCTCCGGGCGCGCAGTTCCCGGGTTCACCGCGTCCCGGCTCGCAGCTCCCGATTTCGGATTCCCCGGACGTGGCCCCCCTGGGGCCGGACCTTCCCAGCGCGGAGCCTTCGGGTGTACGGCCATCGGGGCCGGGGGCCGAGGAACCACATTCGCCAGGTCAACAGTTGTCCGACTCGTTTTCTTCATCCGACTCTTCCTCTTCAGGTGAGTCGCGTCCAGGTGGTCGAGGTTCGGGTGGCCCGGGTCCGGCTGATCAGGGTTCGGCCGGCCTTGGTCCAGGTGACCAGGACCCAGGCGGTCGGGGCCCAGGCGGCCAGGACCCAGGCGGTCGGGGCCCAGGCGGCCAGGACCCAGGCGGCCAGGACCCAGGCGGCCAGGACCCAGGCGGCCAGGACCCAGGCGGCCAGGACCCGGGTGGTCGGGGCCCGGGTGGCCAGGACCTGGGTGGCCAGGGCCCGGGTGGCCAGGGCCGGAGTGGCCAGCGCCCGGGTGGCCAGGACCCGGGCGGTCGGGGCCCAGGTGGTCGGGGCCCGGGTGATCGGGATCTTGGCGGTCGGGGCGCGGGTGGCCCTGGCTCGGGTGGGCGGGGTTCGGGGCGGCCGGTTTCGCGGCGGCGGGGGCCTCGGGGGCTGGAGCCGCACCGGATGGCGTTGGCTCTTGCCCTGGCTTCGGCCGCGCCGCCGCTGATCATTGTGCATGGGTGGAAGGCCGTGCCGGTGGCGATCGCCGGGGTGCTGTACTCGGCGTGGCTGCTCATCGGTAAGAAACTGCCGGGGCGGCGCCGGCGATAAGTGCCTGTTCAGTGATGGCGGTCAATGTTTATTCGTCATCTGGCAGAAATGATCCGGACATATTGTGTCGCTTGTTGTGAGCGGTAACAGTGTGGAATGACCAGATTCCGAGCACTCCCCGCCGCGATCATGGTTCCCCTGCTCGCGCTCGCCGCCGCTGCCAACCCGGCCGTTGCCAACCCGGCCGCTGCCAACCCGGCCGCTGCCAACCCAGCCGTTGCCAACCCAGCCGTCCCTGCCGCTGCCGCCCCCGCCGGCTCGGTCGAAGCCGCTGCCAACCTGGCCGCTGATGTCCCTGCCGCTGGCTCGGTCGCGGCTGGCTCGGTCGCCGCCAGATCGGTCGCCGCTGGCTCGGTCGCCGCCAGATCGGTCGCCGCTGGCTCGGTCGCCGCCAGATCGGTCGCCGCTGGCTCGGTCGCCGCCAGATCGGTCGCCGTCGGCTCGGCCGCTGCCGATCGGGCTGCTCTGGCCGCGTACCCGAATCCTGGGTATGTCGCCGGTGACACCGGGATCCATGATCCGGCGATGGTGAAGACGCCGGCCGGTGGGTATCTCGCGGCCTACACCGGGGCGAACATCCAGCTCAAGACGTCGGCCGACCGGACCACGTTCCGCAACGCCGGCGCCGTCTTCCCCGGCGGCGCGTCCTGGACCACCGCCTACACCGGGGGCAGCAACCAGCTGTGGGCACCCGATCTTTCGTACCGCAACGGCCGATATTACCTGTACTACTCTGCCTCGACCTTCGGCTCGAACCGGTCGGCGATCTTCCTGGCCACCAGCACCACCGGGGCGTCCGGGTCGTGGACGAACCAGGGGCTGGTGATCGAGACCTCGTCGTCCAACGATTACAACGCTATCGACCCCAATCTTTTCGTCGATCCGCAAGGGCGCTGGTGGCTGACGTTCGGGTCGTTCTGGTCCGGGATCAAAATGGTCGCGCTGAACCCGTCGACCGGGAAACGTTCGGACACCACGGTCCGGTCGCTGGCCGGGCGCGGGGGCGGGGCGATCGAGGCTCCGTACCTGACCCAGCGTGGTTCCTACTACTACCTGTGGGTGTCCTTCGACCTGTGCTGCCGCGGTGCTTCCAGTACGTACCGTGTGATGGTGGGCCGATCGACCAGCGTGACCGGTCCGTTCGTCGACCGTAACGGGGTCGCCATGACGGCCGGTGGGGGCACCGAGATGCTGGCGTCGCACGGGTCCATCCATGGCCCGGGTCATCAGGCGGTCTTCACCGACACCGACGCGGATGTGCTCGTCTACCACTATTACGCGGACAGCGGCGCGTCGTACCTTGGTATCAACCTCATCGGATACGACTCGGCGGGATGGCCCTATGTCTACTGAGCTCTCGGTCGGCGGCACACCCGTGGCCACGATCGTCGCCGACCCTCAGCTCGACATCCGTCTCGGTCCCCGGCCCTATCTGCATCCGGTCCGGACCCTCGGCGGCACCGTCGTCACCGACGCGCTCTGCGAGGATCATCCCTGGCACATGGGTGTCTCGGTGGCGATGCAGGACGTCGACGGGGTCAACTTCTGGGGCGGGCGCACCTACGTCCGCGACCAGGGTTACACCTGGCTGGACGATCACGGCCGGATCACCCCGGGCGGCGAATGGCAGGACCAGACCGGGCGAGCGCTGCTCAGCGAGAAACGACAGGTGACGGCCGCCGCGACGCAGGACGGTTGGGAGCTGACCTATGAGTACGCGCTGACGGCTCCCGCTACCCGCGATGTCACCCTCGGCAGCCCCGCCACCAACGGGCGGCCCGGGGGAGCCGGCTACGGGGGCTTCTTCTGGCGCGGCGCCCCGGTCCCCGGGGCCGAGGTGGTCGCCTGGACCGCCTCGGCCGACGGGGAGGCCGCGGTCAACGGGAGTGCCGAGCCGTGGGTCGCCGTTCGTGCCGGGAACGCGTACACCCTGGTCTTCCGGGGTCTGCGGGACGACGACCGCTGGTTCGTCCGCACGGGTGACTATGTCGGGGTGTGCGCGGCCCTGGCGTTCGAGCGGCCGCTGACCATCCGGGCCGGCACCACGCTGAGCCGGGAGATCAGGGTGTCAGTGACCGACGGTGCGGCGGGACCGCCCAGGCCACTGCGGCTTCGGAGGGCAACACCGCCGTCCGGGCCGTTGCCCGCAGCACCGCGTTGATCCCGGGGATCACCCGGACCCCGTCCCGCTCCCGCGCCTCCACCAGCACCGGTGGGGGCAGGGCGGGGTCGGTCAGCGCGGCCAGCACGGCGGTGAAGGTCAAGGTCCGGGACAACGGCGACAGCAGCGGTACGCCCGCAGCGGCGCGATGGGCGATCAGATTCTCCAGCAGATCGGTGCGCCCCTCGACCCGCCGCGGTTCGGATTCGCCGGGCAGTGCCAGGCGGTCGGTCGGGTATTCGAGGACCGCCCGCCCCGCACTGCCGTCCACGATGATCTCGCCGGCGATGAAGTCCTCCCCGGCCAGCGTCGCCGCCACGACCAGCACCAGCCCGCCGGCGAAGGTGAACCGGGCGAACGCGGTGTCGTCGACCTCGATGGGCCGGGTCCGGTAGCGTTCGATCTCGACCGACACCGGCGCCCCGGCCCCGGCCGCCGCGGCGGTCGCGAGGCTCTGCATCACCGCGTGGGCCAGCGGGTTCACCAGCACACCGTCGACCACGGCCCGCCCGCCGACGCTGCGCCGCCCGGCCCACGGCGCCCGCGCGTAGTACGAGTCGTCGCGCTGCCACGACGCGACCGCCGCGATGCCGGTCACCTTCTCCCGTGCGACCGCGTCCCAGAGCAGCCCGGCGGCCCGCGACCCGAGCGCCTGGAAGCCGACCTGGCACGCCCGGCCGGTCTCCGCCAGCACCGCCATCAGCCGATGATGCTCGTCGACCGTGCGGACCGGCGGCTTCTCCAGCAGCACGTCGGCGCCCGCACGCAGGGCGTCCTCGGCGATCGCCAGGTGCGTGTGCGGCGGCGTACAAATGATCACCACATCGGGCGCGGCCGCCGCGAGCATCTCCCGGTGACCGGTGAAGACGCGCACCCCGTCCGGCAACGGCGGATCCGGTTCGACCGGCTGCGTGTCGGCGACCGCGATCAGCCGTACGCCGTCCAGCTGAGCGATCCGCCGCCGGTGATGCTTGCCGTGCCCGTTGGCCCCGACCAGACCGACCGTGGTCATGCCGCACCCGCCACGATGGCCGCGACGCTGTGCCGGTTGGCTGCGGTCAGGGTGGCCGTGGTCATGCTGTACCGGCCTGTGGTGGCCGCGACGTCGTGCCGGTTGGCTGCGGTCAGGGTGGCCGTGGTCATGCCGCACCTGCCACGGTGGCCTCGACGCCGTGTTTGTCGAGCGCGGTCAGCCACGTGACCAGGGCTGTGCGCACGGTGTCGTCGCCGGCGAACTCGGCCGGGAAGATCTCGCGCAGACCGAGCAGGGAGTCGACCACACCGTCGGGCGTCGAGGGGCCGTCGGCGAGCCGGGCCCGGATCCGCCCGGCGAGCGGATCATCGAGCAACAACGGCCGGCCGTCATCGTCGATACCCTGCACGAAACGCATCCAAGCGGCCACGACGAGCGCCGCCCAGGTCGCCTCGGCTCCGGCGGCCCGGCGGTCCATGATGGTGTGCAGCACGCGCTGCGGCAACTTCTGCGACCCGTCCATCGCCACCTGGACCGTACGATGCCCGATCGCCGGATTCGCGAACCGTTCCAGCACCGACGCGCCGTACCCGGCCACCGTGACCCCGGCCGGCGGAACAAGGCTGGGGGCGATGTCCTCAGCGATGAGCCGGCGCATGAGCGCATCCATCCCGGGCATCGCCAGCGCCTGCGCGATGGTCTCCCGCCCGGCGACCGCACCCAGGTAGGCGAGCGCGGAATGGACCCCGTTGAGGGTACGCAGCTTCAACCGTTCCCAGGGCTGGGCATCCTCGGTGAGCACGGCCCCGGCAAGCTCCCAGGCCGGTCGCCCACCCGGGAAATCATCCTCGATGACCCACTGCCGGTACGGCTCCCCGCAGACAGCGGCCAGATCTTCGACACCCAGCGCCCCCGAAGCGACAGCCAGCGTCTCCTTCGTCGTGGCCGGCACGATCCGGTCGACCATCGTCCCGGGAAAGCTCACCTGGGTCCGCAACCACTCCCGAAACCCGCCGTCCCCCCGAAACCCCACCCCGCCCCTGCCGCCGATCCCGCCATCGCTGGTCCCGCCGCCGCTGGTCCCGCCGCCGCTGGTCCCGCTGCCGTCGGTCCTGTAACCGCTGGCCTTGTTGTCGCCGATCCCGCCATCGCTGGTCCCGCCGGCGCCACCGGTGGGGTGCCCGGCGGTGAATCCGCCGCCGAGGCGGTTGACGGTTCGTTCGATGACCGCTCGTAGGTAGCGGCCGTTCGAGGGCAGGTTGTCGCAACTGACCACGGCGATCGGTCCGGCGTCTGCGCGATAGCGAGCGATCAGTGCGCGAACGAGCAGTGACGGCATCGCCGCGCCGTCCGCGTAGCCCTTCTCGGTGATCGTCAGCGTCACCACTCGCACAGCCGGGGAGGCCAGCAGTCGTACCACCTCGTCCGGTGCGGACGGTGCGTGCAGCAAGCCGGACATCGCGGCGATCACCCGGGTGTCGCTGCCGGCCGCCGACCGGCTGGTGACGCTGAAGAGCCCGTCCTGGCCCCGGAGCGCCTCCAGCACCCCGGACGAGCTCGGTGCGACGCCGGTGATGCCCCAGTCGCCGCCGCCCGCGGCAATCGCCTCCTCGGTGTATATCGCCTGGTGGGCACGGAAGAAAGCGCCCAGCCCGAGGTGCACGATGCCGGTCGGGACCTCGCCGGGGGTGATCGCCGGGCGGCTCGCCCCGGGAAGGCGGGCGAGCGTGCCGTGGCCGAGCCTCATCGCCACACCGGGCCGTCCGGGAAGCCGAACTCGGCGATCGACTCCGGTTTGATGGTCGCGCTGTAGCCCGGTTGTTCGGGCAGGACATAACGGCCGTCGCGGGTACGGACCGGGTCGGTGAAATGTTCGTGCAGGTGATCGACGTACTCGACCATGCGTCCGTCCAGACTGGTGCCGATGCGCAGATAGTCGAAAGCGAACAGGTGCTGCACCAGTTCGCACAGTCCGACACCGCCGGCGTGCGGACAGACCGGCACCCCGAACTTGGCCGCGAGCAGGAGTTCGGCCAGGACCTCCGGCACCCCGCCGACGCGGCAGGCGTCGATCTGCAGCACCCGGACCGCATCGGCCTGCAGAAGCTGTTTGAAGATGACCCGGTTGGCGGCCACCTCGCCGGTGGCGACCCGGATCGGGTCGACGGCCCGCTGGATGCGGGCATGGCCGAGCACGTCGTCCGGGTGCGTCGGTTCCTCGATCCAGTACGGGTCCACGGCAGCGAGCCGCTGCATCCGGGTGATCGCCTCGTCGACGTCCCACACCTGGTTGGCGTCCATCATGAGCAGCGCGTCCGGGCCGATCTCGGCGCGGATGATCTCCGCCCGGCGCACGTCGTCGTCCGGGTCGCCGCCGACCTTCATCTTCATCGCGCGCCAGCCGTCGGCGTACGCGGCCCGGGCCAGCTCACGGACCTTGTCGTCGGGATAGCCGAGCCAGCCGACACTGGTCGTGTACGAAGGGAGCCCGTCGCGCCGCAGCTCGGCGAGCCGCTCGTCGAGCCCGGTGAGCCCCTTGTCGAGGATCGCGGTCGCATCCTGTGGGGTGAGCGCGTCGGTGATGTGGTGGAAGTCGACGCAGGCGACGAGTTTCTCGGTGGGGAGCTCGGCGAGGAACTGCCACAGCGGCTTCCCGGCTTCCTTGGCGTGCAGGTCCCACACGGCGTTCACGATGGCGCCGGTGGCCATGTGGATGACGCCCTTCTCCGGGCCGAGCCAGCGCAACTGGACATCCGCACTGAGCGAACGCGCAAAACCGACCGGGTCCGCCCACAGCTCGTCGAGCGTTCGGCCGTCCACATGATGAGCGAGTGCGCGCACGGCGGCACAGGTGAGCTCGTTGCCCCGTCCGTTCGTGAACGTGAACCCGGCCCCGACGTGCGGCCCGTCGGTACGAAGCTCGACATAGGTGGCCGAGTAGTCGCCGCGATTGATCGCATCCGACCCGTCGCCGGCCGCCGCGGTCGGGAAACGAACATCATGCACGTCCACACCGACAATCCGCGTCATCGTCCCACCACTCCATCCTTGTTCGCGCCGTCTGTGTTCGTCCTGCGCGTGTTCGCGCTGTCGGTGTTCGTCCTGCGCGTGTTCGCGCTGTCGGTGTTCGTCCTGCGCGTGTTCGCGCTGTCTGTGTTCGTCCTGCGCGTGTTTGCGCTGTCTGTGTTCGCGCTGTCCGTATTCGTCCTGCGCGTGTTTGCGCTGTCGGTACCCGCCCCGGGCGTGGTGGGGCCGTGCACGTGGATGCGCGATTGAGCGTTCGCGCCGACGGTCTGCACGGCTTGTTCGCTCGGCCGGGTGTTCGGGCCGCTCGGATGCTCGGCGTGCGTGGTCGGGGAGCTTGTCGTCTCTCCCGAGCGGGAGTGGGGGCCCGGTTCGGGCGGGGATGCGGTGCGGTCCAGGCGGAAGATGCGTTTGGGCAGGTGGTAGGACAGGTCGGCGATGGTCTCGGCGGCCTCGTCGAAGGGGAGTCTGTCCTGGACCACCAGGGAGGCCAGGTAGGCCGCGTCCACCCGGCGGGCCACGTCGTGGCGGACCGGGATCGAGCAGAAGGCCCGGGTGTCGTCGACGAAGCCGGCCGTGTTGTAGAAACCGGCCGAGTCCGTCACCGACTCGCGGAAGCGGCGCAGGCCGTCCGGGGTGTCGAGGAACCACCAGGGTGCGCCGAGGTACAGCGCCGGGTAGCCACCGGCCAGGGGGGCGAGTTCGCGGCTGAACGCGGTCTCGTCGAGGGTGTAGACGACCAGGCGCAGGCGTGGGTCGTTGCCGTGTTCCTCGAGCAGCGGGCGCAGCGCGTTCACGTAGTCCGTGGCCTGGGGGATGTCACCGCCGCGGTCCGGGCCGTACGTTTCGTGCAGCCAGGTGTTGTGGTTGCGCACCGCGCCGGGGTGCAGCTGCATGACCAGGCCGTCGTCCAGCGACATCCGTGCGAATTCGAGCAGCATGTGTGCACGGAACGTCTCGGCGTCGGTGGCGGTTGCTTCACCGAACACTGCTCGATTGAACAGTTCGGTGGCCTCGGCGTGGCTCAGGGATGCCGTACGCGCGGTCGGGTGGCCGTGGTCCGATGATGTCGCGCCGGCGGCGATGAACGCCTCGCGGCGCGAGCGCAGGGCGGCGAGGTAGCCGTCGTACGTGGCGGTGTCGTCGCCGGTGATCTCGCCGAGGCGGGCCAGTTTCGCCGCCCAGCCGGGGGCCTCGACGTCCACGACCTCGTCCGGGCGGAACGTGGTGATGACCCGGCCGCCGGGTCCGCCCCAGCCGTCGGCCTCGAGTTTCGAGTGCCGGGAGAGGTCGTCCAGCGGCGACTCGGTGGTGGCGAGCACCTCGATGCCGAACCGTTCGAACAGCGCGCGGGGCCGGAACGCGGGCTCGCTCAGGCGGGCCGCGATCGCGTCGTACACGTCGTCGGCGGTTCCGGAACTCAGCGGGGTCTCGATGCCGAACACGGTGGTGAAGGTGCGTTCGAGCCAGAGCCGCGACGGCGTACCGCGGAAGAGATGCCAGTTGTCGGCGAGCAGGCGCCAGATCGCCCGGCCGTCGGTCTCCACAGCCTCGCCGGCGGCAGAACCGGCGGCCGGGGAAAAGCCGCCGAAGGGAGAGACAGCGCCGGGCCGGGTGGGTACGCCCAGACGGGCCGGCGCGATGCCCTGGCTGAGCAGCATCCGGGTGACGTAGTGGTCGGGGACGATGAGCAGGTGGGCCGGGTCGGGGAACGGTTCGTCGTCGGCGAGCAGGCCGGGGTCGACGTGGCCGTGCGGGCAGAGCAGGGGGAGATCACGGACCAGCGCGTGCAGCTCGCGGGTGATGTCACGCTGCCGTGGGTCGGTGGCGAAGACGGGCTCGGGCACGGTCACCTCGGTTCGGGGGGTGCGGGGTCGAGATCGAGCAGGTCGGCGACCCGGACCGGGGTGCCGGTCCGCAGGGAGCGGTTGGCCGCCAGCCCGGTCAGCAGCGCGAGGGTGCCGTCGCGGGCGGTGGCCGAGCGGTTCATCGGGTCCTTCTCGGTGCCGAACAGGACCGCGATCATGCGGGCGTCCGCACCGCCGTGGCCACCTTTCTCGTACGGGGCCAGCGGTATCTCCCGGGCCGGCGCCCAGAACGGGTGCAGGGTGAGGCGACGGTGGCCTTGTTCGGGGTTATCGGTGACGCCGTGGATCGCCGCGCCCTTGAGCTCACCGGACGCGGCCGGGCTGACGTGGTCGCTCTCGACGACCTCGAGTTCGAGCCGGCCCTTGCTGCCGTTGACCATCACCCGGTAACCCTCCCAGGGCGAGTATGCCGTCAGGTGGTACGTCATGGTGGCGCCGGAGTCGTAGCGGGCCAGCACCGCCATGTCGTCCTCGATGGACACCCCGGGCGCGAAGACGTTGCGGTCGCGCTGGTAGCCGTCGTCCTTCTCGGCGTCGAGGTACAGCTCGCGCAGCCGGGGGTTCTCCGCCAGGTGCAGGGCGAACGGGTCGTCCTCGGCGGCCGGGCTGCCGTGGACCCGGTCGTAGTCGCGGGCGTAGCCGTGCTTGACGCCCGGCGGGCCGTAGAAGAACAGCCGGCCGGAGGCGTACACCTCCACCGGTGCGGCGCCGAGCCACCAGTTGACCAGGTCGAAGTGGTGACCGGCCTTGTGCACGAGCAGGCCGCCGGAGCGGTCCTTGTCGCGGTGCCAGCGCCGGAAGTAGTCGGCGCCGTGCCGGACGTCGAGCAGCCATTCGAAGTGGACGGACCCGATCTCGCCGATCGCCCCGGACGCGAGCAATGTGCGTACCTGTTCGTGCAGGGGGTTGAAGCGGTAGTTGAACGCGACCGTGACCTGGCGCCCGGTGCGCTCGATGGCGTCGAGGATGCTCCGGCAGCCCTCGGCGTCGACGGTCATGGGTTTCTCGGTGATGACGTCGCAGCCGGCGTCGAGAGCGGTGACGATGTGCCCGGCGTGGGTGGCGTCGACGCTGGTGACGATGAGCTGGTCGGCCCGTTCCCGATCGAGCATCGTGGCGAGTTCGTCCGCCGGGTAGGTCGGGACCGGGTCGTGGCCGGCGGCGCGCAGCCAGTCGTTGTGCACGTCCATGCGGTGCTGGTTGGTGTCGGCGAGGCCGACGAGCTGGTTGCCGGCCGTTACGGCCTGGATGAACATCTCGGCGCGGGCCCCGGTTCCGACCAGGGCGATACGTCGGGCCATGCGGACCTCCGCACTACAAACGTTTGCAGAAAAACTAGACACGTCGATGTCCCGGCGTCAATGAAATCGCGCTCGAACACACCCTTTTGTCCGCATAGGACCGTCTAAGTGCACGCTCTGAGCACTCCCCGGTCATGCTGCGGCAACAAACGGGCATTGACACTGCTGCAAACGCTTGCATTAATGGTGCGACGCAGTGACCCCCGTCACTGTGTGGATCTTCGTCAGGAGGCGGTGACCGTGCCGGCCACGATCCGCGACGTCGCCCGGGCCTCCGGGGTGCACATCTCCACCGTGTCCCGGACCTTCTCCGCACCGCACCTGGTCAACGTGGAGACCCGGACCCGGGTGCTGGCCTGTGCCGAGCAACTGGGATACCGGCCGAACCGGGCCGCCCGCGCGCTGATCACCGGCCGGACGTTCAACATCGGACTGATCATCGCGGACATCGCCAACCCGTTCTTCCCGCCGTTGATCAAGGCCGCGGAGAGCCAGGCCCGCAAGCACGACCACCACATCTTCGTCGCCGACACCAACGAGGACGCGATCGTCGAGGAGGAACTCGTCCGCGCCCTCGCGAAACAGGTCGACGGCGTGCTGCTGTGCAGTCCCCGGATGAGCAACAGCCTCATCGAACAGCTCAGCCGGGAAGTGCCACTGGTGGTGGTCAACCGTCAGATCGCCGGCCTGCCCGCGGTGGTCATGGACGTCGCACAGGGTGCCCGGCTCGCGATCGAGCACCTGACCGGCCTGGGGCACCGCACCCTCGCCCTGGCCGCCGGGCCACGCGGTTCCTGGACCAGCAAGGAGATCCGCCGGGCCGCGGCCGCCGCGGCCCGCTCCGCCGGTGCCGACCTGACGGTCACCGGTCCCAACCAGCCCACCGAGGACGGCGGCCTCGCGGTCGTCGACCAGATCCAGCGTGCGGGCGCCACCGCGGTGCTCGCCTACAACGACCTCATGGCCCTCGGGCTCATCGAAGGACTTCAGTCCCGGGGACTCCAGGTCCCGCGGGACGTCAGCGTGGTCGGCATCGACGACATCGCGCTGAGCCGTCTCACCCGGCCCAAGCTCACGACGGTGGCCACGCCCACCGCCGCGGCCGGCCGGGCCGCCGTCGACATGTTGCTCGCCTACGGCGACGACCGGCGCACCTCAGCACTCATAAACCTGCAGACCGAACTGGTCATCCGCGACTCCACCGGCCCGGTGAGAAGTCCGGCACCCGGCGTCGCCTCCCATCCCGAGGAGTAAGTGCCATGTCTCGCACCACGACCCAGCGGGGGAGCGCGCTGCCCGCGCACGCTCCCCGTACCTCCCGTCGCCGTCTGATCGCCGCCGCCCTGGTCCTCCCGTTGCTGCTCGGCGGGGCCGCCGCCTGCGGTGGCGACGACAGCGACGACGGCAAGATCGAGCTGAACGTCTTCTGGTGGGGTGCGGAGGCCCGCGCCGGACTCACCGAGAAGGCGCTCGCGCTCTACGAGTCCAAGCACCCCGGCGTCACGTTCAAGAAGACCTGGCAGGCCAACCAGGGCTACTTCGACAAGCTCGCGACGCTCACCGCCGGTGGCAACGCCCCCGACCTGTTCCAGATCGACGACAACTACATCGCGGAGTACGCGTCCCGCAACGTCACGCTCGACCTGACGCCGTACAAGGAGGACGGGCGCCTCGACGTGTCGAAGTTCCCGGAAAGTCTCTGGAAGTACGGCGTGGTCGACGGCAAACTCGCCGGCGTCGCGTTCGGGGAGAACACCCAGGGCCTGGTCTACAACAAGACGCTGCTGGAGAAGTTCAAGCTGCCCGAGCCGAAGACCGGGCAGACCTGGGCCGAGCACATCGCCTGGGCGGAGAACGTCACGAAGGTCACCAAGACCCCGGGCACCCAGGACCCCAGCGGCAGCTACCAGGCGTTCTGGGTGTGGCTGCGCCAGCAGGGCAAGGACCTGTACAACGGCAAGGAACTCGGCTTCACCGCGCAGGACGTGACCGCGTGGTTCGAGCTGTGGAAGGGCGCCCGGGACCGCGGGGCCACCCCGACCGCCGACGTCATCCACGAGGGCAACGCCACCGACATCAGCAAGCAGCTGGTCGTCACCGGCAAGGCCGGCACGTCGTGGGTCTGGGCCAACCAGATGCCGGAACTGAAGAAGAACACCAAGGACGAGCTCGGCGTGGTCGCGTTCCCCGGCGACCCCAGCGCCCAGTGGGCCCGCGCCTCGATGTACCTCTCGGTCTTCCGGGGCAGCAAGCACAAGGACACCGCCGTCGACGTCGCCAACTTCCTGGCCAACGACCCCGAGGCCGGCAAGATCCTGGGTACGGACCGGGGGCTCCCGTCCAACCTCGACATCCGCAAGCAGGTGGCCGACACGGTCACCGACCCGGCGATGAAGCAGTCCATCGCCGTCGAGGCGGAACTCGTGCCCAAGTTCGGCCCGGCGCCGGCCGTCCCGCTGCCCGGGCACAGCAAGGTGAAGACCGAGCTCGTGAAGGCCGCCGAGGAGGCCCAGTACGGCCGGCAGACCCCGGCCGAGGCGGGCGCCGCGTACTTCGCCGCCGCCAAGTCGGCGATCGGCCAGGGCTGACCGGATGGCCGTCATGAGTCCGGCGCCACCCCGGGAGCCCGCCGTCGACCGGCGGGCCCCCGGGCGCACCCGGCGCCGCGAGAACCTCCCCGGATACCTGTTCCTCAGCCCGTGGCTGATCGGGCTGATGGCCATCACGGCGATCCCGATGCTGCTCTCGCTGTACCTGAGCTTCACCGACTACGACGTGCTCGTGCCGCTGTCCGAGGCCAACTGGGTCGGCTGGGACAACTACGAGCGGATGTTCACCGCGGACGACTCGTTCTGGCATTCCGTACGCGTCACGGTGACGTTCGCCCTGGTGGCCGTGCCGCTGAAGCTCGCCGCCGCGCTCGGCGTGGCCATGCTGCTCAACCGCGCGTTCCGCGGGGTGGGGTTGTTCCGCGGGCTGTTCTACCTGCCGTCGCTGCTCGGCGGCAGCGTCGCGGTCGCCATCGTCTGGGTCAGCATGTTCAACCGCGACGGCTCGTTCAACTCGTTCCTCGCCCTGTTCGGCATCGAGGGCGCGCCCTGGGTGAGCGACCCGAAATGGGCGCTGCAGACGCTGATGCTGCTGGCGATCTGGCAGTTCGGCGCCCCGATGATCATCTTCCTGGCGGGGCTCAAGCAGGTGCCGGTCGAACTGTACGAGGCGGCCTCCGTCGACGGTGCCGGCGCGTGGCGCCAGTTCGCGCACATCACGCTGCCGATGCTGTCACCGGTCATCTTCTTCAACCTGGTCCTGGAGACCATCCACGGATTCCAGGGCTTCACCTCGGCGTTCGTACTGAGCAACGGTACGGGCGGACCGGTCGACTCCACCCTCATGTACACGCTCAACCTCTACATCAACGGCTTCGTGGAGCTGCACATGGGTTACGCGTCCGCGATGGCGTGGGTGTTCCTGCTCGTGATCGGGATCGTCACCGCGGTGATCTTCCGGACCGGCCGGTTCTGGGTCCACTACTCCGACAGCGAGGGCAGCTGATGCGTCGCTGGCTCCGGCTCGCCGTACTCCTGCTGATCGTGGGGGTGGTGCTCTATCCGCTGATCTGGATGATCGGCACCGCGTTCAAGTCACCCGAGGAGATCGCCGGCAACATCGGGCTGATCCCGGAGAAGTTCACCCCGGGCAACTTCACCGGGGGCTGGCAGAAGTTCGACATCAGCTTCGGGCGGTTCTTCCTGAACAGTGCCATGGTGGCCGGCCTGACCGTGGTCGGCAACGTGGTGTCGTGCCTGCTCGCCGCGTACGCGCTGGGCCGGCTGAAGTTCCGCGGCCGGGGCCTGTGGTTCGCGATCATGATCGGCACGCTGCTGCTGCCCGGCCACGTACTGATCATCCCGCAGTACATCCTGTTCAAGACGCTCGGCTGGGTCGGCGGCGACTGGCCGTACCTCCCGCTGCTGGTGCCGCACTTCCTGGCCACCGAGGCGTTCTTCGTGTTCCTGATGGTGCAGTTCATGCGCGGGATCCCGCGTGAGCTGGACGAGGCGGCGACCATCGACGGCGCGTCCCCGTACAAGATCTTCCAGCATGTGATCCTGCCGCTGAGCCGGCCCGCGCTGGTGACCACCGCGATCTTCTCGTTCATCTGGACCTGGAACGACTTCTTCCGGCAGCTCGTCTACCTGTCCGACCTGCGCGACTACACCGTCCCGGTGGCGCTGACCCTGTTCATCGACTCGACCAGCGAGAGCTCGGTCGGGCCGATGTTCGCGATGTCGCTGTTGTCGCTGGTGCCGGTGTTCCTGTTCTTCGTCGCGTTCCAGCGGATGCTGGTCGAGGGCATCAACACCAGCGGGCTGAAAGGATGACGACGGCGGACGTGACGCACCGCGGCTGGCGGTCCACCGTCAGCGCGGCGGCCGACCTGGCCCTGCTGGGCGTCCTGGTGACGGGGGCGGCGCTGCCCCTGGTGACGGCGGGCGCCGCGGTCACCACCGGCAGCGCCGCCGTGCGCCACCACCTCGACCACGACGCGTGGCCGTCCTTGCGCTTCCTCTGGGACACGTTCCGGCGGTCCCTGCTGCCCGGTCTGGCCGGGTCGGCGCTGCTCGCGGTGGTGGCGTTGCTCGTGGTGGCGGAGGTGCTCGCGGTCCGCGCCGGGGTTGTGCCGGGTGGATGGCCGCTGGCCGCGGCGCTGCTGGTCACGGCCGGGCTCGCCGCCGGCTTCGCGGGACTCGTCGTGGTGGCGGCCCCGGAGGGTACGCCGTGGGCGCGGGCCTTCTCGCTCGCTCGCGCCCGGCCGGGGCAGCTCGTGGCCGCCGCCGGCGTGGTGGTGCTCGTGGTGTTCCTGGTGGCCCTGGTGCACCCGGTGCTCACCCCCGTCCTGGTCGGATACGGCCTGTTCGCCCTGCACGTGGTGGCCCGGCACGGCAGTGTCCGGCACGGCAGTGTCCGGCACGGCAGTGTTCGGTCCGGCGGGGTTCGGTCCGGCGGGGTTCGGTCCGGCAGTGTCCGGCCCGGCAGTGTCCGGCCCGGCGGGGTTCGGTCCGGCACAACCGGCGGCGCCCCGTCCGGTGACCCGGTTCGCAACCCGGCGGTCCCAGGATCGACGATGTGCCCACCGTCGCAGTCCGTTACCTGATCGCCGGGGCCGTCCTCATGGCCGGCCACCAGCTGGCCGGTCCCGGCTTGACGCAGAACGTGCTCTACTGCGTCGGTACGGCCGGTTCGGCGGTCGCGGTGCTCGCCGGCGTCCGCATCCACCGGCCGGTCACCCGGCTGCCGTGGCTGCTGATCGCCGCCGCCGTGGGGATCTCCGCGGTCGGCGACGTGTTCTACACGGTGTTCCCCGACGTGCTGGGCTCGGCGGTGAACGCGCTGTACCTGGCCCGGTTCCCGCTGACCGCGGCCGGTCTCTGGCTGCTGATCCGGCGCCGCACCCCGGGCTGGGACGCCCCCGCGATCATCGACGCCACCATCGTGTCCGTCGCGGTCGGCCTGGTCAGCTGGGTCTTCGTGATCGCCCCGGTCGCCCACGCCGCGGACAGCGTGTCGCTGGCGCTGCAGTCCGCCGCGTACCCGGTGGGTGATCTGCTCCTGCTGGTCCTCGGCGCCCGCCTGCTGCTGGGCGGTGGCGGCGGCAGTCGTTCCCTGGGGCTGCTCGGTGTCTACCTGGCCATCTTCTGCGTCGCCGACAGCGGGTACACGATCCGGGTCCTGCAGGGCCACTACGAGTTCGGCGGCACCCTGGAACTCTGCTGGATCGGCGCCTCGGTGCTGCTCGGCCTCGCCGCCCTGCACCCTTCCATGGTCACCCTCGGCGAGCCCACCCGGGCCGCCGCCCCGATCGCCTCCACCGGCCGGCTGGCCGTGCTCGCACTGGCCTCGCTGCTCGCCCCGGCCACCCTGGTGGTCCAGGAACTGCGCGGTGCCGACCTGCACGTACTCCTCGTCGCGGGCAGCTGCGCCGGCCTGTTCCTGCTGGTCGTCGCCCGGCTGGGCAACCTCGTCCGGGAACACCGCCGCGCTGCCATCACCGACGCGCTGACCGGCCTGTACACCCGGCGCTACTTCAACGAGGCGCTGGCCACCGAACAGGCCAGGACCCAGCGCACCGGCGAACCGCTGTCGCTCGTGCTGGTCGACGTCGACCACTTCAAGATCGTCAACGACACGTACGGGCACACGGCCGGCGACCACGTCCTCGTCGAGGTGGCCACGCGTCTACGGGCCTCGGTGCGCGCCGGTGACGTCGTCGCCCGCTACGGCGGCGAGGAATTCGCGGTCCTGCTGCCCCGCACCACCCCGGCGGACGCGGCGGCGGTGGCCGAACGCCTGCGCGCGGTCATCGCGGCGACGACGATGGCGATCGGCGCGGTGACCGTCCCGGTGACGGTCTCGGGCGGTCTCGCGGGCCTCCCGGACGACGCCACCTCGGCGGACGACCTGATCCTGAAAGCGGACCGCCTCCTGTACGACAGCAAGGAATCCGGCCGCAACCTGGTCACCGCGGCAGCCGGTGCCCTGCCCCGTACCTGACCGGCGCCGCCCTTGGCCTGGTTGCGCGGCGCGGTCCGTCTGGCCGCCCGGCCGTTTGGCCGCCCGGCCGTTTGGCCGCCCGGCCGTTTGGCCGCCCGGCCGTTTGGCCGCCCGGCCGTTTGGCCGCCCGGCCGTTTGGCCGTTTGGCCGTCTGGCCGTCTGGCCGTTTGGCCGTCCGGCCGCGGTCCGGGGTGGCCTTTCGCCGGCTGCGCAGTCATCCAGCGCGGCTCGGCCGGATCAGCGCAGGTCGCGGAAGAATGCCGTGAGATCCTCGGCCAGCAGCGCGGGTTCCTCCTTGGCGGCGAAGTGCCCGCCGCGTGGCATCGCCGTGTATCGCTGGACGTGGTAGGCGCGCTCGGCCCAGCTGCGTGGCGGCCGGACCAGATCGTGCGGGAAGACGGCGACCGCGGTGGGGACCTCGACGCGGTCGATGCGGGGGACGAGACCCCGGGCATGCTCGTAGTACGGGCGGAACGATGTCGAGATCGTGTTCGTGAACCAGTACAACGAGGCCTGGGTCAGCACGAAATCGTCGCTGAACATGGTGTCACCCGTCCACGCCCGATACTTCTCGAGGAGCCAGGCGAGCAGCCCGGCCGGCGAATCGGACAGTGCGGGCGCCAGCGTGAGCGGCCGGGTCTGCTGTTCGTGCTCATACCCACCTTCGGCGGTGGACCATTGTGCACGATCGTCCAGAAACGAACGCTCGTCCGGGGTCAGTCCCGCCGGGTCGTAGTGCGGCGGGTCGGCGACGGCCAGCAGATGGATGCCGACGACGGCCTCCGGGTGCGCCTGGCCGAGCCGCCCGGTGATCCCGGCACCGAGATCCCCGCCGTGCGCGGCGTACCGCCGGAAGCCCAGCTCGTCATGCATGAGCCCATGCCACAGCTCATGGGTCGGCAGCCAGGCCCGGCCGGCCGCTGACGTGGCGGCGCCCAGGGTCGGGCGCTGGGGTGAGAGCCCGAAACCTGGCAGGGACGGGACAATCACGGTGAACGCGTCTTCCGGGCGGCCGCCGTATTGTCCGGGCGCTGCCAGGCGGTGGGCCAGGTCGGTCAGTTCCAGGAACGAACTCGGCCAGCCGTGAGTCAGAACGATCGGAAACGGCTGTTCGTTGCGTGCGGAACGCTCACCGTCGAAGCGCAGGTAGTGCACGTTGGTGCCGTCGATGTCGGCGAACCGGGACGGCAGGGCATTGATGGCGGCTTCGTGATGCCGCCAGTCGTAGGTCGTGGCCCACACCTCGGTGAGCCGGCGCAGCTCGTCGTCGTCGGTGCCGGCTTCCCAACCGGTGATGGGCCAGCGGGTGCCCCACCGGGTCCGGCGCAACCGGTTGCGCAGATCGTCGACGTCGGCTTGGGGAACGGTGAGCACAGGGTTGTCTGACACCGATGAAACCTAACACCGGTGTCGCCGGAACGACACCGGTGTGGGGCTATGGTGGTGTCGTGGAAGACCTGGGGATCGTGGAAGACCTGCTCAACACCGTCGACCTGCGCACCTTCGGCCACCACGGCACGCCTGGCGACCGGGGCGCGGCCGCGGGGAGGGGCGGGGCCGAAGGGGTGGCGGTCCAAGGGCTTCCGGTCGGGGGTGCTCAGGCTGGGGGTGCTCTGGCCGTGGGTGCTCAGGCTGGGGGTGCTCAGGCTGGGGGTGCTCTGGCCGTGGGTGCTCAGGCTGGGGGTGCTCCGGCTGGGGGTGCTCCGGCCGGGGGAGTTCGGGCTGGGGGTGCTCAGGCTGGGGGTGCTCCGGCCGTGGGTGCTCCGGCCGGGGGAGTTCGGGCTGGGGGTGCTCAGGCTGGGGGTGCTCCGGCCGTGGGTGCTCCGGCCGGGGGAGTTCGGGCTGTGGGAGTTCGGGCTGTGGGGGAGCTGCTCACGTCGCCGGAGGTGTTGGGGACGTGGTTGGCGGCGCGCGGGCTGGGGGCGGCCGGGGCGCGGATGAGCTGGGATGACCTGGCTGTTGTGGTGGCGTTGCGGGCCGGGTTGCGCGATGCGCTGGGGGGAGGGCCGGGGGTGGGGGCCGCGCTGGCGGCGTTTCCGTTGCGGCTGGTGCCGGACGCGGACGGTGGGTTGCGGCTGGGGGCCGATGCTCCGGTGCCGGCCGTGAATCCGATTGTCGAGCGGGTTGCCGGGGCGGTGGCCTCGGGTGGCTGGGATCGGATGAAGCTCTGTGCCGCGCCGGACTGCCGGTGGGCGTTCCATGACGGCTCGCGGAACGGGGGCAGCCGGTGGTGCTCCATGGCGGTCTGCGGGAACCGGTACAAGACCCGTGCGTACCGGCAGCGGCTCCGCGCCGACGGCAGGTCCTGAGGCCGGGAGCGCCGGTGGCGCGGCAAGAGCCGAAAGCGGTGTTGATCCGGGTTATCCCTGATGTCATGATCTTGACCTTCTTGGGAGGATTCGGGGATGAGACTGAGAAGAGCTACCGCCGCTGCGCTCGCCTCGTTGCTGCTCATCGCCGGGTGCGGGCCGGGCACCGCCGCCGAGTCGGCCGGGGCGCCGGAGACCGCTGAGAGTTCGGCTTCCGGGCATGCCGGGCACGGGTCGGGGACCGAGCCGCCTGCCGCACCGCTGCGGGCGGGGGAGGAGTTCCTGGACCTGGCCATGCCGGCGGCCTATCAGCCGGCCGCGCCGAACGGGGGCACCGACGAGTACCGGTGCTTCGTGGTGGATCCGGGGCTGACCGAGAACGCCTTTCTGACCGGCAGCCGGTTCCTGCCGCAGAACGCCGCCATCGTGCACCACGCCATTTTCTACCGCCTGAGCCCGGCGCAGGCCGTCGAGGCCGCGAGTGTGGACGCCGCGACGCCGGAGCAGGGGTGGACCTGTTTCGGTGGGGCCGGGGTCGGTGGGCAGACCGCCTGGGTCGCGCACTGGGCTCCCGGGGCCGGGGAGACGTTGCTGCCGGACGGGTTCGGGTTCGAGATGGAGCCGGGCAGCAAGCTGGTGATGCAGGTGCATTACAACCTGCTCGGGGTGGACGCCGCGGCCCCGGCCACCGACCGGTCCGGGATCCAGGTGCGGGTGTCGCGGGCGCCGCACAAGAAGCTGGAGACCGCGCTGGCGCTGGCTCCGATCGAGTTGCCGTGCGAGGCCGGGACCAGCGGGCCGCTGTGTGACCGGGCCACCGCGGTCGCCGATGTGGAGAAGCGGTTCGGCAAGGAGTCGGGTGCGATGGTGCAGCAGCTCAGCCAGATGTGCCGGCCGGTCGCGGGGAACACCCAGCACTGTGACCAGCCGGTGGAGCAGGCCGGGACGATCTACATGGCGGCCGGGCACATGCACCTGCTCGGGCGGTCGATCAAGGTCGAGGTCGATCCGGGTACGCCGCGGGCGCGCACGGTCGTCGACGTACCCCGGTACGACTTCGACAACCAGGCGCTCGTACCGCTGGCGAAGCCGGTCTCCGTCGCCAAGGGTGACGTCGTGCGGGTGACCTGCACGCACGATGCTTCCCTGCGCACGCAGTTGCCGCAGCTCAAGACGCTGCCGCCGCGTTACGTGGTGTGGGGTGAGGGCACCAGCGACGAGATGTGCCTCGGGATCATGGTGTTCGCCCCTCAGGAATAGAACGGCTCAGGTCCCGGGTGCCGGGGCCGATGGGAGCGGGCCGTCCGGCATGGCCCGCTCCCAGAACCAGGATCACGCTTGCCTCCCTCACGTATCGCCGCTTCCCTGCTCTCCACCACCGTCCTCGGCAGCGCCCTGCTAGCGACGGCGATGCCCGCCCAGGCCGCTGGGGTGGCGACGGCCACCCCGCTGCGGTTCTCGCTGGGCACCTCCGAGACCGCCACCGACGTGCTCGCGGTCGGGTCCGACGTCTGGGTCGCGGCCGGCAACGGTGTCGTCATCGCGTCGAACGCCGGGAAGGTCCGTAAGACGGTCGCCGGTGTGCTCGGGGCACGGGGGCTGACGCCGAGCCCGGACGGGAAGAGCGTCTTCGTCTCCTCCTCGACGTCGGCGAAGATCGTCCAGGTGTCCGCGGCCGGCGCGATCATGGGCTCGTGGGCGTCGCAGCCGTGCCCGGGCAAGTCCGCCGTCGCCGGGGGTGCGCTCTACTACGCGTACGGGTGTTCGGCCTCGGCGCACGGGGTGGCGCGCTTCGATCTCACCTCGCACGCGAGCACCAGCGTGCTCACCGACTTCGCCGCGGAGGCGGTCACCGGTGCGAGATCGACGCTCGTGGTCTATGCGTCGAGCGGCATGCTGACGTCGTACGCGGTGGGGGCCGACGGGTCGCTGACCGAGAACGCGAGCGTGTCGAACACCACGACCTACGACGCGGAGATCTCGCCGGACGGCAGCCAGCTGATCACCACGAAATACGGCGGCGGGTACGGGCTGGCACGCTACGACACCGCGACGATGACGCCCGGCGGCACGTTCACGACGGGGCCGTACCCGACCGCGGTCGCGTGGTCGCCGGACGGGGGACGGTTCGCCGGGATCCTCGACGCCATGTACACCGACCGGGCGGTGCACGTGTTCAGTGCCTCGACCGGCAGCGCCGTCATGCGGTCGACCAGTGCCGGGAACACGTCGTACCGGTCGTCGGCGAACGAGGCGTCGTGGTCGGCGGACGGCAGGTACTTTTACTCGGTCGTCCAGGAGTCCGGGAAGACCGCGTACCTGCTCGTCACCCCCACGGCGGGGCAGGCCACGGCGGCGATGACCGCGAGTGTCACCGCGCCCACGGCGTACGGGAAGAATCTGATGGTGACCGTGCGGGTGCCGAAGCGGCCGCGCACCGCGGTGAAGGTCTCCGTCACGCAGAACGGTGCCACCGAGTCGAAAACGGTGACCACCGACGCCTCGGGTGTCGCGAAGGCGTGGTTCGCGGGCCGGGCCAACGGCACCGTCGCGGTCAGTGCCGGCGCCGACCTCACGTTCCTGGCTGGTTCCGCGTCCGCCCGGTTCAGCACGCCGTCCGCGCTGACCGTCAAGGCCCTGGAGGCGACGAAGGTGTCCGGCGGGGTGGCGCACTACCCGTCGCTGGCCGCGGTCCGGATCGACTTCCAGGCACTGCCGAAGAGCTCCGCGAAGCTGAGCATCAAGCTGCAGCACCTCAGCGGCAAGAAGTGGAAGACCGACCAGGCGGGCACGATCACCACGCTGTCCGACGGATGGACGTCGCTGTCGCTGAAGCAGGGCACCCGCAAGACGACCTACCGGATCGTCGCCAAGGTCACGAGCAGCCCGTCCGGTGGTGCGTCGCCGCAGGTCAACTCGCCGAGGTTCGTCGTCGACTGACCGGCCGGGGTGCCGTCACGGGGAGGCACCCCGCCATGGTCAGCGCAGCATCCCGTGCGGGTCGAGCACGTACTTGCGGGCCGCGCCCCGGTCGAACTCCGCATAGCCGCGCGGGGCGTCGTCCAGGCTGATCGCGGTCGCGTTGACGTTCTTCGCGATCTGCACCCGGTCGTGCAGGATCGCCATCATCAGCTCCCGGTGGTACTTCATGACCGGGCACTGACCGGTGACGAACGAGTGCGACTTCGCCCAGCCCAGCCCGAGCCGCAACGACAGCGACCCGACCTTGGCGTCGTCGTCGACCCCGCCCGGGTCACCGGTCACGTACAGCCCGGGGACCCCGATCGCGCCACCGGCCCGGGTGAGCGTCATCAGCGAGTTCAGCACCGTCGCCGGCATCTCGGTCGCGGCGTCGGCACCGTGCCCGCGGGCCTCGAAACCGACCGCGTCGACCGCGGCGTCGACCAGCGGCTGCCCGATCGCCGGGGCGTCGCGGCCGAGGATCTGCTGCACCTGCTCGGCCGGGTCGCCGTCGGCCACGTTGACGGTCTCGCACCCGAAACCGCGGGCCTGCGCCAGCCGCTCCTCGTTGAGGTCGCCGACGATCACCACGGCGGCACCCAGCAGGTACGCGGAGGTCGCCGCGGCGAGACCGACCGGCCCGGCGCCGGCGACGTACACGGTGGATCCCGGTCCGACGCCCGCGCTGACACAGCCGTGATAGCCGGTCGGGAAGATGTCGGTCAGCATCGCCAGGTCGAGCATCTTCTCCAGCGCCTGGTCCCGGTCCGGGAACGTCAGCAGATTCCAGTCCGCGTACGGGACGAGCACGTACTCGGCCTGCCCACCGACCCAGCCACCCATGTCGACGTACCCGTACGCCGATCCGGGCCGGTCCGGGTTCACATTGAGGCAGACCCCGGTCTTGCGTTCCTTGCAGTTGCGGCACCGGCCGCAGGAGATGTTGAACGGCACCGAGCACAGGTCACCGACCCGGATGAACTCCACGTCCGGCCCGACGTCGACGACCTCGCCGGTGATCTCGTGGCCGAGCACGAGCCCCTGCGGAGCCGTGGTGCGCCCGCGCACCATGTGCTGGTCGCTGCCGCAGATGTTGCTGGCCACGGTCCTGAGGATCACGCCGTGCGGGACCTTGCGCCCCACGTTCTCCTTGTTGACCCCGGGGCCGTCCTGAAGCTCGTACGTGGGGTAGGCGGTGTCCCGGACTTCCACCCGGCCCGGACCCTGGTAAACAACCGCGCGGTTTCCTGGCATCGTTGCCTCCTCGCCTTGTTACGGCCATGTTTCTCGGCCCGGGCGAGGAGCAGAACCCCCGGTTGTGACAAGTCACGCGCGTTGTCACATTTCGGCGGCGACCCAGGCGGCCAGAGACGTCGCGCACTCGGCGACAGACTCCTGCCAGGTCCGCACCGCACCGCCGGCCGCGTCGTCGCTGACCTGCTTGACCAGCCGGACCGGCACCCCGGCGGCCTGGGCGGCGGCGGCCACCGCGTAACCCTCCATGTCCACCAGCGAGGCCTGCGCGGCCAGCCGATCCCGGGTGACCTCGTCGGCGACGAACGCGTCACCGGTCGCCAGCGTGATGCCCGCCGGGTCACCGATCAGCAGCGGCGGTCCGGTCACCTCGCCGGTGAGCCGCAGCAGCACCGCGCTGTCCAGGTCATGCTGCAGGACGGTACCCACGACGTGCGTGCCGGTGAGGCCGGGGCGCAACGCGCCGGCCGTACCAAGATTGACGATCTCGCTGGGACGCGGCCCGGCGGCGAGCGTCGCGGCCACCGCCATCGCGGCGTTGACCTTGCCCATCCCGGTCAGCAGCACCGGCAGATCACCGCCGAGCGCCTCGGCCTCCAGCCGGGTCGCGATGACGAGCAACGGGCGCTGAGGGTCGACCTGACCGATGATCTGCACGAGCGGAATTCTAGACGTGACCCGGATCGGTCAGCGCCCTGCGCAACTGACGGGCGACAACGAAGTCGAGAAGGGCGGAGTTGAACGCGATCATCGAGCCGTCGGTGAACGTGAGTTCGATACGGGCCCACTGAAAAATGATCTTGACCCGGTGCCGTACGCCGGCGATCTGCTCGCGGTCGACCTCGAACGCCATGACGAACCCGTCGCTGGGGATGTTGGGCTGGTCCAGGAGCAGGAAGCGCTGGTCGGTGACCACCGAGCTGGGCATGCTCGTCTTCTTGCGGGCCCGCCACAGCCGCCCCGCGATCGACTGCGCGGTTCCGGCGCCCTCGAGGCCGGAGAAGGCCCGGTTGATCCGGTCGCTGTTGACCAGGATGCCACCGGCGAACAGATCGAAGCCCTCGAAGAACTTGTCGGAAGGCGGTTGCCACGGGAGGTGCCGCTCACCGGTGGGACGTTCGCTGAGGTCGGGTTCGAGCCGGCTGGCGTCACCGTTCAGCGGCTCGATGTACGAGCCGATCGCGAGCAGTCGCTCACCGGGCCGCAGGTGCGGGGCGACCTCGTCGCCATAGATCTTGACCCGGTTGAGAATCGGCATCCGCCCAGGCTACCGGCGTGGTGCGGGTCGTGGAGCGGGGTGGATCATGGCGATGACTCCTCGTACAATCCGACCTGCTTTCTGGCGAAGGAGACGGGGATTTGAGCAGCTCGGAGTTCGGTTCACTCGGCGATCAGTTACAGGGCGTGGTCGAGCAGCTTTATCAGGCCAGTGAGCGGATGCAGGGTGCTCTCGCCGGGGCTCAGGCTCTGACGTGCACGGCCGCGTCACCGTCGGGGCTGGCCGAGGTGACCGCCGCCGGGCGGAACCGGGTGGTGGAGATCCGGCTCAGCACGGGGCACGGCGGCCGGGCCGATGGTGAGCTGGAGCGCGTGCTGGTGGCGACGCTGAACGAGGTGCTCGAGCAGGCCCGCGCACAGTCGAACGCCGCGATGCTGGACGCTCTTCCCACGAGCATGCGCTCCGGCGTGCAACGCGCGGCCGACGAGGAGAAGCGGGAGCAAGACCGGTGAGCGGCGTCGATCCCCGGCAGCGGATGGACGAGCTGGAGATCGCGATCAGCGACTATCCGGCTCAGGTGGCAGCAGCGCGCGAACGGGTCACCGCGGTGCGGGACCGGCTGGTGACAGGGCAGGACCAGGGCGGCCTGGTGAGCGTCGAGGTCACGGCCGCGGGTGTGGTGACGGGCGTGCGGATCTCCGCACGCGCCCTCGGCGACATCGATGACCGGCGGTTGGCCGAGTGTGTGCGCGATGCCGTCAACGACGCGCTGGGCAGGGCCGAGGAAGTGCTCGCGGCGGCCATCGGCACAGCCGGTGCGCAGGACGACGCCGAGGCCCGGTTCGCCGCGTTCGAGTCCCGGATGCAAGGTGTCGAGGAGAGTCTCGACCGGATCGGCCGCAGCGTCGACCGCCTGGACGGCTGACCGGATCACCGACGACCGGATCACCGACCGGATCACCGACCGGATCACCGACCGGATCACCGACCGGGCGGCGCCGTGGCTGAACCGCCCGGCGCCGCGCGGGTGGCCTACTCGACGGCGTGGCGGGCCTTGTTGGCGGAGCCGAGACCTTCCAGGTATTCCAGGCCTGCGTCCTTGCCGGCGCTGCCCTTGGTCGGCGGGTCGATCAGGCCGCCGCTGCCGATGTCGATCGTCTTGGACACGGCGGCGTTGGCGCCCGCGAACTTCGCCTTCGCGACCCACTTCTCCGTGCCCTGTGCCGCTTTCGAGGCGTCCTTGAGCTTCTTCAGCATGGCCTCGATCTTCCGGAGGTACCCGACGATCTTCTCGAGGATCTGCTGGATCTTCCGGAAGACCGCCTCGATCTTCTTCAGGACGGCCGCGACGCGTTCGATGACGCGCAGCACCCGTGCGGTCGCGACGGACACCTCGGCCATGATCATTGCCACTCCCGCGGCAAGGCTGGTGCCGAGAGTGACGATGGAGAGTGCGACGTTCACCGCGATGGTGGACAGGGCCAGCATGATCAGGCTGGTGATGATGTCGATGATCATGTTGGCGCCCTCGACGCAGGCATCAGCGCCGGCCTTCAGCAGATCAGGCAGCTGCTCGATGCCGGACACGAGGTCCTTGATCTGCTGGTCGATGTCATCCACGCGGGCACT
The DNA here is from genome assembly GCF_044454705.1 of Actinoplanes sp. NPDC051494. Taxonomy (NCBI): domain Bacteria; kingdom Bacillati; phylum Actinomycetota; class Actinomycetes; order Micromonosporales; family Micromonosporaceae; genus Actinoplanes; species Actinoplanes sp. NPDC051494. Next base: position 126,541 of record NZ_JBITDZ010000017.1, read on the forward strand.
GAACGCCAAGAAAGCGTCGTCGCTCCAGGAGGCCGCCAGCGTGTTGCGGTCGGTGACCTGGGCGGTGCCGAGGGCCTGGACCCGGGTGGCGAGCCGCTGGTATTCCGGGATGGCCGCCATCATGGCGTCCGGGTCGCCGGCCACGGCCTTGAGAGCATCGTTCGACCACTCGAACGGCTCCTGAAGGACCTCTTGGACCAGCTGAGGAAGGCCGTAGAACCAGGACTCGAGCTTGTTGGCGGTCGCGGCGCTCACTTGCCGAACTCGATCTCGCCGAACATCTCAGCCTGGGCGCGGTCGGTCTCCTCGTACCCGGTGGCGGTGGCGCGGACCGCGGTGGCCAGCTCGCTCATGGTGTCGGCGGTCGACGTGATGGCCTCGTGCAGGCCGGCCACGAACTCGCTGTACGAGTCGAAGATGCGCTGGCCGATGCCGGGGATCCAGCCGAACGTGTCCGGGGCGAGGTCGACGACGTACATGGAGGTGGAGACCCGGTAGAGCTCGTCGTTGCGGTCCCAGGCGTTGTCCGCGAAGGTTCTCAGCGCCGGTGGACTGACGTCGATGTCGCTCATCGTTCTCTCCCCGTGGCCCGCTTGTCGATCTTGTCGGCGTTTGCGCAGGCTACAGCGAGGACGGCCGGTGCTGCCACCCCGTACGAGCGGGGGCCGCCGCACCGGCCGGTGCGGCGGCTCAGTGCCAGGTCTCGCCGTCCGCCGGGCCCCAGGTGCCCTGGGGGTATTCCTGGACCCCGGTGGTCAGGTCGAGGATCGGGTCGACGATGCGCCACTCCTGCTCGATCGCCGCGACCCGGGCGAAGCGGGTGTGGTCGGCGTCCATCGCGTCGTCCAGCAGGCGCTCGTAGGCCTCACGACGCGGCTCGAGGAAGCTGTCGAAGTCGGCGTTCAGCTCGACGGTCTGGGCGACGACCTCGGTGCCGGGCGTCTTGACCTGGGCCGACAGGGAGATGCCGTCGTTCTTGCCGAGGCGGAACCGCAGCAGGTTGGCGGCGACCGGGTACACCGTGGTGTCCGGCGGCCGGAACTCCACCACGACCTCGGTGGCGGTGCCGGGCATCGACTTGCCGGTGCGCAGCAGGAAAGGTACGCCCGCCCAGCGGTCGTTGTCGATGGTGAGCCGGGTCGCCACGAACGTCTCGGTCTGCGAGCCGGGCTTGACGCCGGTCTCGTCGCGGTAGCCCTCGTACTGGCCGCGGACGGTGGTCTCCGGGGACAGCGCCAGCGCCTGGCTCAGCACCTCCGCCTCGGCGGCCTGGAACGCCTCCTGGCTCGCGTCGGCCGGGGGTTCCATCGCGAGCAGCGCGACGACCTGCAGGATGTGGTTCTGCAGCACGTCGCGGATGGCGCCCACGTTGTCGTAGAAGCCGGCCCGGCCCTGGGTGCCGAACTTCTCGGCGACGGTGACCTGGATGCTCGCGATGTGCTCGCGGTTCCACAGCTGCTCGAAGACCCGGTTGCCGAAGCGGAACAGCGACAGCCCCTCGATCGGCTCCTTGCCCAGGTAGTGGTCGATGCGGAAGATGCTCTCCGGGGCGAACGCGCCGGTCAGCCGCTCGTTGAGCGCGTGCGACGACGGCAGGTCGTGCCCGAACGGCTTCTCCACGACGACCCGGCCGCGGTCGGCGAGCCCGGAGCCGGACAGCCCGGACACCACGGCGTCGAACACCGCCGGCGGGATCGCGAGATAGAACAGCGGCCGCTCGGCGTCCGCGAGCGCGCCGGCCAGCCGCTCGTACGTCCCGGGGGCGGCGTAGTCGCCGGAGAGCATCGTCATCCGGGCGCTGAGGTCCTCGAAGACCGCCTCGTCGAGGTCGAGACCGGCCTCGGTGACGGCCTTGCGGGCCGCGGTGACCAGCTGCTGGTGGTCCCAGGGGGAGCGGGCGACCCCGATGACCCGGCTGGGGACCCGGCCGCGGCGGGTCAGCTCGTACAGCGCCGGGAAGAGCTTCTTGGAAACCAGGTCCCCGGTCACGCCGAAGAGCACCACGGCATCTGAGCGCACGTCCATGGGAGGAACTCACCTCGATGAAGAAAATGATCTTTGCCAACCCGACAACGGGTGGCCCCCGGGACTGATTCCGGATCGGGCTCAGGTGTGGCGGGGGACACCTGTGGTCTGCTGCCACCACGCGGCGATCCCGTCGGCCGGGACCGGGCGGGAGAACAGGAACCCCTGGCCGTACTCGTAGCCGAGCTCCCGCAGCAGGGTGAGCTGCTCCTCGGTCTCGATGCCCTCGGCGACCGAGGCGAGCTCGAGCGCGTGGGCCATCTGGCTGACCGCGGTCGCGACCGCGGCCTGCCGCCCGACCGTGGTGATCGACTCGACGAACGAGCGGTCCAGTTTGAGCGTGGTGACCGGGCAGGTCAGCAGCAGGCCCAGCGACGACGCCGCGGTGCCGAAATCGTCCAGCGCCAGCCGCACCCCGAGCTGCCGCAGCCGCAGCATCGCCTCGATCGACTCCTCGTCGTCGAGCACGGCGGTCTCGGTGACCTCGATGGTCAGGCAGCCCGGCGGCAGGGCCGTCTCGGTCAGCACCCGGGCGACCTCGCCCACGAAGTCCCCGGTGCGCAGCTGGCGCCCGGCCACGTTGACCCCGACCGTGATCTCGCCGGCCCGGGGGTACGCGGCCCGCCACGCGGCGGCCTGGTGGGCGGCCTCGCGCAGCGCCCAGCGGCCGATCGCCACGATGTGCCCGGAGCGCTCGGCGAGCGGGATGAAGTCGACCGGGGAGATCAGGCCCCGGACCGGGTGGTTCCACCGGATCAGCGCCTCGACCCCGGTCAGCGCCAGGTCGTCGAGCCGCACGATCGGCTGGTACTCCAGCACGAACTGCCCGGCCTCCACGGCCAGTTCCAGCTCCCGCAGCAGCTCGGCCTCCTCGCCGATCCGGGCGCCCATCTCGTCGCTGTAGCGCACCCAGGTGCTCTTGCCGCGGCGCTTGGCCTCGTACATGGCGATGTCGGCGTTGCTGAGCAGCGCGGACGGCTCGTCGCCGGGCCGGGCGGCGGCGACCCCGATGCTGGCCCGGGTCGCGATGCTGTGCCGCTGCACGACGATCGGCTCGGCCAGCCGCAGCAGGATCTGCCCGGCCACCCGGCCGGCGTCCTCGGCGCCGGTGTCCGGCAGCAGGATCGCGAACTCGTCACCGCCGAGGCGGGCCACCACGTCGCCGGCCCGGACCGTGGAGCGCAACCGGTCGGCCACCGCCACCAGCAGCGCGTCCCCGGCCGCGTGCCCCATCGTGTCGTTGATCGTCTTGAAGTCGTCCAGGTCGATCAGCAGCACCGTGTGCCCGTCGAGATCCCCGCTCATCCCCGCGGTGAAGTGCGTGCGGTTGGCGAGTTTGGTGAGCCCGTCGACGGCGGCCTGCTCGCGCAGCTGGGCCTCCTGGTCGCGCAGGCCGCGCAGGGCGACGTCGAGCCGGCGGATCAGCCCGGCGTTCTCCTGGAACGCGACCAGCTGCCGGCCGGCCACCAGCGCGGTGATCACCATCACCCCGGCGGTGGCCCCCCAGAGCTGCGTGGAGACCTGGTCGGGCAGCACGGCGAAGAAGACCACGAAGGTCAGGGCGATCATCCCGTACGGGATCAGGCTGTACGGGCGCCGTCGCGCTCGCGGCCCGGAGCCGTCGATGCGTACCGTGATCTCCTGGATCCTCGGTCCGACGGTGATGAGCAGCGACGGCAGCAGCCGGATGGCCAGCACGTAGGCGTGCTCGTGGTGCTGGAACGCGCCCGGCAGGAACGTGCTGAGCACCTGCACCAGTGGCGCGGCCACCATCGGCCACGCCGCGATCCGGGCCATCGGCGGGTCGGGGATCAGCGCCACCTTGGTCGCGGAGAACGCCGCCACGATGACCAGCGCGGCGGTGATGCTGGCGGTCACCCGGTCGGTGTGCTCGTCGACCGGGTTCACCGCGAAGCACCACGTGATGACCGCGCCGCCGGCCAGCACGGTCGCCGCGTCGAGCCAGAACACGAGTTTCTCGCGCGCGGAGCGCAGCCCCTGCGGGAAGATCAGGCAGGCCAGGACGTTGCTGCACATCCCGACGGTGAAGAACGCGCTCTGCACCAGCCCGCCGTCCAGCGACGTGGTGGGCGGGCCGAGGAGGGTGTGCACGAACTGGAACGTGTCCCCGGTGGTGAACGCCGCGCCGGCGAACGCGATCGACGACCAGAACCGCCGGTACCGCGCCGGGGCGAGGGTGCGCAGCCGCCACGCGCCGACCGCCAGCGCCGTGTCGAGCGGCACCTGGGCGGCCCAGAAGACCTGCACCTGGCGCACCTGGTGGCCGGAGAACAGCGCGAACAGCACCCAGGCGAACAGCGTGACACCGGCCATGGACAGCAGCACCGGGTCACGCCGGAGGCTGTCGAACGGATGCGGCGTCTGCACGGAATGCCTTTTCGGCTGTGGCGTCGAGCGGCTGAGGAGATCATCCTTTCGGTTGGCTTCAAAGGGCCGAAAGGATGAGTTTGAGCATGTCCACGCAGAGGGCAATACGTCGCCGACCTGTTCCGGCTTGAAGGAGTCCTTCCATGACCGTTATCGCCGCCCCGATCGCCAGCGCCGAGGTCGCTGCTGACAAGTCGGCGACGACGGATCGCGCAAGCGAGCTGATCGCCACGCTGGCCGCGCTGCCCGCCGGCCACCCGTCCCGCCCGGCCGTGCGCGACCGCACCATCGAGGCCTGGATGCCGATGGCCCGCCACCTCGCCAACCGCTACTCCGGCCGCGGCGAGCCGCTCGACGACCTCGTCCAGGTCGCCGTGATCGGCCTGATCAAGGCGGTCGACCGGTTCGAGGCCGACCGTGGCGTCGAGTTCGCCGGCTTCGCCATCCCGACCATCGTCGGCGAGATCAAGCGCCACTTCCGCGACCGCACCTGGTCCATCCGGGTCCCGCGCCGCCTGCAGGAGCTGCGCCTGTCCATCACCTCGGCGAACACCACGCTGACCCACACGCTGGGCCGCTCGCCGACGGTCGCGGACATCGCCGCGCACCTCGAGGTCACCGAGGAAGAGGTGCTGGAAGGCCTCGAGGGCGCCCGCGCCTACAACGCCACCAGCCTCTCCACCCCGATCGGCACCGACGGCAACACCGAGCTCAGCGACACGCTCGGCGGCGAGGACCACGAGTTCGAGCTCGCCGAGGCGCGCGCCACGCTCGGCCCGGCCCTGGCGACCCTCGACGACCGCGAGCGCAAGATCATCACGCTGCGGTTCTACGGCAACCTGACCCAGTCGCAGATCGCGGACCAGGTCGGCATCTCCCAGATGCACGTCTCCCGCCTGCTGACCAAGGCCCTGGTCAAGCTCCGTGGCCGCCTCGACATGACCGTCTGAGACACCGTCACCCGCCGGCCGTACCCCCGGGTGCGGCCGGCGCACGGCATCCTCTAAAGTTGTCCCAGTCGCCGGGGGAACCCGGACAGACAGCAAGAGGAACACCGGCGGACGTGGCGCAGTGGTAGCGCATCACCTTGCCAAGGTGAGGGTCGCGAGTTCGAATCTCGTCGTCCGCTCCAAAAAGTAGTGCCGGAACCCCTGAACCCCGCACCACGGGTTCGGGGGTTTTTCACTGCGGCAGTCATCCGGCGGATGGCGGGCCCCGTGCACCCGGGCAGGCTCGGAGCATGACCACCCCGCTGATCCCCGACCTCGCGCGCGGGACCCCGCTGCGGGGACGCGACCCCGAACTCGACCGGATCACCGAGGGGCTGCGGGCGCTGCGGTCCGGCCGGTCGTCGATCACCGTGGTGTCGGGGCCGCCGGGCGCCGGCAAGTCCCGGATCCTCGCCGAGACGCTGCGGCGCGCGGACGCGATGCGGCTGCGGTCGGTGGTCGTGGCGGGGGACCGCGACGAACGCTTCCTGGCCGGCGGGTCACTGCTCCGGGGCCTGCGCGACGGTACGGACGCCCTGCTCGACGCCGCGACCCTGCTGGCCGTGGCGACCCGCCCGGAACACCGGTACTGGCTGCTCGAGGAGATCCGCAACGGCATCGAGCGGGCCGCACTCCGGGCGCCGTTGCTGGTGGTGGTCGACGACCTGCAGTGGTGTGACGACTTCACGCTCGTCGCGCTGCGCGCGTTGCCGCAGCGACTGGGCCCGTACGCCGTCATGTGGCTGTTCGCGACCCGCCCGGCCGGCGGCACACCGGCCGTGCCGGAGACGCTGGCGCGGTTGTCGTCGCTCGGCGCCGCCCGCATCGAGCTGGACGGGCTCGGCGACGACGCGGTCGCCGCGATGGCCGCCGACATCCTGGGCGCCACCGCCCCGCCCGGAGTGCTGGCCATGGCCCGCGCCGCCGGGAACCGCCCGCTGCTGGTGGCCGAGCTGATGCACGGTCTGGCGCAGGAGAGCGGCTCGGACGGCCTGCCGGTCCGGTTCCGCGACTCGATCCTGCGCCGGACGGCCCGGCTGAGCCCGGCGGCCCGTACCGCGATCGAAGTGGCCTCGCTGCTGTCGCGGGAGATCTCGGTGGGCCGGCTCGCCGCGCTGCTGAGGGTGCCGCCCGCCGACCTGTTGCGGCCGTTGGCGGAGGCGCTCGCCGAGGACCTGCTGCAGGAGCGCGACGGCCAGCTCGTGTTCCGGCACGACCTGGTCCGCGACGCCGTCCGGGAGTCGGTCCCGGCACCGCTGCGCCGCACCCTGCGCCGGGAGGCGGCCGGTCTGGCACTGCGGGACGGCGCACCGGTCGTCGAGGTCGCGTCGCTGCTCGCGGACAGTGCCGAACGCGGGGACCTCGAGGCGATCACCGCGTTGCGTTCCGCCGCCGCGGAACTGGCCGCGAGCTCCCCGTCGGCCGCGGCGGACCTGAGCCGGCGGGCGCTGGAGCTGTGCCACGCCGGGTCGCCGCAGCGCGCCGCGATCGCCGCCGAGGGCATCCGGCTGCTCTGGCTGGCCGGGCGCGGGCACGAGGCCAGTACGTCGGGGCAGGCGCTGCTGCTGGCCGGCTTGGACCCGGTCACCGAGGCCGGGGTACGGATGGGCATCGCCGCCGTGTCGAGCCAGTACTCGTTCGCCGAGGCGGTCGCCCAGTGCCGGGCCGCGGTCGCGCTCCCCGGGCTCCCCGCGGACCTGCGGGTCCCGCTGCTGGCCCTGCTCGCGGTCAACCTGACCATGTACGGCGACATCCCGGCCGCCGACGCGGTGATCGACCAGGCCGCGGCAGCGGCGACCGGTGACGAGGCCGCGGCCGCGGCGACCGGTGACGAGGCCGCGGCGGCGGTCCGCGTGGCCACCCGCTCGGTGGTGGCGCTGTACCGCGACCGGTGGGACGAGGCGTTCGCGCTGGCGGACCGGGCGGTGGCGGTCTCCCGGGCGGCCGGCGCGGACGGGGCATTGTGGGGTGCCACCCAGTGGCGGGGCCTGCTCGACGCCGCGGCCGGCCGGCCGGACCTCGCCATCGCGCACGCCGACCGTGGGGTGCGCGCCGCCCAGGCCGGCGGCCAGGCCTGGTTGCTGCGGCAATGGACCCTGGACCGCTGCCGGTTGCTCTACGACGCCGGGCGGCTCGAGGACGCGCGCTCCGAGGCCGAGGGGGTGCTGGCCATGGCGGACGAGCTCGGCGCCGGGAACTACGCGGACTGCACCGCGCTGATGACGCTCGCCCGGATCGCCGTGCACACCGGCGACCCGCGGGCGGCGCGCGCCTACGCGGCCGACGCGCGGCGGATGCTCGACGACCCGGCCCCGATCGTGCGCCGGACCGGACGGTGGCTGGCCGTGCTGGTGGCGGCGGACGACGGCGACGACCGGGCGCTGGCCGCCCTGCTCGCCCTGATCGAGATCCTGCCGGCCGGGGCGGGCCCGTCGCTCGGGACCCCGCTGGACCCGGCCGACGAGGTGACGTTCGTCCGGCTGGCGCTGCGGACCGGCCACCCCGACCGGGCCGTACGTGCGCTCGAGGCCGCCCGGGCCCGCAGCGACGCCAACCCGGGCCACCCGTTCCTCGGCGCGGTAACACTGCACGCCCGGGGACTCGTGGAGCGCGACGCCGGCGCGCTGCGCACCGCGGCCGGGATCTTCGCGACGTTCCCCCGGCCCCTGCCCTACGCCGCGTGTCTCGAGGATCTGGCGGAACTTCAGCGGGCCCATGGCGTACGGGAGGACGTGGTCCGGTGTCTCGACCGGGCCCTGGCCGTCCTGGAGGAAGCGGGCGCGAGCCGTGACGCCGCGCGCGTGCGACGGGCGTTGCGCGACCTCGGGGCCCGCCGCGGCCGCACCGCCGTCGCCGGGCAGGACCCGTGGGCATCACTGACGGTGACCGAGACAGCGGTGGTCCGCCGGGTCGCCGAGGGATCCACGAACCGCGAGGTGGCAGCCGCGATGTTCCTCTCCCCGCACACCGTCGGCACCCACCTGCGGCACGCGTTCACCAAACTGGGCATCAACTCGCGGGTGGAACTCACCCGGCTCCTGCTGGCCGCCCCGCCGACAACAGATGCAGGGCCAGCCGTACGCGCAGATCGTGCGGCCCGCTCTGCCAGCCCGCGCCGAGCAGCCGGGTGATCCGGTCGAGACGCTTCGTCATCGTGTTCGGGTGCACGAACAGCTCCCGGGCGGCCTGGGCCGCGTTGCCGCCGGCCGCGAGGAACACCCGGACCGTACGGACCAGTTCGGTACGGTGCTCGGCGTCGTAGGCGAGCAGCGGGCGCAGCACGTCGTCGGCGAACGCGCGGACCTCCGGCGCCCGGTCGGCGTCGAACAGCACCCGGTGCACGGCGAGCTCTCGGGCGGTGGCGACCACCTGCGGCTGGTCCAGCGCCCGGAGCAGGAGCAGACCGTGGCGGGCGGCGTCGAACGCGGCGGCCAGCGCACCGCTGGCCGGGTCCGCGGGATCGGCCGCGCAGACCGCCGCGCGTACTCCGCACACCCGGTGCAGCCGCGCCGACACGTCCTCGGCCGCAGCCCGCGCGTCCGTGCCCGGCACCAGCGCGACCAGCGTGTCGCCGTACCGGCCGCCGACCCCGCCGAGGTGGGCCGCCACATCGGCGAGCGTGCGGTCCGGCACCGCGTCCTCGACCGCCACCAGCACCTGCGTCCGGTCGAGGTCGAACCGCCGGCGGGCGGCCAGCTCCCGCAGCGACGGCGGCAGGGCGTGCCGCCGGCCGAGCAGCTCGGCGAGCAGCTCACCGCGGACCTCGTGATGGGCCCGAAGCACCGCCTCTCGCCGCCGGCGCAGCGCGGCCATGGCCCGGGCGGCCCGGACCAGCCCGGAAACCGACCCGGCCTCGAGCGGCCCGATGTCTAGCGGCCCGTTGTCTAGCGGCCCGTTGTCTAGCGGCCCGTTGTCTCGTCGGCCGGCGTCGGGTGGGCCGATGTTTCGCGGGCCGTTGTCTCGCGGGCCGATGTTTCGCGGGCCGTTGTCTCGTGGGCCGTTGTCTCGTGGGCCGTTGTCTCGTGGGCCGGCGTCTCGTGGGCCGGCACCGGGTGGGCCGGTGACCAGCAGGCCGAGCGGTTCTCCGAGTCCGGCGAACGCCACCACGTGCCGGCCGCCCTCGGTGATCGCCCGGCCGGGTTGCGCGCGGGCCCGGTGAGCCAGGTCGGCCGCGGCCGGCGCGGTGCCCTCCAGCACGGTGACCCGGGTGCCCAGGCCCGCTTCCAGCAACGTCGTGACGTCGCGGGCGGAGGGCAGCTCCTCGGCGGCGATCATGGTCAGCAACGCGTCGAGCATCCGCACCGACGCTTCTTGCGTGGCGAGCCGCCGTTCGAGCCGGGCCGCCCCGCAGCACGTGCCCGGCCAGCGCGGTCGCGGTGGCGAGCCGGTCCGCCACGTGGCGTGCGAAACGGGCGGCCAGCGCGATCTCGTCCGCCCCGAACGGTCGGTCGCAGCGGCGGGCGGCGTACAGCACCCCTCGGTGCCCGGGCAGCGGCACGGCCAGTACCGGACCGAACCGCTCACGGTGGGCCTGCGCGTCTAGGGCGTGTTTCAAAAGTGGTTGTGGGTGGCCGGGCTGAAGTCACGGCGTGGCGGTGATCGATAAATAGCGAGGTCTCCGGCAGTTTGGTGGATCGACCAAGAAACACCGGAACCGGAGACCTCGTGGACACCATAGCGGTGACGAGGCGGCATGACCTGACCGACGTGCAGTGGACGGCCCTTGCCCCGCTGATCCCTGCCGCGTCGTCCATGGGTCGTCCGCCGAAATGGGAGAAACGCCAGCTCATCAACGGGATCCGATGGCGGATCCGGATCGGGTCGCCCTGGCGTGACGTCCCTGCCGAGTACGCGCCGTGGCCCACCCTTTACGGCCTGTTCCGCCGCTGGCAGCGTGATGGCACCTGGGATGAGATCCTCGCCGCCCTGCAAACCATCGCGGACACGGCCGGCCGGATCGACTG
>NZ_JBITDZ010000018.1:0-19008 GCF_044454705.1 Actinoplanes sp. NPDC051494
ATGGACCAGGTGCGGTCGCGGAAGTGGCGTTTGATCTCGCCGATGATGGTGGGGATGGCGTAGCCGGCGAAGTCGACGCCGCGGTCGGGGTCGAACTTGTCGACGGCTTTGATCAGGCCGACGGTGGCGGTCTGGAAGAGGTCGTCGGTGGGCTCGCCACGGCCGGAGTAGCGGTTGGCGAGGTGCCGGGCGAGCGGGATCCAGGCCTCGATCGCCCGGTCCCGCAGGCGTGCGCGGGAGGGGTGGCCGACCGGCATGGCGGCCATGGCGTTCAGGAGCGCGGCGGCGCTGTCCGAGGAGGCGTCCACGGCCCGGCGCGACGAGGCGGCACGGGCGGGAGCGGCGACGGCGGGAGCGGGAGCGGCGGCGGGGCCGGGTTTCAGGGTGGTCAGGGTCATCTGGGTGGGTCCTCCATCAGCGGGCAGAGAGCCGTGCCCGCACGCGGCGACCGTTCATGTCTCCCACGCTAGCCGCTAGGACTAGGCCTGACCAGCCGAAAGTATGAGTGAGGTTCCGGAACCACCCGCTGAGGTGCGTTCACTCATCCGGCGAAGGGGGCGGGGACGGCCGGGACGGCCGGGGCGGCGTCGCGGGCCAGGAGCCAGGCGGTCAGGTCGTCGGCGGGCAGCGGGCGGGACAGGTGGTAGCCCTGGACCACGTCGCAGCCCTCCTCCGCGAGGTAGGCGTACGTGTCCGGGTCCTCGACGCCTTCCGCCACGACGCGCAGGTCGAGGGCGTGGCCGAGCTGCACGGCCGAGCGGACGACGGCCTGGTCGCGCAGGTCCGCGGCGAGGCTGCGGACGAACGACTTGTCGATCTTGACTTCCTGGATGGGCAGTTCGCGCAGGCGCCCGAGCGAGGAGTACCCGGTGCCGAAGTCGTCGATCGAGAGTTCCACGCCGAGCGCGTGCAGGCGCTCGAGCGTGGCCATGCTGCCGGCCGGGTCGGCGAGGATCGTGCTCTCGGTGATCTCCAGGGTCAGCGCGTGGGCCGGGTTGCCGGTCTCGGCGAGCAGCCGGGCGACCACCTCGGTGAGGTCGGCGTCGAGCAGGCTGTTGGGCGACAGGTTGACCGCGACGTGCAGGTCGTAGCCCATCGCGGCCCACCCGGCCCGGCACCGCAGCGCGGTCTCGAGCACGAACAGGGTGAGTGGGCGGACCAGGCCGCTGTGCTCGGCGAGCGGGATGAACTCGTCCGGGGAGACCGGCCCGCGCAGCGGGTGTGACCAGCGGGCGAGCGCTTCCACCCCGACGACCCGGCCGGTACGGGGGTCGACCTTCGGCTGGTACGCCACCGCCAGTTCGCCGCGCTCGACGGCGACCCGCAGGTCGGCGATGACGGCAAGGCGCTGCGGGCTGCTGGCGTCCATGCCGGTGTTGTAGATGCGCAGGCCGCCGCTGTCCTTGGCCGCGTACATCGCGACGTCGGCGTGGCGTACCAGCGTCTTGGCGTCGTGTCCGTGCCGCGGGGAGACCGCGATGCCGATGCTGGCCTTGGCCGCGAGCGCCATCGGGCCGATCCGGATGGGCTGCTCGACCACCTCGGCGAGCGCGCGGGCGGCGACGATGGCGGTCTCGGGCGTGCCGTCGCTGGGCATCAGGACGGCGAACTCGTCGCCGCCGAAGCGGGCCACCCGGCCACGCTCGCCGACGTGGGCCCGGAGCCGTTCGCCGATCTCGCGCAGCAGCGCGTCGCCGGTCTCGTGACCCAGGGCGTCGTTGGTCTCCTTGAAGCGGTCGAGGTCGAGCAGCAGGACCGCGATCTCGGGGTGGTCCCCGTCGCGCAGGCCGGCGTCGACGAGCTCGTGGAAGTGCGCGCGGTTGGACAGCCCGGAGAGCGAGTCGTGCGAGGCCAGATACTCCTTCTCGGCGGCCTCGCGGCGGAGCCGGTCGACCAGCACGGCCCGGCCCAGCGCGGCACCGGCGTGGTTGGCGATCGTCTCGAACAGCCGCAGGCTCTTCTCGGTGAACCGGCCGACGTCCTCGAAACTCCCGCTGACCACGAGCGCCGCCGGCTGGTCACCGAACTGCACGGGTACGGCCATCGCGTCGTGCCCGGCGGCGGCCGCCCGCAGCACCGGCTCACCCACGAGCGCGGGCTGCAGCCACCGGTCGGCGGCCTCGTCGGCGACGTACGTCGTGACGGTCCCGTCCTGCCCGGTGAGCCGCAGGTGGCGCATGCCGGGTTCGCCCTCGCCGGCCGGCACGACCAGTTCCGCCTCGGCCGCCCGGATCACCTCCCGGGTGCGCTCCAGCACCACGGCGACCAGGTCGTCGATGTCGCGGGCACCGTCGAGGGCGCGGGTGAAGCCGTACATCTGCTCGATCTGGGAACTGCCGTTGTTGAGGGCCGCGTACGCGCGGTAGGCGAGCATCAGCACCACCGCGACGACGCCGACCAGCGCGAGCGCCCACCGGGCCTGCATGGCGGCCTGGAAGCTGATCAGGGCGACCGTGGTGGTGACCGTGACCATCCAGGAGAGGGCGAGCGCACTGGGCAGCTTGCGCCACTCCCCGGGCTCGTCGTGGGCCGCGATGACCGCGGTGAGCAGCACGGCCGCGACGACGTCGGAGGCGAGCATCGCCGCGTACGTGGCGATCCAGACGCGCGGCCCGGCGCCGGAGACGGTGGCGCCCAGCGCACCGGGCGCGATGAGGTGGAAGACGAGCACCGCCACGGCGGCCTGCAGGGCGACCAGGGCGGCGTTGAAGATCAGCTTGGGGCCCCGCTGGCGGCGGATGGCCATGAGGCTGGCCGTGCCGGCCACCGTCCGGACCAGGATCACCGTGACCGGGTCGAGCCCGAGCAGGCCGAACACCATCGGCAGCTCGGAGACGTTGATGCCGTGCGTGCCCCGGCGGACCCGGACGTGCACGACGAAACCCTCGGTGAGGAAGAACAGCAGGGCCAGGCCCGCGACCCACCAGAGGCCGCCGGGCAGGACCGGCGGGGCGAGTCCGTCGAGAGCGAAGGGTACGGTCACCGCGAGCGCCGCCACCGCCATGCCGACGGTCAGCAGGGTGACCATCGTGGCGGGCCGGGGGCCGCGGGGGCGCTCGGCTACCGCCATGACGCCCCGGCCCCGGGTACGCGCACAGCCGTCGCCACGGAGGCGGTGGCCGGTGGTACCCGCATCGGAGCTCCTCACGTGACGTCGTTGTACGGCGCCATCATCGGCTGTCCGGGGACCGCCTGAAGACAAATCGGGTTCCTACCCACCCGGCGGTGGCCCCTCTCACCGGAGCGCCGCTCAGGGGACCAGCACGACCTTGCCGGCGACCGTACGCGACTCGGCGAGACGCATCGCCTCGGCGGCGCTGGTCAGCGGCAGCTCGGCGGCGACCGTGGCGGTGACCTCGCCGGCCGCCATGGCGGTGAGCACCGCGGTCAGGTCGGCGTGCAGGCGGGCCCGGAACCGGTCCAGGCGGCGCACCCCGCCCCAGAAGTTGTAGAAGTACGCGCGGCGGCCGTTGGGGAGCAGGTGCCACGTCCACAGCCGGGCGAGGAGCTTGAGCATCGGGAGCTGCTTGCTGCCGGTGTCGTCGCGGGTCGAGGCGGAGCCGTAGGACACGAGCGTCCCGCCCTTGCGCAGCAGCTGCCAGGACCCGGTCAGCCCGGGGCCGCCGACGTGGTCGAAGACCGCGTCGACCCCGTCCGGAGCCACGGCGCGGACCTGGGCGCTCACGTCGCCGCGGTAGTCGACCGGGACGACCCCGGCGGCCCGCAGCGCGTCGTGGTGGCGGGGCGCGGCGCTGCCGATCACGGTGGCGCCGGCGAGCCGGGCGAGCTGGGTGAGGATCGAGCCGACCCCGCCGTTGGCGCCGAGCACGAGCACGGTCTGGCCGCTGCGGACCCGGGCCAGGCGGTGCAGCATCTGCCATGCGGTGATGCCGTTGACGACCACGGTCTCGGCCTGCACGGCGCTCACGCCGTCCGGCACCGGCACGAGGTCACCGGTGTCGAGCACGGCGTGGCTACTCCAGCCACCGATCTTGGTGACGGCGGCGACCCGGGTGCCGCGCAGCGCCGGGTCCACCCCGGTGCCGGTCCCGGTCACCGTGCCGACCAGGTCGTAGCCGGGGACGAACGGATACGCCGGCTGGTCGTAGTAGCGGCCGCGGCGCATCTGCTGCTCGGCGAAGGACACCCCGGTCGCCTCGACGCGCACCAGCGCCTGCCCGGGACCCGGGGAGGGCATCGGGCGGTGGTGGACCCGCAGGTCCTCGGGCTCGACGACGCCGGGGAGAACGATCTCAGTCAACATAGCAGTGCTCCTTGTTGTTAGAAGTTCTAACGCAAGTATGCACTGCTCTCGTGGGGCACCGCAAGGGGTCACTCACGTGGTGGCACGATTCGGGTCCGGGTGTGTGTGGGTAAACAGAGCCGAAACACATCGGAGACGGAGAACACGAATGGCCATCCTCGGCATCGACATCGGTGGGTCCGGAGTAAAGGGCGCCCCGGTCGACACGGAGCGCGGCGAGCTGCTCGGGGAGCGGTTCCGCGTGCCGACCCCGCAACCGTCCGACGTCACAGGCGTGGTCGAGGCGGTCACGCAGGTCGCCGCCCACTTCGACGGCTACGACCGGGTCGGCGTGACGTTCCCCGGCGTGGTGGTCGACGGGGTGACCCGGACCGCCGCGAACGTGGACAAGTCCTGGATCGACGCGCCCGCCGCGCGACTGTTCACCGAGCGGCTCGGCAAGCCGGTGTCGGTGCTCAACGACGCCGACGCGGCCGGGGTCGCCGAGATCGCGTTCGGCGGGCACGACCAGCGCGGGCTGACCATGATGCTGACGTTCGGCACCGGCATCGGCAGCGCGCTGTTCCTCGACGGGACACTGATCCCCAACACCGAGTTCGGCCACCTGGAGCTCGACGGCAAGGACGCCGAGCTGCGCGCCTCCGACCGGGCCCGCGAGCAGGACGACCTGAGCTGGGAGAAGTGGGCCGGCCGGGTGCAGGACTACCTGCGGCACGTGGAGATGCTGCTGTCGCCGCGACTGTTCATCGTCGGCGGCGGGGTCAGCAAGAAGGCCGAGAAGTGGCTGCCGCTGATCGAGGTGCGCACCCCGATCGTCACGGCGAAGCTGCTCAACAACGCCGGCATCGTCGGGGCCGCGGTCATCGCCGGGCAGCCGTCGATCGCGCCCGAGACCACGCCGCGGGGGGCCTGAGCATGGCCCGCACCGTCGCCACCAACACCAAGGTCGGCCGCGAGGAGCTGCTGGAATTCCTCCGGCCCCGGCACCACGCGATCCTGATGACGGTCCGCAAGGACGGCCGGCCCCAGTCGTCGCCGAACACCTGCGGGGTCGACGCCGAGGGACGGATCGTCATCTCGACGTACCCGGAGCGGGCGAAGGTGGCCAACCTGCGCCGCGACCCACGGGTCAGCGTCTGCGTGCTGTCCGACGAGTTCGGCGGCGCGTGGGTCCAGGTCGACGGCGTCGCCGAGGTGCTGGACCTCCCGGAGTCCGTCGAGCCGCTGGTGGAGTACTTCCGCGTCATCGCGGGCGAGCACTCCGACTGGGACGAGTACCGCCAGGCGATGCGGGACCAGGGCAAATCGCTCATCCGGATCACGATCGAGTCCTGGGGCCCGATCGCGACCGGCGGCTTCCCGGCCCGCCTGGCCTGAACGGGACCGCCCGGCCTGAACGGGACCGCCCGGCCTGAGGGGTGACGCTCAGGCGTTGACGCTCGGCAGCAGGTACAACAGGTCGTCGCGGTGCAGCTCGGCCACCGGCTCCAGCAGGTCCGGGTGGCGCAGCAGGATCGCGGCGGCGCTGTCGCGCGGGTCGGGCGCGGTCAGGCGGCGGAACTCGGCCGGGAGGTCGCTCACCCGGCGCGGGCGCGGCTTGTCGTTGGCCTTCAGGGGCACGGCCGCCGCGACCGCGTCGACCGCCTTGGCCGACAGCAGCGGGTCCGCGAGCAGGCAGGCGGCCCAGCTGACCACGACCTCGTCGACCCAGGTGCGCCAGCCCTCGCCCTCGGCCATCTCGTCGTCGGGCTCGCTGCCGATGCGCCAGTCCAGCGCCGCCGAGCCGCCCGGGCCGGCCATCGCGACGAGCTCCGCGTCGACCGGCGTGGGGTACCGCAACCAGGCCGCGACGATGACCGACTGCCGGGCCTGCAGCTCGTTGAGCGTGGCGGCGGCCTGGTCGGTGCCGGTGGCCGGGTAGGCGCGGACGAGCCAGTGCGTGCTCGCGGCGATGACCGGTGACAACGCGGTGGACGGACCGGCCATGTATTCCCCCAGGCGAACGTGCGCCGCCCCGGCTGGGGTGCGTCACAGCGCCCATTCGGTGCACCGGGGCCCAGGTTGAGCAGCCTCCCCCGATGGCAACTCGCGGCAACCGACGGGCAACGGTGCGCAGTGGCTCGTGATGCCGGGCCGGCACCCGTGTGGCACCGCCCGGAATCGACCGCGTTCGCGGGCAGTACAGGGCGCGCCTCGACGTTTTCGCGTAACCGACTTCCGGTAGGTTGTCGGGCACCGGGTGCCCGGCCGTTTGCGGTTCCTCCAATACGGAGAAACTGACTTGGACAGCTGCTGCATTTCGCCCGTCGCCGAGCCCGCTCCCGCGCATCCTGATTACGGTGGAGATCATGACCGGTCGCTTTCCCATCGAAGACGTCACGCCGTCCGTGTCCTGCGGCCGCTACCCCGCGAAGGCGGTGGTCGGCGAGCTCGTGCCGGTCTCCGCCGTGTCCTACCGCGAAGGCCACCACGCCCTGGGCGTCAACGTGGTCTGGCGTGGACCCCACGGGGAGTCCGAGCCCTTCACCCGCCTCGAGCCCGGTGAGCCCGGCCTCGACCAGTGGCACGGCGTGATCAAGCCGGACCAGGTCGGGCGCTGGACGTTCACCATCGAGGCGTTCGACGACCCCTACCAGACCTGGCGCAACGCGGTCACCAAGAAGATCGGTGCCGGCCAGGGCCTCGAGGACCTCGCCAACGACCTGGCCGAGGGCGCCGAGCTGCTCGACCTCGCCACCAAGGTGGTGCCGCACGACGAGGAGGAGCGGGTCCGTGACGCGGCCGCCGCGCTGCGCGACGAGGACCGCTCCCTGTTCACCCGGGTCTCCCCCGCGCTCGCGCTCGAGGACCTGCTGTGGGACCACCCGGTGCGCCAGCTCGTCACCACCACCCGGTCGTACGTGATCTGGGTCGATCGCCAGCGCGCGCTCTTCTCCTCGTGGTACGAGTTCTTCCCGCGCTCCGAGGGTGCCGAGATCGGGCCCGAGTCGGTGCCGGTCAGGCACGGCACGTTCGCGACCGCCGCCCAGCGGATCCCGGCCGTCGCGGCCATGGGCTTCGACGTGCTCTACCTCCCGCCGATCCACCCGATCGGCCGGGAGAACCGCAAGGGCCGCAACAACACGCTCGTCGCCCGGCCCGAGGACGTCGGCTCGCCGTGGGCGATCGGCGCGGCGGAGGGCGGCCACGACGCGATCCACCCGGAGCTGGGCACGCTCGAGGACTTCCGGGCGTTCATCGCGACCGCGCACGACAACGGCCTCGAGATCGCGATGGACCTCGCGCTGCAGGCGGCACCGGACCACCCGTGGGTCGCGGCCCACCCGGAATGGTTCACCACGCGCGCCGACGGCACCATCGCGTACGCCGAGAACCCGCCCAAGAAGTACCAGGACATCTATCCGCTGAACTGGGACAACGACCCCAAGGGCCTGCGCGAGGAAGTGCTGCGCGTGGTCCTGCACTGGGTCGACCAGGGCGTGAAGATCTTCCGGGTGGACAACCCGCACACCAAGGCGCTGAGCTTCTGGCAGTGGTGCATCGCCAAGGTCAAGGCGTACGACCCGGACGTGCTGTTCCTGGCCGAGGCGTTCACCCGCCCGGCGATGATGAACGGGCTCGGCCGGATCGGCTTCACCCAGTCGTACACGTACTTCACCTGGCGCACCACGGCCTGGGAGATGCGCGAGTACGTCACCCAGCTCAAGGCGTCCATCGACTGGATGCGGCCGAACTTCTGGCCCAACACCCCGGACATCCTGCACGAGTCGCTGCAGCACGGCGGCCCGCCGATGTTCAAGATCCGGATGGTGCTGGCGAGCATGCTTTCGCCCTCGTGGGGCATGTACTCCGGGCTCGAGCTGTTCGAGCACGTCGCCCGCCCGGGCGCCGAGGAGTACATCGACAACGAGAAGTTCGAACTCAAGCCGCGTGACTGGGCCGCCGCCGAGAAGGCCGGCCGGTCGCTGGCTCCGTACGTGACGCTGTTGAACCGGGTCCGGCGGGAGAACCCGGCGCTGCAGTGGCTGCGCAACACCGAGTTCCACGAGATCGACAACGCCGAGCTGCTGTGCTGGTCGAAGCGCGACCCCGAGACGGGCAACACCGTCCTGGTGATCTGCTCCTTCGACTCGCAGAACGTGCAGTGGGGCAACACCGCCATCGACATGCCGGCCCTCGGCATGGACTGGCACGAGCGCTTCGACGTGGTCGACCAGATCACCGGGGCCTCGTACGAGTGGGGGCAGCACAACGCCGTCCGGATCGACCCGTTCGTCGAGCCGGCGCACGTGTTCGTGGTACGTCCGCGCCGTTGACGGCGCGTATGCGATTCAGTTCCTGCGGGGTGGGGTAGGTGAACGTCTGATGGACCTTACGAGCGAACTCGACGAGAGTGTCGAGCACGATCCCGCTGAGGGCAGCCATGTCGAGGCCGGGGTGGTCGAACACCCCAACGTCGACGATTTCGAGCATGCCCGTACGCTGCCCGCCGACCGCACGTGGTTCAAGCGCGCGGTTTTCTACGAAGTACTGGTACGAGCGTTCTACGACTCCAGCTCCGACGGGTCCGGTGACCTGCGCGGGCTGATCGAGCGTCTCGACTACCTGCAGTGGCTCGGCGTCGACTGCCTCTGGCTGCCGCCGTTCTACGACTCGCCGCTGCGCGACGGCGGTTACGACATCCGGGACTTCTACCGGGTGCTGCCGGAGTTCGGCACGGTCGACGACTTCGTGGCGCTGCTCGACGCGGCCCACAAGCGCGGCATCCGGGTCATCACCGACCTGGTCATGAACCACACGTCCGACTCGCACTCGTGGTTCCAGGAGTCGCGCCGCGACCCCGAGGGCCCGTACGGCGATTACTACGTATGGAGCGACACCAGCGAGCAGTACGCGGACGCCCGGGTGATCTTCGTCGACACCGAGGAATCCAACTGGACGTTCGACCCGGTACGCCGGCAGTTCTACTGGCACCGGTTCTTCAGCCACCAGCCGGACCTGAACTACGACAACCCGGCCGTACAGGAAGCCATGATCGACGTCCTGCGCTTCTGGCTGGGGCTCGGCATCGACGGTTTCCGGCTGGACGCGGTGCCCTACCTGTTCGAGCGCGAGGGCACCAACTGCGAGAACCTGCCCGAGACGCACGAGTTCCTCAAGCACTGCCGCAAGGTGATCGACGACGAGTTCCCGGGCCGGGTGCTGCTCGCCGAGGCCAACCAGTGGCCGGCCGACGTGGTCGAGTACTTCGGGGACCCGGACGCGGGCGGCGACGAGTGCCACATGGCGTTCCACTTCCCGCTGATGCCGCGCATCTTCATGGCGGTCCGGCGCGAGTCGCGCTTCCCCATCTCCGAGATCCTGGCCCAGACGCCGGCCATCCCGGACATGGCCCAGTGGGGCATCTTCCTGCGCAACCACGACGAGCTGACGCTCGAGATGGTGACCGACGAAGAGCGCGACTACATGTACTCCGAGTACGCCAAGGACCCGCGGATGAAGGCGAACGTCGGTATCCGCCGCCGGCTCGCCCCGCTGCTGGAGAACGACCGCAACCAGATCGAGCTGTTCACCGCCCTGCTGCTGTCGCTGCCCGGCTCGCCGGTGCTGTACTACGGCGACGAGATCGGCATGGGTGACAACATCTGGCTCGGTGACCGCGACGGTGTACGCACCCCGATGCAGTGGACGCCGGACCGCAACGCCGGCTTCTCCACCGCCCACCCGGGACGGCTCTACCTGCCGGCCAACCAGGACCCGGTGTACGGATACCAGTCGGTGAACGTCGAGGCCCAGCGCGACAGCTCCACGTCGCTGCTCAACTGGACCCGCACGATGCTGGCCGTCCGCCGCCGGCACGACGCGTTCGCCACCGGCACGTTCCGGGAGCTCGGCGGGTCCAACCCGTCGGTGCTCGCCTACCTGCGCGAGGACGGGGACGACGTGGTGCTCTGCGTCAACAACCTCTCGCGCTTCCCCCAGCCCATCGAGCTGAACCTGCAGCACTGGAACGGTTACACCCCGGTCGAGCTGACCGGCCACGTGAACTTCCCGCGCATCGGCCAGCTGCCGTATCTGCTGACCCTGCCGGGGCACGGGTTCTACTGGTTCCAGCTCTGCGGGTCCGAGGAGAAGCAATGACGCTGCCCTTCGCCGAATGGCTCCCCCAGCAACGCTGGTACGCGGGCCGCAGCCGGACCCTGGACTCCGCCACGCCATCCTCGTGCGTCTCGTTGCGCGACGACCTGGACCTCGTCCTGGTGGACGCGGCGTACACCGACGGCAGCACCGAGCGTTACCAGGTGCTGGTGGCGTGGAACGACGGCCCGATCTCCGAGTACAGCACCGTCGCCACCATCGGTATGGACGACGACCGCACCGGTTATGACGCGCTCTACGACGTCGAGAAGACTCGCGAGCTGCTCGCCATGGTCGACACGTCGGCGACCGCCGGGACCGTGGTGTTCACCAAGGAGCCCGGTGCCGAGCTCCCGCTGGACTCCGCGCCCCGGGTGTTCGACTCCGAACAGAGCAACACCAGTGTGATCTTCGAGCAGGACGCGATCCTCAAGGTGTTCCGCCGGGTCGAGGCCGGGATCAACCCCGACATCGAGCTCAACCGGGTGCTCGCCCGGGCCGGCAACCCGCACGTGGCCCGCCTGCTCGGCTCGTTCGAGGTGACCACCGACGACGGCCCGTGCCCGCTGGGCATGGTCACCGCGTACGCGGCCAACTCCGCCGAGGGCTGGGCGATGGCCACCGCCAGCGCCCGGGACCTGTTCGCCGACGCCGAACTGCGCGCCGACGAGGTGGGCGGGGACTTCGCCGGCGAGTCGTACCGTCTCGGTGAGGCCGTCGCGTCCGTGCACCGCACCCTCGCCGAGGAGCTGGGCAGCGGCCCGGCGCCGTTCCCGGTCGACGCGGTGGTGGCCCGGCTGAACGCGGCCGTCGCCACGGTGCCGGAGCTCGCCGAGTACGTCGCGGTCATCGAGGAACGGTTCCGCAAGCTCACCGGTGAGCTGGTCACCGTCCAGCGGGTGCATGGCGACCTGCACCTCGGCCAGGTCCTGCGGGTCCCCGAGGCGTGGCTGCTCATCGACTTCGAGGGTGAGCCGGGTCAGCCCCTGGAGGAGCGCCGGGTGCCGGATTCACCGCTGCGCGACATCGCCGGTGTGCTGCGCAGCTACGAGTACGCGGCGTACCAGCTGCTCGTCGACCAGGACGACGACGAACACCTGGCCGCCCGGGCCCGCGAGTGGGTCGACCGCAACCGCGCCGCGTTCTGCGACGGGTACGCGGCCGCGTCGGGCACCGATCCGCGCGACCACTCCGCGCTGCTGGCGGCGTACGAACTGGACAAGGCGGTGTACGAGGCCGCGTACGAAGCCCGGCACCGGCCCGGCTGGCTGCGGATCCCCCTGCGGTCCATCGCCCGCCTGGCCGGCTGACTTCCCATCCCCCGGAGGAACCACAGATGATCGGACACCAAAAGTCCACCCCGTCACTGGCCGGGGACCAGCGACAGCTCACCGCTGTCATCTCGGGCGACACCCATGACCCGCACGCGCTGCTCGGCGCGCACCCGACCGGCAACGACACCACCGTCATCCGCACGATGCGCAAGGGTGCCTCGAAGGTCGCCGTCGTCGCGGACGGCTCCCGCCACGAGCTGACTCAGGTGCACCCCGACGGCGTCTTCGCCGCCGAGCTGCCCGGCACCGTGCTCGACTACCGCGTCGACGTGGACGGCATCGAGCTCGACGACCCGTACCGGCACCTGCCCTCGCTCGGCGAGCTCGACCTGCACCTCATCGGTGAGGGCCGGCACGAGAAGCTGTGGACCGTGCTCGGCGCGCACCCGCGCGGCACCGGCGTCGCGTTCGCCGTCTGGGCGCCCGCCGCCCGCGGTGTGCAGGTCATCGGCGACTTCACCGGCTGGGGCCCGTTCGACGGCTGGCCGATGCGCTCGCTCGGCAGCACCGGCGTCTGGGAGCTGTTCATCCCGGACGCGGCCGCCGGCGCCAAGTACAAGTTCAAGATCCTCGGCCGCGACGGCGTGTGGCGCGAGAAGGCCGACCCGATGGCCCAGCACACCGAGGTGCCGCCGGCCACGGCGTCGGTCGTCTACGAGTCCTCGTACGCATGGCAGGACGCCGAGTGGATGACGGAACGCGCCGGGAAGGTCTGGCATCAGGAGCCGACCAGCGCGTACGAGGTGCACCTCGGTTCCTGGCGTCCGGGTCTGTCCTACGTCGAGCTCGCCGAGCAGCTCGTCGACTACGTGGTCGAGACCGGCTTCACGCACGTCGAGCTGATGCCCGTCATGGAGCACCCGTTCGGCGGCTCGTGGGGCTACCAGGTCACCGGCTACTACGCACCGACCTCGCGGTTCGGCAGCCCCGACGAGTTCCGTTACCTCGTCGACAAGCTGCACCAGGCCGGCATCGGCGTGATCCTGGACTGGGTCCCGGCGCACTTCCCCAAGGACGAGTGGGCCCTGGCCCGCTTCGACGGCACCCCGCTGTACGAGCACGGTGACTGGCGCCGCGGCGAACAGCCCGACTGGGGCACGCTGGTCTTCGACTTCGGCCGTAAGGAGGTCCGCAACTTCCTGGTGGCCAACGCGCTGTACTGGTGCGAGGAGTTCCACGCGGACGGCCTGCGGGTCGACGCGGTCGCCTCGATGCTCTACCTGGACTACTCGCGCAAGGAAGGCGAGTGGGTCCCCAACATGTACGGCGGCCGGGAGAACCTGGAGGCGATCAGCTTCCTGCAGGAGATGAACGCGACCGTCTACAAGAACAACCCCGGCGTGGTCACCATCGCCGAGGAGTCGACGGCGTGGCCGGGCGTCACGCGCCCCACCCACCTGGGCGGCCTGGGCTTCGGCTTCAAGTGGAACATGGGCTGGATGAACGACACCCTCTCCTACATGGAGAAGGAGCCCATCTACCGGTCGTGGCACCACCACCAGATGACCTTCGCCACGGTCTACTCCTGGAGCGAGAACTACATCCTGCCGATCAGCCACGACGAGGTCGTGCACGGCAAGGGATCGCTGACCGGCAAGATGCCCGGCGACCAGTGGCAGAAGCTGGCCAACACCCGCGCGCTGCTCGGCTTCATGTGGGCGTTCACCGGCAAGCAGCTCATCTTCATGGGCGCCGAGATGGGCGACGAGCGGGAGTGGAGCGAGGAGCGCGGCCTCGACTGGAACCTGATCGCCGACGAATACCGCGGTGGCGGCGTCAAGCGCCTCGTCACGGACCTGAACCGGGTCTACCGCGAGACCCCGGCACTGTGGACGCAGGACACGTCGCCGAGCGGTTTCCGCTGGATCACCTCGGAGGACTCGCAGCACAACACGTTCTCGTTCCTGCGCTTCGCCCCCAACGGCGACGCGTTCGCCTGCGTGGTCAACTTCTCGGCGGTCCCGCACGAGGGTTACCGCATCGGCCTGTCCCGCGCGGGCCTGTGGCGCGAGGTGGTCAACACCGACAGCACGCTGTACGGCGGTTCCGGCGTCGGCAACCTCGGCGAGGTCCACGCGGAGGAGATCCCGTGGCACGGCCTCAACGCCTCGGCCGCGCTGCGGATCCCGCCCCTCGGCGCGGTCTGGCTGCGCTACGAGGGCTGAACCACTTCATCGGGCGCCCCCTTCGGGGGGCGCCCCTTTTTGCCGTTGCAGTTAGACGTATACGCCTATAGCCTCGTCGGGTGCCTCTGGACGCGTCCAAGAACAGTCTGGTCCTGCCGCTGCTCGGGCTCCTCGTCGAGCAACCGGCCCACGCCTACGACCTCACCACCCGCCTCTGCGGGCGCTATGCGCACCTCACCGCCACCCGCAGCTCGGTCACCACGCTGCTCAAGGCGATGGAGAAGACCGGCACGATCACGCCACGAGCGGCGGAACGGGTCGGGAACCGGCCACCCCGGACCACGTACGAGCTGACCCCGGCCGGCCTCGCGGACTTCCGCCACCGCGTCGAGGCCGGCCTGCGCGCGGCCCCGGTCGCCTCGATCGACTTCGTGCTGGCCATCTCGTACACGGCGATCCTCACAGCCGACCGCGCCGCCACCCTGCTCGAGGCCCGCGCCACCGGCCTGACCGAGGTGCCCACCACCGGAGCCCCCGAGATCCACATGCTGGAGGCGGGCTACTGGAACGCGATCATCGCCGCCGAACGGGCCTGGATCACCGGCATCGCCGGCCGGATCCGCACCCACGACCTCACCTGGGGACCGTCATGAGATTCGGCATCTACCTCGGCGGCCGGGTCGGCGCCCTGTGCTCCCGCCCCGACGACCCCGGCGCGGTCGCCCTCCTGATCGACGACCTCGCCGACGGCCGGCCGTTCGTGGTCCGCGAATACCTCCACTTCACCGGCGGCACGGGTCCGGGTCCGCTCACCATGCCGGACGACTGGTATCTCCAGAACGGCCGGGAACTCGACCTCGTGCTCAGCTACATCCCCGCGCACGAGGACATACCGGGGTGGCTGGCGTTCATCGACGCGGTGCTCGACCGCTACGGCCACCTGATCCGATACCTGCAGGTGACACTGGAACCCAATTTCCCCCTCCCCGGGATCGACGGCAGCTCCCCCGGCGTCCTCGCCGCCCTGACCCGCGGACTGCCGCATGCCCGGGCCGCCGCCGATCCGCGGATCCGGGTCGGTTTCTCCGTCGCCGAACCCGCCGGGTGGCTGGGCGGCGACGACGCGTTCTGGCAGCACCTGGCCGCGGCCCCCGGGTTCGCGGCCGCCGTCGACTACGTCGGGCTCGCTGTCTATCCGGACGCGTTCTCCCCCGTCCCGCCCGGCGCGGTCGGCCCGCTCACCGCCCACGCGCTGCGGCACCTGCGGACGACGTCGCTGCCGATCGCGCACATCACGCCCACCACGCCGATCCACATCGTCGAGAACGGCTCCCCCGGCACCGGCGAGGCCCCGTGCGTGTCCCTGACCACGATGATCACCACGATCCTGGACCACGCGGCCGAGCTGAACATCACCCACTACGAACTCTTCGCGCTGCGCGACGCGGACAGCGCCTCGCCCGAGCCCACCGGCACCTTCGGCCTGGTCACCGACACCTACACGGCCAAGCCGGCCCTTGCCGCCTACCGCGACGCTATCCGTCGGGCATCGGCACCCAACGGTCACCCAGCAGCCAGTTGAGGCCCAGCACCAGCACCGAGACGACGAACGACGCGGCCAGCGCGGTGCCGAAGCCGAGCAGACCACGGTCCCGCTTGGCCGGCTCCGGGGCCGCCGGTCGCGGGTCCGGCGCCCACGGGCGGTCCCGCCAGAGCCAGAAGAGCATCCCCAACCCGAACGACGGCCCGATGATCAGCCAGAACCAGTACCACCGGGTGCCGAGCACCGGAGCCGGCCCGGCGACGAGGAACCCCAGCGCGAGCACCAGCAGTGCGCTGCCGGCGACACCGGCCCAGGTCCCCGGCGCCGTACCGATGTCGCCCTCCTCGATGCCGGCCGCCCGCAGATCGCGCGCCAGCGCGGCCGCCGCCGGCCCGGAGTAGCTCTGCTCATCGGTGGTCCCCACGGCGGTGACCCGGTCGAACCTGCCGGTGTCGGCCCAGCGGATCCGGCCGTCGCCGGTGTGCCACACGAACAGCGGCCCGGTCAGGCCGGACGACTCCAGATCGACCGGCTCGAACCACCGCCCGGCGCCGCCGTCGTGCCACGAGTCACCCCACCGGTAGCCGATCACCCCGTGCGCCGCCACATCGGCGACGGCCTGCTCATACGTCGCTTCCCTCGGCATCGTCCACCACGCCGCACCGGCCGCGACCAGCCAGGTGACGGCGAGAGCGACCCGCAGGGCACCCCACACGCCACGCACCACCACGCTGCTCACCATGGTCGACAGCCTGGCACACCGGGTCCCCCGGTCCGGTGGTTGTCCACAGGGCGCCTTCGCGGTCCCACCTGCGGGGCTATGGTGCCGGAAGTCCCGTAACGGCAAAGGAGCCGGCCATGGCCTCACGACTCAATCCCTACATCGCGTTCGCCGACGGAAACGCCCGTACCGCGATGGAGTTCTACCACTCGATCCTCGGCGGCAAGCTCGACGTGAACACGTTCGGCCAGTTCGGCGCGCCCGACCCGGCGCTCGCCGACAAGGTCATGCACGCCCAGCTGGAGACCGGCCACGGCTTCACGCTCATGGGCGCCGACACCCCGCCCGGCATGGAACACGTCCCGGGCAACACCATCGCGGTCAGCCTCAGCGGCGACGACGCGGACGACCTGCGCGGCTGGTGGGAGAAGCTCGCCGAGGGCGGCACGGTCACCCTGCCGCTCGAGAAGCAGATGTGGGGCGACGAGTTCGGCACCCTCAAGGACAAGTTCGGTATCGAGTGGATGGTCAACATCGTGACGCCCCGGTCCTGACGGCTACCGTGCACCCGCTTCGAGCGGGAGTCCAGGCAGGCCGGGTTGCTCGCGGAGCAGGACGCGGCGAGGCGGCGCTGGGCTGTCGGGTCGCCGGGCGCGCCACGGTTTCGTGCCGGCCGGCCCGGTCGAGTTCAACGGCCGGCCGGGACGGCGGCACACCCGCGACCTCTCGCCGGCCTGATCACCGCCGACCGGCCAGGCTCAGCGCGGGACCGGCGGCGAGCTCGGCCAGTCGTCGGCGAGGAGGCCGAAGAGGAGGTCGTCGGTCCATTCGTTCTTGATCCAGGTGTGCTGCCGGCGCAGGCCCTCGCGGGTGAAGCCGAGCTTGTCGAGCAGGCGGGCCGAGCGGGTGTTGCGGGCGTCGCACTCGGCCGAGACGCGGTGCAGGCCCTGGACCGTGAAGAGGTGGCCGAGGATCGCGTGGACCGCCTCCGTCGCGTATCCCTTGCCCTGCAGGGCCGGGGCGAGGGTGTAGCCGATCTCGGCCTGCCGGAGGTTGTCGGCGAGGTTGACGCCGACGTCGCCGATGAGGGTCTTCGACGCGGCCAGCTCCACCGCCCACTGGAACCAGCCCGGCATGCCCGGGTCCGCCGCGATCATGGTCTGGACCGAGTACCGGGCCTTGTCCAGCGAGTACGGAGCCGCCCAGGACTGGTAGCGGGCCACGTCCGGGTCCGACCGGTAGGCCGAGAGCGGCGCCACGTCGTCCATCCGGAAGCGGCGCAGCACGAGCCGTTCGGTTTCGATGACCACGCGGGGCCTATTCCTCGACCACGTCGACGACGATCACGGTGACGTTGTCCGGCGCTCCCGCCTCGAGGGTGCGGGCGATCAGCTCGGTGGCGCAGACCTGGCGGTCGGCGAAGGAACGCAGCGTCGCCGCGATCACCTCGTCGTCGACGTAGTCGCTGAGGCCGTCGCTGCAGAGCAGGAACCGGTCGCCGGCCTGCACCGGCACCATCCGCCCGGCCGGGCGGAACGGGCCGCCCTGCACGGCCTGGGTGACCAGGGCCCGCTGCGGGTGGCGGCGGGCGTCCTCCGGGGCGAGCACCCCCTGGTCGACGAGGGCCTGGACGTACGTGTCGTCCTTGGTGATCTGGGTGAGGACGCCCTCGCGGACGAGGTAGCAGCGGGAGTCGCCGACGTTGAGGGCGGCGGCCCGGTCGCCGGCCAGCATCAGCGCGGTCACCGTGGTGCCCATGCCGTCGCGGGCGTCGTCGTCCTTGACCGCGGCCTGGATGCGTTCGTTGGCGGTGCCCAGCGCCGCGATCAGGTCCTGCAACGGCTCGCCGGTGTCCGGCAGGTCGTCCACGACGGAGACGGCGTTCACCAGGATCTCGCTGGCGAGCTCCCCCGCGGGGAGTCCACCCATGCCGTCCGCCACGACGAGGAGCCGGGAGCCCACGAAGACGGCGTCCTCGTTGTTGGAGCGGACCAGGCCCTGATCGGAGGCGGCGACAGCACGCAGCACGAAGCTCATGTCACCAGCCTGCCAAAGGGCGGAAGTCGTGTCTGTAGTACCTACTACGTAGCATTGAGAGGTGATGCCTGCACCGATGGTGGGTCGCTCGGAGGCGATCGAGGAGCTGCGGCACGCCTGGGAGCGGGCGCGCGGCCGGGGCCGCTGCGTCCCCGCCGTGATCACCGGGTTGCCCGGCACCGGCAAGAGCACCCTGGCGGCCGCGGCCGTACAGGTCACGATGCCCGAGGTGATGCTCTTCGGGTCGGCTCGGCTGCATTCTCCCGCTCCCTATGACTGGTTGGCCGCTGTCCTGGCCGGTATGGGGCCACGTCCGGAGCTTCCCGTGCCGCCGCAGGCGCTGGCGTGGCTCGCCCAGGATCCGGATGTCCCCCGGGAGCGTTACACGCCGGACGCGCTGCTGCGCCTCGCCGTCACCACGGTTCGTACGCTTGTGGGCGGCCGTCCGAGCGTACTCATGGTCGAGGATCTTCATGCGCTCGACCCGGCCAGTCTGAGTCTGATCGCGGAGCTGGCGGGCGCGGAGCTGCCCGCGCTGCTGCTCGTCACGTCCCGGCCGGCGGACGAAGCGGTCAATCCCGCCCTCACCGTGCGCACTCTCGAGCGTCTCGCGGGGGCGCCCGGCGCCGTGCGACGCCATCTGGGCGCGCTCACCGCCGGGCAGGTGGGTCAAGTTCTCCAGCAGGTGTACGCGCAGAGCGCCCCGCCCCCGGAAGTGACCGAGGCGGCGTGGCGGCACACGGGCGGAAACCCTTACCGGCTCACGGAACTGCTCGCCGAGGCCGGTGGCCCGGAAGGGCTGGGCGCGGTGCTCCCGGTGCCCGTTGCTCGCCGGGCCGGGCTGA
>NZ_JBITDZ010000018.1:19105-87047 GCF_044454705.1 Actinoplanes sp. NPDC051494
TGACCGGGCTGACCGGGCTGACCGGGCTGACCGGGCTGACCGGGCTGACCGGGCTGACCGGGCTGACCGGGCTGACCGGGCTGACCGGGCTGACCGGGCTGACCGCCCGTGAGCGTGAGGTGCTCGACTGTCTCGCCGAGGGCATGTCCAACAAGCAGATCGCGCGGGCCCTGGACATCTCGGTGCGCACGGTGACGGTGCACGTGTCGAACCTGCTGCGCAAGACGGGGTCGACGTCGCGTACGGAAGCCGCCCTGCTGGCCGTGCAGACCCGCGACGGCTCCGCCCGGCGCGCGCCCGGGGTCCTCGCCGTCGAGCACGTCGCGGCTGGTTGAGCGCCCCACCGGGTGATCATCGGGGCCCGAAACGCGGGGCGCCGCGACAAGTGTCAGACCCCTCGGGAACAATCGGGACCGTGACGACAGCCATCCATCAGCGCATTGCCCAGGAACTCGGGGTCCGCGAGGGCCAGGTGACCGCGGCGGTAGAACTGCTCGACGGTGGCGCCACCGTGCCGTTCATCGCCCGCTACCGCAAAGAGGTCACCGGCACCCTCGACGACCAGCAGCTCCGCGTCCTCGAGGAGCGCCTCGGCTACCTGCGCGAGCTCGAGGACCGCCGCGCCGCCGTGCTCGAGTCGATCCGCACCCAGGGCAAGCTCGACGACGCCCTGGAAGCCCAGATCCTCGCCGCCGATTCCAAGGCCCGCCTCGAGGACATCTACCTCCCCTTCAAGCCCAAGCGCCGCACCCGCGCCCAGATCGCCCGCGAGGCCGGTCTCGAGCCGCTCGCCGATCTGCTGCACGGCGACCCCACCCGGGACCCGCGCGCGGAAGCGGCCGCCTACGCCGACGCCGACAAGGGGGTGGCCGACGCCGCCGCGGCGCTCGAGGGAGCCCGGGCGATCCTGATCGAGCGCTTCGCCGAGGACGCCGACCTCATCGGTGAGCTTCGCGAACGCATGTGGGGCCGGGGCCGGCTGGTCGCGAAGATGCGCGACGGCAAGGAGACCGACGGCGCGAAGTTCTCCGACTACTTCGACTTCGCCGAGCCGTACACCAAACTTCCCTCGCACCGCATCCTGGCGATGTTCCGCGGTGAGAAGGAGGAGGTCCTCGACCTCACGATGGAGCCGACCGCCGACGAGGCCGACCTGCCGTCGTTCGAGGCCGCCATCGCCGGGCGCAACAACATCACCGACCAGGGCCGGCCCGGTGACCGCTGGCTGCTCGACACCGTGCGCTGGGCCTGGCGCACCCGCATCCTCATCCACCTCGGCGCCGACCTGCGGGTCCGGCTCTGGCAGGCGGCCGAGGAGGAGGCCGTGCGGGTCTTCGCGGCCAACCTGCGCGACCTGCTCCTTGCCGCGCCCGCCGGCACGCGCGCCACGATGGGCCTCGACCCCGGCTTCCGTACGGGTGTGAAGGTCGCCGTGGTCGACTCGACCGGCAAGTGCGTCGCGACCTCGACGATCTATCCGCACGTGCCGCAGAACAAGTGGGACGCGTCGATCCACACCATCGCGCAGCTCGCCAAAGAGCACAATGTGGACCTCGTCGCGATCGGCAACGGCACGGCGTCGCGCGAGACCGACAAACTCGCCGCCGACCTCATCAAACGGCACCCCGAGCTCAACCTCACCAAGGTCATGGTCTCCGAGGCGGGCGCGTCGGTCTACTCGGCTTCCGCGTACGCGTCGCAGGAGCTCCCGGGCATGGACGTCTCCCTGCGCGGCGCGGTCTCCATCGCCCGCCGCCTGCAGGACCCGCTCGCCGAGCTGGTCAAGATCGACCCCCGGTCCATCGGCGTCGGTCAGTACCAGCACGACCTGTCCGAGATCAAGCTGTCCAAGTCGCTCGACGCGGTCGTCGAGGACTGTGTGAACGCGGTCGGCGTCGACGTCAACACCGCCTCGGCCCCGCTGCTGACCCGGGTCTCCGGCATCGGCGCCGGCCTCGCGGAGAACATCGTGCTGCACCGCGACGCCAACGGCCCGTTCAAGAACCGCTCCGAGATCAA
This sequence comes from Actinoplanes sp. NPDC051494, assembly GCF_044454705.1. NCBI lineage: Bacteria > Bacillati > Actinomycetota > Actinomycetes > Micromonosporales > Micromonosporaceae > Actinoplanes > Actinoplanes sp. NPDC051494. Next base: position 21,125 of record NZ_JBITDZ010000018.1, read on the forward strand.
GAAGGTCGCCCGCCTCGGCCCCAAGGCGTTCGAGCAGTGCGCGGGCTTCCTGCGCATCCCCGACGGCGACGACCCGCTGGACGCCTCCAGCGTGCACCCGGAGTCGTACCCGGTGGTCCGCACGATCCTCGCCGACGCGGGCACCGACCTGCGCTCGGCGATGGGCAACAGCCCCATCCTGCGGGCCCTGCGCCCGGAGAAGTTCGTCACCGACACCGTCGGCCTGCCCACGATCACCGACATCCTCAAGGAACTCGAGAAGCCGGGCCGCGACCCCCGCCCGGCGTTCACCACGGCCACGTTCGCCGAGGGCGTCGAGAAGATCGCCGACCTCACCCCCGGCATGATCCTCGAGGGCGTCGTCACCAACGTCGCGGCGTTCGGGGCCTTCGTCGACATCGGCGTCCACCAGGACGGCCTGGTCCACGTCTCGGCGCTGTCCACCACGTTCGTCAAGGACCCCCGCGAGGTCGTGAAATCCGGCGACGTGGTCAAGGTCCGCGTGGTCGAGGTCGACCCGGTCCGCAAACGCATCTCGCTCACCATGCGCCTCACCGACGAACCCCGCCAGGGCGGCGACCGCCGAGGAGGCCCGTCGGAGGGCGGCACCCGAGGAGCGGCCGGCCGTGAAGGCCAGAACGGCAGCGGCCAGGGCGGCAGCCGCGGTGCGGGCCAGCGCGGCGGTCCCGGTCAGGGCGGCGGCGCAGGTTCCCGTGACGGCCAGCGCAGCTCCGGCCAGCCCCGCCAGGGCGGTGGCGGTGGCGGTGGCGGTCGTGACGGCGGTGGTCACCAGGGCGGTCAGCCCCGCCAGGGCGGTGGCCAGCAGCGCCGCGGCGGCGGCGGTCAGAGCTCCCAGAGCTTCAACGGAGGCGCGATGGCCGACGCTCTCCGCCGTGCCGGCCTGACCAAGGACAACTGACCCCCTCCACCCGAGCGGACGGCAACCCGGGCGCACCGCACTCCAGCGGTGCGCCCGGCGCCGTTCCCAGCATCCGCCCGCGACCCCGGATCAGGGCGCGCAGCAGGCCTGCCCGCTCAGCCCGGCGATCACGGACCGGCTTGGGGCGCCGCCCGGTGCCGGCCCGGACCGGCACCGGGAGGAACCCGCTGATCTCGTCGTAGCGGACGTCAGCGGCGGTCGCGCATCGCCGCTTCGATGCGCAGGCCGATGCCGGTGAGCACGAGGAGCCCGGCGAAGACGAGCCGGGCGGTCGAGGGCGGCTCGCTCGAGTCCGCGACCAGCGCGAATCCCGCGATCCCCAGGCCCAGGACCAGCGCCGTGCTGCCCAGGAACCACGCCGTCGTCCCGCCCTGCTGCTCTCCCATGATCGGCAGGATAGGGCGCCGGAACCGTGAGGGCGGGTCTCAGTGGCGAGGATCGCAGTTCGGCAACCACCGGGCGGCCAGCGTGTCGGCCTCGGTGCGGGTCAGGGGCCGGCCGAGGTCGCCCGCGTCCGGGGACGGGCGCAGGCCGTCGATGAGCAGCTGCAGGTAGCGGCCGTAGGCGTCCGGGCGGATCCCGCGGCTGTGGTGGGCGACCTCGCTGACCATCAGCATGACCATCAGCAGGTCCTCGATGGTGGCGTCCGGCCGCAGCTCGCCCTCGGCGTGGGCGCGGTCGAGCAGGTGCTGCACGACCGGGATGATGCGGGTGTCCTCCTTGCCGGGGCCGCGAGGGCTGAGCCCGGCGTTGAGCGCGACGTCGCGCAGGCCCCGGTCGGCGGCGTGCATCTCGGCCGAGCGGCAGAGCAGCATCGTCAGCCCGGCCCAGCCCGTCGGGGCGCGCATCGCCTCGTCGGCGAGCTCGGTGAACTCGGCCAGCCGGCTCGCGAGGGCGACCTCGACCAGGGCTTCCTTGGTCGGGAACCGGCGGTAGACCGTGCCGACGCCGACGCCGGCGTGGTGGGCGACGTCGTCGAGGGTCGCGGCGAGGCCGCGCTGGGCGAAGACCTCGCGGGCGGCGTCGATGACGCGCTGCCGGTTGCGTTCGGCGTCGCGCCGCAGCGGACGGCACGCCCCCAGATCACCGATGACGGACATGTTTCCCAGGTTAACAAACGGAGACGGATCCTCAACTTATGTGGGGAAGGCAACAAACGGAACCAGATCCTCAACTTCGCGGCTAGCGTTCCGATCCGGAGTACGAACCTCAACTTAGGGCGACTGAAGGAATCTCAATGACGACGACCATCGACCGACAATCCCCGGCAGCGGATCGGGCGTCGACGGGCAACGGCAAATGGTGGGCACTGGTCGTGCTCGCCATGGCGCAGCTGATGGTGGTGCTCGACGCCACGATCGTGAACATCGCGCTGCCCACCGCCCAGCGGGACATCGGCTTCACCGACTCCGGCCGGCAGTGGGTCGTCACCGGCTACGCCCTCGCGTTCGGCAGCCTCCTGCTGGTCGGCGGACGGCTGGCGGACTCCGTCGGCCGCAAGAAGATGTTCGTCATCGGGCTCATCGGGTTCGCCGCCGCCTCCGCCCTCGGCGGCGCCGCGAACGGCATCGAGATGCTGATCATCGCCCGGGCGCTGCAGGGTGCGTTCGGCGCCGCGCTCGCCCCGGCCGCGCTGTCGCTGCTGTCGACGACGTTCACCGACCCCATCGAGCGCGGCAAGGCGTTCGGCATCTTCGGTGCCATCTCCGGTGCCGGCGGCGCGGTCGGCCTGCTGCTCGGCGGCGTGCTCACCGAGTACGCGTCCTGGCGCTGGTGCCTGTACGTCAACCTGCTCTTCGCCGCCGCGGCCGTGATCGGCGCGTTCCTCAAGCTGCACGACGAGCCGATCCAGAACCGTGACCGCTTCGACTGGCCCGGCATCGTGACCTCCGTCGGCGGTCTCGTCGCCCTGGTCTACGGCCTCGGCAGCGCGGAGAGCGACGGCTGGAGCAACCCGAAGACGTACGGCTTCATCATCGCCGGCCTGGTGATCCTGACCGCGTTCGTCATGATCGAACGCCGGGTCGCGCACCCGCTGCTGCCGCTGCGCGTCGTGCTCGACCGCAACCGCGGTGGCGCGTACGCCGCGGTCGGCATAGCCGGCGCCGGTATGTTCGGTGTCTTCCTGTTCCTGACCTACTACATGACGACCGTGCTCGGCTTCACGCCGGTCCAGACCGGTCTCGGGTTCCTGCCGATGCTGGCCGGCATCATGCTCACCGCCACCACCGCCGGTTCCATGCTCACCCCGAGGATCGGCCCGCGCCCGCTGGTCCCGGTCGGTGCGCTCATCGCCGCCGCGGGCATGGTCTACCTGACCCGGATCGGCGTGGACTCCAGCTACGCCGCCGCCGTGCTGCCCGGCCTGATCGTCACCGGCCTCGGCATGGGCCTGATCTTCGCGCCGACCCAGAACGCCGCGACCTCCGGCGTGCAGCACCACGACGCCGGTGTCGCCTCCGCGATGATCAACACCATGCAGCAGATCGGTGGCTCGATCGGTACGGCACTGCTGAGCTCGTTCGCCGCGACCGCCGCCGCGAACTACCTCGCCGACCACGCGGCCGAGGGCCAGGCCGCCGCGGGACAGGCGATGATCCACAGCTACCACACGGTGTTCTGGTGGTCGGCCGGCTTCTTCCTGCTCTGCGCGGTCATCTCGGCGGTCACGTTCCGCAGCGGCCCGCTCGAGGTCGACCCGGACGCGGCCCCGGTCATGGCCCACTGACCGCAAGCATCGACCGGCAAGAGGCGCGCCGCTACCCAAGCGGCGCGCCTTTTGCTGTCATGACCGGATGACAATCGCATCGAGGTACGCCGATTTCGCTGCCCGGGAAGCCCGGGGCGTCTCCCCCACCTACGAAAACCTGGCCGGGTTCGTCTCCCGCGACACCGGCCTGCTCGGACTGCTCGGCACCGTCACCGAGGCCCAGCAGCAACCGAACCTGCTCTTCGCCGTGGTGCGGCTCCTCGGCGGACCGGTCGCCGACCCCGGCGCCTTCCGGACGTTCGTCCAGCAGAACTGGCCGGCGGTCAAGGCGGAACTGCGGACCCGGATCACCCAGACCAACGAGGCGGGCCGTTGCGCTCTGCTGGTGCCGCTCCTGGCCGCACTGCCGCAACCCCTCGCGCTGCTCGAGGTGGGCGCGTCCGCCGGCCTCTGCCTCTATCCCGACCGTTACACCTATCGGTACGACGACCAGGTCCGTGGCACCGGCGGTCCGGTCCTCGAGTGCGCGACCGGCCGTACGGTCCCCCTGCCCGACGCCCTGCCCGAGGTGGTGTGGCGGGCCGGCCTGGACCGCAATCCCCTCGACGTGACCGACCCCGTCGACGTCGCCTGGCTGGAGGCGCTCATCTGGCCGGAACACGCCCACCGCCGGGCCCGGCTGCACGCCGCCGCCGCGATCGCCGCCGCCGACCCTCCGCTGCTGGTCCGCGGCGACCTGGTGGACGACCTGCCCGCCCTGGCGGCCCGTGCCCCGGCGGACGCGACCCTCGTGATCTTCCATAGTTCGGTGCTGTACCAGGTGACACCGCGGCGCCGGGCCGCGTTCACCACCCTGGTGCGTACCCTGCCCGGGCACTGGATCTCGATCGAGGCGCCCGGGGTGCTCACCCACGACGGCCTTCCCGAACCGCCGGACGCGACGCACCACAACGTGGTCGCGCTGGACGGCGTACCCCGGGCGTGGGCCCGGGGCCACGGGGAGGCCATGACAGGGTTCAGCGGTCGATCGGCCAGATCTTGATGTCGGTGAACGCCACCTCGTACGGGCCGTCCGGCGGCGCGTACTGCTCGTTGAAGACACCGAGGGCGACCCGGCCGCTGTTCATGCCCTTGTTCCGGATGTCGACCGTGCCCAGGAGCTCGTGGTCGCGGAGCACCTCCAGGACCCCGTGGTCGATGCTGATGGTGATGCGGGTCGGCGGGGCACCGACACCGATCGGGGTGTCGTCGAGCGGGAACGTCCGGAGCACCTCGATGTCCGCGTTCTTGTGGGTCGCGACGTAGACATTGCGCTCGCACACGCGTACCTGAAGGCCCTGGGTGGTCCGGAAGCGCATCCAGACCGCGGCGCAGCTGTTCGGGGTCATCAGCCGGATGCCGACCTCGGTCTGCAGGTCGTCGGGTTCGGCGTCGGCCGGGCCGCGGCACTTGAAGACACCGCGGGTCTCGCGGCGCACCACCAGGCCGTCGCCCGGCCGGAAGGAACAGCTGGCCTGCTCCTCCGGGTCGTCGGACGCCTGCCACAGGCGTTCCTCGGTGAGCGCGTCCTCGAGGACCGGCTGCGGCTCGGACGGCTCCTGCAGCGTGTTGACGATCTCGTCGCGCTGGGGCCAGAACACCAGCGCCGCACCGCCGGCCGCGAGGACCGCCAGGACCAGCAACGTCATCGCCAGCGGCAGCACCCACGGCCGGCGCGGATGCGGGTCGTGGCGGAACGGCGTGGGCGGCAGCGACGGGGATGCCGGCAGCGGATGGGTGACGATCGAATCCTCGGTGTAGCCGACGAGCTCGGGGGCCACCGCGATCGCGGTCAGCTGGCGGCCGGTCTGGAACGCGGTGGCGGCCTGGGCCTCGTGGGCCGCGACCCGCAGGCCGGGCTGGTGGGCGAGCGCCGCCGCGGCCGGCGCGGACTGCTGCGGGCCGGTGATCAGCAGGTCCAGGAGCTCGCGGGCGGTGGGACGGTTGGCCGGATCCTTGTCCAGGGCATGCTCGACCAGGTCACGCAGCGCACCCGTGAGCGCACCGAGCTGCGGCGGCTGGGTCAGGATGCGGGCCGCGGTCGCCGGCGGGGAAGCCGCGCTGAACGGGGTCCGCCCGGTGCCCGCATAGGTCACGACCCCGCCCCACGCGAACACGTCGGCGGCCGGGGTGAGCAGCGCCGAGCTGTCGTCGCCGAAACGTTCCGGGGCCATGTAGGCCACGGTGCCGACCATCTGGTCCGTACCCGTGTGGCCGCTGTCGTGCTCCATGGCGCGGGCGATGCCGAAGTCGATGACCTTGGGGCTGCCGGGCGCGAGCAGCACGTTGCGGGGCTTGAGATCGCGGTGGATGATCCCGGCGCCGTGGATCGCGGTCAGCGCGGTGGCCACCCCGATCGCCACGCTGTGCAGGTTGGCCGCGGTGAGCGGGCCGCGCTCCTCGACGACCTCGGCGAGACTGGGCGCGTCGACGTACTCGACCACGAGGTAGGGCTGGTCGTGGTCGGGGTCGGCGTCGAGCACCTCGGCCGTGCAGAACGGCGGGACCTGGCGCACCCGCTCGACCTCGCTGCGGAACCGGCGCCGGAACCCGTCGTCGTGGGCCAGGTCGGCGCGCACCATCTTGACCGCGACCAGCGTCCCGCTCTCGGCACGGGCCAGATAGACCGTGCCCATGCCACCCTCGCCGAGACGCCCGAGGATCTCGTACGGACCCAGCCGACGCGGGTCACGCGGACGCAGCGACGTGGTCCGCTCGTCCGCCATGCATCTGCTCCTACGGCCCCGCAATACCCCGACAGAGTGGCACCCTATCGGGGTCTGTCATCCCCGCGAAGCCCCGAGTCCGGTCTGGCGCCGAACCGACATCCCCGATGTGACACAGAGCACGTCATTCGTGCACATCGGACGGTCCCGGTCAGAGGGAGCGGATGTCCACGTCGGCGAACGTGACCGCGTACGGCGGGTCGGTGTCGAGCGTCTCGACATTGATCCCGAGCCGCACCTGACCCTCGTCCGGGCCGCCGTCCGGCAGCTCGATGGCACCGGCGAACGTGCCGCCACGGAAGATCTGCGCCTCGCCCTCGCGCACCACGAGGTGCACCCGGACCGCCTTGCGCAGGCCGATGCGGTTCTTGAGCGCGATGCTGCCGTACACCCGCTTGTCGTCCGGCATGTCCGCGGCGAGGGAGATCTCGTCCTGGCAGACGCGCAACGCCTGCCCGCCCCTGTCGTCGCTCCAGTGGAACCAGATCGCGGCGCAGCTGCCGGCCGTCACCAGGGTGGTGGTCACCTCGACACCGAAGTCGTCCTCGATCTCCTCGTCCGGGCCGACGCACTGGTAACTGCCGCGGTCGACCCGGCCGGCGCGCATGACGTCCTTGGTGAAGCAGTTGGCGTTCTGCTCGCGGATCTCGCTGTCGAGCCATTGCCCGGGCTGCCCGAGCGGGTCCTGGATGATCGGCTCGCCGTCTTCCGGCTCCCGCGGCGTGGGGGTCTGGGCCGGCTGCGCGGGGTCCGGGTAATCAGCGGTGTCGGTGGGCGGCTCGGTCGCCGGAGTGGCTTGTGCGGGGCCGTCTGCCGGGCCGCCGGTGGGGCCACCCGCGCCGGGTTCCGGCTGACCGGCCGCCTCCCCGCCGCCGGCCTGGGACGGGGCGAACGAGAGCGGGAGGCGTCCGCCGTTGCCGCCGGCCAGGACCACCCCGACAGTGGTCACGCCGGCGAGCACGAGCAGCACCGCGAAAGCGGCGACCAGCACCGTACGCCGTGACGTGCGCCGCCGCACCGGTGCGCGCTCGTAGTCGTCGTCGGGCAGTTCCTCGTAGGGAGCGTAGGCGGGCGGGGCGGTGACCGGCGCCGCGGACACCGGGCGGGGCGTCTCCCGGTCGCCGAGGAGCATGTCGAGCAGCTCCCGCGCGGTCGGGCGGTCCCGCGGATCGCGGGACAGCGTCAGGGCCACGAGGTCGCGCAACGGTTGCGGCAGCCCGCTCAGGTGCGGCGGCTGGGTGAGGATCCGGGCGGCGGTCGCCTGCGGGGAGTCACCGTGGAACGGGGTCCGGCCGGTGCCGGCGAACGCGACCACACAACCCCACGCGAAGATGTCGGCGGCGGCGGTCAGCGGGGTGCCCGGCTCCGACGAGAACCGTTCCGGCGCCATGTACGCCACGGTCCCGACCATCTGGTCCGTCCGGGTGTGCTGGCTGGTGGCCTCGAACGCCCGCGCGATGCCGAAGTCGATGACCTTGGGGCTGCCCGGGGCGAGCAGGACGTTGTCCGGTTTCAGGTCGCGGTGGATGACCCCGGCGCCGTGGATGCCGGTCAGTGCGGTGGCCACCCCGACCGCGAGCGAGTGCAGCGCGGCGGCGCGCAACGGGCCGCGCTCCTGCACCACGTCGCCGAGGCTGGGCCCGTCGACGTACTCGACGACCAGGTACGGCGGGTTGTGGTCGAGGTCGGCGTCGAGCACCTCGGCGGTGCAGAACGACGGGACCTGCCGGGCCTTCTCGACCTCGCTGCGGAACCGGTCGCGGAACTCCGGGTCGTAGGCGAGCGTCGCGTGCACGAGCTTGATCGCCACGTAGTCGCCGCCGGGTTCGACGGCGAGGTAGACCACACCCATGCCACCGGAGCCGAGCCGGCCGGTCAGCCGGTAGGGCCCCAGCCGCTCGGGGTCGCCCCGGCGCAGGGGACTCACGCGGTACGCGGTGTCCACGCTCAACCCCTCACAGTCATCCGTCGGCGCGACAGCAGGATTGCCGCCGGCACCAGAACGGCCAGCAGGAGCAGGAGGCCCCCCGCGCCCAGCCGGCCGACAAATCCACTCAACGCGCGCTGCACGGTAGCAGCAAGATCAACGACGGGATCCTGCCCGGAAGACCTCAGATCCTTGACAAGCCGCAGCTCATACCATCCGTAGTAGGCCACGTACGCTCCGGTGGCGAGCAGCACGGCACCGCCGATCCGCGGCACGAACGCGGTCGCCCGGCGTAACCAGGCCAGCGCGGACAGCCGCATCAACGCCACCGCGAGGGCCGTCACACCGATCACCAGGCCCATCCCGGCGGCGTAACTCACGAAGAGCGCGACCCCGGAGCCGATCGACCCGGCGCGCAGACTGGACGCCACCAGTGCCAGGAACGGCCCGATCGCGCACCCCAGCGACGCGATCGCGTACGCCGTCCCGAACAGCACCATGGACGCCGTCGTGCCGGTCAGCCGCGGCGCGCGCATCGCCGCGCCGAGTCCGGGCAGCGACCGGCCGGTGAGCAGCAGCACCCCGACCACGGCCAGGAGCAGTCCGAACACGACGGTCAGCCACGGCAACCGGGGCAGCAGCACGCCCATCAACGGCGTCAGGAACAGCCCGAACGCGCCGAAGACCAGGACATACCCCAGGGTCAGGGCCAGGCTGCACCGCAGGGCCCGCCGGACACTCCCGCCCTGCTCCCCCACGACCAGGATCGACAGGTACGCGGGCAGCACCGCGAAGCCGCACGGATTGACCGCGCCGAGCATCCCGGCGGTGAGCGCGAGCAGCAGTGACGCTTGCACGGATCAGGCCACCAGGGCCTTGACCTGCTTGGTCAGTTGCTGGTCGTCGAGATAGCTGGTGATCAGGACCTTGCCGGTGGCGTCGAGGACCACGTACACGCTCTGCTCGGTGATCCCGAACTTCTTCCAGATCCGGCCGGGCTTGTCGTCGAGGTGCGTGACCGCCTCGAGCTCGCCGTCCCTGACGAACTCGTGCATCGCCGCGTTGCCGCCCAGTCCCGCGACGCCGAGGATGTTGAGCCGGCCCGCGTACTCCTTCTGCAGGTCGTGGATCGACATGGCCTCGACGTAACAGGTGGTGCACCAAGGCGCCCAGAACCACAGGATCGTGGGCTTGCCGGCGAGGGTGGCCGCGTCGAACGGCGTACCGTCCACGGTCGTGCCCGTGAAGGTCAGCGCCGCCGGCACGATCGCCGGGCCCGTCCCGGCCGACGCCGTCCCGGCCGACGCCGTCACAGTCGCCGTCGCAGCTGACGCCGGCGCTGCCCCGGCCGGCAAGGCGACCGTCGTGCCGGGAACCGCCGGCGAGCCGCAGCCGGTGAGCCCCAGCAGCAGCGCCGCCGTCCCGAGCAGGACCTTGGACCTCACTTCTTGCCCGCCTCCGTGAGCCGCAGCGCCAGCGCCGGGCAGACGTTGACGGCCTTGCGGGCACCGTTCTCCAGCCACGGCGGCAGCGGCGTCTGCGGGAACGCGGGGAACCCGTTGGCGTCGAGCCGGATGATCTCGGGTGCGACCGCCGAGCAGAGCCCGTGGCCGTCGCAGCGCGACCAGTCCAGCGCGAGCTTCCGCGCACCCTGCTGCTGGTGGTACGGCAGCGGGAGGATGCCGCGGGTCTGCTTGCCGCAGCCCTCACCGTTGGCGTGCAGCTCGACGTCGCGGGCGAAGACCTCCAGCGCCGACAGCGCGAACCGCGACGTGCCGTCCGGGTGGCTGCACGCGCCACGGCCCTTGACCACACCGGCGGCCTGGCGCACGTTCTCCAGCGCGCTGCCGCCGAGCGCGACCAGCGTGACCGCGCGGGCCAGGTCGGGCAGGCCGAGCCGGCACGGGCCGCACTGCCCGGCGGACTCGCCGGCCAGATACTGCACGACCTGGGCGACCTCGCCGAGCGGGCAGGTCTGCGAGCCGATCGGGATGAGCATGCCGGCGCCGAGCGTGCCGCCGACCTTCGCGAAACCCTTGCGGGAGATGGTGACCGTCTTGGCGGCCTCGGCGGTGATCCACTTGCCGTGGTAGCCGCCGACCAGCAGGCCCGGGCCGATGTCGGCGCCGCACATCTCCAGCACCTCCATGAGCGGGGTGCCGGTGGGTGCCTCGACGACGGCCGGCGCGGTCGCCGAGCCACCGATCGTCAGCATGACCGTGCCGGGCTCCTCGGGGATCCCGACCGAGTTGTACTCCCACGGGCCGAGCCGCGCGGCGATGGCGATCTGCGAGTACGTCTCGGCGTTGGACAGCAGCGTGGGCAGCCCCGCGACGCCGTTGTCACTCGACCGGACCTTGCGGCCGGGCGGGATGTGCGCCTCGCCGTTGATGCCGCGCACCAGGGCGCCGCCCTCGCCGGAGATGAACCGGTGCGGCACGGTGACGATCCGGGTCGGGACCGGCATCTTGCGCTCGGACAGCGCCGCCGCCAGGGAGTCCTGGCCGATGCCGTCGTCGGCGACGCCGATCACGATCTCCTCGGCGTCGAGCGCGGCCGCGGCCAGCGCGGCGCCGTCGAGGATCAGGTGCGGGGCCCGGGTCAGGACCGCCTTGTCCTTCCACGACGGCGGTTCGCCCTCGGTGGCGTTGACCACGATGATCGGCGGCAGGTCCTGCCGCTTGCAGGAGTCGACGACCGCGCGGACCTTGCGGGCGAACGGGAAACCCGCCCCGCCCCGGCCGCGCAGCTCGATCCGGTCGGCGAGCCCGATCAGCTCACCGCTGGACAGGGCCGCGAAACCGCCGTGCACTTCCTGGTGAGCGACCAGGTCGAGACGGCCGTACTCCTCCATACCCGCGGTGATCCGCGGCGTACCGATACTTGTTACCGGAGGTACTTTTCCACTCACTGAGCTTCCCCTCGCAACTGCGCCCAGTAGTTGGCGTCGTCGGTGTCGTCAGCCGCACGCCCCCGCGGGGACGGTCCACGGCGAGCCCCCCGGCCCACCCCGGCTCCGCGTACGGAATCCGGCTGTTCTGCCCTGCGGGCGCGACGCTGCGCCATGTCCACCAGTGTCGGTGTCTCGTCCGGCTCCATGAAGTCGGTGTCGTCCGCGGCGAGATCCACGAACTCGCTGCGGCTGTGCCTTCCCGAGTCGGCGCGGTCGACGTCGGCGCCCCGGTCGCGCCGGGCCCGGGGCGCATCCTCCGCCTCCTCGTAGCGGGAGGCGCGGGGTGCTCGTGGTGGCTCGTCGTCGTAGCGGGCCGTCCGGCGCCGCGGCGCCTCGTCGTAGCGCGGGTCCTCGTACCGGTCGTCGGCGTCACGGCGGCGCTGACGCGGGGCCGGCGGCTCCTCGTCGGCGTAACGGCGCGGGCGCGGGTCGTCGTCCTCGTCCGCCCGGCGGCGCGGGGCCGGCATGTCGCCGCCCTCCATCAGCGCCCGGCGGGACCGCGAGCCGGTGTCGTCGTCACCCAGCAGCGCCCGGCGGCTGCGCGAGCCCGTCATGGTGTCCTCGACGTCGTCCATCAGCGCCCGCCGGCTGCGCGAGCCCGTCATCGTGTCCTCGACCTCGCGGCGGCTGCGCGAGCCGGTCATCGTGTCCTCCAGGTCACGCCGGCTGCGCGAGCCCGTCATCGTGTCCTCGACGTCGCCCATGAACGCCCGGCGGCTGCGCGAACCGGTCATCGTGTCCTCGACGTCGTCCATGAACGCCCGGCGGCTGCGCGAGCCGGTCATCGTGTCCTCGACGTCGCGGCGGGCCCGGGGGCGCGGGGCCGGCTCGTCGTCGAACTCGGGCTCGGCGCGGCGCGACCGGGCCGGCGGCGCGTCGTCGTAGCCCTCGTCACGCCGGCGGGTGCGCGGCGCGGGCATCTCGTCCTCGTCCTCGTAGCGGCGCAGCCCCTCGTCAAGGGCCCGGCGCGACAGCGCTCCGGTCGGCTCGTCGAAACGCTCGTCGTCGACCGGCCGGCGCTGACGGGGCCGGCGCACCGGCATGTCGTCCTCGTCCTCGAACTCCCACCGCTGGGTGGAGGAGGGGTCGTCGCGGCGCGGACGGCGATCGTCACGCTCGCCGACCGGCATCGGCGCGGCCTCGGCCGGGGCGGCGGCGGGCATCGGCGCGGGGGCCGGCGCTTCCGCGACCGGCGGGGCGGCGGCGGCCGGGGCGGGGCGGGGCGCGGCGGGCTTCCAGGCCTGCACGGCGTTGCCCCGGTCGGAGACCAGCGCGTCGTCGTCGCGGCGGCCGCGGCCCCGGCCCTTGCCGAGGCCACCGGCGGCGGCGATCGAGCCGACCGGCTTCATGCCACCGGTGCCACCCCCGCCGGCGGTGCCCTGCTGGGAGGCGAAGTCCTTGCGGCGGTTCAGGCTGACGGCGATCCGCACGGCGAGGCCGATCAGCACCACGAGCACGCAGAGCACGTAACCGACGATGACGAACACGGCACCCGGGCGGCCGGTGTTCAGGCCGTGCAGGATGGCGATCGGCCACATCAGGTAGGAGATGCTGTGGATCCCGCGCCACATCCACGGCTTGCCGCGGCCGATGAAGCGGGCCCGGGCGATACCGGTCCACATGACCAGCACCATCACGTACGCGGAGATCGTGCCGAAACCGATGAACAGCGTCTTGCCGGGGTTGAGGAACGGGATGAAGATGTCGATGGCCTGCATCTTGCCCATGGCGAGCTTGGTCCACAGGTGGATGAAGAGCGCGACGACCGCGATCACGCCGGTGGTCCGGTGGGTCGACTGCAGCAGCAGCCGCTGCCGGATGGAGAGCACGAGCCGGTCGGTGGAGACCAGGCCGACCATGATCGTGATCGAGAGCGACACGAGCGTGATCACGCCCATGTAGAACTCGAAGTAGTAGAAGATGTAGACGTAGGCGACGCGCCCCGCCGGCACCATCATCATCACGGCCCAGATGACCGCGAGGATGCTGGTGCCCAGCAGCACGATGGAGAGCTTCGACGGTGGTGTCCGGCCACCGGTAGCACCCATTTCGACGTCCACACGACTGGTGGCTCGCTCTTTCGTCTTCGTCCGGGCCATAGCTCCTCGTTCTCCGCAGCGGTAAGGCGTCCGTCGTGGGCGTTGAAGGACTCCGGCATCCGTGGGGGATGCCCCGCGCTCGTTACTGTCGGGCGGTTCCGGTTGCTCCTGCCTTCCTCACGGTGCGTCGCCTCCGGTCCCTGCCCTCCCCCATCTACGTGCCGGGGCCAGGATCGGATGAACGTTCGGGAAGATCTTTGACACCAATTTTCGGCCCGTCCGGGCAACCTTTCCGGGACATGGGCGCTGACCTGCGAAGATACGATGCCGAAACTCAGGCCTAAGACAAAAATAAAGTGCTATCGCGGGTGTCACCCGGGCGCGTCTGAACCTTTCGTGCCGCAGCGCCGAACTACCTCACATGCGGGGCATAGTAACGACACTGCGTGAGGATCTGATTGCTGTGCGGCATCGCGCTGCCTTGATCGCTGTCGCGCTCGCCGTCCTGGGGTCGATCTTGGCCCTTCCCGGCCGGGCCGCCGCGGTCGAGCCGGGTTTCGACGTGACCATCACCGAACTGCCCGCCACCTTCGGCGCGGGCGCCGAGAGCAGGTCGCTGACCGTCGTCGCGAGCACGGACAAGCGGCGCTGCATAAAAGTACGGTGGTCGCTGCTCATCCGGGTGGACGGCCCGGACCTCGACGAGGTCAAGGTGACCCGGGTCGAGAACGACGGCGAGTTCGCGGCCCGCCGCCAGGACGCGGACAACACCGCCCGGATCACCGACGAACGGGTGGATCCGGGCCAGCTGTGCCGCGGCAGTACGGTCACCGCCAGTTACCGGGTGAGCTTCGACGAGGACGCCGACACCGGCCGCATCCTGTTCCAGGCGCAGGCGTTCACCGCCGGCGGCACCCTGCTGCAGGAGGCGACGGGGCAGAGCCCGGTCGTCGGGCAGGAACCGGCGGCCACCGAGTCCCCGCAGGAGTCGGCGTCACCGTCGCCCAGCCCGTCGCCGGAGGAATCCGACGGCGTGGAGGACGCCGACGACGCCGCGGAGACCCCGGACGACGACGCGCCGACGTCCTCGTCACCGGGCATCATCGACGCCGCCCCGGCCTCGGCGCAGGGCGGTGGTCCGAGCCTGCTCGGGCCCGGCCTGATCGTCGGCGCTCTACTGGTGTTCATCGGTGTCGCGCTGTTGCTGCGCCTGCGGACCCGGCAGCGCACCGCCGCCGCCGAGGCCGCCGAACTACCGACCGGCTTCTACCGCACCCGATAGCAGCCGGACCCGCCCACCCGGCCGGGCCGACGCCGGGCCGAAACGCCGGGCTGACGCCGGGCCGAAACGCCGGACCGGGCCGAAACGCCGCGGTGCGTCCCCGTGCGGGGCGCACCGCACTCACCGTCCGTTGCCGGGCATCGGCGACATGCGATCTTCCTCCACGAATTCCTGCGGCAAACCTGCGGAAACCTTCAGGCGCAGTTAAGAGACCGTCGCGCACCGTAGCCCTAGGGTGGGTCGGGCGCGACCACCACTGTGGAGGATCCATGACCACCAGGACCGTCAAGATCTCAGCCGGCGTCGGTGCGGTGGCGCTCGCGCTGGTCGCCGTCACCACGGGCGCCTCGTTCGCCGGGGAGACCCCCGCACCCCGGGCCGCGCTCGCGCCGGCCGACAGTTTCCTGGGCGGCGCCCCCACGGTGCCGGCCACCCTCGTGCCGCCCGCCGGGAACGTGCTCACCTCGGTCTTCAAGGCCAAGGGGGTGCAGGTCTACGGCTGCGGCACCGGCACGTGGACGCTCACCGAACCGGCCGCGACCCTGGCCGGGCTCAACCTCAAGCCGCTGCGGCCGGCGACCGCGCTGCACTTCCGCGGCCCGAGCTGGGAGTCGGACGAGGACGGCACGCTGGTCGAGGGCACGGCGCCGGTGTCCGCGCCGTCGGCGACCCCGAACAGCATCCCGCAGCTGCTGGTCACCGCGAAGCTCACCCGGGGCACGGGCGTCTTCGGCGGCGTCACGTTCATCCAGCGGCTCGACACGGCCGGCGGCACCGCGCCCACGACGGCGTGCGCGGCCGGCGACACCACCGCGGTCCCGTACAAGGCGGTCTACCGCTTCTTCAAGAAGTCCTGATCTTTACCGAGGGGCCGGATGCCGGTGTCTTCACCCGACGGGTGGCGGCACCGGCATCCATCACTCCAGCGTCAGCACGGTCTCTTCGATCTTCTCGCCGCGGGCGTTCGCGTAGTGCACGCCGGTGCCGGTCACCCGGAAGCCGGCCTTGCGCAGCACCGCCAGCGACCCGGCGTTGTCGCTGGCCGCCCGCGCGATGACCGGCCGCACCGGCACCTCGCGCAGGAGCATCCGCACCGCCTCGGTGGCGATGCCCCGGCCCCACCACCGCCGGGCCAGCCAGTACGTGATCTCGGTGTCACCGTCGATCGCGAAGACGGCCGCCGTGCCGGCGAGCTCCCCGTCCACCGTGATCGCCCGCCGCACCAGCCCCGGCCAGGTGTCCAACCGGTGCTGGTGGGCGTCGAACTCGGCCCGGTCGTCCGGGTCGTCGGCGGTGAACGCCGCCATCCGCACCGCGACCGGGTCGCGCATCTGATCGAAGATCGTGTCCAGGTCGTCTGCGTGGACGGCGCGTAACCCGATCTCCGGCATTCCCGCAGGTTACTGGAAGAGCTTGGCCGCGGTGATGCCCGTCTGGATCACGCCGTAGCCCAGGAGCACCGTGACCAGCGCCCAGGACAGGACCAACCGAACCGTCGTGGTCTTCACGCCACCGCCTCCTTCTGCGTCGCGGGCTGCTCGTGGTATCGCTCCGGCACCGGCTTGACCAGCAGGTTGGCGATGAAGCCGAGGGCCAGCACACCGACCATGGTGAACAGCGCGGGCTGGTACGCCGACGAGGTCAGCGTGCCCGGCTTGCCCTGCGAGTCGAGGAAGCCGTTGACGATCAGCGGCCCGACCACGCCCGCCGCCGACCAGGCGGTGAGCAGGCGGCCGTGGATCGCACCGACCTGGAAGGTGCCGAACATGTCGCGCAAGTACGCCGGGATGGTCGCGAAACCGCCGCCGTAGAAGGACAGGATCACGCCGGCGAGCAGCACGAACAGCGCCACCGCGGAGTGCCCGACGGCGGCCAGCAGCGCGTACAGGATCATGCCGACGCCCAGATAGACCATGTAGATGCGCTTGCGCCCGATGATGTCCGAGGTCGTCGACCAGGCGAACCGGCCGGCCATGTTGAACAGCGACAGCAGCCCGACGAAGCCGGCGGCGGTCGCGACCGCCACGGCGGAGGTGCCGTCGGTGCCCCGGAAGAAGTCCTGGATCATCGGGCTGGCCTGCTCGAGGATGCCGATGCCGGCCGTCACGTTACAGAACAGCACGATCCAGAGCAGCCAGAACGTACGGGTCCGGATCGCGTTCGCGGCGGAGACGCTGGCCGTGGTGATCATCGGCTTGGCCTTGATCGAGGCCGGGTCGAAGCCCTCGGGCTTCCAGTCGTCGGCCGGGACCCGCATGTTGGTCACGCCGAACATCATGATCACGAAGTACGCGATCCCGAGCGTGACGAACAGCGAGACCAGCGCGCCGCCCGAGGCGACCGAGGTGCCGACGTTCGGGTCGTAGCCGGAGTCGTACGCGGAGAGCAGCTGGCGCGACAGCGGGCTGGCGATCAGCGCGCCGCCGCCGAAGCCCATGATCGCCATGCCGGTGGCCAGGCCGGGACGGTCCGGGAACCACTTGATCAGCGTGGAGACCGGTGAGATGTAGCCGATGCCCAGGCCGATGCCGCCGAGGACGCCGTACCCGAAATAGACCAGCCAGAGCTGCTTGGTGCTGATGCCCAGCGCGGCCACCAGGAAGCCGGCCGCCCAGAAGCAGGCGGACACGAACATGGCCTTGCGCGGGCCGTTGCGCTCGACCCAGGTCCCGCCGACGGCCGCGGACAGGCCCAGCATCACGATCGCGATGCTGAAGATGACGCCGACCGCGGTCGCGCTGGAGTCGAAGTGCGAGATGAACGAGTTCTTGTAGACGCTCGTGGCGTAGACCTGGCCGATGCACAGGTGTACGGAGAGTGCGGCCGGAGGTATCAGCCAGCGACTGAACCCGGGCGGCGCCACGGAACGACTGC
Source organism: Actinoplanes sp. NPDC051494 (assembly GCF_044454705.1). Taxonomy (NCBI): domain Bacteria; kingdom Bacillati; phylum Actinomycetota; class Actinomycetes; order Micromonosporales; family Micromonosporaceae; genus Actinoplanes; species Actinoplanes sp. NPDC051494. The sequence goes on from NZ_JBITDZ010000018.1 coordinate 38,615, forward strand.
GATCTAGCGCGGACAGCATGAGGGCGCCTCCCGGACGAGCAACATGATCAATAGAGCCACATCATCGACCCGGCGTAAATTCCGCGCAACAAATGATTCACGTTGTGCCCCTTTTGCCCGGCACTAACCCTGACGATGGGGGTAACAGCAGACTCTCCCTCGCGGCGCCGGAGCCGGCAGATACTGGAAACTCCGCGTCACATATGGACAGGAGATGTTTTGAGCTTCCGTACCAAGGCCTACGCCGCGACGTCCGCCACCGCACCGCTGACCCCGACGACCATCGAGCGCCGCGACGTCGGCCCGCTCGACGTCCGGATCGACATCCGGTACGCCGGGATCTGCCACTCGGACATCCACACCGCGCGCAGCGAGTGGGGGGTGCCGCCGTACCCGATCGTCGTCGGTCACGAGATCGCCGGCGTCGTCGCCGAGGTCGGCCCGGACGTGACGAAGTACGCGGTCGGCGACCGGGTCGGCGTCGGCTGCATGGTCGACTCGTGCGGCGAGTGCGAGTACTGCAAGCGTGGCGACGAGCAGTTCTGCGCCAAGGGCAACATCGGCACGTACAACGGTGTCGGCAAGGACGGGCAGCAGACCCAGGGCGGCTACTCGCAGAGCATCGTGGTCACCGAGGGCTTCGTGGTCCGCATCCCCGACAGCCTGGAGCTCGACGTGGCGGCGCCGCTGCTCTGCGCCGGCATCACGACGTACTCGCCGCTGCGGCACTGGAACGCCGGCCCCGGCAAGAAGGTCGCGATCGTCGGGCTCGGTGGCCTCGGTCACGTGGCCGTCAAGATCGCGCACGCCCTGGGAGCCGACGTCACGGTGCTGTCCCAGTCCCTCAAGAAGCGGGAGGACGGCCTGCGCCTCGGTGCGGACGCCTACTTCGCCACCGGTGACCCCGACACGTTCAAGCAGCTGAACAGCACGTTCGACCTGATCATCAACACGGTCAGCGCCCCGATCGACGTGGACGCGTACCTCTCGCTGCTCGCGGTCGACGGCACGATGGTCAACGTCGGGGCGCCGGAGAAGCCGCTGTCGCTCAACGTGTTCTCGCTGCTGAACAACCGGCGGTCGTACTCGGGCTCCCCCATCGGCGGCATCCGCGAGACCCAGGAGATGCTCGACTTCTGCGCCGGGCACGGCATCGGTGCCGAGATCGAGAAGATCACCGCCGGCCAGATCAACGACGCGTACGACCGTGTCGTAGGCTCGGACGTCCGCTACCGCTTCGTCATCGACACCGCGACGCTCTGAGCCTCCGCCTCCGCGACCCGGGCGATGGTGCCGCCACGCGGGCGGCACCATCGCTTCAGGCGTCAGGACCCTGAGGCGTACAACTGCTGGATCTCGGCGGCGGACAGCGCCCGGTCGTACAGGCGGACCTGGTCGACCGTGCCGTCGAGGTAGTCGACCGGGTTGCCGCCGTACTTGCCCCGGCCGATGACCGTGGTGCCGGTCGGGGCGGCCTGCGGCTGGCAGGCACTGACCGCGCCGGCCTGGACCCCGTCGACGTACAGGCGCAGCTCCCCCTTGACCGAGTCCCGGACGCCGGCGAGGTGGTACCACCGGCCGACCTCGGGTTTGACCGGGCCGAGGGCACGGACGCCAGCGAAGCTCATCGCGAAGCGCTGGTCGGCGCCGGAGTACTGCAGGAAGAAGTCGCTGGTGTTCGCGCCGTCCTGACTGACCACCGTCTGGAACGTGCCGTCGGCCTTGTCGAGCTTCACCCAGGCCGACGCGGTGTAGTCCGACGCCGTGTTCAGGACCGGCGCACCGGTGTCCGCGTACTGGGTGGAGCCGTCGAGGACCAGACCCTCACCGTTGCGGCCCTCGCCGTACACCGGTCCACCCACCAGCGTGGCGTCGTGGTCACCGGCGGCGTCCTCGGTCGTGCCCTCGAACGGGTACGCCGCGACGCCGGTCAGGCCCGGGGTGCCCGGGGGCGGCTGCGGGGTGTTGCCGGCACTGCCGTCGGCCTTGGCGATGATCTCCTTGTTGACGGCCCGGACCTGGGCGAAGTCCATCTTGCGGACCTGCCGGTCGTACGTCCAGAAGCCGTTGAGCTCGCCCTCGACGTCGGTGATCTGGGTGTAGATCGCCGCGCTGATGCCGCACGAGCGCGCGGAGCCGATGACGGCCTTCTGGTTCTCGACGTACTTGCGGGTCAGCGTCGCCGAGTCGGGTTCCATCTCGTACGCCTGCCCGTCGCCGAACCACATGTGGTTGGAGACCTTGAGGCCGAAGCCGCCGTGCTCACCGTCGATCGAGACGCGGGTGGCGTCCGGGGCCGGGGTGGCCGGGCCGAGGTACTGGTGGTGGTCGATCACGTCGCCGCGCCCGGAGTCACCCTTGGAGTTGCAGCAGTTCACGCCGCTGTGCGCGTTGACCAGGCGGCTCGGGTCCTGGGCCTTCACCGCGTCGGCGATGCGGCCGGTGGCGGCGCGGTCCCACTCCCCCCAGCCCTCGTTGAACGGCACCCAGGCGATGATCGAGGTCCAGCTGCGGTGCTCGCGGACGATCTCGTGCAGCTCGGACTCGAACTGCTCACGCCACTCGACCGGGATCGGGCCGGTGTTGGCGGCCGGCATGTCCTGCCAGACGAGCAGGCCCAGCTTGTCGGCCCAGTAGTACCAGCGGTCGGGTTCGACCTTGATGTGCTTGCGAACCGCGTTGAAGCCCATGACCTTGTGCTGCTGCAGGTCGAACTTGAGGCCGGCGTCGGTCGGGGCGGTGTTCAGCCCGTCCGGCCAGAAGCCCTGGTCCAGCGTCGCCATGTTGAACGTGATCGTGCCGTTGAGGGCGATCCGGAGCTTGCCGTCCGCACCCTTCTTCGTGCCGATCTCGCGCATCCCGAAGTACGACGTGACGGTGTCGACGACCTTGGTGCCGTTGAGCAGCGTGACCTCGAGGTCGTACAGGAAGGGGTCGTCAGGGCTCCAGAGACGGGCCTTCGGGACGGGTACGCGGAACTCGGCCCCCGTGGCACCGGTGGCCCGGCCCACCACGCGGCCGTTCTCGCGTGCCACCGCCCGTACCGTCAGGCCCTGCTGTTGATCGGTGTTCGCGGTGAGCCGCAGCGCCTTGCCGGCCAGGTCGGGGGTGAGCCCGAGGTCGGTGATGCCGGCGGCGGCGACGGGTTCCATCCAGACGGTCTGCCAGATGCCGGAGCTGCCCTGGTAGAAGATGCCCCGGTCGCTGACCCGGCGCTGTTTGCCGATCGGCTGGCCGGTGGCGTCGGTGAGGTCCTCGGCCCAGACGATGAGTTCCTGCGGGCCCGTGGCGGCCAGCGCGTCGGTGACATCGATGTCGAAGCCGTCGTATCCGCCGCGGTGGGTGGCGACCTGGGTGCCGTTGACGAACACCTTGGCGTCGTAGTCGACCGCTCCGAAGTGCAGCTTGAGCCGCTGCTTACCGGCGCCGACCTGCCATCCGGCGGGGACGGTGAACGTCCGGCGGTACCACATCCGGTCCTCGTGGCGCTGGATGCCGGAGAGCGCGGACTCGATCGGGTACGGCACGAGCACGCGCTCGCCCAGCGACTGTCCGGTGGGGACGGCCTGGCCGACGTCGGCCTTGGCGAACTCCCACACCCCGTTGAGGTTCTGCCACTTGCCACGGACGAGTTGCGGCCGCGGGTATTCCGGGAGGGCGTTCGACGGTCCCACCTGGGCGGTCCACGGCGTGGCGATCGGCGGAACGCCTTTGTGCCACCCGGGCGCGGCGGCGGCGTCCGACGGGGCCGCCACGCCGACGGCGGCCAGGGTCACCGCGGTTATCGCGGCCAGATATCGGCGGCTGGTCCTGGGTTCTGTCATGCGCGAGGTCCCTTCGGAGCGGAAGTGACGTGGGCAGCGCTGATCGACGCTCCGGAGTGGATCCGGAGCGCTGCTTCAACAACCCGGGGAGCTCACACATTTCAACAAGGTTGCTCAGGTAACGTCAAGATTACGAGCGAAGTTTGTCGATGGCACGACACGTTCCAACATTGATCAGCACATCGACGGGCATCGAGTGGCCCCGCTCACTCAGCCCGATATGCGACGATGCCCGGGTGCCGGAATCGATCTTGGAAATCATCGCCCTGAACGCCACCGACGCGGCCGCCGCCCGGGACGGCGGAGCCGACCGGCTCGAGCTCGTCGCCGACATCCGCTCCGGCGGGACCACCCCCTCGGTCGAGACGTTCGTCGCGGTCCGGCAGGCGGTCGATCTCCCGGTCCGCGTCATGCTGCGAGCCGACGACGGGTACGCCCTGAGCGACGCGCCCGCCCTGACCACAGCGGCCCGGGCGTTGCGCGACGCCGGGGCCACCGAGTTCGTGCTGGGCTTCCTCGACGATGCCGGGGCCGTCGACCGGGCGGCGGTCGAGACGGTGCTCGCCGCGATCGACGGCTGCCGGTGGACGTTCCACCGCGCGATCGACTTCTCGGCCGACCGGTTCGCCGTGTGGGACGCGCTCGACGGCCTGCCCGGGCTCGACGGCGTGCTCACCTCGGGCAGCCCGCGCGGCGTCGAGGCCGGCCTGGGCACGCTGCTCAGCGAGGCCGGCCGCACCCCGCCCGTGCTCGTCGGGGGCGGGCTGCGGCAGCACCACGTCGCGCCGCTGCTCACCGCCGGTGTGCGGGCGTTCCACACCGGCGGCGCGGTCCGCCCCGGCTGGGACTACCCGGTCGACGCGAACCTGGTCCGGCTATGGCGCGGAGTGCTGGATCAGCGCGACCCGGTGACCGACAGGTACCGGTAGCCGAGGCGGGCCAGGCGCTCCGGGTCGAGGCAGTGGCGGCCGTCGAGGATCACCGGTGTGCGCATGGTGCCGGCGAACTTGCCCCAGTCGAGGTCGAGGTACTGCGACCACTCGGTGACCAGCACGACCGCGTCGCTGTCGTCGAACACGTCCTCGACGTCGTCGGCGAGGTACTGCGCGAGGTCGGGCTGCTCCCGGCGGAAGCGCTCGGCGGCGACCGGGTCGTGCAGGCGGATCCGGGCGCCCCGGTCGAGCAGCATCCGGGCGATGTCCAGCGCCGGCGCGTCCCGCATGTCGTCGGTGTCCGGCTTGAACGCGAGCCCGAGCAGGCCGATCCGCCGGCCCTTGAGGATGCGCAGGTCCTCGAGGAGCCGGTCCACCACGAGGCGGCGCTGCAGCTGGTTGACCGTGCGCGCGGCGGTCACGATCGGCATCTCGTGGTGGTAGTCGGCCGCGGTGGCGATCAGCGCGGCGGTGTCCTTGCCGAAGCACGAGCCACCCCAGCCGATGCCGGGCTGCAGGAAGCGCGGGCCGATCCGGGTGTCCAGCCCGATGCCCCGGGTCACCTGGGTGATGTCGGCGCCGACCCGGCCGGCCAGCTGGCCGATCTCGTTCGCGAAGCTGATCTTCAGGGCCAGGAACGCGTTGGCCGCGTACTTGATCAGCTCGGCCGACGCCAGGTCGCTGGAGACCATCGGCACCGCGCCCATCTCGGCCGGGCGCGGCAGGTACGTCGGCGGCGTGAACGTCTGGTTGAGCAGCGTGCGGTACAGCCGGTTGAGCACGTCGAGGCTGCGCGGGTTGTCCGAGCCGACCACGACCCGGTCGGGGTACAGCGTGTCGAGGATCGCCGCGCCCTGCCGCAGGAACTCCGGGTTCGAGGCGACCGAGAACTCCCCGTCGCTGCGGCGCTCGTGGGTGCGCTCGAACGACTCCCGCAGGATCGAGTCGACCCAGTTGCTGCTGCCGATCGGCACGGTCGACTTGTTCACCACGACGGTGAACCCGTCACCGATGTGACGCCCGACACTTTCCGCCGCGGACCGCAGATATGTCAGGTCCGGGTTGCCGTCCGGCAGCGACGGCGTCTGCACCGCGATGAAGACGACCTCGGCCTCCGGGACCGCACTGCCGTAGTCGGTGGTGAAGCGCAGCCGCTCGGACGCGTCACCGAGCAGGGCCTCCATGTGCGGCTCGTAGATCGGCGAACGCCCGCCGCTGAGCAGGTCGACCTTGGCCTGGTCGAGGTCGACGCAGGTGACATCGTGCCCCAGGAACGCCAGGCAGACCCCGGTGGTGAGACCCACGTAACCGGTTCCGACGACACACACCTTCATGGCCGAACTTCCTCTCGTCCTGACCGGGCTGGCGGTTGCCCGTCCGAGGAACGGTAATGCGTCGGGTCACGCGGACCCGCACCGCCCGGATGCTCAAGCCCGCCGTCGCGCTGCCGATGCTTGATCTCGTGACTTTGCGCAGCCATATGCATACGGACGGCGGTACCGCCGTGGCTGCGCCATGGCCCGGGCCGGACAGCCAGCTCCGATTGTTGAACGACCTCGTCGAGGTCACCACCCGGGACATCCCGTCGCTGGAGAACGTCCTCGAACTCATCGAGAGCCGCATCAGCGAACCCTGCGGCCTGCTCGCCATCGCGGTCTTCACGCTCGACCCCGACGACGGCAGCCTGCGACTCGCCGCCGCCCGCGGAGCCGTCGCGGCCAACGACCCCATGTTCGCCGGCCGCGTCTTCCGGGTCGCGGCGGGCGCTCCCCCGGTCCGCGGCGGCGAGCGCACGGCGATCCGGCTGCGGATGGGCGGCCAGACCCACGGCGTCCTCGTGCTCACCGGCACCGGTCTCGACAACCTGCTCCCCCAGGTCAGCTCCGGCATCGCGCTCCAGCTCGCCGCCACCCTGCAGGTCCTCGCCGCCGAGCGCCAGCACCAGGACGCCGCGCACGCCACCAGCACCATCCGCGCCCTGTTCGAGAAGGGCACCACCGCGAAGTCGGTGGAGGACGCGGGGCAGCTGCTGGCCCGCGCCACCGGCGACGCGTTCCGCACCACCCGGGCGGCCGTGCACCTGGTCGGCCCGGACGGGCGGATCAGCTACGTGGGCGGGGTCGGCCTCAGCCCCGAGATGAACGACGAACTGCACCGCCGCATGATCGGCCGGCTCGCCGACGAGTCCCCGGTCTGGCGGACCGCCCGGGAGACCGGCGAACCGCTGCTCATGGACGACACCACCCGCGCCGAGGTCCGTACCGGCGGCTTCGCGCACACCATGGGCCTGCGCTCACTGATCGCGATGCCGCTGATGTCCGGCGGCGAGACCGTCGGCATGGCGATCTGCGGCGACGCCGACGGCCCCCGGCACTGGACCGGCCGAGACCGCACCCTGGCCCGGCAGATGGCCCTGGAAGGCGCGCTGATCATCGACGGTGCCCGGATGCGCCAGGCCGAGGAGCTGCACGTCGCGGAACTGACCCGGCAGGCCTACCACGACGCGCTGACCGGTCTCGCCAACCGCAGCCACCTGCTGGACCGCGCCGAGCACGAGCTCGCCGTCGCCACCGCGGGCGGCCTGCGGATGGCGCTGCTGCTGCTCGACCTCGACGGCTTCAAACGGGTCAACGACACCGTCGGTCACCATGCCGGGGATGCCCTGCTGCAGGCCGTCGGTCACCGCATGCAGGCATCGGTACGCGACCACGACATCGTCGCGCGCCTGGGCGGTGACGAGTTCGCGATCCTGCTGACCCGCAACCCGGACGCGAGCTCCGCGGTCACCATCGCCGAGCGCCTGCACGCCCGGGTCTGCGAGTCCTTCGCCGTCGACGACGTCGAGATCGCCGTCGGCGCCAGCATCGGCATCGCCCTGTTCCCGGACGACGCGGCCGGCATCGCGGCCCTCATCCGTGGCGCGGACAGTGCCATGTACCAGGCAAAACGTGCCGGCGGCGGGATCAAGCTCGCCTAGGGGCCGTTTTGGAGGTGGGGCCGGGGCGAGGCGCGGTCCAGGTGTCGTCTGGGTGTGCGCCGGAATTGCTCGGATACCGGTGTTGTATCTGGGCAATTTGGGCGTGCGGCCAGACGGCGGCTGGGCCTCGCCGCAGCCCGGCTCCACCTCCAAAACAGCCCCTCAAGCCAGGTTGACCGGCACCGGGCGCGCGGGCTCGGGCCGGCCCGCGACCCGGCCGAGGTCGTCGCGCAGCCCGTCGAGCCACGCCCGCAGGTCGGCGAGGTGATACAGGTCCCGGCCCAGATCGGTCGGCCACAGCAGCTCGGGAACCCGGTCCGGCGGCTGCCGCAGCGCCGCACGGTCGTGCTCACGGACCGCGGTGGCGGTGGCCTCGAAGCGCCCGGCGACGTCCCCGGCGGCCCGGTCCAGCACCTCGGCGCACGTCAGCAGCCGGCCCGCCGGGCACACCCGCAGCAACGCCTCCGCCCCGCGCACCGCGTGTTTGCCCGCGATCAGCGTGGCCTGCCAGTCGACGGCGGCCGGGGCGTGCCGCTCGCTCTGGTACAACGCGTACGACGCCTCGGCGAGCTGCTCGTCGTCCCGCGCCCGGGTCAGCGCGGCGCCCGGGGCGGCCGCGTCCGACAGCACCGCGACCGTCTCCCGCACCACGTCCGCGGACCCGGCCAGGAAGTTGGCGGTCGCCCGGTGCAGCTCGCCGGCACCACCACGGGGCCAGGCGAACAACCCGATGAGCACGCCGACCAGGGCCCCCACCCCCACGTCCAGCACCCGGGCCTCGGCCAGGTGCCAGTCGACCGGCGCCACCTGCGCGAAGACCAGCGCGATCACGACGGTCAGCAGGCCCTGCGCCCACCCGAGCCCGAGCAGCGGCCCGGCGGCGAACCCGGCCAGCATCACGAACGGCAGCGCCACCGCGTAGACGGCCGGGTCGGCGCCCACCACGAGCAGGCCGGCCGCGACCACCGACCCGAGCACCGTGCCGGTCAGCGCCGGCCGCAACGCCGACCGGGTCTCGGCCGCCGACGTCCGCAACACGGTCAGGATGGTCAGCAGCACCCAGAAGCCGTGCGACAGGTCCAGCTCCCCGGCGAGCACCCGGGCCACCGCCAGCGCGACAGCCAGCCGCAGGGCACCCTGGAAGTACACGGAACGCGGCGTCAGGTTCTCGCGCAGGCGGTGCCACCACAGCCAGGGGGCCGCGCGGTACGCGTACCAGAAGGGTCCGGTCCGCGCCGGGGGTTCCGGCGGCACCCCGGCCACGATGCGCAGCTCGGTCACGAGCGACGTCGTCCACTCCCCCAGGCCCACCGCGAGCGCGCCCAGCCGCAGCCGGTCCGGGTCGATCCCGTCCGGGTCGACGGCGTCGCGCTCGGCCCGGAACCGGACCAGGGCCGCGGCGATCCGGTCGGTGTCCGGCAGCTCACCACGACCGCGCAACCACTCGGCGGCCGCGGCGGCACAGGACGCGGTCTCCCGCAGCAGCGCCGACGCGGCCGGCCGGCCCACCGCGTCCCGGTCGTCGAGGAAGAACAGGTCCACGGCCCGGCCCAGCACCAGACGCGCGGTCCCGGCGGCGGCACTCAACGCCCGGTCGCGGCGCCCCGCCGACGCCGGCCGGTCGACCGCCGGCAGCCGCGACGGGCGCAACGCGTCACTGGCCTCGGTCGCGCCGGGCAGCAGCGCGGCCAGCCGGTCCCGGCCCTGCGGGTCCCCGGCCCACCGATCGGCGATCGCGTCGAGACACCGGGCGAGGGCGTCGACCGCGTCCCCCAGCCGGCGCCGGTACGACATCGGCTCGGGAACCGGCCAGAGCACGAGCTCCGCCCCGGCCAGCAGCACCGCGGCCAGGGTCACCCCGGCGAGCCGCCAGCCGAGCGACCCCGGATCGTACGGCGGGAAGCAGGGCAGGATGTAGAGCAGTTGCATCCCGGCGGCGAGCCCGGTCAACCGCGGCCCGCCGACCCCGGCGAACGTGACGGCGAACCCGAGCACGAACATCCCCGCGACGGCCGCCCAGGTCGACACCGACAGCAGCGTGCCGAGCGTGACCAGCACCCACGCGACGGGCAGCACGGCCAGCAACGTCCGGGCCCGCTGCCGGGACCCGCCGGGGACCTGCGAGAGCACACCCAGGGCGATGACCGTGAACAACGCGTACGGAGCCATGGCCGCGCTGCCCACTACATAGCGGCAGAAGTAGAAGCACACGCAGGCGACCAGCGTGACCCGCGCCGCCCGCCGGACCGCCGCCAGTCCCGGGTCGCGCCCACGCAGCCACGTCGATGCGGTGCTCATGCCCGGCCCGCTCTCGCCAGCAGGTAGGCGCGGCGGCTCGGGTATTCCTCCGGGTCCAGGGCCTCCCGGTACATCTCGGCGACGACATCGAAACCCGCCGCGCCGAGATCCGCCCGCACCGCGACCGGGTCGAGGAAGTGCACGTCCACCGTGACGTCGGCGCCGAACCACGAGGTCAGGTGCAGCGTCCCGCCGGTCGCCACCTCGCTCGACGCGGTGTGGAACGCGATCAGCAGCGGAGCCTCCGGCCGCAGCACCCGGGCGAGCTCCCGGAAAGCGGCCCGGCGCCGCACCGGGTCCAGGTGGATGATCGAGTACAGCGCGACGGCACCGGACCACGCGTCGTCACCGACCGGCAGCTCCAGCATCGACGCGACCAGGTACGGGATGTCCGGCGAACGGTCCCGGGCCAGCGCGACCATCGCCGGCGAGAGATCCACCCCGACGACGTCCGGATGCAGCGCCGCCAGGAACCGGGTCACCTGCCCCGGCCCGCACCCCACGTCGGCGACCGTGCCCCTGCCGGCCGGCCCTCCGCCGGCCGGTCCCGTGCCGGCCAGTTCCACCGTCGCGGTCAGCAGTGCCCGGTCCAGCGGTTTGTGGTCCAGCTCGTCGCGGAGTCGCTCGTCGTACGCGACCGCCACGGTGTCGTAGACCCGGCGCAGCTCGTCCATGTCAGGATCGTCCCGTCAGCTCAGCGGGTGGGCAACACCGTTGGCATGATCGGTGACGGCGGCCCCGACCACATGGGCCCGCAACGGCAGGATCTCCAGGCACCGCCGGAGCGCCGCGGCCATCATCGGGTTCGGCACCCGCAACGACACCGTGCAGTGCGGCACCCACCGGCCCGGACGATACTGCTCCCACACCGGTACCCCGGCCGCGGCCAGCCGCTCGTGCACGGCTCGATGATGCTCCAGCAGCTCGATCGTGGGCACCACCCCCAGCCACAGCACCCGGCCGACGAACTGCCCGGCGAAGTCGAGATCGAGCGTCAGCCCCCGCCCGGCCACCATGCCGTCGAGAGCCCCGGCGACGTCCTCGGGCGACAGCTTGCGCGAGGCGGCCAGCGAGACGTGCGGCCGGTGCCGCCGGTCCAGGGAACCCATCGTGGGGATCCCGTCGGCCTCCAGCGCACGCCACAGCGTCCGCAGCCGGCGGTTGGCATCCACATCCAGATGAAGTTCGATCGCGGCGACCACGGCTCAATTCTTCAGGCACAGAAAAGGCGCCCGCACACCGGCACTGAACCGCTCGGCCGCGCAGAGCGCCCGCAGCACCCGGATCTTGGGCTTCAGCCCGAGACCGGCGGTGGCGTACAGCGCACCCAGCGCGATCTGGTCCCCACACCCGACCGCGGCGTACGAGTCAGCGGCCTGAGCCACCTGGTAGTCGTCGTACAGGGTGAAAAGCTTTCCCTTGACCCCCACCAGGAACGTGCCGCCCTCCTCACGCTCGTTGTCCTTCGTGGCCCACCCACCGGCCTTCAGACACTCCCGCAGCGCGTCGACGAACGTGGTCGACATGAAAGCATCCAGGTCACCCGCGGGCGCGGGCAGCGCCAGCGAATAGCGCAGCAGCTGCCCCATCCGGAACGACGAGGTGAACCCGAAGAGGTACCTGTCCTTGCGGAAGACCTTGGCATCGGCCCGCACGGTGAGACTCAGCCCGGAAACCCCGGCACTGTCCCCACCGATGTAGACCCGCCCACCATCGACCAGCCCCACGACCGCCGTCATGCCCTAAAGGATCTCAGCACCCGGCCCCGGCCGCCCCCGGATGTCCCATAACCGACACCCGCCCAACCACGCCGGCCGAGCCAGACCGGGCAGGTCGGCGGGGGCGGCGGCGCGCGCCCGCGGGAACGCGCCGCCGCCCCCGGCCGCTACGCCGTCTCCTGCAGTGCGACGACCGGGATGATCCGGGCGGTGCCGGCCTGGTACTCGGCCCATCCCGGGTTGGCGGCCGCCGCCTCGGCGAAGACCTTGTCCCGTTCGTCGCCGGTCAGGACGGTGGCCGTCGCTGCATAGGTACGGGTGCCGTCCTCGACGGTGACCCGGGGGTCGGCGACGAGATTGTGGTACCAGGCGGGATGGGTGTCCGCGCCCGCCGCCGAGGCGATGACGAACGTGCGGCCGTCGCCGGTACGTACCCGGCCGAGCGGGCTGGTGCGCTGCTCGCCGCTGCGGCGACCGGTGGTGGTGAGCAGGATCAACCGGGCGCCTTCGAACGGGCCACCCACCCGGCCCTCGTTCGACCGGAACTCGTCGATGATCTTCTGGTTGTAGTCGTTCGCCATGGGTTCGCTCCCTGCTGGATCCGGATGGGACTCGGGGGACGGGAGCGCCGGGTGGTCCCCGGCTCGAGCAAGGACGGTGCCGGTGCAAGGCTCTGCGGCGCGGGCGTGAGAACCTGCGGCACACGCTCAGATCCCGGCCACTCAGGCTCGAAACCGGGCCACTCAGGCTCAAAGCCGGGCCACTCAGGCTCAAAGCCGGGCCACAGCGGCTCAAAGCCGGGCCGGGCGTCCTGTTCGGTGATGGCCTGAGGCCGACCCGGCAGTCATGCCCCACAGCCTAACCAACAACCCGGCCGCCGGGGACCCCCTCTTATGGAGCGCCGCGGCGAGGAAGTGTCTGCGGGCCGGCGAACGCGGCAGCTCGGTGCCGGAGGCCTACCGCCCGGGACCAGGTCCTAGGTGGAGCGTTCCAGCACCGGGCTCCGCACCGCCGATGAAGCATCACATCGGCGGTGCGGCACAAGATGAGTGGTGACTCAGCTTGCGAGGTAGCTGCGGACCTGGGTCAGGACGGACGTGTCGGTCAGGTAGCCGATGTGGGTCTCACAGGCCACGTACGTGTTGGTCGCCCCGCTCAGGGCGGTGCTGGTGTAGGGGATGATGATTCCGTCGCACGGCGAGTACCAGGTTCGGTACACGGTCGGGCCGGGAGTCTCGTCGCCCACCCCGAGCGTGGTGATGAACGACGAGCCGGGGTACATCTGCTGGCAGGTGACGTAGACGAGGCAGGCACTCGCGTACGTGGTGCCGTGGTTGGCGCCGGCCAGCGACGCCACGTGGTTGACGTACTGCGCGCCGCCGAGCTGCTTGACGTACCAGAGCGTGACCAGGCCGCCCATCGAGTGGTTGACGATGTCGACCTTGGCCGCTCCGGTGCGGCTGCGGACCTGGTTCACGTACGTTGCCAGGCCCTGGGCGTTCTGGATGTTGTTGCCGTAGGAGTTGTACTCGTACGCGAACAGCTCGCTGCTGCTGTAGCCGCCGGCCCGGAACACCGACAGGGCGGTCGTCCAGTTCGAGGCGCTCCCGGTGTAGCCGTGCACGAACACGACGGGGGTGCCGGGGGCCGCGAGGGCGGGCGCGGCGGGGATGGCGACCAGAGCGGTCACGACGGCGATCAGGACTGCGAACATCCGGCGCATGGAACCTCCAGGGATTCGGGGTTGCCGCGGATGACGGGGACCGCCCCGGATGACGGGGGGCCACCGGCGAAGGGGCTGCCTGCAGCTTCACCGCGTAACAGAAATGACACATCGGTGAAATCACCGGCCTTCCGTCCCGCGCCGCTTGCATCGACACTTGTCGACATGGCTAATGCACCCATTGTGCAAAAACGTTCGGTCATCCAGGCCGCCGCACCGGCCGCGCGACGCCGGGCGGCACGGGCCGGCCGCACCACCGGGGACGACCCCCGGGCCCTGCTCCACCGGGCCCGCGCCACCACCGGCCCGGACGAGGACCTCGCCGCTGCCCTGCGCCGGATCGCGGTGCGCACCGCCCCACCGGCCGCCGCGTCGGCCCTGCACCATGCCGCGCGCCTGACCGGCGACCCCGGGCTGCGGGCGGACACGCTGCTCGCCGCGGCCCGGCAGGCCTGGCTCGCCGGGCATCCGGCCGAGGCCGGCGGGCTGCTCGGCGAGATCGCCCACGAGCCCCGGCTCCAGGTCCGGGTGCGCGGCCTCGCCGCCGAGATGGCGGTGCACGCGGACAGTTCCGCGGTGGACGACCTGCTCACCGCCGCCGGCCAGCTCGCGTCGGAGGACCGCGGTGCCGCCCTCGACGCGCTGCTGCTCGCCACCGAGGTCGTGCACCGGGCCGGGGACCACGAGCGTTACATCGAGACGGCTCGCCATGTGCTCGCCGGGCGCCCGCCCGGCTCGGTCACCGCGGACGAGCATCTCGTGGCGGGCTTGACCGCGCTCTACGCCGACGACCCGTGGACCGGCATCGCCCGGCTCCGCGCCGCGATCGCCCGCCCCACACCGACCGGCCCCACACCCTCCGGCCCCGCACCGTCCGACCCCGCACCGTCCAGCCCCACACCCTCCGGCCCCACACCGTCCAGCCCCACACCGTCCAACCCCACACCCTCCGGCCCCGCACCGTCCAACCCCACACCGTCCAGCCCCGCACCGTCCAGCCCCGCACCGTCCAGCCCCGCACCGTCCAGCCCCGCAACCGGCCCAACCACCGGCCGGGCAACAGACCGAGCCGCGGACCGAGCCGCAGACCGAGCCGCAGACCGGGCGGGCGGAGGAGCCACCGAGGCGGGCCGAGGCCCTGGCCACGCCGCCTACCCCGCCACAGAGCAGGCCGTCGGCCGATCCGCCGGGCGGGACCATGACCGGCCCGTCGACCTCATCCGCGCGGCGACCGCCGGCATCCTCGCCGGCGCGGGAGCCGAGGCCCGGCGCCTGGCCGACCGGGCGGTGCGGACGGCCCGGCTACGGGGTGAGGCCGCCGTCCTGCCCCGCGCCCTGGAGGCCGCCGCGTTCGCCGGGCTCGCCACCGGTCAACACGGCGCGGCGGAGCAGGCCGCGACCGAGGGTGTCGCGGCCGCGGCGCGGGCCGGCCAGCCGACGCTGGCCGAGGTCCACTTCGGCATCCTCGCGGTGGTCGCGGCCCTGCACGGGGACCGGCCGACCACCCTGCACCGGGTACGCCGGTCCGGTGCGACCGACAGCGGCACCGGCCCCGGTCAGGCCCGGGCGCTGTGCGAATGGGCACTGTCGCTGCTGGACCTGATCGAGGGCCGCCCCCAGGCCACCGCCGCCCGCCTGACCCGCATGGTGGTCACACCGTCCGGCCGGGGCAACGCGGTTCTCCAGGTCGCCGCGACGCCGCATCTCGTCGAGGCGATCGCGCACCTCCCGCGGGGCGACGACGCGATGCGCGCCATGGACCAGTTCGACCGGTGGGCGTCCGCCACCGGCCAGGCACCGTGGCTGGCTCTGCGGGCCCGGTGCCGGGCGCTGCTCGCGGACGATCCGGGCGACGCCGACGACCTGTTCCGCGAGGCCCTGACCGCCCACGACGACGGCGACGCCGGCTTCGCACGGGCCCGCACCCAGCTGCTGTACGGCCGCCACCTGCGCCACCACCGCCGCCCGGGAGCCGCCCGCGACCACCTGCGCGAGGCCGCCGACACGTTCACCACCCTGGGCGCCGGCCCGTGGGCGGCGCAGGCGCGGGAGGAGTTGCGGGCCGCCGGTGGCCCCGGCCGGGCCGACAGCACCGGCCTGACCGCGCAACAGGAGCGCATCGCCCGGCTCGCCGCCGCCGGGGCCACCAACCGCGAGATCGCCCAGCAGATGTTCCTCAGTCCGAGGACGGTGGACCACCATCTTCGCAACACGTACGCGCGCCTCGGCGTCCGCTCCCGCACCGAACTCGCCCACCGGCTCGGATCGGGGTGACGCCGGGACCGCGTACCGGGAAGTTGTCAGACGTGGGCGAAAGCGACGCTCCGGGCCAGGACCCCGATGTCGGGCTGATCGGTGAACAGGCCGTCCAGGCCGGTCCTGAGGAACGTGACCTGCTCGTCGATCGCCCGGCCGTAGGCCGTCGGGTCGGTGCCGACGCGGTATTCCACCGGGAGGAACTGGTTCTCCGCACGGAACGTGTACGGCATGACCGCGATGCCTGCCGCGTGCGCGTCGGCGACCAGCGTCGTCGGCGTGCCCAGCGTGTTCTCGGCGGTGCGGGGGATGATCTGGTTCTTCTCCGGGCCGATGCCGTCGATGAAGCGGGCGAGCCGGCGCAGACCCGCCGGGGTCAGGTACTCGGCGTACGTCCTCGGGTCGTCGAACGGTGCGCCGGTCCCGCTCGTGAGGAAAATGAGTGGGACTCTCACTTTGTGGTCCTCGCGGAGGCGTTCCAGGTTCGCGGCCTCGAACGACTGCACGAACACCTTGGCCTCGTGCCGGTCCAGGCCGTTGCGGCGCAGCGCCTGCACCAGCGGCGTCTCGAGGTCCAGGCCGAGGCGGCGGAAGTAGGTCGGGTGCTTCGTCTCCGGGAACACGCCGATCTCGCGGTCGAGCTCCTTGGACAGCCGCTTGCGCAGGTCGAGGATCTCCTGGAACGTCGGCACCTGGAACAGCCCGTCGTAGAGCGTGTTGTGCTGGCGGACCTGCGGGATGCGCTCGGTCGCGCGCAGCGTCTTGAGCTCCGCGAGGGTGAAGTCGTGGGTGAACCACCCCGTCACCGAGACGCCGTCCAGCAGCACGGTGCGCCGGCGCGACGCGAACTCCGGCCGCGACGCGACGTCGGTGGTGCCGCCGATCTCCGGCTCGTGCCGGGCGACGAGCACGTGGTCCTTCGTGGAGACGAGGTCGGGCTCCATGAAGTCGGCGCCCATCCGGGCGGCCAGCTCGTACGAGGCCAGGGTGTGCTCGGGCCGGTAGCCCGACGCCCCACGGTGACCGACGACCAGCGAGCCGCCGGGCCGGTGGCGGCCCGGGTCCCCGGCGAGCGCGGGTGCCGCCGTGACCCCGAGGACGGCCGGTGCTCCGGCGGCGAGGGCGCCCAGCCGCAGCACCTGTCGGCGATCTGCCACGATCTTCCTCCACGGGGAACGACCGGCGACCATCGCCGGACCCCCGGCCTGAAGTTCAGGTGATCAGCGCGACACGACGGCGAAGACGCCATGTCCGGAAGGCAAACGACGCCGGAAGGTCAACCGGCGCACACCCGGGCCGGCGGTACGGGATCACCGCGTCCCTTGAGGTGTGCCGTGCGGGCGGCCTACCGTTGAGGCGTGGGAATTCTTGAGGACCGCTCGGACGAGATCCTCGCCGCCCCGGGCCGGGCCCGGCGCCCCAACGCCGGACCGGTGCCGCACCAGCCCCGCCGGGTCGGCCGCACCGAGTTGACCTGGCTGCTCGGCCGGTCCGTACTGGAGGCCCGGGTGCAGCTCGTCTGCCAGGAATACCGCCTGGTCCCCGCGTCGGGCCCGGTCGGCTCGGGCCTCTCGCGCGCCTACCGCTCCCCGGCGGCCGGCGTCGAGCTCGCCGCCGACGCGCACGGCACGGTCACCACGATCGTGCTGCACTTCCACGGCGAGGACGACTTCATCCCGTACGAGGGGACGATCCCCGGCGGTGCGGGCAGCGTCCCCCGGCGCTCGCGGATCTGGGCCATGCTCGGGCGCCCGGACGAGACCGGAGCCCCCTGGCGGGACCGTTTCCTCGACACCTACGGCCCATGGGACAGGTGGCTGCTGGGCGACTTCGCCCTGCACGCCCGCTACGCCCCGGACGCCGAGCGCCTCGACCGGGTGACCCTGACCCTGCCCACCCACCTGCCCCGAGCCGCCTGACCCCAGCCGCCAGAGAAAGGGCCGCCAGAGAAGGGGCCGCCAGAGAAGGGTCGGCCGGAGAAGAGGCCGCGCTCAGCGTGCGAGGCGGAATCCGAGGTCGTCGTTGCGGACGAAGCAGTGCCCCCGGCCGCGGTAGGCGCTCCGGGCCCGGATCCCGTGGTGCCGCCAGGACCCGCCCCGGCAGATACGCAGCGCCCCGGGCAGGTCGGAGGCAGGTCGGTCCGGGGCATTCGGGTACGGGTACGGCTGGTATTCGGTCGCCGTCCACTCGAACACGTTGCCGGCCATGTCGTGACAGCCATGAGCGCTGACCCCGCCGGGGAAGACGCCCACCGGTGTCGTGGTCCTGATGTGCAGCTCGAAGGTGTTCGCCGACCGGGGCTCGGACGGGAGGGCCGGGCCGGCCGCCGCTTCCCACTCGTGTTCGGTGGGCAGCCGGACGGCGGTGCCCGTCGTGGCGGCCAGCCAGGAACAGTAGGCCTCGGCCTCGTACACGCTGACGCCGACGACCGGGCACGACGGGTGGTTGAGCCGGTCGTCGTGCCAGTAGCCGGGCCGGCGCGGGGCACCGCGGCCGTAGACGTCGGCGAGCGCCTGGTGGAGCTGCTCATCCGTCATGCTGGTCAGCTTGACCATGCCGACCGCTTGCGCGAGCGTCGCCGCGCCCCGGGCGAGCATGTCCACCGGCAGGCGGGGCCGGCGCCGGAGGTTGTCCCGCTTCTTGATCCACTCCTCGGCGATCCGGTCGAGGAGACCGTCGCCCGCGAGCCAGCTCCGGGCGGACGCGGTGCGCCACCAGCGGTCGTCCTGGTATCCGCCGGCGGCGACGAACAGTGCGTACTCGGCGTTGGTCACCGGCGTGACGGCGATCTCGAAGGCCGGCAGCTCGACCTCGTGGGCGGGTCGCTCCAGCTGGTACGGCGTGTCGTCGGCGCCGATGCGGTGCCGTCCCGCCGCGACCGTGACGAAACGTGGCAGCGCGGCCGCGCCGTACCGTCCCTCGGCCCGGTCGAAGCGGGCATCGGGAAGCCCGCCCAGCACCCGGCCGTACGCGATCCGGGCCCGGAGGTCCTCGCCCCGATCGTCGAGCCCGGCCAGCAGCCGCCCGGCGACCGCCCGGCGCACCTCGTCGGAGCACCGCACGTCACCGGCGGCGGCGCAGCGACCGGCGAGCGCCGGGTTGACCTCGAGGATCTGCAGCACGAAGGCGTCCGGATCCGCGGCCACGGCGGCGGCCATGACGGCGGTCTCCTCCCACCCGGTCGTCGCCAGCGGCGGGAGCGGTTCACCGGCGGCGAGGTGGCCCAGCTGGGTCTCGAGCGGGGGTACGACGTTCCCGGCTCGGGTGTCGACCGCGAGGTGCCGCAGGTCGGGGTCGGCGCTGAGCTGACGGGCGGCGAAGAACTCCTGCAGGAGCTGGTGGAAGAAGCGGATCGTCTCCTCGTGCTCGTCGAGGATGCCGGTGTCGAAACCGACGAGCAGGGTGGCCTCCGCGAGCCGGGCCAGACCGTTGAGCAGGGCGACCGCGGTGCGGTAGTCCACCGCGACCGTGCCCTTGTCCTGCCCGGGCCTGGTCGTCTGCATCTGATACGCGAGCCGGGTGAGGGCGGGGATGAACTGGCCCCCGTCGGGCAGCCACAGGGGGTCCTTCACCCCGTCGCGCAACCGCCGCTGTTCACGTTCGGTCAGCAGTTCGGGGTCGGCCAGGCGCTGGTTCCCGGCGAGGATCTCCCGGCGCAGCAGCTCGCGGATCATGGTGGTGAACGCGTCGGCCCGGCCGACCGGGACGGTACCGATCGCCCGCACCTGGCTCACCAGCAGGCGCATCATGTACGGGGTCCGGTAGAGAGACATCGTGTGCGCGTCGCGGAGCAGCGTGCTCCGGGCGAGTTCACCGTGCTCGGGAAGATGCAGATCGAGGTACGAGATCACCTGCTCCCGGGACATGGGCGCGAGGCGGATGTGCGGGACGCCGACGTCCTTAGTGCTCAGCATCGCGCCGTAGTCCAGGGTGCGGCAGGTGAAGACGGCGCGGTTGCCGGCGATGTCGCGGATCTGCTCGTACAGGAACGCCCGCCAGGCGTCGATCCGCCGGCGCAGGTCGGCGGCGTCGAAGTGCGCGATCTCGTTCAGCCCGTCGACGAGCAGCAGCACCCGGCCTTCGGCCAGGAACCGCTGCAACGGCGGCAGCAGGGGGTTGCGTGCCGCCCATCGCTGCGTCAGCCATTGCAGCGGGTCCGGGATCTGGCCGGCCTGACCGAGCCCGAACTCGGCCAGCGAGACGCTGAACGGGACCACCGGCTCCGGGCTGCCGCCGGTGACAGCCCGGCTCGCGACGTCCATCTCCAGCCGCCGCAACAGTGTCGTCTTACCCGATCCCGGTGCGCCGAGCAGGACGTACGCGAACGAGCTGGAATGGTCGAGGATGTCGTCGAGGTCGTCGCTCTCGCGGGTGCTGGGCATCGTGACCCACCGGTCCGGGGAGGCGGTGCCCTCGTCGTACACCAGCGTCAGGCGCACGAACCGGCGATCCAGCTGGTATTGCGGTCCGCACCAGCGCGCGTAGCAGGCGACGTAGTAGTCCAGCAGGTCGCGCGCTTTGTGGACCTGGATCTCGCGGAGCTGTTCGGGCCGCAGTGCCACCGGCTCGCCGGGATTGCGCAGCGCGTGCAGGACCGCGTACAGCGAGCCGTTCACGTTTCTCGCCGGGGCGAGGGGCGTCGTGACGACGGCGTCCGGCGGCGACGGTGGCCGCCGGTCGGGGGCGAGCCGGAGCCGGGTCAGCAGTTCCGCCACCAGTGCCGGCCAGGCGCCGTCGAGCCGGCCGGACCATTCGAGTCGCTGGAAGGGCAGGAGCTGGTAATGCATGGGGGCGCCGTCGAGCCGGATGATGTGCAGCGGTTTGCGGTTCTTGTAGAAGTAGAACCATTCGTTGAACACCTCGACGGATTCGCCGGCCGCCGCGGTGAGCAGCAGCACCATGCAGTCGGCTTCGCGCAGCGCCTGGTCGACGGCGACCGCCCACCGATCGGTGTGCTGGATGCGCGCGGTGTCGAGCCAGGTGACGTACCCGGCCCCGGTGAGGTCGTCGTGCAGGCGCAGCGCGATGTCGGCGGAATCCCGCTGGTACGAGATGAAGACTTTTCTGGTCACATCAGCCCCGGCCGAGAGTGAATCCCGCGTCGGCGTTGATGATCGTGCCGGTCAGGAACGGCGTCTCGGCGAGGAAGACGAACACCCCGGCGATCTCCTCAGCGGTGATGAAGCGCCGCAGCGGGATGACGTCCAGCCATTGCCGCTTCTGCTCCTCGCTCACCCGGTCCATGTACGAGGTCGCGACGAACCCCGGCGCCACCGCGTTGACCCGGACCTGCGGGGCGAGTTCCTTCGCCAGCGTCCGGGTGAAATTGTTCAGCGCGGCCTTGGCGGCCGAATAGCCCATGATCCCCTCCCGCCCGTTCGCGTCGAAGCCGCGGATCGAGGACGTGTTGATGATGGTCCCGCCACGGCCGGCCATCGCGGCCGCCGCCCGCCGGGAACACAGCACCGTCGACAGGAAATTCACGTTCATCGAACGCTGCCAGTAGTCGGCGGTCGTCTCCGCGAACGGCATGCTCTCGGTGACGCCGGCGTTGTTGACCAGGATGCCGACCGGCCCGAAGAGGGTCTCGGCCCGGTCGAACAGCGTCTCCACCTGATCCTCGACGGCGACGTCGGCCCGCACGTACGCGGCGTCGCCCCCGGCCCGGATGATCTCCTGGACCACGGCCTCGCCCTCGGCCGGGTCGGTACGCGAGTTGACCACCACCCGCGCACCCCTGGCGGCCAGGGCGGCGGCGACGGCGCGGCCGATCCCCCGCGAGGACCCGGTGACGAGCGCTACCTGCCCGGACAGTGTCATGTGGAACCCCTTTGTCGCGGCGGATGCGGTGCCCGGGAGGCGTCCGCCCGGGTTGTCCCGACGGTGACCAGTGTGCCCGCGGCGAGTACCGTCAGCGCGCCCACGACGGTCAACGGATGCGGCCGTTCACCGAAAAGAGCCCATCCGGTGCCGAAGCCCGCCACCGGTTCGAGGCAGAGCAGGATCGCGGAGGACGTCGCGGAGATCCCCCGCAGCGACACCAGATAGACCACCATCGCTACGGCACTGTAGACGACACCGAGCAGCAGCAGGGCCCCGGCGGCGGCGACGGAGAGCGGCTCGACGTCGATGAGCAGCAGCGGGGCGAGGACGATCGCGGTGACCCCGAGCTGACCGGACGCCACGACCAGGGGTGCGGACGTCCGGAGCGCCTTCTTGCCGGCGAGGATCGAACCCGCGTAGGTCAGCGCGGAGACGAGGATCGTCGCCACTCCCGTCCATCCACCGGTCTCCCCGGGGCGCAGCACGAGGGCGCTGCCCGCGACGGCGGCGACGGTGGTCAGCAGCGTCGTCCCGCTGACCCGCTCGCCCAGGGTGCGCCGGGCGAGCGCGGCCACCACGATCGGAGCCAGGTAGATGCCGGTCAGGACGGTCCCGATCGGGGCACGTTGCAGGGCCATGACGAACGTCAGCCAGTGGACCGCGAGCAGGACGCCGGAGATCAGCAGCGCGCGGAGGCCGGCCCGGGGCAGGGACATGCGGAAGGACCGGTTCCGGAGAACGAGCCAGGCGCTCACCGCGACGGCCCCGAGCGCGGCACGCAAGCAGGCGATCTCCGCGGCGGGGAGGTCCAGGAACCGTACGAAAGCCCCGCTCGTGCCCCACAGCAGGGCCACCGCGGCGGTGCCGAGCGCGGACGGCACCGCACCGGCCGTCCACGACTCAGGTCGCCGCATCGACCGGGCTGTCGATCTCGTCGAGCCGGCGCGGAGGCCGGCCGTCGTGGACCACCGCCGAGAGCGACCGGACGAACCTCGCGGGGTCGGTCCGGTTGTAGGAGTTACGTCCGAAGCAGACACCCGCGGCCCCGGCCCGGATCGCTCCATGAGCATTGTCCAGGGCGTCCTCGACGGACACCTTGGGACCACCCGCGATGATCACCGGCACGCCCATGGCCGCGTCGACGACCGACGCGAAGCCCTCCAGGTCACCGGTGTACTGCGTCTTCACCAGATCGGCCCCGAGTTCGACCCCTACCCGGACGCAATGCCGGACAAGTCTCACGTACGCCGGGTTGTCCTGCTTCCTGAGCTCGAGGTAATTGTCGTCGCGGCCGTTCTCCTCGCGCCGGGGATACATGATGGCCACCAGCGGCATCCCCGAGCGGTCGCACTCCTCACCGATGACGCCGAGCGCACCGAGCATCGACGACTCGAACGCCGACGAGATGTTGACGTGCACCGCCACCGCGTCGCAGCCGTCGCGCAGGGCCGCCTCCACGGTGCCGACCAGCACCTTGCGCGTGTGGTCACGGTGCACGGTGCTGCCGCTGAGGTTGCGCACGAACGGGACCGTGACACCCTCGCGCGCGCAGAGCTCGGACAGCCGGCGGTAACCGAGGATCGCGTCGGCGTGACCGGCGGTCTCCCGGATCCGCCCCAGGGGATCGATCAGGCCCTCGAACGGGCCGTTGATCAGGTCGTCGTCGAAGGGGATCATGACGAGCCGCCCGCGCCGGAACATCCGGGCCAGCCGCACCCGCTTGCCGGTAGCGCTCATGCGCCCTCCCTGATGCCAACCAGGACTGTTCGGGTGCGGTTTAGACTAGGGCGCGCCGGAAAGATGGGCTACACAAATAGAGGTGAGCTGATGCCCGAGCCGTTCGGCACGCCGGATTGGCTGCTCCGGCTGCGGGCCGGCACCCTGCCGGCCGACGAGGATCCGCTCGTCCACCTCCAGCGGCTCGCCGAGGAACTCGATCCCGCGGACAGCCTCGCCGTCTTCACCAATGTGGACGTTCCCGAGATCGACGCGGACTGAGACCGGCCGGGGCGTCAGGGGCGAAGGACGGTCGCGGGGACGTAGACGCGGCGCCCGAAACGTGGTTCGTCGAGAACGGTGAGCTCCGCGACGTCGATCCGGTAGAACGTCGCCGGCAATTCCCCCGCCAGGAAACCCTCCCGCACGTGAGGGGCCTCGGCGAACGCCGGGAACCGGTCCCGCAGGACGGCCAGCGCCGCCGGACGCTCCTCCGGCCCGGCTTCGCGCGCCGGTCCCCGCAGCTGCACTCCACGCAGACCCTCGCCGTACACCGGCGGGTCGAGAAAGACCGATGCGGCCGTACGGGGGTCGGCGCTGATGTTGCGGCTGTGCCGGGTCGTCCGTTCGCTGACGAACCACAGGG
This sequence comes from Actinoplanes sp. NPDC051494, assembly GCF_044454705.1. Classification (NCBI taxonomy): domain Bacteria; kingdom Bacillati; phylum Actinomycetota; class Actinomycetes; order Micromonosporales; family Micromonosporaceae; genus Actinoplanes; species Actinoplanes sp. NPDC051494. The sequence goes on from NZ_JBITDZ010000018.1 coordinate 62,528, forward strand.
TCAGGTCGGCGTCGACGGCGAAGAACGCCTGATTGGCGTGCGGCCCCAGCTCCGGCGAAAGCGTGGCGATCGACAGGATGTCCCGGCCGGCCAGGATCTCCCGGGCGGAGGCGAGCACCGCCGCGGGATCGGGGGAATTCCCGGGGACCTGCAGTCGTGCTGCCATGTCGGTGCCGCCCTCCGCCGGTGCTGATCGGGACCCCAATCTACCGAAAGCTCTCAGGCGAACAGGGCCATGTGGTCGGGGGTCAGGAGTTCGCGGAGCTTGGCCAGGGCGCGCCGGGTCTGGGTCTTGACCACGCTGTCGGGCAGGTTCAGGACCTCCGCGGTCTGGCCCACGGTGTAGTCCTCGAAGTAGCGCAGGATGACGATCGCCCGGTCGCGGGGGGACAGCTGCGCCAGTGCCTCCAGCATGGTCAGGCGCAGGTCCGGGCTGGCGCTGCGGGCGATCTCCTCGAACTCCGCGGTGACCGTCTCGGTGGAGCTGCGCAGGCGGCGGTGGTCGAGGTAGGCACGGAACAGGATCTTCTGCGCGTACGCCACCGGGTTGTCTGCCTGGGAGACCTTGCGCCAGCTCACGTACACCTTGGTCAGGGTGGTCTGGGTGAGGTCCTGGGCGAGGTGCCAGTCGCGGCACAGCATGAACGCGGTGGTCCGCAGCCGTTCGGCGGAGGCGCGGGCGAACGTCTCGAAGTCGTCGGTCATCGCGGGCTCACCTCGCGGTCCGCGGGACGTCGGCGAAGTGTTTGGCCCCCACCGTGACCAGCTCGGCGTCCATCGCCAGGCCCCAGCGGGCGTCGGACACGACCGCCACCGCGTCGTCGCGGGTGAGCGCCGGCGGCGTCCGTCTGGTCCCGTCGGCCAGGCAGGTGGCGACGTCCATCCGCAGGCGCCCACCGTCCGGGTACCAGGCGGTCACGGTCATGCTGCGGGTGCAGTCGCCGGAGCCCTCGGACGTCTCGATGTCCACGGTGCCCGGTCTGATCTTGCGCTCGGCGACCGCGTCGAGCCGGACCCGGATCAGCCCGGGCCCGTTCCCGGTGTCCAGGTGGACCTGCGCGAACAGACCGTCGTCGGCGTTGGCGGCCGGTGCGGAGGTCCGGCCCTTCGGCAGCAGCTGGGTGAGCAGTTCGAGCACCGCCTGCGGGGTGGCCTTGAGCAGCTTGCCGGGGACGCGCTTACCGACGACCGGCGCCGACCACGTGGAGGCCACCGGCGCCGGTGCGGTGGAGACGGTCACCGACCTGGTGGGCGCGGCCGTGGGCGGCGTGGCCGGGGCGGGCGTGACCGTGGGGCGCGTGACCGGGGCCGACGCGGCCGGGGCGACCGGTTCCGGGCCGGGCGTGGTGGACGGCCACGCGAGCGCCCCGCCACCGGCGACCACGCCCAGCACCGCGACGGCCGCGCCGGTCATGGCGAGGCGGCGGTTGCGGGTGATCCGCCGGCCGTCCCGCATCGCCGTCGCCACCAGGTCGCCCAGCGGTGGTGGACGTTCGTCGTTCAGTTCCGACCGCATCAGCGCCCTCAGGTCCTCGGTCACGGCCGTCCTTCCGTGTCGGTGGCCACTGCTGTTGCTGACGTGCCGGGCCGGCCGTTCGGTGACACCGACACGGAAGGATCTCTCAGCCGGCCACCGAGCGCAGCAGTTCCTCCAGGTGGCGTTCGCCGTCGCGGGTCTGCGCGCCGGCCGCGAGGGCACCGCGGAGCAGCCGCACCGCGGCCGGCCGGGCGAACTGGCCGGCCCAGGCCTCGTGCTCGCGGAGCATCCCGGCGGCCAGGTCCGCGGGTGGCAGCGCGTGCTTGGCGGCGGCGATCGTGCCGTCCGGCAGGCCGGCGATGTGGTGGGCGATCCGGTCGACGAACGCGTCGAGCTCCTCGGCCGGCAGCGCGCGATTGACCCAGCCGTAGCGTTCCGCGGTCCCGGCGTCGAACAGGTCCGCGCCGAGGACGATCTCCAGGGCGCGGTTGCGGCCGGTGCGGTGCAGTAGGTACTGCGTGCCGCCGCCACCGGGCACGATGCCGCCGAGCGCCTCCATCTGGCCGAGCCCGGCCCGGCCGATCGCCGCGAAGCTCAGATCGGCCGCCGTGACGAACTCGGCACCGCCGCCGCGGGCCAGCCCGGCCAGCTTGACGACGGTCACCTGCGGCAGGGTACGGACGGCCTCGCCGAGCGCCTGGAAGACGTTGAGCCCGTCCGGGGCCCCGGCGGTCGGGTCGGCGACGGCGTCCGCGTCGTCGACGAGGGTCATGTCGACGTGGGCGATGAAGAATTCCGGGTCGGCGCTCTCGAACACGACGACCCGGGCGGTGTCGTCGTCACGCAGCGCGGCCAGCAGCGTCATCAGCTCGGCCATCATCGGCAGGCTGAGCACGTTGACGGGCGGGTTGTCGAGCACGACGGTGACGACACCGCGGTCGCGCGTGACGCGCAGGGTGGCGAAGGCGGGCTGAACCACGACGATCACTCCAGGGAGCTAGGTATCTGATGTATACCTATCGTTGAGTGATCGCCGGAGGCCGTCAATAACGCACTTCCGGCATATCAAGGATCCTGGAGGATACTGAGCGTGATCGACCCCGGCGACCCGGAGTGGGTTTTCAGCGCGGACTGCCCCAGCCGCCCGATCCTCGACCAGATCGCCGACAAGTGGTCGCTGATGATCATGACGGTGCTGGTGGAGCCACGTCGGTTCAACGAGATCAAGCGGCGGCTGCAGGGCGTGACACAGCGCGTGCTCACCCAGACCCTGCGCCGGCTGGAGCGCAACGGCATGATCGAGCGCCGGGTGCTGCCGACCTCGCCGGTCGGGGTGGAATATTCGCTGACACCGCTCGGGGAGTCGCTGCGCGAGCCGTTCTCCCACCTGTACGCCTGGACGCTCGAGCACGCCGACGAGATCGGCGCCCGGCAGCGCGACTACGACGCCGCGCGCGGGCAGCCCGCCGTGGGGCCACCCGCGCGGGATCCACGCGTCAGCGCGCGGTGACCAGGTCCGGCTCGGGGACAGCGGGGACGGGCCGGCCGGAGCGGCGGGTCTCGACCATCGTGTAGAGGACCGGGATCAGGACCAGGGTCAGCGCGGTCGAGCTGACCAGGCCGCCGATCACCACCACGGCGAGCGGCTGGGAGATGAAACCGCCGGCCCCGGTGATGCCGAGCCCCATCGGGAGCAGCGCGAAGATGGTCGCGAGCGCGGTCATCAGGATCGGCCGGAGCCGCCGCAGGCCGCCCTCGACGACCGCCTCGGCCACCGGCAGGCCGCGCTCACGGTACTGGTTGATCAGGTCCATCAGCACGATCGCGTTGGTGACCACGATGCCGATCAGCATCAGGATGCCGATGAGCGCCGCGAGACCGAGCGGGGTGCCGGTGACCAGCAGCAGCGCGACGGCGCCGACCAGCGCGAACGGCACCGACACCAGCAGGATCAGGGTCTGCCGGATGCTGCGGAACACCGCCACCAGCACGAGGAACACCAGCGCGATCGCGGCGGCCATGGCCAGGATCAGGCCGTTGAACGCCTCGTCCTGGTCGGCCGTGACACCACCGATCGTGTACGTGGCGCCGGCCGGCAGCCGCAGCGCCGAGACCGCGCCGGTGACGGCCGTGCTCGCGGCACCGGTGTCGTCGCCCGCCGGGGTGGCGGTGACGGTCGTGACCCGGTGGCCGTCGACGCGGGTGCGCTCGGCCGGGGACGCGCTCAGGGTGACCGTGGCGACCTGGTCGAGCCGGACGTCGCCGCCGGTCACCGGCACCGGGAGGGCCCGGACCGCGGCGAGGCTGTCCGGGGCGGTGCCGCCGGTCCGGACCACGATGTCGTGCGGGGTCCCGTCGACGGTCACCGACCGGACCGTGGTCCCGGCGACGGCCTGGCGCAACACGGCGAGGATCGCCTCGTCGGTGAGCCCACGGCGGGCGGCCTGCTCGCCCCTGGTGACGACGCTGATCCGCGGCGAGCTCTCGCCCAGGTCGCTGCGCACGTCGGTGACCTCGGGCACCCCGGCGACGGCCTGGCGCACCTGGTCGGTCGCCGCCCGCAGCGTCGCGTCGTCGGGAGCCTGGACCGACACCTGGATGTTGCTGCCCGCGACACCCGCGGCGGCCACGACGATGTCACCGGGAACCGCCTCCAGCCGCTCCCGCAGGGTCTCCTGGGAGAAATCAGGATCCAGGGTCAGCGTGTACGACGCGACGGCCCCGCTGATCCGCACCTGATAGGACGTGACGCCGTCGACCCCGTCGATCACCTGCTCGGCGCGGGCCACCGCGGCGTCGGTGGTGTCCAGGCCGGTGCCCGCCGGCAGCGTCTGGGTGATGCCGAGGCTCGTCTGCTCCGCGTCGCCCAAAAAGCTGGTCTTGAGCCCGGTGAACATCAGCGCGGTGAGCGCGAGCAGCACGGCCGCCGACCCGAGCACGGTCTTGCGGTGGTGCACCGACCAGGTGATCACCGGGAGGTACCGGCGCTGCAGGAAGCCGTCGCGTTCGTCGTCCGGTGACACCGCCTCGGTGGCGGCCGGGCCGCGCAGGAACCAGTAGGCCAGGGCCGGCACCACGGTGAGCGAGACCAGCAGCGAGGCCAGCATCGCGACGGTGACGGTGATGGCGAACGGGCTGAACAACTCGCCGATCAACCCGCCGACGAGGCCGATGGGCAGGAAGACGGCGACCGTGGTGAGGGTGGAGGCGATCACCGCGGTGGACACCTCGCGCACGGCGGTGAGGATGGCCCGGTCGCGCGGTTCGCCGTACCCGAGATGGCGTTTGATGTTCTCCAGGACCACGATGGAGTCGTCGACGACGCGGCCCACCGCCAGGGTCAGCGCGCCGAGGGTGAGCAGGTTGAGCGAGTAGTCGCGCTGCCAGACCGCGATGAGTGCGATCAGCAGCGACAGCGGGATCGACACGGCGGTGACGATCGTCGAGCGGATCGAGCGCAGGAACAGCACGATCACCAGGACCGCCATGGCGAGGCCGAGCAGGCCTTCCTCCAGCAGCCCGTGGACGGCCTGCTGGACCGCGGGGCCGTTGTCGGAGACCACGGTCAGCGCGGCGCCGTCACCCAGCGGGGCGGTCAGTTCCGGGAGCAGGTCGCGGACCTCGTCGGAGATCGACGAGGCGCTGCCGTCGTGCGTCATGGTGATCGTGATGCCGAGGCTGGGCCGGCCGTTCGTGCGGGTGATGGAGGTGGCGGGCGCGTCGGTCAGCCGCACCGACGCGACGTCCCCCAGCCGGACCGGACCGGGTGTGACCCACAGGTCCTCGATCTGGGCGAGCGAGGTGACCTCCCGGCCGACCGCCAGGCTCACGTCCTTGCCGTCGGAGCTGATGGAACCGGCCGAGGACGTGCCGCCCAGGGACGCGAGCGCGGCGGTGACCGCGGCGGCCGGGATCCCGTCCCGCGGGGTGACCGTGATCAGCTGGTCGCGGGTGCCGGAGAGGGTGACCTCGTTGACGCCGTCCACGGCCCGCAGCGCGGGCACGACACCGGTGGCGAGCCGCACCCCGAGCTGCCGCTGGTCGCCGTCGCCGGTCGCGGCCAGCGTCATGGTCGGCAGGTCGGCGAGCGATCCGGTCGCCACCTGCGGGTCGACGCCGCCGGGCAGCCGCGGCGCGAGCTGGGCGAGGGCCTGCCGGACCGCGCCGGCGGCGGCGTCGAGGTCGACCGCGTAGTCGAACGTCAGTGACACCGTCGCCGAGCCCTGCGCCGACGTCGAACGGTAGTCCTCGACGCCGTCGAGGCCCTTGAGCGCGTCCTCGATCGGCAGGACCACCTGTTGCTCGACCACCTCGGGCGCGGCGCCGGGATAGGGCACCACCACGGTGACGGCGGGGAAGGACAGGTCCGGCAGCAACTGCTGCTTGACCGCCAGGGTGGCGTAGACCCCCAGGGCGACCACGAGCACGGAAAGGAACGCCACCAACTTCCGGTTGATGACACTGATGCGCGACAAGAACAACATGGCAGCGAGTCTTCGCAAGGGCGCGGTCGCCGGCGTCATCCCGGAGCAGCGATGCGGACTACTTCAGCGGCGGTAGCACGTCGCCGGGCCGGACCAGGCCGTTCTGGTACGCGAGGACGACGAGCTGGGCGCGGTCGCGGGCCCCGAGCTTGGCCATCGCGTGGTTGACGTGGGTCTTCGCGGTCAGCGGCGAGACGAACAGCCGCTCGGCGATGGCATCGTTGGACAGTCCGTGCGCGGCCAGCACGGCGACCTCGCGCTCGCGGTCGGTGAGCAGCCCGAACGCGGCCGCCGGGGTCGGTACGTCCTCGTGCTGGCGGTCGCGGACGTGACTGATGAGCTCCCGGGTCGCCTGCGCTGACAGCAGCGCGTCACCGGCGGCGACGGTCCGCACCGCGTCGATCAGCTCCTGCGGGGCGAAGTTCTTGCCGAGGAACCCGCTCGCGCCGGCCCGCAGCGCGAGCAGCACGTTGTCGTCGTTCTCGAACGTGGTCAGCACCAGGATCCGGACCCCGGCGAGGTCCTCGTCCGCGGCGATCCGGCGGGTCGCCTCGATGCCGTCGGTCCCGGGCATCCGCACGTCCATGAGCACGACGTCGGCGCGGGTACGCCGGGCCAGGTCCACCGCCTCCCGGCCGTCGACCGCCTCGCCCACCACCTCGATGTCGTCCTCGACCTCCAGGATCTGCCGGTAACCGGCCCGGATGAGCGCCTGGTCGTCGGCGAGCAGGACACGGATCGTCATGCGGGGTCCTCCGGGCGGGAGACGGTCGGGACGGGCAGTTCGGCGTGCACACAGAACCGGCCGTCGGGGGTGGCCCGGGTGGTCAGCGTGCCGTGGGTGGCGGCGACCCGCTCGGTCATGCCGAGGATGCCGAACCCGGAGCGGGTCGGTGCCCGGGTGTCCGCGACCGCGTTGACCACGTCGATGCTCAGCGTGTCCGGGCCGTACCCGATGACGAGCTCGGCGCTGCCGGTGCCGTACTTGTGCGCGTTGGTCAGGGCTTCCTGCACGATCCGGTACGCCGCGAGGTCCACCACCGCGGGCAGGTCCCGGGCGTCGCCGTCCTGCCGGTGCCGCACCTCGAGCCCCGCCGCGGTCAGCGACGTGACCAGCGCCGGGAGGCGGTCCAGGCCGGAGATCGGTTCGGTGCCGAAATCGGGGTCGTCGTCCTGGCGCAGCACCCCGACGATCGAGGCGAGCTCGCCGAGCACGGTGTCGCAGGCGTCGTGGATGTGTCCCAGCGCCGGCCGCACCCCCTCGGGACGGCGGTCGAGCAGGTGGTTCGCCACGCCGGTCTGCACGTTGATGACGGCGATGTGGTGGGCGACCACGTCGTGCAGCTCCCGGGCGATCCGCAGCCGTTCCTGGATCACCCGGCGCTGGGCCTCCTCGTCACGGTCCTGCTCGGCGCGGCGGGCCCGTTCCTCGACCGCGGCGATGTACGCGCGGCGGCTGCGGGTGGCGTCCCCGATCGCGGTCACCATGCCGAGGAACGCGATGACACCGAAGCTCTCCGAGCTCAGCAGCCTCGCGTGGGCGCCCAGTGCGTCCGCGAGATACATCAGCAGCGTGGAGCCGCCGGCGACCAGCCAGGTGGTCCGCCGGCCGGCCAGCGTCGCCAGCCGGTAGGCGACCACCGCGACGGCCAGCAGCAGCAACGGCTGCTGCTCGGCGGTGACCTGGACGACCACCGCGGACACCACCGCCGTGACGACGGTCACCACGACCGGCCACAGGCTGCGCAGGGTGACCGCGACGAACGCGATGGCCGAGACGAGCGCGGTGGTCCAGGTCGGTTCCCACGCCGTGCCGACCCCCGGCACGACCATGACGCCGGCCAGGATCGCGTCGGCCCGCACGGGATGCCGGCGCGTCACTCCCCGCCACCACATGATCATCACGGTAGTCCCCGGCGCCGGTGGGCACCTCGTCCAGGCGTGGTAGCCGCGGCTACCACGCCTGGAGCGGACGCGTCAGAGACGCAGCTGCGGCCAGTCGAGCAGGCCGTCGCCGAGATCACGGACGGTGGCCAGCAGACCGAGACGGGCCGCCCGGACGGTACGGTCCTCGTCCATCACGAAGACGTCGTCGAAGAAGCGGTGCACCGGCGCGGTGACCGGGGCCGCCAGCGCCGTGAACAGCCCCAGGTCGGGGGCGCCCTCGAGCTTGGCCCGCACCGCCACGACGGCCTCGTGCAGGGCCAGCTCGGCCGGCTCCTTCAGCGCCGTGGCGTCGTACGTGGCCGGGGTGCCCTCCGGGACGATCCGCCGGGCCCGCTGGATGGCCTCGGCGAGGTCGCGGAAGTCCTTGTCCGTGACGAGCCGGCCGAGCCTGGCCAGCAGCTTGTCGGCGACCGACGGGCGGGCCGCGTGCGGCAGGACCGCGCGGACCCGGTCGACCGGATGACCCTCCTCGGTGAAGGCCTGCTCGAGACGGCGGGTCAGGAACTCGCGGATGTCGGCCAGGACGGCCTGCGTGACCTCGACCGGCTGCAACGACGCGGCCCAGGTCAGACCGTCGAACAGGCTGAGTGCGGCCAGGTCCGGGTGGTGCCGGTGGACCGCGAGCAGGCCCAGGACGGCCCGGCGGACCGCGAACGGGTCGCTGCTGCCGGTCGGCAGGCCCACCGTCGCCGCGAGGCCCGCGACCAGGTCCAGGCGGTCGGCCATGGACAGCAGCGCGCCGGGTACGGACCCGGGCAGCTCACCGCCGGCACCGCGGGGCAGCTCGGTCTCGTAGACGGCGCGGGCGACCGCCTCGGACTCGCCCGCGTTGAGGGCGTAGTCGCGGGCCATGACCCCGGCCAGGCTGGTCATCTCGGTGACGAGCTGGGAGCCCAGGTCGAACTTGACCAGGTCACCGGCGCGGTCGGCGACCCGGGCGTCGGCCCCTTCCACCCCGGCGGCCGGGGCCAGCTGGGCGGTCAGTGAGTCGATGCGGTCCGCGCGGTCGGCCATCGAGCCGAGCTTGTCGGTGAACGTGAGGCGCTGCAGCTTGTCGCGCATGTCGGCGACCGGGGTGCCCCGGTCGGCCCGGTAGAAGAACGCCGCGTCCTCGTAACGGGCCCGCAGCACCGCCTCGTTGCCGGAGCGCACCAGGTCGACGTCGACCGGGCCGTTCGCCACGGTGATGAACATGGGGAGCAGTGCGCCGTGCTCACCGCGTACCGGAAGGTATCTCTGGTGTTTGCGCATGACCGTGGTCAGGACCTCGGCCGGCAGCTCCAGATAGCGTTCGTCGAAGCGGCCCAGCAGCGGGGTCGGCTGTTCCACCAGGTAGCTGATCTGGTCGATCAGAGCGCTCTCGCCGGAGACGTCGACGCTGCCCTCACCGTAGGCGAGTTCCTGGGCGCCGGAGACGATCAGCTCGCGCCGGTCGTCGGGGTCGGCCACGATGCCGTTGATCGCGATGGTCTCCATGAACGTCTCCGCCGACGCGACGCTGAGCACCGGCTCGGCGGCGGTGCGCAGCACCCGGGTCTCCCGGCCGGAGGTGAGCGCGCCCACCGCGACCGGCACGACGTCGTCGCCCCACAGCGCGACCAGCCAGCGGATCGGCCGGGTGAACGACAGCTTGGGGTCGTTCCAGCGCATGTTCTTGGCCGCGCGCAGGCCGCCGACGGTCTTCGCGAGCAGCGGTCCGAGCACGGCCGCCGCGGTGCCGCCGGCGACATGCTTGCTGACCACCAGATGGGGTACGCCGTTGACGTCGGCGGTCTCCAGCGACTCCAGGGCCACGCCCTGGGAGCGCGCGAAGCCCTCTTTCGCCTTGTCCGGGGCGGTGGTCTTCGGTCCCTTGACGGTCTGGGTGTAGTCCTGCTCGCGGGCGGCCACGTCGGTGACCACCGCGATCAGGCGCCGCGGTGTGGCGTGCACCCGCAGGTCGCCGTGCGCCAGGCGGGTCTGCGCGAGCTGGGCGGTCAGCTCCTTCAGCAGATGGGTACGGGCGGAGCGCGCCTCGGACGGCGGCAGCTCCTCGGTACCGATCTCGACCACGAGCGTGCGGGGCGTGTCGCCGTGCGCGTCCGTGGGTGCGGCGGCGATCGCCTCGGGCAGCGGCTCGGACAGGCCCAGCGGGTGGCCCTCCTCGTCGCGGCGGGCCACCCAGAGCTTGGCGACCTCCCCGGCGAGCCGGCGCATCCGGGCGAACTCGGCGGCCCGGTCGGCGGTGGAGACGGCACCCCGGGAGTCGAGCACGTTGAACGCGTGGGAGCACTTGAGCACGTACGTGTGGGCGGGCACCGGCAGTCCGGCGTCGATCAGGCGCTGGGCCTCGGCGGCGTACAGCTCGAGCAGCTCCCGGTTGACCGCGACGTCGGCGTCGTCGAGGTAGTAACGGGACATCTCGTACTCGCCCTGGCCGAACACCTCGCCGTAGCTGACACCCTTGGCGTACTCGATGTCCTTGAAGTGGGTGACGCCCTGCAACGCCATGATGATGCGCTCGATGCCGTACGTGATCTCCACGCTGACCGGGTCGAGGTTGATGCCGCCGGCCTGCTGGAAGTACGTGAACTGGGTGATCTCCAGCCCGTCGAGCCAGACCTCCCAGCCCAGCCCCCACGCGCCCATCGCCGGCGCGGCCCAGTTGTCCTCGACGAAGCGCACGTCGTGCGCGGCCACGTCGATGCCGAGCGCGGCGAGACTGCCCAGGTAGAGCTCCTGCGAGTTGCCCGGGTCGGGCTTGAGGATCACCTGCAGCTGGGTGTGGGTCTGGAGCCGGTTCGGGTTCTCGCCGTAACGGGAGTCGTCGGGCCGCACGGACGGCTCCGGATAGACCACGCGCCACGGCTCCGGGCCCAGCACCCGCAGGAAGGTGGCGGGGTTGAGGGTGCCGGCACCGACCTCGGTGTTCATCGGCTGGACGACCAGACAACCCTGGTCGGTCCAGTACGCGGTGAGCCGGGCGAGCGCGTCCTGCATGGTGAGCATGGAATCGAAGTCTAGTAAGAGGGTAAGACGCTCCCATGCTCATGGGTGACCTCTACCGATTCCAGGACCTGCTCTCCCCCGACGAGGCCGGTGTCGTCGCACGCGTCAGGGACTTCCTGACCACGCAGGTGACGCCGCTCGCGAACGACTACTGGGCCCGCGCCGAGTTCCCGTTCGAGCTGGTCAAAGGCTTCGCCGACCTGGGGATCGCGGGCGCGCCGCAGTCGAATCTGCTGTCCGGCTGGCTCGCGCTGGAGATGGCCCGCGCCGACGCTTCGATGGCCACGTTCTACGGCGTGCACGCCGGCCTGGCCATGGGCAGCATCACCACCTGCGGCTCCCCCGAGCAGCAGGAACGGTGGCTGCCGGCGATGCGCACGTTCGAGCAGATCGGCGCGTTCGCGCTGACCGAACCGACCGGCGGCTCCGACGTCGCGGCCGGCCTGCGCACCACGGCCCGCCAGGACGGCGACACCTGGGTGCTCAACGGCGCGAAGCGCTGGATCGGCAACGCGACGTTCGCCGACCTCACCGTGGTCTGGGCCCGCGACCTCGCCGACGACCAGGTCAAGGGCTTCGTCGTGGAGAAGGACACCCCCGGTTTCACCGCCACGAAGATCGAGAACAAGATCGCGCTGCGGATCGTCCAGAACGCCGACATCACGCTCACGGACTGCGTCGTCCCGGCCGCGAACCGGCTCGGGAACGCGCGCACGTTCAAGGACACGTCGAAGGTGCTGCGGGCCACCCGCAGCGGGGTGGCCTGGGAGGCGGTCGGGGTGATGCTCGCCGCGTACGAGATCGCCCTCGACTACGCCAAGGAACGCGAGCAGTTCGGTCGCCCGATCGGCAAGTTCCAGCTGGTCCAGGACCTTCTGGTACGGATGCTGGGCAACGTGACCGGCGCGCTGGGCATGTGTGTGCGCCTGGCCCAGCTCCAGGACGCCGGCGAGTTCAAGGACGAGCACTCGGCGCTGGCCAAGGCGTACACGACAACCCGGATGCGCGAGGTGGTCGGCTGGGCCCGCGAGATCCTGGCCGGCAACGGCATCGTCCTCGACTACGACATCGGCCGCTACGTCGCCGACGCCGAGGCGCTCTACTCGTACGAGGGCACCCGCGAGATCAACACCATGATCGTCGGCCGCGCGGTGACCGGGCTGAGCGCGTTCATCTGACCGTTACCGGTCTCCGCTACCGGTCTCCGCTACCGGTCTCCGCTACTTGTTGTAGCGGCGTCGCTCCGCCCGGATGATGCTCCTGACGCCGGACGCGAGCAGGGTCACCCCCACCACACCAGGGGTGTAGTCCGGGACGACCCAGGCCGCGGCGAAGCCCAGCACACCGGCCGGGGCGCAGAACAGCGCGGCCCGGCCCAGCCCCCGGCCGCTCGCCCGCAGACCGCGCTCGATCGGGCCGTACCGGATCGGCGGTCTGTGCTCCGGCGGCACCGCGACACGGTCCTCCTGCGGGAGGTCGGCGACGGCGTTGCCCAGGGTGCGGTGGGTACGGGCGCCGAACGCCTGCCGCACCCGGCCGTCGTACTCGTCGAGGCCCAGATGCCCGTCGTGGACCGCCTGCTGCAGCACCCGGGCCGCGCCCTCCCGGTCGGTGTCCGACGCCGGCACCCCCGGGGCACCCGGGGTGACCAGCAGCCCCTGCACGAGCTGCGCCGCGGACGGACGGTCGGCCGGCTCCTTGCTCAGCGCCCGGGCCACCAGGTCGCGCAGCGGGCCGGACAGCGACCCGAGATCCGGCTCCCCGGTGAGGATCCGCGCCGCGGTCGCCGTCGGCGAACCGGACCCGAACGGCGAGCGCCCGGTCGCCGCGTACGCGATGACCGCACCCCACGCGAACACGTCCGCCGGAGCCCCCGCGTCCCGGGCCCGCCCGTCGAACCGCTCGGGCGCCATGTACTCGACCGTGCCGATCATCTGCCCGGTGTGAGTGTGCCGGGTCCCCTCCTCGAACGCGCGGGCGATGCCGAAATCGATGACCTTCGGACTGCCCAGCGCCAGCAGCACGTTGCCGGGCTTCAGGTCCCGGTGCACCACCCCGGCACCGTGGATCGCGGTCAGCGCCCCGGCCACCCCGAGCGCCAGCGCGTGCAGGTTCCCCGGCCGCATCGGCCCGTCGGCCCGCACGACCCGGCTCAGCGCCGGCCCGTCCACGAACTCGGTGACCAGGTAGGGCAGCTCACCGCGGACATCGGCGTCGAGCACCTCGGCCGTGCAGAACGCCGGCACCTGCCGGGCCCGCTCGATCTCCCGCTGGAACCGGCCCCGGAACTCCGGCTCCGCGGCGAACTCGGGCCGCACACACTTGACCGCGACCCGCCCGCCGCCCGGGGCCTCGGCCAGGTACACGGTGCCCATCCCGCCGGCGCCGAGGCGGCCGAGCAGCCGGTACGCACCGAGGACGGAGGGATCGACGGATCTCAGTGATTCCAGCACGGTGACAGATGCTAGTCCTCGCCCTCCGGCTCTCAGGCGGAGCACAACGCCGTCCACATCCCCAGATCGGGCATGCCACCCATGCTCTGCGACTCGCCGTCCCCGTCGACCACACCGACGTTGAGCTGCGGAAGATCGCTCGACTCGCAGCCCACCGTCGTGGAGAACTCGGTGACGGTCCGGCCCGGGACCGCACCGGTGGCGTCGGGGACGTCCTTCCCGGACACCCGCACCTCGGCCAGCCGGGCGTCACGGTGGCTGAAGTTCACGATCAGCCAGCGCAACCGCATCTGCTCACCGTCCGGGCGCACCTCGACCCCGGTCAGCGCCACCGCCCCACCCGCCGCGGCCTTCTCCCCGGCCCGGAACCCCACCGTCCAGCCACCCAGCGCGCCGGCCACCACCGCGGCAATGAGCAACACGGCGAGCCGGCCCCGGCGCCGGGCGGGTGCCGGCACGTCCTGCGCCGCATCGAGATCGATCTCCATGTCCGGAGGTTAGAGCGGCCCGGGCCGCGCCGGGCGGACTTCCACGAGCGTTCACACCCCGCCCGTCAGCCCGCGTTCGGATTGCTGGTCACCAGCAGGCGACCCACCGACTCGCTGACGACCAGCTGAGGTCGCGATCGCAGCCTGCGAGTGATCAGACCCGGATCGAACCGGTCCATCAGGAACACGAAGCGCAGCGGGTACGACTCCCGGCCGTTCGGCTCGTCGTCCGCGTCGAGCTGCAGGTTGGCCTGCCACGCCCCGTCGCACAGCACGTCGACGAGCAGCGCGAAGTGGTCGGTCACGACCACGACATCCGCGCTCTCGATCAGCACCAGGGAGGGCCAGGCCCCGTCGAAATGCGGGTGCAGATCACCGAGACAGTCGACCAGGGCGTCCCAGTTGTGCCCGAAATACGACGGAAACCGCAGCTCCCGGGCGAACTCCCGGAACAGCCGCCCCTTGTCCGTCAGGGCCTCGGCAGCAAGACGCACCACGACCCCACCGTCGCTGCCCGCACCGCCTCCGCCGTCTCCGCCGCCTTCGCTACCCCCGCCGTGGAACGACGCGTCATCGGAACGCGCGAAGATCACGAACGGCTCGCCGGGAACACTCAGATCGATGCCGTGATCACCCATCCCCGCAAGCTATCAGCGCCGTGCCCAGCGCCGTGCCCAGCGCCGCGCCCAGCGCCATGCCGGGCGCCATGCTGGGCGCCATGCCGGGCGCCGTGCCGGGCGCCGTTCGGCGAGCGTTCACACCCCGGCCGTACCCGTGTCGCCGAGCGGTCGCCGCGACTGACGATCTTGGCCGGGTGACCACCTCGCCCGCCCTGACCCGCCGTTCCCTGCTGCGCGCCGCCGTCGCCGCCTCCGCCGCCCCAGCCCTCGCAACACCAGCCCTCGCAACACCGGCCCTCGCAACACCGGCCCTCGCAACACCGGCCCTCGCAGCTCCGGCCTTCGCAGCTCCGGCCCTCGCGCCGTCGTTCGTCACGGATTACCGGACGAACGTGATGGCGAACCTGACGGCCGAGACCAACGCGGTCGTACGGATCCTGTCCGGCATGCAGCGCCTCTGGCACACCGGCTCCACCTGGGACACCGGCACCGTGCTCGACGAAGCCGTCCTGCGGGCGAACATCCGCTACTCCGTCAAGGTCACCCGCAACCGCACCCAGCAGCAGGCCGACCGGGCGTTCGTCCAGGACCGCCAGCACCAGAGCTACGCCGTGATCGCCGGCCTCGGCCCGCTCGCCGCCGCCTACAAGGCGCAGGCCCTCGCCGTCACCAGCATCACCACCGCCCCGGCGACCACCCCGGCGACCACGATCAGCGACACCGTCCCCGCGGGCGCGCCGGCCGGTTCCGCGGTGGGCGCCGGCTCACCGGACTCGGCGACGCTCGGCGCGGTGGTCACGCTGGTGAACACGGTGCGGGGCCCGTTCGCGTCGGGCAACCCGGCCAAGGCGGCGTTCCAGTACCCGCGCCCCTGGCGGATGAACAACCGCAGCGAGGTCGTCCCCACCGGTGAGGTCGACGCGCTCGGCTACCCGGTCTACGACTCCGAGGTCAGCGTCGTCCCCACGCTGCTGCGCCAGCGCAGCCTCACCCCGGCCGACGACGGCGGTTTCCCCAGCGGCCACACGAACGCTTTCCACCTGGCCGCGCTGGCTTTCGCGTACGCGTTCCCGGAGCGCTTCCAGGAGCTGGTCACCGCCGCCTTCGACCTGAGCGACACCCGGATCATCGCGGGCATGCACTCAGCCGTGGACGTGATCGGCGGCCGCATCATGGCGACAGCCCTGGCCGCGGCGGCCCTCAACGACCCGGCCAACGCCGACCTCAAGGCCGCGGCCCGCGAACAGGCCCGGCAGCTCCAGCGCAAAGATACCCCCACCGCTGTCGCCGACGCGTACGCGGACCGCCGCGCCAATCGCCGCAAAGTCGAGTCTCGACTCACGTACGGTCTGCCCCGCGGTCGCGCAGCCACGGCGATGACCGTCCCGCAGGGCGCCGAAGTGCTGCTGGAGACACGCCAGCCGTACCTGACCGCGGCCCAGCGCCGCGAGGTCCTGCGCACCACGGCCCTGCCGGCCGGCTACCCGCTGCTCGACGGCCCGGAGAACTGGGGCCGCCTCGACCTGTTCGCCGCGGCCGACGGCTACGGCGCATTCGACCGCGACGTGCACGTCACGATGGACGGCACCACCACGGACACCTGGCGCAACGACATCGGCGGCCGCGGCGGGCTGGTCAAGGCCGGAGCCGGCACCCTCGTCCTGGACGGCACCAACAGCTACCGGGGTGGCACGACCGTGACCGCCGGTATCCTGAGTGCCGACTCACGTACCGCCCTCGGCACCGGCCCGGTCATGCTCACCGGCGGCACGCTGCGCACGGCGACCACCCTGCACCTGCACGGCGACTACCGCCAACAGGGCGGCACCCTGGCCCCGGCCGGCCCGATCACCGTCGACGGCACCGCCGTACTCGGCCACGGCAGCGCCCTGGAGATCAAGGCCCCGTCAGCGCGCACCGGCACCGTGATCCAGATTCTGACCGCGCACCGTGTCACCGGCCGCTTCACCCACGTGACCGTGACCACCCCGGGCTACCGCGCCGAGGCCCACTACACCCGCACCGGCGTCGCGGTAGTCCTGCGCCGGGCCTGAGAATCGGGGAAACCCATCACCGCGAGCCGCGACAGACCACCGGTGGATGAGGGCGAACGGTTGCGCACGAGTGCGTGGACCTCGACGGAAGAGCGCAAGCAGATGGACGCGGGCAGGCGGGTGAACGCAGGCGGCCGAGCGCAGGCGCGAGCGGCCGAGCGCAGGCGCGAGCGGCCGAGCGCAGGCGCGAGCGGCCGAGCGCAGGCGGACGAGCCTAGGCGGACGAGCCCAGGCGGACGAGCCCAGGCGGACGAGCCCAGGCGGACGAGCCCAGGCGGACGAGCCCAGGCGGACGAGCCCAGGCGGACGAGGACGGGCCAGGGCGGAAGGCCGCGAGTGGATGAACGCGGCCCGGGGCGGTGGGCCGGGGCGACCCGGGTCAGCGGCCGAACGAGAACCGGCGCTGCTTCTTCTGCCGGCCGAAACGGCCTTGCAGGGTGTCCGCGCCCTTGCGCAGCATCCGGGTGCCCCGGCTCGGGCCGCGCCGGGCCTCGACCGCGTCGCTGAGCTTGCGGGCGCCGAACGCCGCGAGCGGGATCGCGACCGCCATGATGACGTAACGCCTGATTAGGTTGAACAACATGCCGAGCTCCTGATGGAAGTCCGGGACGAGCCTGGTGCCGTCCTGCACTGTCCGTACCCAACCCGCCCGGAATCAGTCATCGTCACCGGGCGGCAGGACACCCAGCTCCGCGAGATAGTCGCGGTCCTGGTCGTCCAGGCCCTCGGGAGGACGCCTGAAAAGTGGGGCAATTGCCGCAGCGTCCGGCACGGACCAGCCACTGATCTCGCCGATGGCGTGCAGTTGCGCTTCACGCGCCCGGTCCGACGGTTCGATCGACGCCATGAGGGCCAGAAGCCGGTATACCGTGCCCGCCTCCTGGTCGTCGAAGAATCGCGCCCAGTCACTCGCGTGCTCCGCGCCGGCTTCGCGCTCTGCGGCATCCGCTGACACGATTGTGCGGGCCAACCCGGCCAGGTCCTCACCACGCATGGTGGACAACCTACGGGCCCGCGGACGACGAGGTCCACGGCAATTTCAGCGGCCGGCGGTGTGGGCGAGCCAGTGCAGCAGCTGGTCCTGCTGGGTCCTGCTCGCCTTCGGGAGCCGGGCGAACCGGCCGGTCTCCACCTCCAGCCGGTCGTAGCTGAGGTGGGGCCGGTCCGCCTCGAGGTCGACCGCGACGACCCGGCAGATCCAGGCTTGTTCCGGCGTGGTGTGCACGGCCGTCGGGATGAGGAAGTACGTGAGCCGGTCCTCGAGTTCGACGGACCGGGCCTGCCGGCTGAACCGTGGCTGCGCGTAGGCGATCAGCGAGCTGAGCTGCCCGGCTGACACCGCCTTGACGCGGCGGGGCACCGGCCGGCCCCACCAGGATCGGATCATCGGCATACCGACGATGATGGTGCCGGCGTCAAGCGGGCTGGATCCAGTCGAAGGTGCGTTCGACGGCCCGGCGCCAGTTGCCGTATTCGGTGGTGCGGACGCCGGGGTCCATGGACGGGAGCCACTGGGCGGCCCGGTGCCAGTTGTGGCGCAGGTCCTCCAGGTCCGGCCAGTAGCCCACCGCCAGGCCGGCCGCGTAGGCGGCGCCCAGGGACACCGTCTCGGAGGCCAGCGGCCGCACCACCGGGACGTCGAGCACGTCCGCCACGTACTGCATGAGCAGGTTGTCCGCGGTCATGCCGCCGTCGACCTTGAGCGTCTTCAGGGTGAGGCCGGAGTTGACGTTCATGGCGTCGACCACCTCGCGGGTCTGCCAGGCCGTCGCCTCGAGGACCGCGCGGGCCAGGTGGCCCTTGGTGATGTACGAGGTCAGCCCCACGATCACACCGCGGGCCTCGGATCGCCAGTGCGGTGCGTACAGGCCGGAGAACGCGGGGACGATGTAGCAGCCGCCGTTGTCCTTGACCGTGCGGGCGAGGGTTTCGATCTCCGGCGCGCTGGCGATCAGTTCGAGCTGGTCGCGGAACCATTGGACCAGTGATCCGGTGATGGCTATCGAGCCTTCCAGCGCATACTGCGCCAGCTCCCCCTCCAGCTGGTAGGCCACGGTACTGAGCAGGCCATTTGTGGACCGTACGAGATCGTTCCCGGTGTTGAGGAGCAGGAAGCTGCCGGTCCCGTACGTGCATTTCGCCTCACCCGGGGTGAAGCAGGTCTGGCCGAACAGAGCCGCCTGCTGGTCGCCGAGCGCGGCCCCGATGCGTACCCCGGGGAAAGCCGCCACCGCAGTCCCGAGAGTCCCCACCGACGGTCTGACCTCGGGCAGCATGGCCCGGGGGATGCCGAAGAACGCGAGTGAATCGGCGGACCAGTCGAGGGTGTGCACGTCGAGCAGGTTGGTGCGGCTGGCGTTGGTGACGTCCGTGACGTGCAGGCCTCCGGTGAGGTTCCAGATCAGCCACGTCTCCATCGTGCCGAACAGGATCTCGCCGCGTTCCGCGCGTTCCTGCAGGCCGGGCGTGTGGTCCAGCATCCAGCGCAGGCGCGGGCCGGAGAAGTACGTCGCGATCGGCAGCGCGGAGCGTTCCTGCACCGCCTCGGCGCCGGGTTTCCCGAGCAGGGCCGAGACCAGCGCATCGGTACGGGTGTCCTGCCACACCAGGGCCCGGCCCAGGGGTACGCCGGTGCGGCGGTCCCACAGCACCGTGGTCTCCCGCTGGTTGGCGATACCGACGACCGCGACCTGTTCGAGGGTGATGCCGGCCCGGCTGAGGGCCAGGGGCGCGAGGCGTTCCACGTTGCGCCAGATCTCGGCGGCGTCGTGCTCGACCCAGCCGGGCTTGGGGAAGTACTGCTTGTGTTCCTGCTGGGCGTGGGAGACGAGTTGTCCCCGCCGGTCGAAGACGATGCATCGGGTCGACGTGGTGCCCTGGTCGATCGCGACGACGTAGCGGGCCGTCCCGGAGTGGCTCATCGGGCGGCGCCGAGGTCGCGGGAGATGGCGCGGGCGGCGTCGCGGACGTAGCCGACCAGCCGGGGCAGTGGCCGGTAGCGGGTGTCGCAGAGGCGTTCGACGAGGCCGGAGACCCCGATCGCGCCGACGACCAGGCCGCCGTAGCCCCGGATCGGGGACGCGATGGCGGCCTGGCCGACGGTGTGTTCCTCGATGTCGGCGGCCCAGCCCGCGTCGCGGACCCCGGCCAGGTCGGTGGCGAGCTGGGCGGGCGAGTCCACGGTCCGGCGGGTGAATCTCTCCAGCGGGGGTACGGGCCCCGGCGCCACCCGGTAGGCGAGCAGCACCTTGCCCAGCGCGGTGGCGTGCAGCGGCAGCAGCGTGCCGATGTCGAGGGTCTGGAACGTGTCGTCGGGCCGGAACACGTGGTGCACCACCAGTACCTTCCCCTCCAGGACGGTGCCGATCCGCACGGCCTCGCCGGAGCGGGCGGCCAGCGGGTCCGCCCAGTTGATCGACCGGGACCGCAGCTCGTTGATGTCGAGGTAACTGGTGCCGAGGTGCAGCAGCGCCGCCCCCAGCTGGTAGTGGCCCGACGAGCGGTCCTGCTCGACGAAGCCGACGCCCTGCAGCGTGCGCAGGATGCCGTGGACCGTCCCCTTCGCCAGGTCGAGCGACCGGGCGATCTCCGCGAGCCCGACGTGGCCGGGACCGCCGGCGAGCATCCGCAGGATCGCGGCGGCTCTCTCGATCGACTGCACCGTTCCGGGCACGTTACGGATGTTATGCCTTCTGGTTACGGACCGATAGCTTTCGATGTTCGACAATGTCGAACGGCGTTCATTGCCCGCCGCCGCGACCGGTGAAAAGTTCGGTGGCATGGCAGCACGATGGAAAGTCCCCGGAGGACTCGCGGGAGAGCTGGCCGCGGAGTTCGCCGGAACCATGATCCTCATCCTCTTCGGCGTCGGTGTCGTCGCGCAGGTCGCGGGCGGCGGCATCGGTGACCACGACAGCATCGCCTGGGCCTGGGGGCTGGGCGTCATGCTCGGCGTCTACGTCGCCGGGCGGATCAGTGGCGCCCATCTCAACCCCGCGGTCACCATCGCCCTCGCCGCCTTCAAGGGCTTCGAGTGGCGCAAGGTGCTCCCCTACTCCCTCGCGCAGCTCCTCGGCGCGTTCGTCGCCGCGCTGATCGTGCGGTGGAACTACAGCGAGGTCCTGCACGCGGCCGACCCCGGCCTCACCATCAAGACCCAGGGCGTCTTCTCGACCCTGCCGGGCAACGGCACGCTCCCGGTCGGCGAATGGGGGGCCTTCCGCGACCAGATCATCGGTACGGCCATCCTGCTCTTCCTGCTGATGGCCATCACGGACGCGGCCGGCACTCCCCCGGCGGCCAACCTCGCCCCGGTCGTCGTCGGCCTGCTCATCGTCGGCATCGGCATGGCGTGGGGCACGAACGCCGGGTACGCGATCAACCCCGCGCGTGACCTCGGGCCCCGCCTCGCAAGCTTCTTCACCGGCTACGGCGGGGCGTTCCGAGATCAGACCGGGTACCTGTATTTCTGGATACCGATCGTGGCACCTATCCTCGGCGGGCTTCTCGGCGCCGGGTTGTACAAGGCGCTCATCGGGCGGTACCTGCCCGACGAGAGCCCTCAGGAGCCGGGGCAGATCCCGGCCGGGGAACCGCAACAGACTGTGGAGGCACGCCGTGGCTGACTTCGTCGGCGCAGTGGACCAGGGCACCACCAGCACCCGCTTCATGATCTTCGATCACGGTGGCAACGAGGTGGCCCGGCATCAGCTCGAGCACGAGCAGATCCTGCCGCAGGCCGGCTGGGTGGAGCACAACCCCATCGAGATCGCGGAACGTACGACCGCCGTGATCCGCACCGCGATGCAGAAGGCGAACCTGGAGGCGCGTGACCTGGCCGCGCTGGGCATCACGAACCAGCGCGAGACCACGGTGGTGTGGGACCGGCGCACCGGGCGGCCGTACTACAACGCGATCGTGTGGCAGGACACCCGTACCGATCGGATCGCCTCCGCCCTGGACCGGGACGGTCGTGGTGACGTGATCCGGCGCAAGGCGGGCCTGCCGCCGGCGACCTACTTCTCCGGCGGCAAGATCCAGTGGATCCTGGAGAACGTCGACGGGGTCCGTGCCGCGGCCGAGCGCGGCGACGCGATCTTCGGCAACACCGACAGCTGGCTGCTGTGGCACATGACCGGCGGCGTCGACGGCGGCAACCACATCACCGATGTGACCAACGCCAGCCGCACGATGCTGATGAATCTCGAGACGCTGGACTGGGACGACGAGCTGCTCGGGTTCTTCGACATCCCGCGGCAGATGCTGCCCGAGATCCGCCCGTCGTCGGACCCGAACACCTACGGCGTGGCGCGCTGGCCGGGCCCGCTGGGCGGGGAGGTCCCGCTCACCGGTGACCTCGGCGACCAGCAGGCCGCCACGGTCGGCCAGGTCTGCTTCAACCCCGGCGAGGCCAAGAACACCTACGGTACGGGCAACTTCATGCTGCTCAACACCGGTACGGAGCTCGTCCGCTCGGAACATGGCCTGCTCACGACGGTCGCGTACAAGTTCGGTGACGCGGCTCCCGTGTACGCGCTCGAGGGCTCGATCGCGGTCACCGGCTCGGCCGTGCAGTGGTTGCGCGACCAGCTCCACGTGATCAACTCCGCGGAGGAGAGCGAGTCGCTCGCCGCGTCGGTCCCGGACAGCGGCGGCGTCTACTTCGTCCCGGCGTTCTCCGGCCTGTTCGCCCCGTACTGGCGCTCGGACGCCCGCGGCGCCATCGTCGGCCTGTCCCGCTTCAACACGTCCGCGCACCTGGCCCGGGCCACCCTCGAGTCGATCTGCTACCAGACCCGCGACGTCGTCGAGGCCATGGCGCAGGACTCCGGGGTCACGCTCGACGTGCTCAAGGTCGACGGCGGTATCACGGTCAACAACCTCTGCATGCAGACCCAGGCGGACGTGCTCGGCGTCCCGGTGAGCCGGCCGGTGGTCGCCGAGACGACCGCGCTCGGTGCCGCGTACGCCGCGGGCCTGGCCGTCGGTTTCTGGAAGTCGACCGACGAGCTGCGCGACAACTGGAACGAGTCCCAGCGCTGGCAGCCGGCATGGACGCAGGAACAGCGGGAAGACGGGTACGGACGGTGGAAGAAGGCCGTCGAGCGCACTCTCGATTGGGTGGACGTTGACTGACATCGCACTCTCCCCTCAGACCCGTGCCACCGCCCTCGCCGCACTGGAACGCGAAGAGGTCGACGTACTGGTCGTGGGCGGCGGCGTGGTGGGCGCGGGATGCGCCCTCGACGCCGTCACCCGCGGCCTGTCGGTCGGCCTGGTCGAGGCCCGCGACTTCGCGTCCGGCACCTCGAGCCGTTCCAGCAAACTGATCCACGGCGGCCTGCGCTACCTCGAGATGCTGGACTTCGCGTTGGTGCGCGAGGCCTTACGTGAGCGTGGACTCATCTTGCAGCGCCTCGCCCCGCACCTGGCCCGCCCGGTGCCGTTCCTCTACCCGCTCAAACACCGGTTCTGGGAGCGCCTGTACGCGGGCACCGGGGTCCAGCTCTACGACCTCATGGCCACGGCGAGCGGCGGCCTGCCCCGGCACCGCAACCTGTCCCGCCGCCAGGCCCTGCGCGTCTGCCCGGCTCTGAAGAAGGACTCCCTGGTCGGCGCGCTGCAGTACTGGGACGCCCAGGTCGACGACGCCCGGCACACCATGTTCCTGGCCCGCACCGCCGCGGCCTACGGCGCCCATGTCGCCAACCGCACCAAGGTCGTCGGTTTCCTGCGCGAGGGCGAACGGGTCACCGGTGTCCGCGTCCACGACCTCGAACACGACCGCACCTTCGAGATCCGCGCCCAGCAGGTCGTCAACGCGACCGGCGTCTGGACCGACGACACCCAGGCCCTCATCGGCGAACGCGGCCAGTTCCACGTCCGCGCGAGCAAAGGCATCCACCTGGTGGTGCCGAGGGACCGGATCCAGTCAAAAACAGGTCTGATCATGCGTACGGCCTCCAGCGTCCTGTTCGTGATCCCCTGGGGCCGCCACTGGATCATCGGCACCACGGACACCGACTGGTCCCTGGACAAGGCGCACCCGGCCGCGTCCAGCACCGACATCGACTACCTGCTGTCCCAGGTCAACCAGGCGCTGGCCACCCCGCTGGAACGCTCCGACGTCCAGGGCGTCTATGCCGGCCTGCGCCCCCTGCTGTCCGGCGAGAGCGACTCGACGTCCCAGCTGTCCCGCGAGCACACGGTCGGCAGCCCGGTCCCCGGCCTGGTGGTCGTCGCCGGCGGAAAATACACGACATACCGGGTGATGGCCCGCGACGCGATCGACGCCGCGGTCCACGGCCTCGGCCGCTCGGTCCCCCGCTCCTGCACCGAGCGGGTCCCCCTGCTCGGAGCCGAGGGCTACACCGCACTGTGGAACCGCCGCCGCGTCCTGGCCGAGGAATCCGGCCTGCACGTAGCCCGCGTCGAGCACCTGCTGGGCCGCTACGGCAGCCTCGTGCACGAGGTCCTCGCCCTGGTCCAGGCCGACCCCGACCTGGGCAAACCCCTGGAGGGAGCGGAGGACCACCTGCGCGCGGAGATCACCTACGCGGCGGCCCACGAGGGAGCCCGCCACATCGAGGACGCCCTCACCCGCCGGACCCGCATCTCCATCGAGACCTTCGACCGCGGCGTGGCGGCGGCCCCCATGGTCGCGGACCTGATGGGAGACATCCTCGACTGGTCCGAGGATCAGAGACAACGAGAGGTCGACAACTACCGCCTCCGGGTGGAAGCCGAACTGGCCTCCCAGGAACAACCCGACGACGAAACAGCCGACGCCACCCGCCTCGGCGCCCCGGACGTCCTCCCCCTGCAACTGAGCTGACCGACCGCGCCGGCCCACCCGGGCCGGCGCGGCCCCACCCCCACCGGCGCAGCCCCCCCCCCCCCCGCGCCGGCCCCCCCCCCCCCCGGCCGGCCCCCCCCCCCCCCCCCCCGGCCCCCCCCCCCCCCGCCCCCGCCCCCCCCCCCCCGCCCCCCCCCCCCCCCCCCCCCCGGCG
>NZ_JBITDZ010000019.1:0-75796 GCF_044454705.1 Actinoplanes sp. NPDC051494
TGCCGGGCGAGCGGGATCCAGGCCTCGATCGCCCGGTCCCGCAGGCGTGCGCGGGAGGGGTGGCCGACCGGCATGGCGGCCATGGCGTTCAGGAGGTCGGCGGCGCTGTCAGCGGATGCCTCGCTGATCTTCGCGCGCTTCGACGCGGGCGTCGTGGTGGGGCTCGTCTGCGTGACAGTCATGTCCGTCGTCCTCCTCGGCACCGGTCCCGGGGAGAGCCGGACCGTATCTGGTGCCACTATCGGTTCGCCGGTCGACGGTGATCGATGAGACCGCCGCCACCGACGCGTGCTTGGCCGTTCGGTTACCAAGACCTTAGCCGAGAGGTCGAGCAATGACTAGCCGAAAGTATGAGTCACGTTTAGTGACTGTTTGAATACAGTGGTCAGTCCTCTTTCGCCTCCTCCTTCTTCTTCTCCTCGCGTTCCAGGGCCAGGTCCAGCGCCAGCACCGCGCCGATGATCAGCAGCGGGTTCTGACCTGCGGAGACCTGGACCGCGTACGTGTCGCGGATGGTCAGCCAGCGCTTCGAGACCGCGGCCACCTCCTCGCCGCCGAGCTCGATCACGTACTCGTGGTCGAGCAGGTCGCCCTTCATGGTCAGATCGTCGGGCCCGGGGACGTCGATGGTGAACTTGTCCCGGAACGGCGTGAAGAGCTTCTTCTTGACCTCGGCGGCCTTCTCGCCACCGATCTGGATCTCGTACGTCGGCCGGAGCGCGACGAGGTGCCGGTGCACGCTGGCCACCTCGGCGCCGGACGGGTCCTCGATGACGACCTTGTTGCGGACGCTGAGCACCTTGCCGTCGACCCGGTAGAGCTTCGTGCCGTGCTCGTCCAGCACGTCGAAGTCGTCACCGATCGAGAAGAACTTCTCCCTGATTACATACATGGATCCAGTGTCCCGCCGTGGCTCGAGAAGAACAGATCAGGGCTTGAGTACGACCTTGACGCAGCCGTCGTCCTTCTTCTTGAACATGTCGTACGCCCGGGGCGCGTCCTCGAGCGGCAGCCGGTGGGTGACCAGGTCGTCCACGCCCAGCGGATCGTCGTCACCGGTGAGCAGCGGCAGGATGTCGTCGGCCCACTGCTTCACGTGGGCCTGACCCATCCGCATGGTCACGCCCTTGTCGAACAGGTCGAACATGGGCATCGGGTCGGCCTGTCCGCCGTACACCCCGATGATCGACACCGTCCCGGCCCGCCGGACCGCGGCGAACGCCGTCCGCAGCGCGCCCATCCGGTCCACGCCGGCCGTGTCGATCGCCTTGCGCGCGACAGCGTCGGGCAGCAACCCCGCGGCCTTCTGCGCGAACTCCTGGAACGGCGTGCCGTGCGCTTCCATGCCGACCGCCTCGATCACGCTGTCCGCGCCGCGACCGTTGGTCATCTCCAGCACGGCACCGGGCACGTCCTCGACCTCGTCGAAGTTCAGCACCTCGATCCCGTTGCGCCGGGCCATCTCGATCCGGGCCGGCACGTTGTCGGTCGCGATGACCCGCTCGGCGCCGAGGTGCCGGGCGATCCGGGCGCTCATCTGCCCGATCGGGCCGAGGCCGGTCACGAAGACGCTGCCCCCGGGCACGATGTCCGCCCACTTGGCCGCCTGCCACGACGTGGTGAGAACGTCGGAGAGGAACAGGTAGCGCTCGTCCGGGTGGCCGTCCGGCACCTTGATCGGCCCGAAGTGCGCCTGCGGCACGCGTAGGTACTGCGCCTGGCCGCCGGGCACCTGGCCGTACAGCTTGGTGTACCCGAACAGCGACGCGCCCTTGCCGTGCTCCTTCACCTGGGTGGTCTCGCACTGGGCGAAGAAGCCCCGGCTGCACATCCAGCACCGTCCGCAGGAGATGTTGAACGGCACGACCACCCGGTCACCGGGCTTGATGTGGGTGACCGCCGAGCCGACCTCCTCGACGATGCCCATCGGCTCGTGCCCGAGTACGTCCCCCTTGTCGAGGTACATCCCGAGGACGTCGTACAGGTGCAGGTCCGACCCGCAGATCGCCGTCGAGGTGACCCGGATGATCGCGTCCGTAGGTTCTTCGATCTTCGGGTCCGGCACGTCTTCCACGGATACCTTCGCCTGGCCCTGCCACGTCAGTGCTCGCATGACCATGGGGGTGCCCGCCACGAAAGAGGATATGCACGCGGCACCAGGATTTATAAAGGACAGAGATGCGCAGATTTGACAGCCTTTGGCGTGTGGGCGAAGGCTTGGAGACCGTCCTGATTCGTCATGGAGGTCCCCTTGCTCCCGTTGTCCCGCCGCCGGCTGCTCATGCTGGCCGGCTTGACCGGTCTCACCGGCCTGACCAGCGCGACGGCGACCGCGGCGCGGGCGGCGGACAATCCGGTCGCGGCTGTCTACCGCGAGGCGCTGCACCTGCATACCCGGTGGGTGCAGGAGCAGTGGGACGACACGATCGGGGCATACGCCGCCGCTGACTTCCGGTTCACGGCGGTGCTGGGCAATGCCGTGCTGCTCGGCCTCGACGACTACGACCCGCGGCTCACCGGTGTCGCCGCGCCGGTGTTGCGGGCCCGGACGATCGCCACGATCCGGCGGTTCGCGGCCACCAACCGGCTGGCCGGCGGCACCGGGTGGGGGCGGCGGCTGTTCTGGGACTCCACGTTCGAGCTCTATTTCCTGCTGGCCGCCCGGTTGCTCTGGGCCGATCTGGACGACGCGACCCGGGCCGCCGTCACGAAAATTGCCACCGGCCAGGCGGCTTACGCGTACGAACTGGGCGCCGGCGACGACCCGCTGAGCACCGGATCGACGACGAACGGCACCGCGGGTGGCCGGCCCGGCGACTCCAAGCTCGTGGAGATGGGTGCCTACGCCCAGGCGCTGGCCCCGGGCATCGCCTGGGCCGGGGCCGGCGACCCGGCGGCGGAGTGGCGGGAGCGGTTCCTGCTGTGGACGGCCAACGCGAGCGGTCTGCCCGCCGCCGACCGGGCCAATCCGGCGCTGATCGACGGCGACCGCATCGACCAGCTGGTGACCGCCCACAACCTGGACGACACCTTTGCCGTACGCCGTGACGAGCTGGTGAATCCGTTCCACCAGAGCGAGTTGTGGCGCACCGCGGGCCGCTCGGCCATCCACTTCCTGGTCGCCGGGCAGCCGCTGCCGCCGGTGCTGACCCGCCGGCCCAACGGTGACGAGCTCTGGCGCACGCTGCGGTTGCTGGCCGGCGACGCGGGCGAGCCGGTCATGCCGATGGCCGCCGACCACTATCACGCGTACGGCCGGGACGTGCTGCCGCTCGCCTTCCTCGCGCAGGTCCACGGCGACCGGCACGCGGCCCGGGCCGAGGCGGATCTCGCCGAGCGGCTCCTGCCCTACCAGCGTCACGAGCCGGCGAACCGGCTGCTGAAGTTCGGCGGCGCGGAGAGCGACGAGCCGCAGGCCCGCGCCGAACTCGCCATCGCCTACCTGTTCCACCGGCTGCGCGCGGAGCCGGTGCGCCCGGTCAGCAGGCAGCGGTTCTTCGCCGACGCCCGGGGCACCCGGGATTTCGGTGCGGACGCCGGCCTGACCGTGCACCAGAGCCCGGCGGCGTTCGCGGCGGCCGTCACCCGGCCGGGCTTCGTCCGGTTCCTCTGGCAGCCGGGTCACGACAACTGGCTCGTCGACACCCGGGCGTCCGCGTTCCTGCCGGCCGGCCTCACCCCGTCGTGGAGCTGGACCCGGGCGTGGCAGAAGAACCGGGACGGGGTGGACGCGACCGCGACGGTGCTCGGGTCCGGTGACGGTTACGCGGGGTTCACCACGCTGCCGACCGGCACCGTCGTCTACGCGAGCACCGGGTTGCCCGGCGAGGGTGGCCTCACGCTCTTCGCGCTCACGATGCCCGGGGTGCCCGGCCTCGACGGGGCCCGCACGTTCACGCATTCCGGCGGCAGGGTGGAGCTGGCCGACCAGATCACCGGGGACATCGACTTCGCCCCACGGCCGGCGCGGTACGTCCGGATGCTGGGCCGGGAACCCGCCACGGAGAACGGCTACTCGCTGTTCTCGTTCGGCGTGCTCGACGTCCACGGCGCCGATCTCGCCCAGGGCGCGATGCCGATCGTGTCGTCCGAGGACGGCTGGAACCCGGCCCGGCACGCCACGGACGGCAACCCGGAGACGCGCTGGGCGGTGTCCCCGCAGGAGCAGGGCCGGGCGGACAGCTGGCTCGCGGTCGACCTGGGATCCGCCGTGACGGTGGCCGGCGTGCGGATCGCGTGGGAGGCGTCGTACGCGAAGAAGTTTGTCATCCAGACCTCGACCGACGCGCTGACCTGGACCGATGTGGCCGTGGTGCCGCAGACCCGGACGGCGTCGCGGTGGGTGGGCATCGACGGCCGCGCGGGCCTCGTCACCCACGGTGGCAAGGGCCGCATCACGGTCACCGCCACCGAGGTGCGTGCCCCGGCACCGATCGTCGAGGGTTACCCGGGCACCGGCCGGGATCTGGCCCGGCTCGCGGCACGCCGGCTGCCGAGCGCCCCCGGTCTGCTGGTGAGCGACGCCGAGGAGCATCTGAGCGTCTTCAACCTCACCTCGGAACCGGCGGTCGACGTGCCGGTGCGGCTGCCCTCCCGGCGCCGGCTGTACGTCGGCGAGCAGGTCGTCACCGAGCAGGGCCTCGAGTGGCGGGTCAGCCTGGAGCGGGGCACCGCCCTGGTCGAGCCGCCCCGCTTCATCCTCACCGGCGAACCCGCGATCGGCACCGTCTGCACCGTTCGGGATTCACACCGGGTCACCGTGACGGCGCCCCAGGGTCGCCGGACGGTGGTCACCCTGCGTTGTGGCGTCTGGACTGCCACCGTACGGGTGATGGCGGGCAAATCGCGGACGGTGACCGTGCCGGACGTGCCGATCACCCCGGCCGCCGATCTGTCCCGCGGCCGGACCACGTTCCCGGTGGCGCCGCTGCCCGAGGGCATGAGTTCACCGGAGCACGCGGTCGACGGCGACCCCCGCACCGCGTGGCGTCCCGGCCCGGCGGGGCGGATGGTGGTGGACCTCGGCGCGCCGCACGCCGTCCGGGACGTCCGGCTGACCTGGTCGGCGGCCGGACGCCGGCGACCGCACCGGGTCGAGGCGTCCACCGACGGCCTGGAATACGTCCCGTTGGGCGCCGAGGTCCGTTATGTCGCCCTCGTCATCGATGGTTGGCAGCCGGGAGATGCGGAAGTGGTGGAGTTCGCCGTCATCTGACCTTCTTTCGCGTTTTGCCTAAGTTCCTCCCACCCGGACGCGATTCTTAATCACGGACCGTCAAGTGGAGGAATCGTGAACGACCGCGTTCAGGTCACTGTCAAACGCAGCCCGGCTGTGGGCTGGCTCGCCGACCGCAGGATGGCGATGAAGACCGCGCTGCCCGCGGTGGCCATGGGCGTGGTCGCGCTCCTGGTCGGCATCCTCGCCCTGTACAGGGTGAGCGAGCTGAAGTCCGACCTGTCGACCATGAAGGCCGACCACGTCGACAGCCTCCAGCAGGTCGCCGAGATCCGCGGCGGCATCTCCGACATGTTCCGCGGCATGCTCCTCTGGCAGCTCGGAGCGGACGCGGCCGGTAAGAAGCTGGGCCGCGACGCCGTCACCGACGCGGACGTGAAGGTCACCGCGGCGGTGGACCGGTACCGGGTCATCGCCGCGGCGTCGCCCGGCCGGCTCAAGACCCTGGACGATTTCGCCGACGCCGCGCGGACCTACGGGGTCCTGCGCAATGTGCTCCTGTTCGGTGAGGCCGCCCCGTCCGGTTTCTCGCTCCCGGCCGCGGACAAGCAGCTCGCCGCGCTCTCGGCGGCCGAGGAATCGGTCAACACGTCGATCTCCGACCTGCAGAAGGCCGAGGACACCGAGGCTGACGCGCTGGCCACGAAGGCCGCCGACGCCGCGAACTCCTCGCGCTGGATCATCATCGTCGCCCTGGTCGCCGGCATCCTGCTCGCCGCCGCCCTCACCACGTTCGTGGTCGGGGTCATCAAGCGGCAGCTCGCCACCGTCGCCCAGGCGCTCGGCGCGGTCGCCGAGAACGACCTGACCGTCGCCGCCGAGGTGCGCTCCCGCGACGAACTCGGCCGGATGGCGGCCGCCGTCAACCGGGCCCGCGAGGGCCTGCGCTCCACCGTCGCCCAGCTCACCGGCGGCGCCCAGGACCTCGGCACCAGCACCCAGGCGCTCACCGGCGTCACCATCCGGATCGGCGAGAGCGCCCGCGAGGCGGCGGCCCAGGCCGGCCTGGTCGCGGGCGCGGCCGGCGACGTCTCCGCCTCGGTCCAGTCGGTCGCGGCCGGCAGCGACGAGATGGGCGCCTCGATCCGCGAGATCGCCCAGAACGCCAACGACGCGGCCCAGGTCGCGTCCAGCGCGGTCGGCGTCGCCCAGACCACCAACGAGACGGTCGCCAAGCTCGGCACCTCGTCGGCCGAGATCGGCGACGTGGTCAAGGTGATCACCGCGATCGCCGAGCAGACCAACCTGCTCGCCCTGAACGCGACCATCGAGGCGGCCCGCGCCGGCGAGGCCGGCAAGGGCTTCGCCGTGGTGGCCTCCGAGGTCAAGGACCTCGCCCAGGAGACCGCCAAGGCGACCGAGGACATCTCCCGCCGGGTCGAGACGATCCAGGCGGACACGTCCAGCGCGGTCGCGGCGATCGGTGAGATCTCCCAGATCATCCAGCGGATCAACGACTACCAGGTCACCATCGCCTCGGCCGTCGAGGAACAGACGGCCACCACCCAGGAGATGAGCCGCAGCATCGGCGAGGCCGCCGGCGGCAGCTCGACCATCGCCGCCAACATCAACGGCGTCGCCCAGTCGGCCGAGCTCACCAGCAGCACGCTGGTCGAGGCGGACGACGCGGTCGGTCAGCTGAATCGGGTCGCGGACGAACTGCGTACGGTGGCGAACCGCTTCCGGGTCTGATCTGTTCACGCTCCGTTCCCTGCGCCTTCTATCGACATCCGGCGATTGCTCCTAGGGTCGACCGCATGACCGATCTCCGTGCCCTCGGGGCCGCGTTGTTCACCGCGACACTGTTCAGTGCCGTGCTGACCGCGGTCCCGCAGGCCGCCGTGGCCGCTCCCGCCGACGACCTACCGTTCGCGTCGGCGATCTTCCGCGCGACGCACAACTCCTACTCGGGCGGCGCCCGCGGGTCGATCACCCACCAGCTCGACGCCGGGATCCGATTCGTCGAGTACGACATCTGGAGCGGTGAGCACGCCACCGTCGGCGACTACCGGCTCGGTCACGGCTCCGCTGGCGACCAGGTCGACCACACCGGCGGCAACCCGGCCGGCGACCGGCTCCGCGACTGGCTCACGGTCGTGAACACCTGGTCGGTGGCGCACCCGTCGGCCGCCCCGGTCACCGTGCTGCTGGACCTCAAGGACGACCTGACCACCCGGACCACGTACGCGAACGGCAACCTCGGCGCCCTCAACCAGGAACTCACCGACGTCTTCGGTCCCCGCCTGGTCCGCGCGCTCGACACCCCGGCGGCGCTGCCCACGATCGCCTCACTGCGCGGCCGCGTGGTGACCGTCCTGTCCGGCAACGGCACGGCCCGCACCGGTTACAAACGCGACACCGGCACCACCCCGGCGGTCGCCCTCAACGCGAACGGTCAAGTCGTCGAGGTGCACGACAGCGGCGCGGGCGTGCTCTGGTACTGGACCGGCACCTACGGCCCGGACGGCCGGGTGACCTGGCTCCGGCACGGAAGATACGACACCGGCAGGAACCCCGCGGTCGCCCTCAACAACGACGGCACCCTCGTCGAGGTCCACCAGGCCCCGACCGGCGCCAACCTCTGGTCCCGGGTCGGCCGGCTCGACAACGCGGGCGAGATCACCTGGTCCGCCGCGGCGAAATACGACACCGGCATTCTGCCCACGGTCGCCTTCACCGACCCGGCCGGCACCGAGATCCGCGAGATCCACCAGAGCCAGAGCAACACCCAGAACTGGGACTGGAAGGGTACGGCCGGCCCGGCCACCATCACCTGGGGAGCGCACGCCACCACCCCGGACGCCCGCTTCCCGACCACCCGGGCAACCGCGGCCGGCCGTACGGTGACCGTCGCCGCGGGCACCCTCACCGCCGCCACCGACCAGGCCCCATCGGCCCGGATCCGCTTCCCCCAGCTGGCCTTCGTCGAGTTCCAGCCGAACGAGAGCGCCGAACTCAAGGACGGCGCCCGCTTCTGGGCGGCGACCGCCTCCAACAAGACCTTCATCATCTCCGGCCGCCAGGCCGGAGCCGCCACCCGAGCCTGGGACTTCGACTCAGCCACCCAGGCCACCGACCCCCTGGCCACCTACCCGGCCACCAACACCCCCGACGCCGCCTGGTACCAATCCCTCCTGACCCGCCCCGACACCGCCTCCTGACGCACCCACGGCGTTGGGCGCGGTCAGGGGAGGGTGTGGCGGGCGGCCTGGCGGAGGTCGATCTTGGCGATCAGGTCCTTGGCGGTGTCCTCGTCGACCTGGCCTTTCATCATGGCCGTGCTCAGGGCGGTGCGCTGGGCGTCGAAGTCCTCGTCGCTGGTGCCGGTCGCGGCGGTGGCGACCAGGTTCTCGGCCCGGTGGCGCATCTGGGCTTCCCGGTCGCGTTCCGGCTTGGTGTCGATCCGCAGCAGAGTGATCAAGCGGCGGATGGTGGTGCCCTGCAGCAGCAGGGTGCCGAGGGTGACGATCAGGGCGATCGCCTGGATGGCGTTGCGGCCGGGGAAGGGTGCCCCCGAGGCGGTCGTCTCCGGGATGGCCGCCGCCGCGGCCAGCGTCAGGATGCCTCGCATGCCGGTCCAGCCCACGATGAGGGTTTCGCGGGAGTTGGGTGCGCCGAGCGGGGTGTCCAGGCGGTTGTGGCGCTTGCGATGCTCCTCGAAGCGGCGGGCGAGGGCCGGGTCGGCGGCCAGGCGGCGCTTGTTGAGGAGGTCGTTGAGGTGCCAGCGGCCGAACAGGGCGTACACGCCGGCCAGGCGCAGGACGATGGCCGCGAGGAGCAGGACGCCCGCGGCGACGAGGGTACGGGTGAGGCCCGGGTCCTCGGACTCGCGGAGTTCCTCGACCACGAAGCGCAACTGCAGCCCGATGTACGCGAACACGAAGGTCTCCAGCAGGAAGTCCATGACCGGCCAGAACGCGTCTTCCTGCAGGCGGGTCCGGAACGCGCCCGGGTACTGGTGGCGGGGGTCGAGCGACGTGTTGGTACTGATCGAGAACGCCGCCATGACCACCGCGAGGATGCCGGAGGCGTGCACCTGCTCGGCGAGCAGGAAGGCGGTGAACGGCACCAGCAGCGACAACGTCGTCTCGAGGGTCGGGTTGTGCAGGCGTTTGCGCAGCCAGAGCGTGGCCACCGCCAGGCCCGCGCCGATGGCCAGGCCGACCCCGGCGTTGTAGAGGAACGCGCGGATGCCGGAACCCCAGCTGGCGTGCTCGCCGCCGACCGCTTCCACCGCGATGGTGAACAGCGTCAGCGCCGTCGCGTCGTTGACCAGGCTCTCGCCGGTCAGGATCGTGGTGACCCGGCGGGGCAGGCCCAGCTCCGTTCCGTGCGACACGGTGGTGATGGTGTCCGGCGGGGCGAGTACCGAGCCGAGCACGAACGCCGCCGCCAGCCCGATCGAGGGCAACAGCCACGACGAGAGCAGGCCGAGCGCTCCCGCGGTGAGCAGCACCAGCAGCACGCCCAGGTTGATGATCGCGCGCGGTGGGCGAGGGCCGAGATGGCGATACCCGCGCCGACGATGAGCAAGATCTGGACGCCGTTCACGGGCGCCAGAGTAGTGATTACAATGGCCGTGGGCCGTGACTGGCGCGTTCGGATGGATGACCATCGGGGAGCGGCTCCACCCATGTCGAGGGTGATTGCCGTGCGCCTGGGCCTCTTCACCTGTGATAGGGAGGCCCTATGTCTGAGCTCAACGCCGAATCCACCGCCTTTCGCGCCGCACTGGACGCCGTACGCGCCGTCGAGCCCCGGATCGCCGACGCGATCGCCAAGGAGCTGCACGACCAGCGCGAGTCGCTCAAGCTGATCGCGTCCGAGAACTACGCGTCGCCCGCCGTGCTGCTCGCGATGGGCAACTGGCTCTCCGACAAGTACGCCGAGGGCACCATCGGCCGCCGTTTCTACGCCGGCTGCCAGAACGTCGACACCGTCGAGTCCATCGCTGTCGAGCACGCCAAGGCGCTGTTCGACGCCCCGTACGCGTATGTCCAGCCGCACTCCGGCATCGACGCCAACCTTGTCGCCTACTGGGCGATCCTGGCCGACCGGGTCGAGGTGCCCTACCTCGAGAAGTTCGGCAAACGCCAGATCAACGACCTGACCGACGCCGAGTGGGCCGAACTGCGTCAGGCGTTCGGCAACCAGCGCCTGCTCGGCATGTCCCTCGACGCCGGCGGCCACCTCACGCACGGTTTCCGGCCCAACATCTCCGGCAAGATGTTCGACCAGCGGTCGTACGGTGTCGACCAGGCCACGGGTCAGATCGACTACGCCGCGCTGCGGGAGACCGCCAAGGAGTTCAAGCCGGCGGTCATCGTCGGCGGCTACTCCGCGTACCCCCGGAAGGTGAACTTCGCGAAGATGCGCGAGATCGCCGACGAGGTCGGTGCCACCTTCATGGTCGACATGGCGCACTTCGCCGGTCTCGTCGCGGGCAAGGTATTCACCGGTGACTACAACCCGATCCCGCACGCACACATCGTCACCACCACGACGCACAAGAGTCTGCGCGGCCCGCGCGGTGGCGCGGTGTTCTGCCAGCCCGAGCTCTCCGCCCAGGTCGACCGCGGCTGCCCGATGGTGCTCGGCGGCCCGCTGCCGCACGTCATGGCGGCCAAGGCCGTCGCGTTCGCCGAGGCCCGCCGCCCCGAGTTCGCCGGTTACGCCCAGCGCATCGTCGACAACAGCCAGGCCCTCGCCGCCGGCCTGATCGAGCGCGGCGCCACCCTGGTCAGCGGCGGCACCGACAACCACCTCGTCCTGGTCGACGTCGACAAGTACGGCCTGACCGGTCGCCAGGCCGAGCAGGCGCTGCTCGACTCCGGCATCGTGACCAACCGCAACGCGATCCCGCAGGACCCGAACGGCGCCTGGTACACCTCCGGCATCCGGGTCGGCACCCCCGCGCTGACCACCCGCGGCCTCGGCACGGCGGAGATGGACCAGATCGCGGAGCTCATGCACACCGTGCTGAGCAGCACCACCGCCGGCGCCAGCAAGGCCAAGTTCACCCTGGACCCGGCCGTCGCCGACCGGGTCAGCAAGCAGGCCAACGAACTCCTCGGCGCGTTCCCGCTGTACCCCAGCGTCGACCTGGGCGTCTGACGTTCGTCAGGACGGGGCGGGGCGCGTCGCTCGCCCTGTCCTGACGGGCGTCTACATGAAAGTCAGGCTGATGAAGAAGACGGCCGCGGCCGCCGCGATCAGGCCGCCGAACGTGGTGCCCATCGCGAGCAGTGCCTGGCCGACCCGGAGCCGCCCGCGTAACACGAGGTAGACACCGGTGGCGCCGATGAGGGACAGCACCGCGAGGTAGGACACCAGCAGGAAGCAGATGGTGATCACCACGGCGGCCGCGGCGGCGGACCAGGCGGCCTGCCGGCGGCCGAGGTCGCGGGCGAACGTGAGATAGATGCCCGCGGCGGCGAACAGCGCGACCGCGGCCAGGCCCGCGAGCGTGGAGACCTGGGCCAGGGCGACCATGAGCACCAGGCTGGTGCCGACGCCGAGGGCCGCACCGGCCGCGACGGTCAGTGCCCCGCAGGCTCCCCGGGCCTGAGCGGACCGGACATAGGCGACGCCACCGGCGTACACGGTGGCGCCGGCGAGCAGGATCGCGAGTGTCAGGTCCATTGCTGTTTCCTTGGGGCCGGGAGCGGGGGGAACGTAGCCGAGGATAGAAATCCTTGGATGATCGCCGAATCCCCAATTCGTGCCGGGCCCGATGCAACCTCCGGGGCGGTCCGTTCCCTCTAGGACTCGACGAGAGGAGCGCGATCGCGTGAACGCCGATGCCGATGAGGGCTTCCGGGAATTCGTGAACGCCAGGTTCCAGCCGTTGCGCGCGCTGGCGTACGTGACGTGCGGTGACTGGCAGACCGCCGAGGACGCGGTCACCAGCTCGCTGCAACGGCTGTACCTGCGCTGGCACAAGGTCGCGTCGCCGGACAGCTACGCCCGCACGATGGTGGTGCGCGCGGCGATCGGGGAGAAGCGGCGGCCGTGGCGCCGGGAGCGCTCGGCCGGGGACGCGTTCCCGGACGTGGCGGGCCCGGACCCGTCCGGGGACGTCGACGAGCGGCTGCGGTTGCGGGCCGCGTTGCGCCAGATCGCGCCCCGGCAGCGGGCGGTGCTGGTGCTGCGGTTCATGGAGGGCCTGAGCGTCGAGGAGACCGCCGAGGCGATGGGCTGCTCCGCCGGGACCGTGAAGAGCCAGTCGAGCCGTGGTCTGGACACGCTGCGCGCGGTCCTGGCCCTGGAGAACAGCGAAGAGACCCGGAAGGGAGCCGACCGTGTCCTATCGGATCGAGGACGTGCTTGAGGCCGTCCAGCAGGGTGCACCCGCGCCGCGTACCAGCACGGACGACATCATCGCCGGGGCGCGCCGGATCCGGTCCCGGCGGCGCTGGGCCGCGGGCACGGCGGCCGGCGGAGCCGTCCTCACCGTGGCCGTGCTGGTGGCCGGGCTGACCGGCACGCCGCAGAAGACGAGCCCGCCGGTCACCCCGGCGGCCCCGACCGTCACGGAACGGGTCTTCACCCAGCCCGACGGCTTCGCGGCGACGCTCGGGGAGTACCGGGTCGGTCGATACACGATCGGGCCGGTGGACGCGGTGACGCAGGGCTACCAGACGTTGCCGGTCTACCGGGACGGCGACACGACGCGGGTCGGCGACAAGGAATACCTGAACGCGGACGCGGTGATCCGGGTCTACCGGCCCGGGGTGTACGACCCTAGGTCGTTCGGCGCCGAGCAGGTCTACCGCGGCAGGTACGGCCGGTCGACCGCGATCACCGTGGCCGGGCGGCCCGGGATGAAGCGGGAGCTGACGTACGAGGTCCCGACGATGCGCCAGTTCAACAACTGGTACGACAACCCCACCGAGGGCATGTTCCCGGAGGAGGAGGGTGGCCCGGAGTACACCCGTACGGCGGTCGCCTGGGAGTACGCGGACGACGCCTGGGCCGTTTTCGCGCCGGGCCAGAGCCTCGCCCCGATGTCCGAGGCCGACACCCTGGCCATGGTCGCGGGGCTGACGCCGGCACAGCCGCGCCCGATCCGCGTGCCGTACCGCATCGGGTATCTCCCCGACGGTTACCAGGTCGTGGGGGCGCTCCAGGTCACCCCGGAGACGGACGAGATCGTGTCGATCGTGTCGATCCACCGCGGCCCGCTGAAGGGTGACGATCTGGTCGACCCGATGGACGAGGTGTCCGGCGGTCTCCTGCGGATCTGGCAGGGCACCCCGACGGACAGCACCCGGCCGGCCACGAAGACCGGGGTCCGTTGCGACTCGCAGCTCACCCATTGCGTCCGGCTCTTCGGCGACGACAATTACTTCGCCGAGTTCCAGAGCCGCGAGGGCGGCCTCCCCGAGGCCCGGATCAAGCAGATCCTGAGCGGGCTGAGCTTCGAGAACGTCAACGACCGGTCGACGTGGCAGCCGGTCGGCTGACCGGGTGCACCACCACGTCGGCGAGCGCACCCGACCGGATCGCCGCCGTCATGTACGTCGCATGCGGCTGACGGCGGCGATCGGTCGGGCTCCCCGGGTTGAGCAGCCGTAACCCGGACGCGGTCGTGGTGTCCCACGGGATGTGCGAGTGACCGAAGACCAGCACGTCGGTGTCCGGGAACAGGGCTTCGCAGCGCTGTTCCCGGCCCTTCGCGTCCCCGGTCTCGTGGATCACCGCCAGCCGCAACCCGTCCAGGGTGACCCGCGCGATCTCCGGGAGCCGGGACCGCAGCGCCGGCCCGTCGTTGTTGCCGTGACAGGCGACCAACCGGCGTGAGCGTGCCTCCAGTGCGTCCAGCATCGGCACGTCCACCCAGTCACCGGCGTGCACGACGACGTCCGCCTCGTCGATCGCCGCCCACAGCGCCGCCGGGAGGTCGCGGGCGCGTTTGGGGACGTGGGTGTCGGTCGTGAGCACCAGCCGCATACCGGCCACTGTGCCACGACGGCCGGCAACCGCTATGCAGGTGGGGGCGGGTCGGCGGCGCCGGTCATGATGGCCACCGCCTCGGACATGGAGTGCGACCGCGGGGTGATGACCGTGGCCCGGCGGCCGAGGCGCTGGATGTGGATGCGGTCGGCCACCTCGAAGACGTGCGGCATGTTGTGGCTGATCAGGATGACCGGGAGGCCGCGGTCCCGGACGTCGCGGATCAGTTGCAGGACCCGGTTGCCCTCTTTGACGCCGAGGGCGGCCGTGGGCTCGTCGAGGATGACGACCTTGCTGCCGAACGCGGCCGAGCGGGCCACCGCCACCGCCTGACGCTGGCCGCCGGACAGGGATTCGACGGCCTGGCCGATGTTCTGCAGGGTGCCGATGCCGAGCTCGGACATGTGCCGGCGGGCCTCCGAGCGCATGTGACCCCGGTCGAGCATGCGGAAGACGCTGCCCAGCGGGCCGGGTTTGCGTTGCTCGCGGCCGAGGAACAGGTTGTCGGCGATGTCGAGACCGGGGGCGACCGCGAGGGTCTGGTAGACGGTCTCGATGCCGGCCTCACGGGCTTCCATCGGGTTGCGGAACTGGACCTGCTTGCCGTCCAGGAAGATCTCGCCGCTGTCCGGGACGATCGCGCCGGAGAGCGCCTTGATCAGGCTGGATTTGCCGGCGCCGTTGTCGCCGATGACCGCGAGGATCTCACCCGGGTACAACTCCAGGTCGCTGCCGTCGATCGCGACGACCCGTCCGTACCGTTTGGTGATGCCCTTGGCTTGCAGAACCGGGGTCGTCGTCACGGCTGTACCTCCTTTGTCATGCCCTTCTGGCCCTCACCCTCGCGGCCGCCGGCCGCCGCCGGCAGGTGTGGTTCGGTGCAGGCGGTCATGACTTGACCTTCCTGATCCACTGGTCGAGGGAGACGGCGACCAGCACCAGCAGGCCGATCGCGAAGCCCTGCCAGACGACTTCGACGCCGCCGAGCTGCAGGCCGTTGCGGAACACGCCGACGATGAGGGCGCCGATCAGGGTGCCCAGGACGCTGCCCCGGCCGCCGAACAGGCTGGTCCCGCCGAGCACGACGGCGGTGATGGAGTCGAGGTTGTAGTCGGTGCCGACGTTCGGGCTGGCCGACGCGAGCCGGCCGATGAGGATCCAGCCGCCGGCCGCGAACAGCAGACCGGCGATGGTGTAGACCGAGAACAACACCCGGCTGGTACGGATGCCGGCGAGCCGGGCCGCCTCGATGTCGTCGCCGGTCGCGTAGACGTGCTTGCCCCAGGCGGTCGAGCGCAGCGCGTAGAAGAAGTACGCGAACAGGGCCAGCATGATGATCGAACCGTAGGTGAGCCGGAAGCCACCGATCGGGATCGAGTCGCCCGCCCAGGTCATGATCGCGGGCATGTCGGCGCCGCGGACCGTCTCGCTGTCGGAGACCACCGAGTTCAGCGAGAAGAAGATGGTCAGCGTGCCCAGTGTGACGATGAACGGGGGCAGCTTGATCCGGGTGACCAGGAAGCCGTTGAGCGCGCCCATCGCCGTGCCGGCCGCGAGCCCGAGCAGCAGCGCGACGATGCCCGGCAGGTCCATCCGGAAGCAGAACTCCGCCATCAGGATCGACGAGAAGACCGCGACCGCGCCGGCCGACAGGTCGATGCCGGCGGTGAGGATCACCAGCGTCTGGCCGAGCGCCAGCACCGCGATGACCGTGACCTGGGCGAGCACGAGGGAGAGGTTGGTGGCGGAGAAGAAGCGGACGTTGACGATCGAGAACGCGATGATCGCCACGATGAGGACGGCCAGCGGCCCGAGGACCGGGTTGCCGTGCAGGATGTGTTGCAGGCGCAGGGCGAAGGACTCGTCCTTGCGCACCTCGAAATCGGTGGCGGTTGCCATGTGTCAGCCCCAGCAGTTCTGCGTGCCCCACGTGGAATCCTTGGCTTCCACGCCGGCCTGCGGGTCGTCGGTGATGAGCTGGACTCCGGTGTCGACGAAGGTCTTGCCGGCGCTCACCTGCGGCTTGGTGCCGTCCTTGGCGAACGCGGCGATCGCCTCGATGCCCAGGGCCGCCATCTTCAGCGGGAACTGCATCGAGGTGGCGCCGATGACACCGTTCTTGACGTTGTCGACGCCGGGGCAGCCGCCGTCGACCGAGACGATGGTGACGTCCTTGTCCCGGCCGGCCGTCTTCAGCGCCTGGTAGGCGCCGGCCGCCGCGGGTTCGTTGATGGTGTAGACCAGGTTGATCGCCGGGTCCTTCTGCAGCAGGTTCTCCATCGCGGTCCGCCCGCCGTCCTCGGCGCCGTCGGTGACGTCGTGCCCCACGATCCGGGGGTCGTTCTCGTCGCCGATCGTGGCGGGGTCGCCGACCGCGACGCCGAATCCCTCGAGGAAGCCCTGGTCGCGCTGGACGTCCACGGAGACCTGGTTGGCGTTGAGGTCGAGCATGGCGATCTTCGCCGCGGTGCCGGTCCTGTCGAACTTGGCCTTCGCCCACTGCCCGATGAGCCGGCCGGCCTGGTAGTTGTCGGTGGCGAACGTGGCGTCGGCCGCGTCCGGCGGGTCGGTGGGGGTGTCCAGCGCGATGACGAGCATGCCCTGTTCCCGCGCTTTGTCGATGGACGGGACGATCGCCTTGGAGTCGTTGGGGGTGATGAGGAATCCCTTGGCGCCGAACGACATGAGGTTCTCGATCGCCTGGACCTGGGCCTCGTTGTCGCCGTCCTGTTTGCCGGCGAACGTCTGCAGGTCCACGCCCTGCTGGGCCGCGGCCTGCTGGGCGCCCTTCTTCATGGTGACGAAGAACGGGTTCGTGTCGGTCTTGGTGATCAGCCCGACGACATCACCCTCGCCGCCGCCTCGGCACGCCGCGGTGCCGGCCAGTACGAGCGTCACAGCGGCCAGAGCGGGGCCGAGGCGCCCGCCCCTGATCAGCATTGATCGCCGCATGTCTCCTCCAAACCGATTTAGCAGAAATCGAGAGACAACGTTGTCTTGCAGTAGACGTCTCAAGGGATCGACTGTCAACAATAAGTTTCGAGTACGTTGCCGACAGTGATCATTTGAGGGGCAGGATGGGCCGGCCCACGATGAACGACGTCGCGCGCAGCGCGGGCGTCAGCCTCAAGACCGTCTCCCGGGTGGTGAACGGCGAGACCACGGTGGATCCCGCACTGGCAGCGCGGGTCCGGGCCGCGATCGCCGCGCTGGGCTACCGGCCGCATCTCGGTGCCAGCCTGCTGCGCCGCCACGACCGGCGGACCGGGACCATCGGCGTCCTGCTCGACGACCTGGGCGACCCGTTCACGGCGGCGGTGCACCGGGCGATCGAGGACGAGGGCAGGCAGCGCGGGGTGGTGCTGCTCAGCGGCAGCGTCGGCGGTGACCCGGCCCGGGAGCGGGACCTCGCGGCGGCGTACGCGAGGCGGCACGTGGACGGCCTCGTCCTCGCCCCGGTGGCACCGAATCAGGGCCACCTGGCCCGGGAGGACACGCCGGTGGTCTTTGTGGGCCGGCCGGGGCACGGGCACCCGGGGGACACGGTGGTCACGGCCGATCGGTCGGGTGCGGCCGCCGCCGTGTGGCATCTCGTCGCGCACGGGCACCGGCGGATCGCTTATCTGCGCGAGCGGACGTCCGGCGCCGACCGGCGACGGGGTTACCGCGACGCGATGCGGGAGGCCGGCCTGCCGACCTGCGAGGCGGACGGCGGACTCGTCGCCGCCGTGCTCGGGTTGCCCGGGCCACCCACCGCGCTGCTCACCGCCGGTGAGCGGGTCACCATCGCCACCGTGCGGGCGTTGCGGGAGCTCGGCGTGAGCCGGCGGATCGCGCTGGTCGGGCTGGACGACGTCGCGCGGGCCGACCTGCTGGAACCCGCGATCACCGTGGTGGCACGGGATCCGGCCGCGATCGGCCGGGCCGCGGCGCGGGCTCTTTTCGAGCGGATGGACGGGGGTACGAAGGAGCCGCGGGTGATCAGCCTTCCCACCGAGCTGATCATCCGCGGCTCCGGAGAGGTACTACCTACGGGAAGTTGACGACGGTCACCGGCACGGTGTCCGTGCCCTGCGCCGGCCCACCGGTGTTGTTGACGACGTGGTCGATGACGCCCTGGCCACCCAGCGAGACGGTGAAGATGTTGTGCAGCTTCACGCCACCGGTCACCGGCACCTCGAAGCCCCGGTCCGAGTGCACCTGCGGGTTGACGTTGAAGTAGCAGTAGCTCCCCATCGCCCACGCCTCGTGGCTGGTCACGCTGTCGGCCACCTTGTACGCGGCGTACCCGTTGGCCCCGCTGCGCCAGGTCGCGTTGTTCGGCGGGTCGTACGGCTGCTCGTTCTGCAGGAAGTACGTGCGGCCGCCGTTGCCGTTCCAGACGACCTCGTACTTCTGGTAATGCTCGACGAACAGGCCGTACCCGATGACGTTCTGGCCGTTGACGATGAGGCCGCTGTCGGCGGTGTTGATCGTCCAGCCGTAGGTGCCGGCGTTGCCGTGGTCGGCGCGCCAGGCCCAGATGTGGTCGATGATCGTGTTGTTGCTGTTGATCAGCAGGCTGTTGGTGGCCTTGCCGGCGATCGAGCCGCCGATCCGGAAGAACACGTCCTGCACGGTGGCCGGGTTGGCGGCGTGGTTGGCGCTGCTCCCGGAAGGCCCGACGACCAGCAGGTTCGCCGAGTTGGTGGTGCCCGCGTCGAACAGCAGACCGGCGATCTTCACCCCGTCCACGTCGGCCACCTGCATCGGGGTGACGCCGCCGTCCGGGATGATCGTGGCGTAGCCGAGGCCGAGCACCACGGTGTTCGCCCGGGTCACGTTGATCGTCTGGTTGACGTGGTAGATCCCCGGCTGGAACAGCAGGTTGAGGCCCTGGGCCAGCGCCTGGTTGATGGTCGCGGCGCTGTCACCGGGCTTGGCCACGTAGAACTGCGTCAGTGGCAGCGCGGTGCCCGGCGTGTTGCCGTTGGCCCAGGTCACCCCGGACGCGTTGGTCTGCAGGTTCGGCACGAAGACCTGGTATGCGCCACCGGCCTGGAACAGGTACGGCTTCTCGCGGATGGCCGGGGCGGTGCCGATCGTGGTGTACGGCGGGTTCGGGAAGCTCGACGCGGGAGCGCCCTGCACGCCGACGAACGTCTGGTTCCAGACCGCGTTCAGGCTCGAACCGATCGTGCTGTTGCGGGTGAACCACTGCTGCTGCGAGTACTGCTGCTCGGAGCCGCTGATCCGGGAGTCGGCGATGTAACCGCCGGACGCCCATCCGTACCCGGCGGGGGCGAGGTTGAGGTCGCCGTGGATGTCCATCCGGCGGAACGGCGCGGCCTGCGAGACGGCCCAGCGGTTCGCCCCGGAGACCGGGTACACGCTCAGGTTCTCGACCGAGCGCCAGAAGTTCTGGGTGGCGTTGCCGTTGAACCAGCCCGCGTCGACGGTGATGTCCCCGTTGATCCGGACGTCCTGCGGGTTCTGCCCGAGGCCGAGCACCGAGGTGTAGAAGCCGACCTGGATGTTCAGGCCGTTGTAGGTGCCCGGCTGGAACGCGAGCACGTACCGCTCGAGGCCGAACTGGTTGGACTCCTGCTGCCGGAAGATCGTGTCGGCCCGGCTCTGGATCGACGCCGCCGACATCGACGGGTCGAACACGATGACGTTCGAGCCGAGACTGCCACCCGGGGGCACGGTCGGATCGGTCGAGGTGGTGCCACCGAAGACCTTGAATTCCCAGAGCGAGTATCCGTACGCCGTGGCGCGCACGGTTCCGGACATCCGTACATATCGGGCGGTCGCGGTGACCGTGACACTCTGCACGCCGGCCTGCCCCGCGAGGGTCGAGGTGGCGTTGGTCCAGGTGCTGCCGTTGGCCGAGGTCTGGATCGTGAAACTCGACGCGTACGCGGCCTCCCAGTTCAGCTCGACGCGGGTGATCGCCGAACTGGCACCGAGGTCGACCTGCAGCCACTGCGGGTCGCTGAACGCGGACGCCCAGCGGGTGCCGGTGTTGCCGTCGGTCGCGGCCGCGGCGGGGAACGCACCCGCGTTCTCGGACGACGACGCGGTGGTGGGCTTGCCCTGCGACAACAGGGTCTCGGCGGCTTGCGCGCCGATCGCGGTGGCCGCGCCGAAAGCGGCGACGACCGCGACGACCAGGCCGCCGGCAGCGCCGA
This sequence comes from Actinoplanes sp. NPDC051494, assembly GCF_044454705.1. NCBI lineage: Bacteria > Bacillati > Actinomycetota > Actinomycetes > Micromonosporales > Micromonosporaceae > Actinoplanes > Actinoplanes sp. NPDC051494. The sequence goes on from NZ_JBITDZ010000019.1 coordinate 20,362, forward strand.
GGCGCCACCGGCGACGTGACCGGGGGATGGTGGGGACGGTCATGACGACACTCCTTGTACGGAGGTACGAGCGCGTCGGGGTTTCGCGCTCATCGCGAGCTGGGGGAGCTCACGGCGACGCTAAGTTCCGTTACGCCGATGTGTCAAAGGGTCGTCGGACCGGTTACGAACCAAAGCCGGAACCGGTTCCGCCCGGCCGTCCGGTCACCGAGGTCAATGTCCCGCGACGGTTTTGCCCATCACGGCTCTGAGCTGGAAAAACATTCCTGGGCACAGCACATCGGGACGGGTTGGGCAAGGGCGGATAACGGGTTTTCGGTTCCGGAACCGGGCGCCGGAATCCTCGGGGCGTAGCAGTAAGGCCTTATCCGCCATATGGGACAGTGGCCGCTCCGCCGGTGGGTGGCGAGGGTCGGGTCAGGGGGCGAAGAGGTCGGTCAGGCCGGTGATCTCCAGGAGACGTAGGACGTGGGCCGGGATGTCCACCAGGGCCAGGTCGTAGTCGTCGGAGCAGTGGCGGACCAGGGTGCTGATGCCGGAGGAGTCGATGAACTCGACCTCGGCCAGGTTGATCTCGATGCGGGTGCTGGCCGGCGCGGCCGCCTCGATCGCGGCGGCCAGCAGCGGTGCGGTCGTCTCGTCGATCTCGCCGGCGCAGTGGATGTGCGCGTGACCGCCGGCCGGGCCGACGGTGGTCACGACCAGCTCGGTGTCGGGCCTGCCCCGGCGGTCGGTCACGGTGAGCCTCCACAAAGTACATGGAGGATCACCATAACCGCGGGTGGTCAGACCTGGGTGAAACCGATCTCCAGCAATCCGGCGGCGGCGCGGTAGTCGGCCGCGCGGTGGCCCAGCGACAGCGACCAGTGGTGGCCGACACCGGACGCGCTCCAGGCGTCGACCCAGACGCCCGGGTCGCGGCCGAAGTCGACGCGGCTCGCGGGAACCGACCGCGAGGTGGGCCGGGCCGTCGTGACCCATCTCGACCACGTCGTCCTCGAAGTTGAGGGCCTGGAGCTCGCAGAAGGACCCGCCGGCGCCGACGACCTGGGTGGCGAGCTGCGCCACGGTGGTACGCAGCTCGTACTCGCCGCTGGCCGGGATGCCCCGGGCCGTGAGCAGGGAGGCGCCGAGGATCATGCCGGCGCCGAGGCGTTCGTGCTGCTCGCCGTCGAGGCCGCGGTGGTAGTAGGCGAGGCTGTCCAGGTCGAAGTCCTCGACGAGGCGGTCGAGGCCGACGGAGACCTTGGCGCCCCACGCGAAGTCGTTCTCGTCGACGGTCCCGTCCAGGGTGAAGATCTCCCGGACCAACCGCATCCGGTCGCTCACCTCGGTGTCGGTCACCTTCTCCACCCGTACGCGCAGATCGTCGAATTCCAGGACCTCGACGTGTGAGCCGAACGTGGCCGGGAGCAGCGTCAGGTCGGTCGACACGTCGAGCATGCCGGGATAGAGGTGGCCCATCAGCCCGTGCCGGGCGTGCCGGAGCGCGGCGCGGACGTGGGCGGCGCGGATCCACTGCCCGATCCGTTCCCACGCTGATTCCTGGCGCAGCCAGCCCGACACCGAGCGGAACGGGATACCGGCCCGGCGGAACGTGTTGCCGATCTCCGGCACCGGGCACTGCCCGCAGTAGGCGAGCCATTCCCCGGTGCCGAAATTGGCGTGGTCCATTTTCTCGGTCGGCTGCAGGTCGATGACCAGGATCGGGGTGTTCGACCTTTGGGCGATCGGCAGCACCATCGACGCGGTGAGATAGGTGGTCAGGAACAGCACGATCAGGTCGCAGTCGGCCTTGCGGAGCTGTTCGGCGGCGACCGCGCCCTCCTGCGCGTCGGAGATGAACCCGGCGTCGGTGACCTCGGCGTCCATGTCCTGGAAGCGTTGCGACACATAGCGCGCGGATTCCTGGAGTTGCGGCAGGAGATCCGGGAACTGCGGCCAGTACGTGCCCAGCCCGCCGGCGACGAGACCGATGCGCGTTTTCCGGCGAGTCTTTCCGGGGAGCTGGGCCGTCATGGTTACGCTCCCCAGCCGGCCTGGGTGCCGCCGACGCGGTCCGCGACGATCTGCTCCTGGTAACCGCTGCGCTTGTAGGCGGCGACCGGGTCCGGGTCGAGGCCCAGATCGGTACGCACCTCGGCCAGCAACGGCCGCACATCGGTGTTGTACGCGTCCATGAGAACCGCGTTCGAGTCGAGCACGTCGCCGCTGTTCTGGGCGGCGGCGAGAGCGTCCCGGTCGACCAGGAGCGCCTTGGCGGTCGCTTCCTGAATGTTCATGACCGAGCGGATGATCGCCGGGATCTTCGCCTCGATGTTGTGACACTGGTCCAGCATGAAATTGATCCCGTACGCCGGGTCGAGCGCGCCGCCCCGGACGATCTCGTACATGATGCGGAACAGCTGGAACGGGTCCGCCGCACCCGCCATCAGGTCGTCGTCGGCGTAGAAACGGCTGTTGAAATCGAACGCGCCGAGCTTCTTCTGCCGCAGCAGGAACGCCACGATGAACTCGATGTTGGTGCCGGGTGCGTGGTGGCCGGTGTCGATGCAGACCGTGGCCTTTTCGCCGAGTTCGAGGCAGTGCGCGTAGGACGTACCCCAGTCGGGGATGTCGGTGGCGTAGAAAGCCGGCTCGAACAGTTTGTATTCCAGCAGGATGCGCTGGTCGGGGCCGAGTCGGTCGTACGTTTCGCGAAGCGCCGCGGCCAGCCGGTCCTGCCGGTTGGTGAGGTCGTCCTGGCCGGGGTAGTTGATGCCGTCGGAGAACCACAGTTTGAGGTCGCGAGACCCGGTCTGATCCATGATGCCGATGGCTTCGAGCAGGTGGTCGGTGGCCTTGCGCCGCACCGCCGGGTCCGGGTTGGTGACCGATCCGAGCTTGTAGTCGTCGTCCTGGAAGACGTTCGTGTTGATCGCCCCGACACCCACACCCAGAGATTTCGCGTACGCCGTGAGCTCGGCGTAATCGTCCACCTTGTCCCACGGGATGTGCAGTGCCACGGTCGGCGCGACTCCGGTGAACCTGTGCACAACAGCGGCGTCGGCGATCTTCTCGTGCGGGGTGCGCGGGACACCCGGCTGCGCGAAGACCTTGAAGCGGGTGCCGGAGTTGCCGAAGGCCCAGGACGGCGTCTCGATCCGCTGGGCGGCGAGCGCGCGCTTGACGGCGGCCAGGTCGGTCATGGTGGTCAGCCTTCTTCGTCGGAGAGGTGGAACACCTCGGTCAGCAGGGGGAAGCCGTCCTCGGGGGTGGTGCCCGCGAAGAACGGCGCCATCTCCGCCTGCCACCGGGTGTTCACGTCGGTGGCCGCCATGGCGAGCTCGGAGGCGGCCAGGTCGTCCGCTTCGACGTAACCGATGAGCAGGCCGTCCGGGCGGAGGAAGAGGGAGTAGTTGCGCCAGCCGGTGGCCCGGAGTGCTGCCTGCATCTCGGGCCACACGGCCTTGTGCGCTTCCACGTACTCCTCCAGGCGGTCCTCACGGACCTGGAGCTGGAAGCAGTAGCGCATCTGTCTAGAAGTCGAACTGGTCGATGTTCTCGGCGGTGAACTCGGTGGGCGGGCCGAGCACGATCTCGCCGTCGGCGCCGACCGTGTACTCACCGAGCTTGCCGGCGGTGAACTTCTCGCCCTCCTTGCCGGTGATCTGACCCGAGGCGAGCGCGGAGCCGGCGAACGCGGCCAGGTAGCCGATGTCGGCCGGGTTCCAGAGCGCGAACTTCTTGACGGTGCCGTCCTTGACGTACTCGCGCATCTGGTTCGGCAGGCCGAGGCCGGTGATCGCGACCTTGCCCTTGTAGCTCGACGAGCTGACGTAGCGCGAGGCCGCCGCGATGCCCACGGTGGTCGGGGAGACGATCACCTTCAGATCGGGGTACGACTGCAGCAGTCCCTGGGCCTCCTGGAACGACTTCTGGTCGTCGTCGTTGCCGTACGCGGTCTTGACCAGCTTCAGCTTGCTGTACTCCGGCTTGGCCAGCTCGGTCTTCATGACCTCGATCCAGGAGTTCTGGTTCGTGGCGTTCGGGGTGGCCGAGAGGATCGCGATCTCACCCTCGCCGCCGGCCAGCTCACTGGCCATCTTCGTCAGGCTCTCGCCGATGCCCTGGGTGGTGGCCTGGTTGATGAACGCGTCGCGGCAGTCCTTGGACGCGTCGGAGTCGAACGCCACGACCTTGATGCCGGCCTGGCGGGCCTGGTTGAGCGACGGGCAGACCGCGTTGGGGTCGTTGGCCGCCACCACGATCACGTCCTGCTGCTGCTGGATCAGCGTGTTGATGTAGCTGACCTGCGAGGAGGCGCTGGCGTCGTTCGGGCCGACCAGCTTGTACTCACCCTTGAGCTCGCCGACCGCGACCTTGCCGCCGCCGGTCTCGACGTCCGAGTACGGGTTGTTGAGCTGCTTGGGCAGGTACGCGATCTTCAGGCCCTCCTTGGCCTTCGCGTTCGGGTCGGCCGACGCCCCGGTGTTGGCCGCGCCGGTGTCCTTGGACGCGCTGTCCTTGGTGGTCCCGCCGCCACAGGCGGTGAGGCTCACGACAAAAAGTGAGGCAATAGAAGCTGTCAGTAGTCGTCGGTGGGAACGGAACATGGCTGACTCCTATGGACGGGGGGAAATTCAGCTGGCCGGGGCTTGGCGACGTCGCCGCCGCTGCCACGTGGTGCGGATCGAGGACGCGAGGTTCGGCAGCAGGACCGAGAGCACGAGCAGGGTGCCGGTGACGATGTTGAGCGCCTGGCCGGAGACGTCCTGCAGGCGCAGCGCGTTCTGCAGCGTGGCGAGCAGGACCACGCCGGCGAGGACACCGGGCAGGCTGCCCTTGCCACCGAAGATGGAGACGCCGCCGAGCAGCACCGCGGCGACCACGGCGAGTTCCAGACCCGAGCCGTTGTCCGCCCGGGCGCTGGAGTACCGCAGCGTCCACAGGATGCCGACGAGGCCGGCGACCGCGCCGCTGGCCACGTACAGCCAGAATTTGGTCCTGGCGACCGGGATGCCGGCGAAGTGCGCGGCCTTGTCGTTGGCGCCGATCGCATACAGTGAGCGGCCGAACGGCGTGGCGTGCAGGACGACGCCGAAGACGATCGCCAGCGCCACGATCAGGATCAACACATTGGGTACGGGTCCACCGGCGATCGTGCCGGTCACCCACGCGGTGTAGTCGAACGGGAAGTCGGCCACCGCGCCGTCGCCGAGCACCACGAACGCGAGGCCGCGATAGAGCGCGAGCGTGCCGATCGTGACCGCGAGCGACGGCAGGCCGAGGCTGTTGACCAGGAAGCCGTTGAACACCCCGGCGATCGCGCCGATCACGACGACCAGCGGGATGATCATCTCGATCGAGAGGCCGTTGTTCCAGAACCAGCCCATCAGCGAGCTGGTCAGCCCCAGGATGCTGGCCACCGACAGGTCGATCTCGCCGGTCACGATGATCAGCGTCATCGGCAGCGCGATCAGCACGATCGGCAGCAGGTCGAGGATCAGGAACGTGAAGTTGCGGCTGGTCCCGAAGTTGGGCACGCCGGCCGACGCGATCACGATGGCCAGCACCGTGAGCAGGATGATGATCGTGTCCCAGCTGCCTTTGAGAGCCTTAGACATGGCTGTCCTTCTTCCGCAGCGAGCGGGCGATGCGGACCGCGACCAGGCGGTCGGCGCAGATCGCCAGGATGATCAGCGCGCCCACGATGGCCTGCTGCCAGAACTGGTTGATGCTCAGCACCGTCAGGGCGCTGCCGATGACCGTGAGCAGCAGCGCGCCGAGACCCGCACCCCAGACCGTGCCGCTGCCACCGGAGACGACCACTCCGCCGACCACGACCGCGGCGACGACGTTGAGCTCGATCCCGTTGCCGGCCGCGGCGTCGACCGTGCCGAACCGGGCCGCGAACAGCACCCCGGCCAGGCCGGCCAGGGCGCCGCTGACCACGAACGCGCCGACCAGGTTGCGGGCCACCTTGATGCCGGCCAGCTCGGCGGCGTCCGGGCTGGAACCCATCGCGTACAGCTCGCGGCCGACCCGGTAGTTGCGCATCACCAGGGTGACGCCACCGATCACGACCAGCGCGATCAGCACCAGCCACGGGACGCCGAGGACGCCGCTGTTCGCGAACCGGAGGAAGTGCCTGGGCAGCTCGTCGGCGTTGACCTGCTGCCCGCCGGCCCAGGAGTAGACGAGGCCGCGGAAGACGTACATCGTGCCGAGCGTGACCACCAGCGCGGGCACCCGGCCGAACCGGACCAGGACCCCGTTGAGCAGTCCGGCGACCGCACCGACGGCGAGGCCGGTCAGCAGCGCCACGATCATCGGCAGGTCCGGGTTCGCGCTCATCATCGTGGCGACGGTGAACGCGCTGGCGCCGAGCACCGAGCCGACCGACAGGTCGATGTTGCGGGTGATGACCACGACCGCCTGCCCGGCGGCCATGACCGCGAGGATCGCCGTGTTGAGCAGGATGTCGCGGAGGCTCTGCGCGGACAGGAAGCGCGGCTGGCTCGCGGTGGTATAGATGATCAGCGCGGCCAGGGCCAGGATGATGCCCAGCTCACGCGTCCTGATGAGCCCGCCGAAGACTCTGCGCGCGGCTTCCCGCCTCGGGGAATGCGTCGCCACCGCGGTCATGATTGCCCCATTGCCGCGTACATCACGGTCTCCTCGTTGGCTTCTTCCCGGGTGAGCTGGGCCGCGATGTGGCCCTCCCGCAGGACGATGACGCGGTCCGCCATGCCGAGCACCTCGGGCAGCTCGGAGGAGACCATGACGACGGCGAGCCCGCGGGCCGCCAGCGACGACAGCAGCCGGTGCACCTCGGCCTTGGTGCCGACGTCGATGCCGCGGGTCGGCTCGTCGACGATCAGCAGCTTGGGGCCGGTGGCCAGCCACTTGGCCAGCACCACCTTCTGCTGGTTGCCGCCGGACAGCGTGCCCACCGGGTCGGACAGCCGGCCGAACTTGGTCTGCAGCTGCTTCGTCCAGTCGGCCGCCTCGCGCCGCTCGGAGCCGCCGAGGAGCAGGCCGAGCTTCGCCAGTGCCCGGGAGCGCGGCAGCGTCACGTTGCGCTCGATGGAGAGCTCCATGACCAGGCCCTGCTGGCGACGGTCCTCGGGGACGAGGCCCATGCCGGCCGCCATCGCCGCGCGGGGGTTGCCCGGCTTGAGCTTGCGGCCGAGGAACGTCACCGAACCCCGGTCGTACCTGTCGACACCGAAGACGGCCTGCATGACCTCGGAGCGCCCGGCGCCGACCAGGCCGGCCAGTGCGACGATCTCACCGGCCTTGACCTGGAACGTGATGTCGCGGAACACGCCCTCGCGGCCGAGCCCCTCGACCTCCAGCACGGTCTCGCCGACCGTGGTCTCCTGCTTGGGATACAGCGCGCTGAGGTCGCGGCCCACCATCCGCCGGATCATGTCGTCGACGCTGAGCTCGCTGACCGGCTCGGTGCAGACGTGCTTGCCGTCCCGCATGATCGTGACGCGCTGGCAGAGCGCGGTGATCTCCTCGAACCGGTGCGAGATGAACATGATCGCGGCGCCCTCGTCACGCAGCGCCCGGGTCACCGCGAACAGCCGGTCGACCTCGACACCGCTCAGCGCGGCGGTGGGTTCATCCATGATCAGTACGCGCGCCCGGCTGGAGAGTGCCTTCGCGATCTCGACCAACTGCTGGTCGGCGATGGACAGGCCGTTCGCCGGACGGGCCGGATCAATCTGTACGCCCAGCCGGGCGAACAACGTCGTCGCGTTGGCGTGCATGGTCTTCCGGTCGATCTGGCGCAACCGGGTCAGCGGCTGGTTGCCCATCGCGATGTTCTCCGCGACCGACAGATCGGGGAACAGCGTCGGCTCCTGGTAGATGACGGCGATCCCGGCGGCCTTGGCGTCGGCGGGACCGGTGAACGTCACCTCGGCGCCGTCCACCAGCAGCGTGCCGGTGTCGGGGCGGTGCACCCCGGCGAGCATCTTCACGATGGTGGACTTGCCGGCTCCATTTTCACCGACCAGCGCGTGTGCCTCGCCGCTCTCCAGGGCGAAACTGACTCCCTGGACGGCCGCCACGGCGCCGAACGACTTGCTCACGTCGCGGACTTGGAGCAACGCGCTCACGGCCACCTCCGAGCCTTCCCGCGGCGGATCGTTGAAATGTTTCAGCCGCCGTGTGCCGAAGGTAGGTGGCCCCGATCACACATGTCAAGCACGAGATTGAAACGTTGACGAAACAGAAAGCGGGCGTCCAGGGTTGGGTGCCGTACGATGTCGCTTCAACGTTTCAAAGGGGGAACGGTGGCCATCGGTAGAAGCCCGTCGGTCAAGGACGTGGCCGCTTCCGCGGGCGTCTCGCTCGGCACCGTCTCCAACGTGATGAACCGCCCCGAAGTGGTCAGCCCGGCCACCCGCGAACGGGTCGAACGCGCGATGGCCGAGCTCGGTTTCGTCCGCAACGAGTCCGCCCGGCAACTGCGCGCCGGCACCAGCCGCACCCTGGCCTACGTGATGCTCGACGGCAGCAACCCGTTCTTCCACGACGTGGCCCAGGGCATCGAGTTCGCCGCCGAGGACGCGGACCTCTCACTGTTCATCTGCAACAGCAACGGCCGCGCCGACCGCGAAGAGGTCCACCTCGACCGGCTCATGCAGCAGCGGGTGCAGGGTGTGCTGATCACCCCGGTCGACCCGGAGGCCCGGCACCTGGCCGACATCGCCAAGCGCGGCATCCCGGTGGTCATAGTCGACCGGGCGGGCGCGGGCGGCGAATTCTGCTCGGTCGCGGTCGACGACGTGCTCGGCGGCCGGATCGCGGTCGAGCACCTGGCCGAACAGGGCCACACCCGGGTCGCGGTGATCGGCGGCCCGGAATCCCTCGGCCAGGTCCGCGACCGCCTCGAAGGTGCCCGCCAGGTCTGGGCCGAGCTCGGTATGCCCGCCGAGGACCTCACCTACCTGCCGACCGCGGCGTTGACGGTCGCCGAGGGCCGCTCGGCCGGCGAAAGACTGGCCGGGCTCCCGGTCCGGCGCCGGCCGACCGCCGCGTTCTGCGCCAACGACCTGCTCGCGCTCGGGTTGCTGCAACAGGCCATCGGCGCCGGTCTGCGCATCCCGGAAGAACTGGCGATCGTCGGCTTCGACGACATCGAATTCGCCTCGGCGGCGGCGGTGCCCCTGACCTCGGTCCGTCAGCCCCGCCAGGAGCTCGGCCGAGCCGCGGCCCAGTTGGTCCTGGACGAGGCCACCGTCCCCGAGCACCGCCACCAGCAGCTCCTGTTCGTCCCCGAGCTGGTGGCCCGGGCTTCGACGGTCGCCCGCTCCCGCGTCTACTGACCCGCCGCCGGAAAGAACGGTCGTTCTGGCTGGGGCGGGGAATTTAGGAACGTTTCAGCCTCGGGGCGTTTCTGTTCCGGGCTATTGACCCCACCCCGGCCGTCGCCGTAACCTGCTCGCAATCTCTGAAACGTTTCACGCTCCCCGAAGGATGCTCATGGCGAACCCCGCAGTCAGCGATCTCCTCGGCCGCAGCAATCGGCTCGGTGCTGACCCCCGGACCACGAACTATGCGGGTGGCAACACCTCGGCCAAGGCGACGGAGACGGATCCGGTCACGGCTGAGCCCACCGAGCTGCTCTGGGTGAAGGGCTCCGGCGGCGACCTGGGCACCCTGACGGAGTCCGGCCTCGCGGTGCTGCGCCTCGATCGGCTGCGGGCGCTGGCCGGGGTGTATCCCGGGGTGGAACGCGAGGACGAGATGGTCGCCGCGTTCGATTACTGCCTGCACGGCCGCGGGGGCGCCGCGCCCTCGATCGACACGGCGATGCACGGGCTGGTCGACGCGCCGCACGTCGACCACCTGCACCCGGATGCCGGGATCGCACTGGCCACCGCCGCCGACGGGCCGGCGCTGACCAAGGAGATCTTCGGGGACCGGGTGCTGTGGGTGCCGTGGCGGCGGCCCGGGTTCCAGCTCGGCCTCGACATCGCCGCGGTGCAGCGCGCCAACCCGCAGGCCATCGGCGTGATCCTGGGCGGGCACGGGATCACCGCGTGGGGCGCCACCAGCGAGGAGTGCGAGGCGCGGTCGCTGGAGATCATCAAGACCGCGACGGAATACCTGGCCGAGCACGGCCGCCCGGAGCCGTTCGGCGCGCTGGTGACCGGGGCGCTGCCGGAGGCGGAGCGCAAGGAGCGGGCGGCCGCGCTCTTCCCGATCGTGCGGGGGCTGGCGTCGACGGACCGGGCGCAGGTCGGCCACTACACCGACAGTGACGTGGTCCTCGACTTCGTGGGCCGGGCGCGGATGCCCGAGCTGGCGGCGCTCGGCACGTCGTGTCCGGACCACTTCCTGCGTACCAAGGTCAAGCCTTTGGTGGTGGACACCGCGCCCGGCGCACCGCTCGAGGACGTCGAGGCCCGGCTCCGGGAGCTGCACGCGGCCTACCGCGCGGACTACAGCGGCTACTACGAGCGCAACGCGACGCCGGAGAGCCCGGCGCTGCGCGGTGCGGATCCGGCGATCGTGCTGGTCCCCGGGGTGGGCATGTTCAGTTTCGGCGCCAACAAGCAGACCGCGCGGGTGGCCGGCGAGTTCTATGTCAACGCCATCAACGTGATGCACGGCGCCGAGTCGGTCTCCACCTACGCGCCGATCGACGAGTCGGAGAAGTTCCGCATCGAGTACTGGGCGCTCGAAGAGGCCAAGCTGCAGCGGATGCCGAAACCGAAGCCGCTCGCCACCCGGGTCGCGTTCGTGACCGGTGGCGGCTCGGGCATCGGCAAGGCGATCGCGTTGCGCCTCGCCGCCGAGGGGGCCTGCGTGGTCGTCGCCGACCGTGATCTGGCGACCGCCACCGCCGTCGCCGAGGAGATCGGCGGCCCGGACGCCGCGGTGGCTGTGCAGGCCGATGTGACCTCCGAGGACGAGGTCGTCGCCGCGGTCAAAGCCGCGTCGCTGGCGTTCGGCGGGGTGGATCTGGTGGTCAACAACGCCGGGCTGTCCGTCTCGAAGCCGCTGCTGGAGACCACCGAGGCCGACTGGGACCTGCAGCACGACGTGATGGCCAAGGGCTCGTTCCTGGTCGCGAAGGCCGCCGCCCGGGTGCTCATCGCGCAGGGCATGGGCGGCGACATCGTCTACATCTCCAGCAAGAATTCCCTGTTCGCCGGCCCCAACAACGTCGCGTACGGCGCCGCGAAGGCCGACCAGGCGCACCAGGTCCGGCTGCTCGCGGCCGAGCTGGGTGGCCACGGCATCCGGGTCAACGGCGTCAACCCCGACGGCGTGGTCCGGGGCTCGGGCATCTTCGCCGGTGGCTGGGGTGCCAAGCGGGCGGCCGTCTACGGCGTGCCGGAGGAGAAGCTCGGTGAGTACTACGCCCAGCGCACGCTGCTCAAGCGCGAGGTGCTGCCGGAGCACGTGGCGAACGCGGTCTTCGTGCTGACCGGGGGCGAGCTGTCCCACACGACCGGCCTGCACGTCCCGGTCGACGCGGGCGTCGCGGCTGCGTTCCTGCGGTGACAGCGACCTTCGCGGCGGTCGACCTCGGTGCGTCCAGCGGGCGGGTCATGGTCGGCCGGGTGGGTCCGGGCGAGTTGACGCTGACCGAGGCGCACCGGTTCGTGAACGAGCCGGTGCCGGTCGGCGGCACGCTGCACTGGGACATTCTCGCGCTGTTCCGGGGGGTGCTCGAGGGGCTGCGCCGGGCCGGGCCGGTCGACGCGATCGGCATCGACTCGTGGGCGGTCGACTACGGCCTGCTCGACGCGAGCGGGGCGCTGCTCGGCAACCCGGTGCACTACCGGGACGCCCGGACCGACGGGATCGCGGCGAAGGTCGCCGGCCTGATCCCCGAGACCGATCTGTACGCGCGCACCGGCCTGCAGAAGCTGCCGTTCAATACGATCTACCAGCTGGTGGCGGCGGCCGGCACCCCACAGCTCGACGCCGCACGGCAGCTGTTGCTGATCCCGGACCTGCTCGCGTACTGGCTCACCGGGGTCGTCGGGGCCGAGGTCACCAACGCGTCGACGACGCAGCTGGTCGATCTGCGCACCGGCGGGTGGGCCACCGATCTGATGACCCGGGTGGGGATCGATCCGGCGCTGTTCCCGCCGTTGCGGGAGCCCGGTTCGACGATCGGGCCGGTGCTGGCGGGCCTCGGGATCGGGACGCCGGACGTGATCGCGGTCGGGTCGCACGACACGGCGTCGGCGGTGGTCGGGGTGCCGGCGGCGACGGACGGTTTCGCGTACATCTCGTGTGGCACCTGGTCCCTGGTCGGTGTCGAGCTGGACGCCCCGGTGCTGACCGAGGAGTCGCGGCTCGCGAACTTCACCAACGAGGGCGGCGTCGACGGCACCGTCCGCTATCTCCGCAACGTGATGGGCCTGTGGCCGCTGCAGGAGTGCCTTCGCGAATGGGGAGACGGCGACATCTCGGATCTGCTCACCAAGGCGGCCGCACTGCCGGCGAAGAACTACGTCGATCTTGATGATCCGGTCTTCCTGCCGCCGGGGGACATGGAGCGCCGGATCGGCAGCGGCATGACCAGGCCGGAGATCGTGCGGTGCATCATGGACAGCCTCGCGCTCGCCCATCGCAAGGCGGTCCGGCAGGCGTCGGCGCTGTCCGGCAAGACGGTCGCAGCGGTGCACATCGTCGGCGGCGGTGCCCGCAACGAACTGCTCTGCCAGCTCACCGCGGACGCCTGCGGGCTGCCCGTGCTGGCCGGTCCGGTCGAGGCCACCGCGCTCGGCAACCTGCTCGTCCAGGCCCGCGCGGCCGGCGCGATCGAGGGCGGCCTGCGGGCGATGCGGGCGCTGGTGCGGCAGACTCAGCACATCGTGCGTTACGAGCCGCGCGGCGACGAGGCCGCCTGGCTGGCCGCCGAACGCCGGTGGGGAGCCTGAAGTGCGGATCGCCCTGTTCGTCACGTGCCTGGCCGACACCATGTTCCCGGCCGCCGCCAAGGCCACCGTCCAGCTGCTCGAACGCCTGGGCCACGAGGTGGTCTTCCCGCCCGGGCAGACGTGCTGCGGGCAGATGCACGTCAACACCGGATATCAAGATCAAGCCCTGCCTCTGGTACGCCGCCACGTGCGCACGTTCGCCCCGTACGACGTGATCGTCGCGCCGTCCGGGTCCTGTGTCGGATCGGTGCGCCACCAGCACGCGATGGTGGCCCGGGGCGCCGGGGACGCGTCGCTCGCGGCCCGGGCGCAGGATGTCGGCTCGAAGACCTACGAGCTGTCCGAGCTGCTCGTCGACGTGCTCGGGATCGAGGACGTCGGCGCCTACTATCCGCACCGGGTGACCTACCACCCGACCTGCCACTCGCTGCGGATGCTGCGGGTCGGCGACAAACCACTGCGGCTGCTGCGCAACGTACGCGGCATCGACCTCGTGGACCTCCCCGGCGCCGATCAGTGCTGTGGTTTCGGCGGCACCTTCGCGATCAAGAACGCCGACACCTCGACGGCGATGCTCACCGACAAGACGAGTCATGTGCTCGAGACCGGCGCGGAGGTCTGCACGGCCGGCGACTCGTCGTGTCTCATGCACATCGGCGGCGGCCTGTCCCGGGCCGGTGCCGGGGTCCGGACGGTCCATCTCGCGGAGATCCTCGCCGCTACGGAGGATTCATGACTTTTCTCGGAATGCCGGCCACCGCGCCGCGCGGAGTGGGCAACCTGCGCGGTGACGAACCGTTCCCGGCCGCCGCCCACAAGGCGCTGCAGGATACCCAGCTGCGGCGCAACCTCGGCCACGCCACCACCACGATCCGGCGCAAGTCCGGCTCGGTGATCAGCGAGCTGCCCGACTGGCAGGAACTGCGGTCGGCCGGTTCGGCGCTGAAGGCCAACACCATGGCCCGGCTGCCCGAGCTGCTCCTCCAGCTGGAGGAGAAGGTCACCGCGGCCGGCGGCGTGGTGCACTGGGCCGCCGACGCCAACGAGGCCAACACGATCGTCACCGAGCTGGTCCGGGCCACCGGCCACGACCGGGTCATCAAGGTCAAGTCGATGGCGACCCAGGAGATCGGGCTCAACGAGGCCCTCGAGGCGGCCGGCATCGCGGCGGTGGAGACCGACCTCGCCGAGCTCATCGTGCAGCTCGGCCACGACAAGCCCAGCCACATCCTGGTGCCGGCCATCCACCGCAACCGCGCCGAGATCCGCGAGATCTTCCTGCGCGAGATGCCCGGCGTCGACCCGGCGCTGACCGACGAACCGATCGAGCTGGCCGGGGCGGCCCGCCGCTACCTGCGCGAGACGTTCCTCAGCACCAAGGTCGCGGTCTCCGGCGCCAACTTCGCGGTCGCCGAGACCGGCACGCTGGCGGTGCTGGAATCCGAGGGCAACGGCCGGATGTGCCTGACGCTGCCGGAAACGCTGATCACCGTCATGGGCATCGAGAAGCTGGTGCCGACCTGGCGGGACCTGGAGGTCTTCCTGCAGCTGCTGCCGCGGGCGTCGACCGGGGAGCGGATGAACCCGTACACGTCGATGTGGACCGGGGTGACACCCGGCGACGGACCGCAGAATTTCCACCTGGTGCTGCTCGACAACGGCCGCACCGCCGTGCTGGCCGACGAGGCGGGCCGCTCGGCGCTGCACTGCATCCGCTGCTCGGCGTGCCTGAACGTGTGCCCGGTCTACGAGCGCACCGGCGGCCACGCCTATGGGTCGGTCTATCCCGGGCCGATCGGGGCGGTGCTGTCACCCCAGCTCACCGGAGTGCAGGACAACGCCTCATTGCCGTACGCGTCATCGCTCTGTGGCGCCTGTTTCGATGCCTGCCCGGTGAAGATCGACATCCCGTCGATGCTGGTGCACCTGCGCAACGAGGTGCCGCACGCGCGCGCGGAGAAAGCGGCGATGGCCGCGGCGGCGTACACGATGGACCATCCGGCGCTGTACACCCGCGCGCAGCACGCCGCGAAGCTCAGCAAGCACGCGAAGCGCCTGCCCCCGCCGCTCAACGGCTGGACAGCCTCCCGAGATCTCCCGGACCCGCCGGAGGAGACCTTCCGCGACTGGTGGGCCAAGCGATGAGCCGCGACCTTGTCCTCGGCCGGATCCGGGCGGCGCTGGCCGGCACGCCCGTCCCGGCGGTCGTCCGCGACTACCGGCAGGCGACCGGCGCGCAGCCCGACCTCGACCTCCTTGTCGACCGGCTCGTCGACTACAAAGCGGTCGTGCACCGCGACACCCCGGTCGCCACGGTCGTCGCCGCCCTCGAACCCGGCCGCCTCGTCGTGCCACCAGGGATCGACCGCTCCTGGCTGCCATCCGGCGTCATCCTCGTCGACGACGAACACGACGCGGAAGCGGTGCTGACGGCCGCGACGGTGGCGGTGGCCGAGACCGGCACGATCGTGCTCGACGGCTCCCCGGACCAGGGCCGCCGCCGCCTCTCACTCCTGCCCGACCTGCACATCTGCGTGGTCCGCGAGGACCAGGTCGTCGCCTCGGTCCCGGACGCCCTCGCCCGTCTCGACCCCACCCGCCCGCTGACCTGGATCAGTGGCCCGTCCGCGACCAGTGACATCGAGCTCAACCGCGTCGAGGGCGTGCACGGGCCCCGCAACCTGCACGTGATTTTGTTACCGTCCGCACCGTGACCACCACACCCCCACGGATCGCCGTCCTGAGCGTCGCGTTCGGCCTGCTGCTCATGAGCCTCTTCACGGTGGCCTGGACCGGCAACACGTTCGCCGCCTGGCCGCTCCCGGCCGCCTGGACGGCCTTCGGGGTCGGCCTCGCGCTGGCCGCCCTGTTCATCACCACCGGGGTACGCCTGTTCCGGGCGAGGCGGCACTTCCGCACGGACCTGTCCGCGGACGACAAGCAGGTCCGTAAGTCGACCGGCCGTACCTTCGGTCTCGTCTTCGGCGCCGAGGGTCTGGCCATCTGGCTGGCCGCACTGATCCTCGGAGCGACCGGCAACGAGGACTACATCGTCCCGGCCATCGCCCTGATCGTCGGGCTGCACTTCTACCCGATGGCCCGGATCTTCGACCGCAGGGTCGACCTGTATCTGGCGACCTGGACCTGCCTGGTAGCGCTCACCGGCATCGTCCTGCTGGCCACGACAGACCTTGAAGCCGCTCAGATCAGCGCCGCGGTGGCGATCGGCGCAGCGCTCGCGACCGCTACCTACGGCCTCTACATGACCCGCCTGGCCACAGATCTCCTGAGCCGCGTCTTGGCTGACCGAGCCTGATCCGGTCGCGGTCGCGGCTACTGGTGCTGAACATATGTACGGTGCCTGCCTGTGAAAAGATCTATTTCAATTGTGGATCATTCTGAGACCCATTTCCGTTTCGTCCCTTCTGGCAAATCCTTTTAACTGTCGGAATTGCTCTTCGGATGGAACCTTGAGGGGCACTATCCTCCTGCGGGGAGAGCGGCCATAAGGCTCATTTTGAAGCGAATTGGGTGACCGCAGGCGATGGTGTTGTTGTCAAAGGATTGTGATCGCCTTCGTCCTCAGGTGATGATTGGTTCGACGCCCGTGAGCATCACGCCGAGCGAACCACGGGTATTCGCCGCCCTTGGTGCCTGGTATCTGACAGGTTTCATGATTTTCTTTGCTGCGGGCTGGGTGCTGTGGTCGCCGTTGCGGTGGGTTGTCGTTCCCGTGGCGGCGGTTGGTGTTGCGCGTGATTGGCGACGTGCTCGGGCAAGACTGATCCGGGACTATCAGATCAAGGCTTTCGAGAACTTCTACAAGCAGCATGTGGAATTCGTCGGACCTGCTGGCCAGCCGTGTCAGGCAAGTGGTATCTCGGTGAATGACTGGGTGGCAGACAAGTCTGTTTTCGAGCAGCAGCGCCGTGATCACCGCTTGAAGAACGGCCGCAGCGCGCCTGACCCTCCTGCTTCCTATCGCAGGGTGGTGGCAACCTTCAGAGTGAACGGGCAGGCGCACAAGATGGCCTTCGCCGACGGAGAGGTCTTCAGCTCTGCACCGAACCTGAACATGCTCAAGGGTACTTCTGCCCTCACGATGTCCAGTGATTCGATCGTCTATCGGTCGGTGAGCGAGCCTGCGTGCGAAGCGCTTGTCGTGGCGGTCACGATTCTCCATGAAATCAGAGATGTCTTGACCGTCAGAGAAATCGAAGAAGCCGTTCGGTCGGATCTCCGGCGGCATGTGACATTCGCGATCCGGGCAGCGCATGTGTGGGGTCTGATCATCATTCGAGATGAGATGGGTGATGAGGTGGGATCGATTCACCCCGATCTCGGGATCGGCCAGTTCTCCGCACGCATCACCGATGCTGGTGAAATCTGGTACCAGTGCAGCGATGAAGCTAGAGCGAAACGTGAAAAGGCGGCCAAGGTGCCAAGATCGTTCAAGATTGTCAATCAGGCGGGCTCCCAGGCAAACATCAACTACGCCGAGGGTGATATCAGCGGGCAGACGAACAACTTCTACTCGCGGCCCACCGGTGTGGAGGTTCTTGATGCCTTGGCCCTGGTCCTCAAGCATGAGGAGTTGCCCTGGGCCGATCGGCTCGAGCACGTCAGGCCGGTGCTCGAGCAGGCGGTCAGCAGTGGTGACATCGACGAGTCGGGGTTGAGGAGAGCCGTACGCCAGCTGCTCGAAGTGAGCGGCGCCATCGTCGTCGGTGTGATGGGCAACACTGTCTACGACACGCTAAAAGCTTTCGTCTCCTGACGGCCTCCCGCCTCCCGTCGCATAGCCGTCGTGCCCGGAAATCGATGGTTTGCGGCAGCGGTCCTGTCTAAGGTTGCGGCAATGCGGCGGGTGCGTTTCTACGAGTACGGCGGTCCGGACGTGTTGCGGGTGGAGGATGCGCCCGAGCCGGTTCCGGGGGACGGGGAGTTGCTGGTCCGGGCGACCGCCATCGGGGTCACGTTGCCCTCGGTGCGGATGGTCCGGGGCAACGGGCCGCTGCCCGGTGTGCTCGGCGGGGAGGTCGCGGGCGAGGTCGTCGCGCTGGGACCCGGGGTCACCGGGTTCGCCGTCGGGGACCGGGTCGTCACGTTGCCGTTCACCGGGTCGTACGCCGAACTCGTGGTCACACCCGCGGTCATGACCACCCCCATCCCGCCGGGCAGCGACGATGCGACGGCCGTCGCCCTGGTCCGGAGCGGCCACGTCGCTCTGGCCGCGCTCGACGTCGCCCGGATCGCCCCGGGGGAGTCCGTGCTGGTGACCGCGGCCGCGGGCGGCGTCGGGCATCTCGCCGTGCAGGTGGCCAAGCTGCACGGGGTGTCCCGGGTGGTCGCCGCCGTCAGCGATCCCGGCAAGGCCGGTTTCCTCCGCGAGCTGGGCGCCGACGAGGTCGTCACCTACCGCGAGGAGAAGTGGGGGGACCCGGTCGACGTCGTGCTCGACGGTGCGGGCGGGGACCTGCTCCCGTGGGCGCTGGCCGCGGCCCGGCCCGGCGGGCGGCTGATCTTCTTCAACTCGGGTGGCGGCACGCTCGCCGCGTCTGACCTGCTGGGTGGCGCGAAAACCGTGACCGGCATGGCGATCCGGCACTATGCCGCCGCGCACCGGGACCGTTACGACGATCATCACCGCCAGTTGTGGGACCTCGTCGGTGACGGGCGGCTGCGGCCCGCCGTCCATGCGGAGCTGCCGCTCGCCGACGCCGCGGAGGCGCACCGGATCATCGAGGCCCGGGAGAACCTGGGCAAAGTCATCCTCCGGCCCTGACGCCGGGGGATCCGGGTGGTGGGCGTCGGACTATCTACGCTGACGGGATGTCGCGGCGGCGCAGGCCGGCCAGGCCGGTCGCCGTCAGGACCACGGCCAGCGCGGTGAGCGTGACGAGCGGGGTCGCGGACACCGGGCCGCCCGGCAGGTGTGGCAGGTGGGTGAACGGCGAGAGGTCCAGGACCCACTGGTCGAGCCGGAGCACCGGGCCGGCGAGCAGGATCAGCAAGCAGGCCGCCAGGATGCCCCAGACCGCGGGTGACTGCCGGGGGAGCACGCCGAGGAGCAGCACCGTCAGCGCGGCCAGCACCCACACCGCGGGCAGCTGGGCGGCCGCTCCGCCGAGCACGGCCGGCACCTCGTGGCCCACGTCGCCGGTGGCCAGCCCCGCCGCCAGCCCGCACGCCGCGCCCCCGGCGAGCAGTGCGACGGCCGGGCCGAGCAGCGAGAACACCAGGTGGCTCGCGGCCCAGCGCAACCGGCCGGTGGCCAGCACCAGCTCCGCGTGGCCGGCGGCCTCCTCGTCGCGCAGCCGCAGCGTGGCCTGCACCGCGTAGGCCGCCGCGATCAGGCCGAGCATCCCGACCATGCCGGATAGGAAACCGTCGACCGGGTCGACGCCACCGAACTGCTGGAAGTGGAGCCGCTCGAAGACGTCGCCGAGGCCGGCGACGCTGCCGGTGACCGCACCGAGGACCAGCCCGAGCACGGTGAGGCCGGCGACCCAGCCGGCCAGGACACCGCGGTGCAGCCGCCAGGCCAGGCCGAACGGGCCGTTCAGCGCCGGACCCGCCGAGGCCCGGCCGGATCGTTCGGGCAGCAGGCCCGCCCCGAGATCGCGCCGGCTCACGAGCAGGGCGGCGACCGCGGTCACCAGGACAGCGGCCAGGAACGTGAGCAGCGGGAAGAACGGTTCGCTCTGCCCGTACGGGAAAACGTGCTGGACCCAGTCGAAGGGTGACAGCCAGGCGAGATCGGTGAGGCGCAGCACGTAGCCGGCGCCGAGGGTGAGCAGGGCAATCGCCCGCGCGGTGCGGGCCGAACCGGTGAGCTGCGCGGCGACCGCGCCGACGGCGGCGAGCACGCAACCGGAGAGCGCGAATCCCGCGGCCAGCAATGTCGAACCCGGGGCCGGCAGGCCCCGCGCGATCAGCGTGAGAGCTGTGACCAGCGCGAGCACGAGGTTGGCGCCGATCGTGGTGAGCAGCGCGGCCGCGAGCGGGGCCCGCCGGTCCACGACGCCGGCGCCGATCAGTTCGGTGCGCCCGGCCTCCTCGTCGGCCCGGGTGTGCCGGATGACCGTGAGCAGGCTGATCAGGCCGATGATCACGGGCAGGAAGCCGGCCCGCCACGCGACCAGCTCGCCGAGGCTGCTGCCCCGCAACGGTCCGAGGAGCGCGAGGAAACCGGCGTTGTCCATGCTGACCCGCGCATATTCGACCCGGTCGGCGGCAGTGGGGAACAGCCCCGCGAACGAGACGGCGTAACCGGCCGGGAGAACCCCGAGGATCACCACCCAGAGCGGCATGAGTACGCGGTCCCGGCGCAGGATCAGCCGGACGAGCACCCCGGTGCCGGTCATCGCGCGTACTGCTTGAGGAAGAGTTCCTCCAGGGTCGGCGGCGTGCTGGTGAGGCCGCGAACACCGGCGCCGACGAGCTCGCGCAGCACGGGTTGCAGCTCGGTGGTGTCCACATCGAACACCACGTGCGACCCGTCGGTGCGCAGGTCGTGCACGCCGGGCAGGTCCGCGAGTCCGGGCGCCGGATTGCTCAGCTCGGCCTCGATCCGGGTCCGGGTGAGGTGCCGCAGGTCGGTCAGCGTGCCGGTCTCGACCGCCCGGCCGTCACGGATGATGGTGAGCCGGTCGCAGAGCTGTTCGACCTCGGTGAGGATGTGGCTGGAGAGCAGCACGGTCCGCCGCTGCTCGCGGACGACCTCGCGGAACACCGCCTCCATCAGCGGATCCAGCCCGGAGGTCGGCTCGTCCAGGATCAGCAGCTCGGCGTCCGAGGCCAGCGCGGCGACCAGCGCGACCTTCTGCCGGTTGCCCTTGGAGTAGGCGCGGCCCTTCTTGCGCGGATCGAGATCGAAGCGTTCCAGCAGCTCGTCGCGGCGGTCCCGGTCGATCCCGCCGCGCAGCCGGCCGAGCAGGTCGATGACCTCGCCACCGGACAGCGCCGGCCAGAGCGTCACGTCACCCGGCACGTACGCGATGCGCCGGTGCAATTCGGTCGCGTCGGCCCACGGGTCGCCACCGAGCAGCCGAGCCTCGCCGCCGTCGGCGCGCATCAGACCGAGCAGGATCCGGATCGTGGTCGACTTCCCGGCGCCGTTCGGGCCCAGGAAACCGTGCACCTCACCGGTCGCGACCCGCAGATCGAGACCCTTCAGGACGCGGGTACGACCGAAGCTCTTCTCGAGCCCCGTGACACTGATGGCATCGCTCATCGTCACTCCTCGGTGGTGACCATCCGATCGAGGGCGGCGAGACCGTCCTCGGCGAGCTCGGGGGAGAGCAGCGGCTGGGAGAAGATCTCGATCGCCGCTTTGAACATCCGGGCCTGGCCGGCGACCGCACGGGTGTCGTCGCCGATCACGCCGGAGATCCGGTCCCGCATCAGGTGCATGCCGAGCTTCATGGCGACCAGGACGGCCGCGAAGGCGCGCGGATCGGTCGCCTTGACCGTGGCAGAGTTGGCGAGCCAGTGCTCACCCTCCTCGACCATGCGCTCGAACACCGCCGTGCCGGTCGGCGAGGCGTCCATGGTCGAGCGGACCACGTAGTCCTGCAGCCGCAGGGGCACGGCGTCCAGCGCGTGGGCGAACGCCTGGCCGTTCTCGATGGCCGGCGCCCGGACCCGCGCCAGCTCGGCCAGCACGAAGTCGTCGCAGGCGTCGCGCAGCCCCTCCTTGGACCCGAAGTGGTGCCGCAACAGCCCCGACGAGACCCCGGCCGCCTGGGCGATCTCCCGAATGCTGGCCCCGGCGATCCCCCGCTCGGCGAACAACGTGATGGCAGCGTCCCGAATCCGGGCGCGAGCGGTCAGGTCGGCGGGGCTACTCACCCGTGTAGATTACTACACAGTTGGGTAGCGGGTCATCCCTCAGGTCGGCCCTCGGCGGCCATCTGTGCCCTGCGGCGTTGGTAGTCGATGACATCCCGGCATGTCATGTGCAAAATTCCGGTCCGTAGTGTCCTTCTCGTGCCGGTCGTGCCTGAACTGCATATGGCATGAGCAATCTCTTCCACTGCTGCCGTGTAATACATTTGCATCAGCAAGGAAATTGCTATGAGAATCAAACACAGTGAGACTGCAATTATCAACGACACTGCAAACACTATTTCGCGAGTGGTGCGAAAGTTATCCAGAAAGTTTAGTATGCTTGCCGCGAAAATGGTCAGGACGAGCCCGGTGAACGGAAGCACCGTTGCTGCCTGAGGTTTAGAAGGTATTCTTCGTGCTCCCAGCGGCTTGATGCGTCGAAATTCTTCGAGGTAACCGTAAATGGTTTTCTCTCCCCCGCGCGGACCATGCGCGGTGGCCATCGTGGTCACGTATGTCAGGGCGTTCGGCATCAGGGTCCGATAGTCCGAGGTTTGCGGGGCCATGCGCCTACCCGGCCGGAAGAACCACTGTTCGCGTCGCTTGAGGGCGTTGACCCTGGCGGTGAGCTCCAGGTCCTCGGTGCCGATCTCGACGAGGAGTCTCGCCACGGCACTCTGGCGCAGAGCTGCTTCGCAGAGCACGGCCGACCAGACGTCGGACCGCTCCGGATCGGCGTTCATCCCCTGGATGATCAGGGCCAGGAAGGGTGGCAGGGCAGCGTTCTCGATCAGTAGATCCGGATGCTCCTCGAGGAGGTCGACCGAGCAGGTGCGAGCCAGCCGGAAGGCCGCCGGGGCATCGAACGCCGCGTAGGAGCTGAAGATCGCCACCAGCCGTGACTGATCGCCGCGCACCAGCTTGCGGAATACTTCTTCCAGCTGGATCGGGCAGGGCTGGCCGTACATCCTTCGCCACTCGTTCTCGTCCGCGAGGATGATGTTGAACAGGTGCAGTCTGCGGAGGAAGCTCTCGTCCCAGTCCGAGGACTCGGTCTCGATCAGGCTTGTCGACTCCTCGACCGCGTAGCTCTCCCACGCGCTGTGGTCGTATCGGCGCGTCTCCAAAAAGCAATATCCGGCGAGTGCCCGGTCACGGGACTTCCAGACGTCGTCCATCGCATCCATCTGCTGCACCGGCGGAAGCAGGCCGAGTGCGAAGGGAATGAGCTCGATCAGCCGCGTGCGCGTGGTCGCGAGAGCGGCGAATCCCACGTGCAGATCCATGAGGAGCCGCCAGCCGTCGGGGCGGATTCTGATGCACTCGCGGGCGGCGAGAAACTCGCAGAAGGTCAGGTGGAGGAAGCGCAGTGACTCGCCGGGCTTCTCGACCGCGATGATTCCGGTCTCCTTGCACAGGTTGAGCAGCACCTGCTCGGCGTCCTCGTCGGAGGTGCAGCCGTGCATCCGGGTGGCCAGCTCCATCGCTCTCGACCACGGGATGGAGTTCGCCGGCTGGGTGGGGTCGGTGAGGTTCTCGTACGCCAAGGGTCCGAGTATCTGTTCGCGCTGTTCCTGGAGGGCCGACTTGGCGGAGACGCCGAGTTGCCGGCTCCGTCTCGCCACGAGCAGTTCTTCGACGACGTGGTTGTAGAACGCGGTCCGGGTGTCGGGCGCGCCGGCCGATCCGCCTTGGTCGTTGGCCACGTACATGGCGAGGATGAGCGGATTGCTGCACATCTCGCGGAGCGTCGGGCGGTCGGTGAGGTCGCCGTAGATGCGGTTCGCCGAGGCCAGGGAGTCGCCGGGGAACGGCCACTTGGTCAGGAACGTGTAAGCATCGGCGGAACTGAACTTTTTGATCCGGTAGGTGGACTCGAAATACGGATCGAAGTCGGCGCGGATCTGGTCGTGGAACTGGGTGCGCATGGTCAGGAGCAGGCGACTGTTGACGCTGTCGTTCGTGAGTTTCCGGCTGAGGCCGACGATCGCGGCTGACACGGCGCGGTACCGGTCGCTCGGCACCTCGTCCAGGCCGTCGAGCAGAACCAGCACGCCCTGACCTCGTACGGCGGCCTCGAAGAGCTCGCGCATCTGATAGCCGTGCACCATCTCGACCTTGGCGCGGAGCTCGCCGAGGAGCCAGGTCGTCAGCTTGTCGGGGTTCGTCATGCGCCGGGGCGGAGTGAGCTGCCGCAGTTCGAGGATGATGGGCAGCAGGCCGTGCTTGGCCTCACGGGCCTGCTCGCAGGCATGCAGGAAGAGGTGTTTGACGAAGGTCGACTTCCCGGATCCGGGCTCTCCGACGATGCGGACCCGGCTCGCGTCGCCGGACCAGATGTCATCGGGGTGATGCACGCTCCGGTTGGTCGAGCTTTCCAGCGACAGCGGAACGTAGACGGTCTTGATGTTCAGGTTCGTTCCCCAGCGCCCGGGGACGTGCAGCACCCGGGTCTCGGGATTTTTGATCTGCACCCGGCAATATGCTCGCAGGCTCGTGCGCTCGGCCATCGATCGTTTGAAGAATCGCAGGAAGAACCAGATCAGGGGTTCCACGACACGGCGCAGCACCTCCCCGGACACGTCGCGCCACCGTCGCCGGAGATAGGCGAGAGATCCGATGAGGCCGAGGGTGAGCAGGGCGGTCGAGACGATGGTCTGGATGGTGCTCACGCCGGGGCCTGCTCTCGGGTGGTGAGTCTGTCGCTATTTGTGTGCGGCAGATCACCGTACGTCCGTAGGAGCCGGAACCAAGTCATCCATGAGGGTGAGCGCGTTCAGAGGGTGAGGGCGCGCTGGATCGCGGTGCGGGGCGAGCTGAAGACGGGCTTTCTGAGGTCGGCGAGCAGTTCCTCGGCCGGTGCCATGCTGGCCTGGGCCAGCAGGATCACGTCGACCTCGAGGGTGCGGGCGTGGGCGGCGATCCGGCGGGCGTATCCGTCGAGGTCGCCGGCCTCGAACAGGGCCCAGGCGTCGAAGCACGGGGCCTCGACGAACTCGGTGTGGTCCCTGCGGACCGAGGTGAGCAGCGACAGGGTGGGTGCCAGCGTCGACTTGACCGCGTACAGGACGCCGATGCGCCGGCCGGCCGCGACCGCCGCCTCGGCCATCGGGCGGTCGACCCGCAGCACGGGCACGCCGACGTCCAGCCGCTCCGCGAGCTCGCCGAGTGTCGAGCACGTGCACACGATCACCCGCGCGCCGCCGTCCGCGAGTTCCTGGAGGTGGGCCCGGAGGCGTTGCTCCAGGTCGGGGGCATCGGCGTCGGCGAGCAGGGTGGGATCGACGAGGTGCCGGTCCTCGACGTCCGGGGCCAGTTCGCGGACGAGGTCGCGGAACGTCGCGACGTGGACTTCGGCGGTGTGCAGGAACCCGATCATGGTCAAAGCGTGCCGGATGGCAGCGAGAGCACCATCGTCAGCCCACCGCCCGGGGTCTCCTCGGGGACCAGTGTCCCGCCCATAGCCTCCGTCAATCCGCGGGCCAGCGCCAGCCCCAGTCCGACACCGGTGTGGTTGTCGCGGTCACCGAGCCGCTGGAACGGCAGGAAGACGTCGTCCCACCGGTCCTTGGGGATGCCCCGGCCGTGGTCGATGATTCGCAGCTCGATGGTGCCGCCCAGCGCGCTGGCGGTGACCGCGGGGGGCCGTTCCGCCGGGCTGTATCGCAGCGCGTTGGCGATCAGATTCACCAGCACGCGTTCCAGCAGGCCGGGGTCGGCGATCAGCGTGGGCAGGTCGTCCGCGATGTGGGCGAGCACGGTACGCCCGTCCGGCCCCAGGTCGTCCAGCGCCCGGGGGACCACCTCCTCGGCCCCCACCGCGATCAGCGTCACGCCCAGCGCGCCCGCCTGCAGCCGGCTCATGTCCAGCAGGTTCGTCACCAGCCGGTCGAGGCGTTCCAGGGACTCGTCGGCGGTCGCCAGCAGTTCCGCGCGGTCGTCGTCGTCGAAGTGCACGTCCGCGCTGAGCAGGCTGGCGACCGACGCTTTGGCCGACGCCAACGGCGTACGCAGATCGTGGCTCACCGCCGCGAGCAACGCCGTGCGCATGCGGTCCGCCTCGGCCAGGGGTTTCGCGGTGGCGGCCTCGGCCGTCAGCCGCTCCTGGCGCAGCGCGACGGCGGCCTGGGCCGCGAACGCCTCGACGATGCGCCGGTCGGACGCCTCCAGGGGATGCCCGCGCAGCACCATGACCAGGTTGTCGTCCACCCGGACCTCGGCGTCGGCCGGCCCCGCGGGCTCGCCGACGCTGGCCACCACGGTGTCGCGTTCGCGCAGCGTCACCGAGTCCAGCGTGAACGTCTCGCGCAGCCGTTCCAGCAGCGCGATCAGCGGTCGGGTGCCGCGCAGGACGCTGCCGGCGACGGTGGCCAGCGTCTGCGCGTCCGCACCGGCCTGCGCGGCCTGCCGGGTCTTGCGGGCGGCGGTGTCGACGACCCAGCTCACCGCGATCGCCACCACCACGAAGATGGCCAGCGCGAGCAGGTTCTCCGACGCGGCGATGGTGAAGCGCCCGAACGGCGGTGTGAAGAACCAGTTGAGCAGCAGCGAGCCGGAGACCGCGGCGAGCAGCGCGGGCCAGAGCCCGCCGATCAGCGCCACGCCGACGACCGCGGCGAGGAAGACCAGCAGGTCGTTGGTGAGCGACAGGTTGCCGACCTTGACCAGCAGGGTCAGCACAGGCAGGCCCGCGACGACGGCCCCGAAACCGGCGAGGCGGCGGGCCCGGGACAGCGCGGCGGGCATCCGGGTACGCCGTCCGGCCGCGGCCAGCTCGTGCGGCACCAGATGCACGTCGATGGTCCCGGCCAGCGCGGTCGTGGTGGCGCCGACGCCGGCGGAGAAGATCTGGGCGAGCCGGCCCCGGCTGGACGCGCCGAGCACGATGAGGGTGGCGTTGACCGCCCGCGCGAAGTCGAGCAGCGCGCGGGGCACGTCGGCGCCGACCACCTGGTGGTACGAGCCGCCGAGGCTCTCGACCAGTACGCGCTGGCGGGCCAGCCGGGCCGGGTCGGCTCCGGCCAGCCCGTCGTTGCGGGACACGTGTACGGCCATCAGGTTGGCGCCCTTGGTGCGCGCGGCCCGGCGGATCAGCGTCTCGCCCTCGGGCCCGCCGGTCAGCGCGACCACGACCCGGGGCCGGGTCTCCCAGGTGGTGTCGATCCGGTGGTCGGCGCGGTATTTGTCGAGCTGTTCCTCGACCTTGTCGGCGAGCCAGAGCAGGGCCAGCTCGCGCAGCGCGGTGAGGTTCCCGGTGCGGAAGTAGTTGCCGAGCGCCGCGTCGATCTTCTCGGGCTGGTAGATGTTGCCGTGCGCCATCCGCCGGCGCAGCGCCTCCGGGGTCATGTCGACGAGTTCGACCTGCTCGGCGGCGCGGACCACGGCGTCCGGCACGGTCTCGCGCTGCTCGACGCCGGTGATCCGGGCGACCACGTCGTTGAGCGACTCGAGGTGCTGCACGTTGACCGTGGTCAGCACGTCGATCCCGGCGTCGAGCAGTTCGGTGACGTCCTGCCAGCGCTTGGCGTGCCGCTCGCCCGGCACGTTCGAGTGCGCCAGCTCGTCCAGCACGGCCAGCTGTGGCCGGCGGGCCAGCACCGCGTCGAGGTCCATCTCGGTGAAGGCGGCGCCCCTGTACCGCACTGTGCGGCGGGGCACCACCTCCAGATCGCCGACCATCGCTCCGGTGTGCCGGCGGCCGTGCGTCTCCACCAGCGCCACGACCACGTCGGTGCCGCGCTCGGCGCGCCGGTGCGCCTCCTCCAGCATCGTGTACGTCTTGCCGACGCCCGGGGCGGCACCGAGAAAGATCCGCAATTCTCCGCGAGCCATTCGTTACTTTCTGTCCAGCGCCAGGTTGAGCTCCAGCACGTTCACGCCCGGGTCACCCATGAAGCCGAGGGCGCGCCCGGTGGTGTGCTCCCGGATCAAGGCTCGCACCCTTTCCGGGTCGAGGCCACGTTCCCGGGCGATCCGCGGGACCTGCAGGGCGGCGTACGCGGGACTGATGTGCGGATCGAGCCCGCTGGCGCTCGCGGTGACCGCGTCGGCCGGGACGACCGGCTCTTCCGGCGCGTCGCCGCGGATCGGGGTGATGACCGCGCCGGTGAGGTCGCCGTCGCTCTGCTGGACGGTGACACCCTCGTAGCTGGTCACGAACGGCGCGCCGTTGACCGAGTCGGCCCGGGTGACCGGGCCGGTCAGGCCGTCGCGGCGCCACACGGCCAGGACCGCACCGACGCCGTCGGCGGTGCAGTAGGGCCGGCTGCCGTCGACGCCCTCGAGCGTGCCGATCGCCAGGCTGCGCGCGCAGACCTGGGTGAGCAGGCTCTGCCGGTCCGCGGTGTCCACCACGTCCTCCGGGCCGAGGTTGCTGGCCGAGGTGGACGTGGGGTCGTAACCGTCACCCGCCGCGGCCGGCCGGCTCTGGAAGTAGCGCGGGACGGGGTTGCCGTCCGCGTCGGTGAAGGACTGGCCGATGTTCCGGCTGTTGTCGCCGAATGCGGGAACGGCGGTCAGAGCCAGCGGGTACGCGATCCCGGTGATGACCGTCAGGACGAGCAGCGCCCGGAGCGCGGCGAGGTGTTGTGAGATCCAGCTGGGTAGGCGCATGTCAGATCCCCGGGATGAACTGGAGGAGGAGGTCGATGAGCTTGATGCCGAGGAACGGGGCGACGACGCCGCCCAGTCCGTACACGAGCAGGTTGCGGCGCAGCAGCGCGGCGGCGCTCGACGGCCGGTACCGCACGCCGCGCAGGGCGAGCGGGATCAGCGCCACGATGACCAGGGCGTTGAAGATGACCGCGGACAGGATCGCCGAACCGGTCGAGTGCAACCGCATGACGTTGAGGGTGTCCAGGCCGGGGTACACCGCCGCGAACATGGCCGGGATGATCGCGAAGTACTTGGCGATGTCGTTGGTGATGGAGAACGTGGTCAGCGCCCCGCGGGTGATGAGCAGCTGCTTGCCGATCTCGACGATCTCGATGAGCTTGGTCGGGTCGGAGTCGAGGTCGACCATGTTGCCGGCCTCCTTCGCGGCCGACGTGCCGGTGTTCATGGCCACGCCGACGTCCGCCTGGGCGAGAGCCGGGGCGTCGTTGGTGCCGTCCCCGGTCATCGCGACCAGCCGGCCGCCCTCCTGCTCCTTGCGGATGTAGGCGAGTTTGTCCTCCGGGGTGGCCTCGGCGAGGAAGTCGTCCACCCCGGCCTCGTCCGCGATCGCCTTGGCGGTCCGCGGGTTGTCGCCGGTGATCATGACGGTCCGGATGCCCATCGCGCGCATCTCGGCGAAGCGTTCCCGCATCCCCGGCTTCACCACGTCCTTGAGGTGGATGACGCCCAGGACCCGGTCGTTCTCGGTCACCACCAGCGGGGTGCCGCCACTCGAGCTGATCTTGTCGACGATGTCGTCGACCTCGTCGTCGCGGTCCTTCAGCATCGCGGCCGCCGCACCCTTGCGGATCGTGCGGCCCGGCAGGTCCACCCCGCTCATCCGGGTCTGCGCGGTGAACGGTACGAACGTCGCGTCGGCGATCAGCCCGGGCTCGCGTTCCGTCAGCCCGAACTCGGCCCGGGCCAGCGCCACCACGGACCGGCCCTCCGGGGTCTCGTCGGCCAGGCTGGACAGCTGGGCCGCTTCCGCGAGTGTGGCCGTGGTGACGCCGTTGACCGCGATGAACTCCGCGGCCTGCCGGTCGCCCAGCGTGATCGTGCCGGTCTTGTCGAGCAGCAGCGTGTTGACGTCACCGGCCGCCTCGACCGCCCGGCCGCTCATGGCGAGCACGTTGCGCTGCACCAGCCGGTCCATGCCGGCGATGCCGATGGCCGACAGCAGCGCGCCGATCGTGGTGGGGATCAGGCAGACCAGCAGCGACACCAGCACGATGCCGGTGACCCCGTGGCCGTCGATGGCCGCGGTGTCCGGGGCCGCGGTCTGCCACGCCTTGGAGAAGATCGCCAGCGGCTGCAGCGTGACCACGGACAGCAGGAAGATGATGGTGAGCGCGGAGAGCAGGATGTTCAGCGCGATCTCGTTCGGTGTCTTCTGCCGGTTGGCGCCCTCGACCAGCGCGATCATCCGGTCCACGAAGCTCTCGCCGGGCTTCTGGGTGATCTGTACGACGATCCGGTCGGAGAGCACCTTCGTGCCGCCGGTGACCGCCGAGCGGTCGCCGCCGGACTCCCGGATCACCGGGGCGGACTCGCCGGTGATGGCCGACTCGTCCACGCTGGCGATGCCCTCGACGACGTCGCCGTCCCCGGGGATCGTCTCCCCGGCCTCGACCACCACCACGTCGCCGAGCTTCAGGTCGGCGCCGGGGGTCAGCCGTTCGACGCCGTCGACCAGGCGCCGGGCCATCATGTCCTGCTTGGATCGGCGCAGCGTCGCCGCCTGCGCCTTGCCGCGGCCCTCGGCCACCGCCTCGGCCAGGTTCGCGAAGATCACGGTGAGCCAGAGCCAGACCGTGATGGTCCAGGCCAGCACGCTCGGGTCGGCGATCGACAGCACGGTGGTGAACACCGCGCCGGCCTCGACGATGAGCATGACCGGGTTGCGCCACATGACGCGGGGATCGAGTTTGGCCAGAGCGGCGGGGAGCTGAGCGGCGATGCCGGTCATGACAGGCCCTCCGCGATCGGACCGAGTGCGAGAGCGGGCAGGAACGTGAGCGCGACCAGGACGACGGTGACGCCGACGACCATGCCGACGAACAGGGGCTGATGGGTGGGCATGGTGCCTTCTGACTCGGGGGTGGGCTGCTGGCGGGCCAGGGAACCGGCCAGTGCCAGGACGAGGATCATCGGCAGGAAACGGCCGAGGAGCATGGCCAGTCCCAGGGCGGTGTCCCACCACGGCGTGTTCACCGTGATGCCGCCGAAGGCCGAGCCGTTGTTGTTGCCGGCGCTCGTGAACGCGTACAGGACCTCGGAGAGGCCGTGTGGTCCGGTGTTGAGCGCCGTGCCGTTGTTGCCGGTCGCGAACGCGGTGGCCGTGCCGATCAGCACGATCGCCGGGGTGACCAGGAAGTAGAGCGACGCCAGCTTCATCTCCCGGGCGCCGATCTTCTTGCCCAGGTACTCCGGGGTGCGACCGACCATCAGCCCGGCCACGAAAACGGTGATCACGGCGAGGATGAGCAGGCCGTACAGTCCGGAACCGACACCGCCGGGGGCGACCTCGCCGAGCATCATGTTGACGATCGGCATCATGCCGCCGAACGGCGTGAACGAGTCGTGGAACGAGTTCACCGCGCCGGTCGAGGTCAGGGTGGTGGCCGCGGCGAAGGTGGCTGAATCGCTGACGCCGAACCGGACGTCCTTGCCCTCCATCGCCGCGCCCACCGCCTGGGGAACCGTGCCGCCGCCGTGCGTCTCGAAGCCGATCGTGAGCGCGATGCTCGCGACGGCGAGGATGGCCATGACCGCGACGATCGCGTACCCCTGGCGCTTCTGCCCGGCCATCCGCCCGAACACCCGGGGCAGGCTGAACGGGATCAGCATGATCAGGAAGATCTGCAGCCAGTTGGTCCAGGCCGACGGATTCTCGTACGGGTGCGCCGAGTTCGTGTTGTAGAAGCCGCCGCCGTTCGTGCCGAGCAGTTTGATCGACTCCTGGGACGCGACCGGGCCCCCGGTGAGGTGCTGGGTGGCGCCGGTCAGCGTGGTGATGTCGCTGCCGCCGGAGAGGTTCTGCACCACGCCGCCGACGATGAACACGACCGCGGCCAGCACGCTGAGCGGCAGCAGGATCCGCAGCGTGATCCGGGTCAGGTCGACCCAGAAGTTGCCCAGCGTGGTGCTCTTGCGGGCGGCGAACCCGCGGATCAGGGCCACCGCCACCGCGATGCCGACGCTCGCGGACACGAAGTTCTGCACGGCGAGCCCGGCCATCTGCACCAGATGACCCAGCGTCGACTCACCCGCGTACGCCTGCCAGTTCGTGTTCGTCACGAAGCTGACCGCGGTGTTCCAGGCGATGTGGTCGGTCACCGCGGGCATCCCGAGCGACAGCCACAGCTTGTCCTGCACGCGCAGGAACAGGTACAGGAAGAGGATCGAGACCGCGGAGAAGGCGAGCACGCCGCGGGCGTAGACGCCCCACGTCTGGGTGGCCTTCGGGTCGACCCCGATGAGTCGGTAGACGACCCGTTCGACACGGGCGTCCTTGGTACCGGTCACCACGCGGTACATGTAGTCGCCGAACGGGCGGTGGACCGCGGCGAGCGCGACGGCCAGCGTGGCGACGAACAGCAGCCCGGTCATCAGAACTTCTCCGGGAACAGCAGGGCGGCCACCATGAGGGCGGTGAGCAGGACGGCCACCACCAGTCCGGCGATGTTGACGGCGCTCACCAGCGTTCGACCGCCCGGATCAGCACGGTGAGCGCCGCGAACAGCACCACCGTGAGAAGGACGAACACGACGTCGGCCACGAGGACTCCTTGACGAGGGGAAATGCCTTACGTCAACGAGCACATCTCGCGGAACCGCCGGTGCACAGGGGCGTTAACGCACCCCATACACCGGCGGGTTCCTTCTATATGACTTCTTAACGGCGAGCGCTACTTCCGGTCGGGAAGCAGCCTCTCCTCGTGGTCCAGCTCCCGTTCGAGCACCCGCAGACCCTCGTCCGACAGCCGGCCGGCATCGCGCCAGCGGATCAGTTCCTCGCGCTGGGCGTCGATCACCGAGCGGCGTACGCGCAGCGCGGCCTCGTACGCCGGGGAGACCGGCACCTCGTCCGAGTCCGACGCGTCCAGCAGATCGAGCCGGCGCTGATACCGCTCCAGCCGGTGACCCATCTGCTTGCGCATCGCCTCGATGGCGTGGTCCTCGACGTCGTCGTGCGGATCCTGGTCGATCTCCTCGATCCGGTCCAGCGCGGCCTGCACCGAGGCCTTGCGCGCCTCGTTGCGCAGCTTCGCCTGGTCCGCCTTGTCGGCCCGGAGGCCCAGCGCGCGCACCAGCGGGGCGAACGTGATGCCCTGCCCGACCAGCGTGACCAGCACGACGACGAACGCGCAGAACAGCAGCAGGTCCCGGTCCGGGAACGGCTCCTTGGCGTCGGTCAGCTCCGGGATGGTGAAGATGGCCGCCAGCGTGATGACACCACGGGTGCCGGCCCAGCTCAGCGCCGTGATCTCCTTGCCGTTCAGGGCGAGCTCCCGGCGGGCGGTGTTCTTCTCCGAGTCGGGGTCACCACCCAGCCGGGCATGCATCGAACTGGGCAGCATCTGCGTCACGAGCAGGAACAACGGGCGCAGCAGCAGCACCACGCCGACCGAGATGCTCACCGCGATGATGATCGTCGAGGTCTTGTACTCGGCCAGCCCGTCGATGACCCACGGCAGCTGCTGACCGATCAGCAGGAAGACCAGGCCCTCGAGCAGGAAGTCGACCAGCCGCCACACGGCGGTGACCTGCAGCCGGCTCGCCCCGGAGCTCAGCCGCGGCGTGTCGTGCCCCACGATCAGGCCCGCGACGACCACCGCCAGCACACCGGAGACGTGCACCTCCTCGGCCAGCACATACGCCAGGAACGGCGTCGACAGCGAGATGGCGTTCGCGATCAGCGGGTCACGCTGGATGGGCCGCGACGCCCGGTTCGCGTACGCGACGACGACACCCGCTATGACGCCACCGGCCGCGGAGACGAAGAACTCCAGCACCGTGTGACCGAACGAGAACTCCCCACCGGCGGCGGCGGCGACCGCGACCCCGAGCAGGGTCAGCGCCGTGGCGTCGTTGAGCAGGCCCTCGCCCTGGATCAGCGTGACGATGTTGCGGGGCAGGCCCACCTTCTTGCCGACCGCCAGCGCGGCGACCGGGTCGGGCGGGGCGACAGCGGCACCCAGGGCCACGCCGACGGCCATCGTGGCGCCGGCGACGAACCAGTGGAAACCCACCCCGATCAGCAGGGCGGTCAGCAGCACCAGCACCACGGAGAGGCTGATCACGGTCCGCAGGTTGCGGCGGATGTCCAGCAGCGAGGAGTCCAGGGCCGCTTTGTACAGCAACGGCGGCAGCACCAGGGTCAGCACCACCTCCGGTTTGAGTTCTATGTTCGGTCCGGGCAGCACGGCGTAGAAAATGCCGATGAGGGTCAGAAGGGCGGCGGCGGGCAGGCCGGAGCGGTCGGCGATCCACCGGACCGCCACCACCACCGCCACGCACGCAAGGATGAAAAGCAACGTCGTCTCGACACTCACCCCGACATTCTCCCGGACCGGCCCGCGTCCCGCGATCACGATCGGGCCCGACCGGCATTCCGCACACCCGATTTCTGCCCACCCGACCTGGGGGATCAGAAAATCTCCCCGATCGGGACTAGATTTCCTCGACAAGACCGGCTAGTGTTCCTGGAGTACAGAGAACGAGTTCGTCAAAGACGTAGACGAGCCACCCGAGACACCGGGTGCCAGCAGGATCCGCAGCCACCTGCACAGACGGTTGCGAAGTGCTCATCGCACGCGGCGGGGCCATGAGGTTTGCGTGGGGCTCCGGCGCCGAGGAGTAGCAGTTCGGCACGACACGGAAAAGTAGGCAGAGGAAAGGGAGGGACCGACACCGTTGGATCGCCCGCCGCCGGCCGCAACGTCAGGCCTGAGGTGGACACCGCAGTTTCCATCGAACGAAAGGTGGTCTCCGGTCACGCTTACGCGATCCTCGCACCCGCCCATGGCGGTCGTGCGAATACGAATCGCCGACGAAAATGTCGGCAGTTGATGGTGTTCTACCCATAACCCTTGGACCCCGGCGCGTGAGCGCCGGGGTCCTCGTCGTGCTCGTGGCGACGGCCCTATGACAGTGGTTCGCGATGGAGGTGGCAGTGACTCAAGCCGAGGACATGTTCGGCGATGAGGATTTTCCGGCCTACACGATGGGGCGGGCGGCGGAGATCGTCGGGACCTCGCAGGATTTCCTGCGGCGGCTCGGGGACGCGAAGCTCATCACCCCGTTGCGGTCGGGTGGAGGGCACCGGCGCTACTCGCGGTATCAGCTGCGGCTGGCGGCCCGGGCCCGCGAGATGGTGGACGAGGGCACCGCGCTCGAGGCGGCCTGCCGGATCATCATCCTGGAGGATCAGCTCGAGGAGGCTCAGCGTCTCAACCGGCGGTATCAGGAATCCACTGGGAAGGACTGAGCGATACCTTCCGGTATGGACGTCACCGTGGTCCCCGTGCCCGAGGGTGCGGCGGCTGTTCCCGATCTTGCCGGCCTCCGCCTCGATGTCCCCGTCGAGGCGGCGCCGGCAACCGGCGGGTCCGCGCACCGGAATCCGCTCGGGCGGCATGTGCTGCGGCGGGTAGCAAAATGGGCCGCACCACATGTGGCGCGGCCCATCTCAGCTGACGATCAGTAGCGGTAGTGGTCCGGCTTGTACGGACCCTCGACCGCCACGCCGAGGTACTCGGCCTGCTTCTTGGTGAGCTCGGTGAGCTTGACGCCGAGCGCGTCGAGGTGCAGGCGGGCGACCTTCTCGTCCAGGTGCTTCGGGAGCACGTAGACCTGGTTGTCGTACTCGTCGGGCTTGGTCCAGAGCTCGATCTGGGCGATCACCTGGTTGGTGAACGAGTTCGACATGACGAAGCTGGGGTGGCCGGTGGCGTTGCCCAGGTTCATCAGGCGACCCTCGGACAGCACGATGACCGCGTGGCCGTCCGGGAAGCGCCACTCGTGCACCTGCGGCTTGACCTCGATCTTTTCGATGCCGGGGACCTTGGCCAGGCCGGCCATGTCGATCTCGTCGTCGAAGTGACCGACGTTGGCGACGATGGCGTTGTGCTTCATCGCGGCCATGTGCTCGGGCGTGATGATGTCGGTGCCACCGGTGGTGGTGATGAAGAGGTCCGCCTGGGACACGAAGTCCTCGATCGGGGCGACCTGCATGCCGTCCATGGCGGCCTGCAGTGCGCAGATCGGGTCGACCTCGGTGACGATGACCCGGGCACCCTGGCCGCGAAGCGTCTCGGCCGAGCCCTTGCCGACGTCGCCGTAGCCACAGACGATGGCGAGCTTGCCACCGATCATGACGTCGGTGGCGCGGTTGAGGCCGTCGACCAGCGAGTGGCGGATGCCGTACTTGTTGTCGAACTTGCTCTTGGTGACCGAGTCGTTGACGTTGATCGCCGGGAAGAGCAGGTCGCCGGTCTTGGCGAACTTGTACAGGCGGGCCACGCCGGTGGTGGTCTCCTCGGTGACGCCGCGGATCTCGGCGGCGACCTTGGTGAACAGGCCCTTGTCCGTCGCCAGGCTGCGGCGCAGCGTGTCGAGGATGATGGAGTACTCGTGGTTGTCCTCGGCGGTGGTCGCGGGGACCGCGCCGGCCTTCTCGAACTCCACACCCTTGTGCACGAGCAGCGTGGCGTCGCCGCCGTCGTCCAGGATCATGTTCGGGCCCTGGCCGTCAGCGAACTTGAACAGCTGCTCGGTGCACCACCAGTACTCCTCCAGCGTCTCGCCCTTCCAGGCGAAGACCGGGACACCGGTGGGGGCCTCGACCGTGCCCTCGGGGCCGACGACGATCGCCGCGGCGGCCTCGTCCTGGGTCGAGAAGATGTTGCAGGAGACCCAGCGGACGTCGGCGCCGAGCGCGGTCAGCGTCTCGATCAGCACGGCGGTCTGGATGGTCATGTGCAGCGAGCCGGCGATCCGGGCACCGCGCAGTGGCTGTGCGGCGCGGAATTCCTCGCGCACCGACATCAGGCCGGGCATCTCGACCTCGGCCAGCCGCATCTGGTGGCGGCCGAACGCGGCGAGGTTCAGGTCGGCCACCGCGAAGTCGAGGCCGTTGAGGTTCTGCAGGCGATCAGACATGAAAGAGGGCACCCCCCATTTCCAGGAGGCGCCCTTGACCGTGTCGACCGCCGTGCCGAGCGTGGCGGACCAGAATTTTGCTGACCTGATCCGTCGCAGCGCCCCTCGGCTCGGGGCTGCGCCGGAATGCCGACGCGAGTCCCAGCATAACGCCGCGGTTTCAAGATCACCCCGAGAGGCGGCGAAAAACCTCAGGGCATAACCGGTGAAGAACCTTGAAAACCCCTCAAAAACCCCTCATGGTGTACGAGTGAAGCACTCCTATCGCATCAGGGAGATAGCCGCCCAGTCGGGTCTGAGTGAGGCGACCGTCGACCGCGTGCTGCACCGCCGTGGCGGGGTGCGGGCCGGCACCGTCCGCGAGGTCGAGCAGGCCATCGCGGACCTCGACCGGCAACGCTCCCAGCTGCGGATCTCCGGTCGTACCTTCATGGTCGACGTGGTCGTGCAGTCGCCACCGCGGTTCACCGAGGCGGTCCGGGCGGCGCTGGAGGCGGAGCTGCCCGCGCTGCGACCGGCGGTGCTGCGCTGCCGTTTCCACTTCCTCGACACCGCGTCGCCCGCCGACCTGCTCGCGGTGCTCGACAAGGTACGCCGCACCGGCTCGCACGGCGTGATCCTGAAAGCGCCGGACCTGCCGGAGCTGGTCGCCGCCGTGGGGCAGCTCGCCGGGCGGGGGATCCCGGTGGTGACGTTCGTGACCGATCTGCCGACGAGTTCCCGGGTCGCGTACGCCGGTATCGACAACCGCGCGGCCGGCGCCACCGCGGCGTACCTGATCAGGCAGTGGGGTGGGGGTGACGTGCTGGTCGTGCGGGGGCACGGTTCCTTCCGCGGCGAGGACGAGCGGGAGATGGGCTTCCGGGCCGAGATGCGCGCGCACGGTGCCGGCCGGCGGCTGCTGGAGGTCGTCGACGAGGAGGACCGGGCCGAGGCCGTCCACATCGGAACCCGGCGGGTGCTCGCCACGAACCCCGCGGTCCGGGCGGTCTATTCGCTGTACGCGGGTGCGGGCGGCAACGCGGCGGTGATCGGCGCGTTCGACGCGGAGGACCGCCGGTACGACGTCTTCGTCGCCCATGATCTCGACGGGGAGAACACCGCGCTGCTGCGGGCGGGCCGGCTCGCCGCCGTGCTGCATCATGATCTGCGGCAGGATCTGCGCCGCGCCTGCCACCTCGTGCTGCAGGCGCAGGGCGAGCTGCCGGGCCCGGTCCGCTCGCAGCCGTCGTCCGTTCAGGTGATCACTCCGCACAACGAACCGCTGAACGGTCCGGAACCGGCGTCCCCGTTCGTCACCCCGGTGACACCTGCCCAGTCGAGAGGAAAACACCGATGAAGTACATGATGCTCGTCTGCACCGACACCGAGCCGGAGACCGACGAGAGCCTGGTGCCCGATGTCGAGGTCTGGGTGACTGAGAACGACGCGTCCGGCCGCCGGCTCGCCGGCAACCAGCTCACCGCGCCCGCGTCGGCCACCACGGTCCGGGTCCGCGGCGGGGAGCTGCTGCTGACCGACGGGCCGTTCGCCGAGACCAAGGAGGTCATCGTGGGCTTCGACCTGCTCGAGTGCGCGGATCTGGACGAGGCGATCGAGGTGGCCCGCGCCCACCCGATGGCCTGGCTGGGCCGGATCGAGCTGCGCCCGTTCCACGAGGGCTGATGCCGGACACCGCGACGGTGGTGGCGGCGGCGACCCGGGATTCGTACACCCGGATCGTCGCCACCCTCATCCGGCTCACCGGCGACTGGGACCTCGCGCAGGACTGTGCCCAGGAGGCGCTGGCGACCGCGCTGGAACGCTGGCCCGCCGAGGGCGTACCCGGCAATCCCGGCGGTTGGCTGATGACGGTCGCCCGCAACCGGGCGATCGACGTGCAACGGCGGATGAGCGTGGAGCGCCGCAAGCTGGGCGAACTCGCGCGGCAGCCGCCCGAGCCCGAGGCGCCCGCGCACGACGACCGGCTGAAGCTGATCTTCACGTGCTGCCATCCGGCGCTGTCGCTGGAGGCCCGGGTCGCGCTCACGCTGCGGACCGTGGTGGGGATGCCGGTCGCGGACATCGCCCGCGCGTTCCTGGTCACCGAGTCCACGATGACCCGGCGCCTGACCCGGGCCAAGACGAAGATCGCGGAGGCGCGGATCCCGTACCGGGTGCCGGAGGGCGCGGCGCTGGCCGAGCGCCTGCCCGGCGTGCTCGCGGTGCTGTATCTGCTGTTCAGCCGCGGTTACGACGCGGACGGCGAGCCGGGTTTCGCGGACGAGGCGATCCGGCTGACCCGGATGCTGCCCGGTCCGGGCGAGGTCGCGGGCCTGCTGGCGCTCATGCTGCTGCAGCACTCCCGGCGGGCCGCCCGCCGCGACCGGGAGGGCAATCTGCTCACCATCGCCGAGCAGGACCGGACCCGCTGGGACCACGCCGCGATCACCGAGGCGCTGGCCCTGCTGCCGGCCACGGACGGGCCCTACGCCCTGCAAGCGAGGATCGCCGCCTGCCACGTCGCGGAGACCACCGACTGGCCGCTGATCGCGCGTCTCTACGACCGGCTGGTCACCGTCGTCCCGTCACCCGTCGTGCGACTCAACCGAGCGGTCGCCCATGGGTACGCGGAGAGCCCGGTCACCGGTCTCGCCCTGCTGGCCGAGGCCCGGGCCGGTGGCGGGTTGGACGGGTACCCGTTCGCGCTGGCCGCCGAGGCGGACCTGACCGCGCGGGCCGGGTCGACAGGTCGTGCGATCACCCTGTTCGAGCAGGCGGCCGCCGCGGCACACTCCACACCGGAACGTCAGGCGCTGCTGAAGCGGGCGGCGTCACTGGCCGCCGAGTAGCGCGCGGAGGCGACCGGCGCCGCGGCGGACGTCGGTGACCGGCCCGGTCCCGGGGGCCGGTTCGGCGGTCAGGATCGTGTCCTGCTCCAGCACCCACCAGCCGTCGTAACCGTGTCGTCGCAGGGCCGCCGCGACCCGGCCGAAGTCCACGTCGCCGTCGCCGACGGGACGGAACATTCCGGCCCGTACGCCGTCGGTGAAAGTCCTTCGCCCGTCCCGCACCTGTTCGGCGAGCGCGGCGTCGACGTCCTTGGCGTGCACGTGGGCGATCCGGTCCCCGGCCTGCTCGGCGAGCTCGGCGGGGTCGGTGCCGCCGATGAGCAGGTGTCCGGTGTCCAGGCAGAGCGCGATCCGGGAGCCGTCGAGCACCCGCCGGACCTCGGCGGGCCGTTCGACCATCGTGCCGATGTGCGGGTGCAGCACGGCCGTCAAACCCTTGGCGAGGGCCGCTTCGGCGAGAATGTCCAGATTGGTCAGTGTGCGTCGCCAACCGGCCTCGTCCAGCTCGGGCCGGCTGTCGTAACCGTCGAGTCCGGTGGCGGCGGCCAGCACCACCGTGTCGGCGCCGGCCGCGACGAAGCGTTCGAGGTCGAGCACGGGTTCGCGCTCGTGCAGCACCACCGGGACGAATCCGCCCACCGCGAGCAGGTCGTGTTCCTCGAGAACGCCGTCGTGGGGCAGGAAGCCGTCCGGCCCGAACTCGGTCGCGCCCAGGCCCGCGTCGCGCATCTCGCGCAACACCCGGTCGACCGGCAGTTGAACGCCCCAGCCGGGGACCTCACTGATTCCCCAGGAGATGGGTGCTCCAGCGATCCGCATGTATTCGAGCATGGGTGCGTAACGAGATCGTAACAAGCCGTGAGGTCCCTCAAAAACCCCTCATCCTGAGGTGTCACCTCGGCCGAAAGTCGCAGTACGGGCGCGGGGGAGCTCCGGCTCGGAGCCGATGTGCGGGCTTGACCGCCGCGGCGATCCTGATCAGGTCCCAACCGTGCGAGCTCCGGAGGAACAGCAATGACCGTCAACGACGACAACCAGCCGGTCCGGCAGCGGGTGACGCTGAGCGGGATCAGTACCCGGGCGTGGGAGCATCCCGCCGACCGCGGCGCGCTGACCGCCCTGCGGGAACTCCGCGGGTTCGACGACGTGGTCAAGGCGTTCTTCGGGATGTGGAACGAGCGCGGGTTCCGGCTGCAGTACCTGGCCGGTTCCGTCCGGGTCGACCACCGGCAGTACCCGCGGGTCTACCAGCGGTTCACCGAGGCGGCCACGACGCTGGACGTGGCCGAGCTGCCGGAGCTGTTCGTCACCCAGAACCCGGTGATCCACGGTCAGGCCATCGGCCTGGACCGGCCGTTCATCGTGATCTCGACGGCCGCGGTCGAGAAGCTCGACGACGCCGAGCTGCGGGCGCTGCTGGGGCACGAGATCGGGCACGTACGCAGCGGCCACGCCGTGTACCAGACGATCATGACGATCCTGACCCGCTGGGTGACCAACGTCAGCTTCATCCCGATCGGGGCCATCGCCCTGCGCGCCATCATCGCGGCCATGTACGAGTGGTGGCGCAAGGCCGAGCTGTCCGCGGACCGGGCCGGCCTGCTCGCCGGTCAGGACCCGGCGGCGTCGACCCGGCTGCTGATGAAGCTTGCCGGCGGTGGTGACCTCTCGCAGCTGGACACCGCCGCGTTCCTCGAGCAGGCCGCGGAATACCAGGGCGGCGGCGACCTGCGCGACAGCTTCCACAAGATCGGGATGACCACGTGGAGCAGCGTGCCGGTCCCGGTGGCCCGCGTGGCCGAGCTGCACCGGTGGATCGATACGGGCGACTATGCTCGCATTCTCTCCGGCGAGTACGACCGCCGCGACTCCGACGGCGACAGCTCGGTGACCGCCGACGTGAAGGCGGCGGCCGCGCATTACCGCGAGACGTTCCGTGACTCCGAGGACCCCCTGGTCACCCTCGTACGCCGGGTCGGCGACGGCGCGGCCGACCTCGGCGACTGGGCGGGCAGCCAGGCCGGCAAGGCCCGCGACTGGATGGGTACGGCCGCGAGCGCCGCGACCCGGGCGGCCCGCCGCCCGTCGGACACGCCGTAAAATGACGCCGTGCAGACCCGGACCGGAACCCCGCGACCCATCACCCGTTACGGCGATCCCGTGCTCCATCGCCGCTGCGCCGAGGTGACCGTCTTCGACGACGCTCTGGAGCAGCTCGTCGCGGACATGTTCGCCAGTATGGCGGCGGCCGAGGGGGTCGGTCTCGCGGCCAACCAGATCGGCGTGGACGCGCGGGTGTTCGTGGTCGACTGCCCGGACGGGAGCGGCACCAAGGTGGTCGCCCACGTGGTCAATCCGGTGCTGCACCTGCCCGAGGGCCGGGGGCTCGACGTCGACAGCGAGGGCTGCCTGTCGGTCCCCGGGGTCCGCGCCGACGTCGGCCGGCCGGCCACGTCGTACGTGACCGGCGTCGACCTGCACGGCGAGCCGGTGCGCATCGACGGCACCGGGCTGCTGGCCGTCTGTCTCCAGCACGAGAGCGACCACCTCGACGGATTGCTGTACGTCGATCGGCTCCCGGCGAAGCAGCGTAAGAAGCTGCTCGCGCGCAGTGCCGAGGCGCCGGCGGTCGGCGTCACCCCATAGGCGGCACCGCCTGGCCGACCGGTCAGGCGGGCCCGCCGTTTCGGATCGGCAGTCATGATCGACGGTACGGATGGACAACAACCGCGACGGTCGATACTCTTGCCAGGACGCCGTTGCGAGTTCTTCCCCCGTGGAATTCGCAGCGGCGCTCCTATTTCCCGACGGTTTCCGTCGCCCGCGACCTCTCAGCCAACGGTCACCGGCATGCTGGTGAATCCGCGCAGGGTCAGGCTGTCCCGCCGGCCCGGGTCCCCGGCCGGGGCGAGTTCCGGGAAACGGCGCACCAGGGCCGGAAGCGCGATCTCCGCCTCCATCCGGGCGAGCGGTGCTCCCAGGCAGTAATGGATCCCGCCGCCGAACGACAGCGGCGCGTTGTCGCTCCGGGTGAGGTCGAGGCGGTCCGGGTCGGTGAAGCGCCGCGGATCGCGGTTGCCGGCCCCGAGATAGGCCACGATCCGTTCGCCGCCCTCGATCGGCACCCCGGCCAGCTCGACGTCCTCCCACGCGACCCGGGCGAGCAGTTGCACCGGTGAGTCGTACCGCAGGAGTTCGTCGACCGCGCTCCGGGCCGGACCGGGATCGTCGCGCAGCAGAGCGAGCTGTCCGGGGTCGTGCAGCAGCGCGACCAGACTGTTGGCCAGCAGGTTCGTCGTGGTCTCGAATCCGGCCGCGAACAGCAGCCCGGCCATCGTCACCAACTCGTCCGCGGACAGCTTGTCGCCGTCCTCCCCGGCCGCGACCAGCGCGCTGATCAGATCGTCGGTGGGCTCGCGGCGGCGTTGGTCGGCCAGCTCCGACAGGTACGACCGGATCCGCGCGGCCGCTGGGTCGGCGGTGGCCAGCACGTCGGCGTCGACCCGCTCGAGGACCTGGGTCCAGTCCCGGACGAGGTGCTGGAACTGGGCGCGGTCGGGCTCGGGGACGCCGAGCAGCTCACCGATGACGTTGACCGGCAGCGGGAACGCGAATGCCGTCACGAAGTCGACGCCGGCGCCCTGCTTGGCCATGTCGTCGAGGAGGTCGTCGACCATCCGCTCGATGCGGGGCCGCAGGGCCTCGACCCGGCGCGGGGTGAACGACGAGCTGACCAGGCGGCGCAGGCGGGTGTGGTCCGGCGGGTTCAGCGTCAGGATGCTGGTGAAGAGCTGCACCAGCGCGGGGTGGTCCGACCAGCCGGGGCTGACGAAGTCGAGCATGTGGCTCGGCATGTGGCCGAGCCGCTGGTCGCGGGTGACCGCGGCGCAGTCGGCGTGCCCGGTGACCACGATGGCGCCGTCGTCGGCGCGGACGAGCGGGGAGATCTCGCGCAGCCGGTGGTAGCGCGGATAGGGGTCCTCGCGCCCGGCCGCCCGGGTCAGCTCGTCGAGCAGGGTCGATACCTCGGCACTCTCCACGATGTCCGTCATGGATCCGAGCCTACCGGCGGGTTGAGCGATGACTGTCCATCGTTTACGCTCACCCAGGGATTCATCAATCTGAGTTTACGGCCGTTCATCGATGCGCACATCGGGGGATGTGCAACCAGGCGCCACGCCCTCGGGCGGGGGCCATCGGATGCTCATGGACATCGATGTGGCGGCCGTTTTTCGTGACCGGGAGGGCGGCGGGTGACGTCCGAGTTCTCCATCGCCGCCCGGCTGGACCGGTTGTTCCAGCAGGTCCGTGGCGCGGGCCAGGGCGAGTTCAGCTACAT
Source organism: Actinoplanes sp. NPDC051494 (assembly GCF_044454705.1). Taxonomy (NCBI): domain Bacteria; kingdom Bacillati; phylum Actinomycetota; class Actinomycetes; order Micromonosporales; family Micromonosporaceae; genus Actinoplanes; species Actinoplanes sp. NPDC051494. Next base: position 64,085 of record NZ_JBITDZ010000019.1, read on the forward strand.
GGCGGTGGCCGAGGCGATCCGGCGGGACCAGGGCATCGCCATTTCGCACACCTACATCTGGCAGCTGCGCACGGGGCGCCGGGACAATCCGACGATCCAGCACCTCAGGGGGCTGGCGACGTTCTTCGGCGTATCCGTCGGGTATTTCCTGGACGACGACGAGGCGCGCAAGATCGACGGTCAGCTGGAGCTGCTGCGGTCCCTGCGCGACGCGCAGGTCACCGAGATCGCGCTGCGGGCGGCGGACGTCTCACCCAGCAGCCGGGAAACCATCGCGGATCTGGTCCGCAAGGTCTGGGAGCTCGAACGTCAGCGCAAGGGTGACAGCTGAGCGAAGCCGGCCGGCTCGGGGCGGCGGAACGCGTCGCTGACCCCGCCCAGCCAGGCGACCTCGCCGGCCAGGTCGGCGTCGTCGCCGGCGGTCCAACCGGTGGCCGGCGCGTCCGCCTCGGCGCCGAGGCCGTGCCGGCGCAGGGCCAGCGCGATGCCGGACGCCTCGACGAGCTCCGGGGTGGAGTCGTCGCCCAGGAAGTCGGCCGCCCGGCGCAGGGCGTCACCCGGGAGGTACGCCCGCAGCGCCAGCATGCCGTCGCGGATCTCGATCACCCGCCGGTACACCCGGAGCTGCACCTCCTCGGCGCCGCTCAGCTCCACCAGGGCCCGGCGGCGGGAGAACAGGATGACGTCCGGGAACGTCCGGCGCATCACGTCCCACAGTGGACGCATTCGCCACAGTGAGCGGTAACCGCGTACGACGCGGCGCAGACTGCTGCCGGCCGGCACCGTCGCACCGAGGACGGCGAGGATCGTGCCGCCCGCCCGGACGGCGTTCGCGACCGGCTCCACGGTGGCCAGGACGGCCGGGGTGGCGAACAGGATCAGGCCGATCTTGGTGACCGCGTACAGCGCGTAGACGAATACCCCGACCGCGATCGCGCGCAGCCCCACGCGCAGCAACCCCGCCGGTGCCGCGGCGCCCGCGCGCCAGAAGATGATGCCGGCGACCGTCAGCAGCACGCCCAGGTAGCCGTCGAGCACCACCCAGTACGCCTCGGTGCCGATCAGGGGCGGGAGTGCGGCGAGCACCACGAGCGCGAGCAGGAGCTGGCCGTGCGCCGCCCACCGGCGGCCGGTGTGATAGCCGGTGATCAGCGCGATGAAGCGCAGCAGGAAGAACGCGGTCGCGACGCCGAGCAGGTGCGGCACCACCTCGGGATGCGGCACGAGGTGGCCCAGCCGGGTGTTGACGGCCGGTGCCGCGGCGGTTTTGACCAGGGCCAGCATCAGGATGGTGGCCCACATCGCCCGCTGCGCGGCGTCGCGCCACAGGGCCGGCACCCGTGCCAGCGCGGTGCCCCAGAGCAGGACGAGCACGACGGCGCTCACGGCCGGAACCGCAGGGCGTCGGCGAAGCGGCTCACGGTGCGGCCGGCGAGCGGGCCCGGGCCCGACCGGGCCCGGATCAGCGAGGCGAGCATCTCGGCCTCGCGCTCCTGCGTCGTGGTGTAGCTGACCCGGCCCAGCATGCGTTCCACGGTCCGCGGGTCGAGGTCGGGCACCAGCCGGGCCAGCGCGCCGCCGCTCACGTCGAGGCCGGTGGTGTGGCCGCTGAGCATGTGGGCCAGCTCGTGCAGCACGATGTGCTCGGCGTGCAGCCGCGAGGTACCGGGGTCGTAGAAGACGTAGTCGGCGTCCGGGAGCGAGATCCAGAGACCGCAGGGCGTCCCGGTGCCCAGACCCGCACCACCCAGGCCCGCCATCGGTTGCAGGATGAGCGGCCGGTCCCGGCTCGCGGCGACAACCGCGACAAAGGCGTCCAGATCGAACGGTGCCGGGATCACCAGGCCCGCGAGGCGTCGTTCGCAGCGCCTGCGCAGCCTTCGCACACCCGATCCCCTCGATCGTGGGTCGAAACCGTTAGATTACCCGGGGACCGCACGTACTACGGGTGTGGTATTCGCCAGGGCCCGGCTACCGCCCTGGGACGACGCGTGATGTGCCTGCTCACGCGTACGGTCAGCGCCATGGGGATAGTCGTCGCGGTCCTGCTGTGCGTCGTCTCGTCCGCGGCGTACGCGGCCGCGGCGGTCGTCCAGGAGAACGTCGCGCACCGGCCACTGCGCGCACTGCTGCACCTGCCCGCCTGGTGGTCCGCGATCGCGCTGAACGCCGTGGGCGCGGTGCTGCACGTCGGTGCGCTCGCGTCCGGGCCGCTGTCACTGGTCCAGCCGTTCGGGGTGCTGACACTCGTGATGGCCGTACCCGTCGCCGCGGTCGTGGCCCGGCGCGCGGTCACCCGGATCGAATGGCACGGCATCGCGATGACCGTCCTCGGTCTCGGCGGCATCCTGGTGCTGGCCGGCTCGGCCGGTCCGGGGGCGCTGACCGCGAGCCAGCTCGTCGGCCTGCTGCTGGTCACCGCCATCGTCCTGGTCGTCATCGGCGGCTCGGGCGCGTCCGGGCTCTGGGCCGCGCTGGCCGGCGGGATCGCCTTCGGCGTCTCCTCGGCGCTGACCCAGACGGTTGTCGTGCACCTGTCCGCCGGCCTCGGCTTCGTGACCGTGCTGACCGGGGCCGCCATCGGCGTCCTCTCCTGCGCCGGCCTGCTCTTCGCCCAGCGTTCCTACCGCGACGGACTCGGCGCGCCGCTGGCGGTCGGCACCCTGGCCAACCCGGTCGCCGCCGCGGTGATCGGCATGGTCCTGCTCGGCGAACGGATCACCGGCGGCCCGCTCGGCCTGGTGATCGCGGGTTGCAGCGCGCTCACCGCCGCGCTCGGGGTCGCGCTCCTCACCCGGGCCCGTTCCCCACTGAGCACTACGTCACCCTCCGTGAGGATCTAGGCTCATCACGTGGCCAAGTATTTCGACGTTCATCCGGACAACCCGCAGTCCCGCGCGATCAACCAGGTCGTGGGGATCCTGCAGGACGACGGGCTGGTCGCGTACCCGACGGACAGCTGTTACGCGCTCGGCTGCCGGATCGGGAACGCGGGCGGGCTCGACCGGATCCGCGACATCCGGCACCTGGGCAGCGGTCACCACTTCACCCTGGTCTGCCGCGACTTCGCCCAGCTCGGACAGTTCGTGCAGATCAGCAACGCGGTGTTCCGGCTGGTCAAGGCGTCGACGCCGGGCAGCTACACGTTCATCCTGCCGGCCACCCGCGAGGTGCCCCGGCGCCTGCTGCACCCCAAGAAGAAGACCGTGGGGGTACGCATCCCCGAGCACGTCGTCACCCAGGCCATCCTCGCCGAGCTGGGGGAGCCGCTGCTCTCGAGCACGCTGCTGCTCCCGGGCGAGGAGGAACCGCTGACCCAGGGCTGGGAGATCAAGGAGCGTCTCGACCACGTGGTCGACGCGGTGATCGACTCCGGGGAGTGCGGGACGGTGCCGACCACGGTGGTGGACCTGTCCGAGGGCACGCCGGAGATCCTGCGCGTCGGTGCGGGGGACCCTGCCCGCTTCGAGTAGGAGTGGTGCCTTTACCTGCGACCCGCCGGGTGCCAACGTGTCCATATGAGACGTAGAGCTGCGGTCGTCGCCGCTTTGATCACGGCGATGGTGGTGACGTCCGCGGGTGCCGCGGGTGCCGCCCCCAAGTCCTCGTACACCTTCCTGAAGCCCGGCGGTCAGCCCCGCCTGGTGGAGAAGGTCCCGGTCAACGTCGTCTTCCTGGGCTATGAGCCGGCCCAGGTCGCCAAGAGTGCCTACACCGCGGGGCTCGCCAGGAAGTACGAGCCGGTCGTGCGGTCCCGGCTCTGGTACGGACAGACCGAGAAGCTCGGCATCACCTACACCTACGACTACAAGATCTCGTACAGCTCCGGCACGTACGAGGACAAGTTCTTCAAGCAGCTCGGCAAGCTCGCCACGCCCGCGCCACTGACGACGTACCAGAAGGCCTACAACTCGCAGCCGGGCACCCGGGACGTCACCGACAACCACTACATCGACGCGCCGAGCGTGGAGAAATGGCTGGCGTTCAACCCGCCGGCCGGGGTCGACACCCGCCGCGACACGATCTTCTTCATCAACTGGTACGGCCGGTCCGACTTCAAGTTCCACGTGTACACCAAGACGAACGAGCCGGACCCGGACACCGGCGCGAACTTCGGCGCGGACCGCGACAGCCGCAAGATCACCGCCTGGGGCGGCACCACCGCGGACGACGAGGAGAACGGGCTCGGCAGCACCCGCCGGGTCTGGTTCCACGACCTGTCGGCCGGTCCCGAGTCGTGGACCAGCAACTACATCATCACGGACGAGGACCTGGACGGTGACGGCGTCGCCGATTACACGATGCCACCGATCTGGGAGTACGCGGCGAACGGTCACCGCTCCCCGGCGGCGCTGGCCGGCGACCTGACCAAACTCACCCGGTACGTCGCCCTGAACCTGATCATGACGACCTCGCCGTTGTACCCGGTGGAGCTGCCGGTGGACCTCCCCAGGTCGATCAACGTGGACAGCAACACGTACGAGGGCTGGCCCGGGGTGGACGCCTCCGCCAATTACATCAAGCCGAAACTACTGCTGGAAGAGCTCGGCGACCTGCGCTGGCGCAACAAGATCGACTATGACAACCAGGATCTGCCGTACGACGCCAAAGCCGAGGAATGCTACGTCGGCACACTGGAAGACGTCAGCTGCTACCCGGAGGACGGCTACCCCGGCGGCGCGAACCTGTACCTCTACAACTGGAAGAACCTGGACCGCACCAAGGACGACGCCGGCAAGGTCGACTATGAGCTGCCGGTGTTCAACTACGCGGTCGGCGAAGGGGTCGATTCCCCGGGGCTCGGTTACGCCGACGACAACTGGGTCGACGGCACCCAGACCGGCGTCTTCGCGTTCGTCTCCCCGCAGATCGTCGAGAACGGGTACGGCCTGACCACCACGCTGATCCACGAGGTGGGCCACCACCTGGGAATGAGCCACCCGCACGACGGCTACGACAGCGAGACCGGCGTCGACTACGGCCCCGAGGGCGACACGTTCTTCGCCTGGGCCGGCGACGAGCAGAACTCCATGATGAGCTACATCGACCTGAACTGGGACTTCAGCCAGTTCGACCGGGACAACAGCGACCGGTTCCTGACCGCCGCGTACTTCGAGGGCGCGAACCGGCTGGCCGCCGACGTGGGCAACCGGTCGCGGACCGAACTGCGGGCGGCCGACGGCTTGCTGGGCCTGGCCACGGCCGCGTTCGCGCGGCACGATTACCGCGGCGCGTACACGTTCGCCGAGGCCGCCTACAACAAGGTGGTCGCCGCGGCCAGGAAGGCCGGGGTGGACCCGGCGGGTGCGGCCCGGGCCATGTCGGCCGAGGCCGAGGAAGCCCGTCGCGCCGGTGCCGACGTGCACAGCCCGCACGAGTTCATCGACACCCTGGGCCCGGAGAGCCCCCGCAGCCAGCCGTGACCGGCTGCGGGTTCACTTCTTACTTCCGCAGCTGAGAAAGCACGCTGTCGAGTCGAGCGAGCTCGTTGACGACCGGTCCCACCCCGGCGGCGACGAGCTCGTTCGGCACGAACTCACCCTCGTCGTTCAGGAACTGGCCGGCGAACGGGATCGGCACCGCCTCGAAGATCGGCACCATCCGCAGCGTGGTGACAACCTGCTTGAGCGCCTGGGTCGCGCGCAGGCCGGCCGAGACACCGCCGTAGCTGACGAACGCGACGGGCTTGTCCGCCCACTCCTTGTGCAGGTAGTCGATCGCGTTCTTGATCGTCGCGTTGAAGCTGTAGTTGTACTCCGGGTGCACGATCACGAACGCGTCCCCGCGCGAGATCGTCTCGCTCCACCGCAGCGTGTGCTCCTTGGTGTACTGCCGGAGCCGCGGGTGGTTGGGCTCGTCGAACAGCGGAAGGGCATACTCCGCCAGGTCCACGAGCTCGACGTCGAACGGGCCGTGCTCGGCGGCGGCCTGCGCGAACCACGTCGCGATGGGGAGGCCGATCCGGCCGGGGCGGGTGCTGGCCACGATGACCTGAAGAATTGCCATGATGGCGACCTTACTGTTCGTGGCGCGGTTGATCCCGGGTGAGCCTGGCCACCACCTGCTCGGAAATCGTGCTCAGCACAGCCAGTTGCTCGGCGGACAGCACATCCCCGAAGTAGCGCCGGACAGCCTCTTCATGGCAGGCCCGAGCGGCGGCGATCTGCTCCCGCCCCTTGTCGGTGAGGTGGATCACCGCACCGGGAGCCTTCTCGATCAGGCCCCGCTGCTCCATCCGGCGAAGCTGGTGTGACAAACGAGACTTCTCCCAGGCCAGGCCGCAGCGCAGGGCGACCGAGCGCACACTGCTCTCCTGCGACTGCTCCAGGAAGAACAAGATGTCAAAATCGGGCTCGGACAGGCCGGTCGAGCGGGTCAGCTCACGGTTGATCTGCCCGTTGAGCAGCACCCGCATGCGCTGATACGCCTGCCAGGCGGCGGAGACGTCGGCGGTCGCGGTCACAGCACGAATATTACGTCTGTTTGCAGATCACCTGAGGGTTGATGTATCAACGAGTTGACACATCAACCCGGGCGGAAGGCTGAGCGATGACAACCGAGCACCCGATGAGGTTCGGCGTACTGGCCTCACCCGGCCCCGACGCCCTCGCCCTGGCCCAGGCCGCCGAAAAACTCGGCTACGACCTGATCGCCGTCCCCCAGATCCCGATAGCCTCCCCAGCCCCCGATTCCCGGTCAACGGCCGTCCCGGCGGCGGTGGGCGGGATGGACGGTCTGGACTCCTGGACGCTGCTGACGTGGATCGCCGGCCGGACCGAGCGGATCGGCCTGCTCGCGGCGGGCCTCGCGCTCGGCGACCGGGAGCCCGCGGTGCTCGCCCGGGCCGCCGCCAGCCTCGACCTGCTCTCCGGCGGCCGGCTCGAGCTGGCATTCAGCGCGGCTGGGGGTGATGGGGCTGAGGTTGTTGCTGGGGTGGGGGAGTTTGTCGAGGTTGTGCGGGGAGTGCTCGACGCCGGGGAGGCTGGGCCTCTGCGGCACCTTGGGAAGCACTATCGGGTGCCGAACGCGCAACGTGGTCCGCTGCCCGCTCACCGGATCCCGATTGTGCTCTCCGGGGATTCCGTGCGGATGGCTCGCCTTGCCGGGCGTACCGCTGATGGGTGGTGGGAGCTGGGCCCGGCCGGCCTGGCCGTCGCCGGCAAGGTTGTCGACGAGGCTGCTGTCGAGGCCGGGCGGGATGCCGCCGAGGTTCGCCGGATCGCTGTTGTGATGCCCGGCAGCACCGCCGCGGAGCTGATGGCGCTCGGGGCCGACACGTTCCTGGTGTGCACCGATGATGCCGGTGAGCTGCGCCGTTTCGCTGAGGAGACGATGGCGGGTCTGCGGCGTGACGCCCCGGCACCCACCATCATCCGGCCTTCTTCGGTACGCGCGAAGCGCCGCCCCGGCATCGATTATGACAACCTGCCCGCGGCGTTGGCAGGGACCGCCGTGGAGCCCGGGGACCTGGATTATGCGCGGGTCCGGTCCACGTACATGCGTGGTGGATCTCCGGGTCTGGTGTTGCGTCCCCGGGACACCGCCGAGGTGGTGGCCGCCCTGGCTCACGTGCGGGCGCATCCGGAGCTGCCGATCGGGCTGCGCAGCGGCGGGCACGGCGTCAGCGGGCGGTCCACGAACGACGGTGGGCTGGTGATCAGCCTGGCCGCGCTGAACTCGATCGAGATCGTCGACGAGGCTCGGCGGCTGGTCCGGGTCGGGGCCGGTGCGCGCTGGACGGACGTCGCGGACGCGCTGCTCCCGTACGGATGGGCGTTGAGTTCGGGTGATTATGGCGGGGTCGGGGTCGGTGGTCTCGCGACCGCGGGCGGGGTCGGCTGGCTGGCCCGCAAGCATGGCCTGACCATCGATCATCTGCGTGCGGTGGAGATGGTGCTGGCCGACGGTTCGGTGGTGCGGGCGTCGGCGGACGAGAACGCCGATCTGTTCTGGGCGGTTCGGGGGGCCGGCGGCAATTTCGGGGTGGTGACGTCGTTCGAGTTCGAGGTGGACGAGGTCGGCAAGGTCGGGTTCGCCCAGCTCGTGGTGGCCGCCGACGATCCGGCGGAGCTGCTGGTCAAGTGGGGCCGGGCGATCGAGGCGGCGCCACGGGACCTGAGCGGTCAGCTGATCATGGGTCCGCCGCGGGCCGGGCAGCCGGCGTTCGCGCAGCTGATGGGCGTGGTCGACGCGGAGGATCCGGAGACGATCATCGATCAGCTGCAGCCGATCGCCGCCGTGGCGCCGTTGTATCAGCAGAACGTGACGCTCATGCCGTACGCGGGGGTCATGGCGAACGCGGCCGACGGCTATCACCAGGGCGCGGGCGATCCGGTCTCGCGATCGGGGTTGATCGCGCACCTGACGCCGGAGTTCGCGCGGGCCGCGGCCCGGGTGCTGGCGAGCGGCGCGGTGCACTGGTTCCAGATCCGCACGGTCGGCGGGGCTGTCGCGGATGTGCCGGCCGGTGACACGGCGTACGCCCATCGGTCGGCGAACTTCTCGGTGATCGTCATGGGGTCGTCGAAACGCCGGGTGGACGCGGCGTGGGACGAGCTCTATCCGCACTTCGAGGGCCTGTATCTGAGTTTCGAGACCGATCAGAGCCCGGCGCGGGTCGAGGACGCGTTCCCGCCGGCGACGCTGGCGCGGTTGCGGGAGCTCAAACGCCGTTATGACCCGGGCAACCTGTTCCGCGACAACTTCAACATCCTTCCGGAAGGTGCGACGCGATGACGGACTACGGGCACGACCTGCTCTTCGGCACGTTCATCACCCCGACGGCCCAGCCCGCGGAGCAGGCGGTCGAGCTGGCCGTCGTGGCCGATCGGGCGGGACTCGACCTGGCGACCTTCCAGGACCACCCCTATCTGTCGCGCTTTCATGACACCTGGACCCTGATCTCGTACGCGGCGTCGCGCACCGATCGCATCAAACTCAGTGGCAATGTGCTCAGCCTCCCGTTGCGTCAGCCGGCCGTGCTGGCCCGGGCGCACGCGAGCCTGGACCGGCTCACCGGCGGCCGGATCGAGCTGGCCCTCGGCGCCGGCGCGTTCTGGGACGGCATCGAGGCGATGGGTGGCCGTCGGCTGACCCCGGGTCAGTCGGTTGTCGCGCTGGGTGAGGCGATCGGGGTGATCCGGGAGGTGTGGGCCGGTCGGGGGCCGGGTCCGGCTCACGACATGAGCATCTGGGTGGGCGCCTACAAGCCCAGGATGCTGCGCCTGGTCGGCCGGGCCGCGGACGGGGTGCTGCCGTCGCTGTCCTACCTGGAGGGTGGACCGGGCGACTACGCCGAGATCAACAAACACATCGACGGCAGTGCCGAGGCCGCCGGCCGGGACCCCCGCCGGGTGCGCCGGTTGCTCAACATCAACGGTACGTTCTCCGGCCTCGGCCGTTCCTTCCTGAACGGTCCCGCCGAGCAGTGGGCCGAGGACCTGGCCGGCCTGACCCTGGAGCACGGCGTCAGCGCGTTCATCCTGGCCAGTGACGACCCGGCCGCGATCGAGGAATTCGCCGCCGATGTCGCCCCCGCGGTCCGGGAGCTGGTGGCCGCCGAACGGTGAAAATTCTGAGCAGCCGACTGGAAAAACGCGACAGTCTCTTGTGGGCTTCGTCACAGGCGACCTAAGGTCGGCACATGTCCATGCCTGCATGGCGGACAGGCGTTCCACCGCGCCTCGCCGCCTTTGCCGTTGTCCCCCTCACCCTCCTCGGGCTCGCCGTCCCCTCGGCGGCAGCGGCTGTCACCGCCGGCCCGTTCGTCACCCGGGCCGGGCTCGACCCCGCGCTCGTCGCCGGCCGGGGCGCCACCGTCCCGTTCGCCGAGCAGGAGGCCGAGAATGTCCGGCACACCGGCACCCTGATCGGGCCGGACCGGACCGCGTACACGCTGCCCGCCGAGGCCTCCGGCCGTAAAGCCGTCCGCCTGGCCCCCGGGCAGTACACCGAGTTCACCCTGCCCGCGGCCGCCAACGCGATCACCGTCCGATACGCGATCCCCGACGCGCCCGGAGGCGGGGGCATCACCGCGCCGCTGACCGTCACCAGTGCGGCCGGGCGCCGGAGCATGACGCTGACCTCGCAATACTCGTACCTGTACAACCAGTACCCGTTCACCAACGACCCGCAGGCCGGCCTGTTGCACCCGGACTGGTGGATCACCGAGTGCGCGTGCGTGCCGGCGGAGACCAGCCCGGCCCCGGAGATCGCGAAACCGTTCCGCCCGGCGCACTTCTACGACGAGCAGCGCCTGCTGCTCGGCACCACCCTGCGAGCCGGGGAGAAGATCCGGCTGACCGCCACGGCCGGGGCCGCCTGGACCGTCATCGACCTGTTCGACTCGGAGCTCGTCGCCCCGCCGCGGGTCACCCTCGCCGCCGCGAACGTGCTGCTCTTCGGCGCCGACCCGACCGGCCGGCGAGACTCCGCCGCGGCATTCGACAAGGCCATCGCGTTCGCCCGCAAAGCAAGACTCCCGGTGTACGTGCCGCCCGGCACCTACCAGGTCAACCGGCACATCATCGTGGACGATGTGACCATCGAGGGCGCCGGCAACTGGTACACGACCGTCAAGGGCCGCGGCGTCGGCTTCTACGGCCGGGACGCGTCCGTGGGCGGCAGTCGTCACGTACGCCTGCGCAACTTCGCGATCGAGGGCGACGTGCGGGAACGCGTCGACACCGACCAGGTCAACGGCATCGGCGGGGCACTGAGCGACTCCCGCGTCGAGGGCCTGCACATCCGGCACACCAAGGTCGGCATGTGGTTCGACGGCCCGATGACGAACCTGACGATCATCGGCAACACCATCGTCGACCAGATCGCCGACGGCCTCAACTTCCACACCGGCGTGACCGATTCCGTGGTCCGCCACAATGTCGTCCGCAACACCGGGGACGACGGGCTCGCGCTGTGGTCGGAGACGACCGCGGACGCGCGCAACGTCATCGACCACAACACCGTGCAGTCGCCGACGCTCGCCAACGGCATCGCGATCTACGGCGGCACCGACACCACGGTGTCCGGCAACCTGGTCGCCGACCCGGTCCGCGAGGGCAGCGGCCTGCACGCCGGGTCCCGGTTCGGCGCCGAGCCGTTCGCCGGCAAGCTCACGTTCAAGGACAATTCCGTCGTACGGGCGGGAACGTACGAACTCAACTGGCGGATCGGGCTGGGCGCGATCTGGTTCTACGCTCTCGACCGGAGCATCAGCGCCGACGTCCGCGTCACCGGCGACCACTACCTGGACAGCACCTACAACGCGATCATGCTGGTCAGCGAATGGGGCGTGAAGGACCTCTACGCGATCGACGGGGTCGCGTTCAAGGACGTCCGGGTCGACGGCACCGGCACCTCGGTGGTCAGCGCCCGGTCGGCGGGCTCCGCGTCCTTTGAGAACGTCGACGCCCGCAACGTCGGGGCGGTCGGGGTCAACAACTGCGGTTCGTTCCACTTCACGCCGGCCGGATCGGAATTCACGCTCACCGACCGTGGCGGGAACGACGGTGGCTGGCTGGGACCGTACGTTCCCAACGCCCTGACCTGTGACGACCGCCCGCCGGTCGTCCCGCCGCCCGCGCCGACCACCTGGTAAGCGCGGGTTTGCGGCCTTCTAGGTGTGATGTCCCCAGACGTTGGTCGAGGGGTTGTGACCACTCGATCTGAGGATCTTGGATCGATCTGGTGAACAGATGAAGGCCTCCAACG
>NZ_JBITDZ010000020.1:0-72845 GCF_044454705.1 Actinoplanes sp. NPDC051494
TTCTTCGCCACCGCGGAAGTATCCACGGCATCCGTCATGACAGTCATCAGGTGCGTCTCCTTGATCAGGAGTTACACCGTTTTTCTTACAGTCCCAGATGCGATCGTCGCTTCGCGGTTGACCCCGGCGATCCCGGCGGTGACCGTGCGAAGGTCTGGCGAGTTCTCATCCGGTCCGAGTTGGCGATCCCGGGCGAGCACGTGAAGATCTCGGAGGTTCGCACGAGTCTCGGGGTGATGAGGGGGAATGCTGCGCTCTCGCCTTGTGACGTGCAGGACGCGCGAATGCTGAGAGAGGCTTTCTCTCAGCGTTTGGCGCGTTGGTCAGTTCGCAGGCATGGAGGATGGGTGTCCAGCCAGGCGCTGAGGATTGGCAGGACGGCTTGAAGATCAGCGTTGTTCACGGCTGCGCTGGCGGCGGCACGAGATTCCAGAGTCGCATTGAACGCGACGGCGCAGCCGACCGTGCCGAACAGTGGTATGTCTGAACGCCCGTCGCCGATGGCAGCGCATTGCCGGAGGTCTGCGCCCAACTCGGCGGCCGCGCTGATGGCCAAGTCGCGCTTGGCCTGCTCGTCGGACTGCTGGGCGACCTCACCGCTGTAGCGGCCGTCAATCATCTCCAAGCGAGGTCCGCATGCCCGCACGTCTCCACCAACCCCGAGATTTCACCGACTGGCTCAGCCACGCCTACGCTGCCATGGACCGCCAACTCGAACGAGAAGAGACATTCTCAGTCGGTCACGGCGAAGGGGGCGTACCCCGGTTCTATCGCATCGACGATCAGGTCGGAGAACACCAGCGCGATGGTGTGGCCGTTCGTCTCGATGGTCGCCTCATGGAACGGCAGGCTCAGGTGGTGAGACCACTGCTGCGCGTCGGGTGAGTCCGCGACCAGGGTCAAGCCTGGATAGAGGACCTGCCACCGGACACCCCACACGTACCCGTCGAGGTCGGCGCGCTGTTCGTCGTCCACGAGCCGTTCGTCGAGCGATCGTTTCCAGACCTGTGGTGGCACCGCTGAGGTCGTGGCGGCGCGGACGCAGTGCTTGAAGCGGTACCGGAGGTGCTGTGGAGGGATACCGGTGCGGGGATCGGCGGTCGCATAGATGTACACGTCGTAGTCGCGCATGTAGTCGGCGAAGCCGTGAAAGACCAGGGCCTGGTCGAAGACGTCGTCGAAGGCAGTCTGGATCTCGGAACCGTTCACCTGCTGATCATCGTTTCGGGTTGCGTTCGATGCCGACCAGGATGCTCTCGGTGACCTCGACGATCGCGTCCGTGGTGGGCAGGGCACCCAGCTCGCCGGCGAGGAGCAGGTGGGCGGTGGCGATGACGGACAGGGCGGCGGTGCCGATGTCCGCGGTGGCCGTGATGCGCCCTTGCCGCTGCTCGCGTGAGAGGTAGTCCTGCACCACGGCTGCCGCGTCGGACAGCAGGGGTGGGCCCGGCCGGTTGTTCGTGGCGATCCGGTTGCGGATCTGCGGGTGGGCGATGATCAGCGGCACCAGCGCGAGGACGACGGGATCGAGCAGTTCCCGGAGCGCGATCGCGACGTTCTCCGACACGGTCGCCTGTCCGAGCCGGACGGTGAGGTGCTCCGTGACGTCGTGGAATCCGCGGATCCGCTCGGTGACCAGGTGGGCGACGAAGGTGTCGAAGTCGGGGAAGTGACGGTGGAGCACGCCCTTCGCCACGCCCGCCTCGGCGGTCACCGAACGGCCGGTGAGACCGGACGCGCCCTCGCGCAGCAGCACCCGCTCGGCGGCGGCGACCAACTGCTGCCGCGGGTCGTGCAGTGCGTATCCGGTCGGCACCGTCTGCTCCCAGGGTCGACGAGTGGGCGTAGGGTCACTTTACCCGTGACGGTGCTGGGAGGAGGACGTGCGTGACCGAGGCGCGGTATGTTCCGGGCGGCGACAACAGCGTGCTGCGTGACGCCCTGTACGAGGCCTGGGGTCGCCGGTGCCACGTCTGCGAACGGCCCAAAGCGTTTCACGAGATCCAGATCGACCACCTCATCGCACACACCGTCACCGACGATGACCTACGGCGGTTGACGCGCGATCATGGCCTGCCCGATGACTTCGACCTGCACCTGCCGGCCAATCTTGCTCCCGCGTGCGGGGACTGCAACGGGCAGAAAGGCGTCCACGTCCTCGCACCCGCGCTGCTCGACATCCGGCTCGGGAAGGCCGCCCGGCGCGCGCCGAGGGTGCGGGCCACCGTGCAGAGTTCCGCCACCCTCCATCGGATCGGTCGCAGCCTGCGCGCGCTGCGGGGTCTCGACCTCACCGATCCCGCGGCCCGGGCCGCCTTCGAAGAGCACGCGCCCGCCGTCGTCCAGGAGCTGGCGCTGTTGGACGAGACCAAGGCCGACTACCTGGTCACCCGGCGCATCGGGGTGGCGTTCGACTGTCCCGACCTCGCCGTCGACGCCGTCCTGGACGCCCGGGGCCGTGCCGGGGTGGCCATGATCGAGCAGATCGGCGGCTGCACGCTCGCCGCCGCCGTGGGGCCCGCGGTCGGCGAGCTGGCCGGGCAGGTCCGTGGCCATGCCCGGGACGGGCTGGAAGCGCCGGACGTCGAGAGGAGCCCGGCAGCCGAGGGCGGAGCGTTGACCGTCGCCGAGCTGGACTGCACGTATCTGGCGTTGCTCATCGAGACGGTGGCGGTCGAACGTGACGGCGCGAACCTGTACGCCACCCTCGGTGGCCGCTTCCGGTGCGGGTTCAGAGGGTCGGTGGTGCGGTCCGTACCCGCCGGCGGCCGGGAGAAATGGCACGGTGAGGTCGGGACGGCCGGTGGGCTGCGGATCACCTGCGGCTGGGATCTGACCGCCGGCACGGGGAGCCCGCGGACCCGGAATGTGGAGATCACCGGCTGGGACCACGTCAAGGCCCTGGTGTGGACGTTTCGCCCGCAGCTGCTGGACGCCCGGTGACGCCGACCGCCTTCGAGGAGATCGCCGACCGGGTGTACGTCCTGCGGTACCCGGTGCTGGACGTCAACGTCACGCTGGTCACCTCCCCCGGCGCGGCCCTGGTGGTGGACACGCTGTCCACCGTGGGCCAGGCCGCCGAGCTGGCCGGTGCGATCCGCGCGATCACCCGTGATCCGCTGATCGTGGTGAACACCCACCACCATTTTGACCACTGCTTCGGCAACGCGACGCTGGCCGGGCCCGGGGTGCCGATCTGGGCGCATGAGGACGCCGCGCGGGAGTTGCGCGATCATGGTGAGAGCCTGCAACGGCATTGGTACGAGCAATGGCTGCCCGAGGAACCGGAGCTGGCCGCCGGCCTCGCCGAGGTCACCGTACGGGTACCCGACCGGCTCGTGCGCTCGTCGGTGACCGTCGACGTGGCCGGCCGTACCGTGTCCCTGCATCATCTCGGCCGCGGGCACACCGGCGGTGACCTGGTGGTCCACGTGCCCGACGCGGGGGTGGCGCTCGCCGGTGACCTGGTGGAGCAGGGCGCCCCACCGTCGTACGGTGATGATGCCTTTCCGTTGCAGTGGCCGGACACGGTGGCCGCGCTGCTGGCCCTGGTCGCACCGGACGGTGTCGTGGTGCCGGGGCACGGCGCGCCGGTGAACCGGGCGTTCGTGGCCGCCCAGCATCAGCAGCTCGGTGAGCTGGCCCGGCTGATCCGCGAGGGCCACGCCGGCGGCGACCGGATCACGGACGTGGCGGCCCGCTCCCCGTTCGGCGCCGAGGCGTCACTGGTCGCGGTCCGCCGTGGATTCGCCGCGTTGTCCGGCCTGGCACGGTGATGTGGTACCCCGACGGCCGACCTGTGTCCGGCGCACCCGACGTCGGTAGAAGTTCTGTCAGAAGGATTCTCCTGAGATTTCCGCGGCGGCGGCTTGCAGGGCGATCGTGAAAGCGGCGATCGCCGGGCGGGCGCCGGCGCCGCGGCGGTAGGCGATGCGGGTCCGGCGGCGGGTGGTCAGGCCGATGAGCCGGACGCCGGGTGGCGGCTGGGCCGCGGCGAGTTCCGGGACGAGCGAGATGCCCTGGCCGGCCGCGACCAGGGTGAGGACGGTCGCGAAGTCGTCGGCGTGGTGCCGGGCCCGGGGTTCGAAGCCGGCGGCCGCGCACACCTGCCGGGTCGCGGTGTGGCACAGCGTGCCCGGTGCGGCCAGGATCCAGTCCCGGTCGCGGTAGGAACCGACGTCATCGGCGCGGTCGTGGGCCCCGACGGCGAGGTGGACCTGTTCGTCGAGCAGCGGGGTCGTGTCCAGGGTGGGGTCGGCGACGGCGGGGACCACGTCGTAGTCGTTGAGCAGGCCGACGTCGAGGTCCCGGTCGTGCAGGGCCGCCGGGACGTCGACCGGGTCGAGTTCGGTGACCCGCAGTTCCAGGCCGGGGTGGTCGCGGCCCAGCGCCACCAGGGCCGGTGCGAGCAGGGTCCGGACCGCGGACGGGTACGCGCCGATGCGCAACGGTCCGGTCAGCCCGCCGACGACCGCGGCGAGGGCTGCTTCCGCGTTTTCGAGGGCCGCCAGCACGGTCGCGGCCCCGGTGGCCAGGACCCGCCCGGCGGCGGTGAACGTCACGCCACGGCCGCTGCGTTCGAGCAGGGCCACCCCGGCTTCGCGTTCGAGCGCGGCGAGTTGCTGGGACACCGCCGACGGGGTGTACGTGTGCAGGTGTGCCACCGCGGCGATCGTGCCGAGGCGGGACAGGTCGTGCAGCAGGCGCAGACGCCGGACGTCGAGCATAAGGTCAGCTTACGGTTGCCCGTACCCATCGGAACTGGACCTTATGGTGGTGGGGGTCGAAGCTCGATGTCATGACCTTCGACGGTGTTTTCGTCCCCCTGATCACCCCGTCCGGCACGGACGGTGAGGTCGCGCTGCCGGCTCTGGAACGGCTGGCGCACGACGTGCTCCGTGACGGTGCCCGGGGGCTGGTGCCTACGGTGTCGTGGCGTATCTCGCGGACTTCGCGGCCCGCAGTGCGGCGCCGGTGCTGGTGTACCACGTGCCGTACCGGACCGGTCAGGTGTTGCCGGCCGGTGCCCTGCGCCGGATCGCCGCGCTGGACAACGTCGCCGGGATGAAGCTCGCGGTGGGCGGCATCGATGCGGTGACGGTCGATCTGCTGGCCGATCCGCCGCCCGGTTTCGCGGTCCTGGCCGGCGACGACGCGTTCTTCGCCCCGCTGCTGACGATGGGTGTGCGCGGCGGCATCCTCGCGTCCGCGCACGTGGCGACCGCGTCGTTCGCCGCCCTGGCCGCCGGTGACCAGGGTCGCGGGCCCGGTCTCGCCCGGTTGTCGCTGGCCCTGTTCGCCGAGCCCAACCCGACGGTGATCAAGGCCGTCCTGCACGCCCAGGGCCGGATCCCGACCCCTTCGGTACGGCTGCCGCTGCTGCCCGCAGCCGGGAACAACCTTCGCGCCGCGCTGCAACTACTGTGACAACGTGGACATCATCGTCGGCCCGAGCCTGTACCACGTCGTCACCGGCCCGGACAGGGCACTGTGGGCGACCGGTGTCCACCGTGGGCAGATCATCAGAGTCGTTCCCGGTGGTGACATCCACACGTACGACCTGGGTGCCCCGGCGTCGCAGCCGTCCGCGATCTGCGCCGGCCCGGATGGCGCGCTGTGGTTCACCCGCGCTCAGGACGGTCATCTCGGCCGGATCGGGGTGGACGGTGCGGTGCGCGCGTTCGCGCTGCCGGCTCCGGGTTCCGGGCCGTACGGGATCGCGGCCGGGCCGGACGGTGCACTCTGGTACACCGCGATGAACACCCACCGCATCGGACGGATGAGTACCGACGGTGAGGTGACCGAGTTCCCGCTGCCGGCCGACTCGTTCCCGGCGATGATCACCGCGGGTCCGGACGGTGCGCTGTGGTGCACCCTCAACCGGGCCAACGCGATCGGCCGGGTCACCACCGACGGCACTGTCACCGTGTTCGACCTGCCCACGGCCGGTGCGGCCCCGGTCGGGATCACCGCCGACGGCGAGGCGCTGTGGTTCGTCGAGATCGGCGCGGGTCAGCTCGGCCGGATCAGCACCGATGGCGAGATCACTGAGTTCCCGCTGCCGGACCGGGCTTCGCGGCCACACGCTGTCACCGCGGCCGGTCCGCGTGACCTGTGGTTCACCGAGTGGGTGGCCAACCGGGTCGGTCACCGGGATCCGGCCGGCGAGATCACCACCCACGATCTGCCCACGCCGGACTCCGAACCGCATGGCCTCACCGTCGGCCCGGACGGTGCGATCTGGGTGGCGCTGGAGATCGGCGGGCTGGCCCGGATCGGCACGCTCTGACACGGTGCCCGGCTGGCTATTCTCGGAGGCATGGACTACACCGTTCCCGTGACACAGGCGCGTGCCGAGTTCGCCGACCTGGTCAACCGGGCCGCGTACGGCACCGAGCGCATCGTCGTCACCCGGCACGGCAAACCGATCGCGGCGCTGATCTCGGCGGCCGATCTCGAGCGGCTGCGGGCCCTGGACGGACCGGCCCCGCAGGTGCTGCGGCTGCGCGGCGGTCCGGCGACCGGGCCGGTGCTCGGTGTGCAGGAGTTCGGGGCGGCCGCCTCAGTGGACCCGTTTCAGCAGCACGACGGCGGTCGTGAGCACGCCGAGGACCAGGGTGGCGGCCGCTGACACGAGGATCGCCGGCAGCGCGCCGGCGGTGGTCACCAGCACGCCGCCGGCGCCGACCCCGACCGGGCCGGACAGGATCATGACGGTACGCCGGGCGGCGAGCACCGGGGTCCGCTGCGGTGACCGCTGGAACAGGGCGACGGTGATCGCGCCGAACGGGCCGTACATGATCCCGGCCAGGCCGAAGCAGGCCACCGACACCGCGACCGGTGCGCCCAGGCCGACCGGCAGCAGGGCCGCGCCGACCCCGATGACGATGGCGCCGACGGTGGGCCACACGGGCCGGGCGCGCAGGCTGCCGGCGGCCAGGCCACCGAGCACCGCCCCGCCGCCGAACGCGGTGAAATACCACGCCAGGTGCGATGCCGGGGCGTGCAGGTCGTCCGCGACGTGGATCGGCAGGCCGACCTCGATCGGCCCGTACAGCGCGTAGAAGACGAACGTCAGCACCAGCAGGCCGAGCAGTTGACGGTCGGCGAGCATCACCCGGAACCCGGTGCCCCGCGACGGTTGTGGTGCGTCCGGTTGCCGTTCGCGTCGGGGTGCGACCCGGTGGCACACCACGGCGAGGACCGCGAAACTGGCCGCGTCCAGGGCGATGACCCATCCCGCGCCGTGCCACGCGATGACCACGCTCGCCAGTAACGGCCCGACGAGCACCCCGAGTTGGTTGCAGATGGTGAGCAGGGCGTTGCCGGGGACGTGCTCACTTTTCGGGAGGAGCTCGGCGAGCAGGGTGTAGGTCCCGGCGGATCCCCAGGAATGCAGCAGTGACGACATCGCGAGCAGGGCGACGAACAGTCCCAGGCTCAGCGCGTCCAGGGCGGCGGCCACCGCGATCGCGCCCAGTGCCACCGCCCGCAGCGCCGAGTCGCCGGTGACGAGCTGACCGCCGGTCCTTCCCCGCAACGGGCGGGCCAGCAGGAAAGTGCCGAGCACCCCGGGGACCGTGTACGCGGCCACGGCCAGCGCCACGGCTGTGCCCCGCCGGTCCGTGGGGGCGATCTGCAGCGCGAGCCAGCTGACCGCGACAGCGCTCATCCCGTCCCCGAGTGACGACGCGACGAACCCGGGCAGCAGCTGGCGGATACAGGGGTCGCGAAGGACGATCAGCATCGCTTTAACGTACAGGACGTACGTTCTGTACAAAAGTTAGTGCTTCTTGGAAGAACGGCAGGGCCACGGCGCCGAACGTTCCGGCCCGCTCGTCGCCGGCCGGGCCGGGCAGGTCGGCCCACTCGTGGCCGGCGCCGTCGACCGGAACCCAGCGCACGCCGGCACCGGCGGCGACGAGGGTGTCCCGCAGGCGCTCGCCCTGCCACACCGGCACGACGGCGTCGGCCGTGCCGTGGGCGATCAGGAACGGCGGTGCCGCGGCGTGCACGTGGCAGACCGGGCTGGCCTCGGCCAGGTCACCGGCCGGGCCCATCAGCCGGGCCACCTCGTTGCCGCTGTCGAGGCGTTCGCCGCGCAGGTCGGCGGGCACCGCGCTGAGCGCGACGGCCTGGACCCGGTCGGCACCGGTGGCGGTCAGCGCCACCGTCGCGGCGAGATGCGCGCCGGCCGAGTGCCCCCAGATCCCGATCCGGGCCGGGTCGGCACCGTGGTCACCGGCGTGGGCGCGCAGCCAGCGCAGGGCGGCCCGGACGTCGTCCAGCGGTGCCGGCCAGTGCGCCTCGCCGCTCAGCGTGTAGGTGAGGCTGGCGGTGACGAAACCGTGCGCGACCAGCAGCGGGTTGAGCCACGGATGCATGCCGGCCCCACGGTCGCCCTCGTGCCAGCCGCCGCCGTGCACGTACACCACCAGCGGGCGCGGGCCGGCGGGTGCGGCCGGGCGCAGGATGTCGAGCCGCAGGCGGGGGCCCGCGTACGCCAGACCGCCGATGAACAGTGCCGTCGGATCGTCCACACCGGCCAGTCAAGCAGAGCGGCCGGTGCCGGACCACGCCGTTACGGGCGGGGGGCGGGGTCGGCGGCCTGCCAGCCCCGGCGGCGGCCGCGACGGAAAGCGGCCGCGGCGACGACGACCAGCACCACGACACCGGCGCCGCCGGCCGCCAGGAGCAGCGACATGTCGCGGGCGTCGGACCGGCGGGCCTGCAGCGCGAGCGCGGCCGGATCGTCGGTGATCATGACCCGGGGCGCGGCCGGGGCCGGGGTCTCCGGGCCGAGGGTCTCGGTGAGCGCGCGGTACGGGTTGAGCACGCCCACGCCGTACCCGTCGCTGCGCGAGCCGCCGGGGGCCGGGTCGGCGGTGGCGAGGATGCGCCGGGCGACCTGGGCCGGGTTCAGCGACGGGAACCGCTGCCGGACCAGGGCCGCGGTCGCCGCCACGAACGGGGTGGCGAAGCTGGTGCCGTCGGAGGAGGTGTGGCCGCCGCGGCGGGCCGCGAACGTCACCGCGACGCCGGGGGCCATGATGTCGACGTAGTCGCCGTGCTGGGAGAAGTCGCCGCGTACGCCGTTGACGTCGATCGCCCCGACCCCGATCACGTCGGGGTACGACGCGGGGTACGGCTTCGGGTTGCCCTTGTCCTCGCTGCCGGCGTTGCCGACCGCGGCGACGACCACGACCCCGCCGGCCACCGCGCGGGCCACGGCGGCCCGGACCTTGTCACTGTCGTCGGTCATGACCAGCGACATGTTGATGACGTCGGCGTTGCCGCCGGACGGGCTGGCGGCCCAGTCGATGGCGGCGGCGAACGTGCCGGGCCCGGAGGGCTGGCCGGTGGTGCCGCCGTTGGCGGTGTCGGTCTGCTCGCTGACCCGGACCGGGACGATGATCGCGCCCGGGGCGAGGCCGCGCAGGCCGGCGTCGGCGGCGGTCCCGGCCACGATGATGCTGGCCACCCCGGTGCCGTGCCCGACGCAGTCCTGGCGCCCGTCGGGGTGGCCGTGCAGGAAGTCCTTGCCACGCTCGACCCGGCCGCGCAGCTGGGGGTGGGTGTCGTCGACGCCGGAGTCGAGCACGGCGACCCGGATCCCGGCACCGGTGGCGAACGGTGCGAGCCGCTCCGGGTCGAACATCTGGTCCTCGTACGGGGTGGCCTTGCTCACCTGCGCGACGCCGGGCTCCTGCTGGCACACGAACGCCTGCGCGGGTGTCGCGGGCAGCAGCACGACGCCGAACCCCAGCACGCAGGACACCGCGGCGGAAGCGACCGCCCTGCTCATGACCTTGTTCATCCGTTTCCCCCGTACAACGACCGGGTTGGATGCTACCGAGGCCGGGGCCGTTGCGGCGACCCGGTGGCCGGGGTGGGCACGCCGCTCGATTGACCGGCTCACCTGCGCACAGCTAGGTTGAGGGAACCATTTCTGCGGCGTCGTGAGGGAAACCGGTGAGATTCCGGTGCGGTCGCGCCACTGTGAACGGATACCCGGGCCTCCCGGGTCCGTGAGTCAGGACACTCATGCGTCGCAGGCCTGTTCATCGGGACGCGTTCATCCCGCAAGGAAGGTCTGTTACCTATGTCTGACATTCAAGCGGTTCGCCCGCTCAACGCCCCCGCGGTCTCCCCCCGGGTGCTCGTGACCGCCACCGCCGTGGTGGCCGGTCTGCTGCTGCTCGCCTACCTGGTCGCGTTCGACCAGGGCGCGGTGTCGCAGAGCGGGATGTTCCTGCACGAGCTCATGCACGACGGTCGTCACCTGCTCGGCGTCCCGTGCCACTGACCGAGCGCCGCACCGCGCCGACCTACGGCGCCATCCTGATCCGGGGCCTGCTCGCCGGCCTCGTCGCCGGCCTGCTCGCCGGGGTCTTCGCGTATTCCCTGGGTGAGCCCAAGGTCGACGCGGCGATCGCCATCGAAGAGGCGGCCGCGCAGGCCGAGGCCCCGGCCGCGGGCGAGGCCGGGCACTCGCACGACGAGGAGGAAGCCCTCGTCTCCCGTGACGGTCAGAAGGGCGGGCTGTTCCTGGCCACCGCGCTGTACGGCGTCGCGATGGGCGGCCTGCTCGCCACCGCGTACACCGTGCTGCGCCGCCGGTTGCGTACGGCCGACGACTCCCGGGCCGCGCTCGGGTTGGCCGGTGCGGCCCTGGCCGGGCTGGTCCTGGTGCCGTTCGTGAAGTATCCGCCGAACCCGCCGGCCGTCGGTGATCCGTCGACGATCGATCAGCGGACCATCGGCTACCTCGCCATCGTGGTGATCGGCCTGGTCGCGGTCTGGGCCGGGGTGCTCGCGTCCCGGTCACCGCGCTCCGGTGCGCCGGAGTGGCTGCGGCTGCTCGCCGGGCTGGGCGCGTTCCTGGTCGTCGTGGTGGTCGGCTACGTGCTGCTGCCGAACATCGACGAGGTGCCGGAGACTTTCCCGCCGAGCCTGTTGTACAACTTCCGGATCACGTCACTGGGCACGCAGGTGACGCTGTGGGTGTCGCTGGGCATCGCGTTCGCGGCGCTGCTGGCCCGGCTCGGCGGCCGGGACAAGCCGGTGACCCCCGCGGTCGAGGCGGAGTCCGTAGCGGTGTGAGTGGGCTCCGGTTGCTCGCCTGCGCGCCGACCGCGTCGCTGCGCGGGGCACGGTTCGGCGGTGACGAGGACCTGGACGAGGGCGGCCGTAAGGCCGCCCTCGCTCTGTCCGCGTTCGGCCGCGGTGACCTGTGGGTGTCGTCCCCGGCGCGGGCGTCGTGCGAGACCGCCCAGGCGGTGGGGCACTCGGCGCTGACCGAGGCGGCGCTGGCGGACCCGGATTTCGGCCGCTGGCAGGGCCTGGGTCTCGACGAGGTGGCGCTGGCCGACCCGGCGGGCCTGCAACGCTGGCTGACCGACCCGGGTGCGGTGCCGCACGGCGGGGAGTCGCTGGCGCGGGTCCGTGAGCGGGTCGGCGGGTGGCTGGACGCGATGGCCCGGCAGCGGGTCGTGGTGGTGGCGCATCCGATCGTGGTCCGGGCGGCGCTGACCCACGCGCTGGGGTTGCCCGACGAGCGGGTATGGAGCCTGGACGTGGCGCCGCTGTCGCTGACCCGGCTGATGTGGCGCGCCGGTGGCTGGCACCTGCACTTCCCGCCGGCTCAGTAGACAGCCTCCTTCGCCCAGCGGGTGACGATGTCCAGCACCGGGGCGCGGCCGAGGAACGTCGCCTCGGTGTCGCGGGTGTCGTAGGCGCCGTCGCGCGGCGGCCGGGACGCGGCCATGATCATGCGTGGGGCCAGCCAGTAGTACTTCGCCGCCCCGGTGATCTTGATGGCGCGGTCCGTGTCCGGGTGTCCGAGGCCCCGGCGGTAGCCGTCGATGACCGCGTCGACCACGTCGTCGAGCAGCGCGATGTCGATCAGGCCGTCGAAGAACGAGTCGAGGGCCAGGTTCGCGGCGTCCTCGCCGATCGCGCCCGGCCCCACGAAGGCCCAGTCGAGCAGCACCGGCCCGCGCGGTGCGATGACCAGGTTCATCGGCCACAGGTCGTGGTGGCACAGGGTGCGCGGCAGCCGGTCGGCGGCGGCGAGCAGGTCACCGCGGCGTTCCCAGAGGGTCCGCAGGTCGGCGCGCAGGCGTGGCGACCAGGTCCGGACCGCGACCGGGTGGTCCCAGTCGAGGCCGGGCGTGACGGGCTGGGCGCTGGTGTAGTCGCGCAGCCAGTCGCGGGCCAGCCACGGTTGCGCCGGTGGGTGGTCGAGCCGGCGGGCCTGTGCGGCGCCGATCCGGTACGCGACGTCGCCCAGCTCCGCGCTGCCGCACCGGGGCCCGGGGGTGCCGGCGACGTCCTCGAGCCACAGCGCCACCGATCCGTCGGGGCGGTCCTCGGCGTCGAGCAGCTCGGGCGCGTACAGGCCGGCGTCGGCGAACGCGGTGCCGGCGAGGCCGCTACGGTAGGCGAGCGGTTCGCGGCGCCAGTAGTTCCAGTGCCCGGGTTCGCCGGAGGCCTGGAAGTGGGCGGCGGCGCCGGGCCGGCCGGGCGTGGCGATCTTCAGGACGCCGCGGCCGGGGACCCGCCAGATCCCGCCGGTGACGCCGTTGATCGTGTTGTGCGGGAGTGCTTCGGCCCCGGCGGGAGCGAGGTCCGGTGATGGTGTCGGCACAGGTGTCGACAGTAGGGCACCGACGTGTCGAGCCGCCTGGACAAATTTAATTGTCGGTGGGAGAGTGGCCGGATGGAAGACGTCGCAGTGATCGAGGACCCGGCCGCGGCCGCGGTCAGCCTGGATCCGATCCGGTCCCGGCTGCTCGCCATGCTGGCCGAGCCGGGGTCGGCCAGCATGCTCGCGGCCCGGATCGGACTGCCCCGGCAGAAGGTCAACTACCACCTGCGCACGCTGGAGCAGCACGGCCTGATCGAGCTGGTCGAGGAGCGCCGCAAGGGCAACATGACCGAGCGGATGATGCGGGCCACCGCCGCCGGCTACGTCATCTCCCCCTCGGCGATGGCCGCGGTCGCCCCCGACCCGTCCCGCTCCCCGGACCGGTTGTCGGCGCGGTGGCTGCTGGCGGTCGCGGCACGGCTGGTCCGCGACGTCGGCGAGCTGGTCACCGGCGCGTCGCGGACCAGGCAGCGGGTGGCGACGTTCGCCATCGACGGCGAGGTCCGCTTCGCGAGCGCCGCCGACCGGGCCGCGTTCGCCGAGGACCTGACCGTGGCGGTCACCGCCCTGGTCGGCCGGTACCACGACGAGAACGCGCCCGGCGGCCGAGGTCACCGCATCGTGGTGGCCGTGCACCCGAGCGTCACCCGGGAAGGATGAGGCGGATGGGCAAGGAGTTCGAGACGCACCTGAGCGCCGAGGTCGCCGCGTCCCCCGAACAGGTGTGGGACGCGATCGCCACCGGGCCCGGGATCAGCTCCTGGTTCGTGGGGCGCACCGAGGTCGACGGGGACACCGTACGGACCTCGTTCGGGGACGACTGGATCCCGGCCGGCACGATCAGCGCCGCCGACCCCGGGCACCGCTTCGCGTACGCGAGCGACACCGCCCCGGACGGCCGCTTCGTCGCGTACGAATATCTGATCGAGGGTGTTGACCGTTCGTCGACCGTGCTGCGCGCCGTGACCAGCGGCTTCCTGCCCGGCGACGACTGGGCCGAGGAGTTCGAGGCGATGGGGTACGGCACCCGGCTGTTCTTCCACACCCTGGTCGAGTACCTGCGGCGGTTCCCGGGCCGCGCGCTGGCACCGTCGACGTCGTTCGGGCCGCCGGTCACCGATTGGCCGGACGCCTGGTCGCGGCTGCACGCCCGGTTCGGTCTCGGATCGCGCCCGCAACCCGGCGACCGGGTACGCGCGGAGCTGACCGGCACTGTCTACCACGCGGACCCGCACGCACTGGCGATCGTCACCGACGCCGGGTTCCACCGTTTCATCAGGGGCTTCCACGGCTCCATGGTGTTCAGCGACGCCCTGACCACAGCCCCGGAAGGAACCATCGCATGAGTACGCTCACCTCGGCCGACGGCACGACGATCGGCTACGAGACGCTCGGTTCGGGACCGGCGCTGATCCTCGTCGACGGGGCCATGTGCTACCGCGGTTTCGGGCCGATGCGCGAGCTGGCCGCCGCCCTCGCGGACACGTTCACCGTGTATCTCTACGACCGGCGCGGGCGCGGCGAGAGCGGCGACACCCGGCCGTACGAGCCGCGCCGGGAGGTCGAGGACCTGGCCGCGCTGCTGACGGCGGCCGGTGGCTCCGCCGCGCTGGTGGGTGTCTCGTCCGGGGCGGTGCTGGCCGCCGACGCCGCGAACGCGGTGCCCGGATTCACCGCGCTGGCGGTGTACGAGCCACCGTTCATCGTCGACGGCACCCACCCGCCGCGCCCGGACACGTTCCTGCCCGAGACCGAGGCGCTGATCGCGGCCGGCGACCACGGCGGCGCGGTCAAGAAATTCCTGCGCAGCGTCGGCATGCCCGGGTTCGCGGTCACGATCATGTCGCTGCTGCCACCGTTCCGGAAGATGAAGCCGGTCGCCCCGACACTCCCCCACGATCTGCGCATCCTGGGCGACACCGGCCGTGGGGTGCCGTTGGACCCCGCCCGGTGGGCGCGGGTGACGATCCCGGCGATCGTGCTCGACGGCGGCAAGAGCCCGCAGTACATGCGCAACGCGGCGAAGGCACTCAGCGAGGCCCTGCCGAGGGCGGAGTACGCCACGCTGCCGGGACAGACCCACATCGTCAAGGCGCCCGCGCTGGCCCCGGCGATCAAGGACTTCCTGGCCGCTAAGCGCTGAGCGGCACGGGCCGATCAGGCTGACATGGCACTGCAGTGGGCGCTGGTCGGCAACATCGTGATCGCGTGCGCGTACGCGGCGATCACGCTGGCGATCCTGGTGCCGGTGGTACGCGCGGGTCAGGTACGCACCAACCGGCTGGCCGGCGCCACCGCCATGATCTTCTTCAGCTGCGCGGTCGGGCACGCTCTGCACGCCGTCATGTACTGGCAGGCCGCGTACACCGCGTCGGGGATGCCGGTCATGCACGAGGAGTCCGGGTGGCCGATGTGGCCCAGCGCCACCTGGGACGTGCTGACCGCGGCGGTCGGCGTCTACTACTGGAGCCTGCGGCGCAACTACGGGGTGCTGCTGGCCGGCACGGGCGCGTTGTTCGAGGACCCGCACGAGCAGCAGCGCCGCCACGACCTGGAGCTGCGCGAGCAGGTCGCCGCCGGCCGGGCGCAGGCCGAGGCGGAACGCGACGCGCAGGCCGCGATGCTGCTCGCGGTGATCACGAACAGTCAGTCGGCGATCTACATCAAGGACCTCGACGGGCGGTACCTGCTGGCCAACGAGACGTTCCAGCGGGCGTTCGGGCTCACCGAGGCGCAGATCCTCGGGCGTACCGACGTGGACCTGGATCCGTCGCTGGCCCCGGTGTGGCGGGCCAACGACCTGCTCGCGCACGCCGGCCCGGTGCACATGGAGGAGGTCCTGGAGTCCGCCGACGGCGGCCGGCGGCTGTTCGAGTCCAACAAGTTCCCGCTGTTCGACGCCGACGGCGAGCTCACCGCGATCTGCGGGGTGTCGCTGGACGTCACCGAGCTGCGCCGGGCCACCGAGACCGCGGAGCTGGCCCGGGACGAGGCGGTGGCCCAGTCGCAGATCAAGACGGAGTTCCTGGCGACCATGAGCCACGAGATCCGTACCCCGATGAACGGCGTCCTGGGTCTGGCCTCGCTGCTGATGGGCACCGACCTCGACGCGGCGCAGCGCCGGTATGCCGCGGGTATCCACTCGGCCGGCAACGCCCTGCTCGGGGTCATCAACGACATCCTCGACTTCTCCAAGATCGAGGCCGGGAAGGTGGTCCTCGACCCGGGCGACTTCGACCTGGGCGCGCTGCTCGCGGAGACCGCGGCGCTGGTCGCGCCGGCCGCGGAGGACAAGGGCCTGACGGTGGTCACCCGCCGTGGTCCGCAGCTGCCCCGCACGGTACGAGGTGACGGCGGCCGGGTCCGTCAGGTGTTGCTGAACCTGGCCGGCAACGCGGTCAAGTTCACCGGCAAGGGCAGTGTCACGATCCGCGCGGACCTCGCCGGTGACCGGGACCATCCGGTGGTGCGTTTCGAGGTGACCGACACCGGTATCGGCATCACCCCGGCCGACGCGCAACGCTTGTTCGAGCCGTTCACCCAGGCGGACGCGTCGACCACCCGGGTGTACGGCGGCACCGGTCTGGGCCTGGCGATCAGCAAGCAGCTGGCCGAGGCGATGGGCGGCACGATCGGGGTCGACAGCGAACCCGGGCAGGGTTCCACGTTCTGGTGCGTGATCCCGTTCGAGCCGGCGCAGGGTGACGAGACCGTCCCCGCGCCGGACACCGCCGGGCTGCGGGTGCTGCTGGTCGGCACCGGCCCGGAACGCCCGGCACTGGAGGCGGACCTGCGCCGCTGGCACCTGACCGTGACCGGCGCCGACACCGGCCCGGCGGCGATGACCGCACTGCTGCAGGCCGCGACCCGGGGCCGCCCCTACGACGTGCTGCTGCTCGACGCCGACGCCGGGGACGTGGACACCTCCGGCCTGGCCCGGGCGGTCGAGGCCGAACAGGGCATCCCCACGGTGCACGTGGTCGTACAGGGGGCCGCCCCGGCGGCCGGTGCGCCCGGCAACGTCACGTACCTGCCCAAACCGGTGCACCGCTCCGACCTGTACGACGTGCTGGCCCAGTGCCCGGCCGTACCGGTCGCGGTCATGACGGTCCCGGCCGTGGCGGCGGTGAAGGGCACGGTGCTGCTGGTCGAGGACAACGACATCAACCAGATGGTCGCCGTGGGGGTGCTGACCGCGCTGGGGTACGAGACGGATGTGGCCGGCGACGGGGTGCGGGCGCTGGAGATGGCGGCCACCCGCGGGTACGACGCGATCCTGATGGACTGCCGGATGCCGCGCATGGACGGGTTCACCGCGACGGCGGAGCTGCGCCGCCGGGAGGCCGCCGGTGCCCCGCGTACCCCGGTCATCGCGATGACGGCCAGCGCCCTGGTCGCCGACCGGGAACGCTGCCTGGCCGCGGGGATGGACGACTACCTGTCGAAACCGGTCAACCCGGTCGAGCTCGAGCACGCCCTGGACCGGTGGGTGCAGGGCAGTCCGGCGCTCCCGGCCCTGCCGGAGGCGGTGACCGGGCACCAGGACGATCCGGTCGGGCGCCGGCTCGACGAGCTCGCCGGCGATCACACCGGCCCGGAGCTGGCCCTGGTGGACCGCCTGGTCGAGTCGTTCCTGCAGCGCGCCCCGAGACACCTGGCGGCGTTGCGCGCGGCCCTGGCCGGTGGGGCGGTGACCGCGTTCGAGGAGGAGGCCCACACGTTCAAGGGGGCGGCGGGCAACATCGGGGCGGCCGCGGTCGCGGCGATCTGCGACGGTATCGAGGAGACCGCCCGCTCCGGGAGCCTGCCGGAGGCGCTGGACGGTGAGCTGAACCGCCTGGAGGAGGAGCTGCGCTGGGTGGAGCGGCGCCTGCACCTGGTCCTGGCCCATTGACCGCGGGTCGTCTGGCGCGCTTGCGGAAAAGTGTCGGTGGGTGGGGTTAGGGTCTGATCGCCATGGCAGACGATGACACCGATCCCAGCCTCCTGTCGCTCCCGAGACAGCACACCGCCGACGACCTCGTGGTGGAGTCGCGCCCGTGCGCGCACTGCGGGCGCCCGGTGCCGCAGCGGTCCTCGGCCGGCCGGCCGTTCCGCTACTGCCGCGACAACGACGGTGAGTGCCAGCGCGCGTCGCGCAACGTGCGGATGCGGCACCGGTCGTCGCCCGGCCTGGCCGGTCAGGTCGCCCGCACGTGGGAGGTCGTGGAGCGCCTGGACCAGATGGTCGCCACGCTGAGCGAGTCGCTGCACGGCGAGATGTCGCCCTCCGGGGTCGAACGCCAGGTCGCCGAGGTCCGGGCAGAGACGTCGCGGCAGGTCGCGGCCGCGCACACCGACCGCGACGAGGCCCGCCACGACGCGGACCGGGCCGCCGAGGCCGCCGCGACGGCCACCCAGCAGGCCGTCGCCGCCCGCGCCGAACGCGACGACGCCCGCCAGGAGGCCGACACCGCGCACCGTCTCGCCCAGGCCGCGGCGGCCGACACCCGTGACGCGCTCACCGCCCGTGACGAGGCCCGGGCCGCGGCGGACACGGCGGCGGCGGGGCGCCTGCAGGCGGAGACCGCCCGCGACGCGGCCCGCCAGGAGACCGACGAGCTGCGCCGCGAGCTGGACACGGCCCGCCGCGAGAACGACGCCGTACGCCGTGAGCTGACCCGTTCGCTGGCCGAGACGTCGTCGGCGCGGTCCGCCCACGACACCGCGGTCCGGGAACGCGACGCCGAGCGGCAGGCCCGGTCGCAGTCGCAGGAGGAGCTCGCCGAGGCGCGGGCCGCTCTCGCGGACGCCGAGGCGCAGACCCGGTCGGCGCGGGCTGATCTGTCGTCTGGCCGTGCCGAGCTCGCGTCGGCGCAGGCCGCCCTGTCGTCGGCGAGGGCGGACATGGAGGCGGCGCGGGCGTCGGCGGAGGCCGCTTTGTCGTCGGCGCGCGCGGAGACGGAGGCGGTGCGGGCGGAGGTGGCCCGGCTGGGCGAGGCGGTGGCCGCGGAGGCGTCGCGGCTGGCCGCGTCGCAGGCGGAGACGGTCCGGGCCCGCGCCGACGCGGACCGGTTCGCCGCCGAGGCCGAGGAGGTCCGTCGCACCCTGGCCGGCGCCCGGGCCGACGCGGACGCGGCCCACACCCGGGTGTCGCAGCTGTCGGGGCAGGTCGGCGATCTCGCGTCGGCGCTGGCCGCGTTCGGCACGCCCCGTCCGGCCGCCGGATAGGGTGCATCTGGCGGGTCTCGGCTCGCCGTGACCCACCCGATGTGGCTTAGCGCAGTTCCTGTCCCGCCGCCCAGCCCGGCGCGTCGAGGTTGATGGGCGAGTCGCCGACGAATTGGGCGAGCTGCGTTTCCAGCTCGGCGAGCTCGGCGGTGCCCAGACGCAGTTCCCAGCGGGCCCGCACCTCGTCGAAGATCGCCGTGCCCACGGTGATCAGCCCGATCCCGTGGTCGGTGATCCGGATGTTCTTGCGGCGGATGTCGGCGGGGTCGGTCTCGGTGGTGACGTACCCGCGTTCGACGAGTGCGGCGATCGTCTTCGCCGCGGCCTGCTTGGTGATGGCGAGTCTGCGGGCCAGGTCCGAGGCGCTGTCGGCGCCGGCTCGGATGGCCCGGATCGCGTACTCGTGCGACGGCCGGGCGTCGGGGTATCCCCGGTTCGCCAGCTCCCGGACCACTTCGTCCACCAGATTGCGGTAGCTGCCCAGCAGCAGCAGGGCGAGATCGGCGCCGGATCGTGAGGACATGGCCACAGTCTAGATCTCCCCTTGACATGGACAACTAGGTTGTCCAACACTGGAGTCAACCTGGTTGTCTATCTTGGGAGTTCTCGCATGACCAGCTCTTTCGCGACCACCTCACCCACCGTTGCGGGCGTCACGCACCACACTGCCGAGATCAACGGCACCACATTGCATTACGTTTCGGCGGGCGACACCGGCTCGCCGATCCTGCTGGTGCACGGATGGCCGGAGTCCTGGTGGGCCTTCCGCGACGTCATCCCGATGCTCGCCGCCACCCACCGGGTGTTCGCCGTCGACCTGCGCGGCTTCGGCGATTCCGGTATCGCCGACGGCGACCACGACGTGGCCACCACGGCCGAGGACCTGCACCGGCTGGTCGCCCACCTCGGCGTCGGGCCCGTGCACGTGACCTGCCAGGACATCAGCGGCACGCCGGTCTTCGCGTTCGCGGCCACCCACCCCGGCGACGTCCTCAGTTTCACCGGCGTCGAGACCACCCTTCCGGGGTACGGCTGGGAGATGCTGGCCGACGTGCGGAACGGCGGCTCCTGGCATGTGGGCTTCCTGGCCGCCCCGGGAATTCCGGAGCTGTTCCTGGCCGGCCGCGAGCGGGTGGTACTCGACTGGGCCGTCTCGGTGATGACGACGGTGCCGGGCGCGGTCACCGAGGCCGACCTCGGCGAGTTCGCCCGCACCTACGCGCGGCCGGGCGGCTGGCGCGGCACCGAGGGGCTCTACCGTTCCTCCCTGACCGGCGGTGACCGGATGCGGGCCCTGGCCGAGTCGCGCCCGCTGACCGTTCCCGTGCTCGCCGTCGACGGCATCAACGCCCCCTTCACCGAACGGACGATGCGCCAGGTCGCCGGCGACGTCACCGCGGTCACGATCCCGGACGTCGGGCATCTCGTCGCGCAGGAGGCGCCCGCCGCCTTCGCCACCGCGGTCGGCGGTTTCGTCGACCGCGTCGACCGGAGCCGCTGAACAGCCGGATTCCGTGGTGCGGTCGTGCCGGGGCAGCAGGAACGGCGTGGCCAGGATCAGCAGACCGGCGGCAGCGATCGCGGTGCGAAGGCTGGTGATGGTGGCCAGCAATCCCCACAGCGCGGTCAGGGCGGCGACGGTGGCGTTGCTGGTGACCGACCACGCCGACAGCGTGCGGACGACCCGGGTCGTCGGCGTCTGGTCGAGCCGGCAGGTCGCGAACACCGGGTTGAACACTCCCATGCAGGTGACCAGCCCGAACTGGAGGGCGATGACGAGCACCAGACCCGCGGTGCCGGTGCCGACGAAGGCGAGCCCGAGCGGCCAGCAGGCGCGCAGTGCGCCGGCGGTGAGCAGGATCCGGTGTCGCCCGAACCGGGTGACGAGCGGCGGGGCCAGTCGTGAGCCGATCAGTCCCCCGACGCACGGTGCGCCGAAGGCCAGGCCGTACTGCCAGGGTTCGAACCCGAGCCGGTCGAGCATGAGGACGGCGAGCAGCGGCGAGGCCGCCATGATCAGGCCGTTGACCAGGACCGTGTTGAAGAACAACGGGCGCAGTGCGGGGTGGGCAAGGATGGCGCGCCATCCGTCGAGCAGGTCACCGGCATTCAGCCGTACGCCGGCAATGCGATCGGGCCGTCGCTCCGGTCCTCCGATCGCCCGCAGGCTCAGTGCCGAGAGGAGATAGCTGACCGCATCGATCATCACGGTTGTCACGGGACCGAACAGCCCGATCGCGGCATTGCCGAGCGGTGGTCCCACCACGGTGGCGGTCCAGGTGGTCGCCTCGAACCGGCCGTTCGCGACGAGCAGGCCCGCCCGCGGGACCAGGGTCTTCAGGTAAGCGCCGCCGGCCGCCTTGAAGGTGATGTCGCACGCGGCGGCAACGATCGCCACCAGGACGAGCTGGGTGAAGGTCAGCCGGCCGAGCGCGAACGCGGCGGGGACGCTCATCAAGGCGGCGAACCGGATCAGGTCCATCGCCACCATCACCGGCCGTTTCCGGCGAAACTCCACCCACGGGCCGAGCGGCACCGCGACGACCGCACCGATGGCCGATCCCGCAGCCGACAGCAGCGCCACCTCGACCGGGCCGGCGTGCAGCACCAGGATCGCGATCAGGGGGAACGCGCCGAACCCGAGCCACGTGCCGAAAGTGCTCGCCGTGTACGCCGTCCAGAGCCACCTGAACTGCCGTGCCGTTGTCACCCGGTCGCCCTCACCGTCTCACCTGAACAACGTTGAGTTGATGACCGCGATTCAAACAGGCGGAATAGCTGCATATCCAACAACCGACACGCCCTGAGCAACAACCAAGAGTTGTGACGGTACGGTCTGTCGGCATGGACTTCGACGCCGTGCGCACCTTCGTCGCCGTTGCCGGGGCGGGCCGGTTCCAGGAGGCCGCCGCCGAGCTGGCGATCACCCAGCAGGCCGTCTCCAAACGCATCGCCGCGCTCGAGCGCGACCTCGGCGTACGGCTGTTCACCCGCACGCCGCGCGGCGCTGAACCGACCATCGACGGGCAGGCGTTTCTGCCCCATGCCCGCGAACTGCTACGCGCCGCCGAGCGCGCGGCCGCGGCGGTGCGCCCCGGCCGTCGTCCGCTGCGCGTCGACGTGATCGCCTCACGTCTCGCCACGACCGGCCTGCTGCGCGGCTTCCACCAGGCACATCCCGAGATCGAGCTCGACGTGCTGAAACTGTTCGACATCGACACGGCCGTCGGCGCCCTGCGGTCCGGAGCGATCGACGCGTCCTTCCGCGCGGTCGCCATGCCGGGCCGGCCCTTCCCCGGGGACATCGAGACCCTCCGGGTGCTCGACGAGCCGCTCCACCTGCTCACCGGCCCCGCCCACCCGCTGGCATCGGCCGGATCGGTGAGAGTCGCCCACCTCGCCGGGCACCGTATCTGGATGCCCGGCATCACTCCCGGCACCGAATGGGCCGCCTACTACGCCGACCTCGTCGCCGAGTTCGCTCTCACCATCGAGGCGACCGGTCCCAACCTCGGCGCTGACGCACTGCTCGACACCGTCGCCGACACCCCGGCCCTGGCCACCTTCATAGGTGCACAGACCCGCCTCGTCTGGCCTGCCGGCCACGGGCTGCGCCGCATCCCGGTGACCGGCCCCACCCCGGTCTACCCGCATTCGCTGCTCTGGCACCGCGACAACTGTCACCCCGCCCTGGCCGCCCTCCGGGACCACCTCACCGCCACGAGAACCAGCCTTGACGGCCCGGGAACCGGGACACCGAGCTGGGTGAACCGGACGTAACGGTCGCTCGGGAGGAAGTCGGCGAGGCAGTCGCAGGGTGTCGTCAGGGGGTGGTGGGCGTCACTTGACGGTTTGCCGGGGCCGGTGCGGAGTCACTGTCGGGTGACGGGGGCCGATCCCGGTTGCCGGAGTTCGGTATCGTTTCGCTGCGCTGAGAGTGGGTGGATTGCGAGGTTGTCGTGGTGAGTGACCGGCGTCGCACCATCTGCAAATCTCGCAATATCCCGTAAAGTGGACCAAGGTCCACTTCAGGACGGGGCTGAGGCGACCGATAGGGGTTCCTGCCGGTTACGCTCGAAGCGTTAACACCGTCGACATACGGCGGTCGTCAGGAATCTCGCGACCGTCCGTTTCGTTACACCAACGGCAAGTAGCACCACGAGCGAGGGGATGGCCGATCATGGGCGAACGCATGCTGCGCGGCAGCCGACTTGGCGCAGTCAGCTACGAGTCCGACCGCAACACGGAGCTGGCGCCCCGGCAGACCCGCGAGTACCTGTGCGTGAAGGGTCACCAGTTCGAGGTGCCGTTCGCCGTCGACGCCGAGGTGCCGATCACCTGGGAGTGCAAGTTCGACGGCAGCGTCGCGCGACTGGTCGACGGGAACGAGCCCGAGCAGAAGAAGGCGAAACCGCCGCGGACCCACTGGGACATGCTGCTCGAGCGCCGGTCGATCTCGGAGCTGGAGGACATCCTCAACGAGCGCCTCCAGGAGGTCCGTACCCGCCGGGGTCGCTGACCGCGGTGCCGACAGATCGCCGTTCCGCCCACCCGGCGCGGAACGGCGATTTTCTGTGCCCGGATCCTGGTCGCCGATACCCGCGCTGACCATGCGCCCGGTGCTACGCCCGGCCGCCGCGCGGGCGGCAGGTCGAGAGAGCCCGTCAGAGGCCGAGTCGGACCGGCCGGGCCGGGGCGCCCGTGGTGATCAGCGCTGTCAAGGGTGTGGTGAGCTCGCGGGGCGAGAACAGGTCGGATCCCGTATGGTCCGCGATCTCCGCGAGGTGCCACCACCGGAACCCGGCCAGGCTCTCCTGCGTGGCGAGGTGGTCGTCGCCCAGCTCACCGCGGGGCTGGAAGTGGGTTGCGCGGATGAGGAAGTAGTCGTTGATGATGCTGCCGACGCCCGGTGGATGGTCGGCGGCCATGACGTGCTGGTGCCAGACGTGCGGTGGATCGGCGGTGATCACCAGACCGGTCTCCTCGTGCAGTTCGCGGCGCAGAGCCGTCAGCCGGTCCTCGCCGGGTTCGATACCGCCGCCCGGGGCCGCCCACACGGCCGTCGCCTGTTCCGGCACCGCCGGATGAGGAGGGACGAACCGGCAGAGCAGGATCCGGTCGTCCTCATCGAGGATGATCGCGCGGACGGCGTGGCGCGGACCCGGCGTCATGGCGTGCCGGACGATGCGGTGCGGCGGCTGATGATCGGCACCGCGGCAGACTACCGGCCTCACCCGGTCTGCCGCCGGGCCGGGAGCGTGGCGCGGCGGGCGGTGAGGAAGCGGCGTTCGGCGGCGTTGCCGGTGAGCGCGGCCGCGTGGTCGTAGGCCGCCGCGGCCTCCGGTGCCCGGCCGAGGCGGCGCAGCAGGTCGGCGCGGACCGCGTGGAACGTGTGGTGGCGGTCGAGGTCGTCGATCGCGTCGACCAGTGACAGGGCGGCGGCGGGGCCGTGCACCTCGGCCACGGCGACGGCGCGGTGCAGTGCGACGACCGGGCCGGGGGTCAGTGCCGTCAGGTGGTCGTACAGCGTGAGGATCTGTGGCCAGTCGGTGCCGGCGGCGGTCGCGGCGTCGCTGTGCACGGCGTTGATGGCGGCCTGCACCTGGTACGGGCCGGGCCGGTCCCGCCGTAGGCACCACCGCAGCAGATCGTGGCCCTGCTCGATCAGGGCCCGGTCCCAGAGTGTGCGGTCCTGGTCGCCGAGCGGTACCAGGTCTCCCGTGGCGCTGGTACGGCCCGGGCGCCGGGACTCGATCAGCAGCATCAGCGCGAGCAGGCCGCGGACCTCCGGTTCGTCGGGCATCAGTGCCGTGAGCAGGCGGCCGAGCCGGATGGCCTCGGCGCTCAGGTCGTCGCGGGTGAGGTAGTCGCCGGAGCTCGCGGTGTAGCCCTCGTTGAAGATCAGGTAGAGGACGGCGAGGACCGCGCGCAGCCGGTCGGGGAGGTCGGAGTCGTGGGGCACGCGGTACGCGATGCCGGCGTCGCGGATCTTGCCTTTGGCGCGGACGAGCCGCTGGGCCATGGTCGCCTCGGGTACGAGGAACGCCCGCGCGATCTGGGCGGTGCCGAGTCCGCCGAGCAGCCGCAGGGTGAGCGCGACGCGGGCGGCGGGGGCGAGCGCGGGGTGGCAGCAGGTGAAGATCAGGCGCAGCCGGTCGTCGTGCACGGGTCCCTCCTGCCCGGGGCCGGGTGCCGCGCCGGGCGGCCGCAGCAGCAGTGCTTGGGCGTGCCGGTCGGCCCGGGTCGATTCACGGCGCAGGCGGTCGATCGCCCGGTTGCGGGCGGTGGTGATGATCCAGCCGGCGGGGCTGGGTGGCACCCCGGTGACCGGCCAGGTCCGGACGGCGGTGAGGAACGCGTCCTGGACCGCTTCCTCGGCCGTGTCGATGTCGCCGAGGGAGCGGACCAGGACCGCGACCGCGCGGCCGTACTCCTGTCGGAAGATCCGGTCGATGTCGCCGCTCACGCGACCGGTCGTACCTCGACCGGCAGGGTCGAGGCGCGGGCCATCCGGGCGCCCCACGCGAGGGCGGCGTCGAGGTCGGGCGCGGTGATGACGGTGAAGCCGCCGAGGTGTTCCTTGCCCTCGGTGAACGGCCCGTCGGTGAGCAGCGCCGTGCCGTCGTGGTCGCGCACGACGGTGGCGGTGCCGGCCGGGTGCAGGCCGGCGGAGAAGACCCACGCGCCGGCCGAGCGCATCTCCTCGGTCAACGTGCCGAGGTCGGCCATGACCGTGGCGAGCACGTCGGCCGGCGGTTCGCCTTCGGGCTGGTAGATGCTGAGCAGGTACTGCCGCATGTCCTGTGGTCCTCTCAGGCGGTGGGGCGGTAGGTCGCGATGATCACGCCGGTGGTGGTGGGTACGGCCTCGACGAGTTCCAGCGTGCCGTACGTCCCCTCGGCGAACAGCTTGGTCCCGGTGCCGAGCGTGAGTGGGTGGATCGACAGCGTGTAGACGTCGACCAGACCGGCTCCGGCCAGGGTCCGTACCAGCTCGCCGCTGCCGAGCACCACGAGGTCGCCGTCGCGTTTGAGTGCGGCCACGGCGTCCGCCGTGTCGCCCCGCAGCAGACAGGAGTTCTCCCAGGGCAACGGCTCGGCCAGGGTGCGCGAGGCGACGTGCTTGCGTTTGCGGTTGAGGACCTCGGTGTACGGGTTGCCGTCGGTCTGTCTCGACCAGTAGGCGTGCAACTGTTCGTAGGTGCGGCGGCCGAACAGCATCCCGCTGTCCTGGCTCATGCCCTTGCCCATCGTCTCGGCCATGACCTGGTCGGCGTACGGCTGGGCCCAGCCGCCGTACGGGAAACCGCCCCGGGTGTCCTCGTCGGCCCCGCCGGGCGCCTGCATGACCCCGTCGAGTGTCACGTTCTCGACCACGACGACCGTGCCCATGATGTCTCCTCGCCCTGCGGCCGGCCCCGTGCCGGCCTTGCGTCGGTTACACGAACGGCGGGGCCCCGGATCGACACCCGGGGGGAAACGATCCGGTAGAACGGGGGGATGCGACCACAGGCGGGACAGGTGCTGCATTTCTCCGAGGACCCGACGATCCGCCGGTTCGTGCCGCATGTCGCGGCGACCGCGCGCGAGAGCGACGCGTACGTGTGGGCGGTCGATCATGACCGGGCACCGGACTACTGGTTCCCGCGGGACTGTCCGCGGGTGCTGGCGTGGGTGACCGCGGCGACGCCGGACGCGGACCGGGACCGGATCATCGGGGCCGGGTCCGGGCGGCGGGTGCATGCCGTGGAGTACCGGTGGCTCGAGGCGATGCGCACGACCCGGTTGTACGCGTACCGGTTCGCGGCTGATCGTTTCCGGCCGATCGGGTCGCCGATGCCGCACGCGTCGGTGGCGCGGGAGACGGTGGTGCCGCTGGGCCCGCCGGAGCCGGTCGGTGATCTGTTCGCCTGTCACGCGGCGGCGGGGATCCAGTTGCGGGTCCTGGACAGCCTGTGGCCGTTCTGGGACGCCGTGACGGCCGCCGCCGTGGGGTTCAGCGGGATCCGGTTGCGCAACGCCGTGCCGCGCTGAGGGCGGTCAGCGGACGATCTCACCCTCGACGACGTCACCCTCGACCACCGGGCCGGGGGTGACCGCGGCGGTGGTCGGGGCGGCGGCGGGGTCCGGTGCGGGATCGTCGACGGGGGCGGACTGGCGCACCCGCACGTGCCGGGGGCCGAACAGGTCACCGGCGACGGTGGACGACACGCGGCGTTCGGTGGCGCGTTCGACACCGCGGCGGGCGAGCAGCCGCCCGGGCGGGACGATCAGCAGCAGACCGGCGACCGCGGAGACGAAACCGGGCACGGCCAGCAGCAACGCCCCGAGCAGACCGATCAGGGAATTGCTGACCTGGGGGCCGGGTGGGCGGCCGGACTCGGTGGCGGCCCGGAACGCCCGCCACCCCTTGATGCCCTCGCGGCGCAGCAGGGCCAGCCCGGCGATGCTGCCGGCACCGAGCAGCAGCAGCGACCACAGCGCGCCGATCGCGTGCACGACCGCCACGAACGCGGTGATCTCCACCACCGCCAGCACCAGCAGCCCCAGTGGGAGCAGGGCCAGTCCTCGTCGCATCCTCATCACCCTTTCCCGGGTGTCACACCGTGGCGTTCCAGCATGACACGCGGGCGCCCGGTCACGGCCAGGTCGAGGTCTGCCGCGGCTTACGGCCGAGCTTGCCGAGCACCGCGTCACGGCGGGCCGCCGCACCCCAGATCGTGACCCTGAGCAGCTGTTCCTTGAAAATGTTGCCGCTCATCTTGCTGACGCCGTGTTCGCGCTCGGTGAACGTGATCGGCACCTCGGCCATCCGGAAACCGTTGCGGTACGTGCGCCAGGTCATCTCGACCTGGAACGAGTAACCCTGCGACGCGATGGTCGCGACGTCGATCTTGTCGATGACGGCCATCCGGTAGGCCCGGTAGCCGCCGGTGGCGTCCTTGAACGGCATGCCCAGGGCCATCCGGATGTAGATGTTGCCGCCGCGCGAGAGCAGCAGCCGGTGCAGGGGCCAGTTGTGGACGCTGCCACCGGGGATGTACCGGGTGCCGATGACCGCGTCGGCGTCCTTGAGCGCGTCGAGGAGCCGGGTGAGTTCCTCCGGGGCGTGCGAGCCGTCCGCGTCCATCTCGACGACCGCGTCGTAGCCCTTGTCCTTGGCCCACGCGAAACCGGCGACATAGGCGGCGCCGAGGCCTTCCTTGCCGGCGCGGTGCAGCACGAAGATGTGGTCGTCGGCGACGGCGATCTCGTCAGCGATGGCGCCGGTGCCGTCCGGCGAGTTGTCGTCCGCGACGAGGATGTCGACCTCGGGCACGGCCTGACGGACCCGGCCCGTGATGAGACGGACGTTGTCGGCCTCGTTGTAGGTCGGGATGACCACGAGGACCCGGCCGATACCGGGGTATCCCTCCGAGCCCGCTGACGTCGGGTTCGCGTCGCTCACCATTCCTCCGTCTTTCGTGACGCGGCGGGTCCACCGCCGCTCCTGCGCCGGCGCATGGGCACCGCCGCGACAAGGCACATCAGGGCCAGGACGACCGCGGCCATCTCCGGCCGGTGCCCCAGGCGAGTCGCCAGCGTACGCGGTCCGCCCAAGGCCATGTCATGCAGGACCACGGCGTCCACATTGAACCCGGTCTCGGTGACGACCGTGCCGTCGGCGGCGACGAACGCGGACACCCCGACGGTCGACACCATCAGCGCCTCCCGCCCGTGCTCGACGGCCCGCAGCTGCACCATCGCGAGCTGCTGGCGGGCCTCGGCCTCGTTGAACGTGGCGTTGTTGGTCTGCACCGCGAGCAGCTGCGCGCCCCCGATGACAGTGTCGCGCACGATGTCGTCGTAGGCGACCTCGAAGCAGATGACGTCACCGATGGTCGCGGCCGGGGTGCGGATCACCCCGGGGGTCTTCCCGGACAGCATGTTCTGCACCAGGTCGGCCTTGTCGGTGACCATCCGCGCCACCGAACGCAGCGGCATGTACTCGGCGAACGGCACCGGATGCCGTTTCGTGTAGATCTGGTCCCGGTCGGGGCCGGTGACCGGTTGCCACAGGATGCCCGCGTTGTAGATCTCACCCCGCACGTCGGTGCGCAGCACCGTGCCGACCAGGATGGGCACCCCGATCGCGTCGGCGGCCCCGGCGATCAGCTGGGCGGCGTCCTGGTCGCGCAGCGGGTCGATGTCACTGGAGTTCTCCGGCCAGATGACCAGTTCCGGCTGCGGTTTGCGGCCGAGCCGGACCTCCTCGGCCAGCTTGCGGGTGGCGTTGACGTGGTTGAGCAGCACCTGGGTGCGCTGGGCGTTGAAGTCCAGACCGAGGCGGGGCACGTTGCCCTGCACGATGGCCACGGTGCGGGTGGGCCCGCCCGGGTTCGCGGTGGGCACGAACGCGGGCCCGATCACCAGCACCGCCACCGCCAGCGCGTACCCGCCGGCGGCCGGCCAGCAAGCCCGGATCCGCCAGGACCGCCAGGCCAGGGCGACCAATGCCCCACCGGCGGCCGCGACCGCGAACGTCACCAGCGGGGCACCGCCGAGCACGGCCAGGCGCAGCACCGGCGCCTCACCCTGGCTGAACGCGAGCCGCCCCCACGGGAACCCGCCGAACGGGGCCCGGTCGCGCAGCGCCTCCTGGGTGACCCAGAGCAGACCGGTCAGCAACGGCCACAGCCCCCGGAACCGGTCGGTGAGCGGCGACAGCCACGCCGTGGCCAGACC
This sequence comes from Actinoplanes sp. NPDC051494, assembly GCF_044454705.1. Classification (NCBI taxonomy): domain Bacteria; kingdom Bacillati; phylum Actinomycetota; class Actinomycetes; order Micromonosporales; family Micromonosporaceae; genus Actinoplanes; species Actinoplanes sp. NPDC051494. The sequence goes on from NZ_JBITDZ010000020.1 coordinate 29,584, forward strand.
CAGCAGCCCGAGGTAGCCGGCCTGGGCCAGCGACAGCATCAGCCAGGGCAGCCAGCCGGCCGCGATGCGGGTCCAGTCGAGCAGCGGCACGAACAGCACCACCCCGGCGACGAACCCGACACCGAACCCGGCCCGCAGCCGGCGCCGGTGGGTGGCCGCGGCGAGCAGGGCGATCCCGGCCGGGGCGAGCCACCACAGTCCGTACGGCGGCAGGGCCAGCAGCAACGCGGCGCCGGCGGTCAGGGCGAACACGACCGACAGCCACAGCGGCAACGGTGCGGCGCGGCCATCGGTGCGGGTGGGCGCCGGCCCGGGTTTCGGCTGCGCCGTCATCAGATCCACCCGCGAGAGGCTACCCGCCGCTGGTCACGAACCGTGCCGAGGCCGGGCTCCGTCAGGAACGGGGCCGGGGCGCGGCCCGTGGGTCGCGCCCCGGATGTTCCCTGAGGTTCCGCCTGCGGGCCCGGTGACCGCCACGGTCGTCGCGAGGCCTTCGGACCGACCCGCCGCGCACCGGATGCCCGCGTCGTGCCGTTGTCTACTGGCCTCGTCCCACCCGTGACCCACCAGGGGCGCGGCCGGTTCGCGCCGCCCCGCCGACCCCCACCCCCTGGACCTGGTGCACGCGTGTGTCCGGGTCTGCCGCGTGGCCAGTGGGCGAAGGAACGGAGCGAACAACAGCCGCTTCCCGAAGAAAAGGACCCGCCGACGGTACGTCCTGCCCCCGGCGCCTTGTCAACCACCGTCACCCCTGCGGGCGTGTCGCGTTCGTCGGCGTGTCACAGCGTGTTCACCAACGCCCGCGCCACCGCGGGATGATCATCGGCGAGCAGACCGGCCGCGGCCAGGACGTACGCGCTGTCCACCACCCTGCGCGCGGTGCGGGGCGCGGCCCAGCCGCCGGCGGTGTCACCGAGCACCGCGGCCAGCACCGCATCACCACCACCATGGCGCAGCACCCCACCGGAACCGACGACCAGCCGCACGTCGCGCAGATCCCGTCCCCCGGTACGCGGCATCCCCGGCCCGGCCGCATGGCCCCGCGCGTGCCGCCGCAACGCGATCACCGCCGCCGCGGTGGCCAGCTCCAGCGGCGAGGAAACACCCGGCAGGTCCCACTTCTCCGCGTGGGCGGCACTGAGCACCCCGGGAGCACTCACGCCCACACCCAGGTCACCCTCGACCGTCCGGGACCGCCACAACGTCCCCGCCACATCACGCTGCGGGCCGGCCGACAACTCCGGATCCGGCACCAACGCCGAATACACGTCCGTCGTCGCCCCACCCACATCCACCACCAGCACCCCCGCACCGGTCACATCGGCCAGCACCGACACCCCGGCCAGCACCGCGTCCGGGGTCGCCGCCCGCACCATCGACGCGAACCGCCGCCCCCGCGACAACCGCTTGCCCCCGATGACATGCCGCAGAAACACCGCCCGGATCGCCGCCCGCGCCGGCCCCGGCTCCAGGACCCCGATCCGCGGCAGCACATTACCGGTCACCGTCACCGGCACCCGCCGCTCGGACAACACCTGCTCCGCGTACGGCCCGGCCGCCGCATTGCCCGCCACCACCACCGGCACCCGCAGCCGGGACCGGGCCAGCCGCCCCGCGTTGTGCCGCAGCGTGTCCTCGTCCCCGCCGTCGGTCCCCCCGACGAGCAGGATCACATCCGGTCGCGCCGCCCGCAACGCCACCAGGCCCGGCCCGTCCAGCAAACCGGCGTGCACATGCACCACCTGCGCCCCGGCCGACAACCCGACCCGATGCCCGGCCTCCGCCGTGACCAGCGACTCGTACCCGATCACCGCCAGGCGCAGCCCACCCCCGGCCGACGAACACACGTACAACTCCCCGGCACCGACCCGGTCCACCGCCGCCGACAGACCCTCCAGCACATCGGTGCCGGACGTCGTCGGCACCTCCACCCGCGCCACCAGCCGCCCGGACCCCAGATCGACCCGGCACGCCTTGGTGTACGTCGACCCGACGTCCACACAGACCGCGAACGTCACGACCGGGCGGGCACGACCACGGTCCCGACCGCGGTCACCGCCACGATCGGCGACTCCAGCACCACCGCCGCCGACCCACCGGAACCCCGGCACACCACCACCGACGAGAACGCGATCCGCCGCGACCGGGTCCCCATGTGCTCCACCGTCGCCGTCACCTCCAGCACGTCACCGGCCTGCACCGGCGCCCTGAACTGCACATCCGAGTACGACGCGAACAACCCCTCGTCACCGTCCAGGCGGATGCACACCTCCGTCGCGACATCACCGAACAGACCCAGCGAATACGCCCCGTCGACCAGGTTCCCCGCATAGTGCGCGTGCGAGTACGGCACATACCGCCGATGCGTCACAGTGATCATTTTCCGTCTCCCAGCAGAGCATGCACCAGATACGAAGCCACCTCACGCGGGGTCGTACCCCGCCCGAAGATCCGATCGACACCCAGATCCGCGGCCATCAACTCGTCGAACCGCGGACCACCCACGATCAGCAACGGCCGCTTCCCCGCCGGCATCGCCTCCCGGAACGCCGCCGTCATCGCCCGCGTGTTCTGCAGATGCGCATCCCGCTGCGTCACCACCTGCGACACCAGCACCGCATCGGCCCGCTGCGCCCGCGCCGTCTCCACCAGCTCCGGCACCGACACCTGCGCACCCATGTTCGTCACCGCCAGCTCCCGGTAATACTCCAGGCCCTTCTCCCCGGCGATGCCCTTCAGATTCAGGATCGCGTCGATCCCCACCGTGTGCGCGTCCGTACCGATACACGCCCCCACCACCGACAACCGGCGCCGCAACCTGCGCTTGATGACCGCGTTGACATCCTTCGCCGACAACAACGGGTAATCCCGCTCCACCACCTGCACCTTCTCGGTGTCGACCAGATGCGACACCCGGCCATACACCACGAAGAACGTGAACCCGTCCCCCATCGGCTTCGCGTGCACCAGCAACGCCGGATCCATGCCCATCTTGTTCGCCAGCTGCACCGCCGCACCCTCGGCCCGCTTGTCATGCGCGATCGGCAACGTGAACGACACCTGCACCATCCCGTCACCGGTGGTGTCCCCGTACGGCCGCACGATCGTCATCGGACCTCCTCCAACGCGACCGTCACCGGATTGAAGTAACCGTCCTCGTGCCGCGCCACCCCGTCACGGCCCTTACCCCGGTCCGCCGGCCGCTTCATGATCCCGAACGTGCCGTCCGCGATCGCGTCCAGCAACGAATCGTCCACGATCCGCCCCAGCAACCCGACCGCCTCACCGAGCACCTCATGCGCCCGCCGCTGGATGAACCCACCCGGCGCCGGCACAAAATCCTCATGCAGACTCCCGGCCCCGTCCAACACGTACCGCACGTTCTGCAACGCCACGTCCCGGTCCGACAACCACGGCGTCACCACCGCCTCCGTCATCATCCCCACCAACAGGATCCCCTGCCCGGTCAGCGCACCCACCAGATTGAAGAACCCATCCAGCAGATTGCCCCGGAACACATCCCCGGTCATGTGCTTCGTCGGCGGCATCCACTTCAACGGCGCCTCCGGGAACAACTCCCGCGCCAGCAACGCGTGCGCCAGCTCCAACCGCAACGACTCCGGCACCTCCGGATTGATCTCGAACGCGTGCCCCAGCCCCAGCTGCCAGTTCGCCAGCCCCGCCTCATGCGCGAAATACTCGTTCAGCAACTGCGACACCGTCACCGTGTGCGCCGCCTCGACCGCATCCGCCGTCGTCAGATAATTGTCCTCACCGGTGTTGATGATGATCCCCGCCCGCGCGTGGACCTGCCGCGAGAACCGCTGATCAACAAACGTCCGGACCGGATTGATGTCCCGGAACAAGATCCCGTACATCGAATCGTTGAGCATCATGTCCAGACGCTCCATCCCGGCCATCACCGCCATCTCCGGCATGCACAACCCCGACGCGTAATTCGTCAGCCGCACATACCGGCCCAGCTCCTTCGACGTCACATCCAGCGCCGCCCGCATCAACCGGAAATTCTCCTGCGTCGCATACGTACCCGCGAAACCCTCCCGGGTCGCCCCCTCCGGCACATAATCCAGCAACGACTGCCCCGTCGACCGGATCACCGCGATCACATCCGCACCCGCCCGCGCCGCCGCCTGCGCCTGCGGAATGTCCTCATAGATGTCCCCGGTCGCCACGATCAGATAGATCCACGGCCGCCGCGGCGCATCCCCCCACCGCCGGATCAACCGCTCCCGCTCCACCCGCCGCGCGTCGACCACCTTCAACCCCGCCCGCGTCGCCCGGGTCGCCGCCCGCCGCGCCGCGTTCACCGCCACCTTCTTCTCCGGCACCCCGAACCGCACCGCCCCCGACGCCGCCTTCTGCGCCAGCACCGTCACATCGTCCAGACCCTCACGCGCCAGCGCGTCGAACACCGGCACCGACACCCCGAACCCCAGCCCCACATCCGAGCGCACCGCGTCCACCAGACGGTTCACCCACGGGATCCCATCCGAATCCGCACCCCGCACCCCCGCCAGCCGCAACACCGCCCGCTCCACCGACACCGTCGTATGCGACCGCGCCAGCTCCACGACCGGCCGGCCCGCCAACGCGGCCAATTCCCGCGCCCGGGCGACCACCACGGGATCCAGACCCAGCTTCTCCACGCCCACCTACTCCTCGAAGATCGTCTCGCCGGACAACACCGTCCGGCGGCACACCGGCCGATCCGGAACCACCCCGTCCACATCCGGCACCAACGCCGGCAACCCACCCGACAACCCCGACGGGGTGTCCCACACCGCGAACGTCGCCTGCGCCCCCGGCGACAACACCCCCGCGTCATCCACCCCCACCGCACGCCACCCACCCCGCGTCGACGCCCCGAACGCCGACCGCACCCCCATCCGGAACACCGGATTACGCGGAGCCACCGCCGCCGCCACCGCCGCCCACGGATCGATCGGCGTCACCGGCGAATCCGACCCGAACGCCAACGACACCCCCGTCGCATACATCGCCCCGACCGGATTCGCCGCCATCGCCCGCTCCACACCCAGACGCTGCGCATACATCCGGTCCGGACCACCCCACCGCGCGTCGAACACCGGCTGCACACTCGCCACCACCCCGAACTCCACCATCCGGGCGATCATCGCCTTGTCCGCCAGCTCCACATGCTCGATCCGGTGCCGCGCCGCCCGCACCCGATCCACCCCCACCGCACGCGCCGCCACCGCGAAACCCTCCAGCACCGCCTCGATCGCCGCATCACCGATCGCATGGAAACCACCCTGCAGACCCAGCTCCATGCACTCCAGCAGATGCGCCCCCGCCTGCTCCCCGGTCACAAAAGACTCACCACAACCAGGACCATCCGCGTACGGCGTCCGCACCGACGCCGTCCGCGACCCCAGCGCCCCATCGGCAAACAGATCCCCACCCGCACCCACCGCACCCAGATCCCGGGCCCGGACCGCCCCACCGAGCTCACCCCAGAACCCGAACACCCGCGGCAACCCCCGCCCCGACAACGCCAGCACCGACCGGAAATCATCCTCACCGGACGTCCCCGGACCACCGCACTCATGCACCGCCGCCACCCCCCGCGCCGCCGCCGACCGCAACGCCGCACGCTGCGCCGACTCCCGCTGCGCGGCACTCACAGAACCCAGCGCCACCTCCCGTACGAGGTGATGCTCGTGCTCGCTCACCCACCCGGACCCACCATCCAGGCCCGCGGCAGCCAACAGAGACCGCGACACCAGCGCCGCATGCACCGACGCCTGCGTCAGATACACCCGCCGCCCACCGGCCGCCTTCTCCAGCTCATCGGCATCCGGCAACGCCTGCACCGGCCACAACGACTCGTCCCACCGCAACCCCAGCACCACCGCATCCACCGGACACGACGCCGCGAACACCGCCAGCGTGTCCAGCAACTCCCGCGCCGACCGCACCCCCGACAGATCCAACCCCCCAGCAGCCAGACCCGTATCCGTGACATGCACATGCGCGTCCACAAACGCCGGCGTCACCAACCCACCCGCCAGATCCACCACCACATCCGCCGCCGGCGCATCCTCAACCGACCCCAGCCACCCGATCCGGCCACCCGACACCAGCATCGCCGTCGCCCGCGGATCCGCCGCCGAATAGAACCGCCCACCTGAATACAGCACCGAAGTCATGACCGTCAGTCTGCCGAAATCCGCGCCTCGAACAACGCCCGCACCCCCGGCGTACGACGCAGCACCTCCACCGCGAACACCGCATGCCCCGGCACAAAACCATTGCCGACCAGCATCGTCACATCCGCCGCCAGACCCTCCGCCCCCAACGCCGCCGCCGGGAAACTCGTCGCCATCGAGAAGAAGATCACCGTGCCACCGGCCGCCGTCGCCAGGATCGCCCCGTGCTCACACCCCGGCACATCCACACACACCACCGTCACCGTCGCCGGACCACCCAGCGCACCCGTCACCGCCGCCGCGACCGCCACCGGATCCCGGGCATCAGCGACCGCGACATGATCAGCGACCCCCGCACCCACCAACGCCTCCCGCTCAGCAGCGGAAACCACCACCCCACACGTACGCGCACCCGCCGCCTTCGCCGCGGCCAGCGCCAGGGAACCACTCTTACCGGCTCCACCCAGCACCGCCACACTCACCGGACCGGCATGACCACGCACCACCCGATCCGTCAACGCCGGCGCACCACACACGTCGAACACCGCCAGCGCCAGCTCCGGAGCCAGATCATCCGGCAACACCGCCACCACCGAACGCCCGAACAAGATCGCATGCCCCGACGCCGGGACCTGCTCACTCAACCCGTCCCAGCCCACCAGGCCGTCATCGATCACCAACGGCGTCAACGTCAACGACACCAGCGTCGCCACCCGGTCACCCACCCGCACCGGCAACGACGACGCCGGCCCCACCTCCTCGACCACGCCGATCAGCATCCCGCCCGACCCGGTCACCGGATTGTGCATCTTGCCCCGCGCACCGACGATCTCCAGCACCTCGGAGCGCACCGCCGCACCGTCACCACCATGCTTGCCCGACAACTGCCGGAAACTCGCCGCGTCCAGATTCAGCCGCGACACCCGCACCCGCACCTCATCGGCACCCAGCACCGGGCTCGCGTCCAACCGCCACGCCGCCTGCGGCAACACCCCGGCCGGCTCCAGCACCCGCGACAACCCCACGCCCACGATCATGCGAAAAGTCTGTCACCCCGCCGTCAAACCGTAAATCCTTTCGGCAGAAGGTTTCTTGACCGCAGATCCTCCAGTACCGTCGGAAGCGATCTTTCCGCGACCCAGGAGGCATCGGTGACCGAACCCGCCGGCCAGCCCTACGAATACGCGCGCCGCACCCTCACCGAACCCGACTGGACCCGCCTCCCAGGATGGCGCACCATCACCGCCCAGCAATGGGACTCCGCCCAATGGCAACGGGTGAACTGCGTCAAGAACATCAAACAACTCCGCGCCGTCATGGGCGACCTGCTCGACGACGCGTTCTACGCCGACCTGGAAACCGACCAGCAACGCCTCGCCACCATGTCGATGCTGGTCACCCCCCAGATGCTCAACACCATGGTCCCCGACGGGGAGATCACCACCGAGGCGTTCTACGCCGACCCGATCCGCCGGTACATGATCCCCGTCGCCACCGACCGCCACCTCGACTGGCCCTCACACCCCCACGCCACCCGCGACAGCCTCCACGAACACGACATGTGGGTCGCCGAAGGCCTCACCCACCGCTACCCCACCAAGGTCCTCGCCGAGCTCCTCAGCACCTGCCCCCAGTACTGCGGCCACTGCACCCGCATGGACCTCGTCGGCAACAGCACCCCCGCCGTCGACAAACTGAAGCTGACGTTGAAGCCCGTGGACCGCTACGACGCCCACCTCAAATACCTCAAGGAACACCCCGGCGTCCGCGACGTCGTCGTCTCCGGGGGCGACGTCGCCAACGTCCCCTGGAAACAACTCGAGACCTACCTCATGGGCCTGCTCAACGTCCCCACCGTGCGCGACATCCGCCTCGCCACCAAAGCCCTCATGGGACTACCCCAGCACTGGCTCCAGCCCGACGTCGTCGAAGGCCTCAACCGCGTCGCCATCACCGCCCAGCGCCGCGGCGTCAACCTCGCCGTCCACACCCACGTCAACCACGTCAACTCACTGACACCCACCGTCGCCCGCGCCGCCCAGATGCTGCTCGAGGTCGGCGTCCGCGACGTCCGCAACCAGGGTGTCCTCATGCGCGGCGTCAACGCCACCACCAAGGACCTGCTCGACCTCTGCTTCGGCCTGCAGGGAGAAGCCGGCATCCTGCCGTACTACTTCTACATGTGCGACATGATCCCGCACGCCGAACACTGGCGCGTCCCCGTCTGGTACGCCCAGCAACTCCAGCACGACATGATGGGCTACCTGCCCGGATACGCCACCCCCCGGATCGTCTGCGACGTCCCGTTCGTCGGCAAACGCTGGGTGCACATGGTCTCCGAGTACGACCGCGAGCACGGTATCTCGTACTGGACCAAGAACTACCGCACCTCCATCGAGGCCGACGACGCCGAGGCCCTCAGCAAACTGCACGCGTACTACGACCCGATCGACACCCTGCCCGAATCAGGCCAGGACTGGTGGCGCAAACAAGTCGCCGAATGACAGCGAAAAGCCCCGGGCGCATCGCCCGGGGCTTTTTCGTCTAGCTATGTGGATCAGCTGAAAGCGTCGCGTACCTCGTGACCCGCGTCCTTCACGTGCTCACCGGCCTGACGAGCCCGCGCCTCGGTCTCCTGGCGCTTGCCCTCCGCGACCAGCCTCTCGTCGTCACGCATGTCGCCGATGCCCTGCTTCGCCTTACCGGCCAGCTCGTCGGTCTTGTTCTTGACCTTGTCCGTGAAGCTCATCATCAACCTCTCATCACGACCAGAAACTTCTTTGTTCTTGTCGGTGAATGCAGTGCCCGTAGGGCTCCTTTCATAAACACCTTTCTGCGGTACGGGACCCGGTGCACACCCGCTAAGGCGTCCTAGGATACTGGTATGTATGGCAGATCATCAGGCTCACGCACACTCGTTCGGACCCGCCGCCGGCGCCTACGAACGCGGCCGGCCCCCGTACCCGCCGGAAGCCCTCGACTGGCTCCTGCCCCCGGGAAGCCCCCGCGTCCTCGACCTCGGCGCGGGCACCGGCAAACTCACCCGCCAGATCGCCGCCCGCGGCCTCGCCGTCACCGCCGTCGACCCCTCCGAGGGCATGCTCGGCGAGCTCCGCCGCGTCCTGCCGGGCGTACCCGCGTACACCGGAACCGCCGAGACCATCCCCCTGCCCGACGCCAGCGTCGACGCCGTCGTCGTCGCCCAGGCCTGGCACTGGGTCGACCCCGCCCGCGCCGTCCCCGAGGTCGCCCGCGTCCTGTCCCCCGGCGGGCACCTCGGCCTCATCTGGAACCTGCGCGACGAGACCACCGACTGGGTCCGCCGCCTCGGCGAGATCATGGACTCCCCCGAGGTCGACCGCCGCACCGACATCGGCGCCCCGTTCGGCCCCGTCGAGAAGCGGTACTTCCCCTGGACCCACCGCATCGACCTCGCCCGGCTCCTCGACATGGTCGCGTCCCGCAGCTACGTGATCCTGCTCTCCGACACCGACCGCGCCACCCTGCTCGACCGGGTCCGCGAACTCACCGAAACCCACCCCGACCTGGCCGGACGCCAGGAGTTCGAGCTGCCGTACCTCACCGAGTGCGCCCGGGCCACCCGGGCGGACTGACCACCCCGCGGCGCCCGATGCTGCACAATCGGCGCGGTGAGCCGCATCCTCGTGGTCGACGACGACGACCAGCTACGCCGGGCGCTGAGAATCAACCTCAGCGCCCGCGGATACGACGTCGACACCGCGGCCGACGGCACCGAGGCGCTGGCCACGGCCGGGCGCACCCCACCCGACCTGGCCATCGTCGACCTCGGCCTGCCCGACCTGGACGGCGTCGAGGTGGTCCGCGGCCTGCGCGGCTGGACCACCATCCCGATCATCGTGCTGTCCGCCCGCGACGACCAGGCCGGCAAGGTCCAGGCCCTCGACGCCGGCGCCGACGACTACGTCACCAAACCGTTCGGCATGGACGAGCTACTCGCCCGGATCCGCGCCGCCCTGCGCCGGGCCACCCCGCAACCCGACACCGCGACGATCACCACCGCCGACTTCACCATCGACCTGCCGGCCAAACGCCTCACCACCGCCACCGGTCAGGACATCCGCCTCACTCCCATCGAGTGGCACATGCTCGAGACCCTCGCCCGCCACCCGGACAAACTCGTCGCCCAGAAACACCTGCTGCGCGAGGTCTGGGGGCCGGCCTACGAGAACGAGACCGGCTACCTCCGCGTCCACCTCGCCAACCTGCGCCGCAAACTCGAACCGGACCCGAGCCGTCCGCGGTACCTCATCACCGAACCCGGCATCGGCTACCGCTTCACGCCCTGAAACAGGTGTGTGGTCGCCGATAGGCGTCGATCCTGTTCTATGGCTTTCATCCTGTGGGGCATCCTAGGAGGCTAGTTCGGGTAAGGTCGGGGGTGCGCCCCGGATGGGCCGACATTGATGGAGGCATCGGTTTCAGGCCCCCGCGTCCTTGAGGACGCGGTTTCCGGCGCGGCGCGCCCCGAGCCCCAGCGGTCGCGGCCATCACGACGCCCGCATCGCGGTTCTCCCCGGGCGGTGCGGATCCGGCCTGTTCCCGGCGCCTCTGCGACCGTGAGAGGACCCGCATTGATCGACCACGCACCCACCGAGCCGGACATCACCGTCTACCCGGCAGACCCCTCGTTCACCGGGCCGAGACCAGCGATCCTGGTCTTCCCCGGGGGCGGCTACCGCACCCACCCCGGGCACGACGGCGAGGGTTACGCCCGCTGGCTCAGCGGCATCGGGCTGCATGCTTTCGTCGTACGCTATCCGCTGCTCACCGCATACCGTTTCCCCGCTCCCCTGGAATCCGGGCGGCAGGCCCTCGATCGGGTCCGGAGCGGCGACCACGGGCTCGACGTCGACCCGGGCCGGGTCGGGGTGATCGGGTCGAGTGCCGGCGGTCATCTGGCCGCCCTGCTGGCCACCGGCACGGTCCTGTCGATCGAGGACCTGCCCGAGCCGCCGCCCCGCCCCGACTTCGCGGTCCTCGCCTACTCCCTCGCGGACCTGAGACTGCTGCCGGAAGCCCCGGTGTCGTTCGTCCTGGACGGCCGGACGGAGCTGCGCGACGAACTCTCCCCCGGCCTGCACATCGACAGCGAGACCTGCCCGGCGTTCCTGTGGGCCACGGCCGGGGACCAGCCGGGCTTCGTCAACACGATGGCCATGGCGAACGCCTACTTCACCGCCGGGATCCCGGTCGAGCTGCACATCTACCCGCGGGGCGGGCACGGCGTAGGTCTGGCCGACGGCGTCGCGTACGGCGAGTACGGCCACGCCGACATCCCGCACACCGCGCAGTGGACCCGGGCCTGCGCGGCCTGGCTGCGCGACAGCGGCTTCCTGACCCCCTAACCGTTCAGCGGGTCACCAGGACCTTGCCGACGGTGCCGCCCTCGGCGGTCCGGTGGGCGTCGGCGGTCCGGGCCAGCGGGAAGTGGTGCAGGGGCAAACCGTGCTCCTGCACCACCGGCAGGGCGCCGTCGGCGAAGGCCGTGTACAGGACCAGGCGGGCCTGCGCGGGGCGACCGGCCATGGCGATCACGGTGGCGCCGGCCCACCGGGCCGGCTGGATCACCGCGTGTCCGACCGACCCGGCGCCCCCGGTGGCGAGCAGCACCCGGCGGCGAGCGCTCCGGGGAACAGGCGGGCCGGATCAGATCTGGTCGGCGGCGCTCCCGATGCGGGGCGGGCGGTTCTCGTACGGCGTGGAGAGCACCACCGTCGTGCGGGTGGTGACGTTCGCGGCGGTGCGGATCTGCTGGAGCAGGCGTTCCAGGTCGGCCGGGCTCGCCACCCGGACGAGCAGCATGTAGAAGTCCTCACCCGCCACCGAGTAGCAGGAGTCGATCTCGGCGAGGTGCGCGAGCTTGTCCGGGGCGTCGTCGGGCTGCGACGGGTCGAACGGGCGGATCGCCACGAACGCCGTCAACGGCAGTTCGAGGGCCTCGTAGGACACCCGGGCGGTGTACCCGGCGATGACACCGCGCTGCTCGAGGCGCCGGACGCGCTGGTGCACGGCCGACACGCTCAGCCCGACGCGCTCGGCCAGATCGGTGTACGACAGGCGGCCGTCCGCGGTGAGGGCGCCCACGATCGCCCTGTCGATCTCTTCCACGGCGCCAAGATACCGGTCGGGACCCTGACATAACGAATCCGTTTCCGGCACACCGCGCGAACAGTCACGAACGGGTCAGGTCCCGGGCGATCACCAGCCGCTGGATCTGGTTGGTGCCCTCGACGATCTGCAGCACCTTCGCCTCCCGGAACCACCGCTCGACCGGGTGGTCGGACACGTAGCCGTAGCCGCCGAGCACCTGCACCGCGTCGGTGGTCACCCGCATGGCGGTGTCGGTCGCGAACAGTTTGGCCTTCGCCGCCTCGACCGAGAACGGCCGGCCGGCGTCCTTGAGCCGGGCCGCCGACAGCATCAGCGCCCGGGCCGCGGAGACCTGGGTCGCCATGTCGGCGAGAAGGAACCCGAGACCCTGGAACGCCGCGAGGGGCTTGCCGAACTGGGTGCGCTGCTTCGCGTACGACGCGGCGTGGTCGACGGCGGCCTGGGCGAGGCCGACCGCGCAGGCGGCGATCCCCAGCCGCCCGGAGTCGAGCGCCTGCATGGCGATCCGGAAGCCACCGCCCTCGGCGCCGACGAGGCGGTCCACGCCGATCCGGGCGTCGTCGAGGACGATCTGGGCCGGTGGTGACGAGCGCAGGCCCATGAGGCGTTCGGGGGCCTGGGGCAGCAGGCCGGGGGTGCCGGCGTCGGCGACCAGGCAGGAGATGCCGTCCGGGCCGGGGCCGCCGGTGCGGCAGAAGATGCTGTAGAAGTCGGCGTTGCCGGCGTGGGTGATCCAGGCCTTGGTGCCGGTGACCCGGTACTCGTCGCCGTCGCGGACCGCGGTGGTGGTCAGGCCGGCCGCGTCGCTGCCCCCCTGCGGTTCGGACAGCGCGTACGCCCCGAGCAGCTCGCCGCCGAGCAGCTCGGGCAGGGTCTTGCGCTGCCGTCCGGTGCCGGCCACGGCGATCGGGAAGCACGACAGCACGTGCACGCTGACCGCCTCGGCGACGGCCAGCCACGACCCGGCGAACGTCTCGAGGACCTGCAGGTAGACCTCGTAGGGCTGGCCGGACCCGCCGTCGGACTCCGGGTAGGGCAGGCCGAGCATGCCGGCCCGGCCCAGCGTGCGCAGGATCTCGCGGGGGAACTCGCCGCGCTGCTCGTGGTCGTCCACCCGGGGTGCGAGCTCCCCCTGGGCGAGGTCGCGGGCCAGGCCCAGCAGCTCGGCGGCTTCCTCGGTGGGCAGGATCCGGTCGACCGTCATGCCACCCACCTTAACGCCCGTTAGGTCAGCGGTCGGCCTCCGGCCCGGCCATCGCGTCGACCAGGCGCCGGGCCGAGCCGGCCAGGTTCCACCGGGAGGCCAGTGCCAGCAGCGCGTCGGCGTCGCGTGGCGCGGACGGCAGTGTCGCGTCGAAATCGGGCAACGTGACGTCGAGGGCCACCTTGCACACCGGCAGCGCCGCGGCGAGGTAGTCCCTGGACGCCAGCAGCTTGGTGCGCACGCCCGGGGCGAACCCGGCGTCCGGATCGTCCAGGGCGGCGACGATCTGCTCGACACCGCCGTAGCGGGCGATCAGCCGGGCCGCGGTCTTCTCCCCCACGCCCGGGACCCCCGGCAGGCCGTCGCTCGCGTCGCCGCGCATCGCCGCGAAGTCCGCGTACCAGCGGGCCGGGACGCCGTACTTCGCCTGGACCGCCGCGTCGTCGCTGTCCTCGAGCTTGGCCACGCCCCGCCCGCAGTACAGCAGGCGGGTGCCCCGGGCGTCGTCGACGAGCTGGTACAGGTCGCGGTCGCCGGAGACCACCTCGACCGGGGCCGGCTGGGTCGCGGCGAGCGTGCCGAGCACGTCGTCGGCCTCGTAACCGGCCACGCCGAATGCCGGGATCCCCACCGCCGCGAGCACCTCCAGCAGCACCGGGACCTGCTTCTGCAGCGAGGACGGGACTTCCTCGACCTCGCCGTGGGCGACACGGTGCGCCTTGTACGACGGGACCAGCGCGACCCGCCACGCCGGGCGCCAGTCCGCGTCGAGGGCACAGACCAGCCGGTCGGGGCGCCGGGTGCGGATCAGCTGGGCCAGCATGTCCAGGAACCCGCGGATCGCGTTCACCGGCTCACCCGCCCCGGTGCGCGCGGCGGACTCGGGGATGCCGTGGAAGGCCCGGAAGTAGAGACTCGGGGCGTCGACGGCGAGCAGGGGTCGGTCGGTCACGTCCCGAACCTTAGCCGTGCCCTGTGACAGGAAGCCCTGAGCACGCCGGTAGCTTGAGTGCATGGTGCGTACCGGGATCCGCTTGTCCGCTGTGGCCGTCCTCGCCGGGGTGGGGGTGCTTGCCCTCGCCGGGCCGGCCGCCGCCCACGTGGAGGTCGAGGCCGACAAGGACACCGCCGGCGCCACCGACGTGACGCTGAGCTTCAGCGGCGAGGCCGAGAGCACCTCGGCCGGCATCAAGAGCGAACGGGTCGTGCTGCCCGACGGCATCGCTCCCGCCGACGTCACCCTGGTCAAGGCACCCTCGGGGTGGAAGTTCGACACCACCGCGGACGGTTTCACGGTGAGCGGCAAGGCGCTGAAGACCGGCGCGGACGCCGAGTGGCAGGTCAGGATCGCCAAGCTGCCCGACGGCGAGACCCGGCTGTCGTTCAAGACCCTCGAGACGTACGGCGACGGCGAGGTCTCCCGGTGGATCGAGGTCCAGCGCGAGGGTGCGGACGAACCGGACAACCCGGCGCCGCTGGTCACCCTCAAGCCCGGCCCTGAGCCGTCCCCCACCACCGTCGCCCCGACGTCGGTGGCCCCCAGCTCCCCGGCCGCCACGAGCGCCGTGCCCACGGTGAGCGCGTCCGCCGCCGTGGTGGCCGAGCCCGCCGCGGACGACACCGGCGGCAAGGCCGTGTGGATCTGGGTGATCGGCGGCGCGGTGCTGCTCGCCGCCGGCGGGGCGTTCTTCGCGCTCACCCGCCGGAACCGGCCGGACCCGACGAGCTGACCCCTACGCCGGGGCGACCATGACGAACGACGTGGTCCGGCGGACGGTGAAGCCGAGGTTGCGGTACAGCCGGATCGCGCCGGTGTTGGTCTCGGCGGCGTGCAGGTAGGGGACCTCGCCGCGGGCGCGGATCGCCGCGGACACCGCCGCGATCAGGCGGGTCGCGAGGCCCGCGCCGCGGAAGGCCGGGTCGGTGCAGACCGCGCTGATCTCGGCGTAACCGGGCGGGCGCATCCGCACGCCGGCCATGGCGACCAGGGCTCCGTCGCGCCGGATGCCGACGTAGTCGCCCAGCTCGACGGTGCCCTCGCGGAACGGTCCGGGGCGGGTGCGGGCGACCAGGTCCAGCATGTCGGCGACGTCGGCCGGGCCGAGCGGCTCGGCTTCCGGCTCGGGGGCGCCGTGGTAGTCGTGGCCGACCAGCTGGACGCCCGGGATGCCGGCCTCGCCGGTCCAGCCCGGCGGCACGGTCAGGCCGGGCGCGGTGACGATGACCCGGTCGCCCACGTCCACCACCGCGCGCAGGTCGTCCCACGCGGCCGGGTCGGCCGGGTCCTGCACCGCGGCGAACGGGCTCACCGCCGGGTCGTAGCGCGCGCTGCGACCGTACCGCCGGGCGAAGGATGCCTGCGGCCCGCTCAGAGCGGCCCATGCGGGATTGTCGAGAGGTTCCACGCCCTCGATCTTCTCAGGGCCTCCAGTGGGCCACGCAATCCAGATAGCGGTCGGCGATCGCCGTGCGGGCCCGCGCGTCGTCGTGGTGCTCGTTGTGCTCGCGCACGACGTCCTGCCAGATGCTGCGGCCGATCGCGAACCCGACGAACTCCGGGACCTGGCTCGCCACCTCCAGCCAGTGGTGCAGGCGCTCCCGCGGCGCGTCGCGGCCCAGCACGATCAGATCGGCGTCACCCTTGGCGGCCTGCGCGGCGACCTGCCGGGCCGCGTCCACCGTCTCGAGCCCCTCGACCTTCCACAGCGCCGGCGCGACACCGTGCTCCTGGTTGTCGGCGATCACCCGGGTGACGAGGTCCGGACGGACATCACGGTCATAGGTGTCCGGGTCCAGGGCCGCCTGCTCCCCGACGGCGGGCACGAGCAGTTCGTACAGCAGGGGGATCTTCATCTCCCGCAACCGGTCGCTGACGTCGGTGAGCAGGTCGAACTGCTGTTCCCGGCGCCCGCGCTCCAGGCCCGGGTTGTCGCGGATGAGGATCTTCGCGTAGTCGGGTCGCAGGTCCTCGACGTGCTCCGGCCACTGCACCCCGTGCAGCGGGCTGAACCACTCCTGCCCGCTGGCCTCCAACGGCACGGCGAGCATGATCCCGCCGGCGCCGGCCCGCACCTCGTCGACGACCGCCTGGCCGTACTCCTCGTCGACGAGCACACCGGCGCGCCCGGCGCTGAGCCGCGGCACGGCCTCGCGCAGACCGTCGAAGATCAGCTTCTTGGCGGCCTGCATGGCCGTCCTGCGCTCCGCGTCCGGATCGTCGTCCTGGACCGCGAACAACTTCTTGCCGAACGAGTCCCGGTGATCCATCGCGAGGATCAACAGCGGGTCGTCGTGCCGGGGTTCCCACGTCATGATCACGGTGTGCCCCGCGCCCGCGCCGGATAAAGCGTGCCCGGGCCGGATAAAGCGACTCGTACGTCACATCGTCCTCTGTAGAGTCGCGCGGTGACCTACCGCACCCGTCCCGCGACCGTCGCCGACATCCCCGCGATCCAGGCCCTGGTGGGCGCGTGCGAGCGGGAGCTGACCGGCGCCGCGGTCACCGACGCCGACCGGATCGCCGCCGACCTGGCGCGGCCCGGCATGGATCCGGCGACCGATTCGCGGCTGGCGTTCGACGACACCGGCGAGCTGGCCGCCTGGGCCTGGGTGGACCGGCGTTCCGAGGCGGCCGTGCACCCCGCGCACCGGGGCCGGGGCCTGGGCGGGGAACTCCTGCGATGGATCGAGACGCGGGCCCGGGAGGCGGGCACCCCGCAGGTGGTCCAGGCCGTGCCGGACGCGGACGTCGCGGCGGGACGACTGCTCCGGGCCCGGGGGTACGACGTGCTGGTCACGTCCTGGGAGCTGGCGATCGCCATGCCGGTCGAACCGGTGCCGCCCGCGCCGCCCACCGGGATCACCGTGCGGTCGTTCCGGGCCGGGGACGCGCACGCCGCGCACCGGATGCTCGAGGACGCGTTCGACGAGTGGCAACCGCGCCGGCACGCGTACGGGGAATGGGCCGCCCTGACCGTCGACCGCGCGAGTTTCGCCCCGGGGCTGTCGCCGGTCGCGTTCGCCGGGGACCGGATGGTCGGCGCGGTGCTGTCGCTGGACGACCCGGCCCGCGCCGACGGGTACATCGAGCGGGTCGGCGTGCACCGTGACCACCGCAACCAGGGGATCGCCCGGCTGTTGCTGCGCCGGGCGTTCCGGGACTTCCACCGGGCCGGCCGGCGCTCGTGCACGCTGTGGACGCACTCGGACACCGGCGCGCTTCCGCTGTACCAGCGGGTGGGGATGAGCGTGCGGCACAGCTCGACGGTCTACCGCAAGGCGCTGCTCACGCCGGCACCCCGATGATGACCCCGGTGATGGCCGGCACGTCCGCGGGCCACAGCGGCCTCGAGAACAGGTAGCCCTGGCCGTACGGGCAGCCCATCCGGGCCAGCATGGAGCGCTGCCCGGCGTCCTCGATGCCCTCGGCGACCACGGTCAGGTCGAGGTTGCGGGCCAGCGTGACGATCGCGTTGACCAGGGCACGCTGCTGCTTGCTGGCCAGGATGTCGTCGATGAACGACTTGTCGATCTTGAGGACGTCCACCGGCATCTGACGCAGGTAGCTCAGCGACGAGTAGCCCGTACCGAAATCGTCGATCGCGATCCGCACGCCGAGCGCGCGCAGCTCCTCCAGATCGGCCCACACCTGTTCGGCGTCGCGCAGGACCAGGCTCTCGGTGATCTCCAGCAGCAGCCATTCCGGGCGGGCGCCGGCCGCGGCCAGCGCCGCGCGGACCCGGTCGACGAAGCCGGGCTGACGGAACTGCCGCGCCGAGACGTTCACACTCACGTAGCGCAACGGCAGCGCCTGCTCCGCCTCGTGATGCCATTGGGCGAACTGGCGCAACGACTCCCGCAGCACCCACTCACCGATGCCGGCGATCGCGCCGTTCTCCTCGGCCAGCTCGATGAAATGGTACGGACTGAGCAGCCCCCGCTCGGGATGCTGCCACCGCACGAGCGCCTCCACGCCGACCACGATCTGCGTGCGCACGTCCACGATCGGCTGGTACTGCAGCACGAACTGCTCCGCGTCGACCGCCTCGTGCAACGCGGTGCGCAGGGCCAGCCGTTCCACCATGGCCGCGTGCAGGTCGGCCCGGTACCGCTGCCACGTGCCCTTGCCGACGCCCTTGGCGAGATAGAGCGCCAGGTCGGCGTGGCGCAGCAGCTCGGTCGGGCTCTTGGCATCCTGGCTGGTCGCGACGCCGACACTGGCCGCGCCGCTGACCACATGGGTGCCGCCGAAGCCGTCGCTGAGCTCGACCGGCAGCGCCAGCGCCTCGACGATCCGCGCGGCGACCTGCTCCGGGTCGGCGTCCTGGGGGTCCGCGGCCGAGATCAGGATGGCGAACTCGTCGCCGCCCATCCGGGCCGCGGTGTTGCGCACCCCGATGATCTGGGTGATGCGCTGCCCCACGGCGATCAGCAGCTGGTCGCCGATCGCGTGCCCGAGCGTGTCGTTGACCTCCTTGAAGTCGTCGAGGTCGATGAACAGCACACCGAGCTCGTGCCCGGCCAGCGCGGCGACCGCGTACGCGTGGTCGAGGCGGTTGCGGAACAGCACCCGGTTGGCCAGGCCGGTCAGGTGGTCGTGGAACGCCTGGTGGGCGAGGTCGTTCTCCAGGCGGCGGCGTTCGGTGACGTCCCGCACGGTCAGCACCAGCCCGCGTACGGTCGGATCGGCCCGCAGGTCCCGGGTGGCGCACTCGACCTGCAGCAGCCGGCGGTCGGCGGTGACCGCGGTGAGGTCGAGCCCGTCGGTGTCGTCGTGACCGGCCCGGGCCACCACCAGCGCGTCCCGCAGCGCGTCGTGGTGGGTGTCGGCGATGATCCCGCTGAGCGGCGACCCGGCCAGGTCGGGATACCCGAGCACGGTGGTGGCCGACGGGCTCGCGTACCGGACGGTGTCGTCGTCGTCCACGATCAGGATCACGTCGGACGTGCTGAGGATCAGGGTCCGGAAGTAGGCCTCGCTGTCGCGCCGGCTGATCTCCGACGCGAGCGTGATCCGGTCCGTGAGCAGACCCCCGACCCGGGCCATGACCAGCATGAACATCACCGCCGACCCGGCCGCGATCACCGGCGCGTCGACGATCGCCCCGTTCAGGTGCTCGGCGAGCAGCACCGCCGGGGCGACCAGCGCGGCCAGGGTCAGCAGCACCAGCCGCCGCCCGCCGGCCGGCACCGCGGCGGTCTCCCGCACGGTGTCCCCGGTGAGCGCGGTCATCGAGGGATGCAGCGCGGCGAGCCCGGCCCCGGCGTAGAACACGATCCAGCCGAGGTCGATCGGGCCGCCGACGGCCCAGTCGCTGTCGAGCCGGGCCATGCCGTACACGACGTCGGAGGCGAGCAGGCCGAGCAGGCTCAGCGCCAGCAGTTGCAGCGCGCCCGGCTTGCGCCCGGGCAGCGCGAGCAGGCGCAGCAGGAAGGACAGGGCCAGGACATCACCCAGTGGGTACGCGACGGAGACGAGCTTCTCGAGCAGCGTCAGATCGGCGTCGCGGGTGTACGGGGCGATCAGGTAGACCCACGAGAGCAGGCCGAGGCTGACCGTGGGCACCAGCGCGTCGAGCAGCGCGGCCCGGTTGCGCGCGCCGGACCGGGACCGGATGAACAGCACCAGCCCGCCGGTCAGCAGCGGGTAGACCAGCAGGTACAGCACGTCCGACCAGTCCGGGAACGGCGGGGTCAGCCCGGCCGCGGTCTTCACGTAATACACCGTGTCCCCGGCGACGAACAGGACCAGCGAGGCCGAGACGAGATACCACGGCAGCCGCCGGGCGGGCCGGTGGACGCGGACGCCCACCACGATCGCCGCGGCGGCGCCCAGCCCGATCGCACCCCACGAGAACACGTGGGAACCCGGCCACGCGTAGTAGACGGCGGTCAGAACCGCCATCCCCGCAAGATAGCACGCCGTTATCACGCAAATACTATCGGCAACACTGCGACGACGGTGAGGCGTTATGCCCAGTTTTCGACCGCCGTGGTCACCGACCGGTCCGTGACCGCGGATTCATCGATCGCCAGCGCGATCAGGTGGTCCTGCGCCCCGTCCGCGAGCGGGTACGGTGCCGGTCCCTCCCCCCGCACCCAGGTGGCGGTGGCGTCGAGCAGCGTCGCGATCGCGATCTCCTCGTCGCTCCAGCGCCGGCCCGGATACGGGTTGCGGTACAGCACGTCACCACCGAGCGTGATCGTGTCCGTGTCGAAACCGTCCAGATCCAGGTCGTAGCCGGTCTGCCGGCGGACCAGCGGCGAGCGCACCACCGTACGCGGCTCGGTCAGCCGCACCACCTCGTCGTCGCGCAGCTCCCCATGGCTGCCCCGCACCAGCAGCCGGCGGAACCGCAGCTGGTTGTGCCACTGGTTGTCGGTGAAGTCGTACAGCCCGGACAACCCGGCGCCGAAATCCAGGGTGGCGAGCGTGGTGGTCGCCGGGTGCGGCTCGGCATCGTCGGTCCAGCCGTCGCGGGTCAACGGGTTCACCAGCGGCGCGGTGGTCCGCGTGGAACGCACCGTGACCGGCCCCCGGCCCGCCCCGAGCAGCCCCCGGATCATCGCGACCGCGTGGTACATGTGCGTCGACGAGACCTGGACCTGCGACGGCGCCCCGATCAGGCCCCGCCGCACCGCCGCGGCCCGGGCGGCGTGCGCCGGCATCAGCAGATACTGCTCGGCGACCTGCACCAGCCCGGACTCCCCGACGGCGGCCCACAGCTCCCGCAGCGCGGCGGCATCCTTCGCGGGCGGCGTCTCGGCGAGCACCGGCAGCCCCCGCTCCACGGCCTCGGTGATCACCCCCGGATTGGCCTCCCACGACACCGCGGTGACCACAAAATCGGCCTCGACCTCGGCCAGACTCGCGAACGCCGGCACGGCCAGCCGCCGGGGCGTGCGCACGACCGCCCCCACACAGTCGACCCCGTCCAAGCCCTCAGCGATCCGCCAGAACATCTCCGCGCGCCACCCGGCGCCCACCGTCACGAACGAAGTCACCGCCGAACCCTACGCCGGTGCCCACGGTCACGGTTTCCGGCGCGGTGGGCGGGGCATCCCCGGCCGGTGACCAACCGTTGGAAGGCGATGACCGTCGCCCTGGTAGCCGGCTTCATGACGCTGCTCGACGTGAGCATCGTCAACGTCGCCCTCCCCTCGATCCGCGACGACCTCGGCCTGAGCGCCGGTGGCCTGCAGTGGGTGCTGTCCGGGTACGCCCTCACGTTCGGGCTGCTGCTCGTGCCCGCCGGCCGGTTCGGGGACGCGCGCGGGCGGCGTACCGTGTTCGTGGCCGGTCTTGCGGTCTTCGTCCTGGCCAGCGCCGCCGCCGGGTTCGCCACCAGCGCGCTGTGGCTGATCGTCGCCCGGCTCGTGCAGGGCGCCGCCGCCGGTGTGGTCAATCCTCAGGTCTCCGGTCTGGTCCAGGAGCTGTTCGAGCCCCGCGAACGCGGCCGCCCGTTCGGCCTGCTCGGCGCCACCATCGGCATCTCCACCGCGGTCGGACCGCTGCTCGGCGGCCTGCTCATCCAACTCCTCGGCGCGTCGGCGGGCTGGCGGTGGATCTTCTTCATCAACATCCCGATCGGCCTCGCCGCGATCGCCCTCGGTCACCGCTGGATCCCCACCCGCGCCCCCGGCGAACGCTCGCACGACAGCCTCGACCCGGTCGGTGTGGGACTGCTCGGCACCGGTGTCCTGCTGCTGCTGCTCCCCCTCGTGCAGGAGCGCGAATGGCAGGGCCCGGCGAAATGGTTGCTCACCGTCGCCGCGATCATGGTCCTGGCCGGATTCGCGGCCTGGGAGCGCCGTTTCGCCCGCCGCGGCGGCACCCCGGTGATCGACCTCGGGCTCTTCGGACTCCGCTCGTACGGCGTGGGCGCGCTGACCGGGCTGCTGTACTTCGCCGGCTTCACCACCATCTTCTTCATCTACACGCTGTACCTGCAGAGCGGCCTGCACTACAGCGCCCTGGTCGCCGGCGTGGCCCTGACCCCGTTCGCGATCGGCTCGGCGGCCGCCGCGGCGCTCGGCGGGCGGGTCGTCAACCGTTACGGCCAGCCCCTCATCGTCACCGGCCTGACCCTGGTCACCGTCGGCCTGGTCGCCACCCTGGTCGCCCTGCACTTCGTCCCCGGCCAGGGCGCGGGCTGGGCGGCGGCGCTCCCGCTGCTGGTCGCGGGCATCGGCAGCGGCCTGGTGATCAGCCCCAACCAGACCCTCACCCTCGCCGAGGTCCCGGTCGGCCGGGCCGGCAGCGCGGGAGCGGTCCTGCAGACCGGCCAGCGCATCGGCACGGCCCTGGGCATCGCGGTCGTCGGGGCGGTGTTCTTCAACCGGCTCGCGGTCAACGGCGGCAGCTGGTCACTGGCCTTCCGCACGGCCCTGCTCATCACCATCGGCTTCGTCCTGGCCGCCCTGGTGGCAGCCGTCGCCGACCTCCGAGCGACCCGGCACACGGACTCACCCGCCATGGCGGAAGCGCACTGACGGCCCAGCCTGCCGCGCTCAGCCTGCCCCGCTCAGAGGGCCTCGGCGAGGATGAGGAGGCCGACGGCGATCAGGACGACCGGGAGCGCGATATGGCCCCAGCGTGACAGCGCCCGGGCGATCACCGGCCGGGTCGCCAGGAACCAGCCGGCCGCGCACCACACCGCGGTCCCGGCGAGGAAGACCGCCGAGTAGACGGTCATGCCCCCGAGCCCCGCGACCGCGAACACCGGGACGTAGACACCGATGTTGTCGCCGCCGTTGGCGAACGTCACCGCGGCGACCCGCAGCACACCGGCCGTCGCCGGGGTCGCGTCCTCGTCGTCCCCGCCACGATCACGCCAGGCATCCCAGCCGGCCTTCAGTCCCAGGGCGAGCGGGACCAGCCCCAGGAACGGGATCACGGACCCGGGCAGCAGGCCGGCCCCGAGCGCACCGGCCACCGAGACGGCCAGGATCGCGGTGAGGCCCAGGTACTGCCCGGCGACCACCCGCCACGCCGCGGCCGGTTCTCCGCAAGCCCGGCCGAAGAACACCGCGAGGATCAGGAGATCGTCGATGTTCGTCACCACGAACATCGCGACGGCCTGCCCGAGCAACGACAATCCCATAGGCAGGTGATCATAGAGGGATGCTGCTGCTGGTCCCGGGTGACGCCCTGCGCCCCCGCCGCCCCGATGAACACTTCGCCGCCGAGGCGGCCGCGGCCCGTGAGGCCGGGCACGAGGTGGCGATCGTCGATCACGACGCCCTGGCCACGGACCGCGACCCTGCGGCCGCGGTCGCCCGGGTCCCGGCCGCCACGGACGCGGTCTACCGCGGCTGGATGCTCAGTAGTGCCCGGTACGCGGCGATGGCCACCGCTCTGGCCGCCCGGGACGTGACCTTGCGGACCGGGGCGGAAGAATACCGCCGCGCCCACGAGCTCCCGGGCTGGTATCCGGTCATGAGCCCGGTCACCCCGGCCACCGCCTGGGCCGAGGGCGACGACCGTGCAGCCTTCGACCGAGCCGCCGCCGCTTTCACCTCAGCCTCCGGCCCCGCTGCCACCGTCCTGCGGGATTACACGAAGTCGGTGAAGCACTATTGGGCCGAGGCCGCGTACATTCCGGACATCCTGGACCGGGACGCCGCGTGGCGGGTCGCGAGCCGGATGCGGGAGCTGCGCGACGACGACTTCGCCGGGGGGTTCGTGCTGCGGCGCTTCGAGGATTTCGCCGGCGCGGAGGCGCGTACCTGGTGGGTCGGGGGTGAATGCCGGCTGGTGACCGCCCACCCGGACACCCCGGGCGAGCCGCCCGCGCCGGACCTGGACCTGACCGGCGTCGCGGCGCTGATCCCCCGGCTCGGGTTGCCGTTCGTGACCGCGGACCTGGTGCGCCACCGCGACGGCCGGTGGCGGGTGGTCGAGGTCGGCGACGGGCAGGTCAGCGACCGGCCCGCGAGCACACCCGCCGCGGACCTGATCGCGGTGCTCGGATGAGGGGCGAGCCGCTGTCGCTGACCGGGCCGGACAGCCACCGCCTCGTCCGCGAACCCGGGGCCGGCGGGCTGACCATCGGCCCGGGGGATGCGGTGCCCCGGCCGGACCTCGTGGTCGGTCCCGCGGACCGGATCGACTGGGCGGTCTTCGACCCGTTCACCGTGCCCGCCGGTTACCCCTGGCCGCGCGTGTTCCGCTACGACGGGGACGACACCGGATTCTTCGCGTGGTCGCGGCGGCGGCGCATCGAGTCGTTCAGCTGGCAGCCGCGCGCCGCCCATTACCTCGACGTGAGCTCGGCCCGCATCGACAACCTCGCCGTGACGGTGCACCGGGCACCCGTACACCTCGTGGTCGCGGAGAACCAGCGCCACCTCGCGTTCGCGGGTGATCTCAGCCTGCTCAGCGTCGACCTCGCCGACGGCGCCGGCTGTCCCACCCTGGGCTTCCTGCCCGCCACCACCGCCGCCCGCGACGCCGGGCCGGTGGGCCTGCCCCCGATGCCGGCGTTCGCGGGCGCCCGGTCGGTCGACGTGAAGGTGCGGCCGCTGCGCCAGCCGTTCGACTGCGCGTCGCTGGTGCAGTTTCCCGGGCTGCGGCACCTCGCCCTCGCCGGCAGCCTGACCGGGCTGCCCGCCCTGGCGGGGTTGCGGGAACTGACCAGCCTGCATCTGCGCTACTGCCCCGATCTGACGGAACTCCCCGAACTGGACACCTGGCCCGGCCTGACCGACGTCATCGCGTTCAATGTGGAGGAGACCACCGGGAAGCGCCTGCGCCGCTCCGGTCGCGCCCGGGTCTCCCAGCTGCGCAAACCCGCCTGGTTCAGCACCGGGTACGGCCTGCCCTTCTCGGCCTGGCCGGCGCGCACCGCCCGGGCCGCGACCACGGCGTACCGGGCGGCGGCCGGCACCGTGACCGCGGCCACCGCCCCCGGTGACGTCGAGCAGGCGGTCCGGGTGTTCGTCGCGGCGATCAACAAGCTGCCCGGCATCGAGACCACCGAACGCGAGGACGCCGCCGAGGCCGTCGCCCAGCTGACGGCCTCGACACCGCTCGGCGACCTGCGGGACGCCGCGGCCCGCTGGTTCGACACGGAACGCGACTTCTGAGGCCGGCCGGCGCTCAGAGCTGGCCGTGGCTCGGGGGCAGGACGTCACCCAGCTCGTACGCCGCGATGTGGTGGTATTTCCAGTCGAGCGGGTCGTGGACGCTGTGGGTACGGGCGTTGCGCCAGTGCCGGTCGAGGTCGTACTTGCTCGCGGTGGCGCTGGTGCCGCACATCTGGAACAGCTCCGAGGCCGTGTCGACCGCCACCTCGCTGCCGAACGCCTTCGCCGCCGCCACGGCCAGGGAACCCCGGGCCGCCTCCTGTGCCGAGGCGGGGACCAGCCCGATGCCGTCCAGGGTGCGGGCCGCGTCGGCGAGCAGTGACTCCGCCGCGCGGACCCGGGTCGCCACGCGGCCGTAGCGGTGGCGCACGTGGGGGTCGTCACCGGCCACCGACGCACCCGCGCGGACCGCCTCGGTGGACGGGCGGGCCTTGTCCCGCAGGTAGGCGCGGGCGTCACGCAGCGCCGCGCCGGCGATGCCCACCTCGATCGCGGCGTGCACCAGCTGGGCCCGGGCGCCGAGCTGCTGGGGCACCTCGTAGGCGTGCGCGTAGTCGATCACGTACGGCGCCGGGACGTCCTCGAACGTGGCCGTGCCGCTGATCGTGGCCCGCTGGCCCATCACGTCCCAGTCGGTGTCGACGGTGACGCCCGCCGCGTCGCGGGGCACGAACGCGAGCACCAGCCGGCCGGCGTCGTCGAGGGCGCTCACCGCGATCCAGGCCGAGGTCAGCGCGCCGGTGGTGTAGTACTTCCGGCCGGTGAGCCGGTCGCCGGTGAGCCGGGTGCGCAGGTCCTGGGCGTGCTTGCCGCCCCGCTCGGCGAGGGCGTTGCCGATGCGCCGGCCGGCGAGCACCTCGGCGAGGAGCCGGGTGCGGGTGTCCTTGTCGCCGTGCACGGCGAGGACGTCGACCAGCAGATAGTGCGCCTGCGGCACCTGCGCGACCGCCGGGTCGGTGGCGGCGATGACGCGGATCACCTCGGCCAGCGTCGACGGGCCGAGGCCGGGCCCGCCGTCCTGCCGGGGAACGGTGACGGCCAGCAGCCCGGAGGCGTCCAGCGTGGCAAGGGCGTCGGAGGGCACCGTGGCGGCACCGGCGCGGTCGCGCTCGATGACGCCGGGGGCCAGGGCGGCCGCGACCTCGTGGGCGGCGGCGACGGCGGCTTCATGGCTGTCGATGGTCACCGGCCGATCGTAGAAGGTTGCCGCCGACGCCGTCGCAGGCCTGTGGACAACCCTCTCACCGATGTCCATATGCGCAGCTCAGCATGCATGACATTCACCCCGTGGAGAGACGGCGGCCGACCCGACACCCGGTAGGGTGGGCCGCGGCCGAACCCCCACCGCGATCCGGAGTCTTCGTTGAGCGCAACCGACGAGATCGATGTCGCGCCGCCCGCCGATCCCTCGGCCGGGGCGGTGACACCCCCTGCCCCGCAGCGCCGGATCGGCTCCGTGGAGGTGCTGGCCGCCCTGCTGGTGCTGCTCGTCATCTTCCGCAACCCGCTGGCCTCGCTGATCTCCAGCCCCCGCCTGCAGACGTGGACCACGGTCTTCGTGTCCGTGCTCGTGCAGGCGGTGCCGTTCCTGGTCTTCGGCGTCATCCTGTCCGCGGTGATCGCGGTGTACGTGCCCCGCTCCTTCTGGGCCCGGGCGCTGCCGAGACACCCCGCCCTCGCCGTGCCGGCCGCCAGCCTGGCCGGGGTGATCCTGCCCGGCTGCGAGTGCGGCAGCGTGCCGATCGCCGGCTCCCTCATCCGGCGTGGTGTCACCCCGGCCGCCGCGCTGGCGTTCCTGCTGGCCGCCCCGGCGATCAATCCGATCGTGCTGACCGCGACCGCGGTGGCGTTCCCCGGCAACCCCGAGATGGTGGTCGCCCGCGGGGTCGCCAGCCTGATCGTCGCGATCGCCATGGGCTGGTTGTGGCTGCGGCTGGGCAAGGCCGAGTGGATCCGCCTCCCGCACCGCCCCGACCTCGACGGCATGAGCCGCGGTAACGCGTTCTGGTCGGCCGCCCGGCACGACGTCATGCACGCCGGCGGATTCCTCGTGCTCGGCGCCGCGGCCGCCGCGACCATCAACGTCGTCGTCCCGGAACGCTGGCTCACCAGCCTGGCGAGCAACCCCGTCCTGTCGGTGATCGCCCTCGCGATCCTGGCCGTGCTGCTCTCCATCTGCAGCGAGGCGGACGCGTTCGTGGCGGCGTCGCTGTCCCAGTTCTCGCTGACCTCACGCCTGGTGTTCCTGGTCGTCGGCCCGATGGTCGACCTCAAACTGATCAGCATGCAGACCGGCGTGTTCGGCCGCCGGTTCGCGGCCCGTTTCGCCCCGGCGACGTTCGTCGCGGCGGTCCTGACCGGCACGATCGTGGGAGTGGTGCTGCTGTGAACCGCCAGGCCCAAGCGGTGATCATGCTGCTGTTCGGCGGCGCGATCCTGCGCGCGAGCATCAGCGACCTCTACCTGCGCTACGTCAAGGAAGGCCTGCGGCCCTTCCTCATCGGCGCCGGCCTGCTGCTGGTCGCGGCCGCGGTCATGACCCTGTGGTACGAACTCCGCCCGCGCCGCGTCACGCGGAGCCCCGTTCAGCCCGATGCCGCGGACGACCACGGCGACGGCCACGGGCACGAGCACCACCACGAGCCCCGGGTGGGCTGGCTGCTGATCCTGCCCGTGCTCGGGCTGCTGCTGGTCTCGCCGCCGGCGCTGGGCTCGTTCGCGGCGGGGCAGGCCGGCAGCGTGCTGACCGCGCAGAGCTCCGACTCCGACTACGCGGCGCTGGAGCCCGGGGACCCGGTCGACGTCGCCCTGCTCGACTACGCGTCCCGGGCCGTCTTCGACGAGGGGCGCAGCCTCACCGGGCGCACCGTGCGGCTCACCGGCTTCGTCACGCCCGGCCCCGACGGTGAGCCGATGCTCGCCCGGATGGTGCTGTCCTGCTGCGCCGCCGACGGGCGCCCGATCAAGGTGGGCCTCGAGGGCGACGGCCCCGCGGGGGTCGCCGCCGACACCTGGGTCCAGATCGTCGGCACCTACTCCGAACGGGTCGGCAAGGACCCGGTCAACGACGCCGACGTGCCCTACCTCATGGTGACGAGCTGGCAGGAGATCACCGCACCGAAGCAGCAGTACGAATGAGCAACCCGAGCCGGTGGTCCCGGCCCCCGGGCGGACCCGGCGGCGACTGGGACCCGGACGACAGCGACAGCCCGGGCGCGGGCCCGCGCGGCGGGCCACGGACGCGGGGGCGGATCGGTGGGGTGGTCGCGCTGGTGGTCGCCCTGGTGGCCGGGGGCCTGCTCGTCGCGTACCCCCGCCAGGACGCGCCGACCGCGCCCGCCGGGAGGGCGGAGTTCGCGACGGCCTGGCCCGGCGCGCAGCGGGCCGAGATGTCCGGGAACGTGCCGGACGGGCCGATCTTCCATCCGGAGACGTTCCTCGACGCCCGGACCGCGGTCGGCACCGCCCCCAGCCCGGACGGGACCGCGGTGCGGCTGCTGATCCGCGAGGCCGGTGACAGCGCCGCTCCGCGGGAGGTGCGGCGGCGGGCACTGGCGACGAATCCCGAGTTCGGCGCCGTCACGGTGGCCGGGGACGAGATGGTGTGGACCGAGTCGGCGGACGGCGAGAAGGTGTCGATCTGGGCCGCGACGACGGCCGGGGAATCGGTACGGCGGCTCACCACGGACACCGGCGGCGCGGTCTTCGCCGGGTCGCAGTGGGACCTCGTGGTCGCCGACGGCACGGTGTGGTGGGTGGCCGCCGAGTCCTCCGAGCTCACCCAGGTGCGGTCGGTGTCGCTGGGCGGCGGGCCGGTGACCGTACGCGATGAGCCCGGCGCCTGGGCCCTGACCTCGTGGCCGTGGCTGACCGACGGCACCGGTGACCGGACCGGCACCGGGGTCCTGCGGGCGCTGGACTCCAACCGGGAGGTGCGGGTCCCGACGACCGGCACCGAGCTCGTCAGCTGCAGTCCCGCCTGGTGCCGGGTGATGGTGCTGACCTCGGACGGCCTGGCCCGGATCGACGCCATGCACCCCGACGGCACCGCCCGCCGGCGGATCGCGGGCAGCGGGGCGCGGGCCGGCATCTACGACGTGGCGGTGCTGGACCGCTTCGAGGTGCTGTCGGAGCCCGGCCCGGACTCCGACCTGACCGGCACCGAGGGCCTGGTGGTCTACGACCTCGCCGCGGACCGGACCGTCGGGATCAGCACCGCGGCCGAGGGCGCGTTCAGCCGCAACGGGGTGCTGTGGTGGGCGACCGGCGACCAGGATTCACTGCGCTGGCACACCCTGGACCTGCGCACGGTCTGATCAGGCGGCGAATCGCGCGCGCAGCACGTCCTGGAACGCGGTGAGCGTCGGGTTCGTGGCGTCACGGACCCGCCAGGTCATCGTCAGCGCCGTGCTCAGCTCCGTGTCCTCGCACGTCACGACCGCGACCTCGCCCCGGGCGGCCTGGGCGTGGACCGCGACGAGCGGCAACAGCGCGCAGCCCATGCCGGCGGCCACGCAGGCCCCGAGAGCGGCGATGCTCGACACCTCCGCGACCGGTGCGGGCGCCCCGAACGTGCCGTCGAGCATCTCCCGGAAACCGCAGCCCCGTTCCGTGGCCAGGAACTGCTCGCCGGCGAGATCCTCGAGCGGGGCCCGGCCCCGGGTCGCCAGCCGGTGCGCCGGCGGGACGATCACGACCAGCGGCTGCGTGGCCAGGACCTCCGAGCGCAGGGCCGCGGTGGCCGGCGGATCGCCGAACGTCAGGCACAGATCCAGATCACCCCGGTGTACGGCCTGCTGGAGCCGCCCGCGGTTGTCCTGCCGCAACCGGACGCTGACCCCCGGGTACGCGGCCCGGTGGTCGGCGAGCGCCGCCGGCAGCAACCACACACCGACCGTCTCCAGCGCCCCCACCACCAGCTCCGCGTCGGGCCGGGCGACCGCGCACCGGGCCTCCTCGGCGAGCGTGAGGATGCGTTCCGCGTACCCGGCGAGCGTCACGCCCCGCGCGGTCAGCCGCAGTCCCCGCCGGGACCGGTCGAGCAGATCGACCTCCAGCTCGCGTTCCAGCGCCTGGATCTGGTCGCTGACGCTGGACTGCGCATAGTGCAACTCTTTCGCCGCCCGGGTGATGCTGAGCGTACGGGCGACCGTCTCGAACGTCCGTAGATTGCGCAGTTCCACAGCGGACTCCCCCATCGGCTGAGCCGATGATAGCCAGCGGTTCCTCCGGGGTTCCGATTCCCCGTTCCGCCCCGCCGCCCGGCTTGAATATCGGACGTGACACTTCTCGCCGGGCTGTCGCTCGGATATTTCATGGTTCTGCTGGATCTGACGATCGTCTCCGTCGCGCTGCCCTCGATCGCCGGGAGTCTGCACACCGGGCTGAGCGGCCTGCAGTGGGTGACCAACGGCTACACCGTGACGTTCGCGGCGCTGCTGCTCACCGCCGGCTGGCTCGCGGACCGGTTCGGGGCCAGGCGGATCTTCCTGTACGGGCTGACCGCGTTCGGGATCCTCTCCGGCCTCTGCGCGGTCGCCACCGGTGTGGAGATGCTGGTGGGGCTCCGGTTGGCACTCGGCGCCGCCGGGGCGATGCTGCTGCCGTCCTCGCTCGCGGTGATCACCCACGTGCACCGGGAACCCGCGGCCCGGGCCCGGGCGGTGGGCATGTGGGCGGCGATCACGGGTGCGGCGCTGGCAGCCGGCCCGGTGGTCGGGGGTGCGCTGACCGAGCTGGCCGGTTGGCGGGCGATCTTCCTGGTCAACGTGCCGCTGGCGGTGGCCGGCCTGGTCGTGACGCTCCGGCTGGCACCGGAGACCGCCCGCACCCGGCGGGGCCGGCCGGACCTCGTCGGCCAGGTCAGCGCCGTCGTGGTCGTCGCCGCCCCGGTGTACGCGCTGATCGAAGGACCGGCCCGGGGCTGGACGACATCGGCGGTACTCGGCGCCGCCCTGCTCACGGCCGTCGCGGCGGTCGTCCTCGTCCGGGCCGGGCGCCGGGCCGGTGCCGGGGCGATGCTGCCACCGGACCTGTTCCGCGACCGCGGGGTCCCGGCCGCGCTGGTGGCCGGGCTGCTCGCCAATTTCGCGCTGTCCGGGCTGCTGTTCGTGCTGGCACTGTACTTTCAGGACGTCCGCGGCTACTCCCCCTGGACCGCGGGACTCGCGTTCCTCCCGCTGACGGTCCCCACCGCGGTGAACCCGATCGTCACCGGCCGCTGGGTCGCCCGGATCGGCCCCCGGCGACCGGCGATGACCGGGTTCGTCCTCATGGCCACCGGCGCGCTGGTGCTGACACCGCTGACCGCCGCGACGACCACGGCCGGTCTCCTGGTGTTCGGCTGCGGCATCTCCCTGACGCTGCCCGCCCTGGTCGCCGGGGTGGCCGGCACGGTCCCGCCCACGCTGGCGGGAATCGGAGCGGGCGCCCTCAACGCGTCCCGCCAGACCGGAGCGGCACTCGGCGTGGCGATCCTGGGCGCGGTGGCCGGTGCGGGTGGAGCGGCCGGGGCCCCGACGGCCGGGACCTCCGGCACCCGCACCGCGCTCCTGCTGACGGCAACCGTTCTGCTGGCCGGCGCCGCCGTCGTGGCCCTGGGCTCCCGGAGCCGCCACCCCGCCGTGAGCACCCGGTAACGGCCCCCTCAGCAGAACGAACGTTCTTTCTCGCGGGCGAGGCCGGCGAGGTTGGGGCACGCCCGGCAGAACGGGCATGGCACGCCGGTGAGGACCGGCGTGCCATGCGCGGGTGGTGCTCGGGTCAGGCTCCGATCGGGCGGCCGTCGAGGCGCCAGGTGACGACCACGGACGGTTTGGCGAAGTCGCCGTCGGGCCAGGTGGAGGCCGGGTTCTCGATGGTCGCTCCGGTGATCTCGCCGGGGTGCTGGACCGCGGTGAAGACCGAGCGGTCGTCGGTGGTCACGAACGGGCCGCACGTCTCGGCACCCAGCGGGACCGTCAGGAACTGCTTGAGATGACCGCGCGACGGGCCCTCGATCGGCGTCGCGAACAGGCCGTCATTGCTGCCCAGCGCGTTGCCGTCGGTGGAGATCCAGAGGTTGCCGGCGCTGTCGAACGCTACGTTGTCCGGGCAGGAGATCGCCGAGACCTGGGACTTGTCGTAGCCGGCGAAGTACGTCGACGGGTCGGCCGGGTCGCCGCAGACGATGGGCAGGGACCACGTGAACGTGGTACCCGTGTGGTCGTTCTTCGTCTCGACCAGCTCGAAGATGTGGCCGTGCTTGTTGGCCGGGCGCGGGTTGGCCTCGTCGACGCCCGGGTTGGTGCCCACCGCGCGGTTGGTGTTGTTGGTCATGGCCGCGTAGATCTTGCCGGTGACCGGGCTGGGCTGCACGTCCTCGGGGCGGTCCATCTTGGTGGCCAGGACCGCGTCGCCGGCGAGGCGGGTGAACGTGAGAACCTCGGCGGCGGTCATGCCGGGCACGAACGAGCGGTCCCCGGACACCAGTTTGATCCAGACGCCGGTGCCGTCGAACGCGCCGTCGGACGGGAGTTTGCCGCTGCCGTCGATCTCCGCGGCCGGGCTGTCGCCGGTGACCTTCGCGACGTACAGCGTGCCCGACTCCAGCAGCGTCAGGTTGTGCCGGCGGTCGCCCGCGATGTAGCGCTTGTCCGAGACGAACTTGTACAGGTAGTCGAAGCGTTCGTCGTCCCCCATGTACGCGACGACGTGCCCGCTCTTGCTGACGATGACGTTGGCGCCCTCGTGCTTGAGGCGGCCGAGCGCGGTGTGCTTGCGGGGACGCGAGGTCGCGTCGGTGGGGTCGACCTCGACCACCCAGCCGAAGCGGTGCGCCTCGTTGGGGTGCTTGGCCAGGTCGAAGCGCTCCTGGGCGCGTTCCCAGCGCCGCGAGCCGCTCGGGACGCGGGCGGTCGTGGAGATGCCGTAGCGGGCGAGCCGGGGCTTGAGGGCCTCGGGGGCCTGGTCGCCGCCGACGAAGTACTGGTTGAAGTTCTCCTCGCCGGACAGCACCGTGCCCCACGGCGTGACGCCGCCCGAGCAGTTGTTGAGCGTGCCGATCGGGGTGGTGCCCCGGGGGTCGGCGGCGGTGCGCAGCCAGGTCGATCCGGCGGCCGGACCGGTGAACGCGAACGGGGTCGCCAGCGCGGTGATGCGCCGGTTGTAGGGCAGGCGCTTGCCGGTGACCGGGCGCCACCGGCCCGTACCGCCGACGCGTTCGAGCTCGACCACCGACAGGCCGTGGGCGGCCATCGCGACCTCGATCTGCGCCACGGTCATGGCCTCGAGGGAGGTGAAGCCGGGGAACATCAGTTCCTCGTTGGTGTATTCGTGGTTGACCACCAGCAGCGCGCGGTTGCCGTGCGGGATCACCCCGACGAAGTCGTTGTTGTAGCCGAACTGGGCCGACTGCCGCTTCGCGCTCTGGTTGGCGACGTCCAGGCCGGGCGCGCCGGGCAGGATCGGGTCGCCCCAGCTCAGCACGACGGAGGAGTCATAACCGTTGGGTACGACCAGAGTGTCCAGTTTGTTCGGCGGGATCGGCTTGAACGTGAGCGCACCCGCCTTACCGTGGTGCCCACCCGCAGCAGGGGCGGGAGTGGCGGGGGCGGGAGTGGCGGCCGCAGCCGAGCCGAAACCGAGCACCAGCGCACCCGCCGCACCCGCGGTCGCGCCCATCACGCCACGGCGGCTGACGCCGGAGCGGACCACGTCGCCGAGGTAGTCGTTGCCCGAGGTGTTCGGCACCGGGTGGTCGCAGGCGTTGCCGCACCGGTACAGGCAGGTCATCGCGTCACGCGAGCTGTGGCCGAGCAGCGGAAGCAGGCGGGGTCGTTCGGTCATCGTGGACGCTCTCCTCGGGGGCCGGGCGGGAACTGCGGCCGACGCTATGAGCCGACGGTGTTCTCCGGCACCGCCACGAGGTGAACGGCGCCTGAACATATGTCAGGTGGCCAG
Source organism: Actinoplanes sp. NPDC051494 (assembly GCF_044454705.1). Lineage (NCBI taxonomy): Bacteria > Bacillati > Actinomycetota > Actinomycetes > Micromonosporales > Micromonosporaceae > Actinoplanes > Actinoplanes sp. NPDC051494. The sequence continues at coordinate 64,159 of NZ_JBITDZ010000020.1, forward strand.
CAGGGCAACCTCGTCGGCGCAGCCCCAGGACAGGGTCATCCCGGCGCCGCCGTGACCGTACGCGTGCACGACCGTCCCGCCCGGCCATTTCTCCGCCTCGACGCGGGGCCCGCCGTGCCGGGCCGGGCGCAGTCCGACCTTCTCCCCCAGGACCGGCGCGCCGGCCAGTTCGGGCACCAGGGCCAGGCAGCGTTCCAGGATGGCGTCACGGATCGCCGGGTCGGGCGTCAGGGACCAGTCGTTCTCCTCATACGTGCCGCCGAGCACGACGTCGCGGGTGCGGGGGTGCACGTAGGTGGACGGGCTGGACTCGTCGCGGACCGACGTGAAGACACCCGGATTGGCCACGAGCACGATCTGGCCGCGTACCGGATGCACGTCGGCGTCGCCGCACAGCGCACCCGCCGCCAGACCGGTCGCGTTGACCACCACCGGGGCCTCCAGCAGGGCCTCCTCGAGCCGGTCGACCCGGCGGCGGACCACCTTGCCGCCGAGCGACAGCACCCGCTCGCGCAGCCACGGCAGGTAGACGCCCATCTCGACCAGCGGCGCGTCGAAGCGCACCTCACGGGTCCACGGCGGGCCGGGATCGAGGTAGCGGACCCGGCCGACGGCCGGCGCCCACCACGGCTGACCGGTCGCACCGCCGCGTTCGAGGTTGCGGGTCTCGCGGACCAGCACGCCGGGCACCCCCTCGCGGGCCTGCCGGCGGAACTCGCGGTACGTCGTGGTGGCCCAGTCCAGGACGCGGGGGTCGAACGTGGTGCGGGTCGGGTACCAGACCGCGGCGGCGACCTCCGACACCGTGCCGGCGGGGTCGTCCGGGGACCACACGGTCACCCCGGCACCGCGCTCCAGCAGGCGGACGGCAGCCGTCAGCCCGATGATCCCCCCACCCACCACGACGACATCAGTCATGCCGCCATCCTGCGCCCGGGCGGCCCGTACGGCGAAATCAGAGTCGCGTTGCCGACCCGTAACCGGTACCACGGTCGTAGGGGCTTGCGCTGATCTCCGGCCCGGGGTGGAGGTGCCGCCTCGTCCGGGCCCTGGCTCACCGATCTGCTCGCGCTCTGCGTCACCGGGCCGATCCTCGCGTACGCGGAGGAGGTGGGCTGGCGCGGTTATCTCCTGCCCCGCCTGCTGTTCCTGGGAGAACGCCGGGCGCTGCTCGTGACCGGCCTCGTGTGGACCGCCTGGCACCTGCCCTACATCCTGTGCACGCCCTCCTACCACCACGACGGCAACCAGTTGCTGGTCCTCGCCCTGTTCGCCGGCAGCGTCGTGGCGTTCTCGTTCCTGTTCGGCTACCTGAGGTTGCGGACCGGCAGCCTCTGGCCCGCGGTGCTGGCCCATTTTGCGCACAACGCCACGTTCGCGCTGCTCGGCACGTACGCGATCAGCACCACCCACCCCGTCGCGGTCGACGAGTATCTCGCCGGGGACACCGGCCTGTTCGTGCTGATCGGCACCGTCGCCGCGGCGGTGCTGGTCAGCCGGTCAGGCCCGCGGTCCGGGCGGCGACGACGGCCTGCACCCGGTCCCGCAGCCCCAGCTTGCGCAGCACCGACCCGAGATGGGTCTTGACGGTCGACTCGGCCACGTGCAGGCGCGCGGCGATCTCGGTGTTGCTCAGGCCCAGCCCGACCGCGGCGAGGATCTCGCGTTCCCGTCCGGTGAGCCGGTCGTAGCCCGCCGGTGGCCGGGCCGTGGCGTCCGGGTCCGGCAGCACGAACATGTCGATCAGCCGCCGGACCAGCCGGGGTGCGACCGGGGCACCACCGGCGGCCGCGGCCCGGACCGCGGCCAGCAGGTCCGGCGGCCCGGCGTCCTTGGCCAGGAAACCCGAGGCGCCGGCCCGCAGCGCGGCGACGAGGTGTTTGTCGGTGTCGAACGTGGTCAGCATGACGACCCGGGGCGCGGCCGGGCCGGCGAGCAGCCGCCGGGTGGTCTCGATGCCGTCGAGGCCGGGCATGGTGATGTCCATCAGCATGACGTCGGCCCGGTGCGCGGGCCGGCGCAGCGCGGCGAGGGCCTCGGCCCCGCTGCCGGCCGACCCGGCGACCTCGATGCCGGGGGCCGCGTCGAGGATCATCGCGAAACCCGCCCGGACCAGCTCCTGGTCGTCGACGAGGAACACCCGGATCGCGGTCACCGGCGCGGCACCGTCGCCTCGACCACGAAACCCCCGGGCGTCGCCCCGGCCGACAGGCTCCCGCCCAGGTCGGCGACGCGTTCCCGCATCCCTTCCAGGCCGTGACCCGCACGCTGGTCCCGTACGCGTACGCGGACCGCGCCGTCACCATGCGTGACGGCGACCGTGGCCCGCGCGTCCGGGCCGGCGTGGCGCAGCACGTTGGTCAGCGACTCCTGCACGACCTGGAGCAGCGCCAGGCGCACCGGCGGCGTCAGCTCGTCGAACCGGGCGGGGTCGGCGTCCACCCGCACGTCGAGGCCGGTGGCCCGGACCGCGCCGACGAGCCGGTCGAGCTCCGCCGACCCCGCCCCGGTGTGCTCGTCGCGCAGCATCTCGATCAGGTCCTTCACCTGAGCCAGGGCGGTGCGGCCGGTGCGGCCGATCGTGGTCAGCACCGCGGCGGCCCGGTCGCGGTCCCAGTGCTCGGCGTGGGCCGCGGCATACGCACCGCCGTCGGCCGAGCACCCAGATCAAGACCGCGGGCACGGCCAGCAGGACCGCGGTGACGGCGACACTCCTGGCGTACGCGGGAGGGGTGCTCCACCGCAGTCCGGCCAGCACCGCACCGGTCAGTGCCGCACCGAGCGCGAGGAGCCGGATCCGCAGGGCCGGCACGTGCGCGGCGACCGTGTGCAGCACCAGGGCCACGGCCAGGTCGGCGGGCAGCGGGATCGGTGTGGTCGCCAGCTGGGCCAGGCCGGCCACGGTGGTCCAGGCCAGCACCGCGACCGGACGGCGGCGCCGGACCACCAGCGGGGCGACCAGCGCCACGGACAGCGCGAGCCCGGCCGGGCCGGCGAGGCCCGCACCCGGGAGCACGGTCAGCACACCCAGGACGGCGGCGACCGTCCGGTCCAGGCGCGCGGGGTCGCCGGTCATCCACCGGTGCGCGCGCACCGCGAGCGAGGCGGCCACGTGACTACAGCAGGTCGAGTGTGGCGGGGTCGGGCCTGCCGTCGTAGAACCGGTCCAGGACGGCCTGGAACAGCGCCGGGTCCCCGGCCGCCCGGGCGAACAGCGTCATCGACGAGCACAGCTTCAGGTCGTCGGGGTAGCCGAGGATCTGCGACGCGGTGCGGCCCTCGACCGCCAGCAACGCCCGCGCGCACTCGGCCAGCCGCGGACCCAGCACCGGGTCGGCGAGGTAGTCCCGGGCCTCGGCGAGGTCGCTGATCGCGTACCTGCGGGCGGTGGCACTGAAGCCCAGGCCGTCGAGCTGCGGGAAGACGAACCACATCCAGTGGCTGCGTTTGCTGCCCGCGCGCAGCTCGGCGAGGGCCCGGTCGTACACGCCGCCGTCCTGGGCCGTGACGAACCGTTCGAGGTCACTCACCGGAACCTGCCTCCCGTCGCGATCGGACCGGGTCATTGTTCCATGTCCTCCCCGGGGCTGACGCGAGGTTCGTTCCCCGGGCCGATGCCCGCGCCCGGCGGGCTGCCTAGGCTCGCAGGCATGAGCATCGTCTGCGGCAGGGAACGGATCATCGACACCGGCGTCGCCGGGGTGCTGTTCGTGATCCTGACCGGGCTCGTCCTCGTCGTCCCGGACGGCCCGTCCGGCGGCGCCGCGGTGGCCGCCGTCGCGCTGGCAGGTGTGCAGGCCGGCACGGTGGCCTGGCTGCGGCGCCGGCCCGGGGCCGCGATGGCCGTCGCGGCCGGGGCCGGGATCGGGCTGGAGGCCCTCGCGCCGGACATCGGCTGGCTGGGGCAGGTCTCGGCGGTGCTCGCGTTCTATGCCACGGTGCGCCCGCCCCGCCGGTCCCTGGTGGTGGCGGCCGTGCTGATCGCGGGCACCCCGTGGAAGCTGCAGCACGGCGACTGGCGTGACGTGCTGATCGGCGCGGCCGGGCCGGCGCTCGGCTGGGCGCTGGGTGAGCTGGGCCGTACCCGCGCGCTGCGCCGCGAGGACGAGCGCCGGCGCATCGCCGCCCAGGAACGCGCCCGCATCGCCCGGGAGCTGCACGACGTGCTGGCCCACACGGTGTCGGTGATCGTGGTGCAGGCCCAGGCCGCGGAGGATGTCTTCGACCGCCGTCCCGAGCTCGCCCGCAAGGCGCTGACCACGATCGGCACCGCGGCCCGCTCCACCCTGCAGGAGTTGCGGATGCTGTTGCAGACCATGTCCGCGGACACCGGCGAGACCGGCCCGCAACCCGGCCTCGACGGCCTCGGCCCGCTCGCCGCGTCCATGGTGGCCACCGGGCTCCGGGTGGAGCTGCACACCACACCGGTGGCCCTGCCCGCCGCGGTGGACCTGTCCGCCTACCGGATCGTGCAGGAGTCGCTGACCAACACGCTGCGGCACAGCCAGGCCGACCGGGCCCGGGTGACGGTCAGCTGCTCCCCCGCGTCGGTGCACGTCGAGATCCACGACGCCGGACCGCCCCGCTCCACCGGCCGGGTCACCGGCACCGACCGGCGCGGCATCGTCGGCATGCGCGAACGGGCCCGCCTGCTCGGCGGCACCCTCGACGCCGGCCCGACCCCGGACGGCGGTTTCCGGGTCCGCGCCGACCTCCCCCGGGAGCCGGTCGCGTGACCCCGCCCGTCCCCGACGTCCCGGCGGCCGGCACGGGGGCGGCCGCCGGGAGCCCACCGATCCGGGTCCTGGTGGCCGACGACCAGGAGCTGGTACGCGCCGGGTTCGCCCTGATCATCGACGGCCGCGACGACCTCGACGTGGTGGGCGAGGCCGGCGACGGCGCCCAGGCCGTCGCGCTCGCCGGGGTCCTGCGCCCGGACGTCGTCCTCATGGACGTACGCATGCCGATCATGGACGGCATCGAGGCGGCCCGCCGGATCGCCGCCGCCGGCAACCCCGCGCGCATCATCATGCTGACCACGTTCGACCTGGACGAACCGGTGGTCGCCGCGCTACGGGCCGGGGCCAGCGGCTTCCTGCTCAAGGACATCCGGCCCGCCGAGCTCGCCGACGCCATCCGCGTCGTGGCCCGCGGCGACGCCCTGCTCGCCCCGACCGTGACCCGCCGGCTGCTGGACCGCTTCGCCGCCGCCCCGGCCCCGGCCGGCCCCTGCACCCGGCTCGACGTCCTCACCGGCCGCGAGATCGAGGTCCTGACGCTGGTGGCCCAGGCGCTGTCCAACGACGAGATCGCCGGTCACCTGCACCTCAGCCGTACCACGGTCAAGACCCACCTCTCGGCCATCCTGTCCAAACTCGGCCTCCGGGACCGCATCCAGGCCGTCGTGCTCGCCTACGAGACCGGCCTGGTGCGGCCGTCATGAACGAAGGACGTACCCGCCACCGCGCACGGTGTGGACCATCGGTGGACGACCGTGGTCGATCTTGGTGCCGAGGTGTACGGCGCAGCAACGCGAACTCGGTGACCGTCAGCATGACCGGTTCACCCGCCCGCGTCCGGCCGGAAGCGTGCCGCCAGGTCCAGGGCGGTCACCCCGTCCGCCGCGCTGCACGTCTGCCGGCCCTCGTACCGCAGGCCCGTCGTCACGAGCTCGGCCGGCTCGTCGTCGACCACCAGCGCCCGGACCGCCCCAGCGGGCTTTCCGGGCCGGCCCTTGTCCCGATGGGGGTCAGCCGGTAGTGGTGCCGGTCAGGTCGTAGACGGTGCTACCGCCGACGGTGGTCGCGGTGTAGTTCGCGGTGACCCACGCGCTGATCTTCGAGGCCTCGGTCTGGTCGCCGCCCGGTCCTCCCCGGCCACCGCCCATACCGCCGCCGGCGATGAAGTAGTGGATCTCGCCGACCCTGGTCCAGGCCTGGAACTGCTCGAGCGTCGGGGCGGGGTCGCTGCCGACCCAGCCACCGAGGCCGATCACCGCGGTGCCGCTGGCCAGTTCGAGGCCGGCCGCGGAGGAGGCGCCGGTGGTGGCCGCCGACCAGCGGTTCGTGGTCGCCTTCAGCAGCGCCGCGAGCTCCGCGTCGACCGACTCGCCACCCATGCCGCCACCGGTCCGCCCGCCGAACCCGCCACCGTTCCGGCCACCGCCACCCGGGGTCTCACCCTGGGTACCGCTTGGGGTGCCGCCTGGGGTGCCGTCCTGGGTCCCGCCCGGAGTCCCTCCGGGGAAACCGCCGCCCTGGGCACCGCCGGGAAAACCGCCGCCCTGGGCACCGCCGCCCTGGGCACCGCCGCCCTGGGCACCGCCGGGGAAACCGCCGCCGGGGAAACCGCCCTGGCCGCCGCCGGTGCGGCCGCCTCGACCGCCGCCACCACCACCCCCGCCGAACCCGCCGCCGGTGTCGACGCCGGCCGGGCCGGAGGTGGGGATGGAGCCGGAGTGGGACTGGGCGGCGGTGGCCACCGCCCAGGCACCGCCGCCGCTGAGGGCGGTCAGGGCCGCCGCGATCAGCGCCACCACCGACACCCGGTGCCACCTCACCCGGGACAGCAGCAGGCCCGCGGCCGCGATCACGCCGACCGCCAGGATGCTCCAGCGCAGGCCCGGCAGCCAGCCCGACCGGCCGAGCAGGACCGTGGTCCAGACCGCCGCGGCCAGCACCATGGCGGCCAGGCCGGCCCGGGCCAGGATCGCGTCGCGCAGGGGCCACAGGACCGCGGCGCCGATGGCGATGAGGGCGGCGATGCCGGGGGCCAGCGCCACCGTGTAGTACTCGTGGATGGTGCCGCTCATGAACGAGAAGACGATGCCGGTGACGAGGACCCAGCCGCCCCAGAGGACGGCGCCGGCCCGGCGTACGTCGGTGCGGGGTGCTCGTGCCGTCGCGGCGAGCACGGCGACCAGGGCGATCAGCGCGGCCGGGAGCAGCCAGGAGATCTCGGTGGCCATGTCGCTGCTGAACAACCGCTGCAGGCCGGTGGCACCGCCGAAGCCGCCACCGCCGCCGGGCATCCCGCCGCCGCCGAACGCTCCGGACGCACCGGCGGGGAAGGCACCGGAGGCGCCGCCGGGCATGCCACCACCGCCGCCGTTGCCCTCGCCGCCGGTGATCCGGCCGAGGCCGTTGTAGCCCAGCGCGAGTTCCCAGAGCGTGTTGTTGGTCGAACCGGCGATGTAGGGGCGCGAGCCGGCCGGCCAGATGGAGACCAGGGCCACGTACCAGCCGGCGGCGACGATCATGGCGCCGCCGGCGACACACAGGTCGCGGATCCGCCGGCCGACGCCGGTGGGGGCCGCCACGAGGTAGACCAGGGCGAATGCCGGCAGGACCAGGAATGCCTGGAGCATCTTGGTGAGGAAGCCGAAACCGAGCAGGACGCCGGTGATCGCCAGCCACTTCCAGGAGGCCTTCTCCACCGCCCGGACCGTGGTGTACGCCGCGGCGGTCATCAGCAGCACGAGCAGCGCGTCCGGGTTGGAGAAGCGGAACATCAGCACCGCCACCGGGGTCAGCGCGAGCACCGCCCCGGCGAGCAGGCCGGCCGCCGGGCCGTACCAGCGCTTGACCGCGGCGTACAGCAATGCCACCGACAGCACGCCCATCAGGGCCTGCGGGGCGAGGATGGACCAGCTGTTGACGCCGAAGAGGCGGGCGGACAGGCCCATCACCCACATGGCCGCGGGTGGCTTGTCGACGGTGATCGCGTTACCGGCGTCGAGGGAGCCGAAGAGCAGGGCCTTCCAGCTCTGGGAGCCGGCCTGGGCGGCCGCCGCGTAGAAACTGTTGCCCCAGCCCACGCCGAGGTTCCAGAGGTAGAGCACGGCGGTCGCGAGCAGCAGGGCGAGCAGTGCCGGGCGCGCCCAGGACGGGTCGGTCCCGGGGCCGCGCAGCCACTGGCGGGGCCGGCGCTGCCAGGCCGGCCCCGGGGAGGTGGTCGGGGCGTCAATCGTCGATGTCACCCGGACAGATTGGCGTGAACAGCTCAGGGTCCTCTGTCAGGAACCTATGGATGAGCTGTGTCCCGGTTCAGTAACGGCTGCGGAGCACCACCATGGTGTGGCCGCCGACGTCGACGTTCCCGCCCGCCTTGACCGTCTTCTTGCGGCTGGCGAGCAGCGGGTCAGCCGTGTTCACCACGGTCTCCCAGCCCCCGCCGTACGAGCGCGGCGGCAGCGTGAACGACACGGCCTCCCACAGCGGGTTGAACAGCACCAGGAACGACGAGTCGACGATCTGTTCGCCGAGCTCGTCGCGTTCCGGGATGCCGTTGCCGTTGAGGAACACCGTCATCGTCATGCCGGACCGCTCGTTCCAGTCTTGCTCGGTCATCGTCTCACCGTCGCGGCGCAGCCAGGCGATGTCCGGGACCTTGGTGTCGCCGGCCGGTTCGCCGGTGAAGAAGCGGCGGCGGCGGAAGATCGGGTGGTCGGCCCGGAGCTTGGTGAGGCTCTCGGCGAACAGGGTGAGCACGTCGTGGTGGCGGGCGTCCTCCCAGTCGATCCAGCTCAGTTCGTTGTCCTGCGCGTACACGTTGTTGTTGCCCTGCTGGGTACGGCCCAGCTCGTCACCATGAGCGACCATCGGCACGCCCTGCGACAACAGCAACGTGGCCAGGAAGTTGCGTTTCTGCCGCTCCCGCAGCTTGACGATCTCCGGATCGTCGGTGGG
>NZ_JBITDZ010000021.1:0-72013 GCF_044454705.1 Actinoplanes sp. NPDC051494
GGGAGGGTGTGGGAGAGTAGGACGCCGCCGGACTCAACGTGACGGAACGCCCGTCCGAACCTTTAACCAGGTTCGGACGGGCGTTTCTGCGTTTGCTGGTCGTGTGGACGATCGGGCGTACGGGTAAGAGACGGTCATGATTGTCCGGGTGCTGCGCTTGTGGGTGCTGCGGGTGGGCTTGGTCGCTGCGATCGTGGCTGTCGGCGGGTGTTCTGTGGCTGATGACGGTGGACGGGATCACAACCCCGCTCATCGGCCCGGATATGAGCCTTCCGAGGCTGACGGGGTCGGGCAGGCCAGCCCGGGTGAAGCCGGCCATGAGGTGCGGGGCGGCTCCGGGTATTCGGCTACGCCGTCGGTCTTTCAGCTCGTCGACGGGGCCGATATTGTGCGGGTCAGCCTGGGCGACCTCGGTGGTGACCTCTTCAGTGTCGCCACACCGGCTGATTCGAAGGTCGCGCCGTCGGTTGCCGTTGACGGGAACACCGTGCTGGCCGGGCTCCGGGGCAGTGGGCTTTCTGGTCCGGCAATGGTGACCGTGGTGCTGGCGCGGGACGTTAGGTGGCAGATCCGGTTGGCCGGGGGCGCCAGTGAGCAGGCCGTTGATCTCAGTGGTGGGCCTGGTGGGGATGTGGAGCTCAGTGCCGGGACCAGCCGGGCGGAGATCGTTCTGCCGGCTGCCTCGGGCACACAGCGGGTGACCATGAGCGGTGGGGCCGGCCGGATGGTGGTTCACCTGGGTGGGGCTGCGCCGGTTCGGGTCACTGCTCGGCAGGGTGCCGCGGTGGTCACCGTTGACGGGGTCAGCCATTCCGGGGTGGCCGGCGGCACCGTGTTTTCGGCGCCGGGGTGGGACGTGGCTCAGGATCGGTTCGACATCGACGCCGCCGCGGGGGTTTCCGACCTCACCGTCACGAGAGGGTGAGACGGCCGGGGGCGGAGACGTTGTGGTGGGACTCCGGCGGCGGTGAGCTGGGTGGCCATCGTCGCCGACGAGTGTTCCATGAAGACGGCTACCTGGTGGTCGTCGGCCAGGTCACAGAGGGCGGCCAGGGTGCCCAGGTTGATGGGGTCCATGTCGGGGACGTCGGTCAGGTCGAGGATCAGGCGCAGGGGGCGGACCCTTCGTACCGTATGGACGAGGATCTGGCGGAAGTGAACCGCACAGTCGAGGTCCATCGCGCCGTGGGGCTGGACCACGATGCTGCCGTCGTGGTCGGTTCGGACGTCGACCGCGGTGTTCGACATGGTCTGCCTTCCGTCACCCGACGTTTGCCGGAGCGCAAGCCTAGCCCCGTCAGAGTGTGACGTCGACCACCTGAGCGGGATCGCCGAGGACCTTTCCCGGATTGAAGAGGTTCAGTGGATCCAGCGTTTGCTTGACCGCCTGCTGCATGGCCAGCACCGCGGGTTCCTGCTCCTGGCGCAGTCCGGCCCGTTTGAGCAGGCCGACCCCATGCTCCCCGGTCACCGTGCCGCCCAGGGCGATCGCCGCCGTCAACATTTCCTCGAAGGCCGCCTGGGCTGACGCTCGCGCCTGCTCGTCCCCGGATGGCGTACGGATGAGGGGGTGCAGGTTTCCGTCGCCGGCGTGGGCGATCGTCGCGATGGCCACCTGGTGCCGGGCCGCGATCTCCTCGATCGTGGCGAGCATGCGGGGGACCGCGGAGCGGGGCACGCACACGTCCTCGGTGAGGACCGGGCCGAGGCGTTCCAGTGCGGGGTAGGCGAGGCGCCGGGCGGAGAACAGCGCTTCGGCCTCGAATTCGTCGGTGGACTGTTCGGCCCATTCTGCGCCGGCGTCCAGGAAACAGCGGGTCAGGGCCGCGGCCTCGTCGTCGCCGGCCTGGCCGGGAGTATCGATCTGGGCCAGGAGCAGGGCTTCCGCGGTGGCGGACAGGCCGAGATGCTTCCATTCCTCGACCGCTTGCAGACACGCCCGGTCCAGGAGTTCGAGGGCGGTGGGCAGCAGACCCAGGCGGGTGGTCGCGGCGACCGCGTTGCCGGCGGCCACGATGCTGCCGAAAGCGCCGACCACCGTACGAGGTGCCTCCGCGCGCGCCGGCCGCAGTCGCAGGGTGATCTCGGTGATGACGCCCAGGGTGCCTTCCGACCCGACGAACAGGCCGACCATGTCGTACCCGGCGACGCCTTTGGTGGTGCGGTGGCCGAGGCGGACCGGGGTGCCGTAGGAACCGGCGGGCCCGCCCACGACGGCCTCGAGACCGAGCACGTAGTCACGGGTCACGCCGTATTTGAGGCAGCAGAGGCCGCCGGCGTTGGTGGAGACGTTGCCGCCGATGGTGGACCAGGGGGCGCTGGCCGGGTCCGGGGGATACCAGAGGCCGTGCTCGGCGACGGCGGCTTTGAGGTCGTTGTTGACGACGCCGGGCTGGACCACGGCGATCATGTTGTCGGGGTCGATCTCGAGGATCCGGTTCATCTTCGACAGGTCGAGCACGAGGCAGCCGTCGACCGCGTTGGCACCGCCGGACAGGCCGGTGCCGGCGCCGCGGGTGACGACCGGGATGCCACGGGCGGCGCATTCCGCCACGACCGCCTGGACCTGCGCCGTGGTGCGGGGGCGCACGGCGGCGAGGGCGCTGCCGACCGGTGCCCACTCGGCGTCGTCGTGGCTGAGTGCGGCCAGGACATCGGGGTCGGTGACGAAGTCGAGGTCGGGGAGCGCGTCCGCGAGCGGGCGGGTCACGGTTGTCGCCATACCCCGACCCTACGACGCGCGAAGGTCAGGCGCGCAGGAACTGTTTGGGGCGCAATGCCCGGTCTGTGATGCGGACGTCGCCGATCCAGCCGTAGAAGCCCTGGCCGTACCGCAGGTCGTAGGACTGGGCGCCGAGGACGAACGGGCGGCCGAGGGTGGCGATGCCGTGCGACGGCTGGGCCGGGTTGCGGGCGATCTTCGAGCCGTCGATGTAGACGGTGGTCCGGCTGCCGTTGTTGACGACCGCGACGTGCATCCACCGGCCGACGGGCAGGGCGTGGCTCCACGAGGTGGGGCTGGCGTCCTCGACGTGCGGATAGACGACGTACTGCAGGAAACGCTCACCCGAGAGGCTCATGCTGCAGGTCGGTTCGAGCGGGTCGTAGCCGTTGGTCTTGCCCGCGTCGCCCATCCGGCCCTCCCAGTTGAACAGGCCCATCCACGCGTGATCGCCCTCGAACGGCTCGGGCAGTTTGACGAACAGTTCGATGGTGTAGCCGCCGAGGAATTTCATGCTGTTCAACGGGGCCTGGTCGCCCGTACGCAGAATGGCTCCGTGGTCGGGGTTCTTGCCGCCGTCGAAACGGAGACTGGCGTGAGCGGGCTGGCCCTCGTGGTGTTCCGTGGAGAGGGTCAGCGTTTCCGGGCCACTGTTCGCCAGTCGGCGTACATAAAGGTCGTTGTCGTGCCCGCTCAGGTCTCGCACCCGGGAGCCGTCGGTGACCGTCTGGCCGGCGCCGTCGAATCGCCAGTAGGCGACCGTGTGCCGGTCGACGACCGCGGAAGCCGGCCGGGGAGCCGGGAGAACAGGCGGGGCGAAACCGGCGAACCGTACGTCGAAATCGAGGTCGATGCTGAACCGGTCGGCCGGGCCGGTGAGTTCCAGGGTCTCGGCCTCGAGCGGGGTGCGCTCGGATTCCTTCTTGCTGAGGAACCACGGCGAGAACGTCTCGACGTCGATGGTGCTGCGGGCCATGTCGAACGTGTACGTCCGGATCATCGCCGCGCCGCCGTAATAGCGGTCCTGGTAATTGGTGATGTGCACGTGGACGTCGTTTCCGGCGTCGTTCTTGAGCACGGTGCGACCGGGCGGCCAGTAGTGGCCGTTCAGGGTCAGGAAGATCTGGTCGTTCTTGGTGATGAGCCGGTCCCACATACGCTGGCCGTTGCCCGAGAGAGCGGCCACCCCGGCGTCGTCGGCGTAGGCCAGGTCGTGGGTGGTGACGATCGCCGGAACGCGGGGATGAGCCTTGAGGACGCCCTGCGCCCAGGCGAGACCGGCGTCGGAAATGCGCCAGTCGAGCGCGAGGATCAGCCATTGGCGGCCGCCCGCGGTCAGCACGTGGGCGCTGTTGTAGCCGTCCGGGGAAGCGCCGGCGAACGTTTTCATCCGGGCGAAACGCGACGGGCCGAAAGCCTTCAGGTACGCGGTACTCCCGCGCTGGTCGTCGCCGCTGACATCGTGATTACCGGCGAGAACGCTGTACGGGAGCTTGCCGTCGATCCGCTTGAACGTCTCGCTGGCGAGCTTGATCTCGTATTCGGTGCCGTGTTCGGTGACGTCACCGAGGTGCGTCATGAACGCGACCGACCGTTCCTCGGTGAGGTACCGGAACGTCTCGCGCAACGGTGCCGGGTCGGAGCTGTCCGCATCGAAGAGGTACTGGGTGTCCGGCAGCACCGCAAGGGCGAAACGGGTGTCCGCGTTCTCCTTGGGGGAGGCGGAAGCGAGCTCGCTGAACGGCAGCGGCGCGGCGAGCAGGGGCGCGGCAACGGCCGCGCGGAGAAGATGACGTCGTTCCACGAAGATCACTGTCGCCGAGGAACGGGAAACGCCAGGGGAAGCACGGGCGAACAGCGTTCTTGTCGCCGCGAGTTCCCTTCCCGGCCATGACCCGCACCTCTTACGGGCCTCGACCGCCGATCATTCTCAGCGCATGCGAATCGCCCTGGTGACGGAGTCCTTCCTGCCGGACGTGAACGGGGTCGCCCATTCGGTGGTGCGGGCGGCCGAACACCTGCTGCGGCGTGGACACGAGCCGCTCGTCGTCGCGCCGCGCGCGGCGGGGGAGAAGATTCCCGCGCTGCCCTATCCCGTGGTCCGGATCCCCTCGTTGCCGAGGCCGGGTCGGCATGACCGAGAACGCGGCCTGGGCCTGGATCCGGGCGGTGCACAACTCCTCGTTCCGGACCTTGGCCCCGTCGACCGAGTCGGTGGCGGCGCTGGGCGCGCACGGGGTGCGGCGGGTCCACCTGTGGCGGCGCGGGGTCGACGACGTGCGGTTCCACCCGCGGCGGCGCAGTGCGGCGATCCGGCGGGCGCTGGCCCCGGACGGCGAGACGCTGGTCGGGTTCGTGGGACGGCTCGCGGTCGAGAAACAGGTCGAGCTGCTGGCGGCGACGAGCCGGCTTCCCGGGGTACGGCTGGTCGTGGTCGGCGACGGCCCGAACGCGGCCACGTTGCGGCGGGCGCTGCCGGACGCGGTCTTCCTCGGTGCCCGGCACGGTGACCAGCTGGCCCGGATCTACGCGAGCCTGGACGTGTTCGCGCACACCGGGCCGTACGAGACGTTCGGGCAGGCGATCCAGGAGGCGATGGCGAGCGGGCTGCCGGTGGTGGCGCCGGCCGCGGGTGGGCCGCTGGACCTGGTGCACGAGGGGCGGACCGGTCATCTGGTGCCGCCGTTCCGGGCCGACGGGTTCACCACGGCGATCGCGGGCCTGGTCGAGGACCCGGAGCGGCGGGCGCTGCTCGGGGCCGCGGGCCGCGTCGCGATCGAGGGCCGCACCTGGGCCGCTGTCGGCGACGAGCTGATCACCCACTACGAAGCGGCTCTCTCCCGGACGCTGGTGCCGGCATGAGAATCGTGCGGTTGGCGAACTTCATTACTGAGCGGTCGGGTAGGTTGCGGGTTGCGCTGCGGGAGCTCGGGGCCGGGTATCAGCGGGCCGGGCATGAGGCGGTGCTGGTGCATCCGGGGATCCGGTACAGCGAGACCGAGACGTCGCAGGGGCTGGTCATCACGTTGCCGGGGCCCGAGGTGCCCGGGATGGGCGGGTACCGGGTGCTGATCGACCGGGCCCGGCTCGCCGACACGCTGCGAGGGCTGCGACCCGACCAGCTCGAGGTCTCCCATCGCAGCACGCTGCGGTGGGTGGGACGGTGGGCGCGCTCGTACGGCGTACCGTCCATGATGGTCTCGCATGTAAGCTTGGACGGGCTGTTTCGGCTGTTCGGAGCGGGTCAGGCCCGCTGGGTGGCCGACCGGCTCAACGCCCGCAGCGCCGCGCAGTTCGATCGGATCCTGGCGACCACGGGCTGGGCCGCCGCGGAGTTCGAGCGTCTGGGGATTCGCGACGTGGCGCGCGTACCCCTCGGAGTGGATCTTGATTTGTTCTCGCCTGACCGCCATGACCCCGCGCTGAGGCGGCGCTGGGCGGCCGAGAGTAACGTCCTGGTGGTGCATTGCGGGCGCTTGTCGGCGGAGAAACGGCCGCGGTTGTCGCTCGATGCGGTCGCCGCGCTGCGGTCCTGGGGTGTTCCGGCAGTGCTGGTCGTTGCCGGTGGCGGTCCGCTGCGGCCGTCTTTGCAGGCCGAGGCGGCGGAGCGTGGCCTGCCGGTGCGGTTCCTCGGGCATCTGCGGGACAGAGCGGAGCTGGCCGCGCTGCTCGCGACGGCGGACGTCGCTGTCGCGCCGGGACCGATCGAGACGTTCGGGCTGGGTGCGTTGGAGGCCCTGGCATCGGGTACGCCGGCAGTGGTGCACGCCGCGAGCGCGCTCCCCGAGGTCATCGGGTCCGCCGGGCGGGCGGGCACCGACGGCCGCTCGATGGCACGGGCCGTCCAGGTGCTGCTCGAACGCCCGGGCCGGCGGATCGCGGCCCGGGCGCGCGCCGAACAGTTTCCCTGGTCAGTGTCGGTCGAGGGATTCCTGGCGGCTATGCCAGCCCGGGCCGGCGCCAGTCCACGTACTTGAATCCGGTGCTGACCCGGCCGTCATCCGGGGTGTTCTCGCCGTCGTGCAGGACGAGTAGGCCGGCCGGGTAGCCGGGCAGTGGCGTGCTGACCGCGGCGGCGCCGTCCGAGTGCTGGACGCCGTCGGTCCTCGCGCCGTCGGTCACGACGAAGCTGGTCAACGGGCGGTTCGTGCGCCGGTCGTAGACGTAGAAACGGCTGTCACCCTGGCTCGACGCGAGCAGGTAGTCGCCGTGGATCGTGGCGCCTTCGACATCGGCGTGGATCCGGCCGCCTTCACCCGGGCCGGTTGGTGCGCAGTCGGCGTCGTAGGGGGCGCCGAACTCGGCTACGTACTCGACGGCGGTGCGGCGCTTGGTGCGCAGGTCGATCCGCCAGAGGGCGACATCTTCCTGGCTCGCGTACAGCACGTTGCTCCGCGGATCGATGACCATGCCCTCGATCTGCGGGCCCTCACCCGGATCCTCACACGGGGTCCAGGACGTGCCGTCGCGCAGTGTGAACGTCGACGGCAGATCGAGCGTCTCCCGCTGCCGGTAGGAGACCTTCCCACCCCGGAAGACGATCTCGAAGAAACCCAGCCGGGTGGTGCGCGGGCCCGTCAGTCGGTGGCGACATCCACCGGGTGGCCAGCGTGGTGGCATTTCTGAGCCTGCCGGTCGCCGCGATTCTGGCCGGCTTGCCCCGGCGGCGGCTGCTCGTTGTCGTGGCGGGGGTGGGCGCGCTGGTCTGCTTCACCCCGATCCTCTGGGCGTTGCTGTCCGAGCCTTGGACGGGGGTGCGCTGGTGGCGAGCCATCCCGCTCGGCACGGTCGAACGGATCCTGGGTCTGGCCGAGGTGGCAGTCCTGCTACTCCTGGCCCGATGGGCGGCCACCGTCAAGAAACCGAACCTCATGCCGTAGCTGGTGACCGTGACCGTGGCTTCAGGAGGCCGCTTTGTAGCAGCGGTCGCGTTCCTGCGCCCACAGTTCTTCGTCGCCCAGCGCGGCATATTCGGGCCGGATCGTTCGGGCCAGGCCGTAGAAGCGCAACTTCGGCCGGTCGGTGCGGCGGGAGACGACCAGCGCGCTCCACAAGGGCTCACCCTTGTCGAACGCTCGGCGGGAGACCTTGTCCAGTGGTTGGCTGAGGAAATCCGCCCGGGTGGCCACCCGCTTCGCGAGTGGGCCGTAGCCGATCAGTCCCTTCGCCGTCGCGACGCCGAAAAGGATGTCCGCGATGCGGTCGACCCGGTCGACCTCGAACGTCTCAGGCATCCCGTCAACGTAGAGCGCCCGGACCCGGATCGGTTCAGCCGATCCGCCACAGTTTCAGGTGCCGAACCCTCCGCACAGGTAGAACATGGTCGCTGCCATGCCCAGAACCCAACCGGTGAGGATGCCCGGCAAGGATCCGGAGCCGAGGCGGCTCCACGATGCGACGCAGACGACCAACAAGATCATCTGGGCGACGCCATAAGTGCAAGCCATGAAGACCACGGCCGCGAATCTCCCCCCGGCGTCCAGGTCGACGTCCGTGCCGCCGGCGGCGGCGACAGCGACGGCGATTGTGGCTACGACCGCAAGGCCATGGCCGGCAAGGGCGACCACTGCTCCGGCAACCATCGGCCTGGTGATCAACATCGATCAAGTATGACGGCGAACCGAACAGGCAAGGTGGTTCCACTATGGATGCGGCGTCACACCGGGCTTCTGCGGCCGCAGCCCGTCGCGGCAGGGGGAGTGGGAGCTGAACCCGGGGAACCGGCATCGGTAGCAATGGGAGGCCCGAGCGGCTTGATCAAATTCTTTTGCTGAATTCCGCATCCGCGCCGGGGTGGTCCCCGAAACCTTGACGTCCATCGTTGCGGCGACTCAAGATGGCGACACCAAAAGCGCCGGCGTTCACGTGGCCGACGTATCGGACTGGACGGGGGAAGTCTTGTTCAAGAATAGCGCCGTGGTGGCGCGACGTTGTGTTGCCGTTTTAGTGTCGGCGATGTGCGTCGTGGCTGCTGCACCTTCTGTTGCCAATGCGGCTGACGACCCGGCTGTGCTGTTGACCGGATTCGTCAAGAATTCAGCTGGGCAGCCTGTTCCGGATGTGGTTCTCACAGTTTCGGTGAGCGATGGCAGTGAGAGTAATGCCACCCGGGAGATCGGGTGGGGATACTCCTGGGAGGACGGGTCCTTCGACACCTGGATCGCCTATCCGGAAGCCCTCGACACCGCCCGCGAGCCCAGCGGGCTGATCCCGCTCCTGATCACCAGCCCCACCGACACCGGGAAGATCTTCACCACGTTCTACGGGTACGCGACGCTGGGCGCGGACCACGTGCTGCGCCCCTATGATGGCCAGCCGGTCGCCGGTGACAAGTTTGCTCTGACCCTGGACGGCAAGGCGGCGGTCATCGGGTACGACAACGATGGCAACCCGATCTACTCCACGGCTGACCAGCTGGAGAACGACCCGGTCGAGGCCGGCGACGTCCCGGCGGACCCGCAGTTCGCCGACGTGAACGAGGTCGAGGAGGACGCCACCACGCCGGTCGCGGCCAAGTCCGGCAGCAGGGCGGCGGCCAGCGGCCCGATCATGGGACCCTGCGTGCCGCGGCGCACGGTCACCGTCAAGAACACCAAGAACAGCGTCCGGTACGGGTCGGGCACCCAGGTCCGGAACAACCGGAACGTCGCGGCGAAACTCACCGCCACGATCACGGACACCGTCACGTACACGATGGGGACGTCGGCGACCGTTTCCGCGTCGGCCAAGGCCTGGATCTTCGCGGAGGCCAAGGCGGAGATCACCGGCTCGATCTCGCTGTCGAAAACGTTGGTGAAGGGCGAAAGTATCGAAGTCACCGTTCCTAAGAAGTCGACGGTCACGGTGGACCGGGGTATGACTCAGGAACGATTCTCCTACTCGTATTACGACATCCAGTACAGCTGCAAGGTCACGCGCGGTTCGGGTAGCGCGTGGGCGCCGTCCCGGAGCGTGTGGAACATTCACTGAACGACTGAATGATCGTGGGGGCCTCGTCATCGACGGGCCCCCACGACACGTTTCGGGAACGTCAGTAGGTAGGACAGAGGTATTTGCGTACCGCTGCCAGGATTTTCGTCGCTTTCTTCGTACCGAAGCCGTCTGGTTTGTCCGGTGTCGAGAATCTTTGATTTGTCGACTTGATGAGCTCATCCTCGTCATTCGAGTTGCTCTTCACCGTGCTGCACTCGTTGCGACCGCGACCGATCACCCGCTCCTCGTCGTCACCGACGATCTCCGGGTCGATCTTCTTCAGCGCCGCTACATAGGCCTTGGCGGTCGCGGCGTCCGGCTCGGGCGGAAGATCTGAATCGGTAGCCGCCGCGGCGGCCGGCGCTTTCGCGGCCGGCGTGTCGGTGGCCGCTTCCGATGCGCCACCGCACCCGGCCAGCGCGACCAGCACAGCGGTGACCACCGCAACGTGACGTGCCCTCACATGGCCCTCCATGGTCCAACGTGGAGTGATGTCGGGAGCACGTTACGGGGTCGCGGCAAGGCCGAGGATCCCCCATTCGGTCCGCGGCCAAGGCTGGCCCGTAGGACCCCGGTGCGAGACCCGATGTCGGGGGCGCCGCTGCTGTATGACTCACCGCCCGCCCGCCCGCCCGCCCGCCCGCACGTAGCTGGGGCGAGCGCGGCCGGCGATACGGCTTCTAGTGGCCGCCGAATTGCTTGTGCCATTCCGCCGCTTCCGGCGAGGTCACCCGCAGCACCCGGTCGGAATCCGGCGGCGCCGGCCAGAACTGCAGCAGGTGATGCTCATGGCCCGATCTGTCGTACGGGTCGTTGATGGTGTCGCTGAAGCCGATTGCGCAGTACCGGACGCGGTGGTCCACGCGTTCGAGCGCGAGCGGCAGGTGTCTCGGGGCGCCCGATTCGGCCAGCGTCACCGACTCGGCCGCCGGACGGAACGACGCCTCCACGACCTCCTCCCACTGTGGATCGAGCGGCGGGGCGGTGTCGTGGCGTTCGACCAGGAACGCCAGGTCACCGGTGTAACGCCCGGTCGCTAGGAGCAGGAAGCCGGGACGGGCCGCGCCACACAGCCCGTTGCGCTGGCCGTCGAACGACGCCTCCACCGGGTCGTCCTCCGGATAGTCGTCCCCGCTCACTACGTACAGTTGTGAGTTGGCCACGGAAACGACTCCGTCGAACAGTGATTGCCTGGACATGCGTGGAGCGTAGATAGACTCGCCGGGCCGCACAGCCGCTAATGGGAAACCCGATCCCCCGGGGAGGAGATGTGGGCACGACCGCATGGCCATCCACGGGAGTCGGCGCCACGAAGCCGCCCGCCTTGTGGTGATCGGGGCGTCATTTGCTGAAGATGAAGTACTTCCAGGCCCCGGACGAGGTGTAGTTGGCTCGGTCGCCGGAGGTGCCGGTCAGGTACGCGGCCGAGACCCGGTACTTCACCGCGGTCTGGTGGGTTCCGGTGAGGGTGTAGGTGTACTTGCCGGCCGAGCTCAGTTTGTAGGTGCCGGTCTTCCACGCCACCCACTTGCCGCCGGCGTATTTTTGGAAGGTCAACCGCTCGGTACGTCCCGGGTACGGCGTCATCGTCGTACTGAAGGTGGGGTTCCGGGTCTTGCGCACGTAGTAGTACGAATTCTTGACGCTGTAGTGCTTCGCGACCGTGGTGGCGACGGCGACCTTGGTGTTCACCGCCGAGGTGACCGTCCGGGCGGTGTACCGGGCGTCACCGGCGAAGACCGCGCTGAACGTGGTGTTGCGGGTCAGCTTGTAGCTGACGCTGAGGTTGCCCGCGCCGTCCACCACGCCCTTCTTGATCAGGGTGCGTGGCCGGTCGGAGCCGTACGGGTCGGCCCAGATCTCTACGGTCCGGTTCCGGTCGGTGGCGCCGAGGTGCGCCGTCATCGTCACCGTGGCGCCGTACGCGTTGACGCTCCCGTTCCGGTTCAGGCTCAGTGCCGGCGCGACCCTAGCCGGAGCGGTCGGCGTCGGCGTCGGTGTCGACGTGGGCTGGTCGATGACCCAGAGGCTTTGCGCGCCGGTCGGGTCGGTGGTGATCGCGAAGAGCTGTCCGCCGCCGGTCCCCCACCCGAGGTCGACCACGGTGGCCGCGGCGGGGAAGTCGAACTCACGGGTGGCGGCCGTCTCGGCGACCGGGAAGAGGCGCAGGTCACTGGCGCCGGTCGCGACCCAACTGTTGGTGGTCGCCACCCGGGCCGCGCCGTCCAGGGCGATGGTGCGGGCCGAGATGGTGGTCAGATCGTCGGCCCAGGTGTAGTAGACGCCGCCGCTGCCGGCCACGTAGATCATCGAGCCGTCGGGAGTGTATTCCAGGGAATTGTGCGCGGAGAGAACGCCGGTCTCGGTGGTGGCCGGCGCCGTCATGGTGCCACTGGTGTCGTAGCGGAAGAGCGTCGTCCGGGTGTTGGCGTAGGTCAGCGCCAACTGGTTCGGGTCGGCCGGGTTGGTGGCGATCAGCGGTTGCCGAGGCGACGCCGACGCATCGTTGCCCTTGCCGATGATGTGCGTGGCGATCTGGCCGGTGACCGGGTCGAGCGAGGCGAAGTTGTTCATGGTGTACGTGAACCAGGGTGTGCCGCCGGCCAGCGTGAGGTGGCCGAGGTCGCGGACGTCGACCGGGTACGGCGTGGCGTCGCCGAGGGTGGCCGCGTCCCAGGAGACGATCTGGTTGGCGCCCGGGAGGGTTGCCCACAGCCGGCTCGAGTCGGCCGTGAGCCGAAGGTCGCCGGCGTTGGATCCCTCGGGGAGGGCCACCTCAGCCGCGATCGTGCCGTCGTACCTGACCGCGAGGATGCGGTGCGCCACGTCGTCGGCGATCAGCAGTCGCTGGTGCACCCCGTCGACGACCATCCGATCGGCGTGATAGCCGCCGATCGCGTGCCGCTGCTGCTCGGTCAGCATGGTCGGCCCGGTTCCGGCCGACGCCGACCCGGTAGCGGCGTAGATGAAGGCCGCGGACCCGGCAGCCAGCACGCCCGCCGCGAGCATCGCCCTGATGGCGCGCTTATGCATGATCTCTCCCATGACACCGATGAAGATCATTGACCGTATCCGATAGAGCGAAATCTCGATACGACGAAACGGTTACGACCCGTCGCCGGGAGGACGAAGTTCCAGGGCGTCCGTGAGCGAATTTTGACCCAATCCGGTCGGAGTGGTGTGCCAGGGCCGCAGGACTGCCGCTATAGAACGAGCGGATGGCCCCGAGGCTGGCCTTGGCTGGTCATAGCTCGCTGGGCGCCGACCTGGCGGCCATACCGCGGGTGTGCAGCAGAGTGAGGAGCCGGGCCTTTTCATCGGCGTTCAGCGAGCCGGTCGGGAGGGTGATGATCCGGCGCCGTCCCATGAAACAAGCCACCTGGCCGCGCCACTGCTCGACTTTGGTGATTCTCGACCAGGGCCAGGACGTGGTCTCGAACCCGGCCGTCGTGTGAATCCCGTCGTGGTCGACCCGGTACGCAACGATGTGTCCGATCTTGGCAGGATCCCGCTTGACCACCATCGAGGCCGCATAGCGGGGTGCCCACAACACCATGCCACCGGCAATGACCACGCCGATCACGACGCCGGTCCAATCACCTTTCACGAGCCAGAAGATCGGGACCAGGGACGCGACCCCTGCCATGGCCCAGGCTCGGGCCCGGAACAGGCGGGTAAAAATCGCCAGATACATCCACTCTTCGGTACGGGCTTGGAAGGTCACGGCCGTCTCGTCATTCACAACGCGGCAGCATAGATGCCACCGAGTCCGACATGGACGCGGCGCTGATGGCGTTCAGGTCGGGTGACCCGGCCGCGAACGAGGCGAAGGCGGCCGGGTGTACTCCATCGAGGAGCCGTCCGCCGTCCGCATCCCGCTGTGCGCCTGCGACCTGGCCGCCCTTTCGGAGCTCCTGGTCGAGCTGTCGGCGCTCAGGGACGCCGGTCAGCGTGCTGTCAGGGGAGTGTGCCGTCCTGGGTGTCGCCCTGTGCTGGGGTGAGGTCGGCGGTGTCGCGGCCGACGCCGCCGCTGAAGCGGTCCGCGCCGGGGCCGCCGGTGAGCTTGTCGTCGCCGGGGCCGCCGAGCAGGGTGTCCGTGCCCGCGTTGGTGACGATGATGTCGCTGCCCACGCCGCCGGAGGCCACGTCGTTGCCCGCACCGGTGGTGATCCGGTCGTCGCCGCCTGCGTCACAGACCAGGTCGTCACCGCCGAGGGTGCTGACCTTGTCCCGTCCGTTGCCGGGGAAGACGAGGTCACGCCCGTCCGTGCCGGTGATGCTGTCGTCCCCGGACGCACCGGCACGGACGGTGAAGGAGAGCGCTGGACCAGTGGGTGGCGTGACGGTCAGGGCGGCCTTGCCGGAACGGCCGGCGACCGGCCGTACGGTCATGATCCGACCATTCACTGTGATAGTGGCCGGCGGGAGCAGAACGGGGTTGTCGCTACGAATGGTCGCGCCGGCCGGGACGGTCACGCTGCCCCCGCCCGCGGTGCACTCCATGTCCGCGGCGACGTGGCTCAGCAACACCGTCGCGTCGGAGGTCCCAGCGGCCGCGACAATGTCCGTGCGGCCGTCCCCGTCGACATCTCCAAATGTCGGGAACCAGCGGTACGGCGGTGGGTCGGCCACCGGCACGGGGATCGGAACGGTGGAAGCAAAGGTGCCCTGCCCGTCGCCGAGCCCGATCATCAGGTCGTTGTCCCGGCGGTAGGCGACGTCCGGGTTGCCGTCGCCGTTGAAGTCGCCGACCTGTGGCTCGTCCGCCGGAATTCCCAGGATGGACCGTGGGGGCTGTAAGGTCCCGTCGCCGTTGCCGCGGATGACGTCGATCCCGTGTCCCTCGCCGTGGTCCGGGTTGGAATCGGCCACGATGTCGACGTGGCCGTCGCGGTCCAGGTCAGCCGCGTCGATCACGTTGATGTAATGCCTGACGGTCAGCGCCACGCCGGCGCCGCGGGTGAAGACGCCACCGGCCGATCCGAGGAAGATCGTGATCACGCCGCTCTGCGTCCGGGCGACGGCGAGATCCGGGTGACCGTCACCGTTGAAGTCGGACACCACGACCGCACCGGCGTCACGGCGGCCCGGGCCGAGGTCGACGGAGACATCCGGGCCGGCCGTGAAGGTGCCCCGACTCGTGCCGTACCCGATGTGCAGCAGCTCGGCGGGGCTGTCGACGGCGATCAGGTCGTCGCGCCCGTCGCCGTTCACGTCACCCAGATAGCGCGCCCCGGGCAGGGCGACGGTGGGGCCCTTGCGGAAGGTGGCACCGGCGGCACCAAGGTAGATGGCCGAGCCGGTGACCAGATCCGGGTCGCCGTCACCGGTCACGTCACCCAGCAGGAAACCCGCCCTGACCGGGACGCTACCGGCGGCGACGAACGAAACCGGCGGTGGTACGGGGGTCGCCGCGGAGGCGGACAGTGCCGGGGCAGCGAGGACAAGCAAACACGCTGCGACACAGACAGTGGAACGCATGGAAAGGCACCTTCCGATCAGGGGAACGTGCCTTCCAACGATGAGCACGAGGCACGGGGTTCGCGAATTCCGCCCGCGAGTGGCAGTCGGTCCTCCTCGTCGATCCACTCCACGGCCACGACCACGTCGGGCCAAGTGCCAGGTTCCGCGAAAGACAAGGCTGCCCCGACTAACTTATGGCCGTCGGGTAACCTGATCAGCGCGGGCTGCTAGCTCAATGGCAGAGCTGAGGACTTTTAATCCTTAGGTTCCGGGTTCGAGTCCCGGGCGGCCCACTTTGATCTTGCATGCGAACCGCAGCCCGGTGGTTCGCTGTCGTCGGCTGCTGGCGAGGCGCCGAAGGCGGTTCTCTATCCTGCGCGGGTGTCTTCGTTCAGTGATGCCGAGCTCGATGCCTTGGTCGCCGAGGCGGTCGTGGATTGCTACGACGAGCCTGAGCAGCTCAGTGGCCTGTTCGCCATGATTGAGGGCGACTTGGCGGTGCCGTTCGAGACCGAGGTTCTCGGCGTGCCGGTGGTGGTCCGGAAGGTGGATCTGCGTTCGTCGGGGATCGTGGCGATCTGCCATTGTGGCCGGCTACGGCAGGCGATCGGGATTCTGGATCTTCCATTGCCGAATCCCGTGCCGGATGGTGCGCAGTGGATCGAGGCGTACCGGTGGTGGGCGGGCGCACAGTGAGCGAGTACCAGTACTACGAGTTCGTAGCGCTTGACGAGGCTTTGACGGCGAAGCAGCAGGGCGAGTTGCGGGCGGTGTCGTCGCGAGGGCGGATCACGTCATCGAGTTTCGTCAACGATTATCAGTGGGGCGATCTCAAGGCCGATCCAGCAAAGTGGATGGAACGGTACTTCGACGCGCACCTGTATCTGGCGAACTGGGGCACGCGGCGGATCATGTTGAGACTGCCCCGAGCGGTGCTGGACCCGGAAACGGCGGAGAGGTTCTGTGTCGGCGACTCGGCAGCTTCCTGGGCGACCCGTACCCATCTGATCCTCGATCTTCGAAGTGAGGACGAGGAGGGCGACGAGGAATGGTGGGACGAGGAAGGACGGCTCGCGGCGATCGTGCCGGTCCGGGCGGAGCTGGCCGGCGGAGATCGGCGGCTGCTGTATCTGGCCTGGCTGCTGTGTGTGCAGAACCGTGAGTTGAATGATGAAGAGCCGGAGCCTGCGGTCCCGGCCGGGCTGGCGAAGCTGAGCGGGCCGTTGCGGGCCTTGGCCGACTTCCTTCGCCTGGATCCCGATCTGCTGGACGCGGCGGCAACGGCGAGCCGACCGTTGAACGAGAAGGCGCCCTCCTCAGTCGAACTGCGGCGATGGGTGAAGGCCCTGCCGGCCGCGGACAAGGACGAGGTGCTGCTGCGGGTGCTGCGCGGGGATGCCGGGTTGCTGCGGTCGGAGTTGCTGCGGCGGTTCCACGGTGTGACGGAGGAGTCGCCTGCCGGAGAGGGACGGACCGCCGGGGACTTGCTCGCTGCCGCTGAGGAACGTTGGGCTACACGGCAGCAACAGAAGCGGGAGCGAGAGGCGGCCGAACGTCAGCGTCGTGAGGAAGCGGCCGACGCGGCCCGCGAGCATCGCTTGGACAAGCTGGCACGGAACCCGGTCCGCACTTGGAACCAGGTGGACGAGTTGATCGCGACGAAGCGTCCGAAGGACTATGACGCGGCGGTGACCCTGCTTCTGGATCTTCAGGCGCTGGCGGTAAGGGAGGGCGAGATCTTCGAGTTCGCGGAGCAGATGACGCGGCTGAGGGAGCGTCATGCCCGTAAGCCGAGCCTGATCGACCGTTTCGACCGGGCCCGGCTGGGCTGAGTCGACTGTCGGGTTCGCGGTGACCGGCGTGTGACGATTGGCCGGTGGTATCCGTCGACGCGGTGACTGACGACGAGGTCGCTCGGCTGCGTCGTGAGCTGGAGCGGTTACGGGCGGAGAACCATCGGTTGTCGCGTCTGCTGGAGCTGCGGGGCCAGGACACCATGCGGTCAAACGGATCGGCGCGCAGTTCTGGCTCGGGCTCACCGCGACACCGGCCCGCCGTGACGGCCTGGGTGAACTCGTGACCTGGCAGCTCGGCCCTGTTCGGCACACCGTGACCGACGAGGACCCGGATACGCTCGCCGCCGTGTGGCAGTAAGAAGCCGGTCCGCGTCGCCTGTTGTTCGTGCACGAGACCCGGTTCCGGGCTGATGAGTAGGACCTGTCGTCACCGGGCGTACTGGCGGCCGTGCACCGCTCCATGATCGGGGATGAAGCACGAAACGCCCAGATCGTCGACGACGTCGCGGCTGCCCTCACCAAGGGGCGCAACTGTCTCGTGCTGACCCGCCGGGTCGCCCATGTCGAAGCTCTGGCTTCGCTCCTCGCGGATCGCGGATATCAAGCACTCCTGTTACAGGGCGGACTGACCGCCGCGGATCGGCGTGCTGCAGTCGACCGGCTCGCTGAGGCGAAGGGCGGCGACGGGATCCTCGTCATCGGCACCACGCCATTCATCGGCGAAGGTTTCGACGCACCCGTACTCGACACCCTGTTCCTGGCCGGGCCGATCTCCTTCGACGGCCTGCTGGTCCAGTGCGCCGGCCGGGTCATCCGCGCGGCGCCCGGAAAGGACGTCGCGGAGGTGCATGACTACCACGATCCGGCGACGCCGATCCTTGCCGTTTCGCTGCAGCGCCGTATGCCCGGCTACCGGGCGCTGGGATTCGTCAAGCCGTAGCGGCCTTTCGGATTTTTCGAATAGCGGTATGCTGGCTCCATGTCGAGCACCCTGCGTGAACGGACCGTTCTGCCGCCGGAAAACCCCGCCGACCTGGTGCGCTTCGCGCGCGGTATGGCTGCCGCCGAGGCCCCCGCCCGAGCGAAGCTGGTGGGCCCGGATGGTTCGCAGCTCGACATCCCGGCCGAACTCTACGAACTGCTGCGTGACGTCGTCGGCGCCCTGTCCCAGGGCATGGCCATCTCGATCGCCCCGCACAACACGATGCTGACCACCCAGGAAGCCGCTGACCTGCTCAACATCTCACGACCCACGCTGGTCCGCCTGCTCACCGACGGCGAGATTCCGCACAGCCTGCGCGGTCGGCATCGACGGGTCCTGCTGCGTGACATCCTCGACTACTCCGAACGCACCCGCACCGAACGCCGCCGCGCCCTGGACCAGATGGCCGTCGATGCCGAGGACGACGACCTGTACGAGATCACTCTCGACTCCCCGCCGTCGAGGTGACAGCCGGTCATGGTGGCGTTCCCGGCGTTCCTTGACACCTGCGTGCTCTACCCGGCCTACCTGTGCGACACGCTGCTTCGACTCGCCGAAGCCTCAGCATACCGGCCGCTCTGGTCGGCCGACGTCTTCGCCGAACTGCGTCGCAACCTCATCGAGCGTGGGCTACCACCGGATCGGGTCGATCGGCGGATCGGCCAGATGAGCCGGTCATTCCCCGACGCCCTGGTCACTGGCTACGAGTCACTTATCGACGGTACGACGAACCATCCGAAGGACCGGCACGTTCTGGCTGCCGCCGTACGCGCCAATGCCGAGGTCATCGTCACCTTCAACCTCCGCGACTTCCCCGAGCCGGCCCTCAAGCCCTACGACATCGCGGCCATCCACCCCGACGACTTCCTCCTCGACCAACTCGATCTCTACCCCGGCTTGACCATGGACGTGCTCCGTCACCAAGCCGCGTCCTACCGACGAGCGCCGAACACCGTGCCGGAGGTCCTCGTCCTTCTGCAGCGCACCGGCGTGCCCAGATTCGCGGCTGAAGTGCGACGCCATCTTGGTCCCCCGGCCTGGTAGCGCAGCCCTCCGAGGTGGCTGAAGGCGGGTACAAATCAGGCCAACGGGCTGGCCGAATACCCCTTGAACTTGCCAAACGTCCCCGCAGTGGATCGCCGGTGACGATGATCGGGCGGTTCGCATGGTGCAACGTCCGGCCCACCAAAAACCCTGGTCAGAGGGGTTATTCCCCCGGTTGGCGGAGCTTCTCAAGCATGATCGACTGATCATGGCGAGGAAGTATCCGTGGCACCACTGAAGAACTACCCCGGCGAGTTCAGGGCGCGTGCCGTGCGCCTGTAACGCGAGTCAGAACCGAGACCGACGATCCTGCGTCCAGCCGAGCAGTTGAGCGTGCATCACGAGTAGCTGCGTAACTGGATCCTCCAGGCTGAGGTCGATACCGGCGAGCGTCATGATGCGGTCAGATGAATGCTGACCGGGTCCCGGATGGTGTGGATGCCCCGGTCCCCTGGCCGATTCGGGAAGTACACGGTGACCTGGGAGCACTCGAAACGGGGCCGGGTCGGGATGGACGCCGGTGAGGTGGCTACCCACCGTCGAACCCGGCAACTGATCAGTCACCCGGTGGAGACTTTTTCAGCCGGTCTCGGCCTCATGCAACCTTGGGCCGTGCCAGGGGGTCAGTGTGGTTGTGAAACGAAACAGCAGCTCGGGCAGCTCCGAGCGCGACGAGCAGTTCCACGCATTCGTGGCCTATCGGCGTAAGTGGTTGTTGCAGACCGCGCGGCTGCTGACGGCCGGGGATCTGCACCTGGCAGAAGATCTCGTGCAGACGGCGTTGACCAAGCTCTACGTCTCCTGGGCGGCGTTCCGGCGGGCGGACAACCCGGACGGCTACCTGCGCCGGGTGATGGTCAACGCTTTTCTCCGGGAACGCCGTCGTTCGTGGTGGCGATTCGAGCGGCCGTCCGATCGGCTGCCTGACCGCGCCGCGGCACCGTCGGCACCGGTCGACCTGGATCCGGAGCTGTCCCGCGCGTTGGGTCAGTTGCCGCGACGGATGCGCGCCGCAGTCATTCTTCGCTTCTTCCATGAACTGGACGTTGCCGAGACAGCGGCGGTGCTGGGTTGCTCGACCGGAACGGTCAAGAGCCAGACCGCCCGAGCGCTGGACAAGTTGCGGGTGGCGCTGGACCAGCCCGCAGCACCACGTAACCCGCCTGCACCGATCAACCGACTCAAGGAACAGGAACTCATCTGATGATGGATCTTCACAACCGCCTGCAGCACCTGGCCGGTCCCGCCGACGAGACACCGGCCGGTGTCATCGAGGACGACCTTGCTCGAGGACGCAGCGCCGTCCGGCGCAACGGAGTCGTCCGGGTAGCCGCCGGTTCGGCGTTCGCTGTCGCGGCCGTCGCGGCCGCGGTGTCGCTCGGCCCCGGTCTGGTCGGCGGACCCGCCGAGAAGCCGCCCGTCGCGGCACAGAGTGCCACCAGCACGGCCAGCGCGGCCAGCGGGATCAAGCTCGTCAGCTACGCAGGGGAGCAGCCCCGCCTGTTCACCATCGACACGGTGCCGCAGGGGTTCTTCGTCCAGAGCCAGAACGAATACCACCTGCTCATCGCACCGGAGGCGGCCAAGACTCCGGACCCGGCCCGGCCGGAGCTGGCCGACCCCGAGGACTACACCTACAAGATCGGGGTCTACCTGCAGAACAAGGAATACATCAGCGAACCGGCCGGCGACGAGCAGCTCACCCTCAACGGGAAGCCGGCCGCGGTGCGCTACGTCCACGTCTACGAGGGGGAGCCGAGGGAGGGAACCGAGGTGGTGGCCACCCAGATCTTCGTCGTCCAGTCCCCCCACGTTTACCTCACCGTCCAGTTCGATGCCAGCACCGGCCTGACCAAAGAACAGATGATCGAGGTCGCCGCCGGCATCAATCTCACCCCCGAGGCGGTCGCCGACGCCGAGAAGGGGTACTCCACGCAGACCGACAACCCCAAGATCCGTAAGAACTGACAGTCACCGCAGTACTTCCCGCCGCGCCGACGATTCGTCGACGCGGCCGGAAGCGTTCCCCGTCAGTCGCTGTGCGGGAAGCGCGACACCCCGTGCAGGTCAGGGCAGTTCGACGACCTGAGCCGCGTACGAGAGGCCGGCGCCGAAGCCCACGAGCAGTGCCGGACCCTTCGTGACGGGCAGGGCTGCCATCGCCTGAGGGATGGAAGCCGCGCCGGTGTTGCCGTTGGTGATGATGTCGGTGGCCACCGTGACGTGCGGGCCGAGCCCCAGGGCCTTGGCGGCGACCGAGGTGATGCGCAGGTTGGCCTGGTGGGGGATGAAGGCCGCCAGGTCGGCCGCGGTGATGCCGGCAGCGTCCATGGCGCGCTTGGCCAGGTCGGGAATGATGGAGGTCGCCCAGCGGAAGACCTCAGGGCCGGCCATGCGCAGGATGCCCGACCCGTCGTATCGCAGCAGTTCGTTCCCGGAGCCGTCGGCGCCCCACACCACCGGACCGATGCCACACGTCTGCGCCGGACCCACGACCACCGCGCCCGCGCCGTCACCGAAGAGGAAAGCCGTGCCGCGGTCGCGCTCGTCGATGATGTCGGTCATGCGCTCGGCGCCGACCAGGACCACGTAGCGAGCCGCGCCGCTGCGCACGAGCGCGTCGGCGGTCGCAAGTGCGTACGGGAATCCGGCGCACGCCGCTCCCAGATCCATCGCGGCGGCCGCAGTGGCGCCCAGCGCGTCAGCCACCAGGGGTGCCGCGGTGGGCGCACGGCCCCGGTGAGACATTGTCGCCACCAGCACGGCCGATACTTCGTGCGGATCGACACCCGCGCCCGCCAGTGCTTTGGAGGCCGCTGTCGCTGCCATCGTGACCAGGTCCTCGTCGGGGGCGGCGCGTCGGCGAGACTCGATGCCGCAGCGGCGGCGGATCCATTCGTCGCTCGAGTCGATCAGAGCGGCGATCGTCTCGTTGCCCACCTCGGTCCGCGGGCGGTACGTGGCGACGCTCAGGATGCGCGACCCGGGGTGACCGGTGCGGCACTGCAAGGAATGGGTCATGACCAGCAATCCAAGCATGCTCGACTGGGTGCACTCTCCGTACTTTGTTCCTCGCCGGTAACCAAGCGAATCCGGCCGAGGCCGTCGGCGGGAGAACGCGTCAGGAATGCCGGCGGGAGCGGTAGTGGTGGATGCCGAGGGTGATGGCGCAGGCCAGGGTGACCAGGCCGGAGGCGATGCCCACGGTGCCGGCGCCCTGGGAGGAGGTTACGGCGTTGGTGGCCAGGCTGGCGATCAGGACGAGCCAGAGGACCGGGCGGAAGACGCGGGATTCAGTCATGTCTTCGACGCTAGAGATTTCGGGATCGGCGGGCGATCCCGCAGGCTCGCCGCCAGCAGTACAGCCTGCTGTACTGCTTGTCGTGCCACCTGTGGCCTAGGGTCACCGGGATGACACGGCGTTACCTGCTTGATCGCGTCCGCGTCTCGGTTGATGCCCTGGAGCGGCTTGTCGGCGGGCTGGGCACCTCGTTGCTCGCGTTGGCGGCTTTTTTGTGGCTGATCATTGTGGCGCTGATGTGCCTGACCGGCGTCGGGTTGTTGCTGGTGCCCGGGATGCTTCAGGCTTTTCGGTCGGTCGCGAACCGGGAGCGGGATCGTCTCACGCGCTGGGGTCCGGTGATTCTCGAGCCGGAGCCGTTGCCCGGGGGCCTGCTGCCCGCTGTGCGGGACCGGACGGTCCAGCGGGAGGCCGGGTGGGTGGTCACCCATGCGACGTTCGGTTTCATCATGGGCATTGTCGGCCTCTCCCTTCCTCTGTACGCCGTGCAGTGCATCACCTTCCCGCTCTGGTGGCGATGGGTCGACGCCGAGCAGGGTGGGCCGGGGTTCATCAGTTTTCCGGTGCGGACCGAGCTTGACGCCCTGGCCGTGGGGCTGATCGGGATCGGCTGGGTGGCCGTGGTCATCGGGCTGGGGCCGGTGCTGGCCCGGATCCAGGCCGCCCCGGGCCGGGCGCTGCTCGCCGTGGACGCGGACACCGATCTTTCGTTGCGGGTGGCCCAGTTGACCGCCACCCGGGCCGCCGCGCTGGATGCGCACGCGGTCGAGTTGCGGCGCATCGAGCGGTCGCTGCACGACGGTACCCAGAATCGGCTTGTCGCGGTGACTGTGCTGCTCGGGGCGGCCCGGCGGGCGTTGACGCGGGATCCGGAGACGGCCGGGGAGATCCTTGAGCGGGCTCAGGATGCCGCTGAGCAGGCGCTGGCCGAGTTGCGTACGGTCGTCCGTGGCATTCTGCCCCCGGTGCTGGCCGATCGGGGTCTCGCCGGGGCGCTCACCGGTCTGGCCGGGAGTTGCGCGGTGCCCTGCACAGTGGACGTGGATGTGCCGGGACGCTGCGCGGTCTCGGTGGAGGCGACCGCGTACTTTGTCGTTGCCGAGGCCCTGACCAACGTCGTGAAACACAGCGGTGCCACCCGTGCCGCCGTCACCGTCCACCAGAAGGGCGACCGGTTGCTGCTGCGGGTGGACGACGACGGGCGGGGTGGTGCCGACGAGAGCCGTGGTTCGGGGCTCGGCGGGATCCGGCGGCGGATCGAGGCGGTCGACGGGCGCCTGGTCCTGACCAGCCCACCCGGTGGGCCGACTGCTATGCGGGTGGAGTTGCCATGCGGATCGTGATCGCCGAGGACGATGCCCTGCTGCGGGAGGGGCTGGCGCTGTTGCTGCGCGCGGAGGGCCTGGACGTGGCCGCCACGGCTGACGGGCCGGAGTCGTTCCTGGCGGCGGTCGACACCCATGTGCCGGATGTTGCCATCGTCGACGTGCGGATGCCGCCGACCCACACCGACGAGGGGATCGTGGCCGCGGTCGAGGCGCGGCGGCGGCATCCGGAGCTGGCGGTGCTGGTGCTCTCGGCGTACGTGGAACAGGCTTTTGCCACCGATCTGCTGGCCGGCGGCGCGGCCAAGCTGGGCTATCTGCTGAAGGAGCGGGTGGGCCGGGTCGAGGAGTTCCTCGGGGCCCTGCACCGGGTCGCCGACGGTGGCACCGCCATCGACCCGGAGGTGGTCGGGCAGTTGCTGACCCGGACCCGGCCGGACAGTGGGCTGGACCGGCTCAGTGCCCGCGAGCGCGACGTGCTGGCGCTGATGGCGGAGGGGCTCGGGAACACCGCCATCTCCGAGCGGCTGTTCGTCACGGAGGGTGCGGTGCACAAGCACATCCGGAGCATCTTCGCGAAGCTGGATCTGGCCCCCGCGGACCGGGCCGACCGGCGGGTCACCGCGGTCCTGCGGTACCTCGAGGACGTACAGCGCCGGGCGTAGGTAGTGCCAGCTGTACCACCGGTCGGCCCGCAGGCGTCATAGTTTCCGATCGATGGCGGCAATAGCTTTTGACCTGTGAAAACAGATGCTGTTCGCCTCGAGCGACTCACCCGGGTCTACGGTAGCGGCGACCAGGCGGTCACCGCGCTGGACGACGTGGACATCGTGTTCGGCCGCGGGACGTTCACCGCGGTGATGGGGCCGTCCGGGTCCGGCAAGAGCACGCTGCTGCAGACCGCCGCCGGGCTGGACCGGCCGACCTCGGGGCAGGTGTGGATCGGTGACACGGAGTTGTCCCGGCTGTCGGAGACCCGGCTGACGAAGCTGCGCCGCGACCGGATCGGTTTTGTCTTCCAGGCGTTCAACCTGATCGGCGCGCTGACCGTCGAGGAGAACATCCTGCTGCCGTTGCGGCTGGCGGGTGTGCGCCCCGACCGCGGGTGGCTGACCCAGGTGGTGGACCGGGTCGGCCTCGGCCCCCGGTTGAAGCACCGGCCGTCCGCGCTCTCCGGTGGCCAGCAGCAGCGGGTGGCCATCGCCCGCGCGCTCGCCGCCCGCCCCGAGGTCATCTTCTGCGACGAGCCGACCGGTGCGCTCGACACCCGGACCGCGGCCGAGGTGCTGCGGTTGCTGCGGTCGGTGGTGGACGCCCACGGGCAGACGGTGGTCATGGTGACCCACGATCCGGTGGCCGCCTCGTACGCGGACCGGGTGGTGATCCTCGCCGACGGCCGGATCCGCGACGACTTGCCGCAGCCCGGCGCCGACCGGATCGCCGAACTGCTCGCGCACCTCGGTCCCCGCGTCACCCAGGAGGTCTGAGTCATGCGCAAGCTTGCCTTCGCGATGCTGCGCCGCCGTCCGGGCAGCGCGCTCGCCACCCTCATCGCCCTCACCGCCGGTGTGCTGATCCTGATGAGCATGGGCGTGCTGGTTGAGTCGGGGCTGAGCTACAAGCCGGAACCGCACCGGTACGCGGCCGCGGACATGGTCGTCGCGCACCGGGACATCACGCTCACCGGCAAGGACTTCGACGGGGAGGTCACCCGCACCACGACCGCACTGCCCGAGGGTGGCACGGTGCCGGCCGCCCTCGAGGACGAACTCCGAGCGCTCGACGGGGTCGCGTCGGCGACGGGCGAGCCCAGCGCGTACGCCGGCCGGCTGGACACCATCGCGGTGACGTTCGAACCCGGTGCCGACCGGGCAGCGGTGGAGCAGGCCGTCGCCGAGGCCGGGGCCAGGACGTACACGGGTGCCGACCGGGGGCTGCTCGAACAGCCCGACGCGGTGGCCGCCCGGGATCTGCTGATCCAGATCGGTGGCACGTTCGGCGGGTACGTCGCCATGCTCGTCATCTTCGTCGTGGCCGGCACGATCGGGCTCTCGGTGCGGCACCGCCGGCGCGACCTCGCCCTGCTGCGGGCCGTCGCCGCCACCCCCGGACAGGTACGCCGGATGATCGTCGCGGAGGCGGTCACGCTCGCCGTCGTGGCCTCGGCGCTCGGTGTCCCGGCCGGCCTGCTCGCCACGCGATGGGTGCAGTCCCGGCTGGTCGACCGTGGTTTCGTCCCGGACGGCTTCCCGATGGTCCCCGGTGCCGTGTCGGCGCTGGTCGTGACCGTTCTGACGGTCGTCGTCGCGGCGGCCGCCGCGCTGCTGGCCGCCCGCCGGGTGACCGCGATCCGGCCCGCCGAGGCGCTGGGTGAGATCGCCGTGGAGCCCACCGGCCTGGGCAAGGTCCGCGCGGTCCTCGGTCTGCTGGCGCTCGCCGCGGCCGGTTCGGCCACCGCGTTCGCGGTCGGGTCGAGCGGGCAGTCGGCGCAGGCCGGCGCGATCGGCATGCTGTACCTGTTCGTCACCGCGGTGGCGCTGCTCGCACCGGGGATCAACGCGATCGCCGCCCGGCTGCTGACCCCGGTGCTGCGTCTCGGCTGGGGAGTCGGCGGTTACCTGGCCGCGGCGAACCTGCGGGCGAACGCCAGGGGTACGGCCACCGTGCTCACCTCCCTGGTCCTGTCGGTCGGCTTCGGTGGGTCCGTGTGGTTCCTGCAGGACAACCTGGAGCGCGCCACGGTCTCGCAGAGCCGGGCCGGCCTGGTCGCCGACCTCGCATTGACCTCGCCGGAGGGGCTGCCCGGCTCCGCCGCCGCGGACATCCGGGAGCTGCCCGGGGTTCGCGCCGCTACGGGCGTACGGCGGACCTCGGTATTGATCAAGTTCCTGGACAGCGCCGAACCGGTGCCGGCGCAGGCGGTCGACATCGTCGGCGCCGCGCAGACGATGGATCTGGCAGTCAGCTCCGGCAACCTCGACGACCTCAACGAAGGGACGGTGGCCGTGTCCACCATGCAGGCCGGCACCTCGGGCTGGAAGCTCGGCGACGACGTGGAGTTCTGGCTCGGCGACGGCACCCCGGTCAAGCTGCGGCTGGTGGCGCTCTACGACCGTGGACTCGGGTTCGGTGACGTGACGCTGGCCAAGGAGACCGTCGCCGGGCACACCCGCGCCGATGTGGACACCCACGTGCTGGTCCGCACCGAGCCCGGCACCACGTTGAAGGCACCCGGCCTGGTCAGTTCCACGACCCTCACCTCCGGCCTCTCGCGGGATCTCGCGCTCAGCGCCTGGCTCAACAAGCTGCTCATCGCGGTGATGGTCGGGTACGCCGCGCTCGCCGCCGCCAACACCATGGTCATGGCGGCCCTGGCCCGGGGCCGGGAGCTCTCCCTGTTGCGCCTCGTCGGCGGCACCCACCGCCAGCTCCGCCGGATGGTCAACGCGGAACAGGCCGGTCTGCTCGGCATCGCATTGATCGTCGGCGGCACGATCGCGGCGGCCACGCTCTCCGCGGTGGTCGACGCGCTGACCGGGGACCCGGTCCCGTACGTGCCGCCGCTGGGCTGGGTGGCCGTGATCGGCGGGACGACGCTGCTCGCGCTGTTCACCACGGTCCTGCCGGTCCGCCGCCTGCTGCGCACCCCGCCGGTGGAGCACATGGGGACGAAGCAGTGACGAAGGGTACATGCCCCGTTCAGCTCACGGCCGAGCGAATTCGCTGGTGGTGGCCGGGCCGGGATGCCACGCTCAGAGACGTGACAAGTGCACCAAGAACGTTCACCCCGGAGCAGACGGACGCCGGATGGCGCTCGATGTCCCTGCTCGCGCGGTTTGTCCAGCGCGGTGGGCACCCGGCCCCCGTCATGCCGACCGTCGCGCTGCGCCCCGGCGAGCAGCAGTACGGCGCTTTCCTGGCCGACGCCCTCACCTACCAGGCGGACGGCGTCTTCACCGACAACGGTCTGCTGTGGAGCGGATCCGGCACCGGATGGCAGTCCCACGGCCGGCCGGCCGTCACGATCACCAGCGAACGGCTGCTGGTCGACGGCGACGGCTACGAGTTCCGCGACCTGGTCATGGTCCGGCCCAACCCGCTCGACTGGTCGGTCAACCTGTACTTCCAGGGCCACCCGCCGTTGATGCTGCGCGGCACCTGGGTGCCGTGGATGACCGTGGTGATGTGCGCCGAGGTCTACGGCTCGCCGTGGCCGCCCGGGCACGTCGCCGGCCCGGACGCGCCGATCACGGTCATGTGTGAAAACACGCAATAGCGGGAGCCGGGTTGATCCTGCACGCTGAGCTGTGTGTATGACTACGACCTGGTAGTGCTGGGCTCCGGCCCGAGCGGGCAGAAGGCCGCCATCGCGGCGGCGAAGCTGGGCAAGCGCGTCGGCATCGTCGACCGGCGCGACATGATCGGCGGGGTCTGCATCAACACGGGCACCGTGCCCTCCAAGACCCTGCGCGAGGCCGTGCTGTATTTGACCGGCCTCAGCCAGCGCGACCTGTACGGCAGCAGTTACCGGGTCAAGGACGAGATCACCGTCGCCGACCTGGCGGCCCGGACCCAGCACGTGATCAGCCGCCAGACCGACGTCATCCGCAACCAGCTCGCCCGCAACCGGATCGTCATGATCACCGGGACCGGCCGGTTCGCCGACGCGCACGCCATCTGGGTGGACGGCGGCGACGGCCGGGACACCAAGATCAGCTCTGACACGTTCATCATCGCCGCCGGCACCCGTCCGGCCCGCCCGGACAGCGTCGACTTCGACGACCGGACGATCGTCGACTCGGACGGGGTGATCAACCTCGAGGCCGTACCCCGCAGCATGGTCGTGGTCGGCGCCGGCGTGATCGGCATGGAGTACGCCTCCATGTTCGCCGCCCTGGGCACCAAGGTCACCGTCGTCGAACGCCGCGAGAAGATGCTCGACTTCTGCGACGAGGAGATCATCGAGTCGCTGAAGTACCACCTCCGGGACCTGTCGGTGACGTTCCGCTTCGGCGAGGAGGTGGCCGCGGTCGAACGGCACTCGACCGCCGCGCTCTGCGTACTGAAGAGCGGCAAGAAGATCGTCGCGGACACCGTCATGTACTCCGCCGGGCGCCAGGGCCAGACCGACGACCTCGCGCTGGAAGCGGCCGGTCTCACCGCCGACCGTCGCGGCCGCATCGAGGTCGACGCCAATTTCCGTACGACGGCCGAGAACATCTACGCGGTCGGTGACGTGATCGGCTTCCCCGCGCTGGCCTCCACCTCCATGGAACAGGGCCGGCTCGCCGCCCACCACGCCTGCGGGGAGCCGACCCGGACCATGGGCCGGCTGCAGCCGATCGGCATCTACACGATTCCCGAGATCAGTTTCGTGGGCGCGACCGAGGACGAGCTGACTGACAGTGCGACGCCGTTCGAGGTCGGGATCGCCCGGTATCGGGAGCTCGCGCGGGGGCAGATCGTCGGGGATTCGTACGGCATGCTCAAGCTTCTCGTCTCTCCTGAGGACGGCAGGCTGCTCGGCGTGCATGTGTTCGGCACCGGGGCCACCGAGATCGTGCACATCGGCCAGGCGGTCATGGGCTGCGGCGGCACCGTCGACTACCTCGTCGACGCGGTCTTCAACTATCCGACGCTGTCCGAGGCGTACAAGGTCGCCGCGCTCGACGCCGCCAACAAGATCCGCAACATCACCCGCATCGACGGCTGACGGCCGGCCTCAGCTCTCGAGTGCGACCAGCAATTCCGACAGGGCGGACGGATCACAGACCCCCATGGGGGTACGGCGTACGAGTTGCCAATGACTCGACCAGGCGTCATCGACCCAGATCTCGGTGATCCGCTCCTGGTCCAGCTCGACCAGTAACGTCAGCCCGCCGGGCAGGCGGTGGGCGAGCTGGCTGTGCGGGCGGCCCGAGGTGTGGAAACCGTCCCCCCGCCATCCGCGGGCCACCACTCGGTCGGCCCGATCTGCCGGCAGCGGACCCGGACCCGCCAGGCTCGTCGCCGCGCGTTGCGCCTCGGTCAGCATGACCACCGGCCGGTGCACCTGGGGGAACGGCTGCAGGATCTCGTAGTCGGCGAGCAAGCCGGCCCAGCCGGCCAGGTCGGCGCCGAGCTCCGCCGGGTGCACGATGCCGAGCGGTGCGTCCGGTGCGACGATCGCGGTCGTGTCGTGCAGATCCGCGAACGTGCCGTCCTCCGCGATCCGCAACGCCCGGACCACCCGCTTCTTCGCGTCGTATTCGGCCCACAGCAGCCGCCGGACGATCGGGCCCAGGACCGGGTGCGGCAGCAGCACCGCCGCCACGTCCGCCGCCGGGCGGAACCGGTGCTCGAGCATGTCCCGTTCCAGGCGCGCGATCTGGGTGGCGGCGGTCGTCCGCAGGTCCTTCTTCAGCTGCAGAAACCGCTGATAGGCCTCCGGCCTGGTGTCCTTCACCCCCGGTTTGGGCGGCCTGGCGAGCCGCCGGCCGTTCGCACCCACCGCGTACGCCGTCAGGTGATCGTCCGTGACCACCGTGAACGTCCGGGGCCCGTAGTCCAGCGTGATGCCCTCGTCCAGCCCATGCGTGCGCACCAACCGGTCCGCCAGCTGCGTCACGGACAGCCCCCGCAGCGCGGCCGCCTGGGTGAGGTAGACGACGGCCCGCTCGTTCGTCGGCCCGCCCACCATGTTCTCCTCGATCGCCAGCAGATGCCGCAGCGCCACGTCGGTGCCCACCGTGGCCAGCACCGCGAGCCCGTCGATCGCGCGGGCCCACCGGCTGCGTGCCGGCCACGACCTCACATGCGGTGCCAGCTGGTCCATCGTGGTGTCGTCGCCGATGTGGGCCTGCGCCAGCACCACCCACGCCTGCGACGCCGGCATGTCGTCGGTGAGCCACTGGTCCAGCAGTGCCCGCCCGAGCGCCGCCAGGCTCGCCGGGTCGCACTCCGCGAACAGCCGCGCCGCCTCAGGACCGGCGCGCACACCATCGGCTGCGCGGCGGCCGAGGACTCGACGACCAGCGGCAGCTCGCCGTCGGGATCCCCGGGCGCGGGCTCCGGCGCCGCGTCCAGCCGGGACCGGGTCAACACGTCGATCAGCCGCACGACTTCGTCCTCCGGCAGCACGCCCCCTCGGGCCCACGTGACCTCCGGCAGCCGCTCCGGCGTGGCCCACACCGGCGCAGCCTTCCGCTTTCGGGCCGCCTGCCCGGGCCGGGGTGGCTGCGGGGTGTCGGCGTTCTGCCGAGCCTTGCCCGGCTTGCCGATCGCAACCGGGATCAGCGCGTGGGCCCCGGCCTCGGGATGCCGGCCGAGCCAGGTCCGGGCCCACAGCCGGGCCGACCCGAGGTGCCGCAGCCAGCCCGCGACCAGCGCGGCAGCCTCCGGTCCGCGGAACGGCAGCACCAGGAACCCGAGCCGGTCGGCGTTCTCACCGGCCTCGCTGAGCGCGTACGCCAGCGCATCCAGCTCGATCCGGGCGACCGCGACGCGTCCCACGTCGACCTGCTGCGGATGCCGCCGTGGCGTGGTCGCCAGCAGCGCCCGGGCCGACGCCTCCGGCCCTTTCGCCACCAGCCACGACACCTGCGGCATGCTCAGATCCAGGAACCGGTCCGCCCCGGTCGCCGCGGTGACCCAGTCGGGCTGCTCGCGGCCGTGCTCCAGCGCCCCGGCCCGCGACCGCCACCGCTCCCGTTCTCCGTCCGCCCAGCCCATGACGGTCGTCATCGTCCATCCTCCCCAGAGGTCAGTTCCTGGCGAACACCGCTCTGACGAGTGTGTCCAACGCCGCCGGGAACACCTCCGCCGGGTTGATCACGGCATCGCCCATGGTCAACCCCGCGGTCAGGGTCCTGCTGCCGTCGGGGGTGCTGTACATCAGCGCCCCGTAGCCGCCGGGGGCACCGCCGTTGTGGTGGTAGACGATGCCGCCGTGCTCCGGGCCCAGGTCCTGCACGAACAGTCCGAGGCCGTAGTCGATCGGCCCGTGCGGCTCGCGCATCTCGGCCAGCAGCGGGGCCGGCAGGAGCTCGCCGCGGTTGAGTGCGGAGAAGAACAGGTGCAGGTCCCGGGTGGTCGAGATCGCGCCGCCGGCCGCGGGCATCATCGCGAGGTTCTGCCGCGAGACGTCGGCCACCTTCCACTCGTCGCCGTCCTGGTAGCGGTGGTAGCCGTGCGCGTACGGCTCGGGCAGGTCGGTGATGTCGCCCGCCAGCTCCGTGTCGCGCAGGCCCAGCGGCCGTAGGATCCGCCGGTGCGTCTGTTCGCCGTACGATCCGCCGCCCACCTGCTCGATCAACAGCGCGGCCAGCGTGTAGTTGGTGTTGGAGTAACTCCAGTCCGTCCCGGGGTCGAACCGGGCCGGCTTGGACAACGCGAGGCGGACGAGCTCCTCCGCCGGATAACCGATCAGACGGGCGTCCACCCACTCCTTGCCGGTGGCCGGGATCCCCGGCGCGAACGTCCCGTCGGCGTAGTACTCACCGGTGTAGTTGAACAGGCCGCTGGTGTGACGTAGCAGCATGCGTACGGTGATGCGGTCGTCGAGCCCGAGGCCGGCCAGGTGACCGGCCACCGGGCCGTCCAGGTCGAGTTTCCCCTCGGCCACCAGTTGCAGCACCACGGTGGCGGTGAAGGTCTTGGCGACGCTGCCCGCCCAGAACCGGCCGTCGACCGGGGGCGGTGCCGTCGCGCCGAGCTCGCGCACTCCGGCACTGCCGATCCATTCACCGTGTTCGTCGTGCACGCGCATCTGCAGCCCGGCGAAACCGGCGTCGACGAACGCCTCGACGGCCTTCTGATACATGATGATCCCCGGTTCAGACCGTCGCGGCGGTGATGTCGCCGTGGCCGGTGCTCGCGTTGATGGTCAGGGCCTCGGTGGTGGCACCGGGGGCCTGGAGGGCGTTGTGGATGCGGCCGAAGGCGGTGCCGGCGTCCAGGGTCGCGGCGGTCCCGCGGGCGACGCCGACCGAGATGGCGCCGTACTCGGTGGTCAGCGTGACGGTGCCGGCCACGGCCTCGGTGACGACCAGGTCGCCCTTCTGGGTGCTGAGCCGCGCTGAGCCGCCGAGCCGGCCGACGGTGATGCCGCCGTTCTGCAGGGTCAGGTCGGCGCTCGCGGCCTCGTCGAGCTTGACCGAGCCGCCGGCGCCGGCGAACGTGACGTCGCCGAGCCGTCCGACGCCCCGGAGCTCGGCGCTGGCCGTCGTGACGTCGATCGGCGAGCCGGCCGGCAGCTGGACGGTCACCTCGACGTACCCGGAGGAACCGAGCAGCGGGCTCGTCGCCGGGGCGGCCTCGATCCGCAGCACGCCGTCGACGTAGGCGACCGCGATGCGCTCCGCGGCCTGCACGTCGCGGTTCTTGGCGGCGTCGAAGGGCCGGATGTCGACCGTGGTGTCGCCGCGGTCGGCGGCGATGAACTGGATCCGTCCGGCGGGGATGTCGAGCACGGTCGGGACCAGGGCGGGGGTGGCGAACTTCTGCATCGTGCGCTCCTTCGATCGTTTGTTTCTGATGTTGGAAACGCTACGTTGCGTTCTTATTTTGAGCAACGAACCTTCAGTGTGCTTACCGTGTTTGCGCAGCTCAAGTCCGTACAACCATTGCAATGGTCTGGAAACTAACGCAACGGGACCGCTGACCGTCGTTGCAATGGGTTGAAAATGAACGCTACTGTGGGCGCATCGTCGGCGAACGAAGGAGAGCACGATGCCGGGAGGCAGGCTCAGCCAGCAGGAGCGTCAGCAGATCACCCAGGGGCTGGCCGGCGGCCTCGCCTACGCGGAGATCGCCCGGCGCCTCGACCGCCCCACCTCGACCGTCACCCGGGAGGTCATGCGCAACGGCGGCCCCACCGGATATCGAGGTGACCTCGCCCAGCACGCCACCGAACACCGCACCCACCGCCGCAGGAAGACCACGCCCGGGCACCCTGGCACGCCCCCGCCGGCCCACGGACGCGACTCGGCGGCCGTACGCGACTACGAGGCGACATTCGCCGAGGTCTTCGTGCAATCGGGCCTGCCCCGGATGACCGCCCGCACCCTGGCCT
Organism: Actinoplanes sp. NPDC051494; assembly: GCF_044454705.1. Taxonomy (NCBI): domain Bacteria; kingdom Bacillati; phylum Actinomycetota; class Actinomycetes; order Micromonosporales; family Micromonosporaceae; genus Actinoplanes; species Actinoplanes sp. NPDC051494. Next base: position 33,657 of record NZ_JBITDZ010000021.1, read on the forward strand.
GCCTGTACACCTCCGACACCGGCAGTCACACCGCCGCCGAGCTCACCGCGCGCCTGGAGGTCAGCCCGGCCTCCGTCTCCAAAGCGATCGCGTTGCTCGAGGCCCAGGGCCTCGTCCGCCGGGAACGCGACGACCGGCGCCGCGAACGCTACGTCGTCGACGACGACGTGCTGTACCAATCGATGATGGCCAGCGCCCGGTCCACCGCCCACCTCGGCGAGATCGCCCGGCAGGGCGTGCACGTCCTCGGCGCCGGCACCCCGGCCGCCGCCCGCCTGGAGAACATCGCCCGCTTCGTCGAATTCGTCTCCGAAAGCATCGTCCGCGCCGCCGACCAGGCCCGCGAGATCCTCCACGGCAAGCCCTAAAATCCGGCCGCCGGCCGCCGATGACCCAGGGGATGCACGAGCAACTGTTCCGCCCGACCATGGGTGGTCGCCCCGCGCCCGGCCGGCGACCGTGGCGACCCACGTCGATCGCGTACCCGGCGTTCTTCGGCGGCCCGCTGACCGCCGCCGTGCTCGGCATCGTCAACGGCCGCAGACTGGGACTGCCCGCGGAACGACTGGTGGTCATCGGCGCGGCCGGCCTGTTCGCCTTCGCCGTCCGGGTGGCGGCAGGTGGCGAGATTTTTGACGTCCGCCGCTGGGGTGGCATCGCCGGCCTGCTGGTCTGGCTCCTGGTGCTGGCTCTGCAGCGCAAGCCGTTCCGCGCCTTCCTATTCGGCCGCGCCGAACCGGCCAACCTCGTCTGGCCCGGTCTCGCCGCGCTCGTCAGCTGCGGCCTGCTGGAACTCGGCGTCATCTACGGACTCACCCGATGAGCACCCCGATCGACCGCGCGCGGTATCTGCTGCTGGCAGGCCGCCCGGAACAGGCACTCCAGGAACTCGGCGCACTGCCGATCGACGAGGCCTTCGGACCACCGGCCATGCAGGTACGCTGCGCCGCGCTGATCCTCCTCAAACGCTGGCCGGAAGCCGTCGAAGCGGCCCGGGCCGGACTGGCCGCCGGCGGCCCCGACCCCCAGCTGCTGCTCTGGCTGGGCCAGGCCGAACAGGAGATGGGCCACCCGGAGGCCGTGGAGCAGGCACTGCTGGGCGGGCTCGCCCTGGATCCCGGTGACGTCGACCTGCTCTGCGCCTACGCCGACCTCTGCGTCGCCGAAGGTCAGCCCGACAAGGCCGCCCAGCTCGTCGCCCACGCGGCCGCCGAGGACCCGCACGCGGCGGTGGTGTTCGCCACCCGGGTCCGCGTGGCGTTCGCGCTCGGCGACGACCGCGAAGCCGAACGGATCGGTCAGGAATTCGTCGCGGCTTATCCTGAGGACCCGTACGCCCTGGCGCTGCTGGGATCCGCAAATGCCGTGCGAGGCGATGCCCGTACGGCCTACAGCAACTACCGCCAGGCGGCAGCCGCCCAGCCGGCCAACGAGGTCCTCACCGACGTCGCGATGGAGATGCGGGTCGCCCAGCACCCGTTGATGCGCCCGCTGTACCCGATGCGTCGCTTCGGTCCACTGCAGACCTGGCTGGCCTGGATCGCCCTGACAACGCTCCTGCGAGCGACCGGCTTCCGGGCGGTGGTGCTCGTGCTCACCCCGATCTGGCTGCTGTACTGCATCTACTCCTGGGTGGTGCCACCGTTGCTACGGCGCCACCTCCGCCGCAGCCTGAGGTAGCGGACCGGCCGGCAGCGTGATGATCCGGTGCCGCCCCCTCAAACAGGCCATCCGGCCCCGCCACTGCTCGACCTTGGCGATCGCCGACCACGGACACGACGTGGTGTCTTGGTTCGTGCCGAACTGCCCGAGAGATCGAAAGTCCGTAACTTTCGGCCGCAAAGGGTGTTGGCCGATCCAGGTCGGAAGCTCGATCAAGCAGGCCAGACATTGACGCATGCCGTTCTATTCGCTTAGCGTTTTGTTGAATCTCAGACCGGCCTGTCCGAAACTTTCAGGACCGGCGTGATGTGTTCGACACGCTCAAGGGAGTGATCTTGATAAAGGCATGTCGTGTTGCTGTGGCCGTTCTTGCCGCCTCGGCGCTGTTGGGTCCTGGCGTCCAGCCGGCGCAGGCGGGTGTTTCGGCGACCGGTGGGCTGTCCATCGTGGATCACCGATCCGACGGCTGGAATCTGCCTCTGCGTCGGGCTGCGCCGCGGGATCTGCGGGTCGGGACCGCGGTTGCCGGTGGTGGTCATCATGTTGAGCAGGACTATCCGGATCCGTTCACCTTCGATCGGCCGTACCGGACGGTGTTGGGGAAGGAATTCAGTTCGGTTTCCCCGGAGAATCAGATGAAGTGGGAGTTCATCCACCCCGAGCGTCACACGTACAACTTCGGCCCGGCGGACGCGATTGTCGCGTTCGCCCGGCGGCATGGGCAGGTTGTTCGTGGGCACACGCTGCTCTGGCACAGTCAGAATCCGGCGTGGCTGGCGGAGGGTGCGTTCAGCAAGGCGGAGCTGCGTGCGATTCTCAAGGATCACGTCCGCACGGTGGTCGGACGCTATCGCGGCAAGATTCAGCAGTGGGACGTCGCCAACGAGATCTTTGATGAGAACGGCGATTATCGCCAGGAGAACATCTTTATTCGTGAACTCGGCCCGGGCATCGTGGCCGATGTCTTCCGCTGGGCGCACCGGGCCGACCCGCGGGCCCAGCTGTTCCTGAACGATTATGGCGTGGACTGGCCCGGCGCCAAGGTTGATGCTTACGAGGCGCTGGCCAAGGAGCTGCTGGCTGATCACGTGCCGCTGCACGGTTTCGCGTCCCAGGCTCATCTGAGCATGCGTTACGGCGCGCCGGACCAGCTCAGGGCGGTGCTTCAGCGCTTCGCCGATCTTGGTCTGCACACCGCGATCACCGAGCTCGACGTACGGATGGACCTGCCCGGGGATGGTGTGCCGACCGCCGAGCAGTTGCAGACGCAGGCCGCGTACTACAAGACCGTTCTGAATGCCTGCCTCGCTGTCGACGGCTGCGATTCCTTCACCATCTGGGGTTTCACCGACAAGTACTCCTGGGTGCCGGTCTTCTTTCCTGCCGAGGGTGCTGCGACGGTCATGGGCGACAACTTCGAGCGTAAACCCGCGTATTACACCCTTCGCGACACCCTGAGGGCCGCCCGGTAGGACATTGACGAGCGTCGCTTGACAGGCTCGTGCCGGTAAATGAGACTCGTGCGAAACACCTCGTTCACATACGAGCCTGGCCTCCGAGTTGTTAACGCGAACAGGTCGGGTCGGGTGTAGGGGCTGCGATCATTCCGACCGGCTGGAGGGCACGATGGTCACCAGGAGAACTGTTCTCGGTGCTACCGCGGCCGGGGCGCTCGGCGGTGCGCTGATCGGCGGCGCGGCCAGGGCGGATGCCACCATCACCGTCAGTCCGGCCGCGGATTATGGGGCCTGGCAGGGGTGGGGCACCTCGCTGGCCTGGTGGGCCAACGTCTTCGGCGACCGGGACGACTTCGCGGACCTCTTCTTCACCACGCGGCAGGTCACCTACAACGGCACCGGCCTGCCCGGGCTGGGCCTGACCATCGCGCGCTACAACCTCGGAGCCAGCAGCTTCAACGATGTCGCGGGGGAACGGATGGTCGCGTCGCCGAACATCCCGCGCTTCAAGCAGATCGAGGGCTTCTGGCAGGACTGGCGCAACGCCGATCCGGCCTCCTCGGCGTGGAACTGGAACGCCGACCTCAAACAGCGGGCGGCCCTGGTCAAAGCCACCCAGCGCGGCGCGATCAGCGAGTTGTTCGCCAATTCGCCGATGTGGTGGATGTGCGCCAACCACAACCCGTCCGGAGCGGCCGGCGGCGGCCTGAACCTGCAGTCGTGGAACCACACGCAGCATGCTGCCCACCTGGCGATCGTCGCCCGCCGGGCCCGCGACGAATGGGGGGTGACGTTCCGGACGGTGGACCCGTTCAACGAACCGTCGTCCAGCTGGTGGCGGGCCGACGGCACCCAGGAGGGCTGTTACATCGACGCCGGCACGCAGCGCTCCGTCCTGGCGCAGCTGCGGGCCGAGCTGAACCGCCAGGGCCTGTCCGGCGTGCCGATCTCGGCCTCCGACGAGACCAGTTACGACCTGGCGCGCACCACGTTCGCGAGCTTCGACGCCGGGACCAGGGCCCTGATCGGCCAGGTCAACGTGCACGGCTACCAGGGTGGCAGCGGACGCCGCGACCTGCTCTTCAACGACGTCCGGGCGGCCGGCAAGGTGCTGTGGAACTCCGAGACCGGCGACGGCGACGGCACCGGGCTCACCATGGCCGCGAACCTGTGCCTGGACTGGCGCTGGCTCCACCCGACCGCGTGGTGCTACTGGCAGGTGATGGACCCGAGCGCCGGGTGGGGAACCATCCGGTACGACGCGGGCTCGCTGACCGCCGGTGCGGTGGAGACGAAGTACTACGTACTTGCACAATTCACCCGCCATGTCCGTCCCGGCATGCGGATCATCGATACCGGTGCCGGTAACGCCATCGCGGCGTACGACGCGTCCGCCCGACGTCTGGTCATCGTCGCCGTCAACACCGGAGTGGCGCAGACCCTCACGTTCGACCTGTCCGGCTTCGCGCAGGTGACCGGCGGCAGTAACGGCTTGATCACCCGCTGGTCCACCGTCCCGGCCGCGACCGACCGTTACGTGGCCCGTTCCGACATCGCGGTGAGCGCGAAGTCGATGCGGGTGCCGTTCGCGGCGGCCTCGGTGCAGACCCTCCAGATCGACGGCGTCACCATCTGAGAATGTCCGTGCACCCCGCACGGCGGTACAGCTGCTCGCCGAGTCGTGTCCGGCCGCTCGGATCGCGGCGCGGGCCAACCGGTCGTTCCTGGGGCGGGCCGTGCGGTTCCTGGCCGCCGAGGACGGGGTGCGGCAGTTCCTCGACATCGGGAAGACGACTTGGAGCTGATCGACCCGGGCATCGTCGCGGTGGGTGACTGGCGGCCGGTGGGTGACTGGCGGCCGGAGGGTGAGCGGCCGGATCCGGTGGACGCGGCGATTTTCGGTGCCGTCGCGCGCAAGCCGTGAGTCATCAGGACAGATCCCCGGCGACGCTCACCCGCAGGTAGGCGTCGACCCACGCGGTGACAGCGGCGTCGGCCGGGTCCGGGCCGAGCAGCGCCGCCAGGTTCGTGACCGCGTCGGCGGTGCGGCGCATCCCGACCGCGGCGAGCCGGCCCGACGCGCCGCGCAGCCGGTCACCCATGGTCGCCGGCGCGTGCTGCAGACCGCGGTGGGCGACCTCCGCGAGCAGGCCCAGCGCGTCGTCGAGGGCCTGCGCCACCGGATCCGTACGCCGCGGCAGCTCGCCGTCCGGGTTGCTTCCCCGGTCGGCGGCTTCGAGATCGGGCACGACGACACCGCCCTCGACCGCGAAGCCGAACGGGTCGATCAGCAGCCCACCGCCGCCCCGTCGGACCGTGCCGGACACGTAGCGGATCTCGCCGTTCAGTGCTTTCGCCATGCTGTCCAGACGGCCGGGCGCGCACGCCGCATGGGTCGCCGAGATGATCGCAGTCACCCCGGCGGCGTCCGTGATCACCGCGTCGAGCCGTTGCGCGCCGGGGGAGTAGCTGACCGATCTGACCTCGGCGACCGGGACGACCCGGACGAGTTCCGCCTGCACGCGGGCCCGGATCGGCCGTGGGGGCAGGGCGTCGAGCTCGGCGGAGAGCGCCGCCAGGTCGTCGGCGAGCAGGGCGCGGGGCAGGTCCTGCCAGGAGCCACGGGACGCCATCGCCTCGGTGCGGCTGAGCCGGCGGGTGCCGAGCCGGACCGTACGGCTGGCGCTGCGGGCCGCGGACTCGGTGACCACCGCGCCGCCGGCCAGCGCACCGACGGTCACCCCGGCGACCCGGCGTGCCGCGAGTTGCGGCCCGGTGTCGGTCGTCTCGTAGGTGCGGCGCAGCACCAGCACGGCGGCGCTGTCCGCGTGGGCCAGGAACAGGTCGACCACCTTTTCGTCACCCACGGTGGACACCCGCGCCCCGAGCCCGTCGAGGCGGGCCCGGCGCAGCGGGGTCTCGGAAGCCTCGTCCGTGCCCAGCACGCGGGACCGCAGCCCGGCCCCGCCCCCGGTCACCGCGCGATGGCGGGCGAACAGCTCCGCGACGTGATCCGCCAGCGCCTCGGGCCGATACCGCGCGCTGCGGTCCCGGTAGGCGTCGAGCTGACCGGCGAGGTCCTCGACCGCCAGCACCGGCCAGCGCATCTTCGCGGCCTCCAGCTCCCGCCGCACGGTCGCCACCTCCGCGGCGAGCCCGGCACCGAGGTGCACCGCGCCCTCCCGCAGCACCAGCCCGGCGAGCGCGACCGCGCTGTCCAGACCGGGCCCACCCGCCGGTGCCGCACCGCCGCCGACCTGCACCTGGACATCGGCCTGGCCGGGAGCCCGTTCGTCGGCCACCCGGAACGCCCAGACCGCCAGCGCGATCACGTCGTCGCGCACCCCGGTGGCGGCATCGGTGCGGGCGAAACCCAGGTCATGGGGTACGAGGAACCGCACCGTCGCCGTGGGAAGCTCCACACTGGGCACCGGGTCGGCCGCCCGCCCCCGGTGCACCCGGGCGACATACCCGACCGCCTCCACCCGGCGCGCCGCCGTCACCATCCGCTCCCCGATCCGCGCGGCGAGCTGCTCATCCGTGAATTCCCCCGGCGACCATCCGTCCGCCGCCGGGGTTTCCCGCGCAGCCTCCGCCGGGGTCTGCTGGTAGGCGAGCACGAGTCCGAGGAGGTGCCGACACACGCCCGGCGCACCGCACGTGCAGGTGCCCTGCTCCAGGCCCCCCCGTGGCAGATCCGTGGTCACGCCGTCGTCGTAGCGGGCGTGGACCGTACCGTCGTCGTCCTCGGTCAGCGCCGGGGCGGCCCGTTCGAGCTCGCGGCTCGCACGTTTGACCAGGCCACGGTTGGTGAGCTCGGCCAGTGTCCCCGGGGTCAGCGCGAGCAGGTCGTCCCTCATCGGCCCACCTGCTCGGCGACGAACGCGGCGAGCTGCCCCGGCGTCATCGCACCGACCGAGGCACCCACGTCGGCGAGGCGCTGGGCGGTGTCCCGGTCGTAACTGGGGTTGGCCTGCTCGTCCAGCGCGGCCAGCCCGAGCACCTTGGTGCCCTGCTCGACCATCTCGCGCACCGACCGGATCAGCATCGACGTCGAACCGCCCTCGTAGAAGTCGCTGATCAGCACCACGATCGCCCGACGCGGCTGCTCGATCAGCCCGGCACCGTAGCGGACCGCCCGGCCGATGTCGGTGCCGCCGCCCAGCTGCACCTTCATCAGCAACTCGACCGGGTCGTCGACCTCACTGGTCAGATCGACCACGTCGGTGTCGAACGCGACCAGGTGCGTGCGGACCCCGGGCAACCCCCACAGGCAGGCCGCCGTCACCGCGGAGTGGATCACCGAATCGACCATCGAACCGGACTGGTCGACCAACAAGATCACCTGCCACTGCTCAACCTGCTTCCGCGTACGGGAGAAGAAGTGCGGCGTCTCGATGTAGAGCCGGCCCTCGTCGGGGCGGTAGTGGCCGAGATTGCCGCGCAGCGTCCGGGTCATGTCGAAATCCCGGGCCTGCTTCCACCGGCTGGGCCGCCGGGCCCGGGTGCCGGTGAACGAGGCCCGCACCTCGGTCGCCATCTTCGCCATGAGGTCGCGGACCACGGCTTCCACGATCCGCCGGGCGAGCCGCAGGATGTCGGGGTTCATCAGGTGCTTGGTCTGCAACACGGCCCGCAGCAGCGCCGGGTTCGGCTCGATGGTCTCCAGCACCGCGGCGTCGGTGACGATGTCGTTGATCTCGTAGCGCTCGACCGCGTCACGTTGCAGCCGCTCGATGGTCTCCTGCGGGAACAACCGGTTGATGTCGTTGAGCCAGTCGACCGTGGTCAGCACGGAAGCCCCGTCGCCCCCGGCCTTGCCGCCCCGGCGCACGTCGCGCTGGTCCAGCTCACCGTCACGCCCGTACAGCCACTCGAGCGCGGCGTCCCGGGCGGCGGCGTCGGCACCGAGCGCCCCGACCGCGGACGCGGGCTCGCCGAGCACCAGCCGCCAGCGTTCCAGCTCAGGATCGGTCACGTCGGTTCCCCCATCAGCCCTTCGCGTCGCAGCAGGCCGTCGACCTGCTCGTCGAGCACCATCCCGGCCGCGACGACGGCGGGATCGAGACCGCCGCGCAACAGGCTCCGCCCGCTGCCGGCCAGTCCACGCCGGGCCAGCAGCCGCCCCGCGATGGTCTCCCGCTCCCGGGGCGGGAAGAACTCGAACGCCTGCCGCAACGCGGGCAGGGCGACCAGGAAATCGTCGGCGGACATGGCCGAGAGCAACTCGTCGAGCAGCCCGACGACCGCGTCGGTGTGCAGCACTTCCTCCCGGGCGAGAGCGAAGAGCCCGGCCAGCCAGTCCCCGGCGGACTGCGGCACGAACGCTCCCCGGACCATCCGAAGCGGATCGATCCCGTCGGCCGCGGCAGCCCCGTCGGCCCCGTCGGCCCGGTCGGCTGCGGTGGCCCGGTCGGCTGCGGTGGCCCGGTCGGCCGCGGCAGCCCCGCTTGCTGCGGCGACCCCGGCGGCTGCGTCGGCTTCGGCGGCCAGCGTCCATCGGAAGCCGAAGGCGGCGCCGCGCAGGTCCGGAGGTGCTTCCGTGTCCGCTGCCAGCCGGGCCGCCACCTCGAGGGCCGCGGGCACGTCCAGGCCGAGTGCCCTACCGGCGTGCCGGAGGCCGTCGCGGCAGGCGGCCAGCGCGGCGATGCGGGGGAGGTCCGCCGGGGCCGTGCCGCCGCGGACCCCCTCGGCCAGCCAGAGGACACGGCGGACGGCGGCGGTGATGACCAGGCTCAGCGTGGTGCTGTGCGCGGTGCCGAAGACCCGGTCGTGGCGCCACATGGTCAGCACGATGGCCAGCATGCGGCCCAGCGCACCGAGGTCGGCGGCGGTCGCCACGGTCGCGTCGATGTCGGCGAGGGCCTGGTCGGAGACGTCGGTGATGCCGGCCAGGGCCGCGTCGAACAGCACCCCGGCCAGGTCGTCGACGTCCCGGCCGGCGGTGGCGGCCCGCTCGGCGAGCACCGCGGAACAGGCGTCGGCGAGGGTCGCGCCGTACGCGCCGGCCTCGATCACGGCGGTGACCCGGCCCGGGTCGGGCCGCAGGGTCCAGGTCTCGCGCAACACCGGGTCGAGGCCGGTGCTGGGCCCGGAGGAGCGGCTGAAGCCGGGCACCTCCAGCACGCGCACCCGGTGCAGGATCCGGCTGCGCGCCCGGTCGGCCTCCCGGGTCAGGTCGAGCTCCAGGTCGGCGGACCCGTCGAGCCCGGCCCGGGTCAGCTCGGCATCGAGGTCGTGGACCAGTGGCGGCGCGGGCGTGGCGGGATGCAGCCGGCCGACGCGCGTCCCGCTGAGCGCGGCGACCATCTCGACCACGACCGGATGGCTGCCGGGCCGCAGGGTCCCCCGCGAAGACCACGGCAGCCGTACGTCGAGCGCCTCCTTGACCAGCGCGGAAGCCAACCCGTCCAACACGTCCGTGCGCGCCGGATGCCCGTGCCCACGCACCGTGGCCAGGCCGTCGGCGGTGGCCCGGGCCGCGATCAGGTCCGCCGTGGAGACCGGTTGCCGCCGCTCCCGGAGCCGTCCTGCGACCGACTCCACCAGGTGCCGGGCCGCACCGTCCGCCCCCGACTCCCACAGCTCCTGGTAGTAGCCCGGCGACGGCATCCCCGACTGGTAGCCGTCGAACGCGTCGAGCCGGCGGAACGAGTAGGGCACCAGGAAACTGCCCCCGAGCGCCCCCTCCGGCAGGTGCGGTACCTCGGGCCATGCCGCCTCGCCCTGCTCCGTGGCCACCGCGGCCACCAGGGCCGGCCGGTGAAAGCCGCCGGTCACCACGACGACGTGGCGGTCACCGGCATCCGCGGCCGCGGCCCGGATCCACCCGGCCATGTACGCCTCCCGGGCGGTGTCGGACTCCCCGGCCGCCGCTTCGCCCCGGAGCAGGTCGAAGTAGGTGGAGAGCCGTTCGGCCAGACCCTCGTCGGGGGCGATCTCGAACAGGTGGTCCCAGAGCACGTCCACGTTGTCGACGTCGAAGCTGCGGCACAGCCGGTCCATCACGTCGGCATAGCGCAGCTCGGCGTCGGCGTACCGGTTGCTGCGCCCCTCGAACGCCAGGTGCCAGGCCGGGAGGTCGATGAAGCGCAGCTCCGCGCCCGCCGCCCGGCCCTCGGTGAGCGCGACCCACTCCGGCGAGTACGCGCACAGCGGTGCCCACGAACCGTGCCGGCGTTCGTCGTCGCGGTAACTGGTGAACACGGCGACCGGGAGCTCATGGCCGAGCAGGAGCTCGTCGATGCGGTCGTTGAGGTCGGCCGGACCCTCGATCAGCACGTAGGCCGGCTTCAGCTCGTCGATGGTCGCTGCGACGAGGCGGGCGCAGGCCGGGCTGTGGTGGCGGACACCGATGAATGTGACCGGCACGGGATCAGCCCGGGAGCAGGTGACGGGCCTGGTGCAGCGCCCGCCACTGGTCGCCGCCCCGCCAGCTGACCTGCTGGGCCAGGTATCGGCGCAGCTTGGCGAGGTCCTCGGGATTGTCCTTCGCGGCGGTGCCGGCCAGGCTGGCGACCAGGTCCTCGGCGTTGCCGGCCTCGCCGCGCAGGAACCAGCCGCGCAACCCGATCGCGTGGGCGACCGAGACCGCCTCGGCGGTGCTCATCACCGACGACAGCCGGTCCATCGAGTCGCCGCGGGCGGTCTCCCCGGTCCGCAGCTCGCGGAACGTGGTCACCAGCACCTCGAGGACGTCGCGCCGGGGCTCGGCCGTGACGCCGGAGCGCCGCAGCAGCTTGGCGGCCTCGTCGGCGACCAGGGCCAGCTCGGTGCCGAAGTCGGCGATCGGGAACACCGTCTCGAAGTTGAAGCGGCGCTTGAGCGCGGAACTCATGTCGTTGACGCCGCGGTCACGGGTGTTGGCCGTGGCGATCACGTTGAAACCGTCCCGGGCGAACACCATCGCGTCCGGGCCGGTCAGCTCGGGGACCGACAGCACCCGGTCGGAGAGCGGGGAGAGCAGGCAGTCCTGCACCTCGAGCGGGCACCGGGTGATCTCCTCGAAGCGCACGGTGCGCCCCTCGGCCATGCCCCGCAGCAGCGGCGCGGGCACCAGCGACCGGGTCGACGGGCCGTCGGCGACCAGCAGCGCGTAGTTCCAGGAGTAGCGGATCTGGTCCTCGGTGGTCGCGGCACCGCCCTGGATGGTGAGCGTCGAGTCGCCGCTGACCGCGGCCGCGAGCAGCTCGGACAGCAGTGATTTCGCGGTGCCCGGCTCGCCGACGAGCATCAGCCCGCGGCTGGTGGCGAGCGTGATGAGGGCCCGGTCGATCAGCGACGGGTCACCGACGAACTTGCGGCTGACACCGAGCTTGTCGTCGCCGACCACGAAGCGGCGGGCCGCCTGGACACTGAGCGCCCAGCCCGGCGGCTTGGCCGCGCTGTCCGCGGCGGCGAGCCGGGCCAGCTCGTCGGCGTACTTCACCTCGGCCGGCGGCCGCTGCACCTGGTCGGCGGCCTCGGTGACCTCGATGAAGGAATCCTCGACAGAGGGACGTGGCAGGCGGCTCATGCTCTGCTTTCCTTTCGCATGTGCTCCTGGCCCTCACTGTTGCGGCCGTCTGCGGCGCAGGGTGGGCGATGTTCGGTGCAGTCGCTCATGCGGTGATCTCCGTCAGGTCGCGGATGACTTCGGACACGAGGACGGCGTCGAGGCCGGTCAGCGGGGCGTGGCCCTCGTTGCGGGCGCCCCAGCGGCTGCCGGTGCCGTCCCACAAGAAGATCATGTCGAGTTTCTGCTCGGGGAAGATGTCCATGGCACCGACCGCGATGCCGGGGTCCAGGTCGATGACGACCTGGCGTTTCGCGTCGACGTCCAGCTCGATGCGGCCCTGGATGCCGGCGTCCTGCGGCTGTTCGCGACGCCAGCCCCGGCGTTCGAGGCCGATGACCTTGCCGGTCGGGACGGTGATCCCCTCGAAGCGGGTGAGCCGGCTGCCCGCCGCCTCCTCCGCGGTGAGTGCGAACGTCTGGCGGCTGAGCTGCGGGAACGGCTGCAGGATCTCGTAGTCGGCGAAGACCTCGACCCAGTCGGGAAGAGCGTCCGCGAGCTGCAGCGGGTGTGCGACCCCCACCGACGCGTCGTCGGCGAGCGTGGTCGCGTCGTCCTCCACGGTGGAGAAACTGCGGTCCTCGGCGACCCGGATCGCTCCGGTCAGCGTGCCCGACCCGTCGTAGGTGCCCCAGACGATGCGGCGCACGATGTGCCACACCAGCGGATGCTCGACGAACAGCTGCCGGAACTCGGCACCGGTCCACCGCCGGCCGGTGACCATCGCGCGTTCCAGCCGGCGGATCAGGTCGGCCGCCACCGTCCGGACATCCTTCTTCAACCCCGAGAACGCTTTGTAGGCGGCCGGCGCCAGCTCGGCGTCGTCCCGGACACCCGGCTTCGGCAGGGCCTTGAGACGTTTGCCGTCGGCATCCGCGACGTACGGCCGGAGCTGCTCGTCGAAGCCGACGGTGAACTGCCGCGTGCCGTAGTCGAGGCGCATGCTGCCGTCGGCCTCGAGCCCGAAGTCGGGGACGAGCCGGTCGGCGAGCTGTTCGGCGCTCAGGCCCAGCCCGGCGGCGACCTCGTCCATCTTCTGCGCGGCGGCGGCCTTGAGCCCCTTGAACTTGGCGCGCTGAGAGATGCCGTGCAGATGCATCAGCGCGACGTCGGTGCCGATGCTCGCCAGCACCGTCAAGCCGGTGACCGCCTTGGCGTGCCCGCCCTCGCCGGGCCAGGTGAGGATCAGCGGGCTGAGCCGGCGCACGATGTCGTCGTCACCGACGAGCCCGAGGGTGTCGAGGACCCAGTTCTCCTTGGAGTCGGCCCCGGAGGTCTGCCAGCGCTGGAACATGGCATACCCGAACTCGGCCAGGCTCGCCGGATCGCAGGTCTCCTTCACGATCTCCAGACCGGCATACGGTTCGTCCATCCGGGAGAGCGCGAACACCATGATCAGGTTGTTGATCGCGTCGACCGGCAGCACCCCGGAACCGTCGCGTAGCTTGACCGGCGGCATCAGGCCCGGTGTCGCCCAGGACGGGATCGCCGGCACCTTGGCCGGCAGCATGGCGAGCGGGTCCGCGGCGAGCAACGTGTCGATCGCCGCGGTGGCCTCCGGACCGTAGGTCGCCGCGGCTGCGCGCACCGTGTCGGCGTGGTCGTGGGTCCGCAGCGCCAGCAGCGCGCTTTCGGCCTGCCGCCGGGGCAGCCCCGGTTTGCCCAGAGCCACCGGGACCAGCGCGCGGGCGGCCTCGGCCGGGTGCCGCAACAGCCAGGCGAGCGCGGTGGGCCGCGCCTTCTTGAGCCGGGACAGCCACTCGGCCATCTGCATGGCGACCTCGGGGGAGGTGTACGGCGCGAGCACCGGCGCCACCTCAGCCGGGCTGCCGCGGCCCACGGTGAGGACCAACGGCAGGGTGTCGAGCCCGAAACGCGCGCTCATGGCCCGCAACCAGCCCCCGGCCTGCCAGGTGTCCCGGGGGCGCCACTGGGACAGCACCGGCCGGGCGATCTCCTCCGGCGCCTCCAGGAAGAACGTCGGAGGCTCGTGCCACGAGCACTTGTTCGTCATGATCCGCTCAGCGCGGCGCTTCCAGCTCTCGGAGTCGCGCTGGTAGCTGTACCGGTAGAACGACACCTCGGCCCAGGCCTCCCGCTCGCCGGCGGCCCACTCGAGAGCCGCCGGATCGGTGCAGGTCAGGCCGTCGATCACCACGGGTTTGGCGACCTTGCCGCGGTGCAGCCACGGCGGGTCGGCCAGCAGCGGCGGCACCGCGGACAGCGGGGCCACGACCAGCGCCTCGGCGTCGGCGGCGATGACCTCGATCCGCTCGGCGGCCGCCGGGGTGAGCCCCGGCAGCACCCGCTCGATCAGCTCGGGGTGCAGCAGCACGTGGGCCCGGAGCAGGTCGGCGACCGATCGCTTCGACGCGCCCTCGGCGAGCAGGCGCAGCGCCCGGGCCGGGAACCGCTCGGCGGCGGCGAGCAGGGCCGGCGCGACGTATTTGACGTCCACCCGCTCGATCAGGCCGCGCATCACGTCGTCGCTGGGCAGCGCGGTCAGGACGGACAGGATCCGGCGCTGGGAGTCGGCGTCGCCATGCTCCAGCCAGCTGAACAGCGCACCCGCGGCATTCACCCCGGCGCCGTCCACCAGCGTGGTCAGGATCGCGAGAGAGCCGAACACCATCCACCCGGCGGCGACCGGGGCCAGCGCGTCGGCGTGCGCCGCGGACCGGATCGCGGTGAGCAGGATGCCGGCGCGGTAATCGTCGCCGTCGGCGACAGCGGCGGCCACGTCCTCCTCGACCCAGTCGTGCTGGGTCGGGACGAGCGCCGAGGTGGCCGCCCGGGCATACGAGTGGCCGCCCCGGTACGGCGTGAGCGCGGCGACGACCTCGGCATACTCGGCGTCGGAGGCAGCCGCCAGAGCTTGCCGGACCCGGAGCGTCACCTGCGTCTGCATGTCGGTGTAGTAGTAACTGCGCCGCACCTCGCCGGCGTGCATGTGGCGCACACCGATCATCTGGTCACGGTTGGCGTAATGGTGGCCGGGCGGGGCGTGGTCGTCGATCAGCGTCATCGACATCAGCTCGGCGGCGGCCTGCGCGGCGAACCGCAGGCCGTGCTCGGCGATCCACACGTCCGCGAACGAGACCAGCCGGTCCCGGTCCTGCCACTTACCGAGACCGGCGGCCGCCGCGACGGCGGCGGCACCACGCGGAGTGGCCTCCGGCTTCCCCTCGCGCCAGGCCACCGCCTCGAGCGCGACGGCCGTGTCGGTCGTCGGTGACTCCAGCACCTTGGTCACACTGCCGGGGACACCGGCGATCTCCTCGTCCACGACCGTGCGCGCCTTTTGCGCCGGCACGAAACGGCCGATGCCGGTGCTGCCCCGGCGGGCGTAACGGTGCCGGTGCCACGCCGGCGGGAAGACGAACGTGTCCTCGTCGATCGGGGCCCGCTCCGCCACCACGACCGGGGACTCCGCGGCAGCGGCCGGGGGCTTCGCGAATGCGACCTCCGTAGGCACGCCGTGGTTCGCCGGCACCGTCGCTGCGGTTGTGGGGGCCGTTTCTACGTACTTCTTGCGGAGTTTCTCGGCAATGAGTCTGGCCTCGTGGGCCGCGGCAGAAGCGGGGTCGTCCATGGTCTTGACCTTGGTCTGCCCGGCCGTGCCGACCCGGCCCCACCGCACGGTGACGTCGGAGCCCTCGGTGCTGATCTCCCAGAACTTCGCCGAGGTGCCCTCGACGAACTCGAAACTACGCATGCGCCAACCTTCGTCCCGACAACGCTGACCGCCACGCTGCGACGACAAGCCGTCGGCAGCGATGGGCGGAACGTTAGCGGTCCGGTACGACAGAAAATTCGAACCGCCCCCGCCGTCCGGGAATGAGATCCAGATCAACGGCGGCGGGGGTACGCGGCGCAGTACCGTGACGGCGTGGCGATCAAAGATGATGTGACCAGAGCCGAACTCGGCGAGATCCGGCAGTCGGCGCTCGGTGCGGCCGATCCGCTCGGTGTCGCGACCCAGCTCGCCGACGCGGTGGACGCGGGCCGGCTGGCCGACCCGGACGACGCCGGATACGCGCTGACGGTGGCCGCGGAGATCGCGGAGAGCCGGTCGAAGCACGATGCCGCCCTGCGGCACGCCGAACGTGCGGTCGAGGCGTACAAAGACCGGGAAGACAGCGAGGCGGCGGGTGCTCGTGCCCTGCGTGCCCGGATCCTGTTCCGTTCCGGTCGCGGGGACGAGGCGCTGGCGGAGCTCGAGCTCCTGCGCCCGCTGCTCACGGAGTTCCCCGACGCGGCGGCCTATGTCAGCGCGGCCCTGGCGGTCGGCGGGCACAACCGGCTCGCCGAGCAGTGGCTGACCGAGGCGGTGCAGACCACGCTGGCCGAACGCACGTCGTCGGAGCAGTCCGCCGAGCCGGGCAGCGCCGAGGACGCCGGGCTGCTCTTCTTCCTGCTGCAGCAGCGGCACCGCGTGCGCCACGCCCTCGGCCGGTCGCACGACGCGCATGACAACCTGGCCGACCGGCTGGAGACCAAGCTGGCCCAGACCGCGGCCCGTGCCGCCGCGGAATCCGCCGGTGACCTGGTGTTCTGGCCGCAGGACGAGTTCGACGCCCTGATTACCCAGTGGCCCGCGCTGGCGGAGACCTACGGCAAGACGTGGGACGAGCACCGCGCCGGCCTGGAGCGGGAACTGGTCCGTCGGGGTGGCGTCGACCAGGGTCTGCACCGCGGTTCGGTCGCCGGGCTGACCAGGTCCGCGGGATCCGACGGCGACCCGGCCGAGGCAAAGATCCGGGCCGCGTACGCTCGCCAGCTCGCCTCCGGCCCCGGCCGGATCGTCTGGCCGCCGGAGCGCAACGGGTCCTGCTGGTGCGGCTCCGGGAACAAGTACAAGAAGTGCTGCTTGCCGCGATCCCGCTCCTGAACGGTCAGCCGCCGGCTCGTCCCACGACGAGCCGGCGGCTTGTGCTTCAGGCGGTCAGCCGCCGGCTCGTCCGTTTGTGCTCCGGGCGATCAGCTGCCGGCCGTGAAGCGCATCCGGCGGCGGCGTGCGAGCAGCAGCGCGAGGCCGCCACCGACGGCGAGTGCGGCGCCGGTGGTGGTGATCAGGGCGACGGGCGTGCCGGTGATCGGCAGCGTGTCGTCCTCGGCCGGGGCACCGGCCACCGGCAGTGCGACCTCGGTGGTCGGGACGGCCGTGGCCGGCGCGGTGGTGGCCGGTGTGCTCGCCCCCGCTCCGCTCGGGTTGATCAGGAATCCTGCGGTGTTGTTCTGCGTGGTCTTGTCGTCCGGCACCGCCACGGTGACCGTGACCTTCGCGTCCTCCAGCGGCTCGTCGATGCGCAGGTCGAACGGGTATTCGAGGGTGGCACCGGGCATCAGCGGCCCCTCGTCGGCGCAGGTGAATTCCTTCCGGTCCGCGTAGGGCTCACCGTCGACCTCGGGCGATTGCATGCTCCTGAACAGGCAGGACCTCGGCGCGGACAGCACCGACACACCCTCGGGCAGCTTCACCTGCACGAAAGCCGTCTTCGCCGGCATGTTGAAGTCGTCGTTGATGATGGCGTAGCCGACCCCGGCCGGGCCGTCGTTGCGTGCTCCGATCGTCGGCCGGATGGTGTCGCCCACCTCGCCGGTCACGGGGCCGGTCGACGCCACGGCGGCCAGGTCCGGGTCCGAGCCGCCCCTGCGGGTGATGTACATGGTGTTGTCGATCTTGCTGCCGGCCCGGTCGATCTTCTGCGCGGGTGCGTCGTCGGGAATCGGCTCGCCCTTCGGCTGCAGCTCCAGCTCCGCACCGGTCCCGCTCGCGGGTTTCGTCAACCCGCCCAGGAACCACTGGTCCGTCTCGATCCAGACGCGATGCCCGTCGGGATGGGGATACCGGTCCTCGATCTGGAACGGCATGTCGACCTTGTACGTGGTGTGCGGCGCCAGCGTCACCGCGAAGTAGCACTCCAGGTCGTAGCCGGACGTCGAGCAGTTCTTCGGTCCGGCGACCGGCTTGACCCCAAAATGTTGCGGGAACTCGAAGGCGTACCGGACGCCGTAGATCGGGTTGTCCCCGGTGTTCTCGATCGACAGCGTGACCGAGTGGTCGAGCACGTCGCCCCGGCCGCCGAAGTTGGTCTCCCCGTAGGAGATCGTGACCAGCTCGGGGTCGCCGGGCGCGGCCTGGGCCGGCATGGGTGCGGCCAGCGCGGCGAAGCCGACGGCCAGGACCGCTATGAGCGTTCGTTGCAACTTCACGGAATCGTTTTCTCCCCTGTGGATGGACGAGGCAAGCAGGCCGAGATGGTCAGCCGCCGGCGGTGAAGCGGGTGCGGCGGCGACGTGCGAGCAGCAGCGCGAGGCCACCGCCGGTGGCGAGTGCGGTGCCGGTGGCGGTGACGAGAGCGATCGGCGTGCCGGTCACCGGCAGCGATTCCCCGGCGGCCACCGGAACGGTCGCGCCGGTGGCCGGGGTGGTGATGGCCGGGGTCGTGGCCGCCGGGGTGGTGGGCACCGGTGCGCCGCCGGTCCCTTCAGCAGAGTTGATCAAGAAGCTGGCGGTGTTGTTCGCCGGCGTCCGGTCGGCGTCCAGCGCCACGGCGACGGTCACCTTCGCGTCGGTCAGCGGCTCGTCGATGCGCAGCTCGAACGGGAACTCCGCGGTGGCACCCAGGCTGAGTTCCTTCTCGCCGTTACAGGTGAATTCCTTCTTGTCCCGGTACGGCTCGTCGTCGGGCTCGGCCCCCCTCAGGTGGCAGAAGTCCGGAGCGGACAGCACCGAGACGCCGTCCGGAAGGTTCACCGTCACGAACCGGGTCGATCCGCTCGGCCGGCCGTCCTCGTGCCGCCTGCGGTAACCGGTCACCACCGTGCCGTCGTTGCGCGCGCCGATCGTGGGGCGCACCGTCGCACCCACCGCACCGGTCACCGGGCCGGTCGGCGCCACCGCGGCCAGATCCGGATCGGCGCCACCGATGCGCTTGAAGTCGATGAAGTAACCCGGCTTGCTGCCCGCGGCGTCGATCTTCTGCGCCGGTGCCCCGGCCGGGATCGGCGCGCCCGCGGGGCTCAGCGCCAACTCCGGACCGGACCCGGTGGTGGGATTGGTCAGGCCGCCGACCTGCCACTGGTAATAGTCGTTGTACGTGGAGTCGCGCGGATACCGGTCCTCGACCGTGAACGGCACATCGACCGTGTATTCGGTGTGCGGAGCCAACGTCACGGCGAAATAGCACTCGAGGCTCTCGCCGGCGATCGCGCAGTTCCGCGCGCCCGGTAGTGGTGCGAATCCGAAGCCGGCCGGGAACCCGATGGAGAGCCGGATGCCGTAGATCGGGTCGTCCCCGGTGTTCTCGACCGCCAGCGTGCTGGTGTTGCGGGAGACGTCACCCCGGCCCGCGAGCAGGCCACGCTCGTAGGCGATGGTCACCGGCTCGGGATCACCCGGCGCGGCCTGGGCCGGAGCGGGCACGACGAGGGCGGACAAGCCGACAGTCAAGGCCGCCGCGCCCGTCCGCCACCTCGTCGAGGTAAACGGATGTCCCCCATTGACTGTCATGGCGGCGAATCATAACCACTGAGCGCCGTATCGGTCGCCCCGTCAATTCACAAAGTTGACTCCATTATGGGGAGTCATGTCCGACAAGCGTGGGTCGGGCCGGGGTCACTTGGTCTTTGAGCTGGCGACCTTCGCGTCGATACCGGAGATCGAGGTGCCGACCGTGGTCTCGGTGCCGGTCAGGCCCACGGTGGCCCCGATCGGCAGGTTGGACAGGGAAACCTTGGCGCCGTTGACCTTGATGGTGGCCTTCGGGTCCACGTTCAGCTTCACCGCGGTGGCCGGTGACCCTGTGGTGACGGTCACTGTGCCGGCGGCGGCATCCACCGCGGACACCGTGCCGGAGAGGCTCAGATCCCAACGGGACACCGCGGTCAGGGACCTGGCGGCGTACGTTCCGTTGGTGACCGTGCCGGTGACCAGGAGATGCGCGCGGGTGGGCAGCGCGGAGAGCGCGACCGTACGGCCGTCGAGGCTGATCGCGGCCTTCGCGGCGACCGGGATGACATCGGTGGTGGTGGCGGTGCTGCTGCTCAATGAGATCCGCTTGACCGTGACGGTGGAGGCACTCGCGTTGACCGCGGCGACCGACCCGATCGTGGCGAACGGCCAGGTGCTGGTCGCGTCGACCCGGCTGGCCACCGAGACACCGTCGGTGACGTTGCCGGAAAGCTTCACCCGGGCGCCGACCGGCAGCTTCGCCAGCTTGGCGGTGTCACCGTCGACCGAGACGACAGCATTGGGCGCCACCGCGACGGTGGTGCTGCTGCCGCTGGCCCCGGCGACCGTGACGGTGCCCTTGGGGACGCTCACTCCGGAAACGGTGCCCTCGGCGCTGAACGCCCGGGTCGGCGCACTGGCCGCGGCCTTGACGGGGGCACTGGTGGCCGCCATGGCCGGCCCGGCGACAGCCACCCCGGTCAGGGCGATACCGGCGACGGCAGTGATGACAGCGGCACGGTGACGCAGGCGCATGGGTCTCCTCAGGGTCTTCTCGGCGAGCTGCCCTCAGCAATCGGTAGTTGCTCGCTTACTTAGAGTTCTTCAGGGGTGCGGTTCGGTTGCCGGCCCACGTACGCTGCACAGACGATGGCGACGGCACGATCAAGAGGCGGGCGTGCACGTGGTGTGCCCGCGAACGTTGATGCCGCGCATGCGGAGACGGGCCAGGTGGCGCAACTGGGCCGACCGGGCCGGAACTCCGACGGCGCGAACTCCGGTTCCTTCGCACCCGATCCCAGCAGCGCGGATCCCAGCAGCGCGGATCCGATGGCCGACATCATGAATCGCTACGAGCGGCTCGGGGAGTCACCGCCGACAGTCAGCATGTCAGCGAACGACGACGCCTACGGTGGCGAAAACCTCGGCCCGGGATTTCGCGCGCACACCCTTGATCGACATGGCTCCGACATCCCGCTGGAGCGGGACCCGGAGACCAAAACCGTCGAGGGCCGGATCTACGGGGACGCCGGATGGAACAAACGGGAGAACTGGTCCTACAAATGGGACGACCCGGTGACCATGAACCGTGAGATCAACAATTACTTGCGGCACAACTGGGAGAGCATCCGCAGCGATCTGGCAATTGGGGGTGCCCATGTTTCCAGCTTCGATGCGGGGCATCGGGTCGGTGAGGGTTACTACAACACCACCATGGGCCAGCCGGGAGAGCCCGCCGCGCATCGGGCAGCGACGAGCTTCGTCAAATTGGTGATCAAGATTGTGCCCGGGTCGGACCCACCGGAGCCTTACGTCATCACCGCGTATCCGTCGGGGACACTGTAAGTATGGACACGTCAAGCCTCCCTGAGCCGCTTCGCGTGCGGATGGCGGAGCTCAACGCGCGCTCGGCGATGAAGACCCTGCAGGACTTCGTCGGCCGGTATCTTCCGGATGCCGACAGCATCGACGAGGTGCACGCGGAGCTCAGATACGCCGCGGGGTTCAACGTCACTCTTCTCCGCCAGGATCTGAGCGCTATCGAGGCCGTCCTTGCGGATCGGCCGGCTCCGGGGGTCCTGGCCCGACTGATCGGCTGGGAAGGTAACTGGGTCCTTGATGACCCCTCCGACGAGGGCGCCGCGCGGTTTCTCGGTGAGCTTGCTCAGCTGGTCCGGTCCGTCGTCGACGAGGCTGAGTCGGGGGCGCGATGAGTGACGGGGGTGCGTTTCTCGATCCGGATGAGTCGATGGCCTATCTGCGGGGCTGGAAGACCCGGATTGATCGGGTCGCCGCCGACACACAGGCGATGAGTGACCGGCTCGGGCAGCTGCGGGTCACCGCGGAGGACGAGAACGGCTTCGCCGAGGTCACCATTGATTCTACCGGCGTGCTGGTCGATGTCCGGTTCAGTGAGCGGATTCAGCGGGTCGCTCCGGATGTGGTCTCGCGGGCCCTGTTGAATGCGATCGAGGTGGCTCGGTCCAAGGCCGCTGAGCGGACCCGGCAGATCATCTCGGACAGTATGGGCAGCGAGTCGGTCGCGGCCCGGGCTGTCGCCGATCGGATGGAGCGGCAATTGCGAGGGCCGGGGGTGAGTGATGGCTGAGGGATTTGCCGTCGATGCTGAGCAGATTCGTGCTCATGCAGCCAATGTGGATGCCGTGGCGGCGCAATTCGGGTCGGTGCGGGTGGCCAGTTCGGCCATTGCTCGAGACGATGCCGCGTACGGAGTTCTGTGCGGCTGGATCTCCGGGATCCTGGAGGGGCGGCACCGGCGGCAGGATGAGCTCATCTCCTATGTCGAAGAGAGCCTGCGGCTGGTGGGGGACGCCCTGGTGGCGACCGGCCAGGATTACGACAGGATCGACGAAAAGGCCGCGGAGCGCATCCGTACGGCCGGACGAGCGCACTGATGACCGACGGTTCGCTGGTCGCCGGTGTCACCTCGACGCGTACGGGAGTGACCGGCGCATCGCTCGCCGAGAGTTTTCAGGGCCTTCACCAGGCGGTGGACAGCGGCAGCTGGGTTGATCAGGCGCTTGCCGGTGGGGCTTTCGCGGTCGAGGCCGCGGCCACCGTCCTGGATCCGTTCAGCGCGTTGCTCTCGAACGGTCTCGGGTGGGCGATGGAGTATTTCGAGCCGCTGCGTGAGGTGCTCGATCAGCTCGCCGGCATTCCGGACCGGGTCGCTTCGCACGCGGCCACGTGGGAGAACATGGGTGGCAGGTTGCAGGCGATGGCGGCGGAACTGCAGTCCCGGCTCGCCGGTGACCTGCCCGACTGGCAGGGACCGGCGGCCGAGACGTACCAGGATCTGATGGCCAGCAACGTCGATGCGCTCGATGGGCTGGGGCTGCTGTCGTACACGATGTCGTCCGCCACCCAGGCCGCGGGGAATCTGGTCCGGTTCACCCGCGAGATCGTGCGTGATCTGATCGCCGATCTGGTGGCCCGGGTGATCGTGTGGGCCGCCGAGTCGCTGCTGGTGGTGACCATTCCGGTGGTTGCCGCCCAGATCGCGTCCGCGGTCGTGAAATGGGCGGCCCGGATTCTCAGCTACACGACGGCCCTGGTCAGCAGCCTGACCAACCTTTCGCGCCTGATGGGATAGCTCGGCTCACGGGGCGATGGCCCAGAGCTGGCAGGTGTTGTTGAGCCACATCCACAGGTCTGCCTTGGTGCCGTTCGCCGTGCCGCAGTTGACGTTGTCGAGGACCATGCCGCTGTTCTCGACCACGAGTTCGTAACGGCCGTTGCCGGCGGGGATCACCGCCCATTGCTGGCACAGGTTGCCGAGGGAGTCCCACAGGTTGACCGCTGTGCCGAGGGCCTGGCCGCAGTTGACCGCATCGAGCACCTTGCCCGCGTTGACGTTCGTGATGGTCCATTTGTTGGCCCCGACGTTGGTGAAACGCCACTGCTGGCACGTGTTGCCGAGGGCCTGCCACTGGTCGATCGCCGTGCCGTTGGCGGTGCCGCAGTTGACGGCGTCGAGGAGTTTGCCGCTCTGCAGGTTGGTGAGGCGGTAGTTGGCGCCGTTCACCGGGAACGTGACGCTCTTGCTGTAGCCGACCGACACGATGTTGGCCTGCACCGCGTTCTCCGTGGCGTCGCTCGGGTAGCCGCTGGTCATGACGCCTTCGAAGAAGGAACCGACGGATCCGTTGCTGTTGTCGCCACCGATACCGAGGATGATCGCGCCCTGCTTCGTCATCGGGTTGTAGCCCGACTGGGTGGGCAGCGCTCCGTTGTATCGCGTGGCGAGGCTGCCGGACTGCGCGTTCCCGTCCTTGATGGCGTACGTCGAAGTGCCGTTGTTCTTGAGCACCGCGGTCACGAAGGGCGTGCTACGGCCGGTGTTCGCGGTCCACGAGCCGTTGCCGCCGGCGAACAATCCGTTCTCGAGGTCCGCCGCGACGCGCGGGCCGCCCGCGCACGGTGCGAACCAGCACAACGTACCGAAATAGATCGCGTCCATGTCGCCGTTGCCGGTGTCGAGATTGTTGGTCTCGGCGTTGCCGTAGTCGAAACAGCAACGGTCGTTGACATGCGTGCCTTCGGTGACCATGTACATGCCCTCAGGCTGGCTGCCGGTGGCGATGCCGTTCGTCGCGTTGTTGCGGTAACCGTTCCCGGCGGAGATGTAGACGCCGTAGACCTTGTGGCCGCCCGCGGTGACGGGCAATGCCGCCGCGTTCGATCCCTGGTCGGCGGTGGGATTGGCGCCGCCGCCGGGAGCGATCGTCAAATCGTTGTGCCGTGTCGTCTGGTCGTAGATGCGGACGATCGTGCAGTACGTCCCGGAACAGAAATTGTCCTGGGTGGCGGCGTTCGCGTATCCGCCGGCACTGAGCACCCCGACGTTGGTGGTCGCGCCGTCCGACCAGCGCCGCACCTGATAGAGCGAACCGTTGTACGCGCCGAACAACGCGCGCGTGGTGCTGTGCGCGGCGACGCACGGCGTGCCACCGCTCGCGTAGATGTCGCAGGACAGGGTGCCGGCCGCCTGGGCGGGCCCGGGGGAGGCGAACAGCGCCGTGACGGTGAGTGCCGCCGCGGTGGTGATGGCGAGCACGGTGCGCCACGAGGGGCGTTCTGACCAGAAACCCATGGTGTGCCTTTCGCGTGCGTGCGAGGCAGCGCGGTGCGGAGCGAGGCGGAACGCTGCCAGGGGCGGAACTCCACTGTGAACGTTCACATAGACTTACTTGCATGTTTTGGGCTTGTCAAGCACTGGTTGCGTGCGGGAGTCGACCGGCATCGCGCTTACGTGCCCTGGGGGAATCCGAACAGGGTCAGGTGAACGGCTATTGACCATTCGTTGGTTCGGTGAATCGGGGCTGGGTCGGCCGGCTCCTTTCTAGTATTCCGTTATGCGTAGAAAATCTGGGTTCGTCAGTGCGGCCGCCACCATTGTGGCGGCCGTTCTTGTGGGTAGTGGCGCACCGGCCGTGGCGGCCGGGGTCTCGGTGTGGACGCAGGACGGGTACGGGCCCGGGAACACCGGGTACAACCCGTACGAGTCCGACCTCAATGCCTCGACCGTCGGGCAGCTCAGCTACCAATGGTCCCGGCAGTTGTACAGCGAGGACGGCGACTGTTACGACGGTCAGTTCACGCCGGTGGTCGCCGGTGGGCGGGCTTTCACCGCCGATCCGCAGGGGATCTACGCCGATGATGCCGGGAGCGGGGCGAACAGGTGGGTCTTCTCGTACGCCGATCCCGAGGTCGAGACCGCCACCAATCTCGCGGTCGTGGGCAACGTCCTGGTCGCCACGGTTGAGGAATGCGCGTACGGCACCGGCACCACGGTGTACGGCCTGAATGTCGCCAACGGTGCCGTGCTCTGGTCGAACCACCTCAACGTCAACTCCGACGGCCTGGTGGTCGACAAGGGTGTCGCCGCGGTTTCCGGCCGGGACACGTACGACGACGTGCTTCCCGACCGGGTCTCCGGGTTCCGGGTCAGCGACGGCGCGCTGCGGTGGAGCAAGGTCGGCTACCGCCTCGGCCACGGGGCCTCGGCCAACGGCCGGCTCATGCTGAACCGTTCCGACGCGAAGGGTGCGCTGGTCGTCGACATCGCGTCCGGCGCGCAGGTGTGGAAGACCGGCCGGAGCTGGTCGGTGTTGTCCGCGAGCCCGGCCGCCGACCGCTTCTATGTCGCCGACGCGACCGGTGCGCTGGTCGCGGTGCAGCCTGCGAACGGTGCCGTGGTGTGGACGGTCCCCAAGGCCGCCGGGCCGTTGAGCACCGACGGCCGGCGCCTCTATGTGTCGCGGGGCAAGACCGTGATCGGGTACGCCCTCAGCGGCAAGAAGCTGTGGACCCGGGTGTACGCGGCGAACACGAACCGGCCGATCCGGGCGGGCGGGATCCTGTACTCCGCGGTCGCCGGGCGGCCGATGGCGATCCTGAACCCGGCGAACGGCCTGACGGTGCTGTCCGGGGCGAAGTTCCAGTACTCGGTCGGTCACCCGGTCGTCGCCGGCGGCATGTTGTTCGTGTACGACGGCGCGTCGATGCTCGCGTACGGGCTGTAGAGCGCATAAGTCACCGGGCGTTGACAAAAGTTCGGAGCCCCGCCTACGGTCAAGTCACCCATTGGTGACTTGGGAGGGCTCATGACACAGCACGACGTTGACGTCCTGGTTGTCGGCGGCGGTCCGACCGGTATGACCGCCGCCGGTGACCTGGCCCGGGCCGGGCACCGGGTGACGGTCCTGGAGCGGTGGCCCCGGATCAATCCGTCCAGCCGGGCCTTCGCGACCATGGCCCGTACCCTCGAAGTGCTCGACGCCCGTGGCCTGGCGGACGACCTGCTGGCGAAAGCCGGCCGGACGCAAGCGGTGAACCTGTCCGGCGGGGCCACCCTGGATCTCTCGCATCTGCCGTCGCGGTACCGGTTCGCGATGATCACGCCGCAGACCGACGTCGACCAGGCCCTCGCCGGCTACGCGGTGGCCCAGGGCGCCGAGGTGCTGCGCGGAATCGAGGTGACCGGCCTCAGCCAGGACGAAACGGGCGTGACCGTGGCCGCTGCCGGTGGCAAGGGCGTATGGCGGGCGCGATACGTGATCGGGGCGGACGGCGCGCACAGCACGGTCCGTGGCCTGCTCGCTGAGGACTTCCCCGGCAAAGTCGTACTCTCCTCAGTCGTGCTGGCCGACGTGACGCTGCGGGACGGCCCGCGCGACGGCGGCCTGACGGTCGGTTCGACCCCCGACAGCTTCGGTTTCCTGGCGCCGTATCGCGAGCCCGGCAAGTACCGCAGCATGACCTGGGACCGGAACCATCAGGTCCCGGACACCGAGCCGATCGGTGACGGCGAGGTCGCCACGGTGCTGACCCGGGCGCTGGGTTTCGATCCCGGCATCACCGCGATCGGCTGGCAGTCCCGCTTCCACTGCGAGGAGCGGCAGGTCCGCCGGTATCGCAACGGCCGGGTGTTCCTCGCCGGCGACGCCGCGCACGTCCATTCGCCGATGGGCGGTCAGGGCATGAACACCGGGATCCAGGACGCCGCCAACCTGGCCTGGAAGATCGGCGCGGTGCTCGGCGGTGCCGACGACGCCGTTCTCGACTCCTACCAGGACGAACGGCACCCGATCGGCAAGCGGGTGCTGCGGCAGTCCGGCCTGATGCTGCGCGGTGTGGTGCTGCACCCGCGCCCGGCCCGATGGCTGCGTGACCGGATCGCGCCGAGACTGCTGGCCGTGCCCCGGATCCGGGACCTGGTCGCCGGCAGTTTCGCCGGCACCGGGCTGCGTTACGGCACCGGCCGGGGCCTGGTCGGCACCCGGGCCGCCGGGGTGCCGCTCGCCGACGGCGCCCGGCACACGCTCGACTGGCTGCTGATCCGGCCCCGCGGACAAGCCGCACAGTCCGGCATCGCCCAGGCCGAGCGGCTCGACGACGGTCCCGCTCTGCTGGTCCGGCCGGACGGTTACGTCGCCTGGGCGGGCGACCTGACCGCGGACGGTCCGCGAGGCTGGCGGGCGGCCCTGGCACGCTGGACCCCATGACTCCCCGCCGGCGCAACGCCGCCCTGACCCGTGAGCAGATCCTCGACGCGGCCCGGCGGCGGTTCGGCGCCGACGGCTACGAGCGGACCACGTTGCGCCTGGTCGCCGCCGACGTCGGGGTGGACCCGGCGATGGTGGTGCGGTATTTCGGGACGAAGGAGTCGCTGTTCGCCGCCGCCGCCGATTTCGACCTGGGCCTGCCCGACCTGTCCGGCGCCGATCCGGCGGCCATCGCCGGGGTGCTGCTCCCGCGGTTCTTCGCGGTCTGGGAGGACGAGGGCACATTCCTGCCGCTGCTGCGGGCCAGCGCCGGCAGCCCGGCCGCGGCGGACGCGATCCGGGAGGTCTTCGCCACCCAGGTCGCGCCGGCGCTGGGCGGCCTCGCCCCGGACCACGCGCTGCAGCGGGCCGGCCTGGTCGGGGCGCTGGTGATCGGCATGGCCACGAACCGTTACGTGGTGCGGATCCCGGCCCTGGCCGAGATGGACCGCGCCGAGGTCATCCGCTGGCTGACGCCCGTGGTGTGGCAGATCCTGACGATGCCGGCACCGGCACCTTAGGGCCACGGTTCCACCAGAGTGAGAGGCCCACGCCGGTGAAGACGAGCAGCACCCCGGCCAGCACGAACCAGACCGTGATCTCCACGTCCTCCTTGTGCAGCCCGAATTCCTTGGGCAGGTCGGCGAGCACGTCACCGAGTTGGTCGGCGTCCTCGGCCCGGAAGTACCGGCCGCCGGTGAGGTCGGCGACCGAGCCCAGCGCCTCCTCGTCGATCTCCTGGTTGCGGCCGCCGCCGAAGCCGCCGCCCCCGCGCCGCCCGCCGCCGAAGAAGTTGTCGCCGCTGACCTGGTCGGGCGTGCAGACCATCTGGGCCGGTTCGGTGGTGCCGAAGCCGATCGTGAAGACCCGGATCCGGCGCGCGGCGGCCTGCTCGGCGGCGGTGACCGGGTCGACGCCGGTGCTGTTCGCGCCGTCGGTGAGCACCACGATGGTGTCCGGCTCGTAATCCCCGAGGGCACCCGGGGAATCCCCGAGGTCGACACCGGTCGCCGCGACGTCCGGGTTGTTCTCGGCGATCGCGTCGATCGAGGTCAGGATCGCCTGGCCGATCGCGGTGCCCCGGGCGGTCTTGAGTGTGTCCATGGCGCCGAGCAGGGCGTCCTTGTCGGTGGTGGGTGCGACCAGCAGGCCGGAGATGCCCGAGAACGCGACCAGCCCGATCCGGGTGCCGTCCTTCTGGTCCTCGATGAACGTGCGGGCCGCGTCGCTGGCGACGGCGAGCCGGTTGGGCGCGATGTCGGTGGTGCACATCGATCCGGAGACGTCGATGGCCAGCAGGATCGAGGTGTTGTTGGCCGGCACCGAGAGCGAGGCCCCGGGCCGGGCGACGCCCGCGGCCAGCGCGAACAGGCCGGCGAGGAAAAGGTAGACCGGGATCTTGCGGCGCCATGCGGTGCGGCCGGGCAGTGCCGCCCGGATCAGCGCCACGCTCGACACGGTGAGCGCGGATCTCTTCCGGCGCTTGTTCAGCCACCACCGGACCGCGAGCAGCAGCGGCACGGCCAGCAGCGCGAGCAGGGCCCACGGCCAGCTGAACGACATCAGACGATCCTTCCGTGCCAGCGCGTGCCCAGCAGGCCACCGGCGAACAACAGCAGCAGGGCGGCGCCGGCGAACGGCGCGGTCAGCTCGAGCGGTTCCTTCTTGGTGGTCAGGCGCAGGTCGATCGCCGAGGTGGTGTCCCGCAGCGCGTCCGCGTCGCCGGCCGGCTGGTAGGCCCCGCCGGTGACCTGCGAGACCGCGGTCAGCAACGACTC
This sequence comes from Actinoplanes sp. NPDC051494, assembly GCF_044454705.1. NCBI lineage: Bacteria > Bacillati > Actinomycetota > Actinomycetes > Micromonosporales > Micromonosporaceae > Actinoplanes > Actinoplanes sp. NPDC051494. The sequence continues at coordinate 62,630 of NZ_JBITDZ010000021.1, forward strand.
GTCCAGTGCGGTGTTCAGCTGGTAGCCGTCCACCTCGACGATCGCGCCCTTCGCGGTGCCCACGCCGACGGTCTGGATCCGGACCCCGGCCGCGGCGGCGAGCTCGGCGGCCGCCTCGACGTCGGGTCCGCCGGTCTCCTGCCCGTCGGAGAAGACGACCACCGTCGCGGAGGGCCAGTAACCGAGGTCGGCCGGCGGCGAACCGTCCTGCGTCACCGCGACCGGCTTGCCGGTGACGGTGCCGAGCGCGACGAGGATCGCCTGCCCGAGCGAGGTGCCGCCGCCCGGTTTGAGCCGGTCGATCGCGGTGACCGCGGCCTCGTGGTCGTCGGTCGGCGCCTGGGTGAGCAACGCCTGGTCGCCGAAGAGCATGACGCCGACGTCGACGGTGTCCGGCTGGTCGCGCACGAACGCGGTCGCGGCGGCCTGCGCGGCGCCGAGCCGGCTCGGCTGCACGTCCGTCGCGGACATGCTGTTGGAGACGTCGAACGCGAGCACCACCGTGCCGGAGACCTTCGGCACGGAGACCTCGGCCTGCGGCCGGGCCAGACCCACGAGCAGGATCGGCAGGGCGGCGAGCAGCAACGCGTACGGCAGGTGCCGGCGCACCGCGGCCCGCCGGGAACCGCCGCCGGCGAGCGCCCCGAAGCCGGCCGCCCGCAGTGCCGCGGCCCGCCGTCGTTGCAGCGTGACGTAGCCGAGGACGGCGGCGGCGGTGAGCACCACGGCCACCGCGATGAGCACGGGATAGAGGAAGCTCACCGGCGCACCCGCCCGGACCGGCCGACCATGCCCACGAGCGCGTCGAGCAGATCCTGGTCGGTGGTGATCCGGTGGGCCTCCACCCCGGCCCGGCGCATGCCGTCGGCGAGCTCGGCCTCCCGGGCTCCCACCTGGTCGGCGAGCCGCCCGCGCAGCAGCGGGTCGCTGGTGTCGACCAGCAGTTGTTCACCGGTCTCGGCGTCCTCGACCAGGATGAGGCCGAGGTCGGGCAGCTCCAGCTCGGCCGGGTCGACCACGCGGATCACCACCACCTCGTGCCGGTGCGTGAGCATCGCCAGCGGCCGGTCCCAGCCGGGGTCGCCGATGAAGTCGCTCATGACGAAAATCAGACTTCTGCGGCGTACGGTCAAAGAGGCCGCCAATCGCAGCATCGCGGCCAGATCCGTGGTCTTCCCGGGTTTCTGCGGCACGGGCGGGCGCAGCAGCTCGTGGGTGATCCGCAGGACCTGATCGCGGCCGTTGCGCGGCGGCACGACCTTGTGCCCGCCGTTGTCGTACAGGATCGCGCCGACCCGGTTGCCGCCCTGCGAGACCAGCCGGCCGAGGCTCACCGCCAGCTCGGTCGCCACCGACTCCTTGCCCGCGGCCTGCCCGAACGTCATGGACGCCGAACGGTCGACCACCAGCCAGGCGGTCACCTCGCGATCCTCGGTGTACTGCCGGACGAACGGCTCGTCGAGGCGCGCGGTGACGTTCCAGTCGATGTGCCGGACGTCGTCCTCGGGGACGTAGGCCCGCAGGTCGGTGAAGTCGATGCCGGTGCCGTGCCACACCGTGCGGTAGGCGCCCTGCAGACGCCCGTCGAGGCGCTTGCCGAGCCGCCACTCCAGACGTCGCAGCAGCCGGTCGGAGGCGGTGGCCATGCTCAGCGGCCCCCGCCGGCGGGTTCCGGGACGCTCAGGTTCGCCAGGATCTTGGCCAGGATCATGTCGGCGGTGACGTCGTCGGAGAGCGCCTCGTAGGACAGCACCAGGCGGTGCCGCAACACATCGAGGGCAAGATCGGCGAGATCCTCGGGTACGACGTATTCGCGGCCCCGGATGAACGCCAGCGCCCGCCCCGCGAGCACCAGGCTGATCGAAGAACGGGGGCTCGCGCCGTACGTGACATAGCGCGCGAGATCCGTCAGGCCGACCCGGGCGGGGTCCCTGCTGGCGTTCGCGAGCTGGACCGCGTACTCGATGAGCGAGGGATCGACGTAGACCTGGTCAGCCTGCTGCTGGAGCCTGACGAGCGTCTCCGGGTCGATGATCCGCTGGATCACCGCGGCCGGGCTGAGTGCCCGCTCGACGATGACGAACTCCTCGGTGACGGTCGGGTACCCGATGACCACCTTCATCATGAAACGGTCGACCTGTGCCTCGGGCAGCGGATAGGTGCCCTCGGACTCGATCGGGTTCTGGGTCGCCATGACCAGGAACGGGTTCGGCACCTTGTGCGTCTCCCGGCCGATGGTGACCTGGCGCTCCTGCATGACCTCCAGCAGCGCGCTCTGCACCTTGGCCGGCGCCCGGTTGATCTCGTCGGCGAGCAGCAGGTTGGTGAAGACCGGGCCCAGCGACACCTGGAACTCGCCGGTCGGCTGGTGGAAGATCCGGGTGCCGAGGATGTCCGCGGGCACCAGATCGGGGGTGAACTGCACCCGGTGGAAGTCCCCGCCGATCGCCTCGGCCAGCGACTTCACCGCGAGCGTCTTGGCCAGTCCCGGCACGCCCTCGACCAGGATGTGCCCGCGCGCGAGCAACGCGACGACCAGCCGCTCGAGCAGCACGTCCTGGCCCACGATGGTCTTCTTGACCTCGTAGAGCACCTTCTCGATCTGATCCATGCGCTGTCCTTGTCTCGGTCTCGGGTGGTCCGCGGTCACAGCGGGGGCGCCTGGCCGTCGCCCTCACCGGCGCCCAGCGCGGTCCCGATGGGCACCGCGAAGCCGATGCCGATGAACGTGCCGGCAGTGGTCGGGTTGGCGAGCGACACGACGATGCCGATGACCTCGCCGCGGTCGTTGATCAGCGGTCCGCCCGAACTGCCCGGGTTGACCGCCGCGTCGAACTGGATGAGCCCGGTCTGCCGGCGGGACAGCACCCGGTCGAGGCCGGAGACGACACCGTTCGTGGTGCTCATGGTCAGCCCGAGCGGGTTGCCGATCGCCACCACCGGGTCACCGACCGCGGGCCCGCCGCCGAGCACCGCGGGCACCAGCGTCTCGGGGAGCTGAGCGGGGGTCAGCGTCGCGATGTCGTTGGCCTTGTCCGCGCCGGCGATCTCGGCTGTCGACGTGGTGCCGTCGGTGTAGCTGATCGTGATGGTGGTGGCCCCGTCGACCACGTGGGCGGCGGTCAGGATCGTGCCGTCCGCGTTCGCGATGACACCGGTGCCGATCGCCGACTCGGTCATGCTCTGCGCGTTCTGACCAGTGGTGGCCCCGCGCCGGCTCGTCTCGATCCGCACCACCGAGGGCAGCAGCGTCTGATAGACGTCGGCCGTGCTCAACGGCCCCTCGGAGGCCGACGGTGACGCGGCCGGCACCGCCGCTGCGGTCGCATCCGGGTCGTCGCCGTCCCGGGTGAGCACCACGGCGGTGATCGCCACCGCCCACACCGCGACCACGCCGATCAGCAGCCGCCGCCGCAGCGCGGGAGTGTTCCACTGCCGCTTCGGCTCGGCCGGCTCGGGCTCGGCGACGGGGGCCTCCGCCGAGGCCAGCACCGTCATCACGGGACGTTCCATGCATCGACTGTAGGAGCGCTACCTCAAAAATGACCGAAAGAAGCCCGACCGCTTCACATTCCCGGCTCCTCGCCGATTCCGGGAAGTGGTGCTACCGTGGTGGCAGCCCTGGCTGTGGGCGGCAGATGCCGCGCCCGGGGAATCTCTCTTCTTCACCCTTGCTCGCTCACCCTTTTCTTGCGTCGAGCTGAGCTCTTTTCCTTCCTGGAGTCTCTATGACTGAAATCTCCGCATTCCTCGACATCGTCGATGACCGTGCCTGGCTGCGTGCCGACGGTTATCTGCCCGGGCCGGACGACATCCCGGTCTCCCTCAACCAGGTGCGGCAGCTCGGGCTGCGCCGCGGTGACCTCGTCGCCGGCACCGCCGAGCTCACCGGCGGCCGCCGGTACGCGGCGCTCAAGGTCGACACGGTCAACGACCGCGCACCCGGCCGCCGGCCGGACTTCTACCAGCTCACCGCGCTGTATCCACAGGAGCGGCTGCGCCTGGAGACCACGCCGGAGCGGCTCACCACCCGGGTGATCGACCTGGTCATGCCGATCGGCAAGGGCCAGCGGGCGCTCATCGTCGCCCCGCCCAAGGCCGGCAAGACCTCCATCCTGCAGGAGATGGCCAACGCCGTCGCGCACAACAACCCCGAAGCGCACATCATGATGCTGCTCGTCGACGAGCGGCCCGAGGAAGTCACCGACATGCGCCGCTCGGTGCGGGGCGAGGTCATCGCGGCCACGTTCGACCGGGCGCCGCAGGATCACACCGCACTGGCCGAGCTGGCCATCGAGCGGGCCAAGCGGCTCGTCGAGCTCGGCGAGGACGTCGTGGTGCTGCTCGACTCGATCACGCGGCTCGGGCGGGCGTACAACCTGACCGCCACCGGCCGGGGCCGGACCCTGTCCGGCGGCCTGGACACCTCGGCGCTCTATCCGCCGAAGCGGTTCCTCGGCGCCGCCCGCAACATCGAGAACGGCGGCTCGCTCACCATCATCGCCTCGGCGCTGGTCGAGACCGGCTCCGCGCTCGACACCGTGATCTTCGAGGAGTTCAAGAGCACCGGCAACGCCGAGCTGAAGCTCGATCGTGGACTCGCCGAGTCCCGGCTCTTCCCGGCGATCGACCTGTCCGCGTCGGGCACCCGGCACGACGAGACGCTGATGCCGCCCGGCGAGCTCGCCGCCGCGTCGCAGATCCGGCGCGCGCTCATCGGGCAGGACCGCCGCGAGGGCCTGCAGCAACTGCTCGCCCAACTGCGCACCACCAGCTCCAACAGAGAATTCCTGCGCCGGGTGGCCCGGTCGCTGGCCATCGCCGGCTAGCCGTTTCGCAGGTATTTGTGGGGAAAAATACGAACGGCTCGTATAACAGGTGATCCCGGTGGGTGATTATCCCCACTGCGTGCCCCGTGAGGTGTTTTCGTCGTAAGGTGATCGGCCGAGCCCCGAAGATCATCCCCTTACCCCCCTCCCGGAGGCCCCCGTGTTCCGCCGGACCATCACGTCCGACCCTATCGTCCAATTAGGACACCTGTTCGCCGTTTCGGTCGCCCGCGGGGGCGGTGGCCGACGATGACGATCCAACAGAGCACACTGGACCGGAAGACCATGACCGCTCCGGCGATGTGGGTCTTCGCCGTAGCCGCTTCCGCGCTGCCCGTGGTCCTGCTGGGCAGCATCCCGGCCACCTACGCGACGACGGGCGTGCTCGCCGTACCCCTCGTCTTCCTTCTTGTCGGTGCCGTCGTGGGCTTCCTGTCCGTCGGCTACACCGAGATGTCGCGGCAGGCGCCGCACCCGGCGGTCTATTACGCCGCGGTCGCGAAAGGCCTGGGCAAACCCGCCGGGGTCGCCGCCGGCATCGTCGCACTCCTTGCCTACAACGGCATCCAGACCTCGCTGTACGGACTCCTGGGCACCCAGCTCGCCGACACGTTCGGTGGCAAATGGTGGGTCGGCGCACTGATCACCGCCGCCGTCATCGCGCTGTTCGGCAGCGCCGGCATCGCCCGCTCCACCCTCGTCCTGTCGCTCGTGCTGTTCACGTCGGTGCTCGTCGTCGGCATGTTCATCATCGCCGCCGTGCAGAACCCGGCCGCCGGCTGGAACACCGAGGGCTTCAGTCCCGCCGGGCTCTCCGGAGGTGTCGGTGGAGCCGCCGCGTACGTGCTCGCCTCCCTGATGGGCTTCGAAGCCGGCGCCAGCTTCTCCGAGGAAGCCCGCACCCCCGGTGCCTCCAGCCGCTCCGTCACCGCCGCCCTGGCCGTGCTCGTGGGCGTGTATGCGGTGACCGCCTGGGCGGTCGGCGTCGCCGTCGGCCCGGAGCAGGTCACCGCCGGACTGCCCGACCCGATGGAAGCGTTCGACAAGCAGTTCGGCCCGCTCATGCCGCCGTTCGTCACCATGGTGCTGATCGCGGCCATCATCACCTCGATGCTGGCCCTGCACTCGATCGCCGCCCGCTACGGCTTCGCCATGGCCCGCGAAGGCGTCCTGCCGGCCTGGGTACGCAGCACCGGGCGTGGATCCCGCAGCGGCGCACCGGTCGGCGGCTCCCTGCTGCAGAGCGGCATCGCGGTCCTCGTGATCGTGGCCTTCGCGGTCCTCGACCTCGACCCGCTCGGCTCGCTGTTCGCCTGGTTCTCCACCCTCGGCGCGCTGGGCCTGCTCACCCTGCTCGTGCTCACCTCGATCGCCGCGATGCGCTACCTGCGCGGGCCCGGTGTCGCGGCGACGAGCATGTGGACCCGGATCGTGGCCCCCGGCCTCGGCGTCCTCGGCGGCGCCGTGGTCCTGGTGCTCATGGTGGTCAACGTGGACGCCCTGCTGGGCAGCGCACCCGGCTCGTCCGCACCCCTGATCATCCCGGCCGTGGTGGTCGCGTTCGCGCTCGGCGGCCTGCTCTGGGCCGGCTACCTGCGCCGATCCCGCCCGGACAGCTGGGCCCAGATCGGCGAGGGCGCCGGCAGCCGGCATGCCGTCCCGGCGGCCCGCCTCGCGGACATCGAGCTCTGAGGACGACACCGTGACCCAGATACCCCGTTCCGGCCGGCACCACCTCCCCGGCGACAACATGTCCACCGCCTGGCAGCAGGGCCCGCCACCGACCGCCTCCTGGCAGCAGGCGCCGGTCGAGCCCCGGCCGTCTTTCTCGGAGCCCGACCCCACGGCGCTGTCCGCGTCGGTCCGCGGCCGGACCCTCGACCGCACCATCCAGGTCAACGCGTCGCACGCCCGCAACGCCGCCGACCGGATCGGCACCCGCGACGCGCTCGGCGAACACGCCCTGATCCTCTACTCCGTGGACGAGACGGCCCGCCCGTACCGGCTCAGCACCGCCACCCGCCTCGACTACGAGGAACACCGCGGTGAGCACCTCCCGGCCCTGCTGCACGAACTCACCAACCACGCCTGGACCCAGATCCAGGCCGCCCAGCGCTCCGGCCGGCGCTGGGACCCGCGCACGCCCATGGAAGGCCTGGTGCTGCGCAGCGACGAGATCACGCCGGAAACCGAGTACATCGGCCTCGGCATCTCCACCCTCGACACCCCGACCGCCTCGTGGCACGACACGAAACGGTCGGTGACCAGCGCGGACGGGCTCAACCTCCCCGGCCAGGGCTACGTCTACCTCAAGGACGGCACCGCCATGTACTTCCTGCGGGCCGCCCAGACGAGCGGCAACTCCGGACAGCACACGATCATCACCAACCGCCCGGTGCACAGCATCTACCGGCCGCGGCTCGACAACGAGCTCCTCTACAACGCCTCACTCCAGGACACCGCGGTCTGGCAGGGCCTCGAGAAGCTGCATCATGTGCTGATGAGCGCATGACAGCGGCGCCGCAGGACCCCGCCGACCAAGACATCACCTGGCTGGACAAGGCCGCCTCACTGATCAGCGGCCGACCCGTCAACGTCGACGAGGTCCTCGGCGCCACCCTCGCCCAGCGCGACGGCGAGGCGGACCGGCACATGTTCTTCCCGACCGGCCCGGTCGGGGACTTCCACGCCCTGCGCCCGTTCCAGGACACCCTCTGGAACAACATCGGCAGCGCCGCCTCCAACCCACCAGGCGGCAACCACACCAAAAGCCTCGAACGAGCGCTGCTCGCCTGGACGGCCCGCCTGTTCGGCCTGCCGTCCGACGACTGGTGGGGCAACGCGACCACGGGAGGAACCGCCGGCAACCGGGCGGGCCTGCTCACCGCGAGAGACCGATTCCCCCGTACGCCGCACGGCATGACAACCGCGGTGGCGTACTACTCGGAGACGGCGCACTACAGCATCCCCAAGATGCTTCACGAGCTGAACATCCCCGGGGTCCGCATCCGCGCCGACGCCTATGGCGAGATGGACTACGACCAACTGGCCCAGCGGATCCGCCCCGACGCCCCGGCCATCGTCACGGTGACCGCGGGAACCACCATGACCGAGGCGGTCGACGACCCCAACAAGGTCAACGCGGTCCTGGCCGGAGCCGGCATCACCGAGAAGTACGTCCACTGCGACGGGGCACTCAGCGCGATCCCGCTGGCGTTGGACGAGGCTCTGACGACGGACGGCATCGACTCCATCTCGCTCAGCGGATACAAATTCCTGGGTACGCCAAGAGTCGGCGGCCTCATCGTCGGCAGAAACGCGGCCGCCCGCAGGAGCGAACACATCTCCTACATCGCCTCGATCGACGACACCCCGGCAGGCAGCATCGACGGCCTCCCGGCAGCCATGATGTGGTACGCCGTGGCAACCCAGGGGGAAGCTGGTCTGCGCGCGCAGGCCCACGCTTCCCGCAGGCTGGCGGCCTACACGGTGAACCGCCTCAACATGATCGGCTGGCCGGCCTGGCGCCACCCTTGGGCCTTCACCGTCGTCTTCCCCACGCCCCCACCCACGATCCAGCAACACTGGCCCCTGGCCACGGACGCCGAAGGCCAGAGCCACCTGGTCTGCATGCCCCGAACAACCCGAGACCAGGTAGACGCGTTCGTCACGGCCATGGACATCGCGACCAGGTACCCGGCGAACCCCTGGCAGGACCGAGCCTCAGCCTGACCCGCTCCTCCTCCCGCCGCCTCGCTCGCGCTCTGTCCCCACCTGCCGGCTCCCGCCTGCCCTTCTCCCCACCCGCTCTGTCCCACCCGTCTACGTCCCCACCTGCCGCCTCCCCGGCACCCCGCCTGCCTCTTTCCTGCCTGCCTCTCTCCCCACCGGTTGCTCTCCCCACCGGTTGCTCTCCCTGCGGGTCTATCTCCCTGCGGGTCTATCTATCTCACCGGTGGGCCCGTCGGCGGGCTTCCGGCCTGCCCTCTGTTGGGCTCCCTGCCTTCTCTCCCCGCCTGCCCCCGCGTCATCTCCGTGCCTGCGTCCCTGACCCCTTGCCTCCGTGTCCTCCCTGCGCGGCTGCTGTCTCGCTCGGTTTCTTTGTCACCTTCCTTCGCCCCTGTGCCCGACTCCCTTCTCCGCCCTCTCGGGTCCTGCATCCTCTTTTCACCTCCGCAGCCAGGCCGCCTGGCTCTGAACCGGTTGCTTCAACACGTGCCCGACCGCCTTCCGTCACCAGCGGTCGCCATTCCGTTACTGATAGCGGTTCTTGTGGGCCCATCTCTCTCCTCGCGGCCGTCACCACCGGCCCTCTGGAGGACGCGGATCTGCCTTCCCTTGCAGTCAATTGCCTGGTCATCCGGCCTTTCGTCGGAGATTGATCCAGACGTGCTGTTGAGTGTGGCTGCGGTCACGGGGGGCCGATTTGGAGCTGTGGGGCGGGCCGGGTAATGTTTTGGGAGCCGGCAGGGAAACGGACGCGGAAGCGGACGGCCTGCCAAACCCCAAGATTTAAAGCATCGGGTTCGACCGCGTGCGGTTTCCGGATCCGGTA
>NZ_JBITDZ010000022.1:0-60314 GCF_044454705.1 Actinoplanes sp. NPDC051494
CCCACCCCCCCACCCCCACCCCCCCCCCCCCCCCCCACCCCCCCCCCCCGGGGCGCCCCCCCCCCCCCCGCCCCCGCCCCCCCCCCCCCCCCCCAACCCCCCCCCCCCCCCCCCCCCCCCCCCCCCCCCCCCCCCCGCGCCTGGAAGAACCGGGAGAACCGAAACCGATCAGTGGCCGTTGAAGGCGTCTCGCATGCGGGAGAAGAAGCCGCCCTGCTTGCTGAGCTCCGCGATGTCCTCACCGCGGGTCTTGGCGAAGTCGCGCAGCATGCGTTCCTGGTCGGGGGTGAGCTTGGTCGGCGTCTTCACGTCGAGGTGGACGAAGAGCTCGCCCCGGCCCTGACCGCGCAGGTGGGGGACGCCCTTGCCGCGGACCCGCAGCGTGGAAGCGGGCTGGGTGCCGGCTTTGACCTCGATGTTCTCTTCCGAGTCCAGGGTCTTGATGGTCAGCCGGGTGCCGAGCGCCGCCGCCGTCATCGGGAGGGTGACCCGGCAGTGCAGGTCGTCGCCCTTGCGGGAGTAGACGTCGTGGGGGCGTTCGTGGATCTCGACGTAGAGGTCGCCCGCGGTGCCGCCGCCGGGGCCGACCTCGCCCTGCTGGGCGAGGCGGATGCGCATGCCGTCCTCGACGCCGGCCGGGATCTTGACCGTGAGGGAGCGGCGGGTGCGGATGCGGCCGTCGCCGGCGCAGGTGGGGCAGGGGTGCGGGATGACCGTGCCGTGTCCCTGGCAGGTCTGGCAGGGGCGCGACGAGACGACCTGGCCCAGGAACGTGCGCTGGACCGACTGCACCTCGCCGCGGCCGGCGCAGGTCTCGCAGGTGGCGAGGTGGGTGCCGGGTGCGGTGCCGGCTCCGGAGCACTGGGTGCACAGGACCGCGGTGTCGACCGTGATCGGGGCTTCCACACCGAACGCGGTCTCGACGAGATCGAGTTCGAGGCGCAGGATGGCGTCCGCCCCGGGGCGGGTGCGTGGGCGCGGGCCCCGGGAGCCGCCGCCGGCCGCCGTGCCGAAGAACGCGTCCATGATGTCCTGGAAGCCCACGAACGGGCCGGCACCACCGGGACCACCGGGGCCGCCACCGCCGCCACCGGGCGCGAGGGGGTCACCGCCGAGGTCGACCATCTGGCGCTTCTGGTCGTCGGAGAGGACCTCGTAGGCGGCGTTGATGTCCTTGAACTTCTCGTGCGCCTCGGGATCCGGATTGACGTCCGGGTGGTACTGACGGGCCAGCTTGCGATAGGCACGCTTGATCTCGTCGTCGGTGGCTTCACGGCTCACGCCGAGAATTCCGTAGTAGTCCTTGGCCACTGGGTTTCGAGTCCTCATGTCTGCCCCGCGCTACGCGCTGGAGAGCGTCGTCGCTTGTGCGTTAATTCTGCGCCAGCAGGTCGCCGACGTAGCGTGCCACGGCACGTACGGTGGCGATGGTGCCGGGGTAATCCATCCGGGTCGGTCCCAGCACGCCGAGGCCACCAACGATAGTGGCACCAGGTCCGTAACCCGAGCTCACGACCGAGGCCGCGCGCAAGTTGTCGATCTCGTTCTCATCGCCGATCCGGACCCGGGTGGTGCTGGGTTCGACCTCGCCGATCAGTTTGAGGAGGATGACCTCCTCTTCCAGCGCTTCGAGCACCGGTCGCAGGGAGCCCTGGAAGTCCAGGACACCACCCCGGGTCAAGTTGGCCGTCCCCGCCAGTGCGAGACGTTCGTCACTGCGCTCGACGAGCGTCTCGAGCAGCACCGACGCCAGACAGGCCATCGTATTGCGTTTCTCCGGCGCACAGTCGTCGACCAGGGATTGCACCAGCGGCGGCGTGTCGGCGAGTTTCTGACCGCTGAGCTTGGTGTTGGCCTGGCGGCGCATGTCCAGCACGTCGTCGTTGCTGGTCGGCCCGGGCAGCTCCACGAGACGCTGCTCGACCCGGCCGGTGTCGGCGATCATCACCAGCATGATCCGGGTGCTGGAGATCGGCACCAGCTCCAGGTGCCGCACCGAGGAGCGGGACAGGCTGGGGTATTGCACGACCGCGACCTGCCGGGTCAGCTGGGCGAGCAGGCGCACTGTGCGGTGCACCACGTCGTCGAGGTCGACCGCCCCGGCCAGGAAGCGCTCGATCGCCCGCCGCTCGGCCGGGCTGAGCGCCTTGACCCGGGAGAGCCGGTCGACGAAGAGCCGGTAACCGGCGTCGGTGGGCACCCGGCCGGCACTGGTGTGCGGCTGCCGGATGTAGCCCTCCTCCTCCAGGACGGCCATGTCGTTGCGCACCGTGGCCGGGGAAACCCCCAGCTGGTGACGCTCGACGAGGGCCTTGCTGCCGACCGGCTCCTGGGTCGCGACGTAGTCCTCGACGATGGCACGGAGCACCTCGAGCTTGCGGTCATCAAGGCTCATGACCCCCTCCCTCTGTCTTTGGCACTCCCCGAAGTCGAGTGCCAGTCTACGTCGCCGCGGCCCCGGGCGCGATGATCGGCCGTCTGTCTCATCTCCGACGTCACCTGGGTGTTGCTCTCGCCAGGCTCGACCTGCGGTCCTACCGTGTTGGCCATGACAGAACCGCCGCGTCCGCCCGGTGAGGGAAACCCCGCCGACCCCACCCAGCCGTTCAACCCGAATCCGTACGGACAGCAGCCCCCGCCGCCGCCCGGTCCCCCGACGTCCGGCGCCGGTGGTTACGCCCCGCCGCCCAGCTACAACCCGCCGCCGACCTCCGGCGCGGGCGGCTACGGCCCGCCGCCCGGCTACGGTGAGCAGCCCGGTTACGGGCAGCAGCCCCCGCCCGGATACGGACAGCCTTACGGTCAGCCCGGATTCCCCCAGGGTGGCAGCAGCGAGGATCGCACCTGGCTCCTCGTGGCCCACTTCGGCGGCGCGGCGGCCGCGTTCATCAGCGGCGGCGTCGCGGGCTGGATCCCCCCGCTGGTCGCCATGCTCGCCCGCGGCCCCCAGTCCCCGCTGGTGCGGGCCGAGTCGGTCAAAGCGCTGAACTTCCAGCTGCTCTGGACGATCATCGCCGTCGTCGGCTACATCCTGACCTGCATCGTCGTCGGCATCGTGATCGCCGCCGGCGCCTGGCTGGTCGCCACGATCATCGGCATCATCGCCGGGGTCAAGGCCGCCAACGGTGAGCAGTACAACTACCCGATGACGGTTTCCATCATCAAGTGAACGAACGGGATCTGCTGCCGTTCAGGGCAGCAGATCCCGTACCACGGCGTCGGCGAGCAACCGTCCCTGCAGCGTCAGCACGGCCCGCCCGCGTTCGAACTCCGCCGCCTCCAGCAGGCCGTTGGCCAGGGCCTTCTCCGCACCAAGCGGATCGGCCGCGGTCAGCGGGAGCCCCTCGCGCAACCGCAACCGCAGCATGACGTCCTCGACCCGGCGGTCCTCGTCGTTCAAGATCTCCCGTGCCAGGCCCGGCGAGACGCCTTCCGCCAGCCTTTTCGCGTACGCGGAGGGGTGCTTGACGTTCCACCACCGCACCCCGCCGACGTGACTGTGCGCCCCCGGCCCGAAGCCCCACCAGTCCCCGCCGGTCCAGTACAGCCGGTTGTGCCGGCAGCGGGCGTCCTCGGACGTGGCCCAGTTGGACACCTCGTACCACTCGAAACCGGCCGCACCGAGCGCCTGTTCGGCGGCCAGGTAGCGGTCCGCGGCCACGTCGTCGGACGGGTACGCGAGTTCACCGCGCCGCATCCTGGCCGCGATCCGGGTGCCGTCCTCGACGATCAACGAGTACGCGCTGACGTGGTCGACGCCCGCCGCGATCACGGCGTCGAGCGAGGTCGCGAAGTCCTCCGCCGTCTCCCCCGGGGTGCCGTAGATCAGGTCGAGGTTGACGTGCTCGAATCCGGCTTCGCGGGCCTCCGCGGCGGCCCGTGGCGCCCGCCCGGCGGTGTGCCCGCGTTCCAGGATCGCCAGCACCCCGGGCGACGCCGACTGCATGCCGAGCGAGATCCGGTTGAACCCCACGGCCCGCAGCTCCCGCAACGACGACGCGGTGACCGACTCGGGATTGGCCTCGGTGGTGATCTCGGCGCCGGCGGCCAGGCCCCAGGTGCGGTCGATGCCCTCGAGGATGCGGCCCAGGTCGGCCGGGCTGAGCAGGGTGGGCGTGCCACCACCGACGAACACCGTCTCGACCGGCGCGGCCATGATCCGGCCGGCGAAACGGATCTCGCTGAGCACGGTGTCCGCGTACGCGTCGCGGCTCGCCCCGCCGCCCAGCTCGGTCGCGGTGTACGTGTTGAAGTCGCAGTAACCGCAGCGGCTGGCACAGAACGGCACGTGGACGTAGACGCCCAGCGAGCTCGGCCGCGGTTCGAAGGGCAGCGAGCCGTCGCTCGGGACGGGTTCTCCGTCGGGCAGGGCTCCAGGCATCCCTCAAGTGTGCACGGCGCCGGTTAGTGTTCCGGCATGGCTCTGGTCCGTACCGTCACCGCAGCCGGGGTGACCACCCTGACGCTGGACAGCCCGGCTAACCGCAATGCTCTTTCCTCCGCCCTGATGGCCGAGTTGCTCGACGGGCTCGGCGCCGCCCTGACCGATCCGGCCGTCCGGGTCGTGGTCCTGTCGCACACCGGCCCGGTGTTCTGCTCCGGCGCCGATCTGAAGGAGACCGCCGAGACCCGCGACGACGGCCGGGTACCGGCCGAGATGATGGCCGACGTCCTGGCCGCGATCTGGGAATTCCCCAAACCGGTCGTGGCCCGGGTCGGCGGGCCGGCCCGGGCCGGTGGCCTCGGCCTGATCGCCGCCGCCGACCTGGCGGTGTGCACCCGGGAGGCGACGTTCGCGTTCTCCGAGGTGCGGCTCGGGGTGATCCCGGCGGTGATCAGCGCCACCGTGCTGCCCCGGCTCGCCGCCCGCGCCGCCGCCGAGCTCTATCTGACCGGCGACGTCTTCGACGGCACCCGGGCGGCGGAGATCGGGTTGGTGACGCGTGCCGTCCAGGAGGACGAACTGGACGAAACCGTAGGAAAGTTATGCGCCAGCCTGGTCAAGGGCGGGCCGATCGCACTGGCGGGCACGAAGCAGCTGCTGCGGCGCACCCCCGATCCGTCGATCCGGGCCGATATGGCCGAACTGTCCGCCCGGTCGTCCGGGTACTTCAAATCGCCCGAGGGCCGCGAGGGCGTGGCCGCTTTCCGCGAGAAGCGACCGGCCGGCTGGGTCCCGGCGCCATGACCGGCGGGCGCCCGTTGGCTACTCTTTGGTCGACCGGTGCAGCTCACCGGCCGTACCGGAAGGGTTGTGGGTGAAGCGGAAGCCGTTCGCGATCGTCGCGGTCCTCGTGCTCGTCGGCGCCCTGGGCTTCTTCGTGTCCCGGTCCTTCGAGGGTGGTATCAAGCTGCCGCTGATCGGCCCGGAATGCACCGTGAAGGCCGACGGCCAGGTGACGCTCGACGCCGTGCAGATGGCGAACGCGGCCACGATCACCGCGGTCGGGGTGCGGCGCAAGATGCCGGAACGCGCCGTCGTGATCGCGTTGGCGACCGCGCTGCAGGAATCCAAGCTCGAGAATCTCGACAACGGCGACCGGGACTCGGTCGGACTGTTCCAGCAGCGGCCGAGTCAGGGCTGGGGCACACCCGAGAAGATCCAGGATCCGAGGTACGCGGCCAAGAAGTTCTACGCCGCCCTCAAGAAGGTCAAGGGCTGGCAGGACATGCGGGTCACCGACGCGGCGCAGAAGGTGCAGCGGTCGGCCTACCCCAACGCGTACGAGAAATGGGCCGACGAGTCAGCGGTGCTGGCCAAGGCACTCACCGGGAAAGCCACCAGCGCGGTGGAGTGCACGGTGTCCGGGGAACCCGCGCTGCGCGGGGCGGCCGCGGCGGCCGCACTCGCCGAGGGATTCAAACTGGACTGGGGCATCGACGCCGATCTTTCGGTCAACGTCAAGAACGCGGACACCGGTTGGCGTTACGCCCATTGGCTGGTGTCGCACGCCAAGTCCACCGGTCTCGAAAAGGTGCGTTTCGCCGACCGCGAGTGGACCGCCACGGACGGGAAATGGCAGCCGGCCACCGGTGATCGCATCGTCGGAAATACCACTGTGGTGGCCGAAGTATTCCGCTGACCTACGGATATTCACGGTCATTCATAGCGCTACGTATACATCGACATGGACAGACAGCGACCGTGCTGGTACTAGTTATTCGTGCTCCACGCCTTGGAATGGATCCTCTTCGGAGCCGCGAGCGTAGGCGCCATCGTCGTCGGAGTGAGCCGGCACCGCCCGGCCCGCGTCGGTCCCTGGCTGCTGCTCGCCGCGTCGGTCAGCTGCCTCGCGATCGGTGACGTCTTCTACGCTTTCGACAAGACCGACGTCGCGGACATCTGCTACCTGACGATGTTCGTCTTCGTCGCGCTCGCCGTCATGCAGCTGACCCGGGTCGGCGCGCTGCTCATGAACCGTGCCCGCCTCATCGACGTACTGGCCTGCGCCTGTTCCAGCCTGCTGGTCGTCTGGGTCTTCGTGATCGGCGACAGCGAGCGCTTCGGCGAGATCAGCGCCACCGACGTCATCGGGGCCCTGCTGCTCATCGGCATCGCCGGCCGCCTCATCGTCGCCACCTGGTTCACCTGGTCGGCGGCCCTGCTCGGCGTCGGCGCGGTCGGCATGCTCGCCAGCGACATCGCCTACGGCCTGCACGCCAGCTGGTGGACCGAGGCCGGTTACATGGTGCTCTACGTGGCATGGGGAGCGGCCGCCCTGCACCCGTCGATGGTCCGCCTCACCATGGCGATGCCGGCCCACGAAACCCCGTGGCGGGGCCGCTGGGCGGCTTTGCTGGGCCTGTCGGTGGCCACCCCACCGATCGTCCTGCTCGTCGAGGCGGTCTCCGGCACGGTCACCGACGGCGTGGTCATCGCGGTCACCGCGACCGTCACACTGGTCCTCACGATCACCCGCCTGTCCGACTCGGTCCAGCTGAGCAGCCAGGCCGCCACCCGCGAACGGGCCCTGCGCGAGGCGAGCGCGGCCCTGGTGGCGGCGGCGGACGAAGCCGCGGTCGGCGCGGCGGTCCGGGCGGCGGTGGCCGAACTCCTGCCCCCGGCCGAGATCCGGCACGTCACCTTCGCCGCCGACGACCGCAAACTCGCCCTCGCGTCCTCCCCGGCCGACCCCGGCTCCCGCAGCTGGTGGGTCGACGGCCCCGGCCCGGACGTAGCCGGCACCGGCGAATCCACCCTGGTCTGCCCGCTCTGGCTGGAACCCCTGGCGGTGGCCCGGCCCAACGGCGGAGCCCTCGCCCTCACCGGCCACCGCGACATCCTCGCCGCGGGCCGCGACGCCCTCGAGATCCTCGCCGGCCAGGCCGCACTGGCCCTGGACCGCATCTCCCTCGTCGACGCGGTCGGCCGCCGCGACAGCGACCTCTACCTGCGGGCGGTCATCCGCAACACCGCCGACATCATGCTGGTCATCGACGACGACCAGGTCATCCGCTACGCCAGCCCGGCCCTGCGCAAACTCATCGGCGAGGAGGACCTCCCCCCGTTCGCCACCCTCGCCGACCTGGTTCACCCCGACGACAGCGTCCAGGTCCGCCGAGCCCTGCGCGAAGACGGAGACGGCGTCGTCTACTGCGCTCTGCAGCGAGCGGACCAGACCCAGATCCTGGTCGAGGCCACCTACCGCGACCTGCGCGAGGATCGCCTGGTCAGAGGCTTCGTGGTAACCATGCGCGACGTGACAAAATCCCACGACCCACTCGAGAAGATCCCCCACCTCGACCACGTCGACGAACTCCCGGCCTGGGTGAACCGCCGCAGCGCCCAACACAAATTCCGCTACTGAAACCCTTCAGGTACGCACACGGAGAAGGTCCCGTCCCCACTCCGCGACCACCTGCCACCCAGCCTCCCTGCGGCCCCACCGGGCTGTCCTGCCTCCTCACCCTCCACGGCCGTCAGCCGTCGGTAGCGGTGCCCGGCAGCGGCATCGTCATACGACCACCTGGCCGGCCGAAGCACCACAGCGTCCCCGGCGGCGGGTAAAGCTGCCCGCGCAGCAGCGTGGCCAGCGCACGGCTGAGTTCCGCGACCGGTTCGGTGTCCACGGGCCGGTCACCGCTTAAGATCACCGGCATTTCCTCGACCATGCGGATCACCAGCGCCATCGCCGCGTCGTACACCCGGATCTCGCGTTGCGGATCCGGACCCACCACGGAGTCCGGCCGGGGACGGCCCGCGTAGCAGGCGGGCGTCGCAACGGCCGGAACGAGTCCGGACATGCCGAAACGCCGGCCCCTGACGGGGTCCGGCGTTTCGTGGCAGTGCGATCGTTCAGGCCCCGAGGGACCCCCGTGGGTCAGCGACGGCTGACGCCCCGGCGACCACCGATGCCGGCGACCAGCGCGACACCGATAGCGGCGAGAACGATCTGGAACAGCAGCTCGGTCCAGTCGAAGCCGTTGGTGTCGGCGACGTTGAAGGCGCGGGCCAGAACAGTGCCCAGCAGCGCGGCGACGACACCGATGACCAGGGTCAGCCAGATCGGGATGTTCTGCTTGCCCGGTACGACCAGGCGGCCCAGCGCGCCGATGATCAGGCCGACGATGAGAGCGGTGATGATGCCGGTAACAGTCATGGGGAGGTCCTCCTCGGGGGGTGGAGCATTCGTTGCGTCCGTCGAACAGCAGAGTTCCCGACCCCCCGAAAATCGAAACCGCAAATTTGCCAGGAACCTCTCAGCGGCAACCCCTTGCCCACCCCGCCGACCAGCATTCCCGCAGCTCGTGCACTTGTATCCCGCAACCGGTTCCGGCCGAAAAATTTCTCCAGCGCCCGCTCCCCCACCGTCCCCTGACGACCTACCCCACCCGGAAACCCACCCATGGACACCCACCGAGCCCGCACCAGCCGAGGCCCACGCGGTCCCGGCGCGCTGATACCGCCACGCCCTACGTCGCCATCTCGATCACTACGGCGGTGATGTCCTCGACCGCCCGGGTGGTGTGTTCCTCGCCGGCCCGCCACACCACGGCCTGACCGGCATGGACCGCTTCCCAGTCGCCGCCACCGGCCTGCACGCGGCCATGACCTCCGGTGACCACCAGGAGCTGATCCACCGGGGCCGGGTGCCGCCCGACCTCACCTCCGGCCGCCACGCTCAGCACGGTGACAGCGACCGCCGCACCGCGGAACAACGGCTGAGCGGTCACACCGGCGCTGCCGAAGGCCTCCATCGGCCGCCCTGCCGACACATCGAACGTCAAGATTTCCACGCCGCGAGAGTAGATCGACCGACCGTGCCCGCCCGCTAGCAGATCGCGGGCCATCGGGCGGAGCAATGTGGGATCCCGGAAACGGTCTTGGACATCGGCGGATTTCGGCATGCTGAGGACGGCGAATATTTGTCAGGAAAGGGGTAAATGTGTCCGCCGCCGTCCATCTGATCCGCGCCCTGACCGGCGCCGTCCTTCTTCTGCCGGGCACGGCCCAGGCCGCACCCGCCCAGCCGACAAAGAATGCCCCTGCCACGTCCGTTTCCTACGGTGGGCCGATCAGCCGTCATCAGGTCATCGCCCGGGCAGCGGACTGGTTGCGCCGGGGCATCCAGTATTCGCAGAACAACCTCGATGCCCGGTGGGACGTGAACCGGGGCCGGCGCTACCGCCCGGACTGCTCGGGTTTCGTGTCGATGGCGTGGGCTCTCGACACCAGGCGCACCGGGCGGGCCCTGGTCACCTGGGAACTGCCCGCGGTCTCGCGGCCGGTCGGGTGGAACGAGATGCGGCGGGGCGACATCCTGCTGCATCTGGCGCCGGGGAATCGCGCCGCGGAGCACGTACGGCTGATCCAGGCCTGGGCGAACCCGTCACGCAGCCGGGTCTGGATCATCGAGCAGAGCGGCCGGATGCATGACATGCGGCGCCGGGTCATCTCGGTGGCCGAGGCCCGGAAGCTGTACCGGCCGTACCGATATCTCCAGATCCGCTGAGCGCAGCGAAAAGGGCTCCGACCGCGACTGGTCGGAGCCCTTTCCCGAGCCGGCTACTTCTTGGCGCCCTTGTCGACCGGCGCGTCCGAGGTCGACAGCGCGGCGATGAAGGCCTCCTGGGGCACCTCGACGCGGCCGACCATCTTCATGCGCTTCTTGCCTTCCTTCTGCTTCTCGAGCAGTTTGCGCTTACGGCTGATGTCGCCGCCGTAGCACTTGGCGAGGACGTCCTTGCGGATCGCGCGGATGGTCTCGCGGGCGATGATGCGGCTGCCGATCGCGGCCTGGATCGGCACCTCGTACTGCTGGCGGGGGATCAGCTTCTGCAGCTTGCCCGCCATCGTGACGCCGTAGTTGTACGCCTTGTCCTTGTGCACGATCGCGCTGAACGCGTCGACCGGCTCGCCGTGCAGCAGGATGTCGACCTTGACCAGGTCGGCGGCCTGTTCGCCGGACGGCTCGTAGTCGAGGGAGGCGTACCCCTTGGTCTTGCTCTTCAGCTGGTCGAAGAAGTCATAGATGATCTCGCCGAGCGGCAGGGTGTAGCGCAGCTCGACCCGCTCGGAGGAGAGGTACTCCATGCCCAGCAGGTTGCCGCGGCGGCTCTGGCACAGCTCCATGACCGCGCCGACGTACTCGTTGGGGACGAGCACGGTCGCGCGTACCGTCGGTTCCCTGATCTCGGCGATCTTGCCGGCGGGGAACTCGCTGGGGTTGGTGACCGTCGCTTCCTTCATGTCCTCGGTGATCACCTGGTAGATCACGTTGGGCGCGGTGGAGATCAGGTCGAGGTTGAACTCGCGCTCGAGCCGCTCGGAGATGATCTCCAGGTGCAGCAGGCCGAGGAAGCCGCACCGGAAGCCGAAGCCGAGAGCCGTGGACGTCTCCGGCTCGTAGACCAGGGCGGCGTCGTTGAGCTTGAGCCGGTCGAGCGCGTCGCGCAGCGCCGGGTAGTCGGAGCCGTCGATCGGGTAGAGGCCGGAGTAGACCATCGGCCGCGGATCCTTGTAGCCGCCGAGCGCTTCCTTGGCCGGGCGCTGGTGGCCCGTGACGGTGTCGCCGACCCGGGACTGGCGCACGTCCTTCACGCCGGTGATCAGGTAGCCGACCTCGCCGACGCCGAGCGCTCCGGCCTTCTCCATCTCGGGCGAGACGACGCCGATCTCGAGCAGCTCGTGCACCGCGCCGGTGGACATCATCTTGATCTTGTCGCGGGCCTCGATCCGGCCGTCGATGACCCGGACGTAGGTCACGACACCGCGGTACACGTCGTAGACCGAGTCGAAGATCATCGCGCGGGCCGGGCCGTCGGCGTCACCGGTCGGCGCGATGAACTCACGGACGATCTCGTCGAGCAGGTGCTCGACGCCCGCACCGGTCTTGCCGGAGACCCTGAGCACGTCAGCCGGGTCGCAGCCGATGAGCTTCGCGAGCTCCTCGGCGTACTTCTCGGGCTGCGCGGCCGGCAGGTCGATCTTGTTGAGCACCGGGATGATGCGGAGGTCGTTCTCCATGGCCAGGTACAGGTTGGCCAGCGTCTGCGCCTCGATCCCCTGCGCGGCGTCGACGAGCAGGACCGCGCCCTCACAGGCGGCGAGACTGCGCGACACCTCGTAGGTGAAGTCGACGTGCCCGGGAGTGTCGATCATGTTGAGCACGGCGGTGTCGCCCTGCTGGTCACCGTTGCGGACCGTCCAGGGCATGCGGACGGCCTGGCTCTTGATCGTGATCCCGCGCTCGCGCTCGATGTCCATCTTGTCGAGGTATTGAGCGCGCATCTGGCGCGGATCGACCACGCCGGTGATCTGCAACATCCGGTCGGCCAGCGTCGACTTGCCGTGGTCGATGTGGGCAATGATGCAGAAGTTCCGGATGCGACGCGGATCGGTCGCTCCGATGATGTTCACGCCGGGGTCGAGCGGTCCAGGCACGTTCGTCCGTTCTCAAGCAAGGGTCGGATCCAACATTCGAGAGGCCGATCCGGGAAGACCGGCCCTCCCATGGTCCCACGTCCCGCCGCCTGCCCCGGATGAGACCCGATCCACGGCTGCCTCAACCCGCTCAGACCCGGTGCGGCAGCGCCGGGACCTCGGCCGACACGGTGTCACCAGGCCGGATCGCACCACCGGCCGCTCATTCCGGAGGCTCCAGGAACATCGCGGACAACCGCGGCAGCCGGCGCTGCATCTCTTCCTCGTCGTCGAAGTCCCACAGCATCGCGGCGTCGGGCCGGCCCGTGGGCGCGTCGCTCGGGGGCATCTCCTCGCCGGTGGCCTCCTGATAGGCCCGCCCGGCGATGCCCAGCACCTCTTCCGCCTCGAACACCGCGCCGGTCGAGGCCGCGGCCCGGACCGAGGGGAGATCGGCCAGCGAGTCGGGCTCCCGCACGGCGCGGGCCAGCACCTCCCGCCCGTTCGCGATCAGCCAGCCCCGGAAGTAGTCGAAGCCGTCGTCGGAGCAGCCCCCGTTGATCAGATAGGCCGCCGCCCACAGATCTTCCTTGCCGGAGGCGCCCATGACCTTGTCGAGATGGCGGCCCCAGGCCACGATCTCGTCGGGACCACGCGTGGCCAGCTCGGCAACGGCCCGTTTGGCCACCTCGTCGGGCGAACCCGGCCGGTCGGCGGTCGCCGCATCGATGACCGCCCAGAAATCGTCCGTTCTCATGCCCGACAGCCTGCCAGCCCGGTGTGACAAAAGCGGGGAGGCAGGATGAGGGGATGCGTCCGGTATCACTTCCCGAGGTGGCTTACGGCACTACCGCCGTACGGCCGAGTTGGTCTGATCTGCCGCCTTTATTGCAATCCGCGATCAATGACCGGCTCGGCGCTCCGGTCATCGCGTCAGCCACCGCCGGCGGCGGCTTCACCAGGGCTTTCGCGGCCGTTGTCACCACGCGGGCCGGCGACCGCGCGTTCCTCAAGGCGGCACCCCTGCACGGTCCCGACGCCGCCGGGTACGCCCGTGAGTCCACCGTCACATCTTTGCTTCCCGCCACGGTCCGGGCCGCCCGGCCCCGCTGGACCATGGTCGCCGAGGATCACTTCGTGGTCTGCCTCGATGCGGTCGACGGCCACGTCCCCGCGCTGCCCTGGAATCCCGCCGAGCTCGACGCGGCACTGACCGCGTGGCACGAGGCTTCACACGCGCTCCGGAACCCCTCGGACGAACTCTCGGCCGTCGGACTCGCGCCGCTGAGCGAGATCGTCCGCCACGAATTGTCCTGGTGGTCGGAGATCGCCGCCGGACGAGTGCCGATGCCCCCGGCACCACCCTGGGCCGCCGACCGCATCGGCACCCTCGCAAGCCTGGAACAAGAGCTCCCCGCCCTGGTCAACGGCACGGCAATGCTCCACGGCGACCTGCGGATAGACAACACCCTCATCGACGGGTACGGGAAAGCGTGGCTCTGTGACTGGGCCTGGCCCTGCACCGGACAGCCATGGTTCGACACCGTGACGCTGCTCGTTACGGCGTACGCGAGTGGGCTCGACGCCGACCGCTTGCTGGAGCCGTGGAACGCACCGGCGCAGGGGGTGGACGGGGCGCTCGCCGCGATGGGCGGATACTGGTTGACGCGGGCGGCCGGCGGGCGGAGCAGCGCTTCTCCCCACAGCCGCCAGCATCAGAGATTCAGCGGCGGGCAAGCCCTGCAATGGCTGGCCGCACGCCGGGGCTGGGCCTCCTGAACG
This sequence comes from Actinoplanes sp. NPDC051494, assembly GCF_044454705.1. NCBI lineage: Bacteria > Bacillati > Actinomycetota > Actinomycetes > Micromonosporales > Micromonosporaceae > Actinoplanes > Actinoplanes sp. NPDC051494. The sequence goes on from NZ_JBITDZ010000022.1 coordinate 13,646, forward strand.
GGGATTTCCCCAGCTCGATTTGGGTGGCGCAGGGGCGGCTGATACATTGGTTTGTCGCGTGTGGTGGCGCGTTTTTGCGTGCTGCCACCGTCCGAGTACATCATCCGAACTAGTCAGGACAGGGCTGTCGCGTGGCGAACATCAAGTCCCAGATCAAGCGCAACCGGCAGAACGAAAAGGCCCGGCTGCGCAACAAGTCGGTCAAGTCTTCGCTGAAGACCGTGATCCGCAAGCTGCACGAGGCCGGCGACGCGGGCAACACCGAGACGGCCGTCGCGCTGCTCCGTGACGCCTCGCGCCAGCTCGACAAGGCCGCCAGCAAGGGTGTCATCCACAAGAACCAGGCGGCGAACCGCAAGTCGGCCATCGCCAAGAAGATCTCCGCACTGTCGGCCTGATTCACGCAGGGCTCGCTCGCGGCGCCGACGCGTCCAAGCGTCCCGAGCCGCCGCGGGGAGCTGTCTCACTGAGATCGGCTGTCTCGTGCGTCTCCGCGTGCTGACTTTCGGCACCAGGTGAACAAGCACATCTCCGGGCACCGCCGGACCTCCGGGTCCAGCGGTGCCCGAGGTGTTTCCCCCACCGAAACTCCCCCACCGGCGTGACCTGACCGCCCCACTCCATCGCGGGCTTCGCCCGCTCCTTTGGGCTCGGCGTTTTCTTCCGGGCCGCGACCCGGCGTCACCCCGGCCGGCTGCGCGGACCTTTCGGCCTTTCCCACCGAGCGCCAGCCTGATCAAGTCCCGACTTGCCACTCCTTACACCTCGGCGGCGGCGATGCAAGGTCGAAAGGCTGCGACACGCCCGGATTAGGCCGTCCATGCGATTCGACCCCGGGCGATCAGTTCGGATGTGGGTCGGATCACGTTGGCTGCCCAAATCAGACATCCAGCCTGATCGAGACGGCTTACCAGCCGACCGACATGGCGCTTTGCCGATATGTCTGGTTTCGCATTCAATGATCAGACTGCTGCACGCAGGAGTGAGGCTCCCGGAAGTGTCGGACGCCCGTGCGAAGATTTTGCCCGTGAACAGCGCACCTCCCACCCCCTTGGTCCTCGTCCTCGGCGACGAGGAGTTGCTTGCCGCCCGAGCCGTCACCGCGACGGTCGACGCGGCACGGGCGGCCGACCCCGGGGCGGACGTGCGGGAGTACGAAGCCGGCCAGCTGGCCCCGGGTGAGATCGCCGAGATGCTGAGCCCTTCCCTGTTCGGCGGCCAGCGCGTGCTCGTCATCCGCAGCGGGCAGGACGCTCGTAAGGACCTGGCCGCGGCGCTCCTCTCGTACGCGAAGAATCCTGATCCTGAAGTCACTTTGATCGTCACCCACCTGGGCGCGGCGAAGGGCAAGGCGTTCGCCGACGGGCTGAAGTCCGCCGGGGCGACCGTGGTGCCCGCCACGAAGCTCAAGGGCGACCGGGAGCGCATCGCGTTCGTCCGCGACGAGTTCCGCCGCAACGGCGGGCGCTGCGACGAGACCGCCGCCGCCGCGCTGTTGCAGGCGATCGGCACCGACCTGCGCGAGATCGCCGCCGCGTGCTCCCAGCTGCTCGCCGACACCGACGGCAAGATCAGTGCGGGTGTGGTCGCCCGCTACTACAAGGGCCGGGCGGAGGTCAGCGGGTTCGCCGTGGCCGACGCCGCGATGGTCGGTGACGTGCCGGCCGCGCTCGAGGCCCTGCGCTGGGCCCTGCACGTGGGCGTCGACCCCGTCCCGATCGCCGACGCGCTCGCCGACGGCGTCCGCACAGTCGCCCGGGTCGCCTCCGCGGGCCGCGGCAACCCGTACCAGATGGCCAGCACTCTCGGCATGCCCGCGTGGAAGATCCAGAAAGCCCAGGAACGCAGCCGCGGCTGGAGCCCCGAAGGCCTGGTCGACGCGATGCGCGCCGCTGCCGACTGCAACGCCGCGGTCAAGGGCGGCGCCGAGGACCGCGGCTACGCCCTCGAACAGGCGGTCTTCGCGGTGGCCCGAGCCCGCAACTCCGGAGGCACCCGATGACCCGCTCCCGCCGCGCGGGGCTCTCCCGCGAAGAGGTACGCCAGCAGCCGCTCTACGCCCGCGTGCTGGGCCTGCAATACCTGGCCCCCAGCGGCTTCCTGTGTTTCGTCTTCCTCGAAGGCGCGGTGGCCCTGGGCATCCTGCTCGCCCTCGCCGAGCTCGTCACCTGGTGGGGCGTGCTCGTCCTCCCGCTGACGGTCGCCGTCATGGTCAAACTCAACGACGTGGTGGCCGGCGCCCTCACCATCCGCCAGCGGCCCGCCGTCACCAAGCCCAGGACCACCGCTCCCCACACCCGCGACACCGACTTCGCCACCGAATCCCGTACGCTGCCGTCCCGCCACCCCGGCGCCCCGGACCACGCCCTGGTCACCGCCCCCCGCGAGACCAAGCCGACCAACCGCAGCCCCTATGCCGCGGCCTTCCCCAGCACCGCCGACACGGTCCGCCTGTCGGCACCCGGAGACTCGGTGGGAGCGGAAACGGTCCGCTTGTCGACCTCCCCGACAGCCCGAGACGCCGAGACAGTCAGCTTGTCGGCTGCCGCGCTCTCCCGATTCCGCGCAGGCGCCCCCGATCAGGAATCAACGTCCCCGCTGTCGCTACGCCCGGCAACCGAGCTCCCCGACCTGACGCCCCCGGCAGCGACCCGCAGCGACCTGGACTTCGAGCTCCCCACCTTCCCGGCCGAGCAGCCCTCCCACGCCGAGCAGCCCTCTCCAGCCGAGCAGCCCTCTCCAGCCGAGCAGCCCTCCCAGGCCGCGGAGCCGTACCCGCCGTCGCAGCTGTTCCCGCCGTCGCAGCCGTTCCCGGAATCGCAGCTGTTCCCGGAATCGCAGACCTTCCCGGACTCATCTGCCAACCCGGCGTCGCGGTTCCCCACGGCACGCGATGTGTCGGAGTCGCAGACCTTCCCCGTATCGCAGACGTTCCCGGTGCCGCAGGATTTGTCGGAGTCGCAAGCCTTCCCGGTATCGGAGCCGTTCCCGGACTCATCGGCCTACTCAGCGTCGCGGTCCTTCCCGGACGTACCACCCTTCTCAGACCCACAAGCCGCACCGGACCTGCCGGGACTTTCGGATTTACCTGCTTTACCGGACCGGCCCGCTGACGACCACTCGCTCGCCGGCACCTCTGCCGAAGCCGGATTCCCTACCCAGGCCGGATTCCCGGAGACAGGATTCCCGGAGACAGGATTCCCGGAGACACCCACCTGGCGGGAAGCGGCCGCACGAAGAAGGTCCGCGAGACGCGCCGCGAGAAAGTCCGACCAGACCGCGTACCAGGACCTTCCCCTCGCCCACAGCCCGGAGGCGTCACCGGCTGTCGCCCACGATCCGGAGCAGCGACCGGCCGTGCCGAACCTCGCGGACCAGTGGCCGGCCCCCGAGACCCCGGAGCGCTGGCCGAGCACCGATCACCAGCCCAGCGACCCGGAACGATGGGCATTCGGCCCTGGCGGCCCCATCGATCCCGCCGCTCCTCTCGCGGCGGGATCGGCCACAGCTCAGGCGGAAGCGGAATCAGTCAACGCGACCCGCCCCGGCCGGCAATGGGCCGACCAGCTGGACGACCAGCAGCGAGCCCGGCAGTCCGCTTCCCGCCGCTACGAGTAAGCGACCCACCACCTGCCAATTCCACACCGGCACCAGCACCCACCCGATGGTGTGGTCGGTCACTCCGCTGATCGTCACCTTTTCGCGCGTGTGGTCGTCCACCATCTGACGGCCGGACGATGTGAGTGACTGAAGGAGCGGACGATGCGGATCGCGGTTGCCGGTGGGACCGGTCTCACCGGGCGGTGTGTGATGGAGGCTCTCACCGTCGCCGGGCACGAGCCGGTGGTGCTGGCCCGGGGCGTGGGGGTGGACCTGCTGACCGGGGCCGGGCTGGACGCGGCCCTGACCGGCGTCGACACGGTGATCGACGTGAGCAACGTCAGCACGATGAAACGGTCCGTCTCGGTCGGTTTCTTCGACAGGGCGGGCCGGAACCTGACCGCCGCGGCGGCCCGGGCCGGGGCGCGGCACCTCGTCACGCTGTCGATCGTCGGCGTCGATCGGGTCAAGAACCCGTATTACGCGGGAAAGGTCCGCCAGGAGGAGCTCGTACGCGAGGGCCAGGTGCCGTGGACCATTCTGCGGGCGACCCAGTTCCACGAGTTCGCGGGCCAGTTGCTGAGTGGCATGCCCGGCCCGGTCGCGCTGGTGCCGACGATGAAGACCCAGCCCATCGCCGTACGCGAGGTGGCCGCCGCTCTGGTGACCTCGGCCGGGGCAGCCCCGCAGGGCATGGCTCCCGACCTGGCCGGTCCCCGGGTGGAATCGCTGGTCAACATGGCCCGCCGCCTGATCGCGGCGGGCGGCGCGCGGCGGCGACCGGTCCTGCCACTGTGGATTCCCGGCCCGATGAGCAGCGGCGGCCTGTTGCCGCGGGACCCAGGACCGCGCGGTGTCCAGACATTCGATGAATGGCTGACCGCCTGACCCGGCAACCTCGGCACCGCACCTCACGGCGGTGGTGGGTCGCCGCGGGCGACGACCGCCAACCCATCGGGGATCCGCACCGCTGCCAGGTCATCCCCTTCATCGGTACGCAGGACACGGGCCCCGCTGCGTGACAACCGCTGCAGCAGCGCGGGATTCGGGTGCCCGTAGTCGTTGCCCAGTCCGACCGAGATCAGGGCCACCGCCGGGTCGACGGCATCCACGAATTCCACCGACTGGTAGGCGCTCCCGTGGTGCGAGACCTTCAGCACGTCCGCGCGCAGAGCCTGTGGACCCAGGTGGGTGAGGAGTTCCTGTTGCTCCTCGGTCTCGGCGTCACCGGGCAGCAGAACCGTCCGGCCACCGACCCGCGCCCGGAGCACCAGAGAGTTGTTGTTCGGATCGGAATTGGTGCCGTGCAAAGGTTCCAAGGGACCGATCACCAGCAGGTCGAGGTCACCAGCTGTGTACCGCCAGCCAGGTCCGACGGCGGCCAGGGGTGCCCGCGCCCGAACCGCTTGATCACGCACCGCGGCCTGACCGGCGGGAGGATCCGGCCAGTCGGGTGTGACGACCCCGGCGACCGTGCGACCGCGGAACACCCCGGCGACCCCACCGATGTGGTCGACGTGGAAGTGGCTGACCACGAACAGCACGACCTCGCGTACCCCCAGCCGCCGCAGGCAGTTGTCGACCACGGTCGCGTCCGGACCGGCGTCGATCACCACGCCCCGGCCCGGGCCGGCGGGCAGGACGATCGCGTCACCCTGCCCCACCGCACACGTCACGACGATCCAGTGCGGTGGCGGCCATCCGGCAGCGATCAGCCGTACCGGAAGGGCTCCCAGGATCGCACTCACCGCGACCACCGCGACCAGCCTGCGCACGACGGGCCTGCGGGTGGCGATCAGCGACGCGACGGTGAGCACCGCGAGCAGGAGCGCCCCGGGCACACCGCCGGGCCAGGGCAACGCGCCGGCGGGCAGCCGGGAACCGTGCGTCGCGACGAGCACGAGCCAGCGCGTCGGCCACTGGCCGCCCCACGCCAGGTATTCCGCACCGGTGGGCCAGAGCGGCGACAGCACCGCAGCACCGACCCCGAGCAGGGTGGCCGGTGCGATCGCGGGCACCACCAGCAGGTTCGCGGGTACGGCGACGAAGCTGACGCTGGCCGAGATGCCCGCCACCACCGGCCCGCAGGCGACCTGAGCCGCCGCCGGCACGGCCAGCGCCTCCGCGGCCCACGTCGGCCATCGCCGGCGCTCCAGCGCGTCCCGCCACTGGGGTGCGAGCAGCAACAACCCGCCGGTGGCCAGTACCGACAGCGCGAAGCCGATGTCCCCGGCCAGCTCGGGGTCGAGGACGACCAGGACGGCGACACCCGCGGCCAGTGCGGGTACCGCGGCACGCGGGCGACCACCGGCCAGCGCAAGGAGCCCGATCGTCCCCATCGCGGCGGCCCGCACGACACTCGGCGAGGGCCGCGCGAGGATGACGAATCCGGCGAGCACCACGGCGCAGATCAGCACGGTGACAGCGGGCCCGGCCCGCGCCCAGCGAACCGCGTACAGCACCACACCCAGCAGGATGGCGACGTTCGCCCCGCTCACCGCGGTCAGATGCGTCATTCCGGTCGCGCGGAAGTCTTCCCGCAACGCCGGGTCCATCCGGCTGGTGTCGCCGACGACCAGCCCGGGAAGCAGGCCGCCCACGTCGTCGGGCAGCGGTGCGCAGGCGCGCTGCAGACCGGTCCGCAGTGCACCCGCCGCACGCTGGGACCACGACGATCGGCCATGCAGGATCGGCGGGTCCTTGATGGACAGTACGGCCGCGGTGAGGTCGCCGCCGCGCGGTGACTGGAGCCGGCCGCTCGCCGTGGCGCGCTGCCCCGGCAGCAACGGACGCCATCCGGGGTCGGAGCCCAGGACCAGGGCACGCGCGGACAGGCGTGCCGAGGGGGCGTCCGCTGGGTGAACGGCGGTCAGATCGACAGGAATCAGGTAGGTGGGTGGCATGCCCGCTGCGCTTTCGAGCGCCCGTGGATCGTCCCGAACGACCACGTCCACCCGTACGGTGGCACCGGCCTCGACAAGAGCGGCGAGCGGCTCGGCTTCCCGGGTGTGCACCCGGGCGGCCGTGGCAACGGCCCCGCACCCGGCACCGAGCAGCGCGGACAGGACGATCCAGCGCACCGTACGGACCAACGCGCCGACCGATCCCCGAAAGCGCCGAAGCACCAGGTCGGCGGCCGCCCCGGCGAAACATCCGGCACCGACGAGCAGGCCGATGCGGAACGACAGGTAGAGACAGGCCAGGGCAGCGAGCCACAGCGCTACGGCGAATCCGGCAAGACGAAGGTCCGGTGGTGCGGACCCGCTCTCCGCACGCTTGGCCGGTGGCCGGCGGGTCATATCGTCACCAGGTCTTTGAGCTGCTCGAAGCGGGCGGTCCCGATCCCCTCCACCTTGCGGAGATCCGTGACCGCTTTGAATCCGCCCTGCGCGTCCCGTGCGTCGAGGATTCGCTGAGCCAGGACCGGACCGACCCCGGGAAGCGTGTCCAGCTCGGCCAGGGTCGCGGTGTTGAGATTGACCGGCGCACCGGGGGCCGCGGCCCCACCCGGGGAGGCGCCGGCGGGTGCGCCCGGCGGCGGGGTCACACCGACCATGATGAGTTCGCCGTCGACCACTTTCCTGGCAAGATTCAGTGGGGCCACATCGACCCCGGGCTCGGCGCCACCCGCGGCCTGGAGCGCGTCGGCCACCCGCGACCCGGCCACGAGCCGCACCAGACCGGGCTTGCGGACCTTTCCGCCCACCGCGACCACGATCCCGGCCGCGGAGGCACCGGGCGCAGAAGGTCCCGGCACGCCATCGGTGTCCGCGCCGCCGAACGGTGCGCCGTCCGCCACCGAACCGGCCGCTGCCAGCGGTGGGACCACCGGATCGACTCGAGGACGGGCCCGCCAGGCCAGGAACGCGGCGAGCAGTACCACCACGATCGCGACCGCGGCGAGAGCCCTGACCCCACGCCGACCAGGATCGAAGAGCCCGCTCAGCCGAGACCGGAGACTGTCGTCGAAGGCGCCCGCACCGGTGAGCGGTCGAGGATCCTCGTCATCGGGCGAATCCGGCCCAGAAGCAGAGCCGTGGCCGGTCATCCCCGCGTCCGGCCACCCAGGTGGGACCCGCCCCGGGGCCGGCAGATCGCGCTCTTTAAACGCTCCGCCGACGGCCCGATCCCGACCACTGGTGGCCCGGTTCCGCCCAGCAGCGGCCCCGTCTCGGTCTGTAGCGGCCCGGTCCCGGCCTGTGGCGGTCTCGTCCCAGCCTATGGCGGCCCCGTCTCGGCCTGTCGCGGGTTCGTCCCAGCCTGTGGCGGTCTGGCCAAAATCAGCCGCCGCCCAGGCAGGACCGGTCACCACCCGGTCAGGAGCAGCGGCGGGAGCGGACAGGCCGCCCACTCCGCCCCGCGCGGATCGGCCTCCCGTCCCGGACGGCGCGGGCGAGCGGCCCGCCTCGGCCCATACGGATGAGGCGGCAGGGTGAGGCTGGGCAGGGAATGGATCCGAGGCGGTCGCTGGCGCCGAATTATCCGTATATGGCCAGGCCGACAGCTCAGCATCGATGGACCATCCGGACGCCGTGGCACCTCCGGCCGTAGCCGATGACGAGCCCTGGTCGACTGATGACGCCGCAGCCGGCCAGGCCGGGCGCAGCGGGGTGTCCTCAGCTGTCCACGCAGGACGATAGGCGAGGTCCACCGGTGCGTTCCACGACTGCGGCGGGCTCGTGGGCGGCACGGGAGGGTCCGGCTCGGGCAGCGTCACATCGTCGGGCCATCCGGTGGCGTCGTGCGGCCAGCCAGGGATCGCGTTCGCCCAGCCTGGCACCACGTCAGCCCAGTTCAAAGGCGATCCGTCCGGGTCCGGGAAGGCCGGGGACGACGTCGCCGGAGCTGTTCCGGTCATGCCCGTCGATACTGCCCGCGGTGGGTCAGCGGGCAGCGTTCCGGCAAGACGGGTGGGCGGCGACGCCCAGGGTGAGTCCGTGTGCCAGGCCGAGCCCGTGGACCGGGCCGGAGCAGCAGGGCGGACCGGCCTCCCGGCTACCGGCGCCGGAGGAACGGCCTTGAGCGCCGGCTTCCCGGCCCTGGTCACCGGCAGATCTGTCATGGCTGCCGGCGTCGCGACGGCCGTGGGTTCCGGCAGACCGGTCATGGATGCCGGCATCGGCGAACCTGCCAGCGCGGGTGGGGTGGGCAGGATCGTGTCGAGTCTGGTTCGGATGAGGTCATCGGGGGTGCTCGCCTCTCTCACGCCGCGACCGTAGGGTTTTCGCGGGCAGCGCCGCTCGGGTGCCTGTGGACAGAAGCGCATTGTGGATAACCGGGGGCACGATGGAATCTGTGGTAGTAGAAACGGTTCGGCGACTCCGGGCAGCCGGCTGTGTTTTCGCCGAGGACGAGGCTGCGATGCTGATCGAGGCCGTAGGTGAGCCGGCGGGAAAGGGCACCGAGGACAGGCTGTGGGAGCTGGTCCGCCGCCGGGCCGACGGGGAGCCGTTGGAGCAGGTGGTGGGGTATGCCGACTTCTGCGGGATCCGCGTCCGGTTACGGCCCGGCGTTTTTGTTCCGCGGGTGCGCAGCGAGTTCCTGGTACGTATCGCCGCGGCAAAGGCCCACGGTAAGGAAACGGTCGTCGACCTTTGCTGTGGTTCCGGGGCATTGGGACTGGCTTTTGTGCACCTCGTACCCGGGGCGGACCTCTATGCCGCGGACAGTGATCCCGCCGCGGTGGCCTGCGCGAAGGACAATATTGGCGGTCAGGTTTTCGCGGGTGATCTTTTCGACGCGCTTCCCGGCCACCTCCGTGGCCAGGTCGACATTCTCCTGGCCAATGTCCCTTATGTCGCCACCCGGCACATTCCTTTCCTCCCGGCCGAGGCCCGATTGCACGAACCGCAGACCGCTCTCGACGGTGGTGATGACGGTCTCGACGTCTTCCGTGCCGTGCTCGACGGGGCCGGCGCATGGCTTCGTCCGGGCGGATTGTTGCTCTCCGAGATCACGGAGGCACAGATCGACGTCGCCATGGGCCTGGTCCGCGCTGCCGGTCTGTACCCGGAGGTGCACCACGAAGATGATCTTGAAGCTACGGTCGTGACAGCCCACAGACTGAACCGATAAAGTCGGCGCCCTGCGATGTGGGTGGGGAGGCACGAGGGGCGTGGGCCTGTTCCGGAGAGTCGCCCGGGCGCGCCTGGCCAGCCAGGTCATCAAACGACTGCGCCGGTCGGGGATGACGGACGCGCGCTACCACTCCGCGTCGTTCACGGTGCGATTTGTCCGGCCCGGCGACGACCAGCCGAGTGTGCTGCGGCTCGACGAAGTGAAACGCGGGCAGGTCACGTCGTTCGTGGCCGGCTTCCTGCGAGCCCCGGGATTGCCGGCGAACTGGGCCGAGGCACGCCCGTTGTTGCGGCCGGTGCTGCGGGGAGTCACCACCACCTCGGACGTCTCGGCGCCGTTGTGCCGGCCCGCTTTCCCACTGCTGGCGGAATTCGTGGTGGTCGATCAGCCGGACACCATGACGTATGTGAACGCTGCCCATGGCTGGGGTGTCACGGACGCCGAAGTATTCGCCGCGGCCCGGGACAATCTTTCCGGCGCCACCCTCATGGGCGTCGCCGCAGAACCGGTCGTCGTTCAATTCGTGGACGACGGCGACGCGTACTGGACGTCGCATCTTCTGCTCGACGGCTGGCTCGCCGCCCTGGCCGGCCAAGTGGGCGGCAGGCCGGTGGCTTTCGCGCCGGAGCGAGGGCTTCTGCTGGTCACCGCGGATGACAGCGCTCATTTGAGCGGCCTTTTCGCCCGGGCTGAAGCGGTCTATCTCGCGTCGCCACGATCGATCACGCCGATGGCTTACGTTTCCGACGAAAGTGGTCGGACCATACCTTACGATGCTAAACCCGGCTCTCCCTACGACATCTGTGTCCGGCGTGCCAAAGCGGTCCTCGCCGTGCGCGAATATGCGCGTCAGGCCGTGCACCTGCCGCTGGCGGCGGAGTTGTTGATCACGGAGGACGGTCGCACCAGGGCTTTGTGGCCGGCGGACGGGCCGGCATTGTTGCCGGAGGCCGATGAGGTGCAGTTCGGTGCGGAGATCCGATCATGGGCCGAGCTCACCGGAACCCTGATCCCGCAGAACCTGTCCCCCGAACGCTGGCGCGCGGAGGCCTGGCCGACCTGAGAACGCCGCAGCGAAAGAGCAAGGCGTGGGCACGATGGCGGCGGGAGAGGACCGGTCAGGAGCGGCGGTGGACCACGACGCCGGCCGCGCCCGGGCCGACGTGGGCGGCGACCACCGCGCCGATCTCGGTGATGTAGCAGTCCCGTAATCGGTCGCCGAGGCGCATCGACACCGCGTCCGCGAGCGCCCCCGCCCGGTCCGCCGCTTCGAGGTGGTGGACCGCGATGTCGACCTCGCCCGTTCCGGAGGCTTCCACCGCGAGGTCCACGAGGCGGGCGAGGGCCCGGCCGGCCGTGCGGACCTTGTCGCGGACCACGATCGCGCCGTCCAGCACGTGCAGGATCGGTTTGACCGCCAGGGCTGTGCCCAGCAGCGCCGATGCTGCCCCCATGCGGCCACCCCGGCGGAGGAACTCCAGCGTGTCGACGTAGAAGAGGGTGCTCACCTGACTCGCGTGGGCGGCCGCTTCCGCGCGTACCGAAGGCAGGTCTTGATTGTCGCGGGCCGCGGCGGCCGCGGCCAGTGCCGCGAAGCCCAGCCCCATGCCGGTTGTCCCGCTGTCCACCACCTGGATCCTCGGGCCGATCTCGGCCGCGGCCAACATCGCCGCGTCGTAGGTCCCGGAGAGTTTGGAGGAGAGGTGGACCGAGACGATGCCGTCCGCCCCCGCGTCGAGCAGTTCGGTGTACGCGGCGACGAACTGCGAGGGCGCCGGACGTGACGTGCTGACGGCGGCCCGCCGGGTCCGGAGCGCGCGGGCCACCTCGCCGGGGAACATCTCTTCGCCCTCGCGCCCCTCGTCACCGTTGATGACGACGGTGAGCGGGACCACGGTTAGGTCGTAGGTGCCGTGCAGCTCGGCGGGGAGGTACGCGGTGGAGTCGGTGACAACCGCGACGGCCATGCGGGCACCGTAGCCGATGTGGGGCTAGTTCGCCCGCAGAGAAGTGACGGCGAACGGGGTTCCCTGCATGCAGGTGGTCATCATGCCGCTTCTGGTGCTGCCGGTGACGGTGACCGAGGTGCCGGGCACGGCGAGCGCCCGCAGGCCCTCGTCCTCGATGATCAGCAGGTGGTCGTCGAGGAGCAGGCAGCCGGCCTCGACCCCGGCGCTGATGGTCCCGGAGATGGTCTGCTCGGCCATACTCGACTCCCCTGAGCTAGACGAAGAAGACAAAACCGGCGAGGAAGAACCGTTGGCGCACGCCGACAGCGACAGCGCCAGCAGGACAAAACCGGCGGCGAGGCGGAGAGGAGGCATCAGACCGGCGGCGGGACCGGGCGGTCGGAGAACGGCCCGACGTTGTACGCCGCGAGCTGCCACCCCCGCGAGCCGTCATGGCTCAGCTCGGCCCAGTGGCAGTTCTGCAGCGCGCGCAGGGTGCGCAGCTGCTCGCTCTGCCAGCCGAGCAGGTGCCCGACGCCCTGACGGGCCGCCGCGCCGTGGGTGGCCACGATCACGGTGCCGCCGTCCGGGACCAGGTCGGCGGCGGCCTGCAGTCCTTCGGCCACCCGCTTGCCCAGGTCGTCGAGGGACTCGACGTCGCCGCCGATGGCCGACTCGCCGGCTTTCCAGCGGGCGTACTCCGCCGGGCGCTGCTCGGCGACCTCGGTCATGGTGAGGCCCTGCCACGCGCCGAAGTGCCGCTCGCGCAGCCGCTCGTCGTAGCTCACCGGCAGGCCGGTGAGCGCGGCCAGCGCGGCGGCGGTGTCGGAGGCCCGGATCAGGTCGCTGGCGACGAGCACGCCGGGGCGCAGCCGTACGAGCAGCTCCGCCGCGTCCACCGCCTGCTGGCGACCCAGGTCGTTGAGCGGCACGTCGGTCTGGCCCTGGACGCGGTGTCCCGCGTTCCAGTCCGTGTTGCCGTGCCGCCAGACGATCAGCCTGGTGGCGGTCATGCCGTCTCGGCGTCAGCCATGTCGCGATCGACGAACTCGATCAGCGGGCAGTCCTTCCACAGCTTGTCGAGGGCGTAGAACTCCCGCTCCTCCTCGTGCTGGACGTGCACGACGATGTCGACGAAGTCGAGCAGGACCCAGCGGCCCTGGCGCTCACCCTCGCGGCGCACCGGCTTGGCCTTCTCGGGAAGGGTGAGCAGTGCCTCCTCGATGGCGTCGACGATCGAGCCGACCTGGCGCTCGTTGGACGCCGACGCGATGACGAACGCGTCGGTGATGTAGAGCTGCTCGGACACGTCGATGAGGACGATGTCCTGAGCCTTCTTGTCCGCGGCGGCCTGCGCCGCTGCCAGCGCGAGCTCGCGGGCGCGATCGGTGACGGGCACCGGTCTCCCTTCCTTGGGGGTTACAGAGGTACAAGCCTCTCACACCGGTCCGACAACCTATCCCCGGTAAAGCTCCCGCTTGGCGATGTACTGCACCACACCGTCGGGGACGAGATACCATACGGGCTCTCCCTCGCCCACCCGAGCGCGGCAGGCGCTGGACGAGATGGCCATGGCCGGCACTTCCACCAGCGTCGCGGTGTCCGCCGGCAGGTGCTTGTCGGAGAGCTCGAACCCCGGCCGGGTGACGCCGACGAAGTGCGCCAGCGACAGCATCTCCAGCGCGTCCTTCCATGACAGGATCTTCGCGAGCGCGTCCGCCCCGGTGATGAAGAACAACTCGGTCTCCGAGCCGTAGATCGCATGGAAATCACGCAGCGTGTCGATGGTGTACGTGGGCCCGTCCCGATCGATGTCCGCCCGGCTCACGTGGAACCGGGGGTTCGACGCCGTGGCGATGACCGTCATCAGGTATCTGTCCTCGGGCGAGCTGACCGCGCCGCCCTTCTGATAGGGCTGGCCGGTCGGGACGAAGACCACCTCGTCCAGGTCGAAGCGGCTCTGCACCTCGCTGGCCGCCACCAGGTGACCGTGGTGGATCGGGTCGAACGTGCCACCCATGATCCCGATCCGTCGCCGCGTACGCATCGACGAATACTAGATCAACCGTCGAGACGCCTGCGGACGGCGCTGAGCAGGTCCTCGGCGGTGAACGGCTTCTCCAGCAGCGCCACGCCGGGGTCGAGGGTGCCCTGTGAGGCCAGCACCGGCTGCGCGTACCCGGACATGTACAGCACCCGGGTGTCCGGCCGGACGTCCACCAGTCGTTCGGCCAGCTCCTTGCCCAGCATGCCGGGCATCACCACGTCGCTGACCAGCAGGTCGATCGCGCCGTCGTGCAGCGACGCCAGCTCCAGCGCCATCGGCCCGCCGTCCGCGGCCAGGACCCGGTAGCCGGCCCCGGAGAGGATCCGCCCGGCCACGTCCCGCAGGGCTGCCTCGTCCTCCACGACCAGCAGGGTCTCGCCCTTTCCGGCGGTGTCCCGCCCGCCGGCCGGCTCCTCGTCCGAGGACGCGGCGGAGGAGGCGGCACAGGACGGCAGCAGCACGGTCACCGTGGTGCCCAGATTCGGCTCGGAGGCGATGCTGACACTGCCGCCGGCCTGGGTGACGATCCCGTACACGGTGGCCAGCCCCAGCCCGGTGGCCTCGTGGTTGGGCCGGGTGGTGAAGAACGGCTCGAACGCGCGCTCGATCACGTCCGGCGTCATCCCCCGGCCGGAGTCACTGACCCGGAGCCGGACGTAGTCGCCGGGGGCGAGTTCGGGGTGCTCCCCCGTCGCCAGGTGCGCGGCCGCGGTGTCGATGACGAGGTTGCCGCCGGTGGGCATCGCGTCGCGGGCGTTGCCGGTCAGGCTGACCAGCACCTGTTCGATCTGGGCGGGGTCGCAGGTGATCGACGGCAGCCCGGCGGCCGGGCGGGTGATCAGCTCGATCCCGTCGCCGAGGATCTCGCGCAGCCGTTGTCCGGCGTCCGCGACCGCGTCGTTGAGGTCGAGCACCTGGGGCCGCACGACTTCACGCCGGGCGAACTTGAGCAGCTGATGGGTGAGTGTGGTGCCCCGCTCGCCGGCCCGGACCACCTGCTGGGCGTCCGAGACGATGGTGGCGGCGTCCGGCTTCTCCCCCTCGGCTTCCTCGATGACGAAGTTGGCGTAGTTGACGATCACGCCGAGCAGGTTGTTGAAGTCGTGCGCGACGCCGCCGGCGAGCTGCCCGAGCGCCTCCAGCCGGCGGTGTCGCTGACTGGAGGCCTCGGCGCGCAACTCGTGACGCTCAGTGACGTCGCGGACCGCGACGACCGTGCACCCGCCCATGATCGACAGGGTGACCTCGGCGGGGAACTCGGTTCCGCCCTCCCGGCATCCCTGGGCGAAGTGCGGCCCCCGGTCGCGGGACCGCAGGAACCCGTCCCGGAAGAACCGGTCCACGGGCTGACCCAGGAGGTCGTGCCGGAAGGACTCCCGGGCCCGGTCGTTGGCCAGGACGATCCGCCCGTCGTCGACGACCAGCACCGCGTCCTGGACGGCCGCCAGCACGCCCTTCGACAGCTCTTCCGACCATTCCACCGCCCACCCCCTGTCCCAGAAGGCTAACGGGTGAAGCGGGACGGAATGGGCAAAATCATCTATCCCCGGGCGACCAGGGCACGGCGCACGTCGTCGTCGCCGTCGGTGACCACCCGATGCATGATGGACGACACGTCCGGCGAGGCCATCAGGTCCGCGGCGAGCTGCCGGGTCCGTTCCGAGACCACCACCGATGGGTACGCCGTCACGGCCACCCGCTCGCCACTCATCCCGCCCCGGCGCGCCAGCATCTGCGGGACCTCGGTGAAGTAACGCTCGGTGTACGGGGCGACCAGCTCGAGCTGCTCGGCATGCCAGAACCCCTGCGCCGTGGCCTCCAGCAACCGGTTCGACGCGTCCGGATCGTTGATCAGGTAGTCCCAGGCACGGGCCTTGGCGTCGGCGTCCGGCAGCGCCGCGCGGCACCGGGTCGCCCACTGCTCCCCGGAAGCGCTGCGGTCGGCCTCGAAACGCGCCTCGATCTCGTCCGTACCGGCGGCGCCGAGCACCACCAAGCGGTACAGGATCAGCCAGCCCAGGTCGTCGTCGACGGCCACACCGGTGGGCACGTTCTCGCCGGCGAGCCAGCCCTTGAGACGTACGGTGTCGATCGTCGCGCCGATCAGGCCGCGCACCCCGGCGAGCTGACGGGAACTCCCCGGTTCGGCCGCCGCGACCAGCCGGTCACAGGCCTGGGCGAGCAGTTCGAGCGCCGCCGACCGGGCTTCCGGGGCCGGGTACCGGTCCACCAGGCCACGGGCGGTGCTCAGCACGTCCTCGACGATCACCACCTCACGCTCCACCGGGAGCGCGGCGAGGATCAGGGTGACCAGCTCCGCGACCGGGCGTTCGGCGTCGGTGACCGCGTCGAGCATCGAGCTCCAGAGCACGGCCCGGGCCAGCGAGTCCTCCAGCAACGGCAGGACCAGCGGCACGGCGCCGGCCGAGGACTCGTCCAGGCGGATCTTCGCGTACGCCAGATCGCCGTCGTTGACCAGCAGGAGCGTGGCCGCCGGCTCACCGGTCAGGTCGGGCAGCAGGGTACGCCCGCCGTCCACGTCCGGGTCCAGTTCCACCTCGACCTTGCGGCGCAGCGTCACGGCCCCGTCCACCCCGTGGTCGTAGAGGCCGACGAACAGCTTGTGCGGGCGCAGCGTCGGATAGCCCTCGGGTGCCGTCTGCACGAGCGCGACCTGGGAATACGTGCCGTCGGCGGCGTGCTCGACCTCGGCCCGGATGGTGTTGACCTGGGCGCTGCGCAACCAGCGGTCGGCCCAGGAGCTCAGGTCGCGCCCGCTCGCCTGGGACACGGCGGCGAGCAGGTCGGCCAGCGTCGCGTTGGCGTACGCGTGCGACGCGAAGTGCTCGTTGAGACCGGCGAGGAACGCCTTGTCGCCGACGAAGGCGACAAGCTGCCGCAGGACCGAGGCACCCTTCGCGTACGAGATCCCGTCGAAGTTGAGCAGCGCCAGCGCGGTGTCCGACACGTCCACCGGGGCCACCGGGTGCGTCGAGGGCCGCTGGTCGGCGCGGATGCCCCAGGCCTTGCGGTGCAGCGCGAACGTGGTCCAGGCGTCCTTGAAGTCGGTCGCCTCGGCGGTGATCCGGCTGCCCAGGTACTCGGCGAACGACTCGTTCAGCCAGAGGTCGTCCCACCAGGCCATGGTCACCAGGTCGCCGAACCACTGGTGGGCCATCTCGTGCGCGATCACCATCGCCCGCTGCTCGCGCTCACTGTCGGTGACCGCGGAACGGAAGATGTACTCGTCGCGGAACACGACGATGCCCGGGTTCTCCATCGCGCCGAAGTTGAACTCGGGCACGAACGCCTGGCCGTAGTGGCCGAAGGGGTACCGCACGTCGAAGATCTGGTGGTAGCGGTCCAGGCACTGCTTGGTGATCGTGAAGATCTCCTCGGCCTGCTCGTCGAGGTTCGCCGCGAGCGCCTGCCGGGCGTAGATCGCCAGCGGGATGCCGTCGTGCTCGTCGGTCCGCGCGTGGTACGGCCCGGCGACCAGCGACGCGAAGTACGTCGACAGCGGCTTGGTCGGCCGGAACTTCCAGACCCCGCCCTCGGGCTCCCCGTCCAGCTCGCCGTTCGCGGCCACGATCCAGTCCGCGGGGGCGGTGACGGTCAGCGTGAACGGCGCCTTGAGGTCAGGCTGGTCGAAGCAGGGGAAGATCCGCCGGGCCCCGTCGAGGAACATCTGGGCGTACAGGTAGACCCGCTGATCGGCCGGGTCGACGAAGCGGTGCAGGCCCTCGCCGCTGCGCGAGTAGCGCATCCTGCCCTCGACCACGAGCTCGTTGGCCGCGGCCAGCCCGGTGAGGGTGAGCCGCTCGTCCGCCAGGGCCGCCGGGTCGACCGGGGTCCCGTTCAGGGTGGCGGACAGCAGCTCGACCGGCTCCAGCTCGACGAACGTGGAGCCACCGGGCTCCCCGTCGAAGGTGAGCACGGTGCGGGACAGGAAGGTGTCGCCGTCGCCGGTCAGATCGAGGTCGATCCGGTATCCGGTGACGGTGACGGTGGCGGCTCGGGCGGTAGCCTCGGCGCGGGTCAAACTCGGCATGCGCCCCATCATGCCCGTAGTGGTGCACCACGCCCCACCGCGACGCCGGTCATGACAAAAAACTCGTCGAAAGACAGTGTCTTTTCGAACACCACCGCCGCGGCTGACGTGCGCTCCCGGTAACCCGACGAGCGGAACAGCTCGATCGCGTCCGTGAGGCACCGGGCGACCTCGAGCCGCAGCACCGGCCGGCCGGCGGCCAGCGCCTCCTCCTCCAGCGCCACCACCAGCTGGCGGGCGAGTCCCCGGCCCCGGAAGGCGGGCCGTACGTACAACCGCTTGAGCTCGGCGGCGCCCGGCCCGAGGGCCTGCCAGCCGCCGCAGGCGACGACCCGGCCGTCCACGACCCCGGCCAGGTACGACAGGGCCGGGTCGAACGCGTGTCGCTGAGCTGTCAGGAGGACGGCGAGCCCGGGGTCCGTGGCAGGACGGGATTCGATCAGCACGGGCGTAACGCTAGGCCCGTCCCGTAGCCCCCGGGTTGCCGGAAGCTGGCCGGGAACCGATCACTCCCCGTCGAGGTCCTCGTCCTCCATCAGGACCGGCTTGCGGGACATGGCGATCGTCGAGACCGTGCCGTCCTCGGACATGTGCAGCAGCTCGTCCTCCGAGCGGACCCGGCGGCCCTTACGGGCGGCGAGACGCTGGGCGGCGGTGGCCCGGTTGATGTCTTCCTCGAGGCGGGCGTCCGTGCCACGCGGGCCCGAGACGTACTCACCGGCGTTGGGCTGCCAGTCGAACTCGCGGGTGGCGATACGCACCGCGTCGCCGGCCTGCGCGCCCTTCTTGGCCAGCGCGGCCTCCACGCCGAGGCGGTCCAGGCGGTCCGACAGGTAGCCGACGGCCTCGTCGTTGTCGAAGTTGGTCTGCATGATCCAGCGCTCGACCTGCGGGCCGCGGACGACGTAGACGCCGTCCTCCTTCTCGATCGTGAAGCCCTTCTCGTCGACCGCGCGGGGACGCACGATCGCCCGGCTGGGCTCGATCGGCGGGGCGGCGAGGCGGTGGGTCTCCACCATCTCGGCGAGCGCGAAGACAAGCTCCTTGAGGCCCTCGCGGGTGACCGCGCTGACCTCGAACACCTGGTAACCGCGCGCCTCGAGGTCGGGGCGGACCATCTCGGCGAGGTCCCGGCCGTCCGGGATGTCGACCTTGTTGAGCACGACCATCCGCGGCCGGTCCTCGAGGCCGCCGTACGCCTCGAGCTCCGCCTCGATGGCGTCCAGGTCGGCGATCGGATCCCGCTCGACCTCGAGCGCGGCGGCGTCCAGCACGTGCAGCAGCACCGAGGTGCGCTCGATGTGGCGCAGGAACTCCAGGCCCAGGCCCTTGCCGGTGGCGGCGCCCGGGATCAGCCCCGGCACGTCGGCGACCGTGATGACCTTCTCACCGGCCTGCACGACACCGAGGTTGGGCACCAGCGTGGTGAACGGGTAATCGGCGATCTTCGGCTTGGCCGCGGAGATCACCGAGATCAGCGACGACTTGCCGGCCGACGGGAAGCCCACCAGGCCGACGTCGGCGACGCTCTTGAGCTCGAGCACGACGTCCAGCTGGTCGCCGGGCTCGCCGAGCTCGGCAAAG
The DNA here is from genome assembly GCF_044454705.1 of Actinoplanes sp. NPDC051494. NCBI lineage: Bacteria > Bacillati > Actinomycetota > Actinomycetes > Micromonosporales > Micromonosporaceae > Actinoplanes > Actinoplanes sp. NPDC051494. Next base: position 32,955 of record NZ_JBITDZ010000022.1, read on the forward strand.
CCGGGAACCTTGCGGCGGCTGTTGGCCAGCGAGGCGTTGCCCCGGCCGCCGCGGCCGCCCCGGGCCACCTCGAACTCGGTGCCCTCGCCGATCAGGTCGGCGATGACCTCACCCTCGGGGGTCATCACCACCGTGCCGTCGGGGACCTTGAGGGTCAGTCCGCTGCCGTTGCCGCCGTCACGGTTGGCACCGGCGCCACCGGCGCCGTTCTGCGCCTTGACGTGCGGGCGGAAGTGGAAGTCGAGCAGGGTGTTCTGCTGCGAGTCGACGACGAGCGTGACGCTGCCGCCGTGCCCCCCGTCGCCGCCGTCGGGGCCGCCGAGCGGCTTGAACTTCTCCCGGCGTACGGAGACACAGCCGTGGCCACCGTCCCCAGCCTGCAGGTGCAGTACGACCCGGTCGACGAACGTAGCCACTTCGGTTCTCCCACTTCGAACGCGGTCGTCCTCGGAAGGAGAACGCCCGGTAAATACGGCAGCGGGCCGAGGACCTCAGAAGGTCCGCGGCCCGCTGTCACGCTTGGTGCTGGTGCAGCCTGCTTAGCTGGCTGCGGTCGCCGTGGCGACCGGCACGATGCTGATGGTCTTGCGACCACGCGTGTGACCGAAGAGCACGTTGCCCGCGGCGAGCGCGAACAGCGTGTCGTCGCCACCGCGGCCGACGAGGTCGCCCGGGTGGAACTTCGTGCCACGCTGGCGGAGAATGATCTCGCCGGCCTTGACGAGCTCGCCACCGAACCGCTTCACTCCGAGCCGCTGGGCGGCGGAGTCACGGCCGTTGCGAGAGCTGGATGCACCCTTTTTGTGAGCCATGGCGGTTCGTCCCTACTTCTTGTTGGAGATACCGGTGACCTTGACGAGCGTCAGCGGCTGGCGGTGCCCCTGGCGCTTGTGGTAACCGGTCTTGTTCTTGAACTTGTGGATCCGAATCTTCGGGCCCTTGGTGTGCTCGGCGATCTCGCCGGACACCGTAACGTTGGCAAGCTTGGCCGCGTCGGTCACCAGGTTGTCACCGTCGACGAGGAGGACCGCGGCGAGGCTCAGCGAGTCGCCGGGCACACCCGCGAGCTTCTCAACCTCGATCACGTCGCCCTCGGCAACCTTGTACTGCTTGCCGCCGGTCTTGACGATCGCGTACATAGACGCGGACTCCCTGAGACTTGCGCAGCGGAAATGCACTGCTTGGCGGATGTAGCTGGTCCCCGGCGCTGAACCATCCACTGCTGGAGGGCCCGCGCACGGGAACACGACGCATGAAAAAGCGCCGTTAGACAGCGTACTTCATCAGTGGCGTGGCACCCAAACCGGGAGCAGCTCAGCCGGTTCCGGAGAAGAAACTAGGCGGTGCCACAGACCTTGGCCAGGCTTTCCTGCAGCCCGGCCAGCTTCTCCGCGTCCAGTTTACGCACGTCACCCTTGAGCGAGGCAACTTCCTTGGCCATCTCGGACAGGACCGTCTTCAGCTCCGGGTCCGACGCGAGGTTGGCCATGTCCACCAGCGCGAACGAGAAGTTGTCCACGTCACGCGCGGTCTTGCCCTGCGCCTGACCGATCGAGGCGGCGTCCTTGCCGCTCTCGGCCTCGATGAGCAGCTTGATGTCCGCGGCGAACGTCTTGCCGGCGGCGGCGCTCGTCTTCGACGCCTGGGTGCAGATGGCGTCGGTGTCGTTCTTGAGAGCGGCGTCACCACTGGCCGCCGGAGCGTCCGGAGCCGCCGCGGACGCCGAGGAGGAGCCGGGTGCGGTGGGAGCGGTGGAGGCCGCCGGGGCGGCTTGGGCCTGGGATGGAGCGGCCGTGGGGGCGGCAGCGTCCTCGGAAGGGGACGAACAGGCACTGAGCAGGAGTAGTGCGGTCACGCACAGGAGGCGTCGCATGGGTTCCGGGCTCCTCGTAGAGGGGGGATGAGCGGGGAAGCCCCGAGGGTAGCCGACATTGATCCCCGGACATGGACCGGGCGGCCCCAGCAGGTAAAACCCGCCGGAACCGCCCGGATCACACGCGATATGTCAGGGCCGGGTACGCCGTCGCTGGCCGCCGCGCCGGGACCGTCGCCGGCCACCCGCTCCCGCGCCCACCGGCTCGTCCTCGTCATCCTCTTCCTCGTCACCGGCGGCGTCAGGGTCGTCGGTGCCGGTCAACCGCAGAGGCTCCTCCGGGTACGAGGTCCCGTTCGCCTCGTACCGGGAGAGGTCGTAACCGCTGATGTCGTACTCGTCCGCGTCGTCGCTCGTGCTGACCGCCGCGGGCGCCCGGGTGATCACGCCCGACCCGGCCACGCTCGGCCGGACCGGCTCCTGCGGCGGGATCCCGGCGGTCTCGGCCGCGGGATCCTCCCGGGTCAGGTCCGCCGGCACGTCCGCCACGACCTCGGCCGGCGCGACAACGGCCGGCGCGACAACGGAAGCGGGAGCCTCGATCGGGGCCGGAGCCTCGATCACCGCCGGAGCCTCGATCACCGCAGGGGCCTCGGCCTGCGGCTGGTCGCTGTTGCCACCGCGCCGCCGCCGGGACTTCGTGCTCGCCTGCTGCTGCACCGGCGGGGCCTCGGTCCGTGCCGCCGCGGCGACCGCCTTGACCTGGCTGCTGGCCGCACCGACCGGGCGCTTCTCCTGCACCGGCTCGGTGTGGATCACCACACCGCGGCCCTTGCAGTGGTCACAGGTCTCGCTGAACGCCTCGAGCAGGCCGGCACCGATGCGCTTACGCGTCATCTGGACCAGGCCCAGCGAGGTGATCTCGGTGACCTGGTGCTTCGTCCGGTCCCGGCCGAGGCACTCGGTGAGCCGGCGCAGCACCAGTTCGCGGTTGCTCTCCAGCACCATGTCGATGAAGTCGATCACCACGATGCCACCGAGGTCACGCAGGCGCAGCTGCCGCACGATCTCCTCGGCCGCCTCGAGGTTGTTACGGGTGACCGTCTCCTCGAGGTTGCCGCCGGCACCGGTGTACTTACCGGTGTTGACGTCGACCACCGTCATCGCCTCGGTGCGGTCGATGACGAGGTGACCACCGGAGGGCAGGAAGACCTTGCGGTCCAGGCCCTTGAGGATCTGCTCGTCGATCCGCTTCTCGGCGAAGACGTCGTTGACGCCCACGTGCCGGTGCAGCCGGTCGATCAGGTCGGGCGACACCGACTCGAGGTAGTCCTCGATCTCGTCGTACGCCTGCTCACCCTGCACGATCAGGTCCCGGAAGTCCTCGTTGAAGAGGTCCCGGACGACCCGGATCACCAGGTCGGGCTCCTCGGAGAGCGCGGCGGGCGCGTGCCCCTCGGCAGCCTTGGCCTGGATGTCCTCCCACTGCGCCTGCAGCCGCTTGACGTCACGGGCGAGCTCGTCCTCGCTGGCGCCCTCGGCGGCCGTGCGCACGATCACACCGGCACCGTCCGGGACGAGCTTCTTCAGCACGTCACGCAGGCGCTTGCGCTCGTTGTCGGGCAGCTTGCGGCTGATCCCGGAGGCGTTGCCGTTCGGCACGTACACCAGGTGGCGGCCGGAGAGCGCGATGTGGCTGCTCAGCCGGGCACCCTTGTGACCCATCGGGTCCTTGGTGACCTGGACCAGCACCGAGTCGCCGGAGCGCAGCGCCTGCTCGATCGAGCGGGAGCGGCCCTCCAGACCGGTGGCGTCCCAGTTGACCTCGCCGGCGTACAGCACCGCGTTGCGGCCCCGGCCGACGTCGACGAACGCCGCCTCCATGCTCGGCAGCACGTTCTGCACCTTGCCGAGGTAGACGTTGCCGACCATGGTCCCGGACGTGGTCCGCGACACGTAGTGCTCGACCAGGATGCCGTCCTCGAGCACGGCGATCTGGGTCCGGTCCGGCTTCTGCCGCACGATCATGACCCGGTCGACCGCCTCGCGACGGGCCAGGAACTCCGACTCGCTCAGGATCGGCGGCCGGGTGCGCCGCTGCTCACGGCCGTCGCGCCGGCGCTGCCGCTTCGCTTCGAGCCGGGTCGAGCCGGACACACCCTGAACTTCATCGCTGGTACGACGTGGTTCGCGCACCCGCACGACGGTGTGCACGCCGTCCTCGACACCACCGGTCTCGGTGTCACCCGACCCCTTGCGACGGCGACGACGGCGACGACGGGTGACGCCGTCTCCCTCGTCGCTCTCGTCCTCCTCGGTCTCGGCGTCGGCCTCGTTCTCCGGGGACTCCTCGGCGTCGGTCTCGGCGACCTCGTCGTCACCCTCGTCGGACGGGCCCTTGCCCCGGCCGCGGCCACGACGGCCACGACGGCGCCGGCGACGGCTGTTGCCGTCCTCGTCCAGCTCGTCCTCGATACCGTCCTCGACGTCGTCGGAGCTCTCGTCGGCCTCCTCGAGCACGGCCGGCTCGGCAACCTCGGCGACGACGGCTTCCTCGGCCTCGGCGGCGGCACCCCGGCGCCGGCGGCGGCTCCGGCGGGCACCCTCGGCGGGCTCCTCGGCAGCGATCTCGACAGGTTCGGGGGCGACAGTCACGCTCTCGACCTCGGCGACCGGCTCGGCCACGGGGGCGGCGGTCGCACCACGACGAGCACGCCGGGCAACCGGTGCGGGCTCGGCGTCCGGGTCCGGCGGCATGAACAGCACGGCCGGCGGCAGCGCGGCCTTGCGGCGGCGGGTCCGCGGGGCGGTGTCCTCGGCGATGATGTCGCCGTCGAGCGGCAGCACGGCGATGACCGGCACCGGAGCGATCCCGGCGGCGGTTTCGTCCTCCTCGGCGTCCACGGCGGGCTCGTCCTCAGCAGGCACAGCGCTCAGCGGGGCCTCGAGCCCCGAAGACGAACCCTCCGGGGAAGAAGCCTCCGGGGAAGAAGCTACCGGCGACGAAGCCACCGGCGACTCAGCGACGGGCGACTCAGCCACCGAAGACGAGGACGACGAGGCCACCGGGGAAGACGAGGCCACCGGGGACGAGGCCACCGGATCGGCCGTGGTGTCGGGCGTGGCGGTCTCAGCCGCCGAAGTCTCGGTTTCCGCCACCGGGGCGGCAGCGGCCGGGGCCGCCTTCTTGCGGGCCCGGCTCCGGGCCGCCTTCACCGGAACGACCGGCTCGGCGTCACTGAGCAGGCTCTCCACCACAGCGGCGGGATCCTCGGCGACGGACGGGGCAGCGGCCGGGACGGCCTTCTTGCGTGCCCGGCTCCGGGTCGCCTTGACCGGCGCGACCGGAGCGGCCTCACCGGCACCGTCACCGGCGCCATCGCCGGTAGCAGAAGCGGGAGCACCGGCAGCCGGAGCAGCAGCCGGGTCAGCACCGGCCGGAGCGGCGGCGGCATCGGTCGCGGCGGGGTCGCCGGGACCGGATTCGGCCCCGGGCGTTTCGCCGGGAACCGCGGCGGCGGCCGCCGGAGCAGCCGCCTTCCGGCGGGGAGCACGGGTGCGGCGCACGGGTGCGGCTTCGGCGGCATCGACGGGAGGAGGAGTAGTGCCCTCTTCCCGCTCACCGCCCTCATTTCCCAGGTTCGGGGGCTCGTTTTCGAGCATGGGGCGCTCTCCAGTTCTGGCGGCCCCGGGCGCGGGTGAGCGCTGCCACGCAGGGTCGCCGCAAGTTTTTCGGTCCCGGCCCTCATCGGACGGGATGCCGAAGTCTGCCAACGCGGGCGCCGACCGAACCGGCTAGCGCCCTCCGATGGTGGCGTCCACGCGATCCGCGTCCAACGGATCGACGATCTCCCCCTGGGGGGTGAGCGAGCCCTGGGCCAGCCGGGTGACCCGTGCGGGTACCGGCGGCTCCAGGCCGGCCACCACACGCAGACCGGACAGGACGTCATCGGGCCGAACGGCGGGAGTGACCTGCCGCACGACAAGGTCGATTATCGCACACGGTGCCGCGTTGGCCCCGGAAGGTGCCGCAGACTCCTTGGTCACAGCCAGATACGCAACCGGATTCCGGGCGTCGAACGTGCGTTTGCCCTGCTTGGTCATCCGTTCGACGGGCACTTCGGTGGCCGCGAGAAACGCCTCGACGGCTTTTTCCGCCACGTCGGACTCGATCTGCGGCAGCTCGATGCGCCACCGCGAGGCGTCGATCCGGTCGGCGAGGCTGCCGTTGCCCTCGATCGCGACGACTGCGTCGAGCACGTCGAGCCCGGGTGAGAGCGCCGCGTCCAGGGCGACCCGGAGCTGATCCGGGTCGACCACGGTCTGCAGCCCGATCTCCAGGTATTCCGCCTCGCTGCCGACACCGGTCGGCGCCGCACTCGCGTACGAGATCTTGGGGTGGGGGGTGAAGCCCTGGGAGAACGCGATGGGCACCCGGGCCCGCTGCAGGGAGCGCTCGAAGGCCCGGGCGAAGTCCCGGTGCGAGGTGAAGCGCAGCGGTCCGCGCTTCGCGTAGCGGAGGCGGATGCGCTGGACGACCGGGGCCTGACCGCCGACCGGCTGGTTCTTGGCGATGGCTCGTTCCTTCTGAGCTAGTGGGTGTGACCGGCGGTGACGGCAGGCACGCGCAGGCCGCTGACCGGGGTCAACGGAAGCAGCTTCTTACCGGTGGGGCCGATCTGGATGTCGGTGTCCATCGACGGGCAGACACCGCAGTCGAAGCACGGGGTCCAGCGGCAGTCGTCCTGCTCGTACTCGCTCTTGGAGTCCTGCCAGTCCTGCCAGAGCCAATCCTTGTCGAGGCCCGAGTCCAGGTGGTCCCAGGGCAGGACCTCGAGCTGATCGCGCTCGCGGGTGGTGTACCAGTCGAGGTCGATACCGAACTCCGGCAGGACCTCGGCGGCGGACTCGACCCACCGGGTGTACGAGAAGTGCTCGGACCAGCCGTCGAAGCGCTGGCCCTTGTCCCAGGCCCGCTTGATGACCTTGCCGACCCGGCGGTCGCCGCGCGACAGCAGGCCTTCGATCAGCGACGGCTCACCGTCGTGGTACCGGTAGCCGATCGCGCGGCCGAGCGACCGGTCGCTGTTGATCTCCTGCTTGAGCATCCGGAGCCGGCTGTCGATGACCTCCGGGCGCTCCATCGGCGCCCACTGGAACGGGGTGTGCGGCTTGGGCACGAACCCGCCGATCGACACCGTGCAGCGGATGTCCTTGGTGCCCGCGGCGATCCGGCCGGCCTTGATGACCTCGTGCGCCATCCGGGCGATCTGCAGCACGTCGTCGTCGGTCTCGGTGGGCAGACCGCACATGAAGTAGAGCTTCACCTGCCGCCAGCCGTTGGAGTACGCCGTGACGACCGTCCGGATCAGGTCCTCCTCGGTCACCATCTTGTTGATGACCTTGCGGATCCGTTCCGAGCCGCCCTCGGGGGCGAACGTCAGTCCGGTCCGGCGACCGTTGCGGGACAGCTCCTGCGCCAGGTCGATGTTGAACGCGTCCACCCGGGTCGACGGCAGCGACAGCGACACATTGGTGTCGGCGTACTGCTCGGCCAGCCCGGAGCACATGTCACCGATCTCGGAGTGGTCGGCGCTGGACAGCGACAGCAGGCCGACCTCGGAGTAACCGGAATACTCCAGCCCCTCCTTGACCATCTGGCCGACCGTGGTGATCGAGCGCTCCCGCACCGGGCGGGTGATCATGCCGGCCTGGCAGAAGCGGCAGCCCCGGGTGCAGCCGCGGAAGATCTCCACGGCATACCGCTCGTGGACCGTCTCGGCGAGCGGGACCAACGGCTTCTTCGGGTACGGCCAGGCGTCGAGATCCATGGTCGTGCGCTTGTTGACCCGGAACGGCACGTCCGGGCGGTTGGGTACGACCCGCTGGATCCGGCCGTCGGGGAGGTACTCGACGTCGTAGAAGCGCGGCACGTAGATGCTCTCCGTACGTGCGAGACGCAGCAGCAGCTCGTCGCGCCCGCCCGGGCAACCCTCGGCCTTCCACTCCCGGATGATCCCGGTGATCTCCAGGACCGCTTCCTCGCCGTCACCGAGCACGGCGGCGTCGATGAAGTCGGCGATCGGCTCCGGGTTGAACGACGCGTGCCCGCCGGCGAGCACGATCGGGTCCTCGACCGTGCGCTCGGCGCTGTTCAGCGGGATGCCGGCCAGGTCGAGCGCGGAGAGCATGTTGGTGTAACCGAGCTCGGTCGCGAACGACAACCCGAGCACGTCGAACGCCCGGACCGGGCGGTGCGCGTCGACCGTGAACTGCGGGACGCCGACTTCCTTCATCAGCGTCTCGAGGTCGGGCCAGACCGCGTACGTCCGCTCGGCCAGCACGTCGGGCTGCTCGTTGAGCACCTCGTAGAGGATCTGGACGCCCTGGTTGGGCAGCCCGACCTCGTACGCGTCGGGGTACATGAGCGCCCACCGGACCGCGGTGGAATCCCAGTCCTTGACGACGGCACCGAGCTCCCCACCCACGTACTGGATCGGTTTGCTGACCCGGGGCAGAAGCTGCTCGAGCTGAGGAAAGACGGATTCGACGCTCATGGGCATCCAGCGTACGCGGACTACCGGCCCAGTTCGTCCGCGGCCCGCTCCAGATCCGTCGCCAGCAGGTCGTCGCGGAACGCGCACAGCTGCAGGGTCATCCGGGCCGCCCCGGTCTCGCCGACCACGAGCCGGATCGGGGTGCCGGCCTCGTCGAGGTCTCCGACGAGCGCGTCGAGCAGCCGCACCCCGGCGCTGTCCAGGAAAGAGACCGCGGTCAGGTCGATCAGCACGGCGCCGCTGCGGCCGGTCTGGCGCACGATCTCACGGCCGATCTCCGGGGCATTGGCCAGGTCGATCTCACCCGCGAGCCGGACCAGGTCGGCCGTGCCCATTTTGGCGAACGTCACCCACTGCTCGGTCATCGCGCCTCCCGGCGGGTACGCCGCATCGTCACCGTGGTCCCTTCCGTACGGTCGAAGTTCACGTGGTCCATCACCTGATGGATGAGCTTGAGCCCGCGGCCGCGAGTGCTGCCGCCGGGGGTGTTCTTCCAGTTGCCGCGATCGGTGACCTCGACCTCGACCGCACCGGCGGTGACCGTGGCGGTCACGTCCACGATGCCGAACGGGTCGTTGCGGTAACCGTGCTCGATGGCGTTGGCGACCGCCTCGGAGCAGGCCAGCAGCACCGCCTGGGTGCTCTCCTCGTCGATGTCGTGCGACACCAGCCAGCCGCGCAGGTCCTTGCGCAGCAGCGCGATCTGCATGGGGTCGGCACCGATCGAGCGTTCCAGCCGCTCCTCGGTGCCCAGGGAGAGACAGAGCAGGCATACGTCGTCGGCGTGGTCCCGGCCGACGAGCGACTCGGCGAGCCCGGCGGTGAGACCCGGCAACGGCGAGTCGCGCCGGCCCGCGTACGTCCGGGCCAGCACTTCGAAGCCCTTGTCGATGCGCCGGTTGCGGCGCTCGATGAGGCCGTCGGTGTACAGCAGCAGCCGGCTGCCGGGCGACAGCTGGATGCGGTGCTCGACCCGGGCGATCTTGCCGGCCCGGGAGCCGAGCGCTCCGGAACGTCCCTCCAGGAGGTACCGCGGGGATCCGCCGGGCTGGGTGAGCAGCGGCGGGAGGTGCCCGGCACACGCGTACGTCATCTCGTTGGTGGAGAGGTCGATCTCGGCGTAGGCGACGGTGGCCATCCGCGCCGACTCGACCCGGTCGACGAAGCGGTCCAGTCGTTCGAGCAGCCGGGCCGGCCCGGCCTCGGCGGAGGCGAGCGCCCGGATCGCGCTGCGCAGCTGGCCCATGGTCGTGGCCGCGTCGATGCCCCGGCCGACCACGTCGCCGACGACGACCGCGAGCTTGTCCTGGGTGATCAGGAACGCGTCGAACCAGTCGCCGCCGACCTCCAGGTCGTGCGCCGCGGCCTGATAGTGGGTCTCGACCGCGAAGCGCGGATCGGAGGGCAGGTCACCGGCGAGCAAACTGCGCTGGAGGGTACGGGCTATGGCCCGCTCCTGCTCGTACAGCCGCGCGTTCTCCAGGGCGAGCCCGGCCCGGTCGGCCAGATCGTGCAGGAATCCCGCCTCGGCCGCGGCGGTGCGCCGTCCCGGGGCCATCCGCAGCGCGAGGGTGCCGAGCACCTTGCCGCCCGCGGTCAGCGGCAGCACCGCGCAGTCCGGGTCGGGCCCGCTGTCGGTCAGCTCCGCCTTGCCGTTGGTGACCACCAGCGCGACCCGTTCGGCGAGGCGTTCCGGGTCGGGCGCGGGCCCACCGGCGTCGGCGAGCAGCCCGGCCGGCCCGATCTGCAGGCGTACGGCCGCCCACTCGGCGATCTCCGGCACCATCCGGTCGACGAGGGTCCGGGCCCGGGGCATCAGCCGGGGCACCTCCTCCAGCGCCCGCATGGTTCCGGCGAGGAAGACGGCCCGGGTCTCCCGCCGGCGCGCGTCGTCGTAGAGCCGGGCCCGGTCGAGGGCCTGCCCGGCCTGGTGCCCGAGCAGCCGCACCACGCTCAGCTCGGCGTCGCTGAGCCGACGCACCTCGGTGAACCCGAAGCTGAGCACGCCCAGCACCTCGGCGCCGATCTCCTCACCGGCGAACCCGGCGGTCAGCGGCAACAGCACGACGGTCGCGAACCCGGTGCGGCGCATGGTCGCGGCCAGCTCCGGGAAGTGCCGGTCGGCTTCCTCGACGGTACGGACGACGCGCAGCTCCCCGTGCCGGGCGATCTCGGCGATGGGGCGCGACGAGGCCCGGGGGATGTCGTCGCGGGCGGGCCCGGTCGGGTTGGTGGTGGCAACCGCGGTCAGCTGGTCCCGGTCGGGGTCCACGAGCCACACGTTGGCGCTGGCCGCGTCGAAGGCGGCGGCGGGGGCACGCACCACCGCGGCGGCGACCTCGTGCGCGCTGGGCGCGGCGGAAAGATCGGCGACCACCTGTTGCAGCGCCCGCACCCGCAGCTCGGACTCCTCCGCGGCGCGGCGCGCGGCCAGCAGCTCCTGCTCGTAGCCCCGGCGTTCGGTCGCGTTGAGGATCGTGGTGCGGATCAGCCGGGGCAGGCCGTCCGGGTCGCGCCCCAGGATCGAGTTGACCAGGGTCGGCAGTCGCTTGCCGTCGGCACAGACCACGTCGAAGGCGACCTCGTGCACGTCGTCCTGCATCGTCAGCAGCGGCGCGTAGTGCGTCTCGTGATAGATCTTGCCGCCGGCGCTGAGCAGATCACGGAAACGGCGGCGCCCGACGAGCGCGGAACGGTCGTAGCCCGTCCAGGCGAGAAACGTCTCATTGACCCGGACAATGGTTCCGTCGGGTAATGTCGTCAGGTATCCGCACGGGGCGTGCTCATAGAGATCGCCAGGATCCTCGTCCCAGGGCACGCGCAACTCCTGCGTCACTTCCGGACCATCACCGCCGTTTTCGGTCATCGCTGTCAGATATACGCCTTGATCGCGGCAACCGTCTCGGCGGGCGCGCTCAGGTTGGGACAATGCCCGGTCGCGTTCATGGCCACCAGTGTGCTCCCCTCCAGGTGCTCGTGAACATAGGCGCCGACCGCGGCCGGAGCGATCACGTCATCGGTGCACTGCAAGATCAAAGCGGGGGTACGCAGTTTCGGCAGGTCGTGTCGGTTGTCCGACATGAAAGTCACGTGCGCGAATTTCTTCGCGATCGCCGGATCGGTGGCACAGAAACTGTTGGTGAGCTCCTCGCCGAGCTCGGGCCGGTCCGGATTGCCCATGATCACCGGGGCGATGGCACTGGACCAGCCCAGATAATTGCTGTCCAGCGACTCCAGCATCTCCTCGATGTCGGCCTTGCCGAACCCTCCGGCGTAACCGGCATCGTCGATGTAGCACGGCGAGGGTCCGATCATGACCAGCTTCGCGAACCGCTCGGGCTCCCGGATCGCGGCGAGCACCCCGATCATGGCACTGACCGAGTGCCCGACGAAAACCACGTCCCGCAGATCGAGGTCGTGGATGATCGCGAGGACGTCGGACGCGTACCCCTCGAGGCTGGAGTATCGACCGGCCTCATAGGCCCGCAGGTCGGACTTCCCGGCCCCGACGTGGTCGAACAGCACCACGCGGTGGGTACCGTCGAACTCGGGCGCGACGAACCGCCACATATTCTGGTCGCAGCCGTACCCGTGCGCGAACAGCATCGGCTGCCCGTCCGGCACGCCACTGACACTGATGGCATGTCTCTGAGTCGTATTCATGTCCAGATCACCACCGGGTCACCATACGACTCCACACCGTCCCGCACATCGCCCCCTCTGTCCGTCTTTCCGCGACGTTTCTCGCCCGATTCCGGGCCTCCGCGATGTCACGCTGATCGATCACCGCCGCGACCAGGCCCGTGATGAACTGGCACACCGCCTCTAACCTGGGCAAGAGCACCACGACCCCGACAGGGAGAGGAGACCACCGGATGACCGACGAGCAAACGGGCGACCCCCGGCCGGCCCCCGACCCCCGCCCGCAGTCCCCGGCAGCCGCCCAAAACGACCTGAGCCCCACGGCCCAGACGCCCGCTGCGGGAGACGCCGCGACGGGAGAAGCCACGCCCGCGGAGCCCCCGGCCAACGCGGAGTCGCGGGTGGCCGGCCAGGACAGCCCCGAACCGCCGACCATCGCGGACCAGAACCCGGCCACCCCGCCTCCGACCACCCCGCCTCCGACCACCCAGCTGCCGGCCGACCAGGCACCCACAGCCGCCAGGCCGCCGGCCGACCAGACAGCCACCACCCCCATGCCCGCGGCCGCCGAGCAGGCACCCAGCGCCCCCACGGCCCAGCCACCCGGAGCTCTCGCGGCCCCGGCGGGCGAGGTAGCCGGCGTGCCCACGGCCTCGGCCGGCGAGGCATCCGGGGCCACCCGGGCCGCGGCTGAGCTGGCACCCACAGCGGCCCTGTCCTCGGACAAGCAGGTGTCCACCCCGGCTGGGCACGCCGACGAGGAGCGGCCGGGCGCGACGCCGGAGAACTCGACCGCGGACATTCCGGCCAGGTGGAGCGGTTCGGCCGCGGTCCCGCCGCATGTGCCGAGGAAGTCTCGCTGGTCGCGCCGCCGCGAGCCGCTGGACGACGGGCCGCTCCCGGCCGCCGACCCCTGGGCCGCGGACGAGGACTGGCCCACGATGCCGGCGGTCGACCCGTGGGCCGACCACGACACCCCCATCGACGTCCTGGCGCCGTTCCCGGAGGCTATGCCGCCCACCCGCATCGACCCCCCGGCAGCTCTGCCCCGCACCCGCATCGATCCCCCAGCGACCCCCGCCAACCAGCCGGGCACGCCGCCCCCGACCAGGATCAACGGCCCGGGCCTGCTCCCGCCGACCCGGATCGACCCGCCACCCGGTACGCAGCCGCAAGGCTGGACGCCGTCGGCAACCCCACCAGCGCCGCCAACCGGTCGACCGGAGACCTCGGCGCCGACCCCGCCACGGCCCCCGCAGCCGGCTCAGCCACAGGCGTGGACCCAGCAGCCCACCTCGACGCAGCAGCCGACCTGGACCCAGCAGCCCGCCGCGACGCCGCCGCCTGCCCCGATGCCACCGGCTGCCCCGATGCCACCGGCCGCACCCACGTCGCCGCCGGCCGCTGCCCCATCGCCCGCCAAGGAGTCCGCGCGAAAGCGCAAGCGCCGCGAAAAGGACCAGGCCAACCGCCTCCCGGTCCAGCCACGCCCGGAGGTCCCACCGCAATACGTCCAACGCGCGACCCCCGGCACCCAGCCACCAGCCGCACCCCCGCGCGCCCAACCGCCGGCCGCACCCCCGCGGGGCAGGCCGCCGACCGCACCCCCGCGTGGCCTGCCGGCGGCCAAGCCCAAGGCGCCACCGGCCCAGCCGAGGCCGTTGCCACCTCCGCGCCGCAAGCGCCGGTGGGGCCGGCGGCTGCTCATGTTCACGCTGCTCAGCGCGCTCTGCTGCTGCGGCGTCCCGTATTACTTCCTCGGTCCGATCGCTCAGCAGTACCCGGTCTCCGCCGTGCTCCCGCAGTCCGTCGGCGACCTGGGCCTGCGCGATGACGCCGCCGGGCAGCAGGCCGTCGAGCGGCTGTCCGAGGATCTGCAGGGGGTCAGCCTGTTCGGTGGGGCGCCGTTCGCCGGGCTGTATTCCGACGGCAGCGGCAAGCGGGTCACCCTGTTCGGGACCACCGGGCTGCGGCTCACCCCGGAGGCCGATGTCGTGGCCGAGCTGGACCATCTGACCCCGGATTATCAGATCCGCGACGTCGAGGCCTACGACCTGGGCGTGAGCGGCGTGCACACGCGTTGTGGCACCGGGTGGTCCGACGGCAAGGCGCTGGTCGTCTGTGCGTGGGCCGATCGGGGCAGCCTCGGCACTGCGTTGTTCACCCGGCGGTCGGCTCAGGAGAGTGCCGAGCTCACCGGCAAGTTCCGCAGTGCGGTGCTCAACCCGCGGTTCGAGGACACCGCTGGAATCCTCTGATCAGAATCGGGTAATACATCCGTTATGACCAGGCGCTGGCTGTTCGCCGACCAACTCGGTCCGCACTTTCTCGACGAGCCGGGTCAGCCGGTGCTGCTGGTGGAGTCGAAGGCCGTTTTCCGGCGGCGCGTGTTCCACCGGCAGAAGGCCCACCTGGTGCTGTCCGCTCTCCGGCATCGGGCCGCGGAGCTGGGAGATCAGGCCGATGTGGTACGCGCTGAGACGTACACGCAGGTGGTCGGCGGTTATCCCGGTGGCCTGAGTGTGTGTCATCCGACGTCGCGGGCCGCTCGCGCCCTGGTCGGCCGGCTCGGCGTCGAGGTGCTGGGCCCGCGCGGTTTCGCCACGTCGCCGGAGGATTTCGTCGCGTGGGCCGGTGGGCGCCGCGGGTTGAAGATGGAGGATTTCTACCGTGACGCGCGGCGCCGGCACGGGATCCTGATGGACGGTGCCGAGCCGGCCGGTGGCACGTGGAACCTCGACGCCGACAACCGGGAGCCTCCGCCGCGGGGTGCCGGGCGGCTCGGGGTCGAGGACCCGCCCGCGATCGTCGAGGACGCGATCGACCACGGCGTACGCGAAGATCTTGATCGGTGGCAGCGGGACGACGGCATCGAGTTCCTCGGCCGGGACGGCCCGCGGCTCTTCCCGGCGACCCGGCGGGAAGCGCTGGCGCGGCTGCGGCACTTCGTGGAGCACCGCCTGCCGTCGTTCGGGCCCTACGAGGACGCCATGCTGGCCGGGGATCCGCTGATGGCGCACAGCATGCTCAGCGCGCCGATCAACCTGGGCCTGCTCGACCCGCTCGAGGTCGTCGAACGCGCCGAGGACGCCTACCGCAGCGGCGCCGCGCCGCTCAACAGCGTCGAGGGCTTCGTCCGGCAGATCATCGGCTGGCGGGATTTCATCTGGCACCTGTACTGGTATTTCGAGCCGGACTACCGGCGTTCCAACGAGCTGGGCGCCCGGCGTCACCTGCCGAAATGGTTCGCCGAACTGGACGCAGACGCGGTGCAGGCCCGGTGCCTGCGGGATGTGCTCGCCGGGGTCCGGGACCGCGGCTGGGTGCACCACATCCCCCGGCTCATGGTGCTGGGGAACTACGCCATGCAGCGCGGGTGGCATCCGGGGGAACTCGCCGACTGGTTCCACCGGGCGTTCGTCGACGGCTACGAGTGGGTCATGACCGCCAATGTGGTGGGCATGAGCCAGTACGCGGACGCCGGCCGGATGAGCACGAAACCGTACGCGGCGGGCGGCGCCTATATCCACCGGATGAGCGACTACTGCGGCGGCTGCCCCTATGACCCGAAAGTGCGGGTGGGTGCGGACGCGTGCCCGTACACGGCGGGTTACTGGTCGTTCCTGAAGCGCAACGAGGCTCAGCTGAGCGGCAACCACCGGATGCGGCAGCCGATGCGCGGCCTCGGCCGCCTTTCCGACCTGGACGCCCTGGTCGAGCAGGAGAAGGCGCGAGGCAGCCGCGCTCCCTAGGACTCCTCGGGCTCCGCCGCACCCGGGCGCTTGGGCGCGTACCGCGGCACGTACTCCTGGCCGGTCAGCTTCTGGATCTCAGCCATGACCTCGTCGGTGAGCGCACGCTGCGAGGCGCGGTCGTCGGGACGGCCGGTGGTGTCGATCGGCTTGCCGAACTTCACCGTGACCGGGCCCCGGCCGGGCATCGGCAGGAGCTGGCCGATCGGCTGCGCCTTGTCGGTGCCGAGCATGCCGACCGGGATGATGGGCACGCCGGCCGCGATCGCGAGACGCGCGACACCCGTACGCCCGCGGTAGAGCTTGCCGTCCGGCGAGCGCGTCCCCTCGGGGTAGACCGCGACCATGTCACCGGCCTTGAGCACCGGGATCGCACCGTCGAACGCGGCGAGGGCGGCACGGCCACCGGCCCGCTCGACCTTGATCGCCCCGAGCCCGTTCATGACGTGCTTGGTGATGCGGCCACGCACGCCTTTGCCCTCGAAATACTCTTCCTTGGCCCAGAAGGCGAGGTGCCGTGGCACGACCGAGCCCAGGAAGAGCTCGTCGGCGACGGACAGGTGGTTGCCCGCGAAGATCGCACCGCCGGTGGCCGGGATGTTCTCGATCCCTTCGACGCGAGGCCGGAAGCCGAGCATCATCACGTTTCCGACTGTGATTTTGCCGATTGAGTAGAGCAGCGGCAACGTGTTCCTCCGGCGGGGACTGCAAAGAAAGGTGGGGGCCGTAGGAGATTATCCGACGCCGCACCGGGCCCTGCCGTCGAGCCGGGACGGCCGGCTCGACATTTGCCGCACAAGGCGGCAAATGTCTCGCTCGGCGCGGATGTCAGTGCAGGTGGGACGGGGTCAGGGTGGTGCTCCAGAGTGACTCGCCGTCCCGATCGCGCAGATCGACCCGGAAAGCTCCGGTACGCCCGTCGATGCGCACCTCGCCGAAATGCTGGAACCCCTCGGCCGGGGACGCGTTCGCGACCGGCGGCGTGTGGATGAACGCGGTGTCCGGCCCGAACGTGGCGTCCAGCGCGTTGGGACCGAACGCGCCGGCGTGGGCCGGGCCGGAGACGAACTCCCAGAACGGCGTGAAGTCCTGCACCGCGGCCCGCGCCGGGTCGTAGTGGTGCGCGGCGCTGTAGTGCACGTCCGCGGTCAGGAACACGATCCCGGTCACGCCGGCCCGGTGCGCCGCGCGCAGGACCTGAGCGAACTCCAGCTCCCGGCCCTTCGGCGCACCCGGGTCACCCTGCGCGACACCCTCCTGCGCCGTGGGCCCGTCCGGCACCACGATGCCCAGCGGCAGGTCGTTGGCGATGACCTTCCAGGTGGCGCGGGAGTCTTTGAGCCCCTGGATCAGCCACTCCCGCTGCTCCCTGCCGAGCAGGCCACGGCCGGGATCCGCGTACGTGTTGCCGTCGTTGGCGTCCTTGAACGTGCGCATGTCCAGCACGAAGACGTCCAGGAGCGGGCCGTGCGAGATCTTGCGGTGGACCGGTCCGCTAGCGGCCGGCGTCGGGACCCATTCGTGGTACGCCCGCTGAGCGCGCGCCGCGAGCACGTCGACCCGCTTCTCGGTGTAACGGGCGTCGTCCAGGATCTCGCCCGGATACCAGTTGTTCAACACTTCGTGGTCGTCCCACTGGTTGATCTGCGGGACCTCCGCCGCGAACGCCTTGTACGCGTCGTCGAGCAGGTTGTACGCGTACTGCCCGCGATACTCGGTGAGCGTCTCGGCGACCTTGGACTTCTCCTCGGTCATCAGGTTGCGCCAGATCTGGCCGTCCGGCAGCGTGACCTGCGCCGTCAACGGCCCGTCGGCATAGACGGTGTCACCGCTGTGCAACAGGAAGTCCGGCCGGCGGCGGCGCATCGATTCAAAGATCTTGAGCCCACCGTACGCGGGATCGATGCCCCAGCCCTGCCCGACCACGTCACCGGTCCACACGAACGAGATGTCCTGTTTCCGGGTCGCGGCGGTGCTGAGCTGACCGGGCACCGGCACGCTGAACAGGCCGGGGCGGTCGAGGCTCTCCACCCGTACCGCATAGAACAGGCGCTCGCCCGCGGGCAGGCCGCGCAATCGCACCTTGCCGGTGAAATCGGTTTTCGGGGTGAGCACCGGCCCGCGCACGCGGCGTGCCCCGCGCAGATCCGGGCGGCGACTGACGTCCACCCACATCCGGCCCGGCCGGTCCGCCCGGGTCCACACGACGGCGGTGTCGGCGGTGGCATCACCACTCTGCACACCGTGGGTGATCATCGGGCGGTTCCGGGACTCCGCGAGCGCGGGGACCGCGGGGAAGGCGCTCAGCACGCCGCCCGCGAGCCCCGCCCGCAACAAGCTTCGTCGATCGATCAAGGTCATGCCGCCGGTCTACCGGCCGGACATGAATACCGGGTTGCCCCCGGTCAGAGGTTGGGGAACCAGAGTGCGAGTTCCCGCTTCGCGCTGTCCACGCCGTCCGACGCGTGCACGAGGTTCTCCCGGTTGGACAGCGACAGGTCGCCACGGATCGTGCCGGCGGCGGCCTTGCGCCCGTCGGTGGCGCCGATCAGGCCACGCACGACCGCGATGACATCGTCACCGGAGAGCACCACGGCGGCCAGCGGCCCGCTCGTCATGAATTCCTTCAGCGGCGGGTAAAAACCCTTGTCCACGTGCTCCGCGTAGTGCTGGTCGGCGAGCTCGGCGTCCATGGTGCGAACCTCGAGCGCGTCGATCACGAGGCCCTTGCGCTCGAACCGGCCGAGGATCTCCCCCAACAGGCCGCGCCGCAGCGCATCGGGCTTGACGAGCACGAGCGAGCGCTCGGCGGCAGGGCTGGTGGACACGAGCGGTGCCTCCTACAAGTTGACACGCCGGGGCAGGCGTTCGGAGATGTCAGCCTATCGGTACCTCGTTTTCCGCGTACGCCAACCGCCCGGTCGCGCACTTTCCCCCCGAGGCCGGAGCTACGTAATCTCATGGGTAAGTAACCGGGAGGTCCACAGTGGCGAACCAGAACGGCCGGCCCGTCGCTCCGGCCCGCAAGCTCGTGGCCGCGGTGGTCGGCACCATCGCGGTGTTCGTGATGCTGTTCGGCCTCGGCATGTCGAGCTGGGCCATCGTCGCGCTCGGCGCGGCCATGCTGGCCCTGGCCATCGGCGTCGGCATCGTCAACGTGGCCCGCCGCGGCGCACGTGCCTGGGTCTCAGGAAACGCCCAGGTCAAGGCCATCTCAGAACGCCCCCTCACGGCCCTCTACGGCCGTGCCGAACTCCAGATCCTGATCATGGCCCCAGGCCTGCCGCACGCCGAGGTCACCGTGCGCGACCCCCGCGTCCCGGTGCCGAAATGGCCCCTGGTCGGCGACATCCTCCCCATCACGGTCGACGTCGACGACATGCGCCGGGTAAAAATCGACTGGGATGAGGCCGAGAACCGCGACGGCTCGCTCACCGTCCCCCCACCGGCCTTCCTGGACGACGACCGCCCCGACGACGACCTCCTCGGCGGAGACCCGGAACCCCCACCCTGGGTGACCCGTGACCGCCAATGGGGCCGAGGCCCGGACGAACCCCCACCCCCGCCCCCCAACCCCCTGACGTCCGCCGACGACGACATCCCCCCACCACCCCCACCGGCCCACGTCATAGTCCGCGACGACCCGGGAGGCCCGATACTGGAAGGCCAACTGGTAGGCGACCAGGACGAATACACCCAGCCCCTACCCCAGCGAGCCCGCACAGCCACGGCAACGGCCCCACCCCCACCGGTAGCCACCCCGAAGCCCCGCCCCAGACCCAGGCCGACCGCAGCCCCCACCTCCCCAGCCCCCACCTCCCCAGCCCCCACTCCCCCAGCACCCACGTCCCCGGCGCCCACGTCCCCGGCCCCGCGCCCCGCAGCCGCGCGATCCGCAGCCGCGCCCCCTGCCGCGCCGCCCCCTACCGCGCCGACCTCTTCCTCGGCTTCAGCCTTTTCCTCGGCGCCGGCACGCCCCTCCCCTGCCCCGGTATCCCCGGCGCCGACCTCAACCCCACCGGCAGCCCACCCCTCAGCCGCCGCCCCGACGTCGCCGGCCGGCCCAACTACCGCCTCGCGGTCCCAGGCCGGCCCATCTGTGGCCTCGCCGTCCCCGGCCCAGCGGCCCGACACCGCCGCCGAGGCCCGGAGCCGCCCACCCGCCGCCCCGGCAGCACAGACCCGCCCCGCCGCCGCCCCGGCAGCACCGACCCAGCCCCCCGCGACGGCCGGGACCCCGTCCGCTCCTGCCCCGTCCCAGGCCGCCCCGTCCCAGGCCGCCCCGTCCCAGGCCGCCTCCTCCCAGGCCGCCTCCTCCCAGGCCGCCTCCTCCCAGGCCGCCTCCTCCCAGGCCGCCCAGAGCGAGGCTGCCCCGTCCCAGGCTGCCCCCGCTGGTCCATCCGCCCGCCCGGCAGCGCCGTCCTCATCGGCCATTACCCCGGACGACGAGATCGACCTCCCCCTGGACGGCGACCCGGAGCCCGCACCGGAATACCAGCCCCAATCCCGAGCCTCCATGGCCGCAGGAGTGATGGCACCCCCGGCCAAGGACCCGTCCCCCCAGCAAAAGTCCCTGGACGACGACCTCCTGGGCGACCTGGAACCGCCCCCCTGGCAGAAGCGATCCCCGGAGCCCTCAACAAGGACCCCGGCCGACGCGGGCCCGAGGACAACGACGCCGACCTCAGAACCCCGCCCATCAGCCCAACCCTCCCGGCCCGACCAGTCCGGCGGCACCCCCACGTCCCCACCACCCGGGCCCGGCCCATCAGCCGGACCCAGCACCCCAGCCGGACCCCGCGCATCCGCCGCATCCGGCCCGCCCACCGGACCAGGCCCGGCCACAGGGTCCAGCCGATCAGCCGAAACCGGCTCGCCTGCCGGACCCGTCGCGTCTGCTGGACCGGGGCCGTCTGCTGGACCAGGGCCGTCAGGCGGGCCCGGCGCGTCCTCGTCCGGGGCTCAGCCGTTCGCGGCACCGCGGGCCCAGCGCCGACCGGGATCCGGGCAGTCCGCCGAGGGCGACACCCAGGAGCCCGTCCATCACACCGGGTTGGCAGCAGCAGTCGCCGCCGGCGTAGCAGCGGTGGCCGGAGCATTCCGAACAAAGCAGGCACCACCGACCGAGACAACCGGCCCGGCGCCGTCGACCGCCTCCGCACAGGCCCCGGATCCGGCTCCCACCCAGACCGCTCCCACCCAGACCGCTCCCACCCAGCGCACTCCCACCTCCGAGCAGGACTCCCGGCAGGCTTCCCGTCCCAGCCCGGAACCGACGCCGATCTCGGAACTGCGGACCCCCACCCCGGCCTCGAACCCGCCCACTGCCCCGGCCCCAGCAGCCCCTGCACAGGCACCCCCCGCCGCAGGCCGTGAATCGGAAGACCGCAAGACAGAAAGCCGCGCACCCGAGGGCCGCGCACCAGGCGTCCCGAATCCGCCACCCCCCGCCACGCCACCCCCCGCTCCGTCAACGCCAGCTCCGTCAACGCCCACCCCTGCACCGACTGAACGCCAGCCGCCGACGACGACGTCTGCGGCGTCTGCGGCCGTCCCGCCGAGGTCCGGGCCGTCCGCGTCGGGTACCGCGAAGGTTCCGCCGCAGGCCCCTCGGTCTGGTTTCGGGCAGAACGGGTCAGTTCGGCCGCATACCAAGGGGCAGCGGCCGCCGGTTCCGGAGTTCAATCCGTGGGCGGAGCTCGAGGGCGGGTTCGAGCCGGGGAACCGGGCCGATGAGCTGATCACCGCGTACCCGAGTGCTCGCCCGGGCGCCTCGGGGGCCATCCACGGCGTAGGCATCACGGTGCTGGTGACGAGTCTGGAACGCTCGATCGCGTTCTACAAGGACATGCTCGGGTTCTACGAGATCGACTCGGGTCCGGGGAGCGCCGTGCTGGCGTCCGGCGACACGCGGCTGGTTCTTCGTACCGTCCATGATCTGTCCGCGGTCGGTCGTCTGATCTATCTGAACCTCGAGGTCGGCGACGTGGAGGCCGTCTACGAGGAGCTCAAGCGCAAGGGTGTCGCGTTCGTCCACGGGCCTCGCCCGGTGAACCGGGGTGACAAGCTCGAGCTCTGGGCCGCGTCGTTCCACGACCCGGACAACCACAACATCGCCATCACGCAGTGGAGAGCCATCCGCTGACGAAAACCGGCCGCTGACAAGAACCGGCCGCCAGGATTTCCCTGGCGGCCGGCTTGTTTCTCACGCTTTCGGTGCCCGTCTAGGGGCCGATTCGAGGGTACGGCGTACGTACAGCGCATACACCCACGCCGCACCGAAGATGATGCCGAGCGCGCTCAGTGACCAGTGGATGAAGCCGGCCGCGAGCAGGAGCACCTGCAGTACCGTGCCGGCCGTCCACGCCCAGGGCCGGCGCATGCTTCCGGCCAGCAGGATCGCCAGCACGGCGAGCGCCACCACCGCGCCGACGCCCCAGCCGCCGAGCTCGCCACCGAACTGCCGGATCGGCTGGATGGCGACCAGCAGGATGATGGCTTCGAGCGTCAGCGCGCCGGCACCGAGTCCCCGTACGGCGGCGGCGGGATTTTTCAGCCCGGACCGCAGTGCCGGATCGTCCTCGGCCGGGGCGGGGTCAGTGGGGCCGGTGGTCATTTCTTCAGCAGCTTCCTGGCGTCCGCGACCGTCACGACCGAGCCGGTGATCAGGACCGCGACCCCGCTGTGTTCGCCGTTCGTGTCCTCCTCGGCCAGCACCACGGCTTCCTCGATGGCGTCCGGCATCGTGTCGGCGACAGTGACCCGGTCCTCGCCGAAGATGTCAGCGGCCAGTTCGGCGAGCTCGTTGAGCGGCATCGACCGCGGTGAGCTGTTCTGTGTCACCACGAGGCGGGCCGTCACGGGTTCGAGCAGGGCGAGGATGCCCTCGACGTCCTTGTCGCCGAGGAACGCGACCACCACGACGAGGTGGCGGAACGCAAACTCCTCCTCGAGGGCCTTGACCGTGGCGGCCATGCCGTGCGGGTTGTGGGCGCCGTCGAGCAGGATCGTCGGGGCGCTGCGGACCCGTTCGAGGCGGCCGGGCGAGTCGACGGTCGCGAACCCCTCGCGGACGACGTCGGCGTCGAGCTGACGCTCGGTGCCCGCGCCGAGGAACGCCTCGACCGCCGCCACCGCGAGCGCCGCGTTCTGTGCCTGGTGGGCGCCGAACAGCGGCAGGAAGATCTCGTCGTAGACGCCGCCGAGACCCTGGATGGTGAGCACCTGTCCGCCGACCGCCTGGTCGCGCCGGATCACGCCGAACTCGTTGCCCTCCCGGGCGACCGTGGCCCCCACCTGCGCGGAACGCTCCAGCAGGGGGCGCAGCGCCTCCTCGGTCTGCAGCGCCGTGATCACGGTGGCACCCGGGTGGATGATGCCGGCCTTGGCCCAGGCGATGTCCTCGATGGTGTCGCCGAGCCACTCGGTGTGGTCGAGCCCGATCGGGGTGATGACGCAGACCCCCGCCTCGATGACGTTGGTCGCGTCCTCCTCGCCACCGAGCCCCACCTCGACGACCGCGATGTCGACGGGCGCGTCGGCGAACGCCGCGTACGCCATCGCGGTGGTCATGTCGAAATAGGTGAGCGGTTCGGGTGACTTGTTGTCGATCAGCTCGCTGAGCGGCTCGATGTCGTCGTAGATGGTGGCGAGCTGTTCCTCGGACACCGGCTCGCCGTCGAGGCTGATGCGTTCCCGGACACTTTCCAGGTGCGGGCTCGTGTAGCGGCCGGTGTGCAGCCCGTGCGCCCGCAACAGGCTGTCGATCATCCGGGCGGTCGAGGTCTTGCCGTTGGTTCCGGTGAGATGGATGGCCGGGTACGCCCGCTGCGGGCTGCCCAGCACGTCCATGAGGTCACGGATCTTCTGCATGTCGAAGTCCATGCGGGTGAAGCCGCGCCTGTCGAGCGCGGCCACCACCTCTTCGTAGCTGCTCATGCTGGTTCCCGTCGCGGGAGTAGTGACGTGCTCATGCTGTGGGCAACGCTTCGAGGGCCGCCGCAATTCTCGTGAGGTCCGCCTCGGCCGTGGCCAGGCGCTCCTTGATCTTCGCGACCACCTGCTCGGGCGCCTTCGCGACGAACGACTCGTTGCCGAGCTTGCCGCGGCACTGGGCCAGTTCCTTCTCGGCGCCGACCCGGTCCTTCTCGAGCCGGGCCCGTTCGGCCGCGACGTCGATCGTGCCCCGGGTGTCGAGGTCGACCGTGATGCCGCCGGTGACCGCGAGGGTGGCGGTGGCGGTGAACTCGGCGGCCGGCGCGTCGAGCCGCGAGAGCGACCGGATCAGTCCCTCGTGCGTGTCGATGCCGACGTTGCCGAGACCGGTGAGCGCGGCACTGACCCGCTGGCCGGGACGCAGGCCCTGGTCGGCACGGAATCGCCGGACCTCGGTGACCACCTTCTGCAGCGCGGCCAGCTCCTCCTCGGCGGCGTCGTCGATCAGCACCTTGTCGACGGCCGGCCACGCGGCCCGGGTCAGCGTCTCGCCGCCGGTCAGCACGGTCCACAGCTCCTCGGTGACGAACGGGATCACCGGGTGCAGCAGGCGCAGCAGCTGGTCCAGGACGTGACCGAGGACCCGGCGCGACAGGGCCGCCCCGGGGGCGTCACCGGACAGGACCGGCTTGCTGAGCTCGAGGTACCAGTCGCAGACGTCGTCCCACGCGAAGTGGTAGAGCGTGTCGCAGACCTTGGCGTACTCGTACGTCGCGAACAGCTCGTCGACCTCGCCGATCACATGCTGCAGCCGCGACAGGATCCACTTGTCGACCGACGACAGCTCACTCGGCGCCGGCAGCTCACCCTCGACGGTCGCACCGTTCATCAGCGCGAAGCGGGTCGCGTTCCACAGCTTGTTGCAGAAGTTGCGGGAGCCCTGGCACCACTCCTCGCTGATCGGCACGTCCGAACCCGGGTTGGCGCCGCGCGCCAGCGTGAAACGGGTCGCGTCGGCGCCGTAACGCTCGATCCAGTCGAGCGGGTCGACGACATTGCCGAACGACTTCGACATCTTCTTGCCGTGCCCGTCGCGGACCATGCCGTGCAGGTTGACCACCTTGAACGGCGGCTCACCGTCCATCGCGTACAGGCCGAACATCATCATCCGGGCGACCCAGAAGAACAGGATGTCGTAGCCGGTGACCAGCACACTGGTCGGGTAGAACTTCGCCAGCGTCTCGGTCTGCTCCGGCCAGCCCATCGTGGAGAACGGCCACAGCCCGGACGAGAACCACGTGTCGAGCACGTCCTCGTCCTGGTGCCAGCCCTCGCCGGACGGCGGCTCCTCGTCGGGTCCGACGCAGACGACCTCGCCGGCCGGGCCGTACCAGATCGGGATGCGGTGACCCCACCAGAGCTGGCGCGAGATGCACCAGTCATGCATGTTGTCGACCCAGGCGAAGTAACGCTTGGAGAGCTCCGCCGGCTCGATCGTGACCCGACCGTCGCGCACCGCGTCACCGGCCGCCTTGGCGAGCGGGCCGGTGTTGACGAACCACTGCAGCGACAGCCGCGGCTCGACGGTGGTCTTGCATCGCGAGCAATGCCCGACCGAGTGCACGTACGGACGCTTCTCGGCAACGATCCGGCCCTGCTCGCGCAGAGCGTCGACCACGGCCGGGCGGGCCTCGTAACGGTCCAGCCCCTCGAACGGCCCGGGCACGGTGACCACGGCCCGCTCATCCATGATCGTGATGCTGGGCAGGTTGTGCCGCTGGCCGATCTCGAAGTCGTTCGGGTCGTGCGCCGGGGTCACCTTGACCGCGCCGGTGCCGAACGCCGGGTCGACGTGCTCGTCGGCGACGATCGGGATGCGCCGGCCGGTCAACGGCAGCTCGACCTCGGTGCCGATCAGGTGCTTGTAGCGCTCGTCGTCGGGGTGCACGGCCACCGCGGTGTCACCGAGCATCGTCTCGGCCCGGGTGGTGGCCACCACGATCGCGTTGTCGCCGTCGCCGTAGCGGATCGAGACGAGCTCGCCGTCGTCCTCGGAGTGCTCCACCTCGATGTCGCTGAGCGCGGTCAGACAGCGCGGACACCAGTTGATGATCCGGTTGGCCCGGTAGATCAACTTGTCGTCGTACAGCCGCTTGAAGATCGTCTGGACGGCCCGGGACAGGCCCTCGTCCATGGTGAAGCGCTCCCGGCTCCAGTCGACGGAGTCGCCGAGGCGCCGCATCTGCCCCAGGATCGCGCCACCGGACTCGGCCTTCCACTCCCAGACCTTCTCCACGAACTTCTCGCGGCCCAGGTCGTGCCGGGACATCTGCTGAGCGGCCAGCTGCCGCTCGACGACGTTCTGCGTGGCGATGCCGGCGTGGTCCATGCCCGGCAGCCAGAGCACCTCGAACCCCTGCATCCGCTTGAGACGGCTCAGAGTGTCTTGAATGGTGTGGTCCAGGGCATGGCCGACGTGCAGGGAGCCGGTCACGTTGGGCGGCGGGATCACGATGGAGAACGGGGGCTTGTCGCTGGCCGGGTCCGCCTCGAAGTAGCCGGACGATACCCAGTGCTCATACCGCCGCTGCTCTACCTCGCCCGGCTGATACTGGGCGGAGAGGCCACCGGTCGGCCGGCTGTCGGGGGTACGGGTATCGGTCGTGTCGGTCACCCGGCAAGTTTACGGAGCCCGCGCCGGTGTGCTGCGTCCGCCCGCCCCGCCTGTGGATAACTGTTGTTAGGCTCGCACGATGTCAGATTCCCCGGCTCCTCCGCGCCACGAGGAGACCGAGCCCTCGAACGCGCCGCCCCTGGCCGACGAACCCGCCCCGATCCCCGAGCCGGTCGTCCCGGCACCGATCGCCGCAGGTCAGCCGGTCGAGATCTCGGACCTCCCGTTCGCCCTCACCGAGCCCGCCGACGAGGAGACCGAGGAGAAGGCACCGCGGTCGCGGACCAGGACCATCGTGCTCGGCTCCCTGCTGACGGTCACCCTCGCCGGCGTCGGAATCCTGGGGTACGCGGGTTGGCGCATCTCCTCGCAGAAGGACGCCACGGTGACGGCGCCCGCTCAGGTCGGCAAACTCCAGCTCGACACCAGTGAGGAGGGGCGCTCGACGGCGGACTACCTCCAGACCGCCCTTTCCGCGGAGGTCGACCTGGACAAAGCGGTGGGCGGCGTCTACTCGGACGGCAGCCCGAACAACGTGCTCTTCTTCGGCGGGACAACGCTGATCTGGGCCCCGGGCAGCGACCTCGAGACCGCGTTCGAGCTCATCGCCGACGACCAGGGCGCGGTGACCGGCCTGCACGACGTCGACGCCGGCCCGCTCGGCGGCACGGCGAAGTGCGGAACCACCAAGACCGACAACACCGACATGGCGGTCTGCGGCTGGGCCGACCACGGCAGCCTCGCGCTCGCCATGTTCCCCGGCCGCCCGAACGACGAGGCCGCGAAGCTGCTCATCGAGATCCGCTCAGCGGCTCAGAAGCGCGACTGACAGACCCCGGGACAACAATGGCCGGCCCACTGGGCCGGCCATTTCTTTCACAACTGCGGGCAGAAACGCAGAAACGCCCGTCCGAACCTGGTTAAAGGTTCGGACGGGCGTTCCGTCACGTTGAGTCCGGCGGCGTCCTACTCTCCCACACCCTCCCG
>NZ_JBITDZ010000023.1:0-17813 GCF_044454705.1 Actinoplanes sp. NPDC051494
CCCCGGGCCCCCGCCCGGCTTGCGGGGGGGGCCGCCCCCCCCCCCCCCCCCCGTTGGGGGGGGTTGGTGTGGGGGGGGGGGGGGGGCGGGCCCCCCCCCCCCCCCCCACGGCACAGCACACCGCTCTCCACCAGCGACGCCGCGATCGTCGCCTGGCCGAGCACCGGCCAGTTCGCCCCGGGCGCTCACCGTCGCCGAGCGGCACCCGCCCGGCGGCCGTACGGATGAAGGTCAGGGTGTCCCGCCCCGCCACCTCGTCCGGCCCGAACAGCTCCGCCAGGAAGCCGGCCGCCACCGGGGTCAGCCAGGGCGACCGGTCCAGGGCCCGGCCCGCTCAGCCCGCTCCCGCCCCAGCTCGATCCGCCGGGCACTGGTGGCAGCCGAGAACCGCTCATCCCCCCCGGTAATACCCGCCGGCCGAGACCGGAGCCGGGGCCTGGCCCGCAGCCGGGGCCGCGAGCATGCCGGGGAGCCGGGCCAGGATGACCTCGACGTGGCCGAGCAGCCCCGGTCACTCCCCGGCCCCCACACCACCCGCCGCCGGACCCCCGGCCCCCGAACCGCCCGCGCCTGAACCACCCGCGCCCGAACCACCCGCTGCCGGGTCGGCTTCGGTGGACGGGTCCGGGAGGGTGATGGTGAAGGACGCGCCCTCGGCCACGGTGGTGTCGAGGGTGATGCCGCCGCCGTGGTACTCGGAGATCTTCTTGACGATCGCGAGGCCGATACCCGTGCCCTCGTACGTCTCCCGGGGGTGCAGCCGCTGGAAGATGACGAAGACCTTGTCGGCGAACTCGGCCTCGATGCCGATGCCGTTGTCGCGGACGTTGATCCGCCATTCGTCGCCGGCGTGCTCGGCCGTCACCGTGATCCGGGCCGGGACGTCCGGGCGGCGGAATTTGAGCGAGTTGCCGATCAGGTTGACGAACAACGTGGTGAGCAGCGGTTCCTCGCCGCGGACCGTGGGCAGCTCGCCCCAGGTTATCGTCGCGTCGGGGCCGGCGCGCTCCTCGAGCTGGGAGCGGACCTGGGTGAGCACCTTGCCGAGGTCGACCTGTTTGAAGCCGGTGGTGAGCCGGCCGATCCGGGAGAACGCCAGCAGGTCGTTGATCAGGCGCTGCATGCGGTCGGCGCCGTCGACGGCGAACGCGATGTACTGGTCCGCGCGGGCGTCGAGCTGACCCTGGTAGCGGCGTTGCAGCAGCTGGCAGAAGCTGGCCACCTTGCGCAGCGGTTCCTGCAGGTCGTGCGAGGCCACGTAGGCGAACTGCTCGAGGTCGCGGTTGGAGCGGGTGAGCTCCTCGGCCTGGACCTTGAGCTGCGCGTTGCCCCATTCGATCCGGGCCCGGCCCTCCTGGACCTCACGGAGCTCGGCGGCGATCTTGCGGCGCATGGCGTCGACGTCCTCGGCGAGGCGCAGCAGTTCCGGCGCGCCGCGGCCGACGATGTCCTGGTCGTAGGCGCCGCGGGAGACGTCGCGGACCTGCGCGGCGAGCTCGGTGACCGGGCGGCTGACCAGCCGGTCGAGCAGCAGCATCAGCGACGCCCCGGCGAGGATGACGGCGACCGCCGCGACGATCTCGAGGGCCACGAGCGTGCCGCCGGTGTTCTTGGCGTTCTCCACCGCGGCGTTGCGCACGACCGTGATGTCACCCTGCAGCTGCGCCACCGCGGCGCGGACGGCGTCGAACTCGACGGTGCTGGACGAGGCGGGCAGCGCCTGGCCGGCCCGCGGCCCGCTGTCGCGCACCGTGGTGATGAGCGGGTCGGCGACCGCCGCGCGCCACGCGGCCGCGGTGGTGCGCACCCGGTCCAGCGCGGCGGTGACGTGCTCGTCGCGGTGGCCGATGGCGTTGAGCCGGGCGAGCTGGTCCAGCAGCTGCGTCTCGGCGGCGTGCCCCCGCTCGTACGGGGCGAGGTTCTCGGTGTCACCGCTGAGCAGATAGCCGCGTACCCCGGTCTCCTGGTCCACGAAGGCCGAGTCGAGGGTCTGCCCGGCGGTCCGCATCGGACCGGTCTTGTTGATCAGGATGTCGATGCGGCCGTTGCTGTCTGCGGCGGTGATCGCGGCGGCCACGCCGAGCACGACGAGCAGCAGGCTGAGCGCACCGCAGAGGGCCATCACGCGGCTGCGCAACGTCCATGATCGGAGCATGGTGGTCCCCCTGGGGTGTCCGGTCGGAGGCCATGAGTATCCACGGCCCGGCCGGGGTTCACCCCGAGGGGGACACGCCGCGCACCCGGTCGACGAGGTCGGCGGTCTCACCATCACCGCCGGGCTCGGCTACACCGCACCGCTGTGGGCGGGCGCCGGGATCACCGCCGCCGGCCTGGTCGTGATGGTGATCGCGTATGCGGCGGCCCGCACCCGGGTACCCACCCCCGTACCGTCCTCGTGAAAGGTAGTGCCATGCAGCTCAACAACGGCATCGACATCCCCCAGCTCGGCTTCGGCGTCTGGCAGGTGCCGCCGGACGAGACCGCCGCGGCGGTAACCACCGCGCTCGAGACCGGCTACCGCAGCATCGACACCGCGGCCGGTTACCAGAACGAGGCCGGCGTCGGCGCCGCGGTGAAGGCCAGCGGGCTGCCCCGCGACGAGCTCTTCATCACCACCAAACTCGCCAACCCCGACCAGGGGTACGACACCGCCCTGCGCGCGTTCGACGCCAGCCTGGCCCAGCTCGGCCTCGAACACGTCGACCTGTACCTGATCCACTGGCCCACCCCGGCCCGTGACCTGTACGTCGACACGTGGCGCGCGCTGTCGAAGCTGTACGCCGACGGCCGGGTCCGCGCGATCGGCGTCTCCAACTTCCTGCCCGAGCACCTGGAGCGCCTGGCCGGGCTGGGCGGTGTCGTCCCCGCGGTGAACCAGATCGAGCTGCACCCGGCCCTGCAGCAGCGCGAGATCCAGGAGGCGAACGCCAAGCTCGGCATCGCCACCGAGGCATGGAGCCCGCTCGCCCGGTCGACGATCCTGAAGGACCCCGCGATCGCCGCCATCGCCTCGGCCCACGACCGCACGCCGGCCCAGGTCGTCATCCGCTGGCACCTGCAGCAGGGCCGCATCGTCATCCCCAAGTCGGTGACCCCGTCACGGATCCGGGAGAACTTCGCGGTGACCGGCTTCGACCTGACCGACGACGAGATCGCCACCATCGACGGCCTCGAGAACGACGGGCGCACCGGCCCGAACCCCGCGACGTTCAACTGAGACACGGTACCGGCTGACGGGCCACGGCGGCGGAGCGGTGGAATGATGACGGCATGGCCTCCGAAACGCGACACCTCGCTGTCCCGATCGATCGCCCCGCCGCCGACGTGTACGCCTACGCGGCGGACCCGAGGAACATCCCCGAGTGGGCGCCCGGCCTCGGCACCTCCGTCGAGCTCGTCGACGGCGTCTGGTTCGTCGAGGGACCGGGCGGCCGGGTCCGGCTCGACCCCGCGCCGCCCAACGAGTACCTCGTCCTCGACCACACCGTGACGTTGCCGGCCGGTGACAGCATCACCAACCAGCTGCGGGTCCTGACCGACGGCGACGGCAGCGACATCACGTTCGCGCTGCGCCGCCAGCCGGGTATGACCGACGACGAGTGGGCGGCCGACATCGCCGCGGTGCTCGCCGACCTGAACCGCCTCAAGCAGATCACCGAGAGCGCCGCCTGATGGCCGGGCTCACCGGCCGGCAGATCGCCGACGAGAAGCTCGACGGCTGGGCCCACCTGGTCGGCGGGCTGCAGACCCGGGTGCCGACCCCGGACTTCGCCGCCGGTCTGGCCCTGGTCACCGCGATCGGCGCGGCGGCCGAGGCGGCCGACCACCACCCGGACCTCGACCTGCGCTACCGCCGCGTCGACATCCGCCTGACCAGCCACGACACCGGGGCCGTCACCGGCCGTGACATCCGTATGGCCCGGACGATCAGCGGCCTGATCGCCGGTGCCGGCCTCGATCAGGAGTGTGCGACGGTCTCCCGCCTGGAGCTGGCGCTCGACACCCCCGCCCGGGAGGCCGTCCAGCCGTTCTGGACCGCGGTCCTGGGCGGGCAGGCCGACGGCAACGACGTCACGGACCCGCACGACGCGCTCCCGCTGGTCTGGTTCCAGGATTCCGGCGGCACGGAGCCCCGCCAGCACTGGCACCCCGACCTGTGGCTCGACCCCGCCGAGGTACAGCCGCGCATCGCCGCGGCGCTCGCCGCGGGCGGCACCCTGGTCAGCGACGCCGAGGCCCCCAGCTTCTGGGTCCTCGCCGACCCCGAGGGCAACAAGATCTGCCTCTGCACCTGGCAGGACCGGGCCTGACCCCGCGCCGTCACCCGGCCGGGGCGGCCTCTGCCGGGGCTGTCTCCCAGCCCGTACGGGCGGTGTCCGCGCCGGGGTCGATCCGGTATCCCACGCCCGGCACCGTGGCGATCAGCCACGGGGTGCCGAGCCGTTTGCGCAGCGCCGAGACGGTGATCCGCACGGCGTTGTCGAGCGGGTCGGTGCCGGCGTCCCAGGCGCGTTCCAGCAGCTCGGCGGCGCTGACGGCACCACCCTCGGCGGCGACGAGGAGCTCGAGCACCGCGAACTGCCGGCGGGTGAGCGCGACGTGGCGACCGTCACGGACCGCCTCGCGACGGAACGGGTCCAGCCGCAGCCCGGCGGTCTCGCGGACCGGGGGACGTACCGGCGTACGGTCGCTGTCGAGGGCCCGCAGCCGCGCGACGAGCTCGCCGAGCTCGAACGGTTTCGCGAGGTCGGCCCCGGAGGCGGGCCGTTCTGAGCCGGGCCGGTCGGAGCCGGTGAGCATGAGGACCGGCAGGCCGCTGCCGGAGTCGGCGATGCGCCGGGCGACCTCGTCCCCGGAGGGGCCCCGGGTGCCCCGGGTGTCGCGGTCGAGCACCGCGAGGTCGTACGTGTTGGCGCTCAGCAGTTCCAGGGCGCGGGCGCCGTCGCCGGCGATGTCGGCATCGATCGCCTCCGCCCGCAGACCGTCACGAACGGTTTCGGCAAGGTGGGAATCGTCCTCCACGAGCAGCACGCGCATGCCCCCAGCCTAGGGGTCCGCCTCCGGCCCCCGATCGCGCCCCGCGGTTGACATGAAGTGCGGTTGAGGTTTTAGCGTCACCATGTGGATCAAGGAGCTGTGGCTGTCGGCGAGGGCCTCCGGGGTGCGTTCCGGCGCTACCCGACCGGGGTCGCCATCATCAGTGCGGTGGGGCCGGCCGGGCCGGTGGGGCTGACCGCGTCCAGTGTCGCGTCGGTGTCGGTCGCACCGCCCGCGTTGTCGTTCTCGGTCATGGGGACCCCGTCCGCGCGGGTCCTGCTGGCGGCGCCGAGCTTCGTCGTGCACCTGCTGGGGCCGCGGCACGCCGCCCTGGCCGCCGACTTCGCCCGCTCCGGCGGGCCCCGTTTCACCCCTGAGCAGGGGTGGGAGACGCTGCCGTCGGGTGAGCCGGTGCTACCCGGTGCGCTGGCCGCGCTGCGCGCCACGCCGTTGCGGCTCGTGCCGGTCGGCGACGCGACGGTGGTGGTCGCCTCCGTGGTCGAGGTCTTCCCCGGGCCGGACGACGTCCCGCTGATCTACCACTCCCGCAAGTTCGTCCCTCTGGAAGGAAACTGATGTTCTTCAAGCCGCGCACTGTGGTGAGCGCCCACTGCGACCTGCCCTGCGGCGTCTACGACCCGGCCCAGGCCCGGATCGAGGCCGAATCGATCAAGGCGATCGCCGAGAAGTACCAGGCCAGCACCGACCCGGAGTTCCGGACCCGCTCGCTGATCATCAAGGAGCAGCGCGCCGAGCTGGTCAAGCACCACCTGTGGGTACTCTGGACCGACTACTTCAAGGCGCCCCACTTCGAGAAGTACCCGCAGCTGCACGGCCTGTTCAACGAGGCCACCAAGCTGGCCGGCGCCGGCGGTGCGAAGGGCTCCGCCGACCCGGCCGTCGCGGCGCAGCTGCTCGCGAAGATCGAGGAGATCTCCACGATCTTCTGGGACACCAAAAAGAACTGACAGGAGCCGCCCCATGCCACCGCGCACCGCCCTCATCGAAGACCTCATGAGCCGCTTCCCGCACGTCCCCCGGGAAGCGGTCATCAAGGAGGACCTGCTGCGCGGTGGCATGGCCTTCGACGACTCGGCCCTGACCGACAACGAGCACGGCGACGTCAAACCCAAGTCGTACTTCATCTTCTCGTTCGACCACCGCACGCTGCCCGAGCTGGGCACGGCCGCGCTGCGCCGGCCGCCGGAGGAGATCGTGCTCACCGGCGGACCGTACGACCTGCGGCGCACGGTCGTCTCGGTCCGCACCAACCCGGCGTCGCCCTACCGGGTCAAAACCGACGACGACGGCCGGATGCGCCTCTTCCTGGACGGCAAGCCCATCGCGGACGTCGGGCTGCCTCCGATGCCGGAGTATTACCAGCACACCCTCGCCAACGGGAAATCAGTGATGGAGGTCGCACCCACGATCCAGTGGGGCTACCTCATCTACCTGACCGCGTTCCGGGTCTGCCAGTACTTCGGCGCGAAGGAGGAGTGCCAGTTCTGCGACATCAACCACAACTGGCGCCAGCACAAGAAGGCCGGCCGGCCGTACACCGGGGTCAAGCCGGTCGACGAGATCCTCGAGGCCCTCGAGATCATCGACAAGTACGACACCGCCAAGGTCTCCACCGCCTACACGCTGACCGGCGGCAGCATCACCTCCCAGGTCGGCGGCAAGACCGAGGCGGACTTCTACGGGCAGTACGCCCAGGCGATCGAGGAGCGCTTCCCCGGCCGCTGGATCGGCAAGGTCGTCGCCCAGGCGCTGCCCAAGGCGGACGTCCAGCGCTTCAAGGACTACGGGATCAGCATCTACCACCCCAACTACGAGGTGTGGGACAAGCGGCTGTTCGAGCTGCACTGCCCCGGCAAGGAACGCTACGTGGGCCGCGCGGAGTGGCACCGCCGGATCCTCGACTCGGCCGACATCTTCGGTCCCCGCAACGTCATCCCGAACTTCGTCGCGGGCATCGAGATGGCCGCCCCGCACGGTTTCACCACCGTCGACGAGGCGATCGCGTCCACCACCGAGGGCCTGCAGTACTTCATGTCCCGGGGCATCACGCCGCGGTTCACCACCTGGTGCCCGGAGCCGACGACGCCGCTGGGCAAGGGCAACCCCGAGGGCGCCCCGCTGGAGTACCACGTCCGGCTGCTCGAGGCGTACCGCGCGACCATGGAGGCCAACGGCCTGACCAGCCCGCCCGGCTACGGCCCGGCCGGCCCCGGCAACGCGGTCTTCTCGGTCAGCTCGTTCATGGACAGCCTCCCGGCCGCCGACCCGGAGCCGGCCCGCTCCTGACCTGTTCCGGGCTCCCGGCGGCGGCCGAAAACCGGTGTCGCCGCCGCCGGGGCTCCGGTACGACACCGGGATGAGCGAGGAGGCCCTGCCGGGCGGCAACACCACCGGCGCCGCCCGCATCGGTGACGTCGTGCACAAGCCGGCCTCGCCGTGGACGGCCACGGTGCACGCGTTGCTGCGCCATCTGGAGAGCGCCGGTTTCGCGGGCGCCCCACGGGCCCTCGGCTTCGACGAGCAGGGCCGCGAGACGCTCACCCACCGTCGCGGGGAGACGATCGGCGGCCGCGTCCCGTGGCCCGGCCGGGCGTTCGACGACCACGTCCTGGTCCAGGTGGGCCGCTGGCTGCGTGCCTGCACGACGTGACCGCCGCGTTCCGCCCGCCGCCGGGCGAGCGCTGGTTCGCCGGCGGCCGGATGCGCCCGGGGCTGGTCGTCGGGCACCGGGACGCGGCGCCCTGCAACGCGGTGCTGGACGGCGGTGACCTGGCCGGTTCCTTCGACGGGGACGTCGCCGGCCCGTCGACCCGCGAGAACGACCTGGCGTTCACGGCGCTGTCCTGGGTGCCGCTGCTCACCCCGGCCCCAGGAACCCCGGCCTCCGGAACCCGGCCCCAGGAACCCGGCTCCAGGCGCCGCGTTCAGCGCCCGGGTTCGCGGGCCGTCAGGGCGAGGACACCGGCGGCGCCGGCCCAGACCGGCAGCGCGAACACCGCGACGCGTTCCATGCCACCGAGCCCCAGCCCCAGGTCCTGCTGGGCGAGGAAGAGCACGCTGCCCGCCAGGCCGAGCAGCCCCAGGCCCAGCGAGAGGAACCGGACCCGGGCGAGGAACGTGCCGCGCCGCGCGAAGCCCGCGACCACCATCCCCAGGTTGCCCGGCCCGAAGATCAGCACCGCGGCGAGGAAGTGCATGTTCTCGTGGGTGTCCGCCGGGAACAACCCGACCAGCGCCAGCCCCACGGCCCAGAGCAGCATCAGCACCTGCCCGGCGCGCACCGCCCCGGCCCGGCCCGCGGCCCGCCAGGTCAGCACGAACACGGCGAGCAGGAGCAGCGCGGTCACCACCATCGCGGTGTTCATGGCGCCGTGCCACGGGGAGCACACGTAGCGGGGCCGGGTGGTGTCCCAGACCCCGCAGGTCACGTTGCCGAGATCGCTGATGTTGTTGGTCCGCCAGCTGAACCCGGGGTCGCGCCACCCGAGCCCGGCGACGACGTTGGCGATCAGGAAGACGGGGGCGGCGGCGACCCAGCAGAGCGCGCCGGATCGGGCCGGACCGGTGAATGTCATGGGGAACAGCAGACCAGGACCGGGCCTGCCGGAGCACTACGCCTACCCCGCCGGACGAGGTAGGGCCAGGTATACCCGCCGCTTCAGAACGGGAACGTCCGGGGGCGGGTCTGCAGCGTGATCCAGCGCAGGTCGGTGAACGCCTCGAGGCCGGCGCGGCCGCCGAACCGGCCGTACCCGGACTGGCCCACGCCGCCGAACGGGGCGGTCGGGTCGTCGTCGACGGACTGGTCGTTGACGTGGGCGATGCCGGTGCGCAGGCGGCGGGCGATGCCGAGGCCCCGGGCGGTGTCGCGGGTGAGGATGCCGGCGGTCAGGCCGTACGGGCTGTCGTTGGCGACCGCCACCGCCTCGTCGTCGCCGGCGACCGTCAGCACCGTGCACACCGGGCCGAAGATCTCCTCGGTGTGGATGCGCATGTCCGTGGTCACCCCGGACAGGACCGTTGCGGGATAGTGCGCCCCGTCGGGCGTACCCCCGCCGGAAAGCACGCGGGCTCCCCCGGCCGCCGCCTCGTCGACCAGCGCGGCCACCCGCCCGGCGGCCGCGGGGTTGATCAACGGCCCGATGATCGTGAGCGGGTCGGTGGGGTCACCGGACGGCAGGCCCGCGGCCTTGCCGGCGAGACGGGCGGCGAACTCCCCGGCGACCGCGGCGTGCACCAGGACCCGGTCGGCGGACATGCAGATCTGACCCGAGTTCAGGTACGCGCCGAACGCGACCGCGTCGACCGCGTAGTCCAGGTCGGCGTCGTCGAGCACGAGCACGGAGTTCTTCCCGCCGAGTTCCAGCACCGCCGGGGTGAGGTGGCACGCCGCGAGCTCCCCGATGCGCCGGCCGACCCCGGTGGAGCCGGTGAAGTTCACCCTCCGTACCCGGGGGTCGGCGATCAGGGTCTCGGCGACGGTGGCCGCGTCGGCCGGGTCGTTGGTGAGCACGTTGAGCACGCCGGGCGGCAGGCCCGCGTCGTGCAGCAGGTCGGCCAGGAACAGCGCGCAGGCCAGCGGCGCGTCCTCGCCGGCCTTGACCACGACGGTGTTGCCGGCGGCCAGGGGCGCGGCGATCGCCCGGGCACCGAGGATCAGCGGGGCGTTCCAGGGGGCGAACGCGGCGACCACCCCGGCGGGCTGGCGGACCGCGAGCGACAGCGCGTCCGGGTTGTCGCCGGCCAGGACCTCGCCGACCGGCAGGGTGGTCAGGGCGGCGGCCTCGCGCAGCATCGACGCGGCCAGGCCGACGTTGAACAGCGACCAGCCGAGCGTGCCGCCGGTCTCCCCCGCCATCAGCGCGGCGGCGTCGGCGGCCCGGTCCTCGAGCAGGTCACCGGCCCGGTGCAGGACCTTGCGGCGCTGGGCGGGCGGCGCGGACGACCAGCCGGTGAAGGCCCGGTCGGCCGCCGTGACGGCCCGCGCGACATCCTGCGGGCCGGCGGCCGCGACACGCGCCACGACCCCGCCGGTGTGCGGGTTCAGATCCTCGGTGGTGCGCCCGTCGGCGGCCGGGACCTCGGCACCACCGATGAGCAGGGCCCGCTCGATCATCCCGCCACGCTAACGGCGGCAGTGAAGGTGGTCAATGGGCGGCCCGGCCGCACCCGTCGACAGCGAACACGGGTACGGCCGGACCGGGTCATCGGACCGGGTCATCGGACCGGGTCATCGGATCGGGGCTACACGTCCAGCGCCGCTTCGATCCGTTTGAGCTGGTGCCGGGAGAGTGCGAGGTTGGCCTTCGTCTTGTGCAACGCCAGGTAGAGGAACAGTCCCTCCCCCGAGCGGCCCTTCAACGGCCGGATCATGTGGTACTGGCTGTCGAGGGTGATCAGGATGTCCTCGATCTGCTCGCGGATCCCGAGCATCTCCATGGCCCGCAACTTGGACCGTACGACATCGGTGTTCCCGGCCGCGGCGACGGCCAGGTCGAAGTCCTTGTTCCCCCCGGCGATCCCCAGCGCCATCCCGCTGGTGTAGTCCACGAGCGCGACCCCGATCGCACCGTCGATCTGCATCGCGTCCTTCAGTGCGACGTCCATCTCGGGCATGTGCGAATACCTCCACCGTCGGTTCGTGAGCAACCATCACGTTGCCCACGAGCATCCGGGTGGATCCGCCGCATCGATCGCACTGACTGTGCGACCGTTCCCGATGACACCCGGCACGCTGATCAGTTTGTGACGGATGCCCGGAATGCATCCTGCCTCGGGCCCGGTGACCGCACGCGGCGGTCACCGGGCCGGCCACTCAGCGCCAGGAGTCGGCCCAGGTCGCCGAGCAGGGGGTGGCCGACGGCGTGGTGCGGGTGCGGTTGGGGTCGCTCTCCCAGATCACCGTCGAACCCTGCTTCTTGAGGTACTTGTACTGCACCGCGGTGTTGCCGGGCAGCGTCACCGACGCCTTCCACACCGGGTAGGCCGCCGACGACAGCGCCACCGCGTTCGCCGGGTCCCAGTTGCCGAGTGCGGCGGTGTTGCCGGTGACGAACACGTTCTGGCCGAACGTGGTGGTGGTGTTCGACTCGAACGCGATCGTGGCGGTCGTGCACCCGGCGCCCCCACCGCCGCCGCTGCCACGGGCGTTGATGTGCAGTGCGAGCGCGGCGTTGGCCGCGACGGTCGCGGTCACCTGACCGCTGCTGTTCACCGTGTACGCCGGACCGGTGCACGCGCCGTTCGTGACGTCACCGGCCATGACATCGCAGTACGTCCCGGCCGGCAGCGACGTCTGGAACGTACGGGTCAGCGCCGAGCCGGAACGGTTGAACGCCACGTACGCCGCACTGCCGCGACCGAAAGCGATCTGGTTCGAGCCGCTGCTCCACCAGTTCGTGACCGCCGACCCGGCCGCCGCGTTGCGCAGCGCCACCATGTTGGCCGTGGTGCGGGCCCGGTGCTCGCACTGCCACCCGTTGCCGCAGCTCACCGCCGTGGTGGTGCCGTTGCTCGTGGCCGGCGGACCCTGGTCGTTGCCGGTGAAGGTGAAACTCGACATCACCTGGGGTACGCCGTACGGGTACGCGATCATGAAGGCTTCCGACAGCGCGTACGGGATCCCGTCCTTGTAGGTCAGTTTCGCCCGGCCGTTGCGCTGGGTGTCATGGTTGTCGATGAACGCGACCGCGTCGCCGCTGCCGAGGCGCATCGAACCGGCCAGGTTGTTCAGGTTCGCCAGGTTGCCGTCCTTGAACGCGGTGCCCACCACGTCGCCGTAGCGGAACTCGGTCACGTCGCCGATCCCCGCGTACTCCTCCGGTGCCGGCTCCCCCGAGCCACCCTCGATGACCTCCGAGAACACGTAGGGGTCGCCGTTCACCGGGTCGATGAACGCGGCCATGTCGGCGGCCGGCATGTGCTTCGCGGCGTCGACCCGGAAGCCGTCCACCCCCAGCGAGACCAGGTCGTTGAGGTACGCGGTGAGCTTGCCCCGTACGTACGATGCCTCGGTCTTCAGGTCCGAGAGGTCGACCAGCTCGCAGTTCTGCACCTCCCACCGGTCGCCGTAGTTGGCGATGTCGTCGTTGCCGTTGCGTCCGCAGTGGTGGAAGTCGCCGGTCCCGAACGGCACGGCCGGGTAGGCATAGTGGCTGTACGCCGACCCCCCGCTGCCGGTGCCGGTGGACGCCCCGCCGGCCATGTGGTTGACGACCGCGTCGACGTAGATCTTCACGCCGGCCGCGTGACACGTGGAGACCATGGCCGCGAACGCCGCACGGTCACCGCGGCGGGTGGTGAGCTGGTAACTGACCGGCTGGTAGTCCTGCCACCACGGGTATCCCTGACCCGGCAGCACGACATGCTCCTGAGGCGGGGAGACCTGCACGCCACCGAAGCCCTTGGGCCCCAGCGTGGTCGTGCATTCGGTGGCGATCGACTGCCACGGCCATTCGAAGAGGTGGACGATGACGTCCTTCGCGCCGGGCGAGGCGGTGGAAGCCTCGGACTCATCGGCGCGGACGACGCCCACGGCGGTGACCGTGGCGGCGACGAGGGCGGTCATCGCGGCGGCGAGGACCTTACGGGTACGCATGGAGCCTCCAGGAGAGCGGGCCGAAGGAGGTGAAACTTCTTGCGCAAGTCCGAGGAAAGTTAGCAGCGTGTTACCAGTTCGTAAAGTGACGTCGCTCTATACTGGTGTCGCCAAAATGCCGTTATGTCCCCCGAATTTTGCAGCGCGGTCCCACCGCCGGCCCCGCACCCATCAGAAAACGGCTGGTGAGGCCACCGTCCACCCGGGACAGCTCCAGCAAGAACTTTCAAAGATCCACTTAACAATTCGGCTCGGAGCCCGCCCGTCCCGCGCCGCCCCGCCCGCGCCGACCCGCCCGGCTTCCCGGGCGGGGTTCAGGCCGCCGAGGTGGCCACGTTCTCCTGGTCGCCGGCGCGCACCGAGCGGTTGATGGCCGTGGAGCCGCGGACGACCAGCTCGGGCGGGAACACGTACTCCGAGCGGGGTGCGCCGTGGCCGTTGATCTCGTCGACCAGCTGGCGGATCGCCGCGTTGCCCATCGCCGCCACCGGCTGGCGCAGCGTGGTGAGGGGCGGGTCGGTGAAGGCGATCAGCGGGGAGTCGTCGAAACCCACCACCGACACGTCGCGGGGCACGCTCAGCCCGCGCCGCCGGGCCGCCCTGATC
Source organism: Actinoplanes sp. NPDC051494 (assembly GCF_044454705.1). NCBI lineage: Bacteria > Bacillati > Actinomycetota > Actinomycetes > Micromonosporales > Micromonosporaceae > Actinoplanes > Actinoplanes sp. NPDC051494. The sequence goes on from NZ_JBITDZ010000023.1 coordinate 13,262, forward strand.
GCTCCGAGCGCCATCAGGTCCGAGCCGCACACCACCGCCGTGGCCCCGCGGTCGAGCAGCTGCCCCGCGGCCACCTCGCCGCCCTCCACGCCGAACAGGGTGAGGGCCACGAGATCCTCGAGCTCGCGGTTGCCGATGTCGAGTTCCCGGCGCATCGCCGCCCGGTATCCCTCGAGTTTGCGCTGGACGTTGAGGAAGCGATCAGGACCGGACACGAACCCGATCCGCCGGTGGCCGAGCGCCACCAGGTGGTTGACCGCGAGCTCGCCGGCGAGGCGGTCGTCGCAGGAGATGAACGGGGCGTCGAGGCCCCGCGCGTACCCGTTGATGAGCACGATGGGCAGCGGCCGGTCGACCAGGCGCCGGTAGCGGTCGTGGTCGGCGGTGGTGTCGGCGTGCAGGCCGGAGACGAAGACGATGCCGGAGACCTGGCGGTCGAGCAGCATCTCGACATATTCGTCCTCGGTCACACCGCCGGGCGTCTGGGTGCACAGCACCGGGGTGAAACCGGACTGGCTCAGCGCCGATTCGATGGTCTGGGCGAACGCCGGGAAGATCGGGTTCTCCAGCTCCGGCACGACGAGACCGACCAGGCCGGCACTGCGTTTACGGAGCCGTTCGGGGCGTTCGTAGCCGAGGACGTCGAGCGCCGTGAGCACCGCTTGGCGGGTGTCGGCTGACACGCCGGGCCGGTCGTTGAGCACCCGCGACACCGTCGCCTCGCTGACCTCGGCCTGGCGCGCGATGTCGGAGAGTCGTGCGCGCATGGGCGTCACTGTAGACCCTGGAACTTCTTGCGGCAGCCAGCAAACATTTCCATCCATCGAAATCCCTTGCCGGCACCACGCTACGCCGTTCCCGAGGGGCCGCACAGAGCGTTCCGGACCAGCGCGTCACCGGTGCTCTGCTGCTGGAGCTGGTGCTCCGGCGTGTCACCGAGCGCGGCCGACATGGACACCACCGCGCTGCGGCGGCCGTCGCCGGTGACCCCGGTGACCGTGATGTAGCCGGCGTCACCACCGTCGTGACCCCAGTACACGCCGCCGCAGGGCAGCGGACGGCGCACCAGCCCGAGCCCGTACCGTCCGCCGGGCCAGATCAGCTCGACGTCCGCGCTGACGCGTACCGTGTCCTTCATGACGGCGAGCTGCGCCGGCGGGAGCAACCCACCACCCAGCAGCGTACGGAAGAAGTGGTCCAGGTCCCGGGTGCTGGAGACCATGGAATCCGGGTCCCAGGAGACCTGCTCGGTCACCTCCACAAGTTCACCGGAGCCGAACATCTGGTACGCCCGCGCGTGCGGCCGTGGCAGCGACGGTGACGTCCCCGGCCAGCCGGTGTCACGCAACCCGAGCGGGCGCACGATCCGGTCGGTGATCTCGGCCCGCAACGACCGGCCGGTGACCCGCTCGACGACCATGCCGGCCACGACGAAACCGGTGTTCGAGTACGCCCACCCGGTGCCGGCCGGCTGGTTCAGCGCCCGCGCCACCAGCTCCGCACGGGTGTGCACGTCATAGCGCTGCTCGTAGTACTCGTCCGGCGTGGTGTACCCGGGAAGGTCGTCCACCAGGCCGCTGGTGTTCTGCAGCAGCTGACGCACCGTGACCCGGCGGGCGGGCAGCAGCTCCCCGACCGTGTCCTCCAGGGACAATCGGTGCTCGGCGACCAGCTGCAGGACGACGGTGGCCACGAAAGCCTTGCGGGTGCTCGCGATCCGGAACCGCCCATCGGCCGGCACCGGACGGCCGGTGACCCGGTCGCCGACCCCGCTGGTGACCACCGTGCTCCGGCCGTCCGCGCTGGTCACCCGGGCCTGGACGCCGGTCACCCCGAGAGCGTGCACGGCGTCGGCGTCGCGCTGCAACCGGGAGGGCGCGCCCGGGACGGCCACCGTCAGCGCGACCAGTCCCGCCGCCACCATCATGCTGGTCATGTTCATGTTCATGCCGACCGACGCTAGGTGTCACGGTGGTCCGGGCCACTACCGCGTACCACCGGATCCTTACTACAGCGGGCTGTAGTGCCCCATGCGGGACCCGGCGGGCAGACTGGGCGCCGTGTCGGGTGGACGGTGGGTTCAGGTGCGGCGCGGCGGGGTCTATCTGCTGGCATCGCTGGCTTCCGGGATCGCCACCGTGCTCGCGCTGCCGCTGCTGTGGCACCCGGGCCTGGCCCGGCTCTGGGCGGCCCGGCACCGCGACCGGGCCGCCCGCCTGCTCGGCACCCCGGCCGCCCCGGGACACACCACCGGCCGTGACCTGCTCTGGCTGCCGGTGAACGCCGTGACCGGCCTGCTGTTCGGGCTGCCCGCACTGCTGTGCGTGGGCAACCTCGTACCCGCCGCGGTCGCCACCACGTTCTGGTGGGCATTCGCACCGGCGCAGCGGCCCCGGCCGTTCGTCGCCGTCGCGGTGACCGGCTGGACGACCGCCCTCACGCTCGGGCCCCTGCAGATCCTGCTGCTCACCGCGCTGGCCTGGCTCTGCTTCCCGCCGGCGGCACGCGCGCACGCCCGGATCTGCCTGGTGGTGCTGTCCCCGCCGGCCGCCGGGCAGCTCGCCGAACGGGTGGCCGTGCTGACCCGTACCCGGGCCGATGTGCTCGACGCCCACGGTGCCGAGCTGCGCCGCATCGAACGCGACCTGCACGACGGCACCCAGGCCCGGCTGGTGTCCATCGCGATGCGGCTGGCCGTGGCCCGGCAGGTGCTGACCGACGACCCGCGCGACGAGACGTTCCTCGCGGAACTGCTCCGCGACGCCCACGAGGGGACCGAGGAGGCCATGACCGAACTGCGCGAGGTGATCCGTACGGTCTATCCTCCGATCCTGGCCGACCGCGGCCTCGCCGGGGCGCTGACCGCGGTGACCACCCGCTGCGGCGTGCCGGCCCGCCTCGACATCGGCGACCTGGGCCGCATTCCGGCCGCTGTGGAAGCGGTCGTCTACTTCGCGGTCGCTGAAGCGCTCACCAACGTCGTCCGGCACAGCCACGCGACCTCCGCGGGGGTCCGGGTGAGCCGGGCGGCCGGGCGCCTGTCGGTGGTGATCACCGATGACGGTACGGGCGGTGCCGAGCCGTCCCGGGGCACCGGCCTCACCGGGATCCGCGGCCGGGTCCTCGCCGTCGACGGGTCGGCGGACATCCACAGCCCGGCCGGCGGGCCGACGACCATCACCCTGGAGCTGCCGTGCGCGTCGTGATCGCCGAGGACAACGTCCTGCTGTCCACCGGCCTGGACCTGCTGCTCACCCGGGCGGGCTTCCACATCGCCGCGGTGGCCGTCGACGCGCCGGGCTTCCTCGCCGCCGTACGCGACCACCGCCCCGACGTCACCATCGTCGACGTCCGGCTGCCACCGACATTCCGCGACGAGGGCATCCGGGCCGCCCTGCAGGCCCGCCGGGAGACCCCCGGCCTGCCGGTCCTGGTGCTGTCGCAGTACGTCGAGCAGCAGTACGCCGCCGACCTGCTGTCCAGCGCCGGCGGCGGCGTCGGCTACCTCCTCAAGGACCGGGTCAGCCGGGTGGACGAGTTCACCGACGCCCTGCGCCGGGTGGCCGCCGGCGGAACGGCCATGGACCCCGAGGTCGTCGCCCAGCTCGTCCAGCGCGCGGGCAGCCCGATCGCCACCCTCACCCCGCGCGAGCGCGAGGTCCTGGCCGCCATGGCCCAGGGGCACGACAACACCACCATCGCGCACCGCCTCACGATCACCGACAACGCCGTCCACAAGCACATCGGCAACATCTTCGCCAAACTGGGCCTGGCGGTGACCGACAGCGGTCACCGCCGCGTGCTGGCCGTCCTCACCCATCTCAACGCTCAGCCCGATCTCAATGCTCAGCGCCGCCCGGCGGACAACGCGACCAGGAACTGACCGCCGCCCGCGTCGACGGAAGCGGTGACCGGCAGCCCGGGCGACAGCCGGGAGAACCGGTCGACCAGCCAGTCCGCCGCTTCCTGGGCATCCTTCCTGGTCGGGCACCGGGCCACCAGCTCCCGGCCACCCTTGCGCTCGAGACGATCGGCAACCGTGATCAACGGAGCGGGCTCCACCACCCGCAGGCGGTCCGGCCACGCGATGACCACCTTGACCGCCCCCTTACGGGTGTTGCAGGCCCGGTGAGCGAGCCGCTCGGCGACCTTGGCCTTCCGGTCGGCGGTCCGGCTGTCGACACTGGGCCCCCGCGGATCATTGACCGACATGTCAGCATCGACCGGCTCATCACAAACCCAGCACCGCCAGCCGTCCCGCTCCGCCACGTCATCAAGAAGACTCATGCCAGCAAACTAGCCTCCCAGCCCACCCCCACCGCCGCCGCATCCGGTTTCAGATAGTGAACATGGATCTCTGCAGCCCTTGATCAATTTCCAGGCTCTCGTACACCTGTTCTAAGTTGTTCCCCGTGATGGTCGACGTGCAACAGCTGGTCAAGGAAGCGGCGGAACTCGCCGCGGCCCCGCTGTGCTCACCGCTGGACCACGAGATCGTCGGCCTGCTCCGCGCGGCGCATCACCTGGAGCAGGTCGCGATCGTCCTGCAGAC
>NZ_JBITDZ010000024.1:0-10161 GCF_044454705.1 Actinoplanes sp. NPDC051494
TCCACCAAACTGCCGGAGACCTCGCTATTTATCGATCACCGCCACGCCGTGACTTCAGCCCGGCCACCCACAACCACTTTTGAAACACGCCCTAGTGCCAGAGCGGGACCAGGCTAGTGCCACAGCGGGACACTAAGTACTGAACCTGTGTACCTCTATGAACCAACCCCCTCCTACGGAGGGGGTACGCGCGCAACTCGCGATCGACGTCGATGCCAAGTCTTCGACCACCACCGACCTGGCTGCCGTCGAGCCCTCGGCACCGAAACGCAAACGGATGAGCGGCATCATCACCAAAAAAGCCGAACGGCTTCCTGACGAATGGACTGTCTCCGCCGAAATGATCGAATGGGCGAGGAGAGAAACCCCCAACGTCGGCCGATTCGCCACAGAGAAGTTCCTCGACCATTTCAGCAGCGAAGAAACCGGCAAGAAACTGAAGAAGGATTGGGACGCCACCTGGCGCAACTGGATGCGCACCGACCAAGAGCGCTTCGAGGAACGCAACGGCTTCCGAGGCGAGGCACCGACCAACCAGCCCGGTAACGACCTGGCCCGCGTCGACGACAACGGGCGCCGGGCAGGCGGCCTCAGCAGCATCCGCTCCCCCGCCGACCAACGCGTCGCCGACGGCCAAGCCCTCTACGAGAAATACCGACGCGAACAGGAGAACGCACGTGGACAAGCCTGAGGTGGTGCTGCTGCTGACCCTGGCCGGCACCTTCGACTACCGCCGGGTCGGTGACGCCGACGTGGAAGCCTGGCACCTGGCCCTCGACGACATCGATTTCGTCGACGCGAAGGCCGCGGTGGTGGCGCACTACCGGGCCACCCGCGACCGGCTCATGCCGGTCGACGTCCGCCAGGGCGTGAGAACGATCCGGGACGCCCGCCACGCGCAGGAGCCGACCGCGGCCCGGCAGTTGCCGGGCCGGTTCGAGGACGACGCGGACCGGGCGGACCGGGCCCGGCGCGGTGCGGCACCAGTGCACGCCGTGATCGCCGAGATCGCGCAGCGGATGCAGCAGCGCGCTGATCACGTTCCGGGCGCGGCCATGAACCGGCTCCGGGAACTCACCGACGGCCCGGCGTGGGCTGACAGCGACGAGGCAGGCCGATGAGCGACTTCGACCGGACGCCGCCGCAGGACGTCGAAGCCGAGAAAGCCGTCCTCGGGGCGATGATGCTCGACGTCGACGCGTTGGACGCCATCGCGGAAATCCTCGGCGGTGCGGACTTCTACCGGCCCACCCACCAGACCGTGTTCGAGGCGATCACCGGGCTGCGCAACGTCAGCCAGCCCGCCGACGGGCACACCGTCGCCGCTGCCCTGGCCGAGTCCGGGGACCTGCAGCGCATCGGCGGAGTGCCGTACCTGCACACCCTGATCAAGACTCCGATGTCCGCGGTGAACGGCCCGTACTACGCCCGGATCGTCGCTGACCGGGCCGTGTCCCGGCGCATGGTTGAAGCCGGGACGAAGATCGCACAGCTCGGCTACCTGTCCGGTGGCCAGGCCGGAGGCGGGGTGCTCCTCGCCGATGCGGTCGCTTTGTCGCAGCAGGCCATCCATGACATCACCGCCCGGGAAGCCACCGAATACTCGTCACTCGGGGACATGCTGCAACCCACCCTGGACGACATCGAAGGTGCGGCCGGGGCCGGCGGCCAAGCCCAGGGAGTGCCGACCGGGTTCGCGGACCTGGACCGGCTGTTGAACGGGCTGCAAGCAGGTCAGCTCATCATCGTCGCCGGACGCCCGGGTCTCGGGAAGTCCACGGTCAGCATGGACTTCGCCCGGCACGCCGCGATCCGGGCCGGGATGCCGTCCGCGATCTTCTCCTTGGAGATGTCGAAAATCGAAATGGTGATGAGGCTTCTGTCCGCCGAGGCCCGGGTGCCGTTGCACAACCTGCGGTCCGGGCAACTGTCCGATGGCGAGTGGGCGCGGATGGCAAAGAAGATGGGCGAGATCGGCGACGCCCCGATCTTCGTCGATGACACCCCGTCCATGAACCTCGCTGACATCCGGGCCAAGGCTCGCCGACTGAAGCAGCGTCACGGCCTGAAGCTCCTGGTCGTGGACTACCTGCAGCTGATGTCGTCGCCGAAGAAGACCGAGTCCCGGCAGCAGGAAGTGTCCGAGCTCTCCCGGGGTCTGAAGCTGCTGGCCAAGGAGGTCGAGTGCCCAGTGATCGCGGTCAGCCAGCTGAACCGCGGGCCGGAGCAGCGCCAGGACAAACGCCCGCAACTGTCTGACCTGCGTGAGTCCGGGTCCATCGAGCAGGACGCCGACGTGGTGATCCTGCTGCACCGCGACGACTACTACGACAAGGAATCGGTCCGGGCCGGCGAAGCAGACTTCATCGTCGCCAAGCACCGAAACGGCCCGACGGACACGGTGACGGTCGCAGCCCAGTTGCACCTGTCCAGGTTCGTCGACCTGGCCATCGTCTGACCTGCATGGACAGGGAGCTGAACGCTCGAATCGCTCAGCTCCCCCTCCACCCATCCTGCACCACGACTTCTGGAGGTCACCATGAACGACGAGATCCGAGCCGACTGGCAGCGCGCGATCGACACCGACCCGCGTATCGGCCAACTCGCCGACGCCGCGTGCGAGATCCTGCGGACGGCTGAGCCGGGCCGCCGGCTCGCCGCGAGCATGTACGGCGATGTGCGCCAGTACCTGGAACGCCTGGTCGGATACGCGCGGACGCTGCCTCTTCCGGACGGCAGCCGTACCCGGATGGACGCTGCGCACGAGCGGTTCACCGAGATCATCACGCGCCCGGTCGAGATCGACGCGACGGATGACGAGTTCCTCGGCGGTGACCGGGCGTACGACGTCACCCACGACGTGATCTTCACACGGCTGTGCGAGATCGAAGAGCGCGACGAGGAGAGCCGCTGATCCGGCAGGGTGACCTGCCGATCCGGGCCACCTCGCACCCCGTCCAACGCACGACCACGACCACGACCACGACGAGAGGACACGTCCATGCACCCCGAATCGGCCCTGCCCGGCCTGCCCGAACCACCGCTGACCCTGGCCCGCGTGCTCGGCCTTCCCGCCGGAATCACCCAGCTCGGTGAGCGGCGCTGGGAGGCCCCCGACGACGACATGACCCACCACCCCGACGAGCGGTCCGTACTGGAGGAACCGTGCGAGCATCTCGGCGGCAAGTCCTCCAGCTTGGTCTCCAAGCGCACCGACCTCGTCGTCTGTGCCGGTGCCGGTGCCGGGTCCAAGGCGCAGAAGGCCGAGGAACTGGAACTGCGCACGATGCCCGCGGAGACGTTCGCGCAGCTGCTCGCCGCGTACACCGCCGGGGACCAGGACGCCGTCGACGCGTTGCTGGCCCGCCGGTAGTAATCAGCGAAACCACCGGCAACGTTGGTCAGAGTGGGTAGCGCCGGGCGGCAGCACCGCCCGGGCCATCGCACGGTTGACCAGCGTTGCCGTTGGCTTGGGCCGGAGACTGCTGGCAGGCCTGGTGGTGAGCGGGTCGAGCCACGCCGGGCACAGCGACCGCGGCGATCGACCCGGAACCGCTCCCGTATCCCGACGAGCAGGACATCACGCCGAGGAACTCGGCTGGCGGGCATTACCAGTCGAGGCGACACCCGAAAAGCCCCAAAGGCGGGCTGCGCAAATGATGCGTCGTCATTACACTGCCCCTAGCACGCTCACTACGTCCATTAAGGAGACACCGTGCGACTGCGCAACAGGATTTTCACGTTACTGACCGCTATTTTGTCAGCGGTTGTAAGCTCGGTCGTGCTCGCTGCACCACCGAGTCAGGCCGCTCACAAGATCATCAAGGGTGCGTTGGGCAGCGTTGTTTACAATCAATGCCTGTGGGCGCCCGCAAGCCTTTCGGGAGCTCTCTACACTGATGCCTGCAGCGGGCAGGGAAATACCAGGGCTAAGTGGAACATTCACTACGTCTCTGAAAACTGGGAAGGCTACGGTAACGATATGGTGGTACTGGAGAGCATCCAGTACCCAGGCAAATGCCTCGTCCTGCCTGGACAGGGAAGTGCGTACCTTGGTACCTGCAATTGGACAACAGAGGCGAACTACAACACGTTCGAGGCATTCTATGCTGGGTACTTGTTGAACGGGAACCCCGTGTACCAGATGAAGAGCACTACCCTGTGGCGGCAGGGCCAACGGAATCGCTGCCTAGGCGGGGGCGGTAATACCCCGGTCGTGACTTGGGAGTGCAACAACACTTTGAAATTGACGTACTGGACGCAGTCAGCGGTATTGTAAGTTCGGACAGATCCACAAGTGTTTGGTCCCGTGTTGCCGTTATTTTTGGGCCGGAGGCTGCCGGAAGGCCTTGCTGAAGTAGCCCGCCGCGATGTGAGCGCGTGCGCCGGGGCCAGCAGTGTCGGGCTCGTCGGGCAGTAGGGCCTGGGTGGGCTCGTGGTCCGGTTGCAGGCCGCGCCACGAGGGATGGCGAAGGTGCGTCTGCGGTGTCCAGGTTCGATAGGCCACCCGGGCGACCAGTACCGGCTCGACCCAGGTTGCGGCCGTGGTGTTAACGGTCTCGGCGTGCAGGGGTGCGCCGCCGCGGCGGACCCCGGCGAGCTCGGCCAGCAACCGGCGGCGTTCCGCTGCGGTCATGCCGGTGCCGACCCGGCCGACGTAGTGGAGTCGGCCGTGGCGGTCGTAGGCGCCGAGCAGCAGCGCGCCGAGGGAGTTGTGCAACCAGCCGCGTCCGGGCAGCCAACCGCAGACCACGACATCGGCGGTGTGCGGGATGACGGTCTTGACCCAGGCCGGTGATCGTCGCCCGGGCAGGTACCGGCTGTCGGCGCGTTTTCACACCACGCCTTCCAACCCCTGGTCGGTGGCCACGGCCAGCACCTCGGCGCCGGCATCTGGGAAACACGGCGGGGTGGCCACGGCAGGGGCATGAAGGGCCAGGTCCTCGAGCAACTCGCGGCGCCGATGGTACGGCTCCGCGGTGGTGGCCCGCCCGTCGATGTGCGGCACGTCGAATACGTACAGGGTCGCGGGCACCGTGCGCAGCAGTCCGGCCGTGGGGCTGCGGACGGTCATGCGCTGCTGCAGCAGAGAGAAGCTGGGCCGGCCGCCGCCGTCCAGGGGCGCCGGTAAGAAACATGTCACCAGCCGCAAACGAAGGTCAGTCACATCTGCTCGACGCAGCCAGCGGCAATGTCCTCGGCGAGTGGGTTGGGCATTGCTAAAAGTTCCTAACACGATCTGCTGAATCGATGTTGATCAGCGCGACGATGTGAAGATCAGTCTCGTTCGGCCGGGTATGAGCAAGGCGTGGATCGTTGATGACGGCCTGTGGGATTTGATCGAACCGCTGCTACCGCCGTGGCCGGCCAAGGCTCCGGGACCACGGCCTGTCCTGGACCGGTTGTGCTTGCAGGGCATCTTGTTCGTGCTGCATACCGGGATCGGCTGGGAAGACCTGCCGCAGGAGCTCGGGTTCGGGTCCGGAATGACCTGCTGGCGTCGCTTGCAGCGCTGGACGGAAGCCGACGTGTTCGACCAAATCGACCAACTCCTGCTTGCCAGATTGAACGCGGCGAACCGGATCGATTGGACCCGGGCGGCGATGGACGGCAGTCACATCGACGCTAAAAAGGGGGTGCCGGCACAGGTCCGTCGCCGGTCAACCGCGGCAAGCCCGGTAGCAAGCATCACCTGATCTGCGACGGGAACGGCACCCCGATCTACGTACTGACCAGCGGCGCGAACGTGCCCGACATCAGCCGAGCCCTTGACCTGCTCGACTGTTATCCGCCGATTGTGGGACGCCCAGGCCGGCCACGACGGCGTTTCGATGCCCTGCTGGCCGACAAGGCCTACAGCAGCGCCGCCTTCCGCCAGGCCTGCCGTGAACGTGGCACCGAACCGATCATCCTGAAACCCAAGACACCCGTCATCCCGAAACCCAAGACACCCGGCATCAAAGGCCTCGGCAAGCTGCGCTACGTCGTCGAGCAGACCTTCGCCCTGCTGCATCAGTTCCGCCGACCCGCCGTGCGCTGGGAACGACGCCTCGACATCCATGACGGCTTCGTCAGCCTCGCCTGTGTCCTGATCTGCTGGCGCCGATTGATCAACTGGACCACCCAGAGATCGTGTTAGGGGCAGTAAGGTGCGGACACGGGTCCCGTTACAGATCCGACCCGGGGAAATACCGTCAGCACCCGGTTGTATCAGGATCGTTCGTTGCCGGACAACTCTTCTAGGCACTGGAGAACTACCTGCGGCCAACACTTGGCCAGCACCGACATCGGCACACGCCAAGACACCACCGCCAACACTCCGCCCAGAATTCGACCGGCCCGCTCGGGGTCGGGACGAGCGACCACAGCGGCCACTGCGGTCAGCGCCCTCGCCTGCACGGAAGTGATGGTAATAGAACGGGCCACACTCTCCGCCCACCCGGGGTCAGCGCCAGCGACCGCCCCGACCACCGCGGCCAACGCCCTCGCCTGCGCGTACGGGTCAGTGATGGAACGGGCCACACTCTCCGCCCACCCGGGGTCAGCGCCGGCGACCGCCTCGACCACCGCGGTCAACGCCCGCGCCTGCTCGTACGAATCGGTGATGGAACGGGCCACACTCTCCGCCCCCACGGCGAGCTCCCGGGCCCGCTCAGAGTCGGCGCCGATGATCGCCGCGGACACAGCGGCCAACGCCCTCGCCTGCGCGTACGGGTCAGTGATGGAACGGGCCACACTCTCCGCCCACCCGGGGTCAGCGCCAGCGACCGCCTCGACCACCGCGGTCAACGCCCGCGCCTGCTCGTACGAATCGGTGATGGAACGGGCCACACTCTCCGCCCACCCGGGGTCAGCGCCGGCGACCGCCTCGACCACCGCGGCCAACGCCCGCGCCTGCCCATACGTGACGGTGATGGAACGGGCCACACTCTCTGCCCACGCGGGGTCAGCGCCGGTAATCGCCGCAGACACAGCGGCCAACGCCCGCGCCTGCGCGTACGGGTCAGTGATGGAACGGGCCACACTCTCCGCCCCCACGGCGAGCTCCCGGGCCCGCTCAGGGTCAGCACCGGCGACCACCGCGGCCAACGCCCTCGCCTGCCCATACGTGACGGTGATGGAACGGGCCACACTCTCTGCCCACGCGGGGTCAGCGCCGGTAATCGCCGCAGACACAGCGGCCAACGCCCGCGCCTGCGCGTACGGGTCAGTGATGGAACGGGCCACACTCTCCGCCCCCACGGCGAGCTCCCGGGCCCGCTCAGGGTCAGCACCGGCAATCGCCTCGACTACCGCAGTCAACGCCCTCGCCTGTCCGTACGGGTCGGTGATGGAACGGGCCAGGGCTTCGGCTCGGTCCGGTTGTCCGAGAGTGGCCCAAACGGCGGGCAGGATAGTAGGGATCTGGTTGTTGCTGCCGGCGAGGCTGGTACGGCGGATACACAGCCTTAGCATCGCGTTGAGATCGGGCTCCGGCCCGGCGAGTACCAGGTTCTGGCATACGGTGATCTCGGTCAGGGCTGTGGCGTCGCCGTCGGTCAGATCGAGCATCCGGTCATGCCGAGCCGGGTCGGTGACCAGAGTGACTAGCCTACGCAGATCATGGGCGGCGGTGAGCATGCCCGGGTAGCCGCGCAGCAGATACTCGGGGGTCCCGGCCGGCCACGCGGCACGGCCGTTACCCGGGGTGCGGTAACTATCAGCCCAGACATGCAGACGGGCACAGTAGGTGGCCAGCCCGGACTCGCCGAGGTAGCCGGTAGCGGCCTGCTGCAGTTCCTCATGACCGAGCAGATACACCTCCCGCCCGGTCCCCGGATCCCAATGCGCGGTCCGGCGGGCGAAAGTACGCCCGGCCACGGTGTGCAGCACGTCCTCGATCTCGACCAGCCCGGCCCCGGTCAACTCCCGCAGGTCCGGACCTGACAGTCCACCCCGGGCCGCGGTCAGTAACCCGAGCAGGTCCTGCTCGACCGGGCTGCCATCGGCGAGGCGTCTGAGTTCGGCCTTGCTGAGACGTCGCAGATTCTGCGCGTACGCCGATGCGGACAACCGGCGCACGATGCCCGGATCACGTAGCGGATGCCAGTCCGGCACATCATCCGGGACCGGTGGGTTCGCCCGCCCGGCCACGATCACCCGCATCCCCGCCGGCGGATCACCAGGTAATAGCCCAGCGATGCTGTGAGCGCTACCGCCGCTGCTGGTGCTGCGGTCCTCGTCCAAGCCGTCGACCAGCAACACCAGCCGCATTCCCCGCAGCCGGCACTCCTGCGCCGCCCGGGCCAGCAGGTCCAGCAGCCACGCCTCTCGCAACCCCTCATCAGTCACCGGGGGCGGTTGCTGACCGGTCAACGCCACCAACTGTTCACTCACCGCCGCAGTGAACGCCGCCCGGGTATCGGATCCGGCCAGCCGGGCGGTGATGAAGAACGCCACCACCTGCACCCGTGAGCGGACCTGAGCTGGAGGATCAAGGACGAACGTCGATAGCAACGCCGACTTACCCGCCCACGGCCCCGCCTGCCACCACACATACGGGCCCCGCTGCTCGTCCAGACAGAACCCGGCCAACTCGGCCAGCTCCGCCACGCGGTCCACCAGCTCAGGTGGGGCAATCCGGCGCAGCTGCGCCAGATACGCCGAGCGGACTGATACCAACGGCCCCGAACCGGACAGGAACACGTTCACCGTCGCGGCCGTGCCGACCCCGACCCCACCCTGCTCGCTATATCCGACCACACCCGATCCACCGGCCATGGCCTGCCACCGTGGTACCCGGCGGTCACGGACACCGTCACCGGGTCCGGTCAGTGGCCCGACCGACCCGGCACCCGAGGGTCCGGCTCACCACCGCGATCACCCCGGCCGATATGGACCGTGCCGGCCTGCCCGATCGCCGTCGCCTCATCGTGCGCGGTCGCGGTCACCCCACCGGTGAACACCGCCGACCCCGGCGCAGCCAAAATCTGTGTCCCCGCCGCCCGCTGCGCATCCTGGAGCCGGGCGACCAGATCGGTGACCGTCTGCGCGAACTCCTCGTCGCGGCGTGCGGCTGCGGCCACCGCCAACTCGACCTGCTGCCGCGTCAACTCACTGACCAGCCCCGACTCACCGGCCGCTTCCTGCGCGAGATCTTCCTGCACCGGCACACCCAGCTTGGCCAGGACCACCTCATGCAACCGATCCGCGCCCATATCGATCGCCGCGTCCACCGTCTCATCTGCTCGGCCCGCAGCATGCCGCGCCTTACGCACCGCCCAAGCGATCACCATCCCGGCAACCACCGAAGCCTCCACCACCGGCACGACCTCACCACCCTTCCGAACGAAGTCAGAACCTCACCCCACCATGGACCAGCACCGCACCACCACAACGACCCACCCCACCGTCCCCGAACAGGCGACCCAGTCCGCGTACCAGAGCCTCTGTGCAGAGGGCTTGCGCCCAGCGTGTCGCGGTGGTGGTGCTGACCTGGAAACGTTCCGCGGCCCGGCGTAACGGCCAGCCGTCGTCGACGAACTCGCCGGCGTCGATCGCGGCCCTTGGAGCACTATCTACTACAGCCCGGCGCCACCACCGTCACCGGTGGAGCCGCCGCAGCACGACGACGGCTTCACCCAGACCGGGCCTCCCGACGAAACGTTCTGGCCGAATCCGCCCCCATCGCCTCGGCGCCAGGCCCGGCCCGAGCCGGGCACCAAGGCGGGCCAGCTCTGGCCGAACCGGCCCGCCCGCGCCCTGGACGCTCTGCGCCAGCTGATGCTCGGGCTGTACCCGTTCCTGATGATCGGCGCCGGGGCAGGTATCTGCTACACCGACCTGCTCCCCACCATGCTCGACACCGCCACCATCACCGGCGCGAGCCTGATCCTGCTCGTCCGACTGATCCCCCACAACGCCTACTGGCACCCCCGGGCACCTGACGATCCGGTCAACCACGACATCCAGCAGCCAGCCCCCGGCATACCCGGGCCTGGCAGATAGAACGACTACCGACGGCACCGCCCCGGCCGCATCAGCGGTCTGCGCGGGCGCAGTTGTCTCGGACAAGGGAAGGCTGCGCGGGACTGTCAAGAAAACGGTGTAACTCGATCTTGTCGAGGGGTCAGTTGCGGCGTGCGGACAGGCGGCCTTCGAAGGCTAGGTCGAAGGCGTTGA
>NZ_JBITDZ010000025.1:0-6758 GCF_044454705.1 Actinoplanes sp. NPDC051494
GCCGCGCGGAGCAGGCCGACGATCTCGTGGTCCAGCGGTGAGCACAGCGGGGCCGCGGCTAACTCCGCCGCTTCCTTGACCAGCTGCTGCACGTCGACCAACACGAGTATCAATTTAGAACATGTGTACGACTAGTCAGAAATGGATCAAGGGTGGCAGAGATCCACTTTCATCATCTGAAATCGGCCGCGGAAGCTGCCGTACCACTCAGTCTGCCGCCGGGAAGCGCAGGATGCGGTCGTCACCGTCCCGGGTGTCGCCTCGGCCGTCGGTGTTGGAGGTGGTGAGCCAGAGGGCGCCGTCCGGGGCCACCTCGACGGTTCGCAGGCGGCCGTACGCTCCGGTGAGCTGGGCCTTGGGCTCTCCCACGGTGTCGCCGGTCAGGGGCACGGTCCACAGCCGCTCGCCGCGCAGGGCCGCGATGTACACCGTGCCTCCGGCGATGGCGATGCCGGACGGGGAGGCATCGTCGGTCGGCCAGGCGACCAGGGGGTTCGTGTATTTTCCGCCATTGGTGTCACCCTTGCCCTCGATCTCGGGCCAGCCGTAATTGTGCCCGGCCTCGATGAGGTTGAGCTTGTCGAGCTCGTTCTGGCCGAACTCGGCGGCGAACAGCCGGCCCTCGGCGTCCCAGGCCAGGCCCTGGACGTTGCGGTGGCCGAGGCTGTAGACGGGCGAGCCGGCCGCCGGGTTGCCCGGGGCCGGGTCGCCGGTGGGGGTCAGGCGCAGGATCTTGCCGTTGGGACTGGACGGGTCCTGGGAGCGGTCGGTCTGCGCCGCGTCGCCCGTACCCACGTACAGCATGCCGTCCGGGCCGAAAGCGATCCGGCCGCCGTTGTGGTTGCCGGCCTTGGCGATGCCCTCGAAGACGATCTCGGGGTCGCCGCCGCCGTCCAGCCGGAAACGGGCGATGCGGTTGTCCTGCTCAGCGGTGTAGTAGGCGTAGACGAAGGCGTCGTCCGGGGAGACCGCGAGACCCAGCAGACCACCCTCACCCTGGGCCGCGACACCCGGAACCGTCAGGAAGGGTACGACCTGGGTGCCGGACACGCGCAGGATCCGGCCGGAATCGCGCTCGGCGACCAGGGCATCGCCGCCGGGCAGGAACGCCAGCCCCCATGGTACGTCGAGACCCTGCGCCACCTGTTCGGCCGCGCCGAGATCGGGGGTGCCGTCCGCGGCGCTCGGGGCGGTGGACGAGGCGACCGCACGGGGACTCGCCGGGACCGGTTCGCCCGCATTGTTACCACTGTCACACGCGGCGATCGCGCCGAGTGTGAGCAGGGCGACGATCCGCCCGCGCGCGGTGCTGACCACCATGAAAATCCTCCCGAGTCCTATGCTGTACGCCCGTCGGTACCCACTTCACCAGAGGAGCCCGAAAACCCGGGGAAAGTGTCCGGGTGATCACGCCGACGTAGCCGGCCGCGGGCGGTTGCGTAGGATCGCAGAGGCTCGACCGCAGTCGACATGATCGAAGGAGCACGATCCTGCTCACGCCAGCTGACATCCACAACATGGCCTTCAAGAAGCCGCCGATGGGCAAGCGCGGATACGACGAAGAGGACGTCGACGCCTTCCTGGACGAGGTCGAGCAGGAGCTCATCCGCCTGCTCGAGGAGAACGCGTCGCTGCGCGACCGGGCTCAGCGCGGCGGCCCGTCGGGTCCCAGCCCGGCTGCCTCGACCATGGTCATCGACTCCGAGTTCGCGGATCTCGCGGCTCAGCTCGAGCGCCTGCAGAAGGCGCGGGCCCGGGCCGAGGACCACGCCCGCAACATGCAGTCCCAGCTCGAGCAGGCCCGCAACACGCCGGTCACGCCGTCGCACTCGCCCGCCGAGGAGGACCGCCTCCAGCGGGTCCTGATGATGGCCCAGCGCACCGCCGACGACCACATGCGCGACGCGCAGCGTGAGTCGGAGGCCCTGCTGGACGAGGCCCGCGGCAAGTCGGAGCAGATCACCAGCGAGGCCCAGATCAAGGCCGCCACGATCGAGAGCGACGCCCGCCGTAACCACTCGGAGGCGATCGCCAACCTGCAGACGCAGCGTGCTGCCCTGCTGGACGAGATCGACCGGCTCGGCCAGCTCGCGCAGGGTTACCAGTCCGCGTTGGAGAGTCACCTCAACAGCCAGCTGCAGGAGCTCAACAGCGCCGCACCGTGATCCGGTGGCCGGTCAGCTGGGCGCAGAGCCGAGGTTCTGCACCCAGCTGACCGCCGGGCTGTCCCCCGCGGCGCCCAGGGTGGTGGTCCGGGTCCCTGGATGAACTGTCATCTCCCGCTTGCACCGGGGAGGGCAGACGATCGATGCATGATCACCTACACCGACAACGGCGGCGGCCGACCTTTTCTGATTCTGCACGGTGGCGCGGGGCCGGTCTCCGTGGCGGGGTTCGGGGCGAAGCTGGCCGCCGAACGGCCCGCCCGGGTCATCGTGCCCACCCATCCCGGTTTTGACGGGACGCCTCGTCAGCCCGGTCTCACCGGCATCCGTGACCTGGCCGGAGCCTATGTCGATCTGCTCGAGCAGCTGGACCTCGAGGATGTCACCGTCGTCGGGAACTCCATCGGCGGTTGGATCGCCGCGGAGATCGCGCTTCTCAAGAGCCCCCGGGTCAGCGGCGTGGTCATCGTCAACGGGGTCGGGATCAGTGTGCCGGGGCACCCGGTGGCCGACTTCTTCTCGTTACGACTGGACCAGCTCGCCGAGCTGTCATACCACGAACCCGCGCGGTTCCGGATCGACCCGGCCGCGCTCGGTGCGCAACGCAAAGCCGTCATGCTCGGCAACCGGGAAGCCCTCGAGATGTACGCGGGCCAGGACATGACGGACCCCACACTGCGGGAACGGCTGGGCGCGGTGACCGTACCCGTGCTGGTGGTGTGGGGGTTGAGTGACCGCCTGGTGGATCCGGGGTACGGCCGGGCGTACGCCGCCGCGATCCCGACCGCGACCTGGCACCCGCTGGAAGCGTCGGGCCACCTGCCGCAGCTGGAGACGCCGGAGCGGATGATGGTGGTGTGGGACCCGATTCCGCTCGTCGTGCCGAGCTCGCCGATTTCCTGAAGACCCGCCGGGCCGCGTTGTCGCCGGAAGCCGCCGGGCTGGCTCCGGACGGCAGCCGCCGGCGCACCCCGGGGCTGCGGCGCGAGGAGGTGGCGCAGCTCGCCGGGGTGGGGCTGTCCTGGTACACGTGGCTGGAGCAGGGCCGCGAGATCACCCCGTCGGAGCAGGTGCTGCGGGCGCTGGGCCGGGCGCTGCGGCTGACCCCGGGTGAGCGGGAGCACCTGACCCTGCTCGCCGCGCCGGTGGTCGCCGGCAGTGACGAGAGGGCCGACGAGGAGGTCGACGAGGGCACCGTCGCCGTGATCCACGGGCTGGTGCCGCACCCGGCGTTCGTGCTCGGGCCCCGCTTCGACGTAGTGGCTCACAACCGGGCGGCCGAGGTGATCCTCGCCGACCTCGTCAGCGCCCCGAAGGACCGGCGCAACGTGCTGTTGTGGCTGTTCAGCTGGGAGAACGACCGGCCCGGCTGGGAGCGGACGGCCCGCGCCAACCTGCGCGACTTCCGGACGGAGTTCGCCCGGCATCCCGGCGACGCCGCGTACGAGGAGCTGGTCGCGGAGTTGATCCGGCGGCACGAGAGCGTGCGGGTCTGGTGGGCCGAGCACGGCGTCGAGGATCCGGAGCCGATGCACAAGGTGATCCCGCACCGGGACCTCGGGCCGCTGGCATTCCTGCAGATGCAGAGCCGGCCGTCGCACCGGCCGGCTCTGCGGGTGCGGGTGCTCGTCCCGGCGGACGAGCGGACCCGCACCGTGCTCAGCGAGATCTGACCGCGTACGCGGCGACCCAGGCCAGCGCCGAGTTCCAGTTGATGGTGAGTTCGTTGGTGGACCAGGACTGGATGTCGTCGATGTAGCAGAACTGGCCGGTGCACCCGCTGAGCTTGCTCTGCGCGTACGGGTCCTGCAGCGACGAGTTGGCGCCGCCGGCCAGCGATCCGGCCGGCGGGTGCGGCAGGGCCGGGTCGAGCTGGGCGGCGTACCAGCGGCTGTGCTGATTCTGCGAGCTGACCTCGCCGTACCCGGTCACGTAGGACAGATTGAGCGCGTTGCGGCCGAGCACGTAGTCCAGCGCTTCGAGGGCCCCGTCGCGGTAACGTGCCTTGCCGGTGAGGTCGGCCGCGGTCGCGAGCACCACCGCGTTGTTGAGGATCGTGCTGTTCGAGCCCCAGTCCCACGCGTTGTTCGCCGGCGCGTAGGGCACGCCGTACGGGTGGGCGCGCTGGACGGCCAGGTACTTGTCGGCACCTCGTACGACGGAGGCTCTGATCGCGGCCTGTCCCGGCAGTTTGCTCGGCAGCGTCGCGAGGTCCAGACGGCCGGCGGCAGCGGTGTTCGCCCAGTCGAAGGCGCCGGTGCCGAAGATGTCCGCGGTGTGCACCGGTGACGCGAGCACGGCGTCGCGGTAGGCCTTGTCCCCCGTGGTGAGGTACAGCTCGGCGGCGGCCCAGTAGAAGTCGTCGTCGACCTTGGTGTCGTTGTAGGCGCCGCCGCCGACGCCGTCGGATTCCGGCGCGAGCAGCGCGGGGTTGGCCCGGGCGGCGGTGAACGCGGTGCGGGCCGCGGTGAGGGCCTTCTTCGCGAACGCCGGGTCGTAGCGGCGGTAGATCCGGGCCGCCTGCGCGGCGGTCGCGGCGAGGTTGAGCGTGGCGGCGGTCGAGACCGGGTGCAGCTCACGCTGCTGCGGGTCGAGGTGCGGCAGCAACGGCAGGCCGGTCCAGGCCGCGTCGTGGATCTTGTGATGCGCCATGCCCGCGTACGGGTGACCGGCCGGGACCTGCATCCTCAGCAGGAAGTCCAGCTCCCACCGGACCTCGTTGAGCAGGTCGGGCGTGCCGTTGCCGCTCTCGGGCAGCCGCAGGGCCGGTGAACCGCCACCGTGCTCGTACGAGCTGAGCAGCTGCCACACCGAGATCCCGCCGTTGACGACGTACTTGCCGTGGTCACCGGCGTCGTACCAGCCACCGGTGACGTTCAGGGTGTAGTCGCAGGGGGCGGTGGTGACGCAGGGCACCGCGCCGTCGCCGAGGTTCGGGGCGACGTCGACGTGCCCGGCCGGGCGCGAGTACCCGGGTCGCAGGTCGTCGCGGATCTCGATGCCGCTGCGCTGCGTGTAGTAGAACTTGAGCGAATCCGCTCGCAGACGCTCGTATGCGGTCGTGTCCACATCGAACGGCCGGCTCGTCTGGCCGTCGGCGACCAGCGTGTATCCGGTGCCCCGACGGTGGAAGCCGCTGAACGTGAGCGAATGAACATTCTGCCCGGACGAGACGTCCACCCCGCGTGGCGTTGTCTGTCCGCGGGCGACAACCCGGCCGGCCGCGTCGCGCAGCTGCCACGGCAGGGCGGTCGTCGCGTCGGTGACCAGTGTGGCGTTCTTCGGGCCGCCGGGCAGGTAGCCGACCTGGTTGACGCGTACCCGCGGGCCGGTGTCGGGCTCGTAGACCTCCGGTGGGACGCCGCCGAGCAGCGACACGTCGTCGAGGCAGAAACCCCAGGGATCGGGGCTGCCGCCGAGCTGCATCGCCACCTGACCCTGGTCGGTGGTCACCGCCGAGGTGAACGTGTACGAATACAGCTCGCCCGCCGCGGTCAGTGCCGGGGAAGCCTCGAAGTAGGTGTCGTAGGGGGCCACGGCCAGGCCGACGACCGCCCGTACGGGATAGGTGCCGGCGGCCCGGAACGCGAACCGGTAGGTCTCCCCCGCGACCAGGTGGATGTCGTTCTGGCCGACGGAGACGTCCCATTTGTTGACGGTCCCGCCGGGCACGGTCACGCACGCCTGCCCGTCGGTCACGGTGATCGGCCCCGAACTGGACCACCACGGCTGCGTCCCGTCGGCGAACCCGCCGTTGATCACCTGTTCCACCTCGTCAGCATGCGCCGCCGCGGCGGGGACCATCACCAGGGACGCCACGAGCAGGGCGGCGGCACCGAGGGCACGTTTCACGGGCGGAACCTCCTGGGAGCGCTTCCATAGAGCAATCCCCATATGTTGATGCCCGCGTCACGCGCTGTCAACAGAGCCGTAACAGCCCGCGCCCGCTCTGGATACCGCGTTCACGCGATGGCGGACCGGATCCGGGCGGGCAGGTTGGGACCATGCTCAGCACGAGGGGACCGGCGCTGTCCGGGGTGGACACCCAGCACACCCAGGTCGACACGCCGCGAACCCAGGTCGACACGCCGCGAACCCGGGTGGACACCCCGCACACCCAGGTCGACGCGCTGCGGGCCCGAGTGGACGCCCTGCGTGCCCGTGAGGCGGCCCTCGTCGCACTGCACGACGCGGTGGCCGAGCTGAGCGAACCCGGACGGGACGAAGCCGGGGACGAAGCCGGGGCGGAGCTGCACGCCCGCGCCGTACGCCTGCTGGCCCGCCTTCTGCCCGGCGTCGACGCCGCCTGGATCGCCACCCCGGCCGCCGGGGACGTACCGGCGCGGCGGGCATCGTGGGGGCTCACCGCGCCCGCTCCGGCCGACCCACCGCAGGACGGGCTCGGGGTCGCCGCCGTGCACGCCGACGTGCCGCTGGCTGTCGATTCGTACCTCGATTCGGACACGTTCGCCCATCATCCGCGCCTAGGGCGTGTTTCAAAGTCGCGGTTAGAGCCACTCCCCGATGACTGCGATGGTCAGGACGGTGTGGTACCGGACGGCGAGTTTGTCGTAGCGGGTGGCGATACCGCGG
>NZ_JBITDZ010000027.1:0-1622 GCF_044454705.1 Actinoplanes sp. NPDC051494
GGCTGAGACGTGATGCCGAGCCGATTCAGGTGAAGTCAGTGATCCTATGCTGCCGAGAAAAGCCTCTAGCGATGTTCCGAGCGGCCCGTACCCCAAACCGACACAGGTGGTCAGGTAGAGAATACCAAGGCGACGGGCGAACTGTGGTTAAGGAACTCGGCAAATTGCCCCCGTAACTTAGGGAGAAGGGGGGCCGGACGCGTGAAGCCCCTTGCGGGTGGAGCGTGGTATGGCCGCAGAGAGCAGGGGGAAGCGACTGTTTACTAAAAACACAGGTCCATGCGAAGTCGTAAGACGATGTATATGGACTGACGCCTGCCCGGTGCTGGAACGTTAAGGGGACCTGTTAGCCTTTCGGGGCGAGGCGGAGAACTTAAGCGCCAGTAAACGGCGGTGGTAACTATAACCATCCTAAGGTAGCGAAATTCCTTGTCGGGTAAGTTCCGACCTGCACGAATGGCGTAACGACTTCCCCACTGTCTCAACCACAGGCCCGGCGAAATTGCAGTACGAGTAAAGATGCTCGTTACGCGCGGCAGGACGGAAAGACCCCGGGACCTTTACTATAGCTTGACATTGGTATCCGAATGTAATTGTGTAGGATAGGTGGGAGCCTGTGAAACTCGGACGCCAGTTCGGGTGGAGGCAATCTTGAAATACCACTCTGTTGGATTTGGGTATCTAACTTCGGGCCCTGATCGGGTCCAGGGACAGTGTCTGGTGGGTAGTTTAACTGGGGCGGTTGCCTCCTAAAGGGTAACGGAGGCGCCCAAAGGTTCCCTCATCCTGGTTGGCAATCAGGTGTTGAGTGTAAGTACATAAGGGAGCTTGACTGTGAGACTGACAGGTCGAGCAGGGACGAAAGTCGGGACTAGTGATCCGGCACTTGCGTGTGGAAGCGGTGTCGCTCAACGGATAAAAGGTACCCCGGGGATAACAGGCTGATCTTCCCCAAGAGTCCATATCGACGGGATGGTTTGGCACCTCGATGTCGGCTCGTCGCATCCTGGGGCTGTAGCAGGTCCCAAGGGTTGGGCTGTTCGCCCATTAAAGCGGTACGCGAGCTGGGTTTAGAACGTCGTGAGACAGTTCGGTCCCTATCCGCCGTGCGCGTTGGATACTTGAGAAGGGCTGTCCCTAGTACGAGAGGACCGGGACGGACGAACCTCTGGTGTGCCAGTTGTCCCGCCAGGGGCATGGCTGGTTGGCTACGTTCGGAAGGGATAACCGCTGAAAGCATCTAAGCGGGAAGCCTGCTTCGAGATGAGGTATCCCACCACCTTGAGTGGGTAAGGCTCCCAGCTAGACTACTGGGTTGATAGGCCGGAGATGTAAGCACGGTAACGTGTTCAGTTGACCGGTACTAATAGGCCGAGGGCTTAACCACCCTAAACTTGATACTCTTTGCGTCCACTGTGTGATTCACAGCAAACAACCACCCCCACCTCAGGAATGACTCTGGGGTTGGTAGAGGTGAGGTTGTAGTGCTGAAAGCTGTTTCGGTGGTTATAGCGGAGGGGAAACGCCCGGTCTCATTCCGAACCCGGAAGCTAAGCCCTCCAGCGCCGATGGTACTGCACTCGGGAGGGTGTGGGAGAGTAGGACGCCGCCGGACTCAACGT
>NZ_JBITDZ010000028.1:0-1392 GCF_044454705.1 Actinoplanes sp. NPDC051494
GGGACTGTAAGAAAAACGGTGTAACTCCTGATCAAGGAGACGCACCTGATGACTGTCATGACGGATGCCGTGGATACTTCCGCGGTGGCGAAGAAGAAGACGTCGGCGAGCACGCCTGAAGGGGTGGATGCCGAGCTGGTTGGTCGGCTGGTCGAGCAGGCCCGCGCAGCGGGCCTGCAGCTGACCGGCGAAGGTGGCCTGTTGCAGCAGCTGACCAAGCGGGTGATCGAGGCCGCGTTGGACGGCGAGATCACCGACTACCTCGGCTATGCCAAACACGACCCTGCCGGTAAAGACGGCGGGAACTCCCGCAACGGCGCCCGGGCCAAGACCGTGCTCACCGATGTGGGCCCGGTCGAGATCACCGTGCCACGCGATCGCGACGGCTCGTTCGAGCCGCAGATCGTCCGCAAGCGGCAGCGCCGGCTGACCGGCGTCGAGGACATGGTCCTGTCGCTGTCCGCGAAAGGCCTGACCACCGGTGAGATCAGCGCCCACCTGGCCGAGGTCTATGGCGCCGAGGTCTCCCGCCAGACGATCTCTACGATCACCGACAAAGTGATGGACGGCATGGCCGAGTGGCAGAATCGGCCCCTCGACCGGGTCTACCCGGTCGTGTTCCTGGACGCGATCAACGTCAAGATCCGCGACGGGAAAGTCGCCAACCGGCCCATCTACGTGGCCCTCGCGGTGACCGTCGAGGGCACCCGGGACATCCTCGGCCTGTGGGCCGGCGACGGCGGTGAAGGCGCGAAGTTCTGGTTCAGCGTGTGCACTGAGCTGAAGAACCGCGGTGTCGAGGACGTGCTGATGGCCGTCTGCGACGGCCTGACCGGCCTGCCTGACGCGATCAACACGGTCTGGCCCAAGACGGTGGTCCAGACCTGCGTGGTGCACCTGCTGCGCAACTCGTTCAAATACGCCGGCCGCCAGCATTGGGATGCGATCGCGAAGGCGTTGAAGCCGGTCTACACCGCACCGACCGAAGCCGCCGCCGAACAGCGGTTCCTGGCGTTCGCCGAGGCCTGGGGCGAGAAGTATCCGGCCATCGTCCGGCTCTGGGAGAACGCCTGGGCCGAGTTCGTGCCGTTCCTCGCGTTCGACGCCGAGATCCGCAAGGTCGTCTGCTCAACCAACGCGATCGAGAGTGTGAACGCCCGCATCCGCCGGGCCGTCCGGGCCCGCGGGCACTTCCCCAACGAGCACGCCGCGCTGAAATGCGTCTACCTCGCCGTGATGGCCCTGGACCCGACCGGCGCCGGGCGCCGCCGCTGGACCATGCGCTGGAAACCCGCCCTCAACGCCTTCGACCTAGCCTTCGAAGGCCGCCTGTCCGCACGCCGCAACTGACCCCTCGACAAGATCGAGTTACACCGTTTTCTTGACAGTCCC
>NZ_JBITDZ010000029.1:0-1124 GCF_044454705.1 Actinoplanes sp. NPDC051494
TGTGATGTCCCCAGACGTTGGTCGAGGGGTTGTGACCACTCGATCTGAGGATCTTGGATCGATCTGGTGAACAGATGAAGGCCTCCAACGCTGCAGTGGAGTTGTCGAGAAACCACTGAGCAGGCTGGAGGCCTTCATGTCCCACGCTAACGCCGCCCTGACCCCGAGGGCGCGATTGCGGCTGGCGCGTCTCATCGTGGATGACGGCTGGTCACCCGCACGAGCAGCCGAACGCTACGACGTGTCCTGGCGCACCGCGAACAAATGGGCCCAGCGTTACCGCACCGAAGGCCAGACCGGCCTGACCGACCGATCCTCACGACCCCACCGCCAGCCGACCCGCACCCCGGCGCCCCTCGAACGTAAAATCCTGCACCTGCGTCGTAAACGCCGCCTCGGACCCGTCCCGCTCGGCGCCCAGCTTGGCCTGGCACCGTCGACCGTGCACGCCGTCCTGGTCCGCCACCAGGCGAACCGGCTCTCGCACCTCGACCGCAGCACCGGCGAAACGATCCGCCGCTACGAACACCCAGCACCCGGCGACATGCTGCACGTCGACGTCAAAAAACTCGGCAACGTGCCCCACGGCGGCGGCCACCGCTACCTCGGACGACCCCAGGGCAGCCGAAACCGGGCAGCGACACCGGGCAAGGCACGCAGTAAACACCGCGGCCCACTGATCGGCACCGCTTACGTCCATACCGTCATCGACGACCACTCCCGTGTCGCCTACGCCGAAATCCACGACGACGAAACCGCCCTCACCGCCACCGGCGTGCTCCGCCGCGCGGTCGCCTGGTTCGCCGAACGCGGTGTCACCACCCGCCGGGTGCTCTCCGACAACGGCTCGGCCTACACATCACACCTCTGGCGCGACACCTGCGCCGAACTCGGCATCACCGTGAAGAAAACCCGCCCCTACCGGCCGCAGACCAACGGGAAGATCGAACGGTTCCATCGCACCCTGGCCGACGGCTGGGCCTTCGTGAAGTTCTACTCCACCGAGAAAGCCCGCCGCGCCGCCCTGCCGGCCTTCCTGCACGATTACAACCATCACCGACCCCACACCGCCATCGGCGGCCTGCCACCCATCACACGGTTGACCAACCTCACCGGACATCACA
>NZ_JBITDZ010000030.1:0-1049 GCF_044454705.1 Actinoplanes sp. NPDC051494
TTGGCGAGGCTGGCGGCGATGGACAGGGCGGGTGCGTCGCGTACGTCGTCGGAGTTGGGTTTGAACGCGGCTCCGAGTACGGCGATGCGGGTGCCGGAGAGGTCGGGTCCGGCGGGGCCGGGTCGGCGGTGCAGGAGTTCGGCGGCGAGTTGGATGACGCGGCTGCGGCGTCGGAGGTTGATGAGGTCGACTTCGTGTAGGAAGCGGAGGGCTTCGCCGGCGCCGAGTTCTTGGGCGCGGGTTTGGAAGGCGCGGATGTCTTTGGGGAGGCAGCCGCCGCCGAAGCCGATGCCGGCTTGGAGGAATTTGTTGCCGATGCGGGGGTCGTAGCCGATGGCTTTGGCGAGTTGGGTGATGTCGCCGCCGGCGACTTCGCAGACCTCGGCCATGGCGTTGATGAAGCTGATTTTGGTGGCGAGGAAGGCGTTGGCGGCGACTTTGACGAGTTCGGCGGTGGCGAAGTCGGTGACGACGAGGGGGACTTCGCGTTCTTCGCTGGCGGCGAGGTCGAAGACGCCTTTGTGGGCGGCGTAGAGCATGGCGTTGGCCCAGTCGGTTTTGACGCCGACGACGATGCGGTTGGGTCGTAGGACGTCTTCGACGGCGAAGCCTTCTTGCAGGAATTCTGGTGACCAGGCGACTTCGATGCCCAGGGCCGGGTCGGTTTGTTTGGCGAGGAGTTGTTCGATCCATTCGGCGGTGCCGACGGGGACGGTGGATTTCCCGACGATCAGGGCGCGGCGTTTGAGGTGTTTGGCGAGGTTGGTGACGGATGTTTCGACGTAGGTGAGGTCGGCGCCGGGGCCGTCGGTGCGTTGGGGGGTGCCGACGCAGATGAAGTGGATGTCGGCGTGGTCGGCGACTTCTTCGTAGCTGGTGGTGAACCGGAGTCGTCCGGAGGCGAGGTTGGTGCGTAGGAGGTCGTCGAGTCCGGGTTCGTGGAAGGGGACTTGTCCGGCGGCGAGTTTGCCGATTTTGGCGGCGTCGATGTCGAAGCCCAGCACGTCGTACCCGAGTTCGGCGAAGCAGATGGCGTAGGTCGCGCCGAG